>CAWEBF010000019.1:0-150370 GCA_963807235.1 uncultured Acidobacteriota bacterium
CTCGTCGTCCGGATTGAACACATAACCAGTCAGGTCCAATTTCTTGAAGGAGAAGCCCGCGAGCAGGCCGCGCTGGATGTCGCGGTCGGTCTGGTATACGCGCGTCCGCTGCGTCACCAGGCCGAACCGGAACCACTCGACGGGGGCCAGTGTCAGCTCCGACCAGTTGTAGAAGAAACTGTCCGAGGAACTCCCCGTGTCGAAGACGTACTCGCCCTCGCTGTAGAACTCCAGCTTCCGCCAACTCAGCGAGCCTTTGTAGCCCGGCGCGATGCCGCTGGTGTCGCCAAACACGCCGCCGATCATCGGCGTGACCTCCCACGCCAGGTTTTCGCCGCCGCTGAAGTTGTAGCCGACCCACGCCGAGCCCGTGTCGAGCGCTTCGTAGTTGTAGCGGGCTTCAAGGTGCAGCCAGCCGCGGTCCGCCGTGAACGTGGGTTGCACGTAGTTGCTGTCGTCGGGCACCACATACGTGTAGGCGGAAGCGGAAAAGGACCATGCCTCTTCGTCCGCTTCGGGCGGCGTGTTCGTCGCCTCGGCGACAGGCACGTTCGTCGGGGCCTGGGCGAAGACCGCGTCGTCCTTGAGTGCGAACGCCATCAACAGGCAGGCCAGCAGTCGCACTCGTCTATCCCCCCAGGGCGATGGTCATGCCTACCAGAATCGCTCCGAGAACCACCATCCCAATACCCACAAGCCACGGGTGATACCCGGTCAGTTGTCCGAAGGCGTAGCCGGTCAGAAACAACATCACGATGGCGATCGCATTCGACACACGCAGGGCCGGTCCGACGCTCTGGATGAACAGGAACGGGATCACCACCGGAAACGTAGAGAGGAACACCAAGAAGAACACACCGATCGAACCGAGCCAGTCGTCCTTGCTCAGGCGCGCGCGTGCCGGCGGCTCGGGCAGTTGTATCAGCCGTCCGCGCATCGTTTCCAGTTCCGCCGGCTCCAGGATCGACGCGACCACCGCCGGCAATGCGCCGGCGATGAGGCGCTGAGCCTGTTGCGGATCGGCGGCCTGACGCACGGCCTGGAACGTCATGAGGCCCCGGCCTTTGTCGGCCAAACCGCCCATCAGAAACAGCATCGCATCGATGATGCCCCAGGCCACGTTGCACCCGAGCGCGCCGATGAGCATCATGCGAACGTCGTCGCGGCCGGACTCGGCGACGCTGAGTGAGCCGGTGAACGTGAGAACCATGATCAGTCCGAAGAGGACTTCGGAGACGCGATCAATCGGGTCCAGGACCCGCTGGGAGGATTCCATGTCATGCCACCCGGGGTGGCAGCAGGTACAGCGTCATCGCGAAGATCGCATAGACCATCAGCAGCAGGACCCCCACGAACCACGCGGAGCGCCCGCCGTTGGTCACCATCGAGGCGGTCATGGTGGCGATCAACATCATCACCACGGCACTGGGCCAGAACTGCAGGTCCATCGGCATCGGGCCGATGACATAGCTCACGAGCACCAGCACCGGCGCGACGAAGAGCGCGATTTGGGACGCGCTGCCCATCGCGATGCCCACGCTCAAGTCCAACCGATTCTTGAGTGCGCCAGAAAACGCCGAGGCCATTTCCGCCGCGCCGCCGACCAGCGCCACGACGATGAACCCCACGAACGCCGGGCTCATCCCGAACGTCTCCGCCGCCTTCTGCACCGACTCGACAAACACCTCGCTCACCAGCGCCACCAGCACCGTGACGCCGGCCAGCGTGGCCAGGGCCAGCCCATCGGCCACGGCGCATGGCCGGCCTCCCCGGAGTCCGCGCTGGCGAACAGTTCGCGGTGCGTCTTCAGGGAATACAACATGCTCAACCCGTAGGCGATGATGAGGAGGACGGACAGACCCAGGCTCAGCTCCTCGATGAACGCAGCCCCCGCTACGGAGTCGGCTTGGGACACGACCGACGGAATCAACAGGGCGACCGTCGCCAGGAACAGCAGGCTCGCCTGCATGCGGGCGCTGATGCGGTTGTATTCCTGGGTGTGATACTTGAGTCCGCCGAGGAGAAGGGACGCGCCCAGCATGAACAACGTGTTGGTGACGATCGCGCCTGCAAGGGACGCCTTCACCAGCACATATTGCCCGGCGCTCAAGGCGGTGAGCGCAATGACCAGTTCCGTCAGATTCCCTAGCGTGGCATTGAGCAGGCCACCGACCGCATCCCCCGTCTTGGCCGCCACGGATTCGGTGGCGTGGCTGAGCAGGGCGGCCAGCGGCACGATGGCCAGCACGGACAGGACGAACAGGAGCGTGTGCGCATCGTGCCTGAACTGCTGGGCCGCGAACACCGCCGGCACGAAGACCAGCAGCCACAGCAGCTTGTTGTGCTGAATCTCCTCGAGCAGCGGCTTCATGTGTCTCAGTAGCGCTCCCGCACGAACCGTCGCCGCGCGATCGACTTGGCGTCGTTGTACGCGCCCTTCGTCGATCGCTCTGGAAGCTCCACCTTCTCCTGAGGCAGCTTCTTGTGGGGAATCAGCGAGAGCAGGTGGGCGATCGTGTTGAGGCGCGCTGTCCGTTTGTCATCCGACCGCACGATGTACCAGGGGGCGACGGCGGTGTCGGTCTTCTTCAGCATCATGTCGCGCGCACGCGAATAGTCGTACCAACGCTCCCGGGACGGCAGGTCCATCGGGCTCAGCTTCCACTGCCGCATCGGATCGCTGATGCGGGCTTCGAATCGGCGCTTCTGTTCGTCGTCGCTCACTTCCATCCAGAGCTTGATGATGGTCGTCCCACCCTCAACGATGAACTTCTCGATCTGGGGGCACACCTTCAGAAAACGTCGGTGCTGCTTGTCCGTGCAAAAGCCCATCACGTACTCGACGCCGGCGCGGTTGTACCAGCTGCGATCGAAAATGACGACCTCGCCAGCTGCCGGAAAGTGCTGCATGTACCGCTGCATGTAGGCCTGGCGTCTTCTCGCGGTCGGAAGGGGCCGGCAAGGCAACGACCCTGAAGACCCGGGGGCTGAGACGCTCGGTAAGGGCGCGGATCGTGCCCCCCTTGCCGGCGCCGTCACGTCCCTCGAACACGACGACGACCCGCAGGCCCTTCTCCTTGACCCACCGCTGCAGATGGGCCAACCGCACCTGCAGTTTGTTGAGCTCCTTTTCGTACTTTTCTCGTTTCATCGGTCGCCAGCACTCTCCGGCGGTCGTCCCGCCATTCCGCCATTCCGCGGTGCGAGGAGATCCGCCCAACTGCAGCCATAGCAAGACCTGTGCGCGACACGATGGGCCAGAAGATCACAAGAAACTCCGTTTCCTGGAGCAGACCGTTAAGGAACCAGGCGTGGCCCTCCCCCGGCATTGCGGAGGCGGTCCGGCATGTCGGAGAACGATGGGCGGCGTTTCGAGGTGTGTCATGCCCCCATTGAATCCAGACTCCTTGGCCGTGGGCCAGGCCCAGGTCGTGGCACGCGCCGTGCACCCCGGCGCCTTACCGTCATGAAGATGCTCGACTGGCTCGTTGGTTACCGGAAGGATTGGCTGCGGCCGGACATCATCGCCGGCCTCATCGCGGCGGCGGTGGTCATTCCGAAGGCCATGGCATACGCCACGGTGGCGGGCCTGCCGGTCCAGGCCGGGCTCTACACCGCGTTGGTGCCGGCGGTGATTTACGCGGTGCTCGGCAGCTCGCGCGTGCTGAGCGTGAGCACCACGACGACGATCGCGATCCTCACGGGGGCCAACCTTGCGTTGGTCGTTCCCGACGGCGATCCCGCTTTGCTCCTGCGGGCCTCGGCGACCCTGGCTGTGATGGTCGGTGTTCTGCTCGCGCTGGCATCGGTCCTGCGCTTCGGTTTTCTGGCCACCTTCATCTCCGAGCCCGTGCTGTCCGGCTTCAAGGCCGGCATCGGCGTGGTGATCGTGCTCGATCAGGTGCCGAAGCTGCTCGGCCTGCATTTCCCGAAGGGCACGTTCCTGCAGAATCTGCTCTCGCTGGTGCGGAGCCTGCCCGAGACGTCCACCGCGACGCTTGCGGTGGGTCTCGTGACGTTCGCATTGCTGCTGGCTTTGAAACGGTTCGTTCCGCGCGTGCCCGCGCCGCTGGTGGCGGTGGCTGCCGGCATCGCCGCCATGGCGCTGCTCGGGCTCCAGGCCGACGGCGTGGAGACCGTGGGCGAGATCCCGCGTGGTCTGCCCGCGCTTACGCTTCCCGACTTTGCGTTCCTCGGACAGCTGTGGCCCGGCGCCCTGGGCATTACGCTCATGAGCTTCACGGAGACCGTCGCTGTGGCGCGAGCGTTTGCGCAGAGCGGGGAACCGGAATTGCGGCCGAACCAGGAGCTGTTGGCCACGGGTATTGCGACGGCGGGCGGGGCATTACTGGGCGGCATGTCGGCCGGCGGTGGCGCGTCCCAGACGAGCGTGAACCGCCTGGCCGGCGCGCGCAGCCAACTGGCGGGCCTGGTCACGGGCGGGGTGACTCTCCTGACCCTGCTGGTCCTTGCGCCGCTGATCAGCCTGATGCCGCAGGCGACGCTGGCGGCGGTGGTGATCGTGTACTCCGTCGGGCTGATTCAACTGCCGGAGTTCCGGGCGATCCTGGCCGTCCGGCGCATGGAGTTCATCTGGGCGGTCGTCGCCTTCGCCGGAGTCATACTCCTCGGTACTCTCCAGGGCATCCTCGTCGCCATCATCATCTCCCTGGTGTCTCTCGCGCAGCAGGTGGCCGACCCGCCGGTGTACCGGCTGGGCCGCAAGCGGGGTACGAATGTGTTTCGTCCACTCTCGGCAGAGAACCCTGACGACGAGATCTTTGACGGCCTCTTGATCCTGCGCCCCGTGGGCCGGCTGTTCTTCGCCAATGGCCAGCGGGTGGCGGAGAAGTTCCGGTTGCTGATCGAGCAGGCTCAGCCCCGGGTCGTCGTGCTGGACTTGAGCGCCGTGTTCGACGTGGAGTACACCGTTCTCAAGATGCTGGCGGAGGGCGAGGCACGCGCGAAAGAGCGCGGCATCTCGGTGTGGCTCGTGGGCCTTACCCCGGAGGTGCTGACAGCCGTGCGGCGCTCGCCATTCGGCCAGGCCGTTGGACAGGATCGGATGTTCTTCAACCTGGACGATGCGGTGGCCACGCACCAGGCCACCGCTTCTACGTCATGAGGACGACGATGACCGGGCCCCAGGCGGTCAGAAGGATGTTCCCGATCGCGTAGGGCACGGTGTAACCCAGGACCGGAAGTTTGCTTTGTGATTCGTCCTGGATCGCTCGCAGCGCTGCGGTGATCGTTCCCGCCCCTGCGCAGGCGCCCAACAGGATGACGGGGTTCATCCTCAGGATGTGGTATCCGAACAGCAGCGACACCATGTGCGGCACGATCGACACAATCAACCCCACGACCAGCAGGCTCGGCCCTGTCTCCCGAAGGCCGGCCACGAATGTCGGGCCCGCGGTCAATCCGACGATACCGATGAACACCGCAAGGCCCACGGTGTCGAAGATCCAGAGGGCCGGTTCAGGAATCCTGCCGAACGTCGGATACACCGAGCGCAGCCAGCCGAAGACCAGGCCCATGATAAGCGCTCCGCCACTCGTGGTAAGCGTGAGGGGAACGCCTCCAACATTGAGCGTCAACAGCCCAAGGAGACCGCCGACAACAATACCCAGGCCGAGGAACACGACGTCCGATTCACTGGATGGACGCTCGATGTAACCGACCTCGCGTCCGACGCGCTCCACGTCCCGCTGCGCACCGGCCACGCGCAGTAGGTCCCCACGATTGATGATCGTCTCGGCAGCGAAGGGAATTTCCTCTCCACCGCGGATCAACTTGGCGAGGACGACGCCTCGTCCGTGTCGTTGGGCCAGAACGGAGAGCGGTTGCTCCGTCGCATCTTTCTTCGTCACCACCACGTCGAGCGTCGCCATCGGAAACTCGAGAAGCGCCTGGTCCTCGACTTCCTCCCCAAGCGGCAGGCTTCCACTGAGCAGCACACTGCGCCGCGCCGCGATGGCAATGACGTCCCCCGATTGCAGCACGGTCTCCGGCGGGGCATCAAGCAGCTCGGCACCACGCCTGATGCGTTCCACGAAGATGCGCTGGGGGCTCGCGGAGCGCTCGAGATCCGCCACGGTCCGGCCCGCCGCGGCGGCGGCCAGCCGGTACGCACGAATGCTCCATTCCTTGTACGCCAGGTGAACGTCCTGATCCAGGCCCGGGCCTGCCGACGACATCAGCGCCGCCAATTTCCGGCTCTCCGCCTTCATGTCGACTCGTAGCAAGCGTGGAGCCGCGGCCGACAGAAACCAGACGACGAACCCGGTGCCCACCAGGTAGCTGACCGCATAGGCCACGGGAATGTTGTTCTTCAGTCTCTCCTTCTCGGCCTCTGGTAGATCGAGCTGGTCGATCGTGTCGCTTGCGGTGCCAATGACGGTCGATTCGGTGAACGCCCCGGCCATGAGGCCGGCGGCCGTCCCGACGTCGTAGTCCATCAGCTTCGCCGCCCCGAGCGTCGTCAGCAGACTCGTCACGCAGAGCACGACCGTCAACGCGACCTGGGGAAGCGCATTCCTCCCCAGGCCGCGAAAGAACTGCGGTCCGACCTTGTAGCCGGTCGCGAACAGGAAGAGCGAGAAGAAGACCGCCTTGACCGTCGGATCGACCTTGATGGCGAGTTGTCCGATGAGCACGCCCGCGATCAGCGTGCCCAGGACGTTCCCGACCTTGAATGAGCCGATTCGAATCCGGCCGATCACGAAACCGACGGCGAGTGTCAGAAACACCGCCAGTTCCGGGTGGCTGCGAAGAGCGTTCAGCAGCTCACTCATCACGCCCCTGCACTCGCGAGCGATGGACAGTCGCGCTATTTCGCAACTGGCACCTTGCTGGATGCGGCCGGCTTGCCGCCGGTTGTCTTGGCTGCCTCAAAGGCCTGCCGGTACCCGCGCGCAATCGCGCGCAACGCCCGGCCGATGTCGTCATAGACGTGATCGTTCAGGTTCGCGAACGAGATGCGCACCGACCAGTCCGGGGCGGCAAAACCGCTGCCGTTGAGCAGCACGATGCCGTGGTCCTCGGCCAGCCGGAACACGATGTCGAGGGGATGCACGTTCGCCTTCATCCAATCGACCGCATCCTCGCCGATGTTCTTGCGGGCAAAGAACTCGAAATCGATCAGGCCGTAGTAGTAGTCGAAGTGCTCGTTCGGGCCGACTTCGATGCCCAGCCCCTCGAGCGTCGCCTCGACCCGCTTCTTGACGATGCCGATGCAGGCTTTCTGATAGTCCTTCTTTTCGTCCATCAGCTCGTACAGCGAGAACATCGACATCATCACCTGCTGTGGCAGCGACAGGCCCGCCGTGTGGTTCAGGCCCACGTCGCGGCTGTCGGCCACGATGCGGTCGATGAATGCCAGCTTGCGCGGCTCGAGCGTGAGCCCGCCGTAGCGCTTGTCGAGCAGCTTCTTGATCGGCTCGGGATGCCTGGCGATCATGTCGTCGAAGATGTTGTCCTCGTGGACCGCGATCGTCCCGAGGCGCCAGCCGGTACAGCCGAAATACTTGCTGTACGAGTAGACGCCGATGGTGTTCTTCGGGTACGCCCCCATCAGCGAACGGAAGCCCGGTACGAAGGTGCCGTAGACGTCGTCGGTCAGCAGGATGAGATCGGGCCGCTTCTCGAGGATTTTCCCGATCTTCTTGATCGTCTCGGGTGACACCGCCACGGCATACGGGTTGCCCGGGTTGACGATGAAGAACGCCTTGATCTTCGGGTCGAGGAGCTTCTCGAGCTCTTCATCCGGGTACTGAAACCGGTTCTCCTGTTTCGCGTGCACCTCGACGAAGTGGAGGTCGTAATCCTCCAGGTGCGCCATCTCGATGTACGGCGTGAAGATCGGCACCCCGAGCGCGATGGTGTCGCCCTGGTTGAGGATGCGGTTGCTCTTCAACGACTTGAAGATGTAGCACATGGCGGCGGTGCCGCCCTCGACCGCGTAGAGCTTGAACGTGCCCTTCGGCCGCGGGTTTCCGCACATCGCCCACTGCAGGTACTCGCGGACGATCTGTTCGTTGTGCACCAGCATCCGGTCCGGCACCGGATAGTGGTCGCCGATGATGGAATCCACCAGCTCGTGGACGAACTTGTCGGGGTCGAAGCCGAACTTCTTCACCGTCCAGGGCACCATCCTCTGCAAGAAGGGCGCGCCCGGCATGTCGGCGTGCTTGGTGAGCCAGGCCTCGAGCCGACCCGCGATGCCCGCCGCCTTGGGCATGCCGCCGACGCCGGGCGGCAGGTCGAGCACGCGCTTGCTCTCCGTGATCGCGAACTGCCCGAGCAGGAAGTACCCCTCGCGCGGCTCGGTCGCGACCCAGTTCGGATTGCCGCGACCGGCATTGAGGTACGAGATCGACGATTCCTCCGCGGTCTTCGCCGCCACCTTCTGAAGGAAGTCCTTGATCTCGAACGGGCCCAGCTTCTCGTACTGTTCGTACTTTGTGACCGCCACAGCTTCCATGGTGTTCTCCTTTACTACCGAGACGACCGAGCCAGCCTTCACGCCAGCAGGATGATGAGGACCATGCCCCAGATCGTCAGCAGGGTGTTGCCGACGGCGTAGGTCACGGTGTAGCCGAGCGCCGGGATCTGGCTCTTGGCCTGATCGCAGACCAGTCCGAGCGACGCCGTCGTGGTGCGGGCCCCTGAGATGATGCCGAGGGTGAGCGCATCGTGGAACCGGAACAGGTACTTGGCGATGAACATGCCAAGCACCAGCGGGATCGTCGTCGCGGCGGCGCCCCACAGGAACAGGCCCACGCCCTGAGTCTTCAGGCCGTTCACGAAACCCGGGCCGGCGGAGATGCCGACGATGGCGATGAAGATGTTGAGGCCGACCGAGTTCATGAACCAGACGGTCGGCGTCGGGACGCGTCCGAACGTGGGGCGGACGGACCGGTACCAGCCGCCGATGATCCCCGCGACCAGCGCACCGCCCGCCGTGGACAGCGTCAGCGGCACTCCGCTGATATTGAGGACCAGCGAACCAAACAGGGCGCCGATCACGATCGCCGCTCCGACGAACGCCATGTCGGTCACGTCGGTCGCGCGATCGGGGACGCCGAGCAGCTTGATGGCCACGTTGGTGTCCTGCGTGCGGCCGACGATCGTGAACAGGTCGCCGCGCTCGACCGTGGTGTTCGCCAGGATGGGGATCGAGGTAGCGGTCGCGCCCCTCGTGATCTTCCGCAGGAAGACGCCTCGCGTTTCCGGCATCTGGGCCAGTTCGGCCAGCGTCTTGCCGTCGACCGCCTTGTTGGTCACAAGGACATCGACGCCATCCACCGGCACGGCCAGCAGCTCGCGATCGTCGACCTCGGCCGCGCCCTCACCGAGCAACCTGACCAGCACCTCTCGAGCGCCCGCGACGGCCAGCACGTCGCCTGCCTGCAGGACTGTATCCGCGCCCGCCTCCTCGAGCTTCCCGTTGCGGCGAAGGCGTAGGATGAAGACGCGCGAGTCAGGCACCAGGGCCTCGGCCTCGGGGATCCGCAGGCCAACCGCCTTCCCTCCCTGGGCCACGCGGAACGCCCGCACTTCCCAGCGGCGCCACGCCGTGCCTGGTCCACCAACTTCCTTGCTGCCACCGCCGAACTTCTCCTCATAGTCCTTGCAGGCAGCGACAAGATTGATGCCGAGGAGCTTGGGGCCGAGCACGGCGATCACAACCGCCGAGCCCATCGTGCCGAACATGTAGGTCACCGCGTAGGCGACCGGCATCGAGTCGATGAGAGCCTTGGCCTGGTCGGCCGCCAGGCCCAACCGGTTGATGGCGTCGGTCGAGAGGCCCATGGCGGCGGAGATTGTCTGCGACCCGGAATAGAGTCCGGCGGCATAGCCAAGGTCGTAGCCGACGAACTTCGCGATCGCGAAGGGAACCAGCAGGCTGAACAAGCACTGGACCACTGTGAAGAGCGCCTGCGGCACGCCGGTCGTGGCGACACCGCGGACGAACTGCGGCCCGACGCCGTAGCCGACCGCGAAGAGGAACATGAGGAACACCGTCGCCTTGAGGGGCTGCGCGATGGTGATCCCGATCTGTCCGATGATGACACCGGCCAGGAGGGTGGCGGTGACCGACCCAGCCGATGCCCGAAGGTGAACTTGCGAAGTAGTAGAGGGCGAGCGAGAGGAAGATCGCGATCTCGGGATGTCGCAGCGTCCGAAGAACCACTCGATCATGGTGCGTTGTCCTTGCAGGCGCGACGAGATTGATGCCGAGAGCTTGGGGCCGAGCGACGGCGATCACGATCGCCGAGCCGATGGTGCCGAACATGTAGGTCACGGCGTAGGCGACCGGCATCGAGTCGAGCAGAGCCTTGGCTTGATCGGGCGCCAGGCCCAGCCGGTTGATGGCGTCGGTCGAGAGGCCCATCGCGGCGGAGATCGTCTGCGAGCCGGAGTAGAGCCCGGCCGCGTAGCCGAGGTCGTAGCCGGCGAACTTCGCGATCGCGACAGGGAACCAGCAGGCTGAACAGGCACTGGACCACCGTGAAGAGCGCCTGCGGCAGGCCGGTCCGTGGCGACACCGCGGACGAACTGCGGCCCGACGCCGTAGCCGACGGCGAACAGGAACATGAGGAAGACCGTCGCCTTGAGGGGCTGCGCGATGGTGATCCCGATCTGCCGATGAGGACGCCGGCCAGGAGGGTCGCGGTGACCGACCCCAGGCCGATGCCTTTGAAGGTGAACTTGCCGAAGTAGTAGCCGATGGCAAGCGTGAGAAAGATCGCGATCTCCGGGTATTGCCGCAGCGTCGCAAAGAACCAATCAATCATGATTTGCTCCGTTTGCCATCTCTCGAGTTACGCGCTGGCCTTCGCGACGGCCGGCTCGGCTTTCTTCAAAGGCTCCGACTTCTTCAACATCTCCGCCTTCTTCGACTTGTCAACCAGCACAGCGGGGCTGATGAGCTTGAGGCCAAGATTGGCGTCGTAGCCGTGGATCTCCTTCACGTCCAGCTTGCGCATGAACTCGATGGTGTCGGCCTTGATGACCTGCCCGGGCACCATGATCGGGAAGCCGGGCGGGTAGGGGATCACGAAGTGCGCCGAGACGAGCGGTGGCCCGGACTGGATCCGCTTGTCGATCTCGGGGCTCATCAGCTTCAGGTGCTCGCAGCCGTCGTGCGAGTAGGCCATGTAGAACGCCGTGCGCATGTCGCCCTCGAGCGTCGTGCCCTTGGGGTCGTCGCGGAAGTGGTCGTGGAAGTGGCTGAAGTTGGGCAGGTCCGGGACGTCCTGTACCAGCGACTTCACCCGCGCGGCGAACGCCGTTCGAGCCGCATCACCGCCGCTCTTGAGACGCTGCTCGATCTCCTGGGAGATCTCGACGAGCACCTTGAGCAGGTTCGCCACGTCGCTGCGCGTGTTGTTGATGTTGGTCTGCAGCAGGATCGAGTTGCGCGAGGTCTTGTTGAGCTGAATCTCGTACTCGGAGGCGAGCAGGCCCTTGAACTGGGTGCCGTCGTAGCCGGCGGTCCCGCACATCAAGGTGAGCCGGGTCGGATCGAGGATGAACTCGTCCTCGCGGAAGGCGCGGGCCGCATCCGCCCACGTGGCGCCGCCCTCGGTGTAGCTCTTGAGGCCGGACTGCCGGAACTCGGCCGGCACCATGTTCTCGACGTCCAGGACGCGGAAGTACTTGGACACCAGCGGATGCGTGTTCACCGCGACGCGGATTTCGATCGCGAGCTGGATGGCCTGCATCACCATCTCGTAGCCCTCGAGCTCCATCTGCCGCCGCGCCACGTCGAGCGAGGCGATGATCTGCTGGTTGGGCGACGTCGAGGCGTGCGTGAAGACCGCCTCCTTGAACGCTTGTTCGTGCCGGTGATACTCCTCGTCGGCCACCACCACCATCGAGCCTTGCCGCAAGCACGACATCGACTTGTGCGTCGAGTTGGTCTGGTAGACGCGCAGCTTCGCCTTGCGCGGATCGGGGATGAGACGGGTGTCCATCACGCGCTTGTCCTTGGGATCGAGATCCGCGCCCAGCTGCTTCTCCTGCGCGAGGTAGCGATCCAGGTACGCGGGGTCGGCGAAGGCCTCCTTCAGCGCCGCGCGCGCGCCCATTGCGGTGCGCGGGCGGTACAGCGGTGACCAGCGGGCGAAACCAAACCAGGCTTCGTCCCAGAGGAAGATCAGGTCCGGCTTGATCGCCAGGCACTCTTCCATCACGCGGCGCACGTCGTAGACGTGGCCGTCGAACGTGCAGTTGGTCAGCGTGACGGTCTTGACCTTGTTGAGCCGGCCGGCGGCCTTGAGATCGAGCAGGGCCTTCTTGACGTTACGCAGCGGCACTGCGCCATACATCGAGTACTCCACCATCGGGAAGGCCTCGACGTAGTAGGGCTGTGCGCCCGCGAGCACCATCCCGTAGTGATGCGACTTGTGGCAGTTGCGATCGGCGATGACGATGTCGCCCGGCTCGAGCAGTGCCTGGTGGACCATCTTGTTGGAGGTCGACGTGCCGTTGGTCACGAAGAACACGCGGTCACCACCGAAGGCGCGCGCCGCCGCGTCCTGCGCTTTCTTGATGTTGCCGGTCGGCTCGAGCAGGCTGTCCAGCCCGCCCGACGTCGCCGACGATTCCGCGAGGAACAGGTTGGCGCCGTAGAACTCGCCCATATCGCGGATCCAGTTCGACTTGAAGATCGACTTGCCGCGCGCCACCGGCAGCGCGTGGAAGGTCCCGACCGGCTTCGCCGCGTACTTCTTCAGGTTGTTGAAGAACGGCGTGTCGTTGCGCTCGGCGACGCCGGAGAGGATCGAGAAGTGGATCTCGAGCGGCTCCTCGACCTCGTAGAAGACACGGCGGAGCCCGGCGGCTGCCGGGTCCGTGAGGATGGCGTCGGGTTGCTTGTCGGCGAGCAGGATGATGTCGAGTTCGGGGCGGTAGCCCTTGATGAGTTTCGCCAGCATCACGCCGTCGGCGCCGGCCGCGCGGTCCTTCAGCTCGCCGGACAGCCGCGACGACAGCATGCTCTTGAGCAGCGGCACGTCGCGCGAGGATTCATAGGGGAAGCCGTCGTAGATCACCACCGACTCGAGGCTGGTGTTGAGGATCACGGCAAGCGCCGCGTCTTCGAACGAGCCGACGAACACGGGCTCGTAGACGAACTCGTCCTCGGGCCGCCGCAGTTTCCTGATCTGCTGGGCGTGGGCCGCCCAGCGCGACGGCGGCGTCGGCGTCACGAACAGCACCTC
Source organism: uncultured Acidobacteriota bacterium (assembly GCA_963807235.1). Lineage (GTDB taxonomy): Bacteria > Acidobacteriota > Vicinamibacteria > Vicinamibacterales > UBA2999 > CAWEBF01. The sequence goes on from CAWEBF010000019.1 coordinate 13,230, forward strand.
GAAGTAGGGTCTGGCTCCGCTCGCCTTCGTGGCCGGCATCGCGCGCTCCGGGCTGGCCGCGTCGTCTTCCGCCTCGAACTCACCGGCATCGCTGCGATAGCTGCGCGACATCAGCGCCGACGAGACGCGCTGCACCAGCCGCGCCGCACCCATCGCGTCGCCGCCGGCCACGCGTTCCTTGATGGCGTTCAGCACGCGGGCGCCAGGGTAGGCCTGGAAGTCCTCCAGCGGCAGAACCGCGGCAAGCGCCTCGTTGCACGCGGCCTGCTTAGCCGGCGTCGCCGCGGCTGGCGGTGCTTCCCGCCCATGCCTGTGCCGCCCGGCTCAGGTCACGCCACAAGTCCAGGCGCGCGGCGACTGCCGAGAAGAAATGGTCGATCTTGGGTGCTTGGGTCTTGGCCATCGAAAGCTCCTTACTCTCAGAACAACAGCGGCGGCGACCACCGCAACGAAATGATTCGGTCTCTACGGGAGGTTGAAGCGGACGGCGAACTGAAGCCGATTTGCCGAGGCATCGTCACCGCTGACGATTTCGCGGTTGCCGTATAGATACTCGACACCGGCCCACGCGCGGTTCTCTATGAACCAGTAGATGAAGTTGATCGCCGTGTAGTCGAGTGTCTTGTTGAACGTGTCCGGGTGGTAGTCGTGGTCCTCGCTCTGTGCCACGCTCCACACGAAGTTGGTGGTGGCTCTCGACGACCAGAAGTGCTCGAAGCCGCCCATGAACGCCGTGAGCCCGACGGACTGCAACTCACCGGTCGCGTCGGGCACGGCGGTCACGCCCCCGCGGTAGCGGCCGACACCATCGCCGAAGGTGAACTGTCCGTAGACGTAATCGCTTTTGTAGACCTTCACTCTCGCCGAGAGGAGCGATCCCCACAGCGTCACGTTGTCCGGATCGCCGTCGGTCGGGCGATAACGCGCCTTGCCGAGAAAGACCGAGGCATAGCCGTGTCCGCGCGCCCCCCCGAAGCGGACGCTGGTGGTCAGATCCGGACTCGGGTACTCGGCCTGGCCGGGCACCGCGGGGTTCGTGATCTGCGAATTGTTGTCCTCGACCGACACCGCCCATGACGTCTGGTCGTTCAGTTTGGCGGTGTAGCGCACCTGCGCCTGCCGGAACGAGGGAAACGCCATCGGCGACTCGAAGTCGATCGTGTTGGGGAAGTTGTCGGGGTCCAGGAAGTTGGTCCAGGTCTGTCCCGCCAGCAGCCCACCATAGCTCCCGTACGCGTGGCGCAGGCGGAACACACTGCTGCTGCCGTAGAAATCGCCCTCGACGTACATCCGCAGCTCCCTGGCCTCGGCCCCGACGTCGCCGCGGATGTCAAGGAACAGCCGTGTCTCACGCGCATGCAGTCTCGAATTGCCGCCGTCTTTCGAAGGCACGACGATCGTGCGTGGGTCGAATGAGTCCTCGGAGGTGATGGCGTCGAAGTCCTTGATCAGGTCCAGCTTGATCCGCCCTCCGGGCCTGAAGGTGAACAGGCCGACCCTGAAGCCGTCGGGCGCCGGCTCGACCTGTACCTGTGGCGGCGGGTTCTGCGCTCCGTCCGGCCCCGCGGGCGCGCCCGCGGCCTCGGCCTTCGAGGCTGCGGCCCCACCCTCGACCCGCGCAATGGTGGTCTGCGCGTTGACCGAGCCGATCGAGAACAGGAAAACAGCCGCGACTACTACGAACCCTCTCATGTGTGACCTCTTTACTCCCGCCGCAGTGGTGTTGATCTGCTGGCACGGCATCCAGAGCAATACGACTGCCGACGCCGCGGACGCGCCTCCGCAGCCGCAAGTGGTGAAAACATTGGCTTTGTGGATTCGACCTCGAGCAGGCGTGACTACCGGTCGTCAGCGCATCACAACTGGCTGTCAGCGCATCGCAGCATGACGACGACGCGACGATGGAGCGCGCTCATTTGCTGTTGCCATCACCGGTACCGAATATGCACCGAGGCAAGTTCGAATGAACCGCTCCCGCACGCTTGCGATTGCAGCGGTTGGACTACTCGGAGCCGCGCGTCGGGCTCGGCTCGTACACGTTTGCCTATGCGCAAGGCTGGGCCTACCTGACCGATGACCCACGGGCCTGTGCGAACTGCCACGTCATGAACGAGCAATACGACGGCTGGATCAAGAGCAGCCATCGCTCGGTCGCCGTGTGCAACGACTGTCACGTGCCCCACTCGTTTGTGGCCAAGTACGTGACGAAAGCCACCAATGGCTTCCGGCACTCGTACCACTTCACGCGCGGCACGTTCCCCGAGCCAATCCGGGCGTTGCCAGCAAGCCGGGCGATCGCGGAAGTGAATTGCCGCCGCTGCCATGAGCCCGTGGTCGAAGCGATGGGAACGCCCGCCCACGCCGGATCTCGCGACATCTCGTGTATCCGTTGTCACGGGTCCGTGGGCCATTTGGAACTTGCCGCGACCAACGTTGCGGATGCCGTCGAGGTAACGCGTGCCCGACCAGACACAGAGCGAAATGCGCAGGTGGAGTCGCAGCGCCGTCCTGACCGTGGCGCTCGTGACAGGCAGTTGCCACCGCGGTGATCGCGGCGCTCCTCGTCAACATCATGGAGCGGAAGGGCGAGGCGCAGAACTCGTTCTTTCGCGTCGTGGAACTGACTGACGAGACCGTCGATCCAGCGGTGTGGGGCAAGAACTTCCCGCTGCAGTACGACGGCTACCTGCAGACCGTGGATCAGCAGCGGACACGCTACGGCGGCAGCGAGGCCATGTCACGGTCCCCCACCGAAGCCGACCCGCGCGCCATCGTGGCGCAATCGCGCCTGGAAGAAGATCCGCGGCTGAAGACGATGTGGGCGGGCTACGCGTTTGCGACGGATTTCCGCAAGAAGCGGGGTCACGCGTACATGCTCGAGGATCAGACCTTCACCGAGCGCGTGCAGCATTTCAAGCAGCCGGGCACCTGCATCCACTGTCACGCGTCGGTGTACGTGCCCTACATGAAGGCCGGGAACGGCGACTTGATCAAGGGCTTCGAACACTACAACCAGATGCCGTATGTCGAGGCGCGCAAGGCATTCACGCATCCCGTGGCGTGCATCGATTGTCACGCCCCTGACACGATGGCGTTGCGCGTGACCCGGCCGGGGTTCATCGAAGGGATTCGCGCCCTGAAAGCCAGCGAGGGCGTGAAGGACTACGACGTGAACACGACGGCGACGCGGCAGGAGATGCGCGGCTTCGTCTGCGGGCAGTGCCACGTCGAGTACTACTTCAAGGGCCCGGAAAAGCGGCTCACCTATCCGTGGGCCAAGGGCCTGAAGGTGGACCAGATCGACCAGGTACTACCGCGAGGCGGGCTTCACCGACTGGACGCACGCCGAGACTGGAGCGCCCACGCTGAAGGCCCAGCATCCTGAGTTCGAAATGTGGAACCAGGGCATTCACGCGCGCTCAGGAGTGACCTGCGCCGACTGCCACATGCCGTACATGCGCGAAGGCGCGCAGAAGATCACCGACCATCACGTGCGGAGCCCGCTGCTGAACATCAACCGCGCGTGCCAGACGTGTCACAAGTGGTCCGAGGATGAGCTGCGCGGTCGCGTCGAGACGATCCAGGAGCGCACTGTCGCTCTCCGGAACCGGGCGATGGATGCGCTGATAGCCCTCATCGGCGACATCAAGACGGCAAAGGCAGCAGGAGCGACTGGCCCCACCCTGACCGCCGCGCTCGAATTCCAGCGGCAAGGACAGTTTTACGTCGACTTCGTCGAATCGGAGAACTCGAACGGCTTCCACGCGCCACAGGAAGCGGCGCGCATCCTGGGAGAGGCCATCGACTACCTGCGGCAGGGGCAATTGGCGTTGCGACCCGCGCACACGCCTGCGGCGCCATCCGCCGCCCGGCGCTGACGCGAAGGAATTCCGTCAGCCCTTTTCGGATGCAGAGGTGGCCACGAGAAATTTGCTGACGACGGCGAAGAAGAACCCAGTGGACAGTCCGCACATCAGGATGCCGGTCAATCCCTCCATCGGACCGAGCAGCCGCCACTCTTTCGGCAGCACCAGATCGCCGTAACCCACCGTGGTGTAGGTGACTCCGGAGAAATAGAACGATGACTCCGCATCCGGCAGACACTTCTGCCACCAATAGAAGAGCGCCCACACCGCAATCTCCGCGAGGTGCAGGAGGGTCAGCCTCGACGCGACCCACACGAGCAGCCGGGTCACCGGCCAGAACTCCGCATTGGGAAGACGCGACGACGCGCGCCGCAAGAGCGCCGACAGCCCCGCGGCGTGAATCGTCACGGTCAGCGCCAACAGGCCCCAGGCGATCAAGAGCGTCGAGATCATCGTTCCGCGAAACCATGCCTCAGCACGATGAGTGCCACCCCGGAATCGACTCCCCCGAACCTCGGAAACACCGGAGCCCCCGGAATGACGGAGGGGCCCCGGAAAGCCGGAGATCAGCGCACGGCCGTCTCCGGGGTCGCGCCGAGGCGGCGCCCCGCAAGTCGTTGTCCGCGCAACAGCTTCCCCTCAGTCGTGTCGCATGTCAGCGTGGCACGACGCGTGCTCAAGTCGAGCCGATAGGATGCTTCTCATGACGCTGAACCCTCGTGTTCTCGACGCTGCGACACAAACCCGTCACGCCTCGCGGACGGCTGTCGTCGGTCTGCTCGCAACCGTCTGGTCGCTGGCCTGGCCGTCGGCGGCACATGCGTCGCTGCTGTCCCCAGAGGCCGAAGACGCGATGGCGAAGTACATCGCCCTCTTCGTGATCTTCTTCGTCCCGGTCGTGCTCATCATCCTGTTCTGGCTCGTGCACATCCTTCCGGAAAAGATCGCGCACCAGCGGCACCATCCGCAATTCGAGGCCATACGCACCATGTGCCTGCTGTCGCTCGCATTCGGGGGGCTGCTGTGGCCGCTGGCCTGGTTGTGGGCGTACACAAAGCCCGTCGGCTACAAGCTGGCTTACGGCACCGACAAACATCCCGACTACTTCAAGGAGCACGGCCTGCCAGAGCCGGACAGCCCCGCCTACGACCTGCGCCAGCGCGTGGCCGCCCTCGAAGGTCGCGGTGTGCCGGCGAGTGAGCTCGAAGCCATTCGCACCGACCTGGCCGCGATCGAGTCTCGGCTGGCCGCCAGCAGCGAGCGGAGCGAGGTGGTCTAATGGAAATACTGCTGCTCGGCATCTACGCGTTTTTTGTCTGGCTGATCTTCATCAAGTTCAAGCTGCTGCCCTGGACCACCCCATGGAAGATCGGCGCCGCGATCCTCCCGGTGGTGGGCCTGACGGCCACGATCCTCTTGTTGAACATCTTCGCGCCCACGACCACGGACGTCAGGGTGGTCAAGTACGTCGTGCCCATCGTGTCCCAAGTGAGGGGACGAGTGATCGAAGTACCGGTCGAGAACAACCGGCCGGTGAAGAAGGGGGACGTGCTGTTCCGGATCGACCCGGCGCCTTATGAAAGCGAGGTTCGTTCGCTCGAGGCGAAGCTGGTGTCGGACGAGGCAAAGGTCGGGGCCGATCAGGCCAGACTCAGCGAGATGGAGACGCGCCTGCCCGACGCGGAGTCAGGCGAGCGCCAGTTAGGCGAACAACTCAACCAGGCCACAAGCCAGATCGGCGCACTGCAGGCCTCGCTCGAACTGGCCCAGAAGCGGGTGGCACAGAACACGGAGCTCACCGCTGCCGGCGCCGGGAATCGCTTCGATCTGGAACAGGCGCAGACGAATGTCAGTGAACTCACGGCGCAGATTGCCGCGGCACGCGCTTCCGAGAAAGAAGTCCGGGAAAAGCTGTCCGGCCGGATCAACGGAGACCTCGCGACCGTGGCGGGAGCCAAGGCGGAGATTTCCACCGCTCGAGCGCAGGTGAGGGTCGCCCAGGCGCAGGTCGACGCGACGCGCGCCCAACTGGAGAACGCCCGCTGGAATCTCGAACAGACGACCACGGTGGCGCCGGCCGATGGCACCATGGTGAACGTGATGCTTCGACCAGGCTTCATGGTCACCGGCATCGCGTTCAACGAGGTCATGACCTTCGTGGACACGGAGTACCAGGTCTTCGCACTGTTCAGCCAGAACGAACTTCACCAGGTCGCGGCGGGGAACGAAGCGGAAATCGTGCTCGCCACGCTTCCGGGCCGCATTATCAAAGCGCATGTCGACTCGGTGATTTGGGCGCAGGGGCAGGGGCAAGTGGATGCCTCCGGCGATCTCCCACGGACGACGTTCGTTGCACCTCCTGGGCGGTTCCCGGTCAAGCTCGTGGTCGCCGAGAGCGACAAAGAACTGTTCCTTGCGGCGGGCGCGCGCGGCGCAGCCGCGATCTACACCGAGCGCCTCACGCTCATTCACCTCATTCGCAAAGTGATCCTGAGGGTGTCGTCGTACCTGGGCTACATCATCCCCAAGCTCCACTGAAGGAAACCCGATGGCCCCTCGTCCTTCGTTGAGTGCTTCGCGCCGGCTCAAGGCGATTGCTGTTCCGTTCGCGGCCGGACTGGTCGCGACGATGGTGGCGGGATGCGTGCTGAACTCGCCGCCCGATACAGCGGCCCTCAAGGAGCTCGCTCTTCCCGGGTTTGAAACGCCTGTGCAGTGGGCGGAGGCCCCCCCTGGCACCGGCCAGGTGGCCCACAACTGGCTCGCAACGTTCCGCGACGATCAGTTGACAGCGGCCGTTGCCGAAGCCCTCGCACACAATGCCGACCTGCGCGTGGGCGCCGCGCGTGTCGAGCAGGCCTTGCTGCACGCCAAGCTTGCGGGGGCGAGACTGTGGCCGCAGGTCGATGTCATCGCGCGTGGCGGCGGCAAACTATCGGGCGACGGCTCGGGCCTGCAAGGCGGCGTCCTGACTGCGACCTGGGAGGTCGACCTCTGGGGTCGCGTGCGCTACGGACGGGCGGCGAGCGCCGCTCAAGCCGGGTCGGCGCAGGCCGACTTCGAGTTCGCGCGTCAATCGATTGCCGCCCTCGTGGCCAAGAGCTGGTTCATCGCCACGGAGGCCGGGCTGCAGCTCGAGGCAGCACGCGAGACCATTCGCGCGAGCGAGGAGCTGGTACGACTGGCCGATGACCGGACGCGCATCGGGGTCGCCAACCAAGAGGACCTGTTCGTGGCGCGCGCCGGCGTCGGAACCTATCGCGATGCGGTGCGCCAGCTCGAACTGGCACGCGAGCAGGCCATTCGAGCGCTCGAGATCCTGCTCGGCCGGTACCCCTCGGCCGCATCGGTCATCACGCCGCAATTGCCGGCGTTTCCTGGTGACGTCCCAGCCGGGCTGCCATCGGAGCTCCTGGAACGACGACCCGATGTTGTCGCGGCGGAGCGGCGCGTGGCGGCGGCGTTCAATCGGATTGGCGAGGCCAAGGCGGCTCGTCTGCCGGTCATTTCGCTCACGACCGGTCTCAGCGCGATCTCGAGCGAGTTGTTCGTCCTGCAGGATCACTCCAATCCGGTATGGAACGTCGGTGCCGGCCTGCTCGCGCCGATCTTCAGGGGCGGTGCGCTCAAGACGCAGGTCGAGATTCGGACCGCCGAGCAGAAACAAGCCATCGCCGAGTATGCCGCGGTGGGCTTGCGCGCCTTCGGAGAGGTTGAAAGCGCACTGTCAGCCGAGATGGCCGCGCGCGATCGCGAGCAGATCCTGACGCAAACGCTCTCGGACAGCCAGCAGGCGCTCAGCATCGTGCAGACCCAGTTCAAGGTGGGAAGCACCGACCTCCGATTCGTCGAGCAGAGGCAGCTTGCGCTGACCTCTACGCGCGCGGCGCTCATCCACGTGCAGGCCGACCAGCGCGTGCAACGCGTCAATCTCCACCTGGCGCTCGGTGGCAGCTTCGAGCTTCCACCACAGCCGCCAGCCAGCACCGCGCCGGTCGCACAGCCCTAGCGCCGACATCTTCCGGCACGTCGGGGGTGCGATCTAGCCGCAGCTCTCTGACGCGACTTGCAGGGACGTCACCGTGAGGCGCGAGTCGCCGGCGTCGCTGTAGATCAGGCCGCGCGCTTCCATGCGATGGCCGATGTGCTGTTCGGGCTTGAAGGGCACGGAATTCAGCAGCCGGATCGTGCTCGTGCCAAGCGGACGCGCGGCGGCGGTTTTCAATGCTTCCGGTGCGGCTGTATCGTCTCTGGTGGAGACTGGATCCGTGGACCTGGTCAGCAGCCACGTGTTGCCGTCGCCCTTCGCCAGGCAACCGACCGCGCTCACCAGCGAGAAGTTCCGGATGACGGCTTGCTCGTCCTTGCGAAGGATCAGCGCGGTGGCCAGGTCCTCGCTCGCGAGCTTCAGTTCGCCGGCGCCGCTCGGGAACCCGTTGCTCTGCAGGATGTACGTGATGATGTCCAGCTTCGTCTGGTCGTCGATGGTGCTGCCGAAGTTCGGCGGCATGGTGTCGCGGACCTTGAGGAACAGCCGGTCGATGGGCTCGCGTCCGAAGGTCTGGTGGAACCGGTCCCCCTTGAGCGCGGGCGCCGTGACGCCGGTCAAGTCGGGTCCGTGGCAGCGGAGGCACACCGTCGTGAACTGCTCCTTGCCGCGCGCGGCCTGCGCGTCCGTGTAGACGCCCTGCCAGATGCGCGGATCGGCCGACTGCGCGCCGGCGCGCATCGACGACGCGCCAGTCAGCGCACCGAGAGCCAGCAGACCCAGCGCCACACGTTTCAGACCGCTCATCGTCGTTAGTATAAGCGGTAGATGATCGGCGACATCGCCGGCGGACAAGGCGCGATACGGCTGGGCGTGTTTCTGGCGGTCTGCCTGGGCCTGGCTGTCTGGGAGGTGTGGTGGCCCCGGCGTCGTGACGCCCGGAGGCCGGACCGTTGGCCCGTGAACGTTTCGCTGGCAGTCGTGAACGCCGTGATCGTCCGCGTGCTGGCGCCAGCGTCGGGGGTCACATTCGCGCTGCTGGCGGACGACCGCGAGTGGGGCTTGCTCCAGATGGTGGCCTGGCCGCCGGTGGTCGAGTGGGGGCTGGCGGTGCTGACCCTGGACCTGGCCGTGTACATCCAGCATCGCCTGTTTCATGTCGTGCCGCTGCTGTGGCGCATGCACCGGCTGCACCACGCCGACCGCGGCTTCGACTTCACGACCGGCGTGCGCTTTCACCCCGGGGAAATCGCGCTCTCCACCGTCTACAAGGGTGCGTGGATTGTCGCGATCGGTGCGTCTCCAGAGGCCACGCTCCTGTTCGAGATCATTTTGAGCACGGGATCACTCTTCTCCCACGCCAACGCGCGTGTGCCGGGGGACGGATTCTGGCGGCTCGTGCTCGTCACGCCCGACATGCACCGCGTGCACCACTCCACCGACGGCGCCGAGCAGAACGCCAACTTCGGCTTCAGCTTGTCCTGGTGGGATCGCCTCGGGGGCACCTACCGGCCGGCGCCGCGCCATCCCCACGAGACGATGCCGCTCGGGCTCGAAGCGCCGGGCCCTTGATATGCTCGTGGGCATGCTTCGCGCAAATTACGCCCGACCCCACTTGTCCTCTTCTGATGACGGCTCTTCTCGTCGCCGGGTGTTCCTCCCCGGCGCCAGTGGCCGAGGCGCCCGCGGAGCCCAAGCCGATCCCGTGGGAGATCGCGATCACGCCGGGGACCCTCGACACGGGCGCGGCCAGCGTGGGGCCGCAGCTCACGACGTCGCCGAATGGCGTGGTCATGAGCTGGATGGAACAGCAGGACGCCACCTTCACGCTGCGGTTCGCCGAGCTGTCGGCCGCCGGGCAGTGGACGGCGCCGCGGACGATCACGAGCGGCACCGACTGGTTCGTGAGCGGCGTGGATCCGCCGGCGGTGATCCGACTGCGCGACGGATCGCTGGCGGCCGCCTGGTACAAGGCCGTGGATCTCGCCACCGAGGCGTACGACACGCTCATGGCCACCTCGCGGGACGACGGCAAGACCTGGTCGAAGCCGTTCTCGCCGCACCACGACGGCACCAAGAGCCAGCACGGCTTCGCATCCCTGTTCGAATGGCCGGCGGCACAGGGCGGCGGTTTGGGGATGATGTGGCTGGACGGGCGCGCGGGAGCCGATATGAGCCTTTACAGCGCGCGCTTCGACGGCGCCTGGAAGCAGACCGCCGAGGCGCAGGTCAACGCGCGTGTGTGCGAGTGCTGCCCCACCAGCGTCGCCATCGCCTCCGGCGGACCGGTGGCGGCATTCCGCGATCGCAGCGCCGAGGAAGTGCGCGATATCCACGTACTGCGCCGCGACGGCGATACGTGGGCGGAGCCGGTCGCTGTGTTCGCGAACCACTGGGAGGTGGAGAGCTGCCCCGTGAACGGGCCGTCGATTGCCGCAGACGGCGAGCGCGTGGCCGTGGCGTGGTTCGAGGCGCCGGAGGACAACGGCCACGCGTACGTGGCGTTTTCGAACGACCGTGGGCGGACGTTCGGCAAGCCGGTGCGCGTGGACGACGCCGCATCGCTTGGCAACGTCGGCGTGACCCTGCTGGACGACGGCGCGGCGGCCGTCACATGGGTGGAGTTCGACAACGGATCGCGATTCCGCGTGCGTCGCGTGGAGCCGTCCGGCGCCCGCTCGGTGGCGAAGCAGATTGCGGGCGGCGAGGGGCGTTACGTCAGCGGCATCCCGCGCATCGCGCGCGCGGGCGACCGACTGTTGTTTGCCTGGAGCGAAACCCGCGGCCCCGAACCCGGCGCCGCGGAAAAGGTCGTCACGGCTACGGCGGCTATCCCGTAGCCGGCAGCGGCTCTCGGCTCTCGGCTCTGGGCTCTCGGAAGAACTGAAGAGGAGACTGGAGCCCGGAGCCTGGAGCCCCTAACTCAATGCGCGCCGAGCACGCTATCCCACCCGACCGGCCTTGGCGCTGAGCGGGTCCTCTGGGCTCGGATTCGCTCGTCTGTCGAAGCCGACGGCGCGCTGCATGCGCCGGTACTGATCACCGTGAACGCCTCGCGCAACGAGCCCTCCATCGGGTCGCCGAGCGGATGGTCCAGGTCGTCTGGCGCGGGGCAGTCGGCAGCCAGGCCGTCGAAGAAGTCCCCTTCTCCGTTCGCGTTCCGGAGCTGGAACGACACGGGCGCCAGGATCTTGTCGCAGAACGGAATCGCGTACTGACCGACGGGCTTGCCATAGGTCCGGTCCCCGACGATCACCACGGGGATGAACGGGCGCAGCGCGTTGATCACCAGCTCACTCGCCGAGGCCGACGCCTGCGTGGTGATGACCACCAGCCGCTCGAGCGTCAACGCGCCGGGTTGCGTCTCGAACCGCAGCACCTCGTTGCGGAACGCGTTGCGGTCGTTGTGGAAGTACTCCGCAAACACCTGCCTCGCCGTGCGCGACCCGCCCAGCAGGCTCCCGAGGTACTGCGCCACGTCCACGAGGCCGCCGCCGTTGTAGCGCAGATCGAGCACTACTTCGTTGGCGCGCGCTGCGCTGAGCGTCGAGAACGCCTCCGCCAGCGCCTCGAACGACGGCTCCACGAAGTTGCGGAAGAACACGTAGCCGACGCGGCGGCCGCCGACGTCGAAGACGGCGGTATTCGACACCGTGGGGATGATCACCGCGCGCTTCACCATCGATACGCGGCGCTCGGCGCCCGCGCGCGTCACCACGAGATCTCCGCGCACTCCCGCCTCCGGCGCGCCGTAGGCATTGCCAAACTGCCCGGTGCGCAGCAGCTCGGCCACCGGCCGGCCGTTGATCTGCACGATCTGGTCGCCCCGCGTGAGCCCCGCCTCGTCGGCCGGACTGCCCGGGAACACCTGCGAGACCCGCAGCTCGTCGGCCGGGCCGAACGTGCTCGAGAAACCGAAGCCGGCGTACTGGCTGGACGAGAAGAGCGCCTCGGTGGAGGCGCGGTCGGCGACGTAACTGTAGAAGGAGTCGATCGGCCTGTAGCGGACCGCTTCGAGATAGGCCTCCGGTGTGTCGTATTTGGCCGGATCGACGTCCGGCAGTTGTTGATACCAGAAGTAGATGTCCGACATCGTGTTCCGGACGAACACGTTTTTCGCCGTCGGCGTGCACGTACCAAACCCGAACTGGGCAGCCGCGGGGGCCGCCCAGAAGGTCAGCACGAAAGCACAAAGGGCGGTTACGCGCTGTCGCGCGCAACCGCCCCAAAACTGTTTCACGAGAGTTCAGATGTGTTAGTCGACGACCTCACCGGGCCGGCGGCCCCAACCGAATCCGTCCTTCGGCCGGTGCAGGGTCACCATCCGAACGCGGTGGTCGGCCGGGTTGCGCCCCGGGCTGCCGCTGATGATCACGTGGTCGCCGGGCTTCAGTGTCTCTCTGGTAACGCCCTGGCCGCCGAGCTGGCCAGCGCCACCCCATTCCACGGCGTAGCGAACCATCGATCCGTCCTTCTCCTTCACCATCACGTGCACGAAGGAGTGCGGATTGCGGAACAGGAACTGGACGAGGTCGCCCTCGATCGTCACGGTCTGATCCTCGAGATAGGTCGCCGCGAACGAGTGATGGGCGTTGGCGCGCGCACCGACGAAGGCCGCCGCCGCAACAACCAGAATCACCAGATAACGCTTCATACTTGGGTTCCTCCCTGAACAGAACCTCGGTCGTGTGAGAAGGATGGTAACCGACTTTCTGCGCAAGTACGCCTGAAGTCTCCCTGAATTATTCGTCAGGATCCCCGCGTTCCTTCATGGCGACCCCCGGATTCCGGCCACCCCGCGACGGCTGACCTGCCGAGGATAACCCGAAATACCGTGCATTTCAGCACTTATTTGGTCTCTGTATGAATCTAGGGGATCTGCGCGGCCTTGATGTAAGCGGTCACCTGCTCTTCCAACATGTCGAGCGGCAGGCTGCCGTTCCGGAGCACGACATCGTGGAACGCGCGGATGTCGAACCGCGGGCCGAGCGTCTGTTCCGCGCGGCGTCGCAGATCTTTGATTTTCAGCTCGCCAATCTTGTAGGCCAGCGCCTGGCCCGGGCGCGCGATGTAGCGGTCCACCTCGGCAAGGGACTGGCTGGGCGCATTCTGCTGGAAGTACTCGCGGGCGCGATCCCTCGTCCACCCGCGAGCGTGGATGCCGGTGTCCACCACGAGCCGCACGGCGCGAAAGCGCTCGCTGGCCAGCTGGCCGAACCGCGTCGGAGGATCGCGGTAGACGGTTCCCAGCATGCGTCCCAGGGACTCCGCGTAGAGGCCCCAGCCCTCGCTGAACGCGGTGGATTGAAACACGGTCCTGAATGTGGGCACGCCCTCCAGCTCGCGCGCCAGGCCCACCTGCAGGTGATGCCCGGGCACGGTTTCGTGCAGCACCAACGCCTCGATGGTGTACTTCGCCTGCTGCGCCGGCCGGTAGGTGTTCATGTTGAAGTAGCCGGGCCGGGATCCGTCCGCCGTGCCGGCCGTGTAGCTGGACGGCGTCGAGGCGGCGCGGTCGGGCGGAATCGGACGCACGCGCACCTCCGCGCGAGGCTGCCGCAGGAACAGCTTGGGCATCACCGGCCGCAGGCTCGCCAGCACGTCCTCGGCATAGGCGATCATCTCGGCCTCGCTCTCGAACTTGCCGCCCGGCCGGTTGGCCAGCTCGCGCTCGAACTCCTGCATCGTGCCGGTGAAGCCGTACTCGGCGGCAATCGCACGCATCTCGCGCTCGATCCGATCCACCTCCTTCAACCCCAGCTCGTGCACCTGGTCCGGCGTCATCGTCGTCGTGGTGTAGTAGCGCACCAGGCGCGCGTACGCGGCCTGCCCACCCGCCGCCGATCCGAGTCCGGCCTCACGACGAGCCCGGGGCCGGTAGCGATCGCGCAGGTAGGTCTCGAGGCGCCGCCAGCTGGGCACGAACTGCTGCTCGTAGGCCGCGACGGCCGCGGCGCGGAGCCGCCGCTGCGCGCTGCCGGTGACAGGAGGGGGAAACCTGGAGAACGCGGCAAGGAGCGGCGACTCGAACGCCGGCATGGCGGCCTGCGTCGACACCTGCTCGAGCATCAGGTCCACCGCGCCGATCGGCTGGGCAAGCCCCGCCTCCAGATGCTCGTCCATCAGCACAATCGCCTGGTCGATGTACGCGGGCACACCGCGCAGCCGGGCCAGGATGTTCTCGTAGTCCGACAGCCGTCCCGACGGCATCGTGTCGATGGTGCGGAAAACGGCGTTGTGCGTGCCGTCCACTTGCGACACCGCCTGCATCGCGCTCAGCAGCGAATCGAACTCCAGATTGGTGCGCAGCTCGTATTCAAGCAGGAGCGCGCTGAGCAGGTCCGTCGGGTTCAGCGTCCCCGGCGAGAGAAACATCGCGCGCTCCAGGTATTCCTGGCGCTGCGTTCGGGCGCGGTCCCGAGCCGCGCGCGACTGATCCGACCAGCGGCCGTTGTGCTCGCTGCGCCCGACCCGCGTCGCCAACTCGGGCTCGGTGGCGAGGCGCCACTCCCAGTAATCGTTGAAGAGCTGATGGAGCGCCTGCGACGACGGGCCCGAGAAGCGCGGCTCCTGCGCCGCCGGCGAAGCCGACAGCGACACCATGCCGTCGGCAGACAGCGCGGCCGCGATGGCGATCGCGACCAACGCGGCGCGCGTGACTGTCACGGCCGCCCTACGATTCCGACGGCAGCTTGAAGGCGATCAGTTCGGCCGCGATGTTTGGCGGCGCGCTGATCGCCAGCACGATGTACTGCTGGCCGTTGTGCCAGTAGGTCATCGGCGAGCCCGTTTGCGGCGCCGGCATGTAGACCGAGCCCATCTCCTTGCCGCTGGCCTTGTCGTAGGCCCGCAGCATCGCGCCGCGCCGCCCGTCGGGCAGCGTGAACACGGCCGCCTTCCCCCGCGATGACCAGCGTCTTGGTGACCAGCGTGCCGATGCGGCCCTGCCGGCCGGTGCGCGGAATGGTGACGCCTTTGAGCGCCGCGTGGTTGCGGATGTTGTCGGGCGTTTCGCCGTGCGCGATCTGCCAGGCCATCGTGCCGGTCTTGAGATCGAGCGCGGTGATGCGGCCGTACGGCGGTTTCACCAGCGGGATGCCTTGCACCGTGAGCGGCACCGGCGGCGCCTTCGGGTTCTCGGGATTCGGCGCCTGGCCGCGGATGAACCGCATGTCGGATATCTCACCCCCGGGGATGAGGCCGAGGTCGGAGATGCCGGTGTTGGTGAAGATGTAGAACAGGCTGGTTTCCGGGTCGAACGCACCGCCCTGCCAGTTGGCCCCGCCCGTGACGTTGGGCAGCATCAGCGTGGCCAGCGGACCGTCCCACTTGCTCACCACCGGCGGCGTAAACAGCGGCCCGAGCTTGAACCGCGACGCCAGCTTGAGCCCTTCCGCTTTCAGCGCCGGCGTGAAGTCGATCAAGTCGTCGGGCGACACACCCTGGCGCTCGAAGGGCACCGGCTTGGTGACGAAGAGCTGCGTCGGGTGCGCGATCTCGCCTGGCACGTCCGACGCCTCGACCTTGCGCTCCTCGAACGGCCAGATCGGTTCGCCCGTCACGCGGTCGAACACGTACAGCCAGCCCTGCTTGCTCGGCTGCATGACGATCTTGCGCAGCTTGCCGTCGATCGTCACGTCCGCCAGGATCGGCGCGCACGGCAGGTCCCAGTCCCAGATGCCGTGCTTGATGAACTGGAAGTGCCACTTGCGCTTGCCGGTCTTCACGTCCAGCGCCACCAGGCTCTCGCCGAAGAGGCCCGACCCCGGCCGATGGCCACCGTAGTAGTCGCCGGTCGGCATCTCGACCGGCAGGTACAGGATGCCCAACTCCTCGTCGGCGCTCATCTGCGCCCACACGCCGGTGTTGCCCGTGTACTCCTCCGAGCCCTGCTGCCAGGTGTCGTAGCCGTACTCGCCCGGGCGCGGGATGGTGTGGAAGATCCACTGGCGCTTGCCGGTGCGCACGTCGTAGCCGCGCACGTAGCCCTTGTCGTTGCGCCGGCTGACGGGCCGGCTGCCCTCGGTGTGCGCCGCGCCGATGATGATGGTGTCCTTGACGATAAGGGGCGCCGCGTGCAGGCCGATGTCGCCGGTGACCGGGTCCATCTCCTGGTCGTCTTCGAGCTTCAGGTCCACCACGCCGTTCTTGCCGAAGGACGGCACCACGTGCCCGGTCTTGGCGTCGAGCGCGATCATCCGGTAGCCGGGCGTCACGTAGAGGACCGGGCCGCGCGGCCGTCGGTCCAGTAGGACAGACCGCGTCCGGAAAGGCGTCGCGGCGCTTCCTCGCCGCGCTTGCCTTCGTCTTCGCGGTGCATCCAGAGCTGCTCGCCGGTGGCGGCATCCAGCGCCACCACCGCGCGGCGCGAGCCGGCGGTCGTGTAGAGCACGCCGCCGACCATGAGCGGCGTGGACTGATAGTTGTATTCGGGGCGCGGGCCCAGGTGGTCGGTCTTGAAGCGCCACGCCACTTCGAGCTTGCTGAAGTTGCCGGCGTTGATCTGATCGAGCGGCGAGTATCGAGTGCTCGCCAGGTCGGCGCCGTAGGTGCGCCATTCGCCCTTCGGTGTGGCAGCCGACGCAGGTGCACTGCGCTGCGCCGACGGCGTCAGGGGAAAGTTGACCAACGCCAGCGCGGCAATCGCTGCGGCGCCCACCATCCTGGAGACTGTGCTCATAGTGCTCCTTGCCTTGATTAGGCCCGACCCCAAATCCACTTTTGGGGACATTACGGTTGCTGCGCCGTCAGCTGCTCCGCGGTCACGAAGCGCGGCGCGATGTCCACCGGCACGTTCGTCAGCCGATCCAGCACGGCCTGCACGGGCGGCCGCACGACGCCCATCTTCTCCAGCATCGCCTTGGCGGCGGCATAGTCGCCCTGCGCCTGGATGGTCATGATGTCGCGCGTCAGCCCCGTCACGTTCTCCTTGATTCGCGCGGGATTCACGGCGAACGTGCCGTCGGCGTTTGCCACCACGCCGCCGTTGTCCAGGAAGTAGTTCATCTGGATCGCCACGCCGCGCCCGTGCGCCTCGTTGATGCCGAAGCGGATCGACCGGAACATCGACGCCAGATACGTCGTGTACATCGTGTCGGCCAGCGCCTTGTCCAGCACGCCCTTGTCCAGCAGGAACTGCAGCGCGAAGAGTCCCGAGATGTCGGCCTTGGCTTCCTCGGTGGTGCCGTAGGTTTCCTTGAGTTCCTGCCGCACCCGCGTGGCGCGTCCGCCGACGGTGATGTTCTGCGGGCCCAGCCCGTGCATCAGCTCGTGCATCAGGATGTGGGTGAAGAACGCGTCGAAGCTCACCTTGCCCTGATCGGCGGCCGAGAGCGCCACCTTGCTGATCGGCTGGAGCACCATGCGGAACTTGGCCTCCTGGTTGTTCTTCAGCATCACCCGCTTGGCACCCTTGGCCGTCACCACCCGCTCGTCGTTCGGCAGGTTGAAGGCCGCCGTCTGCACGCCGCGGTTGCCGTCGCCCGACGAGAACACGGTGTTGACGACACGGATGGGCGCCAGCGCACCCAGCTTCGGGTTCCGATACTGCGGGTCGATCGGCAGGTTGTTCTCGATGCCCTGCAGCTCGGCGCCCAGGCGGCTCAGCTTCTGCGTTTCCGCGTCGTCACGCAGCGTGATGAACGCCTCGAACGCCGCCTTGTAGTTGAACCACTCGTCTTCGTAGGTCTCGTAGGGCCCGATGGTCGGCTCGATGCTGGCGTCCAGCTCCATCCACGCAATATCGCTGGCGTAGTAATCGTTGCTCGACAGCGCCGCCGCGCGAGTGTCGAGATAGGCTTTGAGCGTCGGCTGCGTGGTCAGCGCCGCCGCCTCGCGCAGCAGGCCCGCGACGCGCGCGAGCTCGCCCTGGTACTCCAGGCTGTACGGCACGGCTTGCAGCCTGCCGTCCGTGCCGCGACGGATCGTGGTGAAGAACCCGGTGGCCCGGTCGCGTTCGGCGGGCGACAACCCGGCGAGCCACTTCTCCACTTCCTCCTTCATCGCGCCCACCGCATAGAAGTTCCCCTGCGGCGGCTTGGCGGGCACGCCCGCGACGAACGGCTCGTTGTGATCCAGGCGCGACCACGGGCCCTTGTTCAGCAGGAAGTAGTCGAGCCGCGCGCGGCCGAGCGGCGACCCGTCCTGCGTGAGCTCGATGAGCAGCGACTCGTTGCCCTCCCAGACCTGCCGCAGGTACAGGGCGTCGAACACCTTGGCCGCCTCGACCATCTTGGCCAATGCCTGGCGCTCGTTTGCCGGCAAGGCCGCGACGTCGGCCGTCAGGTCCACCGGCGCGAAGCGCGCCATCATCGTTTGGATTTTCTGGAGCATGGGATCGGTGGGCGGCGCGGTCCCGCCGCCAGGCGCTCCGCAACGTTGTCCGGCTGACGGCACGCCGGCGTCAGCGTCACCGCCAGGGCCGCACTGCCGAGCACAAGAATCGCTGCCATCTGTTTGATCATCGCGACGCCTCGCCGGCCGGTGGTGGTGTCAGTGAACGCCCGGGCTCATTTGGAGTGCGGCCGGATCGGCGCCCAGGCGCCTGATGGCCGTCTCCCACATCTCGTCCGCCGGCACGCCGAAGATGAGCTGCGGGTCCACATCGGTCATCAGCCACGATGAAGTGGCCAGTTCCTGTTCCAGCTGGCCAGGTCCCCAGCCCGCGTAACCCACCACGACGCGGGCGCGGCTGGTGGGTGGCGTCTGCAGAAGCTGCATCGTGAGCGTGTGCGACACCGACAGGAGCACCCCGGGACAGATCTCCCGCTGTTCGTCTTCCGGGCCATGCGATTCGGACATGAGCACCCAGGTCTTCTGCGGATCCACGGGACCGCCCAGCCACAACCGGAGGTCCCGGTCCACGTTGATGGGCGGCTCGGTCTTGACCATCGTCCACGCGGGCTCGGTCATCTGCCGGTTCACCACCAGGCCGAAGGCGCCTTCCGTCGTGTAATCGCACAGCAGCACGACCGTACGAGAGAAGTTGGGGTCCGCCATCTGGGGCATGGACAGCAGGAGCAGTGGAGCCGAGCCTTGCACGCGCAAATAATAGCAGCCCCGGCGCCGCGAAGCGGCGCCCAGAAGACACTGTCTAGCGAGGCGAAGCGCTTCCGGGCCAGAGCGAAGCCTCGCTAGCTTGGCCCCGCCTCCGGCGGGGCGGTGTTCAGGTTGGCGACGGCGGCCGTGATGTTGCGGCGGAGTCCTGTCAGCTTGGGGCGCGTCATCGGGCCGCCCTTCACCGAACGCCGCAGCTCGTCGTCGGGGCGCTGACTCAGCTCAGCGAGGATTGGCGCGTCCCACGCCGCGCGCGGCTGCCAGTGCGGGTCGGTGGAGATGGGCGCGGGCCGGTTGTAGGGACAGACGTCCTGGCAGATGTCGCACCCGTAGACGTGCGCGCCAAGCGCGGGCCGCAGAGCGTCGGGGATTGGCGCGCGCAGCTCGATGGTCAGATACGACAGGCAGCGGGTGGAGTCGAGCACACCCGGCTCGACCAGGGCCCCGGTGGGGCACGCCTCCAGGCAGCGCGTGCAGGTGCCGCACTGCTCCAGCCCCTGCGTGTCGGGCTCGAGCGCCAGGTTGGTGATCACGACGCCCAGGAACAACCACGACCCCAGCTCGGCATTGATGAGGCACGTGTTCTTGCCGATCCACCCGAGCCCGGCGTATTGGGCATACACCCGTTCCTGCACGGGGCCGGTGTCCACGTAGGTGAGGGCATCGAAAGGCTCGTGCGACGTCTCGCGCATCCATGCCACCAGCGCGTCGAGGCGCGGCTTCAGGACGTCGTGGTAGTCGTCGCCCCAGGCGTACCGGGATACGCGAGCGACGCCCGCGGGCCGGTCGATCGAGTACGGCCGGTCGGTGTTGTACAGCGTACCGGTGACGATGACGCTCCGCGCCTGCGGCATCACGGCGCGGACGTCGCGGCGGCGCTCCGCGGTGCGCGCCATCCAGGCCATTTCGCCGGCGTACCCACGGTCCAGCCACTCGCGCAGGAAGGCGAGCTCGGGAAAGTCGTCCACCGGCGCCACGCCGCACAGGTCGAAGCCCAGCGCGGCGGCCTGCGCCTTCACCGCCTCCGAAGACAGATCCGTAATTTCTCCCCCTTGGGGTCGGGCCTAATTGACGCTACTTCCTCGCCACGAGCTGCCGCACGACATACGGCAGGATGCCGCCGTGGCGGAACGACACCAGTTCCTCCGGCGTGTCGATGCGCACGACGGCCGTGAACTCGCACCGCGTGCCGTCGGCGGCCGTCGCCACCACCGTCAGGACGCCTCGCGGGCGCAGATCGTTGGCAACCCCCACCAGGTCGTACGACTCGGTGCCCGTCAGCTTCAGCGACGCAGCGTTCTGGCCCGCCTTGAACTCGAGCGGCAGCACGCCCATGTTGACGAGGTTGCTGCGATGAATGCGCTCGAACGACTCCGCGATCACCGCCTTCACGCCCAACAGCTGCGTGCCCTTGGCGGCCCAGTCGCGTGACGACCCCGAGCCGTATTCCTTCCCGGCCAGCACCAGCAGCGGAACGCCCGCGGCCTGGTACTGCACCGACGCGTCGAAGATCGTCAGCTGCTGGTCGCCCGGCTGATACCGCGTCCAGCCGCCCTCGGTGCCCGGCGCCAGCTGGTTGCGCAACCGCACGTTGGCGAACGTGCCGCGCATCATCACCTCGTGATTCCCGCGGCGCGCCCCGTACGAATTGAAATCGGACGGCTTCACGCCCTTTTCGATCAGATACTTCCCCGCCGGGCTGTCGGCCTTGATCGACCCGGCTGGCGAGATGTGGTCCGTGGTGACGCTGTCGCCCAGCACGGCCAGCACGCGCGCGCCGGTGATGTCGCGAGGTGCCGGCGGCGCCATTGTCATGCCGTCGAGGAACGTGGGCTTGCGGATGTAGGTGGAGTCGGCCTCCCACGCGAAGCGGCTGCCCTCCGGCACCGCCAGGCCCTGCCAGCGCTCGTCGCCGGTGAAGACGCCGGCGTAGCTGCGGCTGAACATCTCCGATGTGACGGCCGTGAGCATCGTCTGCTGGATCTCCTGCTCGGTCGGCCAGATGTCCTTGAGGTACACCGGCAGGCCGTTCGCGCCGTCCCCAATCGGCTCGGTGGTCAGGTCCTTGGTGATCGTGCCGGCCAGTGCGTAGGCCACGACGAGCGGCGGCGACGCCAGGTAGTTGGCGCGCACCTCCTGCTGGATGCGGCCCTCGAAGTTGCGGTTGCCGCTCAGCACGGAGCTGACGACGAGATTCTTCTCGCGG
Source organism: uncultured Acidobacteriota bacterium (assembly GCA_963807235.1). Lineage (GTDB taxonomy): Bacteria > Acidobacteriota > Vicinamibacteria > Vicinamibacterales > UBA2999 > CAWEBF01. The sequence continues at coordinate 34,345 of CAWEBF010000019.1, forward strand.
ATGACGGCCGACACCTCTTCGGGCAGCGGACCGCTGTTGCCGATGCACGTGGTGCAGCCGTAGCCGACCAGGTTGAAGCCGAGCTGATCGAGATAGGGTGTCAGCCCCGCGGCATTCAGGTACTCCGTGACCACCTTCGAACCAGGGGCCAGGCTGGTCTTCACCCACGGCTTGCTGGTAAGGCCTCGTTCGACCGCCTTCTTGGCCACCAGGCCCGCGCCAATCATCACGCTGGGGTTCGACGTGTTCGTGCAGCTGGTGATCGCGGCGATGACCACATGGCCGTGGTCGAGCGCCGCCACCGATTCCGCGACGGCCACGGCCGAGGGCGCCGTCGCCACGGCAGTGGCCGTCCCTCCGCCCTTCGCAGGCACCTGCATGCCCGGCAGCGCGGCGGCAAACGCCACCTTGGCCTTGTTGAGCGCCACGCGATCCTGCGGCCGCTTCGGACCCGCCAGGCAGGGCTCGATGCTCTCCAGCTTGATGTCGATCGTCTGGGAGTAGACCGCGTCGGGGCTGCCCGCCGTGCGGAAGAGGCCCTGCGCCTTCGCGTACTCCTCCACGAGCTGGACGCGCGTCGCGTCGCGGCCGGTCAGCCGCAGATACTCCAGCGTCATGTCGTCGATCGGGAAAATCGCCACCGTGGCGCCGTACTCGGGGCACATGTTGCCGAGCGTGGCCCGGTCCGCAATCGTCAGCCCGCTCAGCCCTTCGCCGTAGAACTCCACGAACTTGCCCACGACGCCCACCTTGCGCAGCGTCTCGGTGACCGTGAGCACGAGGTCGGTGGCCGTCGTCCCGCGCGGCAGGCTGCCGGTGAGCCGCACACCCAGCACCTGTGGGATCAGCATCGAGCTGGGTTGACCCAGCATCGCCGCCTCGGCCTCGATGCCGCCCACGCCCCAGCCCACGACGCCCAGGCCGTTGACCATCGTGGTGTGCGAGTCGGTGCCGACGAGCGTGTCGGGATACGCCAGTGTCCGGCCGTCCACCGTGTCCGAGAACACCACCCGCGCCAGGTGCTCGATGTTCACCTGGTGGACGATGCCCGTATCGGGCGGCACGACGGCGAAGTTGTTGAACGCGCGCTGCCCCCAGCGCAGGAACGCATAGCGCTCGCGGTTGCGCGAGAACTCCAGCTCGGCGTTCAGCGCGAACGCGTCGGCGCGGCCGAAGTAGTCCACCTGCACCGAGTGGTCGATCACGAGCTCCACGGTGCGCAGCGGATTGACGCGGTCCGGATCGCCGCCCAGCGTCACCACGGCGTCGCGCATCGCGGCCAGGTCCACCACGCACGGCACGCCGGTGAAGTCCTGCAGCAGGACGCGCGCCGGCATGAACGAGATCTCCTTCTCGACGTTCGCCGTGGCGTTCCACTCGGCCAGGGCGCGAATGTCGTCGGCTTTCACGAACGCGTCGTCCTCGCGCCGCAGCAGGTTCTCGAGCAGGATCTTGAGCGAGAACGGGAGACGCGCGACGCGCGGGAACGTCTTTTCGAGGACAGGCAGGCTGTAGAACTCGACCGGCGCTCCGCCGACGCGGATCTCGCTCCGTGTCCCGAAGCTATTCAGTGTGGACATAATCGTCCATCATACTCCGCTCACATTTGGCGTCGTGGCGCGCCGCGCCATCTCCACGACGGCGGCAGCCGCCCGCGCGCTCGCGCCCGGCAGGCTCAACTTTTCGCGCACGGCGCCAAGCGCCTCTCGCATCTGGGCGTGTGCAGCGGCGTCGGTCAGCAGCATCACGGCTTCGTCCGCCACCGCTCCGGCGTGCATTCGCCTTGGATCAGTTCGGGCACGATGCGCGTCCCGGCCACGAGGTTCGGCATCGCGGCCGCGTCCACGCGCACGAACGGCCGAAGCAGCGCGTGCGACAACCCCGACAGCTTGTAAATCACCACCATCGGCCGCCGGTGGATGGCGCACTGCACCGTGGCCGTGCCCGACGCGGTGATGGCAATGTCGCTCCCGGCCAGCACGGCGTCGGTCGCATCACGCAGCGTGACAAGCGGCCGGCCGATCGCAAGCGCCACGCGGCGGAGCGGCATGTACAGGCGGTCGTCCAGGTGGGGCGCGCGCGCCACCACGAACTGCACATCGGGAACGCCCGCCGCTACGAGCTCGATGGCGTCGGCCAGCACGGGGATGTGACGCGACAGCTCGTTCTGGCGGCTGCCGGGCAGAAGCGCCACCGTGCGCGCGGTGGTGCTGAGGCCCAGGTCCTGGAGAAACGTCTGGCGATCGAAGCCGGCGACGGCCATCGTGGACATCTCCACGAGCGGGTGCCCCACGAACTGCACGGGCACGCCGGCGCGCGCGTAGATCTCTTCCTCGAAGGGGAAGATCACGAGCACCTTCGACACCAGCCGGCGCATCGTCCGCATGCGTCCGGTGCGCCACGCCCATAACTGCGGGCTGATGTAGTAGACGATCGGCACGCCCAGCTTCGCCAGCCGCGCCATCAGCCGGAAGTTGAAGTCGGGAAAATCCACCGCCACGAAGACGTCGGGACGACGGCGCGCGGCCTCGTCGGTCAGCGTGCGAAGCAGCCGCAGCGAATCGGGAATGACGCGGAGCGCCTCGGTGAGGCCGGTGACGGAGATATCGCGGTAGTGCGCCACCACTTCGGCGCCGCTCGACGCCAGGCGCTCGCCGCCGAGCCCGAAGATCTCGACGTCGGGGACGCGCGCGCGGATTTCAGTAGCCAGAGAGCCTGCGTACAGATCGCCCGAAGGCTCCCCGCAGGAGATCATGACTCGCATCGCTCGCCTAATTCAGACTTCTGAATTCTGGGTTCTGAATTGGCGGCCCCTACTGCGACGCGCGCCGCGTTAGTTCACGGCGCAGGCTCGCAGACATCAAGTCCAGCTCCCCGATCGGAATCACCTCGAGATCCGTAAACCCCACGGACCGCAGCTGCGGGACGAACGCCCTGGCGTTGCCCACGAGCACGATCGAGAGGCGATCGGAGCGCACGTACTGCTGGGCCACGCGCTGCACGTCGTCGGGCGTGACGGCCTGGACCCGCTCGCGGTAGGTGGCGATCTCCGACTCCGGCAGCTCATAGAACACGTTGTTCAGCACCTGTGTGGCGATCTCGTTGGGCGTCTCGATCGTCAGAGGGAAGCTGCCTGCCAGGTACGCCTGCGCGTCGCCCAGCTCGCGCTCGAAGATTCGCTGGCGCTCGATCTTCGCGAACTCGTCCACCATCAGCCGCAGCGCCTCGCCCGTCGTGTCCGTGCGGGTGTCGGTCTCGGCCATATAGTCGCCGGCCTGCTTCATCGAGTGCGTTTCCGCTTGGGCGCCATAGGTCAGGCCGCGCTCGGAGCGCAGCACTCGGTGCAACCTGTTGGCGCCTTCGCCGCCGAGAATCCGCACCGCCAGGTCCCACGGCAGGTGGTCCTTGTGCTTGCGCGGGATGGCCAGCTGCCCCACGCGAATCTCGGTCTGCACGGAGTCGGGCTTGTCCACCACGATGATGCGCCGGGCCTGCGGGGGCGGCTCGGTCGTACGCGGCAGGTTCAGCGTGCCCCGGGGCCAGCCGCCGAACACGCGCTGCACCTGCGCCATCGCTTCTTCCGGGGTCGTGTCGCCGACCACGGCCAGGATCATGTTGTTCGGGACGAAGTAGGCCTTGTGAAACGCCTGCAGGTCCTCGCGCGTGATGCCCGCCACGGTCTCCGCGGTGCCGCTCCCGGGCAGGCCGTAGGGATGGAAGCCGTACACGAGCCGGTCGAAGACCGACGACGCGATGTAGTCGGGGTCGTTGGCGCTCACCTGGAGCGACGACACCGTCTGCTGCTTCTGCCGGTCGATCTCCTCCGGCGAGAACGCGGGGTTGCGCACCACGTCGGCCAGCAGATCCATGGCCGGCCCGAAGGAGTCCTTCATCACCACCACGTTGCCGAACGACAGGTCGGAGCCGGAGCCGGTGGCCAGCGCGCCGCCGATCGTGTCGATCCCGTCGGCAATCTGCTCAGCGGTGCGTGTCGTGGTGCCCTGATCGAGCAGCTGCCCCACCAGGCTTGCGAGCCCGGCCTTGCCGGATGGGTCCTGCGCGGCGCCCACGCCGACGATGAGCCTCACCGTGATCGCGGGCTGCTCGTGCTGGAGGATCGTCAGGACGCGCAGGCCGTTCTCCAGCGTGCGCACCTCGAAGGGCGGGAAGTTCACCTGCCGTGCGGCCAGCGGGCGCGGCGGGCGCTCGGAGGGCCAGTTGGCGTTGTTGGTGGGGTTCTGCGCCACCGCCACCGAGGCGCACAGGATGGCGACCCACCCACACAAGGTCACGGTCGGACCGGCGACGCGCATGTTCACCTCGACCCACCCGCGCGGGGCAGGATGTGCAGCACCACGCGGTTGGGTTCGTTGAAGTAGGTGCGGGCCACGCGCTGCACATCCGCCGTGGACACCTTGGTGAAGATGTCGAACTCGCCGTCGGCTGTCGTGATGTCGTTGTGAATCACGGCGGCGTGCGCGAGGTGCAAGGCCTTGTCCTGGTTCGACTCGCGGCCCACGATGTAGTCGCGAGCGAACTGGTTCTTGGCCCGCTGCAGCTCGACGTCGGCCACGGGCTCGCGCTTCAGCTTCTCGAACTCTTCGATGAGCGCCTTCTCCGCGGCTTCGGGCGTCTGCCCGGGCTGCACGATGGCCACGGAATAGAAAAGGTTCGGGTGCTCGGTGATATTGCCGCTGCCGAACGCCGTGAGCGCCAGCCGCTTCTTGTAGACCAACTCACGCGGGATGCGCGCGCTCTGCCCGTCCGACAGGATTTTCGACGTGATGTGCAGCGGATACGCGTCCGGATGCCCGTCGTAGGTGACGTGATAGGCGACGACCACGGCCGGCAGCGGCCATGCCTCTTCGATGACGGCACGCTTCTCCCGCTTCTGCGCCGGCTCCTGCGGGATGTCGCGCGGCACGGGCTTCAACGCCTTCGGCACGCGCCCGAAGTACTGCGTCACGAGCTGCATGGCCTGAGCCGAGTCGAAGTCGCCGACGATCGTCAGCGTGGCGTTCTCGGGCACGTAGAACGTCCGGTGGAACTCGCGCACGTCCTCGATGGACGCGGACTCGAGATCCGCCATCGATCCGATCGTGGGGTGCTTGTAAGGGTGCGTCGTGAAGGCGTGGTCGTAGATGATCTCGGACAGCCGGCCATACGGCTGGTTCTCCACGCGCATGCGCCGCTCTTCCTTCACCACCTCGCGCTCGCGTTTGAAGGCATCGTCGTCCACGCGGAGGGTCGCCATGCGATCGGCCTCCATCCACAGGACAAGCGGCATGTACTGCGCCGGCACGGTCTGCCAGAACACCGTCTCGTCCTCGGTGGTGTAGGCGTTGCTGCGGCCGCCCACGCTGGCGACGATGGAGGTGTGGGATTCGGGCTCCACGTTCTTCGAGCCCTTGAACATCATGTGCTCGAAGAAGTGGGCGAACCCGGTGCGTCCCGGACGCTCGTTCTTCGAACCCACGTGATACCACAGCGACACGTGCACGATCGGCGTCGAGTGATCCTCGGAGAGGATGACGCGCAGGCCGTTCCCGAGCGTCGCCATCTGGTACTGCAGCTTCGGCGGCCGCACCGCCGCGGCGGTGGGAACGAGCGAAAGCGCCAGCACGCCGAGCGCCACCACACCGGCACACAGACGCGGCAACCGACGGCGAAGGTTGTGAACCATAGATGTCTTTCGATTATCGCAGCTTTTGCACGGGTTTCACCGGCTCAGGAGCCGCATGCCCACGCTGGCCCACGTGGCGGTGCCGAACTCGAGCTGGTACGGGTCGATTCGGCGTTCCACCGCGACGAAGAGCTCAACTGAGCCCGCCCGGCCCTCGAAACCCACACCACCGTCGGCGCGAAACCCCGTTTGATTGCCGCGGTCTTGCGATCCGTCCACGCCCAGATACCGCACCGAACCACCACCCACCGCGGTGACGCGCGGGGTCAGCTGCCGGTGCATCCGGACCCCAGTGTCCAGCTCCCACGTGTAGTCGACGTAGGTGCGGTGCACGGTGCCGCGCACGTCGGCGCGCCAATCCACCCGAGTCGGGCCCTGCTCGACCGTCGTGCCCACCATGCCGCCGAGCATGTTCCAGTCGATGGACTGGCGTTTGAAGCGGTCGCTGAGGTGGCGCGACTGGTGGTAGAACACCGGACCCGCACGGAAAGACCCGACGCGGGTCGTCACCTCCCCGGACAGGATGTAGTTGCCCTGGTTGGGGTCGAAGGCGCGAAACTGCTCGCCTAGCATGGCCTGATAGTTGGCCACGAATGTCACGCGGGTTTCGCGGTGCCGCACGGCGTCGATCTCGCCGCCGAAGTTGGTGTCCCAGACGAACCGCGGGTCCTCGTGCGCCAGGAGCTCGGCGCTGAGGTGGAAGTCGTAGCGCGCCAGGAACTCGACGCCGTCGGAGTCGGCTGGTGGTTGGTCTTGTGCGAATGACGGGAAACTGATGCTGAGCAGGATTGGGAGGAGGAGGCCGCATCGAATCAAGCTGAGGAATCCTTTGTCTCGCCAGTAAGCCTGGCGATGCGCGCTTCCAGCTGTTCCAGCCGGCGCTTCAGTTGCGGGAGGTGCTTGAAGATCACCGACGAGCGGCGCCACCCCTGGTGATCGATGGCCGGGTAGCCGGCCACGTGCTCGTTGGCGTCGAGCGAGTTCGTCACGCCGGACTGACCGACGGCGGTCGAGCCGTCGCCGAGCGTCAGATGACCGCCGACGCCGACCTGGCCGCCCAGGATCACGTTGTCGCCGATCGCCGTGCTGCCGGACACGCCGACCTGCGCCGCCAGGAGCGTGTTGCGCCCCACCACCACGCCGTGGGCAATCTGCACCAGGTTGTCGATCTTGGCGCCGGCCTTGATCCGGGTCTCGCCCACCGCCGGGCGATCGACCGTGGTGTTGGCGCCGATCTCCACGTCGTCTTCGATGACCACCGTGGCCACCTGGGGAATCTTCTCGTGCGTGCCGTCGGCGCGCCGGACAAAGCCGTAGCCGTCGCCGCCAATCACCACGCCGTTCTGCAGTACGACCCGGTTGCCGAGGGTGACGCGCTCGCGCAGCGACACCTGGGCGTGCAGCACGCAGTCGTCGCCGACGTGGGTGCCCGGGCCGATGGTGACGTGGGGATGAACCACCGTGCGCGCGCCAATCGACGCGCCGGCGCCAATCGACACGAACGGCCCGATCGACACCTGGTCGCCGAGCACGGCGTCGTCGGCGACGGCCGCCCAGGCGTGCACGCCCGGCGCCGGCCGATCGTTCGGCGCAAAGACGCCGACCGCGCGCGCAAACGCCAGGTACGGATCGCGTGCCCGCAACACCGGGCACGGCGCCGGGGAACCGTCGTCGCGCAGGATGACGGCCGACGCCTTGGTGGCCGCCACGGCCTTCTGATAGCGGGCGTTGGCAACGAAGGTGACGTCGCCGGGCCTGGCCTCGTGGATGCCCGCCACTCCCGAGATCTCCACGTCGCCATCGCCTTCGAGGCGGCACTCGAGCCGGGCGGCCAGATCGCGCAGCTTCACGTGAGCCGATTGTAAACCTGAGCTCGACGTCCGGCGCTCATCGCCGGAGCCGCATCCGTTCCACGAAGCGCGGCAACCGGTCGATGCCCAGTTCCGCCGCCACTTCCTGGATTCGCGCCGCGCGAGCGCCCGGGGGCAGGGCCGTCGCGTCCCGCAGGCGCGTGAGGATCGGGCACGCGCGACCCTCCCACCGCGCCTTGCGCAGCCCGTGGCTGGCGCCGCGCATCGACAGCCAATGGCCCACCACGCGGAACGCGAAGTAGTAGGCGAGGACGTTCGGCCCGGGCACGAGCGCGAGGATGCCGGAGATCACGAGCAGCACCACGTCCACGATCAGCCACCGCAGGTGCCGGTCGTAGTCCTTTTGCAGGACCGCGTGCGCGATGGGCAGGATCACATCGAAGCTGACGTCGTCGGGATGGCTGGTGACCACCACGGCCTTCCCGCGCAGCCGCCACAACAGTCGCTGCTCCGCGACACGCTCTGCCACCCACGAGAGCAAATAGCCCTGCAGGCGCGCCAGCCAGCCGCTCTGAGCGTCTTCGGACGCCTGACCGGGATTGGCCTCGCGATCCTCTGCCGCTCGCAACATGACGCCGAATCGTTCCGTCAGCCGGCCCCACCAGCCGGACTGCGGGCCCGGGGCCTCGGCTGCCGCCTCCTCGTCGGACTGGCGCTCGCAGAACAGCTCGTAGCGGTCCCGCGGAAACGGGATCACGTAGACATCGAGACTCTCGGCGCTCCGCGTGTGCGCGGCTGGCAGCGGCGGCGGGGTTGTCACGCTGAACTGGAACCCTACGACCGGCGCCGGCGCTGCGGCGACGAACTGGGACTGGGGGGCAGCGGCGGCTTGCCCGCGGCCTCCCACGCGCCGGCGATCATCGCCGCCACGGCGCTGATCGATTCGGCGAGACGGCGCTCGTAGACGGGACGGCTCGCCTTGAAGAACGCCGCGTAGTAGGCGTCGTCGTAGGCGTCGCGGTCGCCGATCGCGGCCAGGTCCGCCGCCAGGATCGGAGGCACCAGGCGGGTGCCCTCGAGGACGCGCTCGAAGATGAAGTCGCGCGGGTTGGTGACGGGCGCCTGCGGCTTGGGCGCAACCGTCAACTGCTGGTTGAAGCGCTCGAACAGGATGGACTCGTAGCGCGTGTGAATCCCCCACTGCTTCGTCAGCTGGCCGTCGTAGTTGTACACCGCGTGGAACGGCTGGAGGGCGTCGGACACGTAGTGCGAAAGCCACGCGGCAAACATCACCACGTCGTACTGACCGAACTCGCCGCGCCGGCCCAGGTTCTCGAAGGCGCGCCTGAGACTGCCAAACATCTCCTCAGTGCGCCACGGCAGCGTCCCGTTCTGGTTGATGCGTTCGCGCCCGAACTTGGCCACCGCGGCCGTGAAATCGCGCGGCAGCTCGCGGTACGGATCCTTGCCGAAACCTTCCCAGTCGAGATCCAGGAAATGATTCGGGTACTCCTCCTCGAATCCGGCGTTGCGCCACGTGTCGGGGTCGATCACGCGCTGCACCACCAGCGCACGGTGCTTTTCGAACAGCGGGCGCATCGGCGCCGGCAGGAGCGCGATGGCCCGCTCCATGATGAACCAGTGCGCCTCGTAGCCCCACGCATAGGCCGGCGTGGGAACCACGAGCAGGGCCAGAAGGGCCGTTGTCGCGGCCACACGCGTCACTGCGCTGTGCATCAGACGATTATCACTCCGACGAGGTCGCGGGAATGGTGGCGGTTCCCATGAACGTGACGGCCCCGCGCGCGCGAAACCGCATGTCGCGCACGATCACCGTGCTCCCTTCCGGTGAGGGCATCACTTCCCAGTAGGGGAACCGCGACCAGACCAGGAACCCCGCCACCTGCGGCTCCCGGCGAGCCGCGGCGACCGGGCCGAGACGATCGTTCTTGGGCGTAACCTCATCAGACAGCTCGAGGCGGCGTGGCCACGCGGTGTAGAGCCCGATGCGATACGACTCCCCTTCGTCGACGATCACCTCGCGCGACCAGGGCACGATCGGCATCGGCCCGACCATCAGCGCGCGCGGCGGCTGACCCGTGCGCGCCTGCCACTCGCCGGTCACGTACCGGCGCGCGTCCTGAGCCAGTGCCAGCATGCCGGCGACATAGACCGCCGCGACACTCAGGGCCACCAGCGCCGGCCGGCTGCTCGCACGCCGGCGCGCCAGCCACACGCCCAATCCGAGGGTGACCCACAGCCAGGGGTCGATGATGAAGACGGCATCCCCATACAGCCAGCGCCAGTCCACGGGGTTCAGCAGGCGTACACCGTAATTGTTCAAGTAGTCGAGGAAGACATGGGAGTAGACGCCGAGGTAGCCGAGGGCCGCGAGCCAAGAGAAACGCGCGGCCCGGCTCTGGGCTCCAGGCTCCAGGCTCCGGGCTCCAGGCCTCCAACGCTCCCAAAGGACAAAGGCACCCGCCAGCGCGAGGGGCAGCAGCGCCTGGGCCAGGAGGCCGTGGGTCCAGCCGCGTCGGAACGACATCGACGGGGTGCTGGTGGCAAACACCAGCACGTCCACGTCGGGGATGTTGGCGGCGATCATCAGCGCCGCCGCGCCATACCGCGTGCGGCGCTTCAGGCCAGTTTCGGCCAGCGCGGCCCCGACGAGGGTGTGACAGACGTTGTCCAACTGGGTGTCCAACGTATTATCGACGGGTGGCCCCTTTGTCCATCGCCGACGTCGAGCGGATCGCGGCGCTCGCACATCTGAACCTGACCGCCGACGAGAAGACGCTCTTCTCCAAGCAGCTCGCCGACATCCTCCATCTGGCCGAGCAGGTGCAGGCCGTGGACACGACCGGCGTGCCCGCCACGGCCCACGTGCTGGCGCGTGTGGATGCGGAGCGGGACGACGAGCCGCGGCCTTCCCTGACGCCACAGGAGGCCACCGAGAACGCGCCGGACGCCGCGCGGGACGCGGGCCTGTTCCGCGTGCCACGCGTCATCGGCGGGTGACACGATGACCACCGCCCGCAGCATTCGCGACGACGTGGCCGCCGGCCGTGTGTCGGCCGTCGAGGTGTGCCGCCAGGCGCTTGCGCGGATCGACCACGTCAACCCGGCGCTGAACGCGTTCAACACCGTGTCCCACAATCGCGCCCTTGCGCGGGCCGCCGAGGTGGATGCGAGCCGGGCCGCCGGCATGACGCTTGGCCCGCTGGCAGGCGTACCGGTGGCCGTCAAGGACAACATCTGCACGCGCGGCGTACGGACCACCGCATCGTCGCGCATCCTGGAGACCTACAGGCCGCCCTACGACGCCACGGTGGTGACGCGTCTGGAAGCGGCCGGGGCCGTGATCGTCGGCAAGACCAACTGCGACGAGTTCGCGATGGGATCGTCGAACGAGAACTCGGCGTTCGGACCGGTGCGCAACCCCTGGGCCCTCACGCACGCGCCGGGCGGATCGAGCGGCGGTTCGGCCGCCGCGGTGGCCGCCGATTGCGTGCCGATCGCGTTGGGCTCGGACACGGGCGGCTCAATCCGCCAGCCGGCGTCTTTCTGCGGCGTCGTGGGTCTCAAGCCCACCTACGGCCGCGTGTCGCGCTACGGCCTGCTGGCCTTCGCGTCGTCGCTCGACCAGATTGGCCCGCTGACGCGATCGGTGGACGATGCCGCGCTGGCACTCTCGGTGATCGCGGGTGCGGATCCCGCCGATGCCACGTCGGCGCCCGAGGACGTGAGCGCGTGGGCGGCCGGATCCACGGACGGCGTGCGGGGACTCCGCATCGGCGTGCCGCGCCAGTTCACCCACGAGGGCGTAGACGCGCAGGTCAGCGAGGCGTTCGACCGGGCCCTGGCACAGTTCGAGGCGCTGGGCGCGACGCTCGTGGACGTGGACCTGCCGCACGCGCCCTACGGCGTCCCCGCCTACTATCTGGTGTGCACGGCGGAGGCCAGCTCGAACCTCGCGCGCTACGACGGCGTGAAGTACAGGCTACCGGTCGCCCGCGGCGGCCAACGGTCTCAAGGCGATGTACACCCACACGCGCAGCGAGGGATTCGGCGCGGAGGTGAAGCGGCGCATCATGCTGGGCACCTACGTCTTGAGCGCCGGCTACTACGACGCCTATTATCTGAAGGCCCAGCAGGTGCGCACGTTGCTGCGCCAGGACTACGAGCGGGCCTTCGAGCGGGTGGACGCGGTGGCCATGCCGACCAGCCCGCTGCCGCCGTTTGCGCTTGGCGAGAAGACGGGAGATCCGCTACAGATGTACCTCGCCGACATCTTCACGGTGAGCGCCAACCTGGCGGGGCTGCCAGCCATCAGCGTGCCCTGCGGGGTCGCCGAGGCGGACAACGGCACCAGGCTGCCGCTCGGCGTGCAGCTGACCGGTCGCGCGTTCGATGAGTCCACGCTCCTGAGAGCCGCTGGAGCGTTCGAGCAGGCCACGTCGTGGCACACGCTCCAGCCGCCCGCGATTGCGGGCACCGCGGGGTCTGGCGCAGTCAGCTAGCCGCGGGACAGAACGAGGAGAGACAGATGGATCGACGAGATGTCCTGAAGCATGCGGCTCTGCTGGCCACGGCCGTTGTCGGCAACGAACGCCTGACGTCGGCGCAGGCCCCCGCGCCCGCCGCGCCGGCCGCAGCCGCGGCCCCCAACACCGTGCGCTTCTTCCCCGGCTTCAAGCCGTTCTCGGTGAAGACGCTCGGGCGCCGTGATCAACGGCGTGATCGGCGGCTCCGGGCCACCGCTGCTGCTGCTGCACGGCGCGCCGCAGAGCCACATCACGTGGCGGATGGTGGCGCCGAAGATGGCCGCCTCCCGCACGGTGGTGGTGCCCGATCTCCGCGGCTACGGCGACAGCAGCAAGCCGCCGGACGGCGAGAACCACGTGAACTACTCCAAGCGCGCGATGGCGTTGGATCAAATCGAAGTGATGAAGTCGTTCGGCTTCGATCGCTTCCCCGTCATCGGCCAGGATCGCGGCGGCCGGGTGACTCACCGGCTGATCCTGGACCACCCCAATGCCGTGAGCCACGCAGCGGTGCTGGACATCCTGCCCACCCGCTACCTGTACACCCACGTCACTCTCGAATTCGTGCGGGCCTACTTCCACTGGTTCAACTACCTGCGCGCGGCGCCGGGTCCGGAGAACGAGCTCAAGGCCGCCAACGACGCGGCGGCGGCCAAGGCCACCTCGGAAATCCAGCTCGAGTATCTGCGCACGATGCGCGACCCGGCGACGATCCACGCGATGTGCGAGGACTATCGCGCCAGCGCCTCGGTGGACCTGACGTACGACGAGGCCGACGAGGCCAAGAAGATCGGCTGTCCGCTGCGCGTGCTGTGGGCCGAGAAGGGGGCGATGGGCCGGCTGTACGACGTGCTGGGCATCTGGAAGAACTACGGCACCAACGTCACCGGCCGCGGGCTGCCGGGCGGGCACAATCTTCAGGAGGACATCCCGGACATGGTGAGCGCCGAGATAGAGGCATTGCTCAAGACGTAGGCGGCAGCAGGCTCTGGGCGCTAGGCTTTGGGCTCTCGGCCCGCTCTTCCTTTTGCCCTTTGCCTTTTGCCTTTTGCCTTGTCCATACTGAACACGGCCATGCGCAACCCGGCCGAACGGCTCATCTTTGCCGCGCGACGGTGCTGGCCATCGTCGCGTGCTGCCGTGCCGGGCGCCGCCTGGAAGCGCAGCGTAAGACACCGCCCCCCCCGCCGACACTCCCGCCTCTCGTTCAGACATGTCCCATGCACCCGGACGTGGTCGAGACGAAGCCGGGCACCTGCCCCCTGTGCAAGATGAACCTGGTGGCGGCGCGCCTCGACGCGGCGTGGATGTGCCCGCTGCATGCGGCGGTGATCGAGAACGCGCCGGGGTCGTGCCGGCTCTGTGCGCGCGCGCTGGTGCCGGTCACCGTCTCGCTGGCGTGGACCTGCCGGGGCGAGGTCAACGCGCAACATCTCGAGCCGGGTCTTTGCGCCGACGGCTCGCCGCGCATCACCAAGCGCACGCTGCGCCCCCACGGCAACCACAACCCGCAGCACGGCGGCCAGTTCTTCATGGCGCCCGACAACTGGCACCACCTGGAGGGCACGTATCCGCGCGCCGGCAGCTTCCGGCTCTACATCTACGATGACTACGCCCGGTCGCTGGGCACCGCGGCGCTGGGGCAAATCAGCGCACGGCTGGTCGCCGAGGAGCGCTACGACGCGGCCACGAAGAAGACCACCGAGCTTCGCGTCTTCCCGCTGCGCGTCTCGAAGGAGGGCGCCTACCTGGAAGCCGATCCGGGTCATCGCGCGTGGCCGTCGCGCCTCACCGCCAAGGTCACGCTGAAGAAGGGCGAGGCCGAGCACCGGTTCGACTTCACGTTCGCCGCCGCCACGCTGGACCCCACCGCCCCGGCGCCGCGCAACGCCCGCAACAACCGGCCCACGGCGGCCGCATCTCCCGCGCCCGCGGCCCCTGCGCCCGCGGCGCCGCCTCCCGCAGTCGTCGAGACTCCCGCGGCGGAGGCGATTGATCCAGCGGCGACGGCACCGGCGCCCACGACGATTCCGGAGATCGTCGAGGCGATTCGCGCGAAGCACCAGGAGATCGCCGGCCTGGTGGAAAAGGGCGATTTCGCCGCCATCTGGGTGCCCGCGTTCCAGGCCAAGGATCTGGCGCTCGCACTCGAACCGCACCTGTCGCATCTGTTGGAGGACGCGCGCGGGTCGGCCGAGCCCGCGCTCTTCCGCCTGGTGCAGGGCGCCTGGCGCCTCGACGCGGTGGGCGACACAGGCAACCGCGCGGAGGTGGAGTTGGCGTTCCGGCTGTTCGGCGAGGCGCTTGCCGACGTCACGGCCGCGTTCCGTACGCAGTAACACTCATGCCGGTACGACACGCGCTGGTCCTCGCCGCCGGAGCCGTTGCTGTCGTGGGGTGGCTCGGCGGAGACGCCCTGGCCCACAAGCCGATCACGTCGCCGTTCACGTTCTACGAGGACGTGCTTCCGATCACGGCCGCGCAGTGCGGGGCCTGTCACGCGCCGGACGGCATCGCCCCCATGTCGCTTCTCAGCCACGAAAGCGCGGTGCCCTGGGGCGAATCGATGCGGCTCGAGCTGGTGGCGGGCCACATGCCGCCGTGGGCGTCTGCGTCGCCTGCAAATCTGTTTCGCGACACGCGTCGCTTGAGCGCCCGCGAGCTGAACGTGCTCCTGACCTGGGCGGTCGGAGGCACACCATCGGGCGACGCGCCAGCCGCATCCTCAACAACGCCCGACGCGAAACCAGCGGAGTGGCCGCTCGGCGCGCCGCAACAGACGCTGGCCCTCCCGGCCATGGACCTGCCCGCGGACGTCGCGCGCACTACCAAGGAATGGGTGCTGCCATTGACATCGTTGGCCGGACGACGCCTGGCCGGCGTGGACTTGCGCCCGGGTCTTGCCTCGGTCGTGCGCAGCGCGCGCATGTCGACGCGGCGAACCGGCGGCTCGGGCGCGACTGCCGGCGAGCGCCTGGTCGGGCTGTGGGTGCCCGGCGATCAGCCGTCGCTCTTGCCCGCTGGCGCGGCGTGGACCATCGAACCCGGAACCGAGCTCGTGGTCCGCGTGTCCTATCGCAAGCGTTGGGATCGCGAGCGCGACCCGGCCTCGGACCAAAGCACGGTCGGGTTGTACTTCACCGGCGCCGCTGGACCCGATGCCTCGGCGGTGACGCTGCGCGCCGGTGACCAGGCCGGCGGGGAAACGCGCACCGCCTCCGCCACGATCAGCGAACACGTGCGGGCAGTAGCCTTGTGGCCCGAGCCCGCGTCGGCCGGAGCCAGCGTGAGTCTGGAGATGGTGTCAGCCGCCGGTGTGCGCTCGCACGTGGCCACGCTTGCGCCACGCGCCGAGTGGGAGCGCCGCTACTGGCTGAAACACCCGCTGGATCTTCCAGCGGGGACGCGCCTGGAAGTCAAAACCACATGGCCGGCCGTCACCGCCGGCCATGGCGGCGGAGACACCGCTGCTCGGCCTCGATACCGTGGCCGCGCGCTAACCTACTCGAACACCTTGCGCAGCGGTTCCACCTGGGCCTGGTAGGTCTCGCCCAGCCGCATCGGCGTCACCGCCACGAAGCCTTGCGTCACCGCCCACATGTCCGTGCCTTCGGGAGCGGCGCCACCCGCCTTGAATACGTTCCAATACATCGTCCGCCCCGACGGGTCCTTCATTTCGGCGAAGCTCTCGTCGCCGCCCGCCATCAACGCCTGCGACACGATGCGGTAGCCCTTGAATCCACCCGCGGGCGCCAGGGGAATGTTGACGTTCAGGAACGTCCCGGGCGCCAGCCCGAATTGCTTGACGCGCCGCGCCACGCCCAGCACTTCCTCGGCGGCCGCGATGTAGTCGCCGGCCGTCGCGTCGTCGGGCATCGACGCGGCCACCGCGGGCACGCCGAACATCGTCGCGTCGCGAGCCGCCGCCAGCGTGCCCGACACGTAGCCGGAGTAGCCCAGGTTGTAGCCGCGGTTGATGCCCGAGACAACCAGGTCGGGGCGCGGCTGCATGATCATCCGCATCGCGACACGCACCACCGACGCCGGCGTGGCCGTGAGCCCGATGGCACGCATGCCGTTGGGCAGCGTCAGGTCCTGGCGATAGATCGGGTCGCGGGTCACGAGGCCGTGGCCGGAGCTGCTCTGCTGCTCCGCCGGCGCCACGATCGACACCGTGCCGATCGCCTGCAGAATCTGCGCGACCGCGGCGAGGCCCGGGGCCTGCACGCCGTCGTCATTGGTGACCAGGATACGGTAGGGCGGCGGGTCGGGCCGTTGCCGTGCGTCCGGCGCAGCGACCAGCCAGGCCGCAATCAGAACGAAGAGCAGGAAGAGTCGTGACGGTAGTGGGTCGTGACACGACCCACAGCCTACCACCTTGCGAAAGCACCCCTCCGGCGCCAGCGCGGCGCGCCCCAGCCGCAGGGCGATCCGTATGCCGATCTGTACGCCATAGAACCGTAGCGCCACGGCCTGAAGAGCAGCCGGAACGGCAAGGTCAGGAGGCGGAGCACGCCGCCGATGATCATGATCGGCAGCATGACGATGAACAGCACGCTGGCGACCAGCACTCCGATGAAAGCGAGCACCAGGAAGGTCATCATTTGATGGGAATGGACGATTGCGGCCGGCGAAAAGTTCCCGCCTTCGCGCCTATGGCGCTTCGGCGGGCAAGCGCGCCTAAGCGGTCGGTTCGGCAGGCGTCTTGGGGACGTCGTAGTCCACCAGGCCGCGCTTGACCTCTTCCATCGCCAGCCGCTCACACTTGAAGGGCCGGCTCCGGACGCTCTCGGCGTCGTCGTCCAGGCGCAGCAACGCGCCGCGGCGCAGCTGCTTGGCGCGCAGCGCGGCCACGTCCACGAACAGGAACCGGCTCTCGATTGGTGGGGCCTTCGGCCGCGGCGCGGCGGGGGCCTCCTCCTCGGTAGTGGTGTCGAGCGGTTCGTTCGTTTCTGCTATCGCCATAGCGTCTCAGATTAACACGGGAGGGGGCGTTGCCCCCTCTCCTCAATCAGGTCGCGGCTGGCCGATTACGCGGCCACGTCCACGGCGATCGTGCGCGGCTTGGCCTCGGCCTTGAACGGCAGCTTCACCGTCAGGACGCCGTTCTTGTAGTCGGCGCTGACCTTGGTGCTGTCCACCGTGTTCGGCAGCGTGAACGACCGGCTGAACGTCCCGTAGCGCCGCTCGACGCGGCGATACCGATCTTCCGGCACGTCGGCCGGCGCCTTGCGCGTGCCCTTGATGGTCAGCGTCTCGTGATCGACGGTGACGTCGATGTCCTCGCGCGCCATCTCCGGCAGCTCGGCCTTGATGACCACGTCGTGACTCTCCGTCTCGAAGATGTCGACCGGCGGGCACCCAGTGGCTGGCGGTCTGACGGCACCTGGTCACGCACGAAGTAACGCATTACGGTCATTGGCTCGAATCCTCCTGGACTACGGTCTTCAGTCTCGGTCTACAGTCCTCGCGGAGACCGCCTTACGCCGCATCCACTACCTCGCCATCCCTGACGTCCGGCTGCGCCGCTCGCTGAGCCTGGACTCGTCGTTCGACTGCGCGGACGCCGCTTGCTTCGCGGCATACTCCCGCGCCTCGTCGGCATTGCGCGCTTCGATCTCGTCGCGCCGCTGCTTGTCCTCCGCAGCGTGCGCCTCGGCTTCCTTCACCAGCCGATCCACGTCGGCCTTGTCGAGGCCCGATGCGCCGGAGATGACGATCTTCTGCTCCTTGCCGGTCGCGACGTCCTTGGCCGCCACGTGCACGATGCCATTGGCGTCGATGTCGAACGACACCTCGATCTGCGGCACGCCACGCGGCGCCGGCGGCAGGCCCACCAGCTGGAAGCGGCCCAGCGTGCGGTTGTCGCGCGCCAGCTGGCGCTCGCCCTGCAGCACGTGCACGTCCACGCTGGTCTGGTGGTCGCTGGCCGTCGAGAAGACCTCGCTCTTCCGCGTCGGAATCGTGGTGTTCCGCGTGATCAGCGTCGTCATCACGCCGCCCAGCGTCTCGATGCCGAGCGACAGTGGCGTCACGTCCAACAGGACCACGTCCTTCACGTCGCCCGTCAGCACGCCGCCCTGGATGGCCGCGCCCACCGCCACCACCTCGTCGGGGTTCACGCCCTTGTGCGGCTCCTTGCCGAAGTAGTCCTTCACCAACTGCTGGATCTTCGGCACGCGCGTCGAGCCGCCCACGAGCACCACCTCGTCGATGGCCGAGGGCTGCAGGCCGGCGTCGGCAAGCGCCTGACGCACCGGACCCATCGAGCGCTGCAGCAGGTCGTCCACCAGCTGCTCGAACTTCGCCCGCGTCAGCTTCATCTGCAGGTGCTTCGGCCCGCTGGCGTCCGCCGTGATGAACGGCAGGTTGATGTCGGTCTCGAGCGTCGTCGAGAGCTCGATCTTCGCCTTCTCCGCCGCCTCCCGCAGACGCTGCTGCGCCATGCGGTCCTTGGACAGGTCAACGCCGTCGCTGGCCCGGAACTCGTCCACGATCCACTGCATCACGCGCTCGTCCAGGTCGTCGCCGCCCAGGTGCGTGTCGCCATTGGTGGACTTGACCTCGACCACGCCCTCACCCACCTCGAGAATCGAGATGTCGAAGGTGCCGCCGCCGAAGTCGTAGACCGCGATGGTCTCGTCCTTCTTCTTGTCCAGGCCGTAGGCCAGCGCTGCCGCGGTAGGCTCGTTGACGATGCGCAGCACGTTCAAGCCGGCAATCGTGCCGGCGTCCTTGGTGGCCTGGCGCTGGGCGTCGTTGAAGTAGGCCGGCACGGTGATCACCGCGTCGGTGACCTTCTCGCCGAGGTAGTCCTCGGCCGCCGCCTTCAGCTTCTGCAGGATCATCGCGGAGACTTCGGGCGGCGAGTGCTTCGCCCCGCGCACCTCGATCGCCACGTCGCCGCCGGCGGTCTTGCCGACGGTGAACGGCACGCGATTGGCCTCCGCGGCCACCTCAGCGTGCTTGCGGCCCATGAACCTCTTGACCGAGAAGACGGTGCTGTCGGGATTGGTGACGGTCTGCCGCTTGGCAACCTGGCCGACCAGACGACTCGCCGTCCTTGGCGAACGCCACGACCGACGGCGTGGTGCGCGCGCCTTCCTGGTTGACGATCACCGTCGGGTTTCCACCCTCGATGACGGCCACAACCGAGTTGGTCGTCCCGAGGTCGATTCCAATGACTCTCTTCATGTGTTGTTGTTGTCCCCCACGAACCGAATACTAGCTTGAACATTACTTTGTGTCAAGCATATTATATGAGTGTATTACACTCATGTAGTCGTTGGTCGTTAGTCGTGCGTTTCCTGGACCGTTGAGCTTCGGTCATCTATCCGCACTAGAGACTGGAGACCAGAGACTGGAGACCGGAAACCACACAGACCGCCGTATGATTGCCGGGCGGTGGCCCAGTTTTCCTTTATTCAGCCGAGCGAATGGGGCGATCTGGCCGAGGACGTTCGCCAGCTCTTCGACGAACTCGCCCAGGGCCGGCCTGCCGGGCCCTCCGTGGCCGGCACCTGCCGCCCCCTCGTGGACGTCTTCGAGACCGACGAAGTCATCGAGCTGGTGGTGGACGCCGCCGGTGTGCCAGCGGCGTCGCTGCGGGTCCTCTTCCGGCAAGGCGTGGTCGTCGTGGCCGGCGAGAAGACGGCGCAGGCCCCGCCCGACTCGGTGACCTACCACCTGGTGGAGCGGGACTTCGGGCGATTCGCGCGCGTGGTTCGCGTGGAAGGCGCCTTCGACGTGGACCGCGCCAGCGCCACGCTGCGCGCGGGCGAACTCACGGTGGTGCTGCCCAAGCGCATCGACCGGCGGGGCCAGGCGCACCGCCTGCCCGTGCGCCTGCCCGGGGACCACCCCGGATGATCGTGCTCTTCATCGGCGACATCATCGGCCGGCCTGGACGCGAGCTGTTGCGCAAGGGCCTCGCCGCGCTCGTCGAGCACCATCACGTGGACTGCGTGATTGCCAACGCCGAGAACTCCGCCGCCGGCTTCGGCATCACCAAGGACATCGGCGATACGATCCTCGGCTATGGCGTGGACGTCATGACGTCGGGCAACCACATCTGGGACAAGAAGGAGGCCATCAACTACATCGGGACCGAGCGGCGCCTGCTTCGGCCCGCCAACTACCCCACCGGCGTGCCGGGACGAGGCTCGCTTGTCGCCACCACGCGTGACGGGCGGCAGGTGGGCGTCGTGAACGTCATGGGCCGGGTGTTCATGACCGCGCTGGACGATCCCTTCGCGGTCGTCCTGAAAGAGATCGACGCGGTGCGCGCCAAGACCAAGATCGTGATCGTGGACTTCCACGCCGAAGCGACGAGCGAAAAGGTGGCCATGGGCTGGCACCTGGATGGCAAGGCGACGCTCGTCGTGGGCACGCACACGCACGTGCAGACGGCCGACGAGCGCATCCTCCCCAACGGCACGGCGTATCTGACCGATGCCGGCATGACGGGTCCGCACGATTCGATCATCGGCATGGAGCGCGAGCCCGCACTGGCGCGCTTCCGCAACGGCATGCCCTCGAAGTTCGAGCCGGCCACCGGCAACCCGCGCCTGAACGGCATCGTGGTGGCCGCCGACGACGCGACCGGCAAGGCCACCGCGGTGACGCGCATCAGCTACGGCGAGCGCGATCTGGCCGCGATTGGAGCCACGGTATGAGCTCCCTGTTCGATCTGCCGTTCGAAATGCCAGGGCCCGAAGACGAGCCGGCGCCGGCGCCGAAGGAACCGGTCGATCCGGCGCGTCTATACCGTGTCGGAGCTGACCGCCGAGCTCCGCACCACGCTGGAGGAGCGCTTCTTCGAGGTCTGGGTCGAAGGCGAGCTGTCGAACTGCAAGCTGTGGCAGACCGGTCACATGTACTTCTCGATGAAGGACGCGGGCGCGCAGGTACGCGGCGTGATGTTCCGCTCGGCGCTTCGCATGACGCGCTTCACGCCCAAGGACGGCCTGCGCGTGGTGGCTCGCGGCCGGTTGACGGTCTACGAGCCGAAGGGCGAGTACCAGCTGGTCTGCGAGCACATGGAGCCCGCTGGGCTGGGCGCGCGCCAGCTCGCGTTCGAGCAGCTGAAGGCGCGGCTCGAGGCCGAGGGGCTCTTTGCGCCCGCGCGCAAGCGATCCCTGCCCGAGCTGCCGCGCAAGGTCGGCGTGGTGACGTCGCTCGATGGCGCCGCCGTGCGCGACATCATCCAGGTGCTGCGGCGCCGCTATGCCAACGTGCACATCGTGATCCGGCCCACGCGTGTGCAGGGCGACGGCGCCGCGCTCGAGATCGCGCGGGCGATCAGGGCGATCGGCCGCGTGCCCAAGGTGGACGTCGTCATCGTCGGCCGCGGTGGCGGCTCGATCGAGGACCTGTGGGCGTTCAACGAGGAAGTGGTCGCGCGCGCGATCGCGGGCTGCCCCGTGCCCACGGTGTCCGCCGTCGGTCACGAAACGGACGTCACGATCGCCGACTTCGTGGCCGACTGTCGCGCGGCCACGCCCTCGGCCGCCGCCGAGATGGTGCTCGCGCGCAAGGACGACGTCTACACGCGGGTCGAGCGGCTGGCGCGGCGGCTCGATCGCGCCGTGGAGTCGCGCGCCGATCGGCTGGAGGCGCGACTGCGCGCCCTCGAGAATCGCCCCGGACTGGCGGGGTTCCACGCGCGGCTCGCGATGCGCCAGCGGCACGCGTCGGAGCTGCAAACAGCGGTCGAGAGTGCCCTGCGCTGGCGGGTCGCGGCCGGCAGGCGCCGCGTCGAGACGCTGCGCGTGCGCCTGGATGCACGGGACGTGCGCCAGCGCCTGTCCGCGGGGCGGCGGCGCCTCGATGCGCAGCGCGCGGCCATCGACGCACACGTGGCGGCGCTCCGTCACCGCGCGCAGGCGCGACTGGGCGTCAGCGTGGGCCGGCTCGAGGCCCTCAGCCCGCTCTCGGTGCTGGCCCGCGGCTACGCGGTGTGCTGGAATGACGATCGGTCCGCGGTGGTGCGCCGCGCCTCGCAGGTCTCGGCCGGCGACCGCGTGCGCGTACGCCTGTCGGAGGGCGAGCTGCAGTGCGACGTGCGCGCCAGACGAACCCACTTCCTGACGGATGCCGACATGGACAGCACGACCAAGGACGAAACGATCAAGGACTTCGAGACCGCGATCGCGGAGCTGGAGCGGATCGTCAAACAGCTCGAGGACGGCGATCTGCCGCTCGAATCTTCTCTGCAGCTGTACGAACGCGGCGTGCAGCTGTCCCGGCTACTGCCACGGCCGCCTGGAGGAGGCGGAGCGCCGCATCGAGATCCTGAACGAACGCGGGCAGCTCCGCCCGGCCGGCACCGAGCTCGAAGCGCCCGGCGACACGCGGGAACGATGAAGCCGGCGCGCCGCCGTCGCCGCCTACATCCAGGCGCGGCGTGCCCTCGTGGAGGCCGCGCTGGAGCCGTCGCTTCCTCCTTCTCCGCAGTGCCCATCCGTGCTGCGCGACGCGATGGCCTACAGCCTGACCGCCGGTGGCAAGCGCGTGCGGCCGGTGCTGTGCCTGGCCGGCGCCGAGGCCGTGGGCGCGCCGGCCGAGGCCGCCTTGCGGACGGCGTGCGCGCTGGAACTCATCCACACCTATTCGCTGATCCACGACGATCTGCCGGCGATGGACGACGACTCGCTGCGCCGCGGGCGGCCGACGCTGCACGTGGTCGCGGGCGAAGGCATGGCCATCCTGGCCGGCGACGCGCTGCTGACCGAGGCGTTTCGGCTGCTGGCCTCGCAGCCGCGACGCCGAGCCCGTCACGCGTGCTGCGCGCCGCGTGGCCGTGGTGGCCGAGGCGGCGGGCGCGGCCGGCATGGTGGGCGGCCAGGCCATCGATCTGGCCACGGTGACGCCCGGCCCCTCGGGACGGCTGGCGCCGCCGCTCGACGCCGGCGGCGTGACCGGCATGCACGCGATGAAGACCGGCGCGCTCATCCGCGCGGCGGCCGTGGCCGGCGCCATCATGGGCGGGGGCACCGACGACGCAGGTCGCCGCGATCGGCGCGCGCCGCCGCGAATTCGGTCTCGCGTTTCAGATCGTCGACGACATCCTGGACGTCGAAGGGCACGCCGCCAGCCTCGGCAAGACGCCCGGCAAGGACGCGGCGGCCGGCAAGCCCACCTACCCGTCGCTCTACGGCGTCGCCGCCTCGCGCCAGATGGCCGCCGATTGCCTGCGGCGCGCCGAGGTCACGCTGGACGCCGCCGGGCTTGAGCGACTCGTGGCTCCTCGGCATCGGCCGCTGGATCGTCGAACGCTCGAGCTGAGCGCGTGAGCATGCAGCCGTGCCCACTGGCGCGCATCCGCATCGATCTGCTGCTCGTCGACCGCGGACTGGCGCCGTCGCGCGAGACGCGCGCGGGCGCTGCTGCTCGCCGGCCACGTGCGCGTCGGCGGCCGCGCGGTCACCAAGGCGGGCGCGCTGGTGGATCAGGCCGCCGACGTCGAGCTGATCGCGCCAGACCATCCCTACGTGGGCCGCGGCGGGCTGAAGCTCGCGCACGCGCTCGACACGTTCGGCATCGCGGTGACAGGCCGCGAGGCGCTGGACATCGGCGCGTCGACCGGCGGCTTCACCGACGTGCTGCTGCAACGCGGCGCCACGCGCGTCGTGGCGCTCGACGTGGGCCACGGCCAGCTGGACTGGGCCCTGCGCACCGACCCGCGCGTCGTGGTCATCGAGCATTTCAACGCGCGGCGGCTGACGCCGGCGGATCTGCCGGGGCCGTGCGACGTCGTGGTCATCGACGTCTCGTTCATTTCGCTGCGCCACATCCTGCCCGTCGTCGCCGCCCGCTGCTCGGCCCGGCGCCGACGTCGTGGTGCTGGTGAAGCCGCAGTTCGAGGCCGGGCGAGGCGATGCGCCAAAGGGCGTCGTCCGCGACCCAGCCGTGCACGACGCGGGTGGTCGCGCGACATCGTGGCCGCGGCGCTGAGGTAGGATTGGCCCACGTGGCAGCGACCGCCGTCGCCCATCACCGGGCAGAAGGGCAACGTCGAGTTCCTCCTTCACCTGCGTCCGGCCGACTGAACGACCGTTCCGACATGCCGTCCCCACCCATCACGCGCGTCGGCATCGTGGCCAAGGCCGAACCTGGTCGCCGCGGCCGACCATCTGACGCGGTTGACCGGACGTGGCTGCGGAGCGCGCGGTCGTGGTGCCTGTGTGGACGACGACACGGCGGCGCTGATGTCGCTCGCCCGCGTCGGGCGAGCCACGCGTCGCGCGACGACGCTGCCGGAGCGGTTGATCTCGTGGTCGTCCTGGGCGGCGACGGAACGCTGCTCGGGATGGCGACACGCATCGCCCAGTCGGGGCGCGACGTGCCGATGCTCGGCGTCAACTTCGGCAGCCTGGGCTTTCTGACCGAGACGCGGATCGACGAGATGGACGCCACGCTCGGCGGCGGTGCTCGACGGCACGGCCACCTACGACGAGCGGACGATGCTGCACGCGGAGGTGCGACGCGCGGCGCGGCGCATCGATTCGCGCGTGGTGCTGAACGACGTGGTGTTCACCAAGGCCGCGCTGTCACGCATCATCGAGGTGTCGGTGGCCGTGGGCGGACTGGCCTCGTGACCACCGTCAAGGCCGACGGCTTGATCGTCGCGAGCGCCACCGGATCGACCGCCTACAACCTGGCGGCCGGCGGTCCGATCGTGCATCCGCGCGTGGACGCGATGGTGCTCACGCCGATCGCGCCGCACACGCTGACCAACCGGCCGATCGTGATTCCCGGCCACGAGGTCATCGAGGTGCGCCCCCGCGTCGCCGCCGGCGCCGAGGACATCTTCGTGACCTACGACGGCCAGGCGGGCTATCCGCTCCACGAGGGCGACGTGGTGCGCATCCGCCGGTCCGAGCGCACGCTGAGGCTCGTGAAGTCGCCCAGCCGCAGCTACTTCGAGTTGTTACACGAGAAGCTGCAATGGGGGGAGCGGTTGCCTCGATGAGTGCGAAAGCGCGCGCGACACTCCTGACGGCGATCGTGATGGCGAGCGTCGCCGTGGCCGGCGTGGCGGCACAGCGGGGCCCGCGCATTCCGCCGACCGGCGCGATCAAACAGGTACGCGATAACCTGTACGTGATTCCGGTGCGGCGGAACACGACGTGTTTGTCACGAGCACGGCGTCGTGCTCGTCGATACAAGCTCGCCGACAACGGCGCCGCGATCATGAACAGGTCCGCACGGTGTCCGATCGGCCCGGTGTCGAGATCATCAACACGCACTCGCACCCGGACACATCGGGAGCAACGACTACTTTGCGCTTCGGTGAGATGGTGATGCAGAGAACACGAGGAAGTGGATGGTGGCCGAACCGAAGGTGTCGTCGAACCTGGTGGTGATGCCGTATGAAGACGTTCACCGACAAGATGACATCGGCAGAGAAAGGACCGAATCGACTCTATTACTTCGGGGCCGGGCACACCGACGGTGACGCCTTCGTGGTGTTTCCAGCCGTCGGGCGATGGCGGCCGGCGACATCTTCGCGTGGAAGATGGCGCCGCTCATCGATCCGATGGCTGGTGGAGTGTAATGGCGTTGCCGGACACACTCGAGAAGGCGCGTGAAAGGCATCCGGAACGTGGACACCGTTATCGAGGGCCACGGTGATGTGAACGCGTGGGCGGGTTTCCGGGACTACGCGCAGTTCAACCGCGCCTGCTCGACGCGGCGAAGGCGGGGATGGGGAAGCGGAACGCAGAGGAGATGCGGCGGACCTGAAGCCGAGTTTCCTGGTTTCACCAAAGAAGAACTGCTGACGGACATGGAGTAGGCGGCAGGCCGTTGTCTCGTGCCGTGATCAACGTGAACGTCGCCTTTCAGGAGCTGGGAAGAACGAACCTCCTCAACCCAACTTCCAATTCCCAACTTCCAAAGAGGATCGGAACGATTGGGAACTGGGAGCTGGTAGTGGGATTTGTGAATTGTCAATTGTGAATTCTTCTAGCGCTTTCTGAACGTCACGGGCAGGCCTCCCTGGGCGCTGTTCAACGTTCCGACGATGGATGCCGTCCGCAGCGAGCTCACCGGCAAATGTCCAGGGCTGCGTGTTCGGCAGCTCGAAGTTCATCCGCCGGTCTTTCATCGTGAAGTCCCGGAGAGGTTTGTCGATCGTCGGGGTGACCCGGCCGCGGAAAGTCTTCAGATCGGTGCCGATCAGTTTTCCTTGCACTGTTCCATCCGGGTTCTTCGTGAATTCCAGGAGGATGTCGTAATCGACGGTGGCGAGACGAGGCCGACCGGTCCAGCGCCCGGCAAGGGCGTTCGCCACATCAGCGGTCACCTGGACCGGCTTGACGGGGTGTTCGGTAGCCGGGTTCTGGCGCTCATGGCGGTTCGTCTTGCCGTAGAACTGGAACGATGGTGTTGCCCTCGTGGCATCCGTACTCCCACCACTCGTAAGTCGGGTCGTTGCGCATCGGGTACCGCACGGTGAATGGACCCGCGAGGATGACCGGATCCTCCGTCTTGATCTCGTACAGCCACATGTCGTCGTTCAGGCGCGTGATCCGCTCCGTCGTCTTCATCTTGTCGCTGACCGGGAAGCGGTTTCCCGGCGGCGAACCGACGACGGCGAGGTTGATCATCGGCGGGCCTTCCTTGTAGTTGGTCGTCTCGACGACGAGCGTGTTGCCCTCCCAGTGGCCCCGCGACTCGCCCATGTACTGCTTGTGCGCCGACGACAACGGTGGCCGGCCATCGGTGTAGATGATGCGCGCGTCGTGAATCATCTCGAGGTCGAACACGACGACACCTGGCGCTTGCCAGATTTTGAATCCGCCGTTGTAGCGATAGGGCATCATCGACGAGGGCATCCCGCGGGAGCGGCAGTTGTCCCAGAAGTCGAAATCGAGCGGGTCCTGGTACACCGGGTCCTCGCCTGGCAGCGCCCACGAGCTGCCCATCCGAGCGCGCGGCGCTTGGCCTCCGGGGTCAGGTCGGGCAGCAGGCCGTTGGGCGGATCGACAATGAGAGTGGTTTGCCGCTGCGGGGTGGCCGGGTCGGTGACGCCGGTGAGGAGCGCGCGGCCGAATTCGCCTTTCTCGATCAGTTGTCGGCCCGGGGTCGACCGCGGCCGCGCGCGGCGGCGATGCGTTGGTTGTGCTCCTCGTCAGTCCAGCCACTTCTTGTTCATGTCGCACGGCGGGCCGCCGAACCGGTAGCTGTTGGCGCACCGTTCGAGCGGGACACCGGCGGCCTGCATCATGTTCAATGTGGCCTGGATGTCGGGTTCACCCCAGGGCGTCTTCGGGTGCACCCAGCCTTGCGGGGTCTCGATGAAGTGGTTGGCGTCGACGGGGTATCTATCTCCGGCCGACGAATAGACTGGCCCCCTGCAGTCGGTGACAAAAATCGCGGCTGCCGCGGCGCCGAGCAGCACGCTGTTCATCGTCGGCATGATCCGGTGCATGGTCACTCCTGTGGCGCCGGCGCAACGACGGCGCCTGACGCGGGATTAACGGTATGCGATCGACATTCCAGGCTCAGGGCTTGAGTAACGCCGCCGCCCGGGCGCACGATCTGCACGCGTCGCTGGCGGAATGACTCGACCTGAAATTTCTGCACATTGGCGTTGTGCTCGGCTAGGGTTTCGGCGAACACGTGGGTTCCGTCGTTGCGGCTCACGAAGTAGAGATACGGGACGTCGGCGGGTGCGAGCGCCGCCTCGATCGCCGCGCGGCCCGGTGCCGCGATGGGGCCCGGCGGCAGGCCCGGATAGCGGTAGGTGTTGTAGGGCGAGTCGATGTCCAGATCCACCTTCCGGATGTTGCCCTTGTAGCGCCCGGCCTTGCTGAGCGCGTAGACGACGGTCGGGTCGGCCTGCAGACCCATCCGCTGCTCCAGCCGGTTGCGATAGACCCCCGCCACGATCGGCCGTTCGGCCGGCGCCGCGGTCTCCTTCTCGACCAGCGACGCCAGGGCCATCACCTGGCGGATGGTCATACCCTTCAAATCGCGGCCCTCTGACACATCGGCCCAGATCGATCGAAACTGCGCCACCATCAGGGCCACCAGATCCTCGGCCGTGTCGGTGCGGGAGAGCGCGTAGGTCGAGGGGAAGAGATACCCCTCGAGATCGCGGGCGGCCGGATCGAGATCCGCAATCGCTTCGGGTTTGCGCGCCGCCGTCAGGAAGATCTTGGCCGGGCCGAAGCCCCTCGTCTCGAACAGCTCGGCCATCTCCGTCAGCGTCAGCCCCTCGGGGAAGGTCAGCGCCCGCCCGTAGACTCGCCCCTCGCCGATACGGGTCGCGACCTCGATAGGGGTGGCGGCGCCTTCGAAGCGATACTCCCCCGCTTTCAAGACGCGCGACTGACCCGTCCACCACACGGCGGCACGAAACGTCCACATGTCGGCGACGACGCCCGCGTCGACCAACTGCCGGCCAATGGCAGCAGTGGAAGCTCCCATCGGAATCTCGACGAACTGCTCGTTGTCCTGAAAACCTTGAAACGGGGTCTGCAGCCGCTGGTTCGCCCACAAGATCGCACCAACCGCCGCGGCGGCGCCCACCACGGCCACGACCACCAGGGCAAGCAGCAGCCGCCGCATCACGCGTCGCCATCCTCGTTGGAGGGAGCCGGCTGGCGCGCGTCGAGATAGTCCTGGAGGATCACGGCGGCCGACGCGGCGTCCAGAACGCGCTTCCGATCGCGCCAGTCCTTGATCCGCTCGGCCAGAAGCATTTCCGCCTCATGACTCGAAAGCCGCTCGTCCTGCAGCACCACGGGGAGCGCGCAGACCTGCCCGAGCGAGTCGGCAAACGCCTGCACCCGCGCCGTCATTTCAGTCGGTTGTCCGTTGAGGCGTCGGGGCAGCCCCACGACGATGGTGGCGACGCCGTCTTCCTCGGCTCGCAGCCGATCGACCTCGGCGCCGACGCGCGCCACCGCCGCCGCGTCGAGCGCCGCGACCGCCACGCACCCGAGCGGCCGCGCCAGGGTGGCCGTGGGGTCGCTGACGGCGAGCCCGATTCGCCTGGCGCCAACGTCCACGCCGACAACGCGCATGCCTCTATACTAGCCGGGCTGTAGGAGCCGAAAAGGAATACGGATGCTCCGTATCGTCGCCATTGCCACCGCAGCCGTAATCGCGGGCACCGGAGCGCTGGGGTTGGCGTTCACCGCCAACGCCGCTCTGCGCGCGCAGATCCAGGCGACGCCGCCGGCCAATCAGCGCGTGACCGAACGCCTGGCCACCCTGGAACGCGAAGCGGCCCGCCTGGCCAGCCAATCGCGTACGCTCATCGGCGAAGTGCGCAAGCTGGAGGTCGAACGCGATCTCCGTGTCGAGCAGGCGCGGCAAGCGGAAGACGCGGCGACCGCCGCGCGCGACGAAATCGAAGAAGTGCGCCGCAAGCTCGAGGCGCTGGAGGCCGAGCGCACCGAGGGGCTGCCGGAGCTGCGAACGCAGTTCGTCGATCTCTACAAGCGCGGGCGGCGCGGCGAGCTGGCATTGATGCTCAGCGCCAATGGCCTTCGCGAGTTCGCGCGGGCCAGCCGCGCGGCCGCGGCGCTGGCGTTCCGCCGCCAGCGGATCATCACCGACCACGAGCGGACGCTGGTCGGGCTCCGGGCGGAGCGCGAGGCCCTGACCGTGAAGGCGCGGGAGCTCCGCGCCGAGGAGTCGCGTGCGGTGGGCGCGCGCCGCGCAGCAGACCGTGCCGTTGCGGCACGAGCCGCTCTGCTCGACGACATCGACAAGCGCCGCGATCTCACGGCGCAGTACCTCGGCGAACTGCGGCAGGCCTACGAGCGGCTGGGCGCCGATCTGACCTCGCGCACCAGCGGCCGAATCGTGGAGCCGGTGTCGATTCCCCTCAGACCGTTCCGCGGCGTGATGGATTGGCCCGTCGCCGGACGGCTGTCGGGCCGGTTCGGCG
The DNA here is from genome assembly GCA_963807235.1 of uncultured Acidobacteriota bacterium. Classification (GTDB taxonomy): domain Bacteria; phylum Acidobacteriota; class Vicinamibacteria; order Vicinamibacterales; family UBA2999; genus CAWEBF01. The sequence continues at coordinate 64,294 of CAWEBF010000019.1, forward strand.
TGGCGGGGACGACGGGCAGCGTCCGCAACGGCATCGAGGTGACCTCAGCCATCAACACTCCCGTGCGCGCCGTCCACGACGGCCTGGTGGATTACGCGGAGGGGTTCACGGGCCTCGGAACGCTGGTCATCCTGGACCACGGCGCGAACACCTATTCCCTTTACGGCTATCTGGCCGAAGCGCTCGTCAAACGGGGTGACATGGTCCGCGCCGGCGCCGAGGTGGGCAGGGTCGGGCTGGCGCCCGTGGGAGGCCAGCCCACGCTCTATTTCGAGCTTCGCGTCGACGGCAGTTTGGTCGATCCCATACAATGGCTGAAGCCCCGCTGACTCCGGAAACCAAGGGCTTGAGGACTGCATGACCACACGCACCCGTCTCTGGGTTCTCCTGGTTTCGACCCCGATCATGGCGTTCGCCCTGGTGGGGGGCTATCTGGGCCATGCCATGGCCAAGGACGGGACGTTCCAGCACCTGCGGGTGTTCGAGGACGTGGTGTCCCTGGTCGTCAACAACTACGTGGAAGAGGTGGACGTCAAGGAAGCCATGCAGGGGGCCCTGAAGGGACTGGCCGAGGGGCTCGATCCCGACAGCGCCTATCTGACGCCCGACTCTCGTGCGGGCCATGGAATCCAACAGCGTGGCCGGCCAGGCCGATGTCGGCGTGGTGCTGATCCGACAGTACTACCTGCGCGTCGTGTCCACCCGCGACGGCTCGCCGGCAGCGCGCGCCGGGCTGCGGACCGGCGACTTCATCCGCGGCATCGACGACAAGCCCACCCGCAACATGTCGGTCTTCGAGGGCGCGCGGCTCCTGCAGGGGTCGCCCGGCAGCCGCGTGAAGCTGCTGGTGTTCCGCGGAAACGCCGCGGAGCCCCACGACGTCGTGCTGACGCGCGAGCGGCCGGACGGGCACGGACGTGACGTCGCGCATGGCCAATCCGACGACCGGCTACGTCCGGGTGACGGAATTCACCAAGACCACGGCGGCACATCTGCAGACGGCCATCGACACGCTGGCCAAGTCGGGCGCCTCGCGGTACGTGGTCGATCTGCGCGGCACGGCCACCGGTGATCTCGACGACGGCATCGCGGCCGCGCGGCTCTTCGTGAAAGCCGGTACGCTGGCGGTGAAGGCCGGCAAGACGCAGCAGGAAGTGGTGGCGGCTGGTGACGCCGATGGCGCTATCGGCGCGCCCGTGGCGCTCGTTGTCGGCCAGGGCACGTCCGGCGCCGCCGAAGTGTTCGCCGCGGCGCTCGAGGGCAACGATCGCGCCGACCTGATCGGGGAGCGCACGCTGGGTCGCGTGGCGCGGCAGCGGCTCGTCAAGCTTCCCGACGGCAGCGGCCTGTTGATCTCCAACCTCCGGTACCTGACGCCCAAGAGCGGGCCGCTCCACGAGCGCGGGCTGCAGCCCGACGTGGTCGTGGACGAACCCGACGTGGAGTTCGGCGCACAGCCCCCAGCGGGCGACAAGGCGCTCGACGCCGCCGTGGCACATCTCGCGTCCAAAGCCGCCGCATAACCCAGGCTCCGGGCTCCAGGCTGCCAGGCTCCAGGCCGGCTCTGACACTGCTATACTGATCCTTCGCATTAAGGCCGAATTTGTAACGATATAGGCGCGTAGCTCAGCTGGTTAGAGCGCCTCCCTGACACGGAGGAGGTCAGTGGTTCGAGTCCACCCGCGCCTACCACATTCGCATCCATGAGCCAGGTTCAGATCACGCTGCCCGACGGGTCGAGCAAGACGCTCGATCGAGGGGCTCCGGTTTTGGCTGTCGCCGAGGCGATATCGCCTCGCCTGGCGGCGGCGGCGTTGGCCGCTGCCGTGGACGACAAGCTGGTGGACCTGACCTTCCCGCTCGAGGCCGACGCCCGCGTCCGCATCATCACCGACAAGAGTCCCGAAGCGCTGATGATCTACCGTCACAGCACCGCCCACTTGCTGGCGGCGGCGGTGACGGCGCTCTTCCCCGAGGCGCAGTGCGGCATCGGCCCGCCCACCGACGAAGGCTTCTTCTACGACTTCGTGGTGCCACGGCCGTTCGTGCCGGAAGACCTGGACGCGATCGAGAAGAAGATGCGCGAGCTGGCGCAGGCCGACTTCCGGTTCGAGCGGCAGATGTGGCCGCGCGAGGAAGCGAAGCAGTTCTTCGGCATCGCGCGGCGAGCCGCTGAAGGTGCAGCTGATCGACGAGAAGACGGAAGGCCAGTCCGAGGTGTCCTGCTACACCATCAAGGACCGCGAGACCTTCGTGGACTTCTGTGTGGGGCCGCACGTGCCGTCGAGCGGCCGGCTGAAGGGCTTCAAGCTGCTCACGACGTCGAACGCCTACTGGAAGGGCGACGCGCGCAACCAGCCGATGCAGCGGGTCTACGGCACGGCGTTTTTCTCCGAGAAGGAGCTGGCCGAGCATCTCAAGCGGCTCGAAGAAGCCAAGCTGCGCGATCACCGCAAGATCGGCAAGGACCAGAAGCTGTTCATGTTCCACGCGTGGGCCCCGGGCGCCACGTTCTGGCTGCCGAAAGGCACGACCATCTACAACACGCTCGCGGCCTACATGCGCGAGGTGCTGGTCCCGGCCGGCTACACCGAGGTGAAGGGGCCGATCGTCTTCAACAAAGCGCTGTGGGAGACGTCGGGGCACTGGTCGCACTACCGCCAGAACATGTTTCTGGTGGAGTCCGAGGGCGAGCAGATGGGCCTCAAGGCCATGAACTGTCCCGGCCACATGCTGATGTTCGCCAGCGAGGTCCGCAGCTACAAAGACCTGCCCATCCGCTACCACGAGCAAACGCCGCTGCACCGGAACGAGGCCTCGGGTGTGCTGTCCGGGCTGACGCGCGTCCGCCAGTTCGCCCAGGACGACGGCCACTGCTTCGTGACCCCGGAGCAGATTGGCAGCGAAGTGGAGCACGTCCTGCGGTTGGTCAAGCGGGTCTATGCCGACTTCGGGCTGAAGCCCGAAATGAAGCTGGCCACACGACCGGAGGAGTTCCTGGGCGAGATTGCCGCCTGGAACGAGGCCGAAGCCGGTCTGAAGCGCGCCCTGGACGCCCTTGGCGAGCCCTACAGCGTCAACGAAGGCGATGGCGCGTTTTACGGACCGAAAATCGACTTCGACGTGACCGATGCCATCGGCCGGAAGTGGCAGTGCGCCACCATCCAGCTGGACTACCAGCTACCGGAGCGATTCGACCTGCACTACGTGGGGTCCGACAACGCCCACCACCGGCCGGTGGTCATCCATCGTGCCATTTTCGGCAGCTTTGAGCGGTTCCTGGCGATGATCATCGAGCACTTCGCGGGGGCCTGGCCGCTGTGGCTGGCGCCGGTCCAGGTGGCCGTCCTGCCGTTGTCAGATCGGCACGTCGAACATGCCACTCGCGCCCAGGAGGCGCTGGCCGCCGCCGGCCTCCGGGTCGAACTCGACGCGCGCGTGGAGAAGATTGGCTATAAAATTCGGGAAGCACAGGTGCAGAAGGTCCCCTACATGCTGGTCGTCGGAGACCGGGAGGTGGCCGAGGGCACAGTGTCGGTTCGGGGGCGATCGGCTGGCGACCTTGGGGCGCGGCCGCTGGCCGAGTTCGTGCGACTGGCGTCGGAGGAAGTAGCGAGCAGGGCGCTCGCGTCGGGACTCACCCCGGCTTCCGCTGCCCAGACGCCGTCGTAACGTTTCAGTCGCCGCCGACGCGTCGACACTGCCAGGAGGGTCGCTATAGCCTTCGATCGTTCGCCCCGACGTGATGACCGGGTCCGCACCAACGAGCGCATTCGCGTGCGCGAGATCCGCGTCATCGATGAAACCGGACAGCAGCTGGGGATCATGGCGCCACCGCAGGCGCTGGTGATCGCTCGGGGGAAGGGACTCGACCTGGTCGAGATCTCTCCAACCGCCGTTCCACCGGTGTGCCGAATCATGGATTTCGGCAAGTACCAGTACCAGGAGCAGAAACGCTCCCGGGAAGCGAAGAAGCACCAGAAGGTGATCGAGGTCAAGGAGATCAAGTTCCGGCCGAAGGTGGACGAGCACGACTACCAGTTCAAGAAGAAGCACATCGAGCGCTTCCTGGCCGAAGGCGACAAGGTCAAGGCGACGATCTTCTTCCGGGGCCGCGAGATGGCGCACCCCGAAATCGGACGGCGCATCCTGGAACGGCTGCTCGGGGAGCTGGCCGACGTGGCGATTGCGGAGACGATGCCACGCCAGGAAGGGAACCAGATGCACGTGATCCTGGGACAGCGGGCCGGGCGCAAGAACGCGCCGAAGACGCGGTCCCAGGGCGACGGCGGGGGTGAAGAAGTCCCCGCGGTGGAAGGGTAAGGGAGTCGTAGGACATGCCGAAACTGAAGACGCACCGGGGCGCGGCCAAGCGGTTCAAGAAGACCGGCACGGGGAAATTCACCCGCGGGAGCGCGTTCAAGCGTCACATCCTGACCAGCAAGACCACGAAGGTGAAGCGCCATCTTCGAGGCGACAAGACCGTGTCGGACCAGGACACGGCAAAGCTGCGGTTGATGCTTCCGTATAAGTAACCGTTCGTGGTTCGTGGTTCGTAGTTCGTAGTAACGAGGACGCAATGCCGAGAGTGAAGCGTGGGACAGTACGGCGAGCGAAGCGGAAGAAGCTGCTCGCGCGCGCGAAGGGCTTTTACCAGACCAAGAGCAAGCTCTATCGCCAGGCCAAGGAATCCGTGGACACGGCGGCGAAGTACGCCTACGTGGGCCGCAAGAACAAGAAGCGCGAGTACAGGCGCCTGTGGGTGGTGCGCATCAACGCCGCCGCTCGCGAGCACGGGCTCAGTTACTCCGTGTTCATGCGCGGCCTGAAGGCCGCGGGCGTCACACTCGACCGCAAGATACTGGCCGACCTGGCTGCCACGCAAACCGACGCGTTCGCGGCGGTGGTGGCCCAGGCCAAGGCCGCGCTGCCCGCCGAGGCGCGCGCGTAAGCTCGTCGCGCGATCGGCGGTGGCAGACCTTTCTGCTCTCGAGCGGCTGCGAGCCGAGTTCGCAGCCCGCCTGGCTGGCGCCGCCACCGATCGCGATCTCAAGACGCTCGACGACGAATTCCTCAGCCGCAAGTCCGGTTCCGTCACGGCCCTCCTGAAGGCGCTGCCGACGCTGCCCGCCGAGGACCGGCGTGCCTTCGGCTCCCAGGTCAACGCGCTCAAGACCGAAGTGGAAGCGGCGCTGGCCGGGCGTGCCGCTGCGCTCGCCGCCGCCCGTCCGCCCGCGGGCGCCGTGGATGTCACGCTGCCAGCGCGCGAGCGCGCCGTGGGCCGCGTGCACCCGCTGATGCAGGTGCGGCAGCAGGTCGAGGACATCTTCGTCCGCATGGGCTACGAGGTGCTCGAGGGACCCGAGGTCGAAGACGACGCCCATAACTTCGAAGCCCTCAACATGCCGCCGGATCATCCCGCGCGCGACATGCAGGACACGATGTACCTGTCCACGCCCATCGTCGGCGGCACCTGGGGCGCGCATCGGGGCACCGTGCCGGACGCACAGGTCCGGGCGGCCACGCTGCTGCGAACGCACACGTCGGCGATGCAGATTCGCTACATGAAGACATTCCCGCCGCCGGTCCGCATCCTGGTGCCGGGGCGCGTCTACCGCCGCGACAACCTGGACCTCACGCACACGCCGATGTTCCAGCAGTTCGAGGCACTGGTCGTCGGCGAGGGCATCACGATGGCCGACCTGAAGGGCACGCTCCTCACGCTGGCGCGGGAGCTGTTCGGCGACGTCGCCATCCGCCTGCGCCCGAGCTTCTTCCCCTATACCGAGCCCAGCGCGGAAGTGGACGTGTCGTGCCGGGCGTGCGGCGGCAGCGGATGCAACGTCTGCAAGGGCACGGGCTGGCTCGAGATCCTCGGCAGCGGCATGGTGCATCCGGCAGTGTTCGAGGCCGTGGGCTACGACCCCGAAAAAGTGACCGGGTTCGCCTTCGGCACGGGTGTCGAGCGGCTGGCGATGCTCAAATACGGCGTCGATGACATCCGGCTGTTCTACGAGAGCGACCTCCGCTTCCTGGAACAGTTCCCGCTATGAAGGTCCCCTACTCGTGGCTGCGCGAGCTGGTGGACGTGACCGCCTCCCCCGCCGACGTGGCGGTGGCGATGGGCGTTCGCGGGTTCGCGGTCGAAGGCCTGGAATCGCTGCCCGATGGCGACACCGTCCTGGATTTCGAGGTCACGGCCAACCGGCCCGATTGCACGTCGATCCGCGGGCTCGCGCGCGAGGTGGCCACCGCGTACGACCTGCCCCTCCAAGACATCGCTGGCCTGGATGGGTTGAACCCCGGCACGCGCGAACCCTTCACCGTGGACATCGAGCGGCCCGACCTGTGCGGGCGCTATGTGGGCGCGTTCGCCACCGTGTTGGTGGCACCCTCGCCCCAGTGGCTGCAGGACCGCCTGCGTGCCTGCGGCGTGCGGCCCATCAACAACGTCGTGGATGTGACCAACTACGTGCTGCTGGAGCTGGGGCAGCCGATGCACGCCTTCGACCTGACGAAACTGACCGGGGCGGCGATCAAGGTGCGCCCCGCGGCGCCCGGCGAGCGGATTCGTACGCTCGACGGCCAGGATCGTGCGCTCACGCCCGAGATGCTGGTCATCGCCGACGCCGGCGCGGCGGTGGCCGTGGCCGGCGTGATGGGCGGCGCCGACTCCGAAGTTTCGGCGTCCACGCGGTCGGTGGTGCTCGAAAGCGCCTCGTTCAATCCGCGGTCCGTGCGCCGGACCAGCAAGGCCCTGGGTCTGAAGACAGAAGCGAGCACCCGGTTCGAACGCGGCGTGGATCCCTCGCTTCCGCCCGTGGCGATGGCCCGGGCGTGCGCATTGCTGCGGCAGCTCGGCGCGAATCCGGCGGGCACCTCGATTGACTGCCATCCCTCTCCGGTGAAGACCCGCACGCTGCACTTGAGGCGCGCGCGACTGGGCGGCCTGCTGGGGCTTGTCGTGCCGGACGCCGACGTGCTGCGCATCCTGCGCTCGCTGGGACTCACGCCCGATCCGGCCGCCGACGGCTGGACCGTCACCGTGCCGACCAGCCGCGGGGACATGACGCGCGAAGTGGACCTGATCGAAGAGGTGGCGCGGCATCACGGCTACGACCGCGTGCCGACGACCTTCCCTGCCCTGGTCTCGGCGCCGCCACCGAGCGATCCACGCACCGCACAGGCACGCCACCTGCGGGGCGTGATGACGGGCGCTGGGTTCTTCGAGGCCATGACCTTCGGCTTCGTGGCGGAAGCCGCCGCGGCGCCGTTTGCGCCACCCGACGACATCGTGGGCATCGCCAACCCGTTGTCGGAGACGTTCGCAGGTACTGCGGCCGTCGCTGCTGCCGGGCCTGCTGGACGGCATCGGTCACAACCGGCGCCGCGAGCGACCCGACGTGCGCCTGTTCGAAATCGGCGCGCGCTTCTCGCGCACCGGCGGCGAGCGGCGCGCGGTCGCGTTCGCCTGGACCGGTTCGGCCGATCCGCCCCATTGGTCGCAGTCCGCCTCCCCCGTCACGTTCTTCGACGTCAAGGGAGTCGTGGAGCGGATTTGCATCGCGCTCGGCGTATTGGCGTCGATTGAGGCGGCGTCGGCCGACCAGAGGTCGGCCGAGGCGACCTGGCTGGAACGCGGCCAGTCGGCCACCGTCGTGGCCAACGGTGCGACGCTCGGTGTCTTCGGGCGTCTGGCGGCGCCGGTGGCCGAGCAGCACGGGATCCCTCGCGACGACCTGGTCTTTGTCGGCGAACTCGACTTGGACACCGCGCCGGCCAGGCCCGGCGCGCCGATTCGGGTCGCGCCCCTGCCCCGCTTCCCGTCGGTCTCGAGAGACGTCGCGCTGCTCGTGGACGATACGCTGCCGGCGGCAACGCTTCGTGACACCATCCGCGCCGCGGCGCCCGCGACGCTCGTCCAGGTGCGCGAGTTCGACCGGTACCAGGGCAAGGGCATTCCCGAAGGCAAGATCAGCCTCGCCCTTCGGCTGACGTTCCGTTCCGCCGATCGCACGTTGACCGACGCCGAGGTGCAGGCCGCCATGGACGAGGTCGTCGCGGTGGTGCGCGCGAAACACGGGGCGATCCAAAGGTAGTGAGGCTCGCCGCTCGCGATTGTGTCTTGCTCGAGGACCGCGATCGTGTCACCATGCGGCCCGTACGTTTTTCATTTCGCGAGGACGGCACACGGATGGTGAAGCAATCGGCGGCAGCGCGAACGGTTGACCTCGATCCCATTGATCGCCTGGAAGACAAGGTGCGCCTGCTGGTGGACCTGGTGACGGAATTACGTTCCGAGCAATCAAAGGCGGCCGACGAGAACACGCGGTTGCGAAACGAGATGGCGACGCTCCGGTCCAAGCTGGTGGACGTGGAGGGCAACACGTCCGAACTCGTGGCGCTCCGCGACGAACGCGACGTGGTCCGCTCACGCGTGGCCGACATGCTGCGCCAGTTGGACCACCTGAGTCTCTAGGCCACCCTGCCGGCGCATGACGACCCAAAGCATCGTTAGCGTCGAGATAGCTGGGCAACGCTACCCCATCCGTAGCTCGCTGGACGCGTCCTACGTGGCCGAACTCGCGGCCTACGTGGACATGAAGATGCGTACCGCGGCCGAGGCCACGCCGTCGAGCGACATGCTGGGACTGGCGCTGCTGGTGGCCCTGAACATCGCCGACGAATACTTCCGCGCGCGCCAGCAGACCTCCTCCACCAGCGGCGAGCTGAACGAACGCGCGCTGCGCCTCGAACGGCTGGTAGACGACGCGCTGGGCACGCTGCAAGGTTCCCGCGCCGGCGCACTCTGACCCGGCAAGTGTCTGCGTAACCGGCGCAGTGTCTGGCCAACCGCCTTAGCGGCGGTTGGCGATTTCTTTTGCGCAAGGTTTCTCGACGCCAGCGTCTCCCGGATGCGTTAAGATCCTGGTGCTCCTGCTTTGCCCGTGATGGTTTCGGGGGCTCGTCTTGAGCCGATGTTACTACCCAAGTGAGCCGCGGGGCCGCGTGTTGTGCATGCCTCTGTTCCGAGGAAGCCTGTAACGCGGTCTATCACAGCGGCTCCACCTGCTTGTGCAGGTTCAAGCAGCCTCCCCACACGGCAAAGCGGGAGTATCTGCGCGGCGCGCAAGCGCGCCGCGCGCAGTATCTGGCAAACGGGCTTGACGCCCGTTCGCGATCTTGTCCAATACCATCGCTGACCTGGGTGAGCACGCGCTCATCGCGCGCATCACGAGCCGCCTCGCCGTCCCCTCGTGGGTCGTCGTGGGCCCGGGCGACGACGCGGCCGTCCTCACGCCTGTTCGCAATGCCCTCGAAGTGGTGACCACCGACGCGCTGGTGGACGGCGTGCACTTCGACACGCGGTTCGTGCCGCCGCGAGCGATCGGCCACCGCGCCCTTGCCGTGAACCTCAGCGACCTGGCGGCCATGGGCGCGCGACCGCGGGCCGCCGTGCTGTCGCTGGCCCTGCCGGCCACCCTGCCCGTAGACGTCGTGGAGGGCTTTCTGGACGGACTGGTGGCGCATGCGGCCGCGGAGCAGGTGGCGATTGTGGGTGGCAACATCACGCGCACCAGCGGCCCCTGGGTCGTGAACGTGACCGCACAGGGCTCGGTGCATCCGCGCGGCGTGTTGACGCGAAAAGGGGCCCGCCCCGGCGACGGCCTCTACGTGACCGGATCGCTGGGAGCGGCCGCGGCGGGCCTGGAGAGTCTCCGCGCGCGCACGATGAACCCCGAGGCCGGGCTGGAGTCCTTACCTGCGTGCGAGGAACGCTATCTCTACCCCTCTCCCCGCATCCGTGCAGGCCTGCAACTCAGCCACCACGGCGCGGCGTCCAGTTGCATGGATCTGAGCGACGGGCTGGCGGACGGCGTCCGCCAGCTGGCGGCCGCCTCCGGTGTCGGTGTGATTGTGGACGCGGAGGCGTTGCCCGTCTCTGAGGAGGCGCGAGGGTGGTATCAGTCGCACGGCGGCGATGCCGTCGCTGCCGCCCTCTCCGGGGGAGACGACTACGAGCTGGTCTTCACCGGTACGACCCAAGCATGCCGGCAGATTGCGTGGCGCCACGAAACGCTGCCGGGACCTGCCGATAACCCGGATCGGTGTCATCACAGCAGATCCGGCTCAGCTGGTGCGGCGCGGCTCATCCATGGGCCCGCTGCCGGACGGCTTTCAGCACTTTCGCTGATCACAACCTGGACGACAATTGAGCCCTGGCATGGTCTCGAAGCTGCTCTCGACCCGGCGGCGTGTGGCGGTGGCCTTCCTGGGGGCAGGACTCGGGGTCGCATTCGCCGCCGATCCCGTTGTGGAATGGGCGCGCCAGCGCTGGTTCGGGCGCGACCCCGAGCCAGGGGTGAAGCTGGTCTTCACCGCGACCGCTTACTGCAAGGGCACGACGACGGCCTCGGGCGTGGCGGTGCGCCGAGGCATCGCAGCTGCGGACCCGAAGGTCCTGCCGGCGGGATCCGTGGTGACGCTGTCCACGGGCGTGACGGAGTTCGACGGCGTCTACACGGTGATGGACACGGGCCCCAAGGTCAAAGGGCGCCTGCTGGACTTGTACGTGTGGAGTTGTCACGAGGCGCTGGCGTTTGGGCGCAAGGCCGTGGAGGTCACCGTCCTCCGGCTGGGGTGGGATCCACGGGAGAGCGCTGCCACGCTGGTGGATCGCTTGTTCCGGCGCCAGAACGTGCGCCACACCCCGAGGCGCGAGGAAGCACCGGCGATCGCGGCGCCCGTGGACGCGCAGGCGCCCAATCAAGCCCCAGCCCCAGTGGAGGAACCCGTCTCCGCCCCCGTCGAAGTCGAGCACGCAGCACCCGTTCACCCCGCACCTCCTGCGGACGCCGCCCCAGCGGCTCCTCCAACCGCCCAGGCACCTGGCTGAGCTATAGGCGCCACGGCGGGAAGCCGATACCCAAACCATGCACATCCGCACCCTGGTCTTCGTCTGCCTGGCCACGACGCTCTTCGCCGCCCGCGCCAGCGCGCAGTTCCGGCCGTCGAACCCGGCGCCTGGGGAGAACTACAGCGTCGAGCTGGGGTTGATGTTCTGGACGCCCCAGCCCGGCATCGTGATCCTGAGCGGCTCGCTGGCGCCGCTGTCGTCGGCGGGCGTGGACTTCGTGCGCGAGTTCAATCTCGAGAACGAGCGGTTCATGGAGTTTCGCAGCGTGGTAAAGGGCGGCAAGCACAAGCTGCGCGTCAGCCGGGTGCCATTCAGGTACGAGGAATCCGCCGTCCTTCAACGCACGGTGGTGTTCGGGGGCCAGACGTTCAACGTCAACGCCGAGGCCACGGCCGACCTCAAGTGGGACCTGTGGCGCTTCGGCTACGAGTACGACTTCGCGAGCGGCGACGCCGGCTACGTCGGCTTCATCGCCGAGGTGAAGCAGAATCACGTCACGGCCGACGTGCGGCTGGGCAGCGGCGACGTCGGGCCTGGGGCGTCGCTGACCGACATCAACGTGGCGGCTCCCCAGCTCGGCATCGTCGGCCGCGCCTACCCGCACAAGTACGTATCGATCACGGCGGAGTTCACCGGCTTCAAGGTGCCCGGCTTCATCCGGGAACGTTTTACCGACGCCGATGAGTTCGAGGCCAACTTCAAGGACTTCGAAGTCTACGGCACCGTGAGCATCACCAGGTTCTTCGGCATCCAGGGCGGGTACCGGATGCTCGAGGTCGACTACGTGGAGGACGACGAATCCGGTAACCTGGAGATGAAGGGCCCCTACATCGGCGGCGTCGTGCGCTTCTAAGGGGCGGGTGTCCAGAATTGTGGAATTGGGGCCGGGCCTAATTGGGAGCCATTACCGATCAATTAGGCCCGGCCCCAATTCCACAATTCTGGACGCCCGACCCCCTTACGGTTTTGGCTTGCGGGCGACGACCAGCAGCGAGCTGCCGAACGGGAACGACAGCCGGCCGGCGAGTGCCGCCTCGGCGCGCACCACCACCGACAACACACTGTTGACCGGAGACGGCGGGACGGCAATCTCGATGTCGTCGCGCACGGTCCGGAAGCGCCGCGTGAGGCGCTGCAGCACCCGCGAGCACAGCATCATCGGGAAGAGCGATCCGAACATGAACGAGACGTGCTCGAGTCGCAGCCCGGCCTCCGACACGCGTTGGCGGACCAGCTCGGGCGAGTAGCGGCGCACCTCGTTCCACACCTCCGCGTGGTCGCCGCTCAGCACTTCCAGCGCAGCCAGCGTCAGCAGCACCACTCCACCGGGTCTGACCACGCGGGCCATCTCGCGCAGGGCTGCCTGGTCGTTGGGTACGCACTGGAGCACGTCGAACGACGCCACCACGTCGCAGCTGTCGGAGGCGATTGGGATGCGGGTCACATCGCCCTTGGCCACGGCGCGCCCCGCCTTGCGGGCGATGGCAAGGCCGCCGTCCGACACGTCGAACCCCATCGCTGCGCCCGTGCGGCTCCAGCAAACTGAGGTTGGAGCCGGTACCGCAGCCGCAGTCGAGCAGACGTAACCCGGAGCGCCCGTCGGCAACCCGGGCCAGCACTGGTGAAACGAACTGTCGGAAGCCGTGAAACCAGAAGTGATCGGTCTCGGCCTGATGCGTCAGGTCGAGCAGGCGACTCATCGGGACCTACCTTAGCCCAGGGTTCAGGAGCGTGTGTTAAGGCGACGTCAAGGACGCGTTAAGAGCGACGGACCGCGTGGCGTTGGGATCCAAAAGGCCGCTGCCGTAAAGGTAGCGATAGTCCTCCGCCGTCCCCAGGATGCGCTTCACGTAGCCCTGCGTCTGTGGGTACGGGATGTCGTCGATGAACTCGTCCTGCGGGATGCCCGGCTTCTCCTGGCTCCACCTGGCCACGCGCCCTTCGCCGGCGTTGTAGCTCGCCAGCGCGTAGTGGGCGCCGCCGAAGCGGTCCACCAGATCCTTGAAGTACTGCGTGCCCAGCCGCACGTTGAGTTCCGGCTGGCGCAGCATGGCGGTGGTGAACGGCTTGATCCCCAGCTTCCGCGCGTAGATGCGGCCGGTGCTCGGGATGATCTGCATCAGCCCGTAGGCGTTCGCGTAGGAGCGGATCTCCGCCGTGAACGTGGACTCCTGCGCCATCAGCGCCGCGATGAGATACCGATCGAGCTTGTGCTGGTCGGAGTACTTCGTGATGAGCGGCCAGTAGTCCAGCGGGAAGATCACGCGGAGCACATCCGGGGGCAATGCTTCCCCGCCGGCCGCCATGAACTGGGGATACGCCCGGCGCATCGTGGTGATGGCGCCGCGCAGCGCCGCAAAGCGTTCCTCCGCGGTCAGGGTGAAGCCCTGCTGGTGGCGTATCCAGGCGGAAGTGGCCTGGAGCCGCGGCGAATCACCGTACACCTTCTGCGCGTATTCCACCTCTCGCAGCGCGTCGGCGTGCATGCGGGCGCCCACGAGCGCCTTGATGATGTCGCCGGTGGGCTCGACACCGCCGATCGAGGCCACGGGCGTCGCCGCGCCGATGCGCGCCAGCACCGGCGCTTCCCTCTTCGACTTCAGGATGTTGGAGGCCAGGCGCCCGTAGTAGGAATTGGCGTAGTCCACGACCACGAGCCGATAACGGGCGTTGGCCGTCGCCTGGTCGTTCAACCGCTCGCGCGCCCGGCCGGACCAGTAGAGCCACGCCGGGCGGTTGTCGCCGCGCGGGAAGTTGGTGGCCGCCGATTCGAAGACGTCGATCGTCTCCTGGAAGTTGCCGCTCCGGTAGGCGCGCCAGCCCACCTTCCAGGCCGCGCGCTCAGTGTGCGGGCTCTTGGGATACGCACGCACCAACTGGCGGAACACCGTATCTGCCTCGTCGTCCTGGTCGAGCGTGACGAGGTGCGTCGCCAGCTCGTTGAGGGCCTGCTCCGCCCACGGCGTGCGGGGATGCTCCGCCGCAAGCTTGCGCGCCAGCGGCGCGAACGCCGCCCGGTCGAGCGTCTTGGTGGCCAGCAGGTGGAAGTAGCGGGCCTCTGCCTCGCGCGGACCATCGAACAGCCGGGCCAGCGCCTCCCGCGCCTCGCGCCGGTTGTTCAGGTAGTAGTCGCATTCCGCGATCCGCAGCATCACGCCGGCTTTGGCGTCGCCGCTGACCCCGCTTTGCAGGGCGGTGAACGCGTCGCGCGCGTCCGTCCAACGGCGAGCGGCGTACAGGCGTTCGGCCCGGGCCAGCGCGCGGTCCGTTTCGATCGACACTTCGCCCGCGACCTGCAGCCGCGAGAGCGCCGCCGGCGCCTCGGCGGCCTGCTCGGTCAGCGGGTGGTCGTAATAGAGACGCCGGTATGCCTCCAGCGCGTGCGCGCGATGGTTGGCGGCATCCTCCACACGCGCGCGCGTGAGCCACACCGGGCCTGGTTCGGCGAGTTTTTCCGCCGTCAGCTCGATTAGTGCCCCCTCGGCGCGGTCCGGCATGTTGAGGGCGAGAGCCGCCTCGGCCATGCGCAGCGGCACGAGTTCCTTGAGCGCGCCGTCGAGCGGCTTGGCCGCGAGCAGCGACAGCACGAGCAGCGCCTGGTCGTAGCGGCCGAGGCCGAGTTGAGCGACGCCGATGTAATAGGCTGCGTAGTTTTCGAGCGGGGATCCAGAGAGCGAGGTCGGCGAGAGGAGCGGCAGCGCGGCCGCATAATCCTTCGCCGCGATGAGCTGCGCGCCCCGCGCCAGGCGAGCAGCCGCGCTCGAGTCCGCAGGTGCGGCCGATAACCGCGACGACGTGTCGGGCACGAACCAGTAGAGGGACAGCTCGCCGGGAAGCGGCGGATGGGTGGTCGATGCCAGCGGGAAGCCCGCCGGGGCCGCCAGCTGCCCTGCGCGGAGCCCGGTTGTCGTGATCGCGGCACTCAGGACTGCAGCCGTAAAGAGAAGGGCCTTGATCCTCGTGGTGCGGGTATTGGTCGTGCTGTTCATTGCTCGGTTTCGATTATACGGGTGCGCGGTCCGTTGCGATCCACTAACTGTCGCATTGGACGCAGGTTAGCGCCGCCTGGTTGCAGCCCAGCCGTACGGCGCGCCGCTTCAGGGATCGGCGTCAGCTGGTCTTTGGCCGCTTGTCCGCCGAAGCCGAACGGGCGAAGGCGGATACAATCGAAGACGGCCGATGCGTGGAGCGCGCGGCGGCCGCAGCGACCACGTCCTCTGGGGGCGAATTTGGCTTCGACGGGGGTTCGAGATCGCGGGATGCATGCCGAGCACCATTAACTCGTAAATCTGATGGAACATCCGTTAACTGCGGATTCTCAGTACGCTCTCGCAGCTTAATAAGCTGTGACGTTCGCCCTGACCTCGCCTGGTGGTTGGGGGTCGAACGCCATTAAACAGGCTGGTCCCCCGCTGGTGCTCCGGCGGCGGGGGATGAGATTCACCGGAGCTGGTGACCCGGCGGTTTTTAGCCGCTTCCTCACGCTGGGCACGAGACAAAAGAAGCGGATACGCATGTAGAGTCCCTCGACGACGGGCTTTCGGACGCGGGTTCAACTCCCGCCGCCTCCACCACTTTTCTTCAGGAAATCGACCGAATCAGGGTCGATTTCCCGCCGCCTCCACTATTTCTCCAAAACCTCGCCCGGTCGGATCGTCCAGCAACCGGATGGCCGCCCCGAGCGCAGCGGGGCTGACGTGCATGTACCGCTGCGTCGTCGCGAGGTCCTGATGCCCCGCCAGTTCCTGGATGGCCCGCGCGGGCGCCCCACGCATTGCCAAGTGTGAACAGAACGTGTGCCGGAGCACATGCACGCCCGGCCCGACCTGCGCCCGCGTCGCCACACGCCGCACCGCCACTTGCACGGCCTTCTGCGTCAGGGGCCTCCCCTCCCCATCGCAGAGAACCCGGGGGCTTCGGAGGTGGCGGGCCCCCTTCAGCGCATCCCGAAGGCGTTCGGTGAGCGGCACGTATCGCACCCGGCCGCCCTTGGTGGCCGTGATGTGGCCCTTCCACTCGGACCGCGCGACGCAAAGCTGGCGTTTCCCCACGTCCACATCGGACCACTCCAGCGCCATCATCTCCCCACATCGGAGCCCTGCTTCACCTCCGAGGAGCACGAGCAGGGTCGTCGTCCATCCATCGGCCCTCGCCATCTCCACGAGCCGCTCATAGTCAGCGAACTCATGGAAGTTGGCCCGCCCCTTGGGAATTCGGAGCAGTCCGATCTCGCATGGCACACGATCGATCACATCCCACGCGACGGCTTTCCGAAGGGCGACTTTCAGGACGGTCAACACGTTATTGATCGTCTTAGGCGACCTCCGGCCTAGTGCAGACTTCAGCCGCTGGACATCCTCGGTCGTGATGGCACTCAGCGGTTTATCGCCGAGCATGGGAATCAGATGGACCCGCAGAACCGTCTCCTTTGCCGCGATCCCGCTCGGCTTCTGCCGTTCCGCCCGAGCGTGACCGTCGATAAAACGCGGTGCGAACTCCTTTAGCGTTGTGGGTCTGGGCGCCTCCTTGCTGATCGGTCCCGGCTTGCCATGGACGAGGAGTTCGCGCTCTCGACGCCTGCCCCATTCATGCGCCGCTGCCTTCCCGGTGACGGGAGCCTTCTTGCGTTCCCGAATCGTCGTGCCGTCTGGAAGCTGAAGTCGAATGTCAATCTCCCAGTGACTACTGCCCTGGTACTTTCGTAGCTGAACACTCATCGCCGTGTCTCCTGTGACGACGGCGCGGAGTTGTGGTCGAGGAAGTCTAGCAGGTCCGCGCTGCGCACGAGGACACGCCGACCAATGCGCGTCACCCCAGGAAGGAGGCCCCGTTCGATCATGGTGTAGACCGCCTTGTGGCTCGTTCGTAAGAGTGAGGCCGTTTCAACGACGGTGAGGAGCACTGGGAGCGGAGGCACCACAGACGTAGCGCCTTCCTTGGGGGGCGTCACGGCTGTTCGGCTTTGCTGAGCCGCGCCAGCGCGTGACGAGGGGCGCGCGTCAACCGCGACGGCGCCCCTTTAACGACGAACCGCAGTTGGTAGGTGTTCTGATTGCGAGAATCGCGTGCGAGCCCGGTCCAATAGTCGCGCTGCACCGTCGTCATGCGTACACGATAGCGAGTCGCGACTAGCCAATCCGCTACCTACGACACACTATCTGGAACCAGACACTGAATCCTTTCTGGCACGCCAGCGTCAGGTCTGAGTCGGTTGAAGCTGGCATCGTCTAGCGAGGCGGAGCCTCCGTTGGGCGGCCAAGGGGCGGAGCCTCGCTGGTTTGGACCTCTTGGACCAGTCAGCGGTCGATTCTGTGGCTCCGCACCAAGTTGAAAGACAGGAGGATAAGAAAACGGCGACAAAATCGAAAGTCTTCAGAGTCGGGGCGTAGCGCAGCCTGGTAGCGCACCTGCCTTGGGCGAAGACCCATCCGCTCCAACAGCTCTATCGGTTTCGATCGGTTTTGTTTGTTTTCAATGACTTGGGGCATCTGCTCTTGGCTCGAACAGCATGCCCAAGCCGATCAATCGGATGGGGTTTTGGAACAGTTTCTGGACCAGTCGAACCGGGTCCTGCCTCGTGGGACAATAACGGTATGCCGAACGCCACGATCTCCGTGGATGCAGCATTGAAAGCGCGACTTGCAGAGCTCGCCAGCCAGTCGGGACAGCGTGTCGACGAGTTCGTCGAGGCGCTCCTGCGGCGAATCGCCAACGCTGACATCCGTTTCGATCGCGGCGTTCCAGTGTTTCCTCAACGACCGGGCGCTCCCACACTCTCCGTCGAAGACGTGGACCGCCTCAGCGACGGCGGCGGCGAATAGTCCAATCTCGTGGTCGGCTTGCTCGATGTGAACGTCCTGGTGGCGTTGCTCGTTCCCGAGCATCAGCATCACAAACTGGCGATGGCGTGGTTCACTGAAGAAGCGGTTCGTCAGGGTTGGGCGACCTGCGCGTGACCGAGCTGGGCGTGATTCGTGTCTGTGCGCAGCTGCCTGGTGGGCCTTGGCCACCGGAGACGACTGCGGATCGGCTGCTGCTGCTGACCTCAGCAAGAGGTGACTACGAGTTCTGGCCTGACGCCATCCCGCCCGCGACCATGACTGAAGTGCGCTCGGCGACAACCGCGAAGCAGATCACCGATCGTTATCTTCTCGGACTGGCACGACGTCATGCAAGTCGCGTAATTACCTTCGACCGCACATTGGCGGCGACGGGCGGCGACGACGTCGTCTGCCTGTCGCAAGAAGCTGAATAGTCCGCCGCTCCTTTAGGCCTGTCCGCGCAAGAAGCGCAGTGTGCTCACCAATCGCTCCATTGGTTTTGATCAGCTTCGTGACGCGCATTGCCGACTACCTTCTGCTTCACACGCCCGACCGAGCGTCGGAGCTGATACGCGTCCTCTATGACGCTCCCGCCAGACCTCCCCCTCCGACAAAAGCCGGACGGCGGACCTGTATCAGGTGTGCCTGGGAGCCTTGACGCTCCGCGATCGCGGGCGGTAATCTTGCCCGTCGCGCCGCAGGATCCGGGATCCGCCAGGCCGCATGGAAGGATGCGATGACCACTGAACGCCGTCAATTCTTGCGTGTGTTGGCCGCCGCCGGTGCGGCTTCCCTCGTGCCCGCCAGGTCACTGCTCGCGCAGCGCGACGTCGTGAAGTTGAACGTGCGCGGCGGCGCGATCGACGTGCACCACCACTTTACGCCACCGGGCGGACGGCCATTCGGCCAACCTCCGTGGTCTGTGCAGCTGTCGCTCGACGCGATGGAGAAGTTCGGCATCGCGGTTTCGATGCTGTCGATGACCCAAAACGGGGATCTGCTCTACAACGGCACCGAGAAGGGGCGCGCTGCCGTACGCGGAGGCAACGAGCTTGGCGCCAGGTTGATGCAGCAGTACCCCACCAAGTTCGGCCTCTTCGCCGGCATTCCGATGCCGGACCTCGAAGGCTCGCTGCGCGAAGTGGTGTACGCCTACGACACCTTGAAGGTCGACGGCATCGGCATCTACACCAACGACAACAACGGCCGTTGGCCCGGCGATCCGTACTTCGAGCCGCTCTGGCAGGAGCTCAACCGCCGCAACGCGATTGTCTACATGCATCCGCTGGCGCCGGCCTGCTGCGGTAACCTGAAGTACGGTCCCGCCGCCGCGATGGTCGAGTACCAACTTCGACGTAACGCGGGGCGTGGCCAGCATTGTGGTCAACGGCGTGATGTTCCGGTATCCGAACATCCGCTGGATCACGGTTCACTCGGGCGGGACGGTGCCGATGCTCGCCGGTCGCATGAACGATCGGTTGCCGGCGGGCTCCGACAAATACCTGCCGAACGGGCTCTACGCGGAGCTGCGGGAAGTGGTACTACGACATCGCCCATGCCAGCTTCCCGTGGCCAATGGCCGCCATGCGCGCCTTCATGCCGGATACGCAGATTCTGTTCGGGTCTGACTACTCCCCGGAGCCGATCGAAACGACCGTCAACGAGCTGCCGGGGCTGAAGCTGTCACCGGCGTTCGAACAGCTGCTGCTGCGCGAGAACGCCGAGCGGCTCTTTCCGCGATTCAAATCGGCGTGAATCTCGCTACTCGAAATCACCGGAGGCCCGGTGGAGACCAGCGCGGTTGTCAGTCATTCGTCAGTCACAGCTGAGGTCCGGCGTCGGGCCAGTGTCGATGCTGTCTATCCGCCCTTCAGCCTCGAAGCCTAGGGCACCTACTGCAAGCGCAGCCGCTCGAAGCGTAGGTCTTCCCTGTCCACCGTTACCTCGATGAACGGGATGAACATCTCGTTGTAGCCCTGGTCGCCGAAGATCACTTCCTCGGTGGGCGCAGGGTTGTAGCGGTTCGCGGCTGAATTGTCATAGTGCCCATAGGCCGTCAGCACGCTGCGCGCCTTGATCTTCAACGGCGTGACCAGCTCGTAGGTGAACTGCCAGTTTGGGTTGTAGCGTGGCACGCTGAGCAGCGTTTCGTCCTTGCCGTCGGGTCGCGTGAGGACGAAGCTCATGTCTTTGCCGCGGTAGTGCATGTGCGGCCACAGAGCGTAGAGCGTGACGTCCTCCTTGAAACGCAACTGGCCGGTCATGGTCCAGTTCGCTGCGCCCGGCGGGATGTTGGGCACGCGCGCGCCAGGCGGCACCTCCTGCCCTTCCACGACGCGCCGCTCGTTGACCGTCCAGGTTGTACATCTCGTGGTGCGCGTCGCGTCTCGCGAACCAGAGGCCGAGCCGGATCTTGGTCTTCTCCGGCTTCCCTGTGGTCATCAGATGGACGCCCCAGGCCAAGTGCTGCTCGGCAGCCACCCGCTTGGCCAACCCGTTGGGGTACTGCTGAAACCCACCTGCCGGAACGTAGAACAGCAGCGGCTTGCCAAAGCTCTCGGCGCCGGCGGCGCGAAACGGCTTGCCGTCGCGGAACTGCGGCACGCCGTCCATCTCCGGACCGCCCTCCCAGGCGGCACCACGGCCGAGCCTCGTGCCGGGGGGCAGGGTTGCCGCCGAGACACTGGAATGGTGCACGACACGCCGGTTGTCGGGGCGGATCTCCATCGCCTCAATGAACCTCTCATCGCGGATCGGCAACTTCACCCATAGCGTGAACACGGGCACGATCCCGGTCGCCGGCAACTCGAACTCGGCCGGCAGCTCCACAACCAGATCCGGCGGCCGATCCATGCGACCGCTCCAACCGTCCTTGAAGACGGGTGGGACCGGCGCGTTACCGGCGCCTTCTGGCGCGCCGCCCTCCACCCATGCAGCCAGCGTCGCGATCTGGGCGTCGGTAAGGACGTGAGCGTTCTTGAAGCTGCCGTACCGCGGATCCGCGAACCACGGTGGCATCACCTTCGCGCGCGTGGCCGCGCGAATAGCGGCCGCATAGGGCCGTGTCTGCGCGTAGGTCAAGAGCGGCATCGGACCCGCTTCCCCAGGTCGATGGCAGCTGGCACACCGCTGGTGCAGGATGGGCGCGACGTCTGCGTTGTAGGTGGGGACCGAGGTGGCCTGAGTGGTTGAAGTCGCCGTCGGTGTCAGCGCGTCAGCCGCGACGACAGCAGCGACGAGCGGACTCAGCAGCCCGACTGCGACTGCGGCCGCCCGGACGCTATCAGGCCACGGCATGGCGTATCGTCGCATTCTGTCGCGCCTCGACCAGCTGACATTCAGGCGGTACGGCGCGAGTGGGCACTACGGCCTGTCAGAGCTGAATGACGCACAGCACAGGAGGCAAGGCCTGCTGGGCATGTGTGAGTACCACTCTCGTCGCACCGCCAAAAACCCTTGTGGATGGACGCCGATCGTGTCATCGGGCGGCGCACAAGACTTCGAAGTGGACTCAAATGGGCAAGGCCTGCTGTGCGTCATGCGCAGCAGCCGACTCCGTCGCACCGCCAAAAACCTTGTGGATGGACGCCGATCGTGTCATCGGGCGGCGCTGTTCAAAGCACTGTCGATCACGCATAGCTATCGTGTCAACAGTTACATCTACTCTTGCGTAATAGGAAAGTAGAACAGAGCTGCTTAGGGCGCCGCCCTATTCGATGAGGTCGCGATCAGCCTGTTGCGCGACGTCTCTGCGAGGAGCGCATCGCGCGCGCCCGGCCGGCCTTTCGTGACCCGGCACCTGGCGCGTCAAGGGAGCGGCTAGTCTGCCAACGCTGGTCGGACTTCAAATGCTTCAGTACCAGTGCCCAGAAGGCCTCCGCGGCTGGGCTCATATGTCGCCCGAGCAGTCGGATCATCGAAATGGAAACGGAGAGTGCTGGCGCCGAAAGAAGGCGCGCGCCGAGCTCCGTCGGCAACGGCTGCGGCAACGCCCCGGCCGGAACGAATCCGACACCGACTCCTGCACGCACGTACTCGACTATTTCCGGAAAGCCGGGCACGATGACGGCGTGTCGCAGATGAACACCCGCCGCGGCGGCCGCCCCCTCGATCAGCAAGCGAGTGTGGCTATCGCGAGGTGGCGAGACCAGCGGAACGTCGCGAAGCTGAGCAAGTCGAACTGGCGCACTCGTCTCCGCCAAGGGGTGGTCCCGCGGGAAAATCACATGGATCGATTCTCGACGCAGATCGATTCGTTCGACGATGCCCGACACCACCTCGCCCGAGATGATGCCGAAATCCGCAAGCCCACCGACGACGTCGTCGATGACAGCGGAACTGTATCCGGCCCGAAGCTGCACGTCGATGAGCGGCCGCTGCTCACAGAACGTGCGCACCAGCGGGGGAAGCGTGTGATGCACGACGATCGGCAGGGTCGAGATGATCACCTGCCCTCGCTGCTCCGCCGCAACCTCCCGAAGTCCGCCAAGCGCGATTCGGAGATCGTTGAGCACCCGTTCGCCGACCGCCACGAATTCCCGGCCGGCCGGCGTGAGCTCGATTCGACGGGTACTTCTCACAAACAGACGGACACCAACAACCTTCTCGATTCGTGTGACGGTGCGACTCAATGCGGACTGCGAGGTTTGCAGAAACGCCGCTGCGCCAATCAGGCTCCCGAAATGCGCGATCGAGACGAGGGCCTGCAGCTCTCGGACGTTCAAGCCCGGTAGAATGAATGGTTGCATTGTCATTGGGTTAGCAGGGCCCTGATCCTGTCATCAACAGGTAAGACCCTGCAACTTGGACTGACGGGCGTTCTGACCGCCGAGCGCGAATCCGTCGACTACTTGGCCTGATTCCACGCCCGGCACGCCGCCGGCCGGATTGCGGACGTTCCGGTTGTACTGCTCGACCTCGTCGAGCGGAACGCACTTGTCTTCCACGATGCTCGCCCACCCGGTACCGGCAGACAGATCCGTCGCCGTCGCCAGGCGAAAGGTCACCAGATCACTTTTCCACGGGTCGGTGTAGATAGCCGGATCAGTCACGGTCATCTGCAGTTCCATGATGTTGTGGTACTTGCGCGTCCATCGCTCCTCGACCCGTGCCTGTTCGCTGATCGGATAGCCGAAATGATCGAGCCATTGCCGATCATCCAGGCCCGCGGTCGTGACGACGAGCGTGTTGCCTTCCCATCGGCCTGCTGAATAGCCGTTCCAGCGCGGCAGGTACTCCTCCACTTTGGGAAGTGCACGGCCATCGGTCCAGATCTCACGGTGATCCCACGTCCACTCGAATCGCTGGATGATTCGATTCGGCGTCATGATCATTTCCATCGGCGCGGGCTGGTAAAGCAACAGCCGAACCAAGCCAAGGGGATTGCAGGCGCCGACGTAGTCGTTGCCCTGCGCCGGCGGGATCGCTCGCCGGCGGCCGCTGGGCACCTTCATATCGGCGGCCTGCGGCGTGCCGACGCGGGCGCCGTAGGCAGGCTTCTGCGCATCGAACTTCTTCTTGCCTTCGGCCGTCATCGGCGGCTCGTAAGTCGCGTTGAAGCCGTACTTGTTCGCCAAGCCATACGCCGGACAGATCGCGTGGGTTGAACGGTTGTTTGTCGGGCACGAGGGGCGGCGCCCCCCGACCAAGCACATTGCCGCTTCCCCCCCGGCCGCCGCCTTGGCCCTGCACCGCCGTGCCACCGCCACGACCGGTCTGCTGGCCGGCGACGAGCAACGGGAAAAGGATTGAAACCGACATCAAGGCGAAGAGCAGCCGGGTCCGCATGGATACTCCTTCTGAACGGCGCAATGCGCTATGGCCACTACGCGCCCGGACCGCCGCGACGGGCCGGAGCTTCGCCAGGCCGAACCGGAGCGTCGCCTCCCGCGCCGCCAGAATTCACGATCAGCTCGCCCTGCGCGTTTCTGATGGTACGGACGCAGCCGGTGAATCCCCCGACGCGGGCAGTTCCCAGCGTCAACTCAACAACCGTCCCTGGCTTCATGGCTTCGAGCGTGCGACTCCGCGTCCATCCGGCCCGGAGAAGGAACGTCGGGTTGGTGACGAGTTCCGCCGTCCAGGTTTCGGTCTGACTCTTTTCGTTGACGCGCGTGAACGTCAGCCACGGATGCGGGTTTGCGTACTTGAACTCCACGACAGTGGCCTTGGTCGTCCACAGGTTCTCCATGTCGTACGAGATGTTGCTGCCGTGATGTGCGAGCAGGGACGGCACCGATAGCGCCGCGGAGATCACGACGCCGAGGAAGATGCGGAAGGTATTTGCGTGGCTCATGGTGTCTTTCCAGAACTGCAAGAATAGTGTCTTACTTTGTCTGCGGGTAAACTACACGCGCCTGTTGCTGTCTGTCAACGAGAGGCAGGCGCGGCTCTAGAGACCGCGCCGCGAAAGGGTGCACTGATGACGCTCGCGTTTCGCCGGCTCGCTGCGGCGACGGCCTTTGCCGGGATGTACGCGGTCCTGACCGGCTCGGCCCAGGGCCAGACGGGAAGTGGCCGCGCCGCCACCGCAGCACCGAGACAGGTGATGGCAGAGGACGTGTTCAAGAACGTCCAGCAGTTACGTGGGATTCCGGTGAGCGAGTTCTGGGACACCATGGGATTCATCTCGGCCGCGCTCGGCGCCAATTGCGTGCATTGCCACGTCGAGAGCAGCCTGAACAGCCTGGAGAAATTCGCCGAGGAAACGCCGCGCAAGCGGCGCACGCGCGAGATGATCGCCATGGTCAACGCGATCAACAAGACGCACTTCGGCGGCGCACGAGTCGTGACGTGCAACAGCTGCCACAACGGAGGAATCCGTCCCGAGCCGGTGCCCAGCCTGTTGAAGCAGTACAGCCTGCCGATCGAGGATCCGAACGCCGTCGAAAGCGTGGCCGGCACCACCGGACCATCGCCGACCGACGTCTTCAACAAGTACGTGGCGGCGCTCGGGGGGACTGAACGTCTCACCGGCCTCACCAGCTTCGTCGCGAAAGGCACGTATCAGGGCTACGACACCTACGATCAGCCGGTTGGATACGAGGTCTACGCCAGAGGGCCGGCGCAGCGGACCGTGATCGTCCACACGCAGAACGGCGACAACGCCACGGTGCTCGACGGGCGCTCTGGCTGGGTGGCCGCCGTCGACAAACCGGTCCCGCTGCTGCCGCTCTCCCCGAGTGAGCTCGACGGCGTGCAACTCGATGCCCGTCTCTCGTTTCCGGCAACGATCACAGCCGCGCTGACCGGATGGCGCGCGAGCTTTCCGAAGACAACAATCGACGACAAAGACGTGCAGATCGTTCAGGGCACTGGCGCGTCCGGCGCGAGGATCAAGCTGTTCTTCGAGGACGGCTCCGGACTACTGGTCCGGGCCGTTCGCTATACGAGCACGGCGATCGGGACCGTTCCCACACAGATCGACTACAGCGATTACCGCGACGTCCTCGGCGTCAAGATGCCGTTCAGGACTGTCATCACGTGGACCACCGGTCAGGCGACGATCGAACTGTCAGATGTGCAGCCGAACGTACCGATCGATCCAGCACGCTTCGCCATGCCTGCTCCCGCCGTCCTGAAGAAGGTCGTACAGTAGCCGGCGCGACCTGCACCAACAAAGCGTCTGATCAGCGGAGGGATCGATGAGCGATTCGCCAACCCTTTCTCGCCGGCAATTGCTGGCCAGCCTGTCGGCAGCAGCGGCAACCATAGCTGTCTCACGCGACGTCCGCGGTTCGCAGCGGCCTGGCGCGCCCGCGCCTGCCGCGGGGCGGATCCTGGATCTGCACCACCACTTCGGCTCGCCGCGCTGGATCAAGCGCGTGGCCGAGTCGCAGCGCCAGGGCTGGCAGGCGTTTCAGGAGTACACCCCCGCCAGGGCCATCGAATCGATGGACGAAGGCGGGACGCAGACAGCGTTCCTGTCCTGCACCGAACCGGGCGTCTGGTTCGGCGACGACTTCGAGCGTGAGCGCCAGGACGCGATCTCGTTGTCGCGCGATATGAACGAGTACGGCGCGCGAATGGTGGCGGACTACAAGGGACGCTTCGGGCTGTTTGCGGTGCTGCCGCTGCCCGATATCGACGCCAGCCTGCGAGAGATCGAGTACGCGTTCGACACGTTGAAGGCGGATGGCGTCGGCCTTCTGACGAGCTACGGCAACCTGTGGCTGGGTGACGTTCGGCTCCAGCCGGTGTTCGACGAGTTGAATCGTCGAGGCGCCCTCGTCTACTCGCATCCAACCGATGCGCCGTGCTGCCACAGCCTGGCGAATGCCAGTCCGGCCACCCTCGAGTGGTTTACCGATACCGCTCGCAGCATCATGAGCCTGATTGCCGAGAACGCGGGAGCGCGCCTAGGGGGTGGTGGGGTTCTCGGCCGCGGCCGTGCGGCCGGGCCAGCCCCGAACGCGACGCCGCCACAGCCCAGCGCGGCCACGCGCTACGGCAACATCAAGTTCATCTGGTCTCATGCTGGGGGCACGCTGATCGGGGCGGTCAGCCGTGTCGTTGGCGGCGTTGATGCGGCGAATCTGGCCGGAACACCGGCGGCGAACTCTCGCCTGCATCACGTGCGCCGGTTCTACTACGACACGGCCGCCTCCGCCAATCCGATCGCCATGCAGGGATTGAAGACACTTCTGGGAGGAACGTCCCACATCGTGTTCGGAACGGACCTGCCGTACGGGACAAGTGCGCAGATGCGACGCGCGCTGCAGACGGTCGGTTTCTCCACGGCAGAACTCGCGGGCATCGAGCGGGAGAACGCGCTGACGATCCTGCCCGGCTATCGAGCTCGCTGACGGCGAAGTCTCGAGGATCCGCCTTGGTTGACGTGAGGATTTCTTCTCGGCCTTTTCCGCCGCTGAAACTCAGCGCGGCGGAGGCAAGGCGGCTGGCCTGGCCGGCTGCGCACCGGGCGGTCCGCCCCCGCAATTCCTGGGGCATTTCTCCGGACGGACGAACTGTTCCTTGATCGACGCTCGGAAGTCCGGGTACATCGTGGCGGCGCCGCCAAGCAAGGCCACCCCGGGAATGCCGTACAACGCCGTCAGCTCGCCCAACGACGGATTCCGTCCCGGAAGAAGGTGCGGCACCTGGCCTTCGCCCGCGATGCCCTCGAATCCGGGCTGGCACGGCGGGCCAATCGGTCGCAGCGGCGCCGAGTCGAGCCGGAATACCTTCGAGACCACGTAGGGCTCCGTCAGGTAGATCGGATCCTCGAGCGATGCGATCACGGACAGCAGATCCCCGTGCCGGAGGAAATGCATCGTCATCACTGCCGCATCGCTCGACGGCGCACCGTTCCTTCGAAGGTAGTTCGCCTTCATGTGGGTCGTCCGCGTCACGAGAGTCTCCCCGTCCCATGTGCCGGTCGTGAAGCCGCCGCGAAGCAGCGGCGCGTGCTTCGACGGATGCTGGCGACCGTCCACCCAGATGGTCAGGGGCGCACGGTCCTCCCACGCCCCAATCACGATTGCGACGGTGTCACCCGTCACCGCATCGGTCTCATTCCAGACGTTGAGACCGAACGGTCCGAGCATCAGATAGAACTGACTGTAAAGCGCGCATTGGCGCTCGATCATGGACAGCTGGGCGGCGGAGTAGGTCAGCGCCTTGGCCCGCCCCTCGCCATTCAGTGGAATTCCCGTGTAATCGACCGCGTACGGTCCGGGGCCGCGTTCCAGGGCATCTTCATGGTTGATCGCAGCCCACGAGCCCGCGAGATCGACCTGCGCAGAGACCGGCCGGCAGGCCAGTACGGTGACGAGCAAGGCAAGCAGCAGCCGAATCGGCACAACAGTCACGCGATCGTCTCCTGGCTATTTGGCGCGAACGGACGACAGACTCGCATAGACGGACTCGATGAAGATTCGCGTTGCCGAGGGGGAAGTCGAGCCATAGCGGGTCGCATAGCCCTGCGCGGGATTCGCCGCCTGCACCTGGGCGAGCGTCATACCGTCGTTCAGCAGCGCCTGGACGCGATCGCGCACGATCGTCGCCATGTCGCGATACTCCACGACGTCGGTCTGATCGCTCACGCGCCCGTGTCCGGGAATCACCGACGTTCCGCCTTCCTGCCAGACCAACGGAATCGAGGGGACGGCGAGATTCACCAGCCGGTTCAGTGCCTCGATTTCGCCCTGAATGCTGCCGCCCTTCTGCATGTCGATGATCGGGAACGCCGTGGTATCGAGAACATCACCGGCAACGACCACGTCCGAGCGACGGAACATCACGAAGCTGTCGCCGTCCGCGTGCGCACGCGGCTGGTGCAGCACCTCGATGGCTTCGCCGTTCAGGTACATGTACTTGCGGCCGGTCTCAAAGGTCTCGGTCGGCCACGCAGTCGCCGGGAACGGTGACGTCTGCCCGGTCGGTGCGCTCATGCGGAAAAGCACCTTCTCGTTGGCGAGAATGGACGCCGCACCGTTGTGCGTCATCGCCGCGCCCAGGTTGTTGCCGATGTTGAAGATCGTCCGTCCGGCCCGCGCCACCGTCGCGTTCCCGCCGACATGGTCCGCGTCGGCGCCCGTGTTGATGATGTAGCGAATCGGCCGGCTCGTGAGTTTTCGGATTGCTGCAACGAGGTCGTCGCCGCGTTCGACGCGGCCGGTGTCGACGATGACCGTCCCGTCCGCGCCGGTCTGCACCGCAACGTTGGCGCCGGCTCCCGCGATCAGGTAGAAGTCAGGACGCACCTGGAGGATCTCCAGCTCCGAGCTCGCGGTTGCCGGCCCTCGCCTGGGCTCGAGCGCTGACGACTTCCAGCGCGCTCGGCCCGACGGCCGCCAAGAGGAGCGCAGTGCCGATGACACCCGTCACTCTTCGTACGATTGCCCAGCTGCGCATGACGCCGTCCCTCCTGAACTGACCGCTCACCATGTGCTCGAACAAGGCGTCGGAGCCCAGCCGGAACCGTCCGCCTGCGCTTTGAAGTGAGTGCTGGTGGTGAACGGCTGCTGGAGGTACACGGGATCCTCGACCACACTCGTGACGAGCAACCAGCGGTCTCCGTTCGGCTGCCGGATCAAGTCGAAATACTCAGTCAGGACCGCGTCCTCGCTGTAGGGCACGCCGTTCTTTCGCAGATAGCCGGCGCTGAGCCGCGTCGTCACGACCTTCAACGAGCCACCTCGTGGCGGCGGTCCCCCACCGCGCGGTGCTCTCGGCGCTACCCACTGCGCCACTGAGGTCCCCTGCCAGCTGCGCGGTGCGGTGGGGTCTGCTCCGGTCCCGAACCGGAACAGCCTCGTTTGCATTCCAGCGTCGGTCTCGATCTTCAGGGTGGTGTCGTCTTGCCAGGCGATGCGTAACCGCCCCGGCGCGCGCATGATCGCGGCGGCGCCGTACGACTTGCACTGCGCGCCGGCCGCTTCATCGCGGACCGGATCCCAGTTGTTGGCGATCTCCCGCGCCGCCGGCGTCAACGGGACGGATTGAAAGTCCCCTTTCGTCGGCGTCACCATGCGATAGCGCCAATCCTCGGTGACCACCGATACCCAGTAGCCCGCAAGGTCGATGGGGCTGGCCGCCCGCGGTGTCGGTGGTGGCCCCGCTGGATTACCCTGCCCGCGCGCGGACGTGCTACTCGCCGCGCACACCATGGCCATGAGTCCGAGCGTGAGCCATACACGAAGTCTTTCAGCGGCATCGATCGAGATCCTCGTGGTCATGCTATTCGCGTGCCCCCAATCGATGGTCATTCTGCAGCACATCTCACAGCCGCAGCAATCGGGCACTCACTGTGTGTTCTCCCGGAGGAAGGCAATCGCCCGCGTCCAGGCTGCCTCTACGGCCGCCGGATTACCTCCTGGGTCTTGGAACAGGACGAATGAATGCGTAGCACGCGGGTAGACGTGCGGCTCGTAGCGTTTGCCGAGCTTCTTCATCGCAGCTGTGGTCGCTTCGACCGTACTCGTGACCCGAGCGTCGTTCTCACCGTACAGACCCAGGACCGGCGCGTTTATCCGTGCCAGGTCCGCGTTGTCTGGCGCGACTCCGTAGAACACGACAGCAGCGTTCAAGTCGGGGACCTCCGCAGCGAATCTGAAGCTGTTGCCGCCGCCGGCGCAAAACCCCAGGCTTGCCGTTTTGCCGTTCGCACGCGGTAGCTTCAATGCGTAGTCGCGGGCCGCTTTGTAGCGGCGCATCGTTTCCTGCGCCGTGAGACGGCCAGCGGCTGCACGGATGGCGTCGTCAATGAATTCGAATGAATCCCAGCCGCCGCCGCCGGGACCCAAACCAGACCACAGGTCCGGAGCAATCGCGATGAACCCCTGGCTCGCGAGCTGATCGGCTACGGCGCGCATCCACGTATCGAGCCCGACGCCGTGCTGCATCACGATGACCGCCGGCGCCGGGGCATTCCCATCGGGATACACCAGCAGCGTTCGCAGCTTCACGTCCCCCAGCGGAATGTCGATCCACTCTTTCCGGCGGGGCGAGTTTGCAAAGGTCGACGCAGCAGTCAAAAAAGCAGCAGGAAGATGCGGCTGCTTGCTGAACAGGCCACCCCCTCCGCCGGCGCGCGCTCCGCCCGCGCGCGCTCCGCCGGGCGCCTGACCGCCGCGCGCATCTGCCCCGGGGGCCTGTCCGGCGGCAGGAGCGCCACTCTGCGCGACCGGTGCGTGGTGAACGTGCCGCTCGGGGACGGCGGCACGGTCGTGCTGTCCCAGGGCGTGGCTCAGATGCTCGATCGCGTGTTGCCAGCCATCGGACGACAGCGCGAACTGCTTGCCGTCCGGTCCTCCGGCAACCGATACGCTCAGGCTTCCGGAGCTACGATCGAGCGTCAGCCGCGCGCGTGTTCCATCGGCCGACGGCAGGTCGGCGGCATGATTGAGCGCCGCTTCGATACTGCGCTCCGCGTCTACACGCCGTACCGACCCTCCGACACCGATCGCGCGTACAGGGTCGGCCACGACCGCAATGTAGCCTTCCGCGGCGATCTGATCCCCAACGGCACGCGTCCAGTCGTCCGCCACGCCTCGGCCGGTGGACACGACCACGGCTGGCGCTTTGTCTGCCCGTTCGGGATATACGATGAAAATCGGGACCATCGCAGCATCCACCGGCACATGTGCCCATTCGCGGTGACGCTCGAATGCGTTGAGCAGCGTTTTCGCTTCGTTCTCTGCGGGGAGGTGTGAGCGCAGTGCGCCTATGACCGCGGCCGGCGCGTGCCTTACCGCGTCAGGCTCCCCGGTGCTGGCCCTCCGCGCCACCAGGACGGAGCTGGCGATTGCGACGATGAGAGCAGCGACGGAAGCGGCACGGACGACCATCGGATCCCTCCTTCAGTTGAGGTGCTGCCGGAGAAAGGCCACCGCACGCGGCCATGCGTCGGCCGTGGCCTCTCCATTGCGCCCTTCCGCCTGGTAGAGCAGGAACGCATGTGTCGCGCCGGGGTAGATGCGGTATTCGAACTGCTTGCCGAGCCGCTTCATCGTCTCGGCGGTCGGCTTCACGCCTTCGGTGATGCGTCCGTCGTCCTCGCCGTACAGGCCGAGAACCGGGGCGTTGATCTTCGCCATGATCGACTCGTCCGGCGAGCCGCCATAGAACACAACGGCGGCGTTCACCTCAGGTGCCTCTCCCGCAAAGCGGAAGCTCCAGACTCCACCGGCGCAGAAGCCGATCGTCCCGGTCTTGCCGTTGGCGCGGGCCAGCTTGCGCCCGTACTCCCACGCGGCCTTGTACCTTCGCACCGTTTCGTCCGGCGTAAGCCTGCCGGCAGCGGCCCGCATCGCTTCATCCGGGTAGCGGAATGCGTCGCGCCCGCCGCCATTGGGACCGAAGCCGGAGAAGAGATCCGGCGCTATGGCGATGAAGCCGTGATGCGCAAGCTGGTGGGCGACGGCCCGCATCGGGATGTCCATACCCGTTCCGTGCTGCATGATTAGAACGACGGGGGCCGGGCCGTTTCCTTCCGGGTAATGCACCCACGTGCGCATATTGACGCCGCCCACCGGGATGTCTGCCCAATGATTCGGAAGCGTCGAGCGGGCGACCGTCGAGGGGGCGGTCCAGACGCTCGCCACGAGATCCGGATCGCGCTCCGCCAGGCCGCCGCGGCCGGCGGGCGCAGGGCCGGCGCCGCGGGCCTGGGCCTGAAAGGCCGCAGGGCCATGACCGGCATGGTTCGGGTGGAGCAGCGGCCGATGCGCAGTCTCCTCGAGCGACTCCGCAGCAAACTTCAGCGCGTCGGACAGTCCTGCATCGCTCATCGCATAACTGGCAGCCAGCGGCACGGCGCCGTCAACGGTCACCTCGATGCGCGACAGCGCGGGGCGCAGTCGCAGGGCGGCCGCCCGGCCATTGGCGGACGGCAACATCACGGCGCGCGCCCGCACGGCGCGTTCGCGACGCGCGATTTCCACCGGACCGAGGCGCTCGAGCGCCGCGCGAATCGCGTCTGTTCGACCACCGAAGGCGTACGTGTCGCCGCCACCGGGCGCCTCCCCCGCAAGAACGTCGGGTACGGCGGCGATAAACCCGGCGGCCGCTGCTCGATCGCCGACGGCGCGCACCCAGTCGCTCGCGCCCTCCCGGTCGGCGCTCACCATCATCACGGGCGCCTTGTCGAGTCGACGGGGGTAGACCACGAACGCATTCGTCCAGCGGGGACCGGACTTTGCGTACAGCCATTCGGTGAATCTCGAAGTGCTGTTCAGGATGGATCGCGCCTGCTTCGGCGCCGGAAGCACGCCTGTGATGTTCGCGATCACAGATTCGCGCCTGGCGACGAGCGGCGAGTTGGCCGTCACGACCACGGCTGCGCCCAGAAGAACGAGCAGCACGTCGGTACGTCGGATCATTGCGTTCCCTTTTCAGTTGATGCTGTGGCTGTCAATCGGTCCAAACGCCTGAAGAGCATTAACGAGCGCCGCGGTCCCCGTCCCTGGAACTGGACGCGGCTGGCACGGGGCCGGCCATGATCGACTCCACCAACTGTTCACCGGTCCATCCAGCAATGGCGTATCGACGGTCGTAGTCGAACGTCACCTTCGCCGCCTTTATCTGGTCGAGCGTGCGTCCCTTCGTGACCAGGTCGCGAACGCGGTCCCGGATGATCACGAGCATGTCCCGGTACTCGACGACGTCGGCTTCGTCGCAGACACGACCGTGACCCGGGATGATGTAGGTGCCGCCCTCCTGTTTGTCGCGGGGAACCGCGAGATCGACGATGTGGTTGAGCGCGCGGATGATGCCGTCAACCGTCCCGCCCGCCCGGGGGTTTACACGCGGGTACGCGATCGTCGAGAAGATGTCGCCGGTGCTGATGACGTCCGAGCGACGGAAGAACACGATGCTGTCGCCGTCGCTGTGCGCGGCGGCCTCGTGGAAGAGTTGGATGGCCTCGCCGTTGAACAGTTCGTGCTGGTTCGTGAAGTAGGTCTCGGTGGGAAGCCTCTTGAAGGGAACCGCGGGGCCGCCGCGCGCTCCGCTCAGCGTCGTCAGCACATTTTCGTGGGCAATGATCGTCGCTCCCGCCGATTGATCCGCCAGCAGGAATCCAGCACCAGCCGCGCGTCCACCATAGGGGCGGCCGGATTGCGCCAGCCCCTCGTTGCCGCCGGTGTGTGCGACGTCTGCGTGTGTGTTGATGATGAAGCGGATCGGCCTCGATGAAATGCGCCGGATCGCGGCGAGGGCGCGCTCGTTGGCGTCGCCGCGGCCGCTGTCAACCAGCACGACGGCGTCGGCGCTGGCCTGGACGGTGATGTTCGGGGTTGCTCCGCCGAGCCCCTCCGGTCCGATGAGCACCGACACGTTGCCCTGGACCGGAAACGCGTTGAAATCGGCGACCTGCTGAGACTGCGCGGCGAGCTCGGGCCGCAACAGTGACGCGAGGACGCAAACGGCCGCGATCACGAGCCGCACTGAGAGACTCATCGCTGCTTCACCAGCAGTCCCGCGAACTCCGGATATGCCGTCTCCGCGCCGCCGCGGAGCGCTAAAGGTGGAACGCCGAACTTGGCGGCACTATCGAGTGTTGGATTGGTGCCTGGCAAATAGTGCGGCACGGTGTGCGCCTCGCGATCGATCTCGACTGCCGGACGACACGGATAGGCGTTGAGCTCCTGGTTGGGCGCCGCGGCGAAGTTCCGGGTGCGAACGAACGGCTCGGTCAGGTACACGGGATCGGTGATGATCGTCGTGATTGTCAGCACGTTGCCGTGGCGCGCGTAGTACTCCACGACAGTCGCCGCGTCGCTGCGCGGAACGCCGTTACGTTCGAGGTAGGCCATCTTGAGGTGCGTGGTCGTCACCTTGAGCGCGGTACCAATCCACTCGCCCGTGGAAAAGCCCTGCCACGTGTGCGGAGCCCACGTCGGCGGATGCGGCCGGCCATCCATCCAGATCGTGCGCTCCTGGGCCTGCCATTCATTGTGCTGACCGAAGGCCTCGAGTTCCTGTGACGGGCCATCCT
This sequence comes from uncultured Acidobacteriota bacterium, assembly GCA_963807235.1. Lineage (GTDB taxonomy): Bacteria > Acidobacteriota > Vicinamibacteria > Vicinamibacterales > UBA2999 > CAWEBF01. Next base: position 98,471 of record CAWEBF010000019.1, read on the forward strand.
TGACCTTCCAGATCCGCATGTTGCCAAACGTATAGGCCATGTCCATCGGGAACGGGATGCATTGCCGCTCGGGCATGGCGTAAACCGACGCGTTCCAGCTTTCCGCCTTCGTGCGCGCCTCCGCGTTGATCGGCAGGCCTTGAAACTCGCCCGGCAGCTGGCCAGGGCCGCGCCACGGTTGGTCCTCGTGCATACGCAGGGCCCATTCGCCGGTCAAGTCGACCTGTGCGCGGGCCACCCCGCTCATTCCAAGAAAAGCGACGGCTGATAGCGCGAATGAAAGGGCTTGCGCACGCATCCTAGAACTCCTGTGATCGACGGGTTGGCTCTGAGCGCCCAGGGGGCTTCGCTACACTGGCTTACAGGCCTTCGGATTCCATTTCGACGAATCCGGCTCACGACGGAAGTGCGAGCTGGTCACGAACCGTCCGAGCAGGTACTCGGGGTCGACCACCTGCGTCGTCACGGCGAACCACTCCGATCCACCGGGAGCCGGAAACCGGTCGAAATACTCGGTGACAGTCGCGCGCGGGCTATACGGAACACCGTTGCGGCGCAGCCACCCGCCAGTCGTGTTCGTCGTTTCCACCTTCAACGAGCCGCCCGGGGGCGGTGGTCCGCCTCCAAAGGCAATCCCGAGCATCGCGTTACCTGGCCGCAGCGTGCGCTGCCACTCTGCGACGGAATGTCCCTGAAGAGAAGGCGCGCCGGTGGGCACGCGCCTGTCGAAGTGCAGCCGCCGCGTCTGCTGCCCGTTGTCGGCCTCGATCTGGAGCGTTGCCGCGTCGGCCCACGAAATCCGCAGCCGGGTTGGCAACCGCATCAGCGCCGCGGCTCCGAACGCCTTGCATGATCCGTCGGTCGTCGGGTCCCAGGCCATGGCGATCTGACGCCCGGCGGGATTGAGCGGGATACCGGGGAAGTCGCCGCGCGGGGCGGTGACCATCCGCCATCGCCAGTCCTCGTTGACGATCGACACCCACACGCCGGTCAGGTCGATCGGGGCGGAGGCTTGCGGGGTCGGGGGAGGTTCCGCAGCACCCGGCGGCAGCTGTTGTGCTGGCAGCTTTGCGCTCCACACCACGACGCCGATCGCGACCAGCAGCAGACTCAGCCTCCCCGACATCACTTGCCTTCCAGCGTTCGATACACCGCCTCGACGAACCGCTCGGTTGTCCAGAAGCCGGACGTCGCGCCGTACCGGCCGTCGTAGTCCGAGGTAGGGCCTGCACCCTTGATCTGCTGAAGCGTCATCCTTTTTTTCATCATCTGCTGCACGCGATTGCGAATGACTGTGACCATGTCGCGGTACTCGACCACATCGGCCTCGTCGGCAATGCGCCCATGGCCCGGAATGACCATCGTGCCTCCCTCCTGCTTGTCGCGCGGCACGGTGGTGTCGAGGATCCGGTTCAACCCGGCAATGATGCCGTTGATGGTGCCGCCGCGAGCGGTGTCGATGACGGGATAGCTGGTATTGACATAGAGATCGCCCGTGGCGATGACGTCGGACTTGCGGAAGAACACCATCACGTCGCCATCGGTATGCGCGAAAGGCTGGTGAGTCAGCCGGATCGCCTCGCCGTTGAAGAAGACCTCGTCCTGGTCGCCGAAGAACGTCTGGGAGGGCAGCGCCGCGGCGGGCGTCGCGGGCGCGCCATCGCCCCCCGTGCTCAGCCGGTTCGCCACGTTCTCGTGAGCGATGATCTCCGCCCCCTCGTTGCCAGAGAGGTCGGTGGCGACATTGCCGGCGACGATCGCCTTGCCCGCGCGCCGGAACCGCTCGTTGCCGCCGACGTGATCGGGATGGACGTGCGTGTTGATCACATAGCGAATCGGCTTGTTGCCGCTGATGCGCGCGATCTCGGCCAGCAGCTTGTCCGCCATCTGCGCGAACTGGGTGTCGACCACCAAGACGCCGTCGTCGCCAAACTGGACCGTCACGTTCCCGCCGGCGCCGGCAAGCATGTAGACGTTGGCCTGGACCTTGAACGCCCGGACCGTGATGGCGTCGAAATTCGGCTGCGCGCCAGCGGTCGGCGGGGTCTGCGTCTGCTGCGCGACCAGCATGCCGGAGACCGCCAGCACGGCCGTCGTCGCGATCAGGATCATGCGAGGCTCGGAAGCACGAACGTTCATCTAGCGCCCCCGTCCCGGGGTGGCGGCCGGACCTGCGCCGCGCCCTCTGCCGGGGCCGCCGCCGCGGCCCGCCGGCGGCGCTGGCGGCGGCCCGAAGCCGCCGTTCGGATCGCCAACCGGTTCGAGCAGCGGCAGTGAGGGCAGCTTCGCCATGAACTCCGGCAACGCTGTGTGCGCACCGCCAGCCGCCGCTTCCTCCGGCAGCTTGTGTTTCTGCGCGAACTCGCGCGTCGCCGCTACATCGTCGATGCCGTGGTGCGGCACGTCGCCGGCCGCGCGCGGCACTTCAACCGCGGGCCGGCAGGGGTACGGCTCGACTTTTCCGTTTGCTGCCACAGCGTAGCCAGTCGTCTTGACGATCGGCTCTGAGAGATAGGTCGGATCCTCGATCATCATCACGTGCGTCAGCAGGTCGCCGTGACGGAAGAAGCGCTCGGTCATCGTGGCCGCGTCGCTCAAAGGTACCCCGTTGCGCCGCACCCAGCCCGCCTTGAGGTGCGTGGTCCGCACCACCAGCACGTCCCCCTCGAACCTCCCGGTCGAAAAGCCCTGCCATGTGTGCGGCTCGAGCTCAGATGGATGCGACCGCCCGTCCATCCAGATGTCGCGCTGCTGCTCCTGCCACGTGATGAACGTCCTGATGCGCGCGAGCTGCTGCGTCTGCGGGTCGAGCTCCTCCCAGATGCGAAGGACGCCGATGCCGCGGATCCCGTAGGTCGAGGGGTGCGGCTTGCATTGATGCTCGGGCAGCGTGAGGAGTGACGCCTCCCAGGTGTTCGCGCGCTTTCGCGCTGCGTCCGTAAGCGGCAAGCCAGCGTAGTCGCCGACATCCGGCCCCGGCAAACGCTCGAGAAAGTCCTCGTCGAACAGCGGTGCCCAATACCCGACCAGATTCATTTGAGCGAAGGCAGGCGATGGCGCCAACATGATGACGGCGATGGCGATCCCGGCGCCGAGAGCGCGTGGCGAGTAGGTCATGGCATCACCGCAGCTCGACGAGCAGGCCGTCGAGTAGACCGGGGAAGATCAGCTGCGCCCCCTGGAACTCTGACTTGAGGACCGCGGTGATCTCGTCCCTGGTTTTCTTCTGCACGAGCATCTCGTGCACGCGGGTGCTCAGCGCCAGGGTGCTGTCGCGAAACTTGCGCAGCTCGGCCTTCGTCGTCGCGTCTCCGTGGCCCGGAACAACCGTATCGAAGTCGAGCTGCAGTGCGCGATCGAGCGTCGCGGTCCAGTCCTTCGCGCTACCGCCGCCTTGATAGTCGATGAGCTGCGGCGTTGCTGGACCAAAGGTGAACGCGTCTCCCGCAACCAGCGTCCGCTGTGCCGGGAAGTAGACGAACACGTCGCCCCCGGTGTGCGCGCGGCCGAAGTAGTACAGCTCGGTGCCTTTGCCGCCAAGGTGGATGAGCGCACGGTCAACGAAGGTCACGCTCGGCTGGCCGGGCTGCTTCGCGTCCACCATATAGCGGCGCGCCTGCTCGGACGAGATGATCTGAGCCCCGGCCATCTGCAGCCGCGTGTTTCCACCGGAATGATCAGGATGGTGGTGAGTGTTGACGACATACCGCACGGGCTGGTTGGTCACCGTCTTGAGGAGCGCCAGAATGTTTGGCGCATCCTGCTCGAACTTGTCGTCCACGAGCACGACGCCCTCGCTGGTGATGAGCGCGGTGCTGTTGCCAGGCACAACTTCGTTGCGGATGACGAAGAGGTCGTCCTTGAGCTTGACGATGTTCAGCTTGGCGGGCTGACTTCCGAATTGCTGTCCGTGCACATAGGCCGCAACGGACAAGAGCGCCATCATTCCAGCGAGCGCGACGCGTCGTTTCATGTAGAAATCTCTCCAGTTCACCCGGGTTCGCCTCTTCCTCACCCGCGGGCGATCGCTGATCGGATACACGGTCTGCGATCCTTAATAGTTTCCTAATTGGCAAGAATAGATATCTATCTTGTGTACAGGTAAACTACACGGCGTTCGTCTTTCTTGTCAACGAGCGGCACCGCGGCTCCGCTTGTCGTGTTGAAGGTTTCAAGTCTCAACGGCGAGGCGCGGGAGCGGCCGATGGCGCGCGGCGCGCATAGCCACGCCCGACGCTGGCTAGGCGCCTATGGCTGTTGGTGGCTCTGCACTATTGTGGCCGAGCAGTTGCGACTATCCGGCGAGAGCGGGCGCCACGGTGGTCAGAAGCCTAGGCACAACACACGACCGAAGGCTGTACTTCAGCCGTGGCGCCCGTTCTCGCCGAACAATCAACGCAGCGGCTAGAAGTCGATCTGGCCGCTGATCTTGGCGAACCGAGCCGGCAGGATCCCGGTCGGCGGCAAGTACGCCCCAAGGACGCCGGCCGCCGAGACTGAAGTCGACTGGTTGTACGTTTCAGCCGAGTTGGAGTTGAACGCGTTGAATAGATCCAGCGCGATCTGCGTCCGCAGACGACCGACCCGGAGGACCTTGGCGAATCGCATGTCAACCTGACTGATCCGATCCCCGTAGGTCTGGCCCGGGACCAGGAGGTTCGCCGTGATATTCGCCCCGCCGGACAGAGGCCGGCCGAGCGTCTGGGCGGCGACCGCGCTCGGGATGGCGGCGTTCAGCACCAGTTCTGCGCCCGTCAGGTTCTGATACGTGGCGCTAATCAGCACGTCGATCCGCGGCACGATGTACGAGCCGAAGCCTTTGAACTGCGTCAAGAACGGCGTTTCAGCATGGCAAAAGCTGGTGCTTTGCCATGCCGACGGTTGATTGTTGGCAACCGAGGTGTCAGCCGCACGCAGATTCCGTTCCGGGAGCTGCGCGACGACCTCACAGATATCGGTGGTCGTCTTGCCGCTGCTGACTCCCCCCTGGAACATCATCCCTGCTCGAGGGCGCGCGCTGACGGACACGTCGACGCCGTGCCACATACGGGTCTGTGTGCCGTAGTTCTCCGCCGCCGTGATCACCTCGTTCACCTGGCCGACCTTGTTCGGCTTAACATCGAACACCTCGACCGTGCTGCGACCGTCGGGCAAGCGGCTATCGACGACCGTAATTGAGAATTTGTCGAAGTCTCCCGGCGCGACCGCCAGATTGTCGGCAATCATGAAATTGCCGAACCACCGGCGGTAGTAGCCGGCGTTGACCGACATGCGGGGAAGCAGTTCATGCTGCACCGCGGTCGAGAACTCGAACTGGTCGGGCCGTACACCCCATCCGGAGGTGATCGCCGGATCGTAGGTGGTCGTGAACACCGGCAGCCCAAAGTTCTGGTTCAGCATCGGACCGCACTCGCCGTTTGCGGCCCGGTTCGACAGATCGCAGTTGGGGACGTAGTCGCGGTTGCCATCGGTCCAGGCACGGGCCACGGTCGACGCGGACCGATTGATCGGGTTCTGGTCGTTGCCGAACATCGACGTGCCGTCCTGGGCGATCACGTAGCGGCCAAAGTTGATTTTCAGGGCCGTGCGCCCCGTGCCGAACAGGTCGTAGCTCGCGCCCATTCGCGGTGTCACGTCCTTGAAGCTCACCCCGTCCGATTCCTCGAAGACGATGGGGCCGTTCGACAGGTATGGCGAGGGACCGAGCTGTTGGCTTGGAAAGTGCGTCCGATAGTGGTCATAACGGACACCGCCCTGCAGCGTCAGTCGGCCGAGCGACCACGAGTCTTGTGCGTAGAACGAGGTAGTATTGAACTCCGTCGGAGGGAGCACCGGCCTGACCTGCACGGTGACTTGGTTCGGGATACCATTGTTGAATCGGAAGACCATCGCCGGGTCGTTGGCAAACTGCTTGCGCCCGGAACTGAGATCGTCGCCGTAGTATCCGAACTTGGCGTTATGCGCCCCCGTAATCAGCGAAACCGCGCCGCGCCACGTGTAGGTGCCGGACCACGCGTTGAACCAGCCCGCCGCCCGGTAGTTCAGCCCCGGAATGGCGCCGCCCTGCTCCTGCACAGGAATGAGCGCTCGGTTGTTGGCCGGCCGCTCCTTCGTTCCCCAACGCGCCAGATACGTCCCCCACCCGGCTTCGACGAGGATCCGATTCGAGAGTGGCGACGTCCACGTCACCTGTTGCACGCGGTTTGGCATCGCGAAGCTGCGGACCGATGCCTCCGGAGCCGTGGTGCCCGCCACGCCGCCGGAAGTGCATGAGACGCAACGCATCTGCTCATCCCAATAGAAGTTGAACTTGTTTCGTTGCGACGCCTGCAGCGTCAGCCGCATGCCAAGACTCCACCAGTTGGAATCGAGCAGGGCCTGCTTCGACAAGTCGGGATCGTAGGTCCACGCATCGACTTTGCCGGCGTTCTTGTTCTCGAATATCCCAGCGACGAAGTTGTTGGCCACATTCTTCCGGCCGCTGAAAAAGAACCAGAACCTGTCGCGGACGAGCGGGCCGCCGACCGACGGGTTCAGATCCCATACCTTCTCCACCTTGTTCGGAGCCAGCAGGCCGCGAGACTTGAGGTCCTCCGTGTAGTTGCTCGCTTGAAGCCCGCCGCCGGCGTAGGTCGCGAACAACGTGCCGCTGACCGCATTGGATCCCTCGCGCGGTACGATGTTGATCGCCGGCCCGCCGGTCTGCGTCTCGCCGAGGCCACCCGAGGCGCTAATGACGATCTCCTGACTCGATCCCACATTGGCGACGAACATGCTCTGGTTTGTTCCCTGCCGTTCTGGCGCGCCGATGGTCAATCCATCGACATAAAGGCGCTGGTCACCCGGACGGCTGCCGTGCATGCTGATATCAGTCTGGACATCGCCCAGCACCCCGCCAACGTCCTGCCGCGCTCCCGGGTTGCTGACGCCCACCATGAGATTGACGACGTTCTGATAGGCGCGTGCCGTCGGAATCGCGGCGATGGCATCGCGATCGGTGACCAACTGCTGCCGCGCATTTTGCACGTCGACGACCGACGCTTGGCCGGTAACGGTGATCGTTTCGGCGAGTGTGCCGACGCGGAGATCGGCGTTGACGGTCGCGGTCGCATTCCCCGTCAGCTCGACGCCATCGCGGCGCAACGTGCTGAATCCTGCCAACGTGAACGTCACGGAGTAGGTCCCGGGGCGCAGATCGACGATCCGATATTGACCCGCACCATCGGTCACCGTCGATCGCACCTTTTCAATAAGCGCCGGACTCGACGCTTCGACCGTGACGCCAGGAAGAACCGCTCCCGAGTCGTCGCGAACGATGCCGGCCATCGCGTTCTGCGCCGCAGCGGCCGCCGGCAGGGATAGCGTTAGTACCACAACACTCACACAAACCAGCGCCATACGAAGCATCTTGCACCTCCGAGATGACCTCGGTTCCTTGCAGGCAAACTGACTGATCGGTCAGGCCGCGGCGGAGCATACTGCAACGTTTTCCGAAGCGTCAAGACAATCATGCATACTTGCATGTTCAGCAAGACTTTAAGGCTGTTTAGTGGTGGTGCCCGCTGGCGCTGCTGGCGGATTCCTTGAACTCAGCGTGGCGCAGGCGCGGCTGCAGGCTTGGGGAGCTTGGGAGGGATACGGACTGATTCTTAGGTCCGAGCTTTCTTACTCACCGTGCATTTCCGGCGACGGGACGAAGCAGCCCTTCGCATGCCACCTTCTGAATCTGGCGTACGAGCTCCTCGTGCGTGAACTCATCGCGCAACCGAGGCCAGCGTGTCAGAGCGAACGCCATGCCGAAGATTGCGACCCGGGCTATTCTTGAATCGATCTGCTGAAAATGGCCGCTCTTGACGCCGCTGCGATAGAACTCGTCGAGCAGGGTTGCGATACGATCTTCGAGCTGATTGATCACCTTCTGATGTGCAGCGGTGAGGTGGCTTTTTTCCTTGTACCATACCAGCATGATCGCGGCGCGCTCGGTGTTCAGCCGAACGTAGAATTCCATCAACGCGAGCAGGCGATCGGGCGGAGCGTCCGGCCGAGCAATGATGGCCTCGACGTGACGAATGCCGTAATTCAGGTTTTCAACAAATATCTCGTGTAACAGCTCTTCCTTGCTTCGAACGTGATAGAAGAAGTTCGCCTTGCTGAATTGCAGTTCGTCCGCGATGTTCTGGGCGGACATGCCGACAAAGCCTTTTTTCCCGATCAGGTGCGCCGCGCGCTCGAGAATGTCGCTGCGCGTAGGTAGCGCTTCAGCTCCACGAGCCGCAGACCGACCGCTGCGTCGTTTCTTCTTGGGAATCGCCATCGCAGCGGGGATAGTAGCACCTTGCAAACTGCTCCCATCGCCGTGGCGCCGGCGCGTGCCTTCAGTGAACGGCTGCTCGCCGGGCACAGCTCAGGCGAGCAGCGCCTTCACCACGTTGCCATGCACGTCCGTGAGACGGAAGTCCCGCCCCTGGGAGCGGTAGGTCAGCTTCGCGTGATCGACGCCAAGGATGTGCAAGATCGTCGCGTTCAGATCGTGGATGTGCACCGGATCGCGGACGATGTTGTAGCTGAAGTCGTCGGTCTCACCGTGCGTGTAGCCGGCCTTCACGCCGCCGCCGGCCAGCCACCAGGTGAAGCACCCGCCGTGATGGTCGCGGCCGAAGTTCGCCTTGAGCTGGCCCTGCGCGAATGACGTGCGGCCGAACTCGCTGCCGAAGATCACCAGCGTGTCGTCGAGGAGCCCCCGCTGCTTCAGGTCCTTGACGAGCGCCGCCGCCGGCTGGTCCACCATCCGGCAGCGGATCGGCAGGATCGTGGCGATGTTGCCGTGCAGGTCCCAGCCCATGCCGAAGAGGGTCTGATACTTGACGCCGCGCTCGGCCAGCCGGCGCGCGATGAGACAGTTGCGCGCGAACGTGCCCGGTGTCTTCACATCGGGACCGTACATCTCCAGGACGGATTCAGGTTCGTCCGAGATATCAGCGACTTCGGGCACGGAAGTCTGCATGCGATAGGCCATCTCGTACTGTGAGAGGCGCGACTGAATCTCGGGGTCCTTCGACGCGGCTTGCTGAGTGCCCGCGAGCTTCGCGAGCGTGTCGAGCATGTCACGGCGATCGCGCCTCTCTATGCCGGCGGGATTGCGCACGTAGAGCACGGGGTCGGCGTCGGCACGGAACTGGACACCCTGATGGTGCGACGGCAGGAACCCGGAGGCCCACACGTTCGAGTCGAGCGGCACGCCCTGGGAGGCGCCCGCGCTCATGACGATGAACGCCGGCAGGTTCGTGTTGTCGGACCCCAGGCCGTAGTTCACCCAGGCGCCGATCGACGGGCGCCCGGACAGCTGAAAGCCGGTGTGCAGAAACTTGGCCGCCGGGTCGTGGTTCACGTGCTCGGTGTGCATCGTCTTGATGAAGCACAGCTCGTCGACGATCCCGGCGATGTGGGGCAGGAGATCGCTCACCCATGCGCCGCTTTGCCCGCGCGGCTGGAACTTGGCCAGCGGCGCGACCAGCGGGAAGGATGACTGCCCGTTGGACATCGTCGACAGCCGCTGCGTGTTGCGCACCGACGGGGGGATCTCCTGGCCGTGCATCTTCTCGAGCGTCGGCTTGTAGTCGAAGGTGTCGACGTGCGAGATGGCGCCGAGCATGTGCAGACAGATCACGCGCTTGGCGCGAGGCGCATGGTGCGGCGCCGCGAGGACGCCGGGCTGCGTCCCCGGGGAGGCTTGCGTCTGGGCTCGCGTGTCCACGCCGAGCAGTTCGGCGAGTGAGATGGCACCGAGACCGACGCCGGCGCGCAGCATGAACGACCGGCGCGCCTGTTTGAACGTGGAATCAGCAGTCATGCGTCGCCTCCCTACCGAATCGAATACGCGTCCGGCGAGTTCATCACCACTGCGGTTACGTGTGTCAGCGCCGCCAGCTTCACCCGGTCGACACCCGCCGGCACGGGGGTCACGCCCGTTTCGAGCAGCGCCTTCGCGGCCGCCGGATCGTCGCGATATCGCCGCAGCTGTCGCTCGTGGAAGGCGCGCAGGATGCCGAGCTGCTCGGCCGTCGGCCGTCGTCGCGTGGCCAGCCTGTAGATGTGCGCCAACGGCGCGTCATCGGCGGCCGTGCCGGCCAGCGCCTGCGCGGCAAGCGCGCGATACGCCTCCACGAACTGCGGATCGTTCATCAGCTCCAGCGCCTGGAGGGGCGTGTTCGAGACGCGCCGGCGCGCGGTGCTCACGTTGCGGTCTGGGAAGTCGAAGATCGTCATCCCCGGGTGCGTCGCATTGCGCTTGATGAAGGTGTAGAGGCTGCGCCGGTGATGCTCGTCCGCCGGAATCGCGTCGGCGGCGGGATACAGGTGGAACGAATTCAGCGAGTTCCAGATGTTGTCGGGCTGATACGGCCGCACGGACGGCCCGCCGACCTGGCGCGCGAGCAGGCCGCTGGCAGCGAGCGCGTTATCGCGCACCATCTCGGCCGGCATTCGCTGGCGTTGGCCGCGCGTGAGCAGCTGGTTCAGCGGATCCCGCTTCAGCAGTTCGTCCGTCACATCCGAGGCCTGCCGATACGTCGCGGACATGACGATCGTCTTGTGCAGCTGCTTCAGGTTCCAGCCTGACTCCATGAACGACACGGCGAGCCAGTCGAGCAGCTCAGGGTGCGTCGGAATCGACCCCTGAGAACCGAAATCCTCCGCGGTTTCGACGATTCCCTGGCCGAAGTGCATCTGCCACATGCGGTTCACAAAAACGCGCGCGGTAAGCGGATGCTTGGCGTCGAACAACCAGCGCGCCAACCCCAGCCGATTTGGCGGCAGGCCCGGCGAATACGGGAACACCTGCACGAGCCCGCGCACCGGGACCTCTTCGGCGCGATTCGAGTACACGCCGCGATCGAGTCGATAGGTCTGCCGGGGCCGCGGAGCATCAGCCATCACCAGCACCTGCGGAATCAGCGTCACGATGCGGTTGTGTTCCTCCCGCGCCTCCCGCAACGCTTGCTTCGCCGCAGCCACCGACGTGTCGGCGCCCAGCGTCAGCGCCAGGAGATCGCGCCCCAGCGCGTCACGGTCCGCGGCCGCCACGGCTTTCTCGTCGTGCAGCAGGCGCACTTCGAGCGGCGTCAACGCCCGTGTGAAGACGCGAATCTCGTCGAGGCCTGCGCCCACCGGCGCCTTCTCGCGGAACCGCGTGCCGAACGCGACTCCGACGAAGTTGTCGAAGATCGGCGAATAGCCTCGCGGCAGAATGCTCCGCGTCAGGTTGTCGTGATGAACGTCGACCTCCACCGGTGTGCCGTTCAGGTAGAACTTGACGCCCGACGCCTTGCTGGAGCCGTCATACGTGAATGCGACGTGCGTCCATGTCTTGAGGCGCATCGGCGTGGTCACCGTGAGGCCGATCATATTGAACGGCCGCGAGTGGGCCATGTAGAACTGCAGTCGACCGTCCTCGAGTTCGAGACGGTAGCCGGCACCGCCCGAATTGTCGTCGTCGCGGTGGTTCAGCAGCGGGACGGGCGTCTCGTAGGTACTCGTCAACATACAACCAGAAGTCGAAGCTGAACTCCTCGTTGCGCTCGTACCAGCCGACGTCCTTGCCGAGGAAGCCTTTGTTCGTCTCGTCGAAGAAGAGCGCCTTCCCCTTGACGCCGTCCTTCAGCAGCGGCGCCGAGATGACGGCGGGCGGCACGCCGGCACGCCCGCTCGGCGACGTGGTCAGCCCCTCACGGAGGAACCCCGGAGGCGACGGCGGACCACCGCGGCCACGGCCGCCGCCGCCCTGCGTCTGACCCGGCTCTGGCGGCGCGGCGGCCTCACCCACCACCGCGAACGGGTTTGGGCCGCGTCGAAGCGAGACCAGGCGTTCCGGCGGGGCGTTCCGGGCGCGCGCCGGCGGCATGTCGGCATCGGTAAACGGTGCGGTCTCGTCGAACGGATAGTAGGCGGCCGTCGCCTTCCGAATCGACTCCCGCAGCATCGCCGCAATCTCGGATGGCGAGCCGGCGAGCACGGCGTCGACAGCCGCACGCGCCTGCGCGGAGGCTGTGGTCCTCGCGGCGGTGTAGGCGGTCTCGCGCTGACGCACCTTGGCCTCGGCCGCGTCGGCCGCCTTCTGCTCCTCGCCATTCGGCCACGGCAGCGTCGGCCCGGCCTGGATCGCGCTGTGGCCGGGCGGATAGAAGCCCGGCTCGTCGACGTTGTTGAAGAAGCCGGACAGCGAGTAGAAGTCCTTGTGAGCTGATGACGTCGTACTTGTGGTCGTGGCAGCGCGCGCAGCCGACCGTGAGCCCAAGAAACGCCGTCCCGATGGTGTTGGTGCGATCGACGACGTACTCGATACGGTATTCCTCGTCGATGGCGCCGTTTTCCGTGGTCCGGGGCCCGACGCGCAGGAACGCGGTGGCCAGCTTCTGTTCGCGCGTCGCGTTCGGCAGCAGGTCGCCTGCGAGCTGCCAGGTGGCGAACTCGTCGAAGCGCATGTTGCGGTTGAACGCGCCGATGACCCAGTCGCGCCAGGGCCAGAGCATGCGGTCGTGGTGATCATCGAGGAAACCGTCGCTCTCGGCCCAGCGCGCCAGGTTCATCCAATAGGCGGCCATGTGCTCCGCATAGGCTTGCGAGCCGAGCAGCCGATCGACCAGCCGCTCGTAGGCGTCCGGACGCCGATCGGCGACGAAGGCGTCGACCTGCGCGAGCGTCGGCGGCAGGCCGGTCAGCGTCAGGCTGACGCGGTTGATCAACGTCTCTTTGTCGGTCTCCGGTGAGAGACCGAGTCCCTCGCGCTCCAGGCGCGCGAGCACGAACCGATCGATGTCGTTGACCGGCCGGCGAAGATTCTTGACCGGCGGCGCTGCCGTCTTCGCCGGCGTGATGTACGCCCAGTGCGGCTTGTACTGCGCGCCCTGCTCGATCCAGCGGCGCAGGATTTCGACCTGCGCCGGCGTCAGGACCTTGTTCGTCACTGCCGGCGGCATGCGGCGGGCCACCGTCGGCGCCGTAATGCGCCGGATCAGCTCGCTCTCATCCGGCCTGCCGGGAACGATCGCAAATCGTTCCTGTTGGCCGGAACGCCGTGCATAGGCGCTCTCGGCCTGATCGAGGCGGAGGCCCGCCATCCGCGCCTTCTCGTCATTGCCGTGACAGCGGAAGCAGTTGTCGGACAGGATCGGCCGGACGTCCCAGTTGTAGTCAATCGGCTAGTGCCTGCAGTGGCTGGGGTGCCTGCGCCGACGGTGCGACGACCGCCAGCGTCACAAGCGCACCCAACGCCGCGCTAACCGTGATGAACGCTTTCATCGCCCGCGGCTCGACCTGGTCTCTGCGCATGAGTCTCTTCCCTTTCGGGCGGACTGACCGTTCGGTCAGGTTGACGCAAAAGTCTCGCAGAGGCGCGACAGGGTGTCAAGCCCTGGAACAGGCGCGACGCCGTCCTCGCCGCCACGCTCCGCGCGGTGCTTGGGTTCGAGGCGTCTTAAACAAGAGCGAAGCTGATGACGCCCGCCTGGGGCAGTTCCACCTTCGGCCCTTGTGTGAGCTTGCCCGTGTCGCCGTCGACGATGAACCCGGTGACGTCGCCCGACTGCTGGTTGCAGACGTAGAAGTACTTGCCGGACGGTTCGAAGTTCATCTCCCGCGGCCCCCTGCCGCCGGTCTTCACCGTGCTCACCACAGTCATGCGTCCACTGGCTTCGTCGATGCTGAAGATGGCGATGCTGTCCTCGGCACGGTTCGCCGCGTAGATGAACCGCCCGTTGGGATGCATCTGGATGTTCGACGGCGCCACCCGCGGACCGGAATAGCCTTCGGGAATCGTCGCAATCGTCTGAACGAGGCGCGGCTCGCCCGTGTTCGAATCGAAGAAGAACGAGGACACGCTGGCTTCCCGCTCGTTCGTGATGAAGAAGTACGGCGCGCGCGGATGGACCGCGAAATGACGCGGCGCCTTGCCGGTCGGCGTCGGGTACGCTTTGCCTTCGAGCCTCCGCGAACTCGGGCTGAACCGATAGACGTAGAGGTGATCGTACCCGTTGTCGCTCGCGATCGCCCAACGCTGCGTGCGATCGAACACCACCTGGTGGGCCGCCGCGCCTGGACCAGGCTCGGCTGGAGGACGCCTGGCGAAGACGGAGACGTCGCACGCCGGCTCGAGCGAACCGTCCGGCCTGACCGGATACATCGACACCGTCGCGTCGTCGGTCAGGCTCTCCACCACCGGCACGCCGTTCCTCTTGACCACCGTGGCGATGCTGGCAACGGCGCCATGGTTCGCAACCAACACCCGCGAGTTCGTCTTGTCGATGATCACGCCGACCGGGTTCGATCCCATCGACGGCTGGGTGTTCAAGTGCTTCAGCGACCCGTCCTCGCGATTGATCGCAAAGGCGGCCACGCCGCCGCCCGCCCCGGGCCTGCCGCCGAGTGACGTCGTCTGGTTGACTGCATACAACAAGCGGCCGTCCGCCGACGTGCACATGCCGTCGCAGTTCAGATCGTCCACTTCGGGACCGGTCTTGCTGACCTCGGTCAGCGACCCGTCGCTCGTGTTCACCCTGAATACCGTGACACCACCTCCGCCCGGAGCCGCCGCGCCGCCACGGCCACCGCCCGGGCGCCGGCACCAGGCGCGCCGCCGCCTCCGGGGAATCCCCCTCTCGTTCGCCTCCCTACGTAGGCAAACAATCGGCGCTCCGGTGTCTGCGCTCCCAGCTTCGCTGCCGCCAGCGCAGCCGCGGAGAGCGCCAGAAACTCGCGGCGAGAAGTCTCTTTCGACATGGCCTACCGACCCGTGCTTTGCTCTCTGATGGCGTCCTGTTCCGCTCGTTGCTTCGCTCCTTCCGCCAGGATCTGCTCGAGTGGCGGGTTGGGCGGCAGCTTCTTCATGTAGTCCTGATACTCGGGGAACATCGTCTGTTCCCCGCCCCGCGCTGCCTCGAGCGGGATACCGTGGCTCATGAACCCTTGATTGTAGATGTGCGTGACGAAGGGCAGGCGCATCGGCACGTGCCCCTCGGGCATTGGCACGTGGTTGTACGCCTGACACGGGTAGGGATCCATGGCGCCCTGGGGGAGGCGGACGTACAACTTGCTATAGACGAACGGCTGCGACAGGTACGCCGGATCCGAGATCATCATGATGTTGACGAGGATGTCGCCGTACCGGAACAGGCGCTCGTCCATCTCGGCCTTATCCGAGAGCAGCAGGCCCTGGGTTCGCTGCAGGAAGCCCTCCTTGAGGTGGGAGGTATGCACCCACAGCTCGTCGCCTACCCACCTGCCAGTCGAGAAACCCTGCCAGCTATGCGGCGCCCACGCGGGCGGACGCGGGCGACCGGAGTCCGGCATCCAGATGGTCCGGTGCTGCGCCGCAAACGACATCCGCATCTCGATCTTCGTCTGCCGCTGGCTGTCGGGATCGAGCGTCTCCCACATGCCCATGGTGCTGAGCGTCCTGGGCCCGTAGGTCGCGGGAAACGGCCGGCACTGCAGCTCCGCAATCATCATCTCGTTCTCGTCGTACGTCGCCGCGGCCTTTCGTGCTGCGTCCGTAATCGGCAGGCCCGGGAACTCTCCCGGATCCGGACCACCGGCGTAATTGTGTGAATCCTGGTCACCCAGCGGCTGCCAGTAACCGGTGACCAGCGACTGAGCCGACAGTTGAACGGCCAGAAGTGCGGCAACGCTGACGACAGCGGCCGCCAGGCACAGAAGACGTGACTTGATTGGCATGATGTTCATCTCTCAACCTGGCGAATCAGTTTCCCGCGACCTGGCTGCACGGGTGCGGCGCCCACTTCGAGCCGTCCGGCTCCTTCCGAAAATCCGCGGTGGTGTTGAACGGGCGGTTGAGATACTCGGGATCGATGACCTGGATGGTCACGTTGAACCATTGCGCGCCGGTCGGATCCTGGAACGTCCGATAGTGCTCGATCACGCGCGTTCGCGAGCCGTACGGCACCCCGTTACGCCGCAACCAGCCGGGCGAGAGGTTCGTCGTCAGCACCGCCAGGCTCCCGCCCGGCTGCCGCTCGCCCTGCCGCTCGGTTCCCAGCCCGCCGCCCCTGCCCGCGGGGCCGCGCTGCCAGACGGCGGAGTTGATCTGATAGGGACGCTCCCACATCGCTTCCGAAAAGCCCTGCAGCGAGGCGGGCTGCTGGCTCGTGCCGACCGTGCTCATCAACAGATCCTGCGGCAGGTCGCCATACAGGCGGCCGGCGTCGAAACGGAACAGACGTGTCTGCTGACCCCAGTCCGTCTCGATCTTCAGCACGTTCGGCGAGTCCCAGGTGATACGCAGGCGCGTCGGCATGCGCATCACGTTGGCGGCGCCGTAGGCGCGGCAGTCGACGATCCCCGAGGTCTGGTAATTCGCCCCACCATACCGCGCGGGATCGAACGAGTCGGCAATCTTGCGAGCGGCCGGCGTGAGCGGAATCTGCGCGTAGTCACCCTTGGGCGGCGTCATCATGCGAAAACGCCAGTCCTGGTTCACGACCGACACCCAATTGCCCGTCAGGTCGACGAGAGCCGCTGACTGGGCGGTCGGGGGTGGACCCTGCGGCTGGGCCGGAGCCTGCGCGACGAGCCCCCCTTGAATGCTCATGAGCGCGCCTGCCAACGCGGCGGACCCGACGATGAGATGAACCTTCATGGACGTGTCTCCACGGTCGCGTTCTCGACCGAGAAGAAGACGGGACCCTTGGCGGGCAGCGTGTTGTAGATCGCCGTGATGAAGTCGCGCGTCGTCCACGGTCCGCTCGTTCTGCCCCAGCGCTGGTCGTAACCCTCGCTGGGCTTGAGCGCCAGCACCTGCTCCAGCGTCCTGCCCTCATTCTTGTAGTACTGAACGAGGTTGCGGATGATCGTGATCATGTTCTTGTAGAGCACCACATCTGTCTGAGTGGCCAAGCGGCCATGCCCCGGGACGATCAGCGTCCCACCGTCGGCCTGCCTGTCGGGCACCGCCATGTCGATGACCTTGTTGAGCGCGATCAGCAGGCCGTCGATGGTTCCGCCGCGCGCCACGTCGATGACCGGGTAGCCCGTCATGTCGACCACGTCGCCAACGACGAGCACGTCCGATTCGCGGAACAAGACGATCAACTGGCCATCGGTATTCGCACTGCGGGGGTGGTAAATCTCCACGGCCTCGCCATTGAAGCGGCGGCCGTCGCTCTCGAAGCCTTCCAAATCGGTGGGCCATAGTGCCTGGGGGACGTTCTCTGCCACCAGGCGCGCCTGCACGTTCTCATGGGCGAACACCTCGGCGCCCGGGGCTCCCGAAGGCGGTTGCCGGCCCGCGTTCTTCGCCGGCGATGATCTGGCTGCCGGCTTTGCGAATGATCTCGTTGCCACCAATATGGTCGGCACGTCCGTTGGTGTTCACCACCGTGCGGATCGCCTTGTGAGTACCGCCCCGTTCCTGTGCGAGCCGCTGGATCTGCGCGAGCAGCTTCGGCGCCATCGCCTGCGTGCCCGTATCGACCACGAGCACGCCCTGGTCGCCGACGTGCACCGTCACGTTCGACTCGCCGCCGGCCATGAGCCAGACCCGCCCGCGCATATGCCAGGGTTGAATCTCCCCATTCCCCTGGGGCGGCGCATAGGGATCGGCGCTGGGCGCGTACAGGTTCACCGGTTCACCAAACGCCGGCTGTGCCGCCTGAGGCGGGGTCCCGGCCGGTCTCTGCTGACCAGCAACCGCGACGGTAAGGCTCGCCGCCACCAGCCCAAGCCCTGCCCACCAGGCACGGCGAGAAGCAAGCGATCCGGCGCGCGGGCCGCCTCGTTCCGAACTGAACGTGTGCATGGTTATTCCGTCGTCATATCGAGTGAAAGCGCCGAAGTTGATCGTGACGTCCGCCTGTCGAAATGGTGGCGGGACTATGTCACCGGTCAACTCATTGTCGTCAAGGGATTCTATTACCATGCGTATTGGGAAACTGTTGTCCTCCGCGTAGGAATCGCACTACGGCGTCGCGAAGCCGGTGCGGACGAGTCCGGCGCGCAGCGCCTCCCGCACCTCGGGACGCGGCGATACCTCGAGCGCGAGGCCGAGCTGATCGGCAGAAAGGGTTTCGCCGGGATGTCCGCACGGGACCTGCGGTGAGCTCGAGTTCAGCAAGGCCACTTTTTCTATCACGTCAGGAGCAAACCCCCGCGTTTCTCAGACGGTCGGTTGAACGATGGTTACTCGATAACAACAGGATTGCGCCAGGCCTCCCTGCCATCGCGACATCTGAGGTGCGTAGCGCGGAACCAGATGTCCTGGTAATTCACGGTCAACGGAACCCGTGCCGTGCACCGCAACGACCCGCTCTTTATTGCTTCTGTAGCTCCTGGTACATGGTCGTGAAGTTCCCCGCTGCCCCGCCGCGCGCCCCCGGTCCCGGGGGCGTCAGCTCGTATCCCCTGAACTTGTCGCCCGGGTTGAACTCGGCCGCCGCCTGCTGCGGCGTCTTGCCCGCCTTGAGCGACGCGCGCGCGTGATCCGCAATGGCGCGATTGAATTCGCCGAACAGCACGAACTCGGACCAGGGGCGAACGGCGTCGTGGCCGGTGATCACCCGATCCACGTTGGTGACGCCAGCGACAGTCTTGGCGATCGTGTTCCCGTAATTGAGCACGCTGCCACCGCCGTTGACGTCCACGTACGGCGCGGCCGTCGCCGTCGTCTGGAACACGTCGCCGGCGTGCATCACGCGCGCGCGGCGGAACACGACGAAGGCGTCGCCGTTCGTGTGGGCCAGGCCAAAGAAGTAAAGGTCGATCGCGTCGTTCCCGCTGAACAGCGTCAGCCGATCCTTGAACACCCGGTCCGGCTGGCCGTGTCTGGTGGCGGCGTCCTGGAACGCGCGCATTGCCCGCATTGCCGTGCCCGCGTTCTCCTGCGTCACGATCTCGACGCTTGCCGGGTAGAAGGCGTTGGCGCCGGTGTGGTCGCCGTGCATGTGGGTGTTGATGATGGTCGTGATCGGCTTGTCGGTCACCGACCGGATGCGATCGAGCAGCGGCTGGCCCTGATCGGGAAATTTCGTGTCCACGATCACGACGCCGTCGGCGGCGACGTACACCGCGCTGTTCCCGCCCCCGCCGGGAACCACGTAGAGGTTGTCCGCCAGCTTCTCGATCGCGCCAATCGGCGGCAGCTGCACTTGCGTCGCGACGCTGACGAGTCCGAAGCCCACGGTAACGATGAATCCGAGGATGAAACCGCGCTTCATACCAGGCTCCTTTGGCGTTCGTTGCTTGTGCCGCGCCGCCGGTACTTCGGATACCAAGTGGGAGAACGGGCGTGGATCGATCGAGGACACTAACCGACTGGTCGGTCCCGCGCCACGAGCTGTCGCGCGAGACCATCACACGTCAGCTTCAGGAATTCGCCACCTCCGGACTCCTGATCGCGCCGCCGCGCGACAAGTAACGGCGCCGCGCGTCGAGCCTCCGGGCTCCGGCGCCCGCGACCGCGAATGACAGCAGCACCACACAGTAGAGAGGAGCGCCTCGATGCCGCCGTTGCAGATCGGCCAGACCATCCCGCGGGCCGCGCGATGAGCGCGTACGCCAACAGCGCGTCGATCGAAATTAGGACGGCCGCCGTTCTAAACTCCACGCTCGGTACTATACGGAGTTTAGACCGAGCTAGTTGCCTCTGCCGCCTCCCCGTGCGGCAGCTTCGCCCTCGACCGGTGGTGTCATCTCGCACGGCCGCGGGCTGAACTTGGCGGCATCCGGTTCGCGCTTGAACTGACTGGTCAGCACGAACGGCTGCGCGAGGTAGCTCGGATCGTCCAGGATCGAGGTGACGATGAGCCACGATTCGTTGTTGGGGCCCGGCACCCGATCGAAGTACTCCGTGAACACGGCATCACCGCTGTAGGGAGCACCGTTTCTACGGAAATATCCCGGGCGCAGGTTGGTGGTCACCACCTTCAAAGCGCCGCTCGGCGGCGGCAGGCCGCGCCCGCGACCGGCGGCATTGGGCGGCACAGCCCGGGCTTCCAACTGATTCTCCCACTGCGCCACCGAGAATCCCTGCCAGCTCGGCGGACCTGCCGGCGCCGGCGCCGACGCGCGAGGCGTACCCGCCGCGCGGAAGTTGAACTGGCGAACCTGCTGGCCGTTGTCCGACTCCAGCTTCAGCGTCGTGTCGTTTTCCCAGGAGATGCGCAACCGCGTCGGCAGGCGCATCAGACCTGGCGCGCCATGCGCCTTGCATTGCTCCCCGGCGGCGACGTCCCTGGCCAAGTCCCACGTATTGCCAACGCGCCGCCCCTCCTCGTTGAGCGGAGCACTGGCGAAGTCGCCCTTGGGCGGTGTGACCATGCGGAAGCGCCAGTCCTCAGTGATGGCTGCGGCCCACACGCCCGTCAGATCCGCGGGAGCCGCGGCACGAGGCGTGGCGGGCGGCTGCTGCTGCCCTCGTCCCGCCGGCGGCGCCTGCCCTCTGCCGGCTGGCGCCTGTTGCGCCGACACGCCCGGCATCAGCACGCTCACGGTGATCGCGCCGGCGATCACGACTGCGAGTGCGGCGATCGTGCGCCCATTGCCATGACCCATGTGTCCGGTCTCCACCTACTTACCACCCACTGTTCGATACACCGCCTCGATGAACCTGTCGGTCGTCCATGGCCCCGCGGTCGCGCCATAGTAGCCATCGTATTCAAGCGAGGGGCGCGCCGCCCTGACCTGCGGCAGCGTCATCCCCTTCTTGACCATTTCCGCGACGCGGTCGCGGATGATCGTCACCATGTCGCGGTAGTCGACCACTTCCGCCTCGTTGCAGATGCGGCCGCGGCCGGGGATGATGCGCGTACCGCCCATCATGTTCCGCTCCGGAACGGTGATGTCGAGCAGCGCGTTGAGCCCGTCGATGACGCCGTTGACGGTGCCGCCGTGCGCCGTGTCGATCCGGGGATAGCTGTGGGGGATGAAGATGTCGCCCGTGGCCACCACGTCCGACTTGCGAAAGTAGACGAACAGATCGCCGCTGGTGTGCGCCGCGGGCTGGTGCAGGAGCGCGATCGACTCGCCGCTGGCGAAGATGTCCTTCTTTGGCGTAAAGAACGTCGAGGTCGGCAGGCCGTCCCCGGTCACACCGGCCCCGCCCGGCGGTGCCAGCACCATCAGGTTGAATGCATTCTCATGGGCGATGGTGGCCACTCCGACGTTCTGTCCACCGGCGTTGCCGCCACCGACCTGGCCGGTCAACAGCCGGACACCGCCGGTTTTGACGATCAGCTCGTTCCCCGCCACGCGATCGACGTCGCCACTGGTGTTGACGAGATTGCGAATCGGCTTGGTGGTCAACGTGCGGATCGCCGCGAGAATCTTTGGGGTGTAGGCGGCTTGTCCCGAGTCGACGACGAGCACCCCTTCGTCGCCGACGTCCACGGCGACGTTCGGGCCGTCGCCGGCGAGCATATAGACCTGGCCCTGAACCTTCAGCACCTCGACCCCGTCGACAACGAGCGGCGGTGGTGGAGGTTCGAGCGAAACAGTGGTAACCGGTTGCTGCCCCGACACGATCGGCGCTGCCGCCAACGCGGCCATGGCGATCAGAACGATACGTTTCATGTCTATGTGTCTTCCTTTGATGGCCCGCGCCACGTTACCGAGGAGCGGCGCCGGCAGAAGCACGGCGGTCACCGACTACCTTGCCGAGCTGGCCGCGCCCGCCGACCGAAGCAGCTGGCGAATCCTGAGCTCGTATTCCGGATAAATCGTGTCCTTCCCGCCCTGAACCACTTCGAACGGCAAGCCGAACCGCTTGGCGAATTCCTCGTGCTTCGTGTCGACCGGGTAATGCGGCACGTAGCCATCCGGGTGCCCGGCCACTTCGTCGACCGCCTCGAAGATCCACCGCTCGTCAGGCACGGCGTTGGTGGTCCGCACGAACGACTGCGTCCGGATGAAGGGCTCCTCGAGGTAGACCGGATCGTCCACGATCGTGACCACCGTGAGGTACTCCCCGTGACGGATGTAATGCTCGGTCAAGACGGCCTTCGGGCTGGTCGCGACGCCGTTGCGCTGGATGACGCCCCATTTGTTGTGCGTCGTCGTCACCGTGAGCCGATTGCCGTCGACGACGCCGGTGGAAAAGCCTTCCCACTGATACTCGGCGTTCGGTGACGGGTGCGGCCGGCCGTCCATCCAGATGATCCGGTCGGCACGCCCGTAGAGCCCTTCCATCGCGTAGGCGACAAACTGATGCGTGACGGGATGATGGCGCCGCGTGATCCGCAGCTGTGGCCCCGGGCCGCGCATCGAGTAGACCGCGGGGTGCGGCTGGGTCATCCGCTCGGGCCGCGCCAGAATCGACGCGTCCCACGCCGTCGCCTTTCGCCGCGCGGCGGCGTTAATCGGCAATCCCGTGTAATCACCAAGCTCGGGACCCGGTAAGCGGTGCGGCTGGTCCTCGGTGATGAGTGGCGCCCACTCGCCGGCAATCGGGACCTCGGCAGCGAGGTCCTGCGCGACGGCCGGAGCGACGGCAAGCATGCTGACGAGCACGGAGACGACGGCTGCAGACGACTTAACACCCATTCCAGACTCTCCAAACGTCCGCCGGGACGCGCGCACAAACACTCGTCCCGTCAGTAGGGTTACCTGTTTCCTGAGGCAGGCGCAGGCGCGTTCCCTCTGCCGCCCTGGGCGTTAGCGCCCCCCGGCAGGAAGGTATCCCGCTAACGCCCGGCGGGCAGATGGGTCTTTACCTCGTTGTACATCTGCTCGTAAAACCGGGTGCTGGTCTGCACCGTATTGTCCGAACAGCAGATTTCAGTCGCGAAACGCTTGTCGAACTCGCGAGTTGGACGGGCCTCTCGTATCTGCTCCAAGGTCATCCCCTGCGCCACCATCTTCACGAAGCGATCGTGGATGGTGATGAGCGCGTCACGATTCGCGATCAGATCGGCGCGCTTGCCAAGCTGTCCGTGGCCGGGAACGAAGATCGTATCCTCGTTGGTGAGCGCCAGCGCCCGGTTGTAATTGTCGACAAAGTTCTCGACCGTGCCGCCTTGCGCCACGTTAATCGACGGATAGTCGTTGGTCCACGCGTCACCGAAGACCCACACGTTGGACCTGGTGAAGTACACCGCCAAGTCGCCATCGGTGTGCGACGCTTTCAACGGCACGAACATCACGTCCTCACCGTTGAAGTGGAACGTCATCGGCGCATCCGACGTAATGTTCGGCCACCCAGCCGGCGGCACGGGTGCTGGACCACGACCTGGCGCCGGGCCACCGGCCGCAGGAGCGGCGCCGCGGCCTTCTCCTGCTGGCTGGCCTGGGGCCCCGGCAGGCGCGTTATTCCCGCGCGCAGCTTGTGGCTGCCCTTGTCGCATCAGGGCGTTTCTCGTATTGGTGTGCGCAAAAACGAGCGCGCCTATCTTGGCTAGGCTCGCGTTGTTCTGGAGGTGGTCGCCGTGGGAATGCGAGTTCGTGACGATCCGGATCGGCTTGTCCGAGATCTTGCGAACGGCGCCCATGATCTGGTCGTAGAACATGCTGAAGCTGTTGTCGGCGAGGAGCACGCCATCCTCGCCAGTCTGCACCACCACATTATTGGTGACGGCGATGACGTGGACCTGGTCGGCGATGCGACGGGCGACGAGGCCCTGCTTGACCACCTCGGGATAGCGCGGATCGTTCAGGCCCTGGAAGCCGCGAAAGTCGGGAAGCGGCCCGATGCCGCTGGGAAACGGAATCCCCTGCATCGCGGCAGTCGCGCCCACGGCTACCGCGAAGACCACGGTCAGGACGTTACGCCGGCGCGACGTTCGTGTAAGGTTCGGGCGCATCCAAGTTCTCCTTCTGATCTCGCGAATCATCTCGCTGCTCATCTCGTCGCGCGCAGCGGCAGCGGGCGGTCTGGCGGGATCACCTTCGCCGGGTCGGCGCCGCGCTTGGGCCGGAATTTCTCGGCGCGCCCGTTGAAGGCCTCGGCGGTGTACAGGTTGCCTTCGCTGTCGACCGAGAACTGGTGAACGCCCCAGATCTGGCCGGGGAACTGGCCGAAGGTGCCCCAGGAGTACAGCAATTTGCCGGACTTGTCGAACTTGAGGAATTTGTTCGTCGCCCCGTCCGCCACCCAGACGCTCTGATCCGTCGCGACGTGCACGTCCCAGGGATCGCGAATGTTCGGCCACGTGTCGAGATGCTTGCCGTTCTCGTCGAAGACCTGGATGCGGCTGTTGCCGCGATCAGCGATGTAAAGGCGCCGTTCGTTGTCGATCGCGACGGCGTGCACGGCCGACCGGAACTCACCCGGGCCCGATCCTTCCTTCCCCCACGTCATCAGGAACTTGCCGTCCTTGTCGAACTTGACGACGCGCTGGTTCTGATAGCCGTCGGTGATGAAGAACGTGCCGTCGGGCAGCCAGGCGATGTCGGTCGGCCGGCCGAAATGGCCGCTGTCGTTGCCCCGGACCAGCCGCTCGCCAATCGTCATGACCAGCTTCTTGCCGTCGTTGGTGAATTTCAGGATCTGCTGCAGATCGTCGTCGATGATCCAGACGTGCTTCTCGGGATCGTACGGATTGATCTTGATGTGATGCGGGCCGCGGGAGCCGTCCCACAGCTTGTCCCATTGCGTCCAGGTCTCGACGATCTTGCCCTCCCGATTGGCCACGAGGACATAGTGTTCGCGCCGAGCCTCTCCCACGGCGCTCGTGGCCGACCGCCCCGGCGTTGCGAACAGCGTCGGCGGGGGCGCGCCCGCGTCGTCCTTCTGGCCGCGGAAGCTCGCCTCGCTGGATGAAGAACACCCGATCTGGCGATTCAGCAAAGATCCCCGTGACCGGAGCAGAGACCCAGCCCTCATGGCCGGGCAGTGACTGAGGCCACCCCTGAACGACTTCGTAGGCGCCGGTCTCGTCTCCGCCGCCCTTCTCCTGCCCGATCAGGCTGGCAACGCTCGCGAGCGAGAGGGCAACCAGAATCCACGGCGATTCTCGCATGCGTAGCATGAGAGCGCTCCTTCTTAGGCTGACGTACCGATGATCAGGACCGCGCGTGTAGTCAACGATACGCAACGCACACACTGACTCATTCAACAACTCTCCAGTGGACTAACCGGTCGGTCAGCACGCGGCGGAAGCATAATGCAGGGTTGTCGAGTGGTCAATACTTCCAACTACAGTTGCGTGGAGCGCAAGACTCGACAATGTGGTCCGGCGCACCGCGTCGGTCGATGCGCACGTCTGCAGCGCGCCATCATCCGCGTGCCGCCGCTGAATCCCGATTATTGCTCCTCACCGCGGACGCCAGCGCGCGGTAGCCGCGTCGCGCGCTGCCGATCGCAGGGGAATTACCGCCGCGCTTTGCACTGGTTACGTAGGGCGAAGCTTTGCAGCCGGCCACATCTACGGGCGCTGGCTCGCCGGCGGCACGCCGCCATTGAGGCGCAAGTACACGACCATCTGCCCGTAGATGTCCCAGGTGTGTCCCAGCAGAAACCAGATGACGCGCGCGCGCGAGGACGGGCCGAGGAACGCGTTGGTCTGCACGATCTCCATCAGCGTCTGGTCTGTGAATTCGTTGATCAGCGCCGCGCCGAAGTCGAACGACGCGTCCATCGCCTTGATCGCCTCGGCCTTCGACGTGGCATTGCGGTCGATCACCGGTGGCGTGGCCTTCCCGCCGAGAAAGCGCAGGTTCCCGACATTGCCGCCGGCGATGTGCGTCACCTGCTGACCGAAATCGCGCTGCGGCGGCGTGGTTTTGAACGTGTACTTCTCCGCAGGCATTTCCTCAGCGAGCTTGTGGATCGTGGCTTTCATCTCCAGCCAGTCTCTGAGCAGCTCCGCCTTGAGGCTGGAGGTCTGCGCGGAGGCGGGCCGCAAGCCGGCCCCCACGATCATCATGAGTAGGAGAGCGACGACAACGGTCTTCATGTTGCGGGAGTGTATCCTCCCTGCAACGAACTCGCGGCGGTTCATCATCCCTCCAGCCGTCGCGGAATGGCCGTCCGTGACGTGAATGTGGCCGCAACTAATACAGATGTTCGTGATTGCGTGTCAATCGAAATTGTGATTATTGCGGCTAAAGCAACGCTCGCAGGACGTCTCGGATCGGCAACGGCTCATACTCAGCCGCCCTGCTTGGCTACGGCAAGCATGTCTCATTGAGATTCGTGGACAAGTCGCAGCCGCGGAGGGAGACCACGCTGGGGTGACGAAGCCCCGAGGGCGCGCGATCAGCCTTACGGCTCCGGGCGCGGCGCATATCGACCACGCGTGCGAGATGATGGCCTTCAGTTGGTGATGACCAGATTCCAGAAGCTCGAGGCGGCAGGGCTCATCTGTCGGCCGGCGAGGCGGAACACGCTGACCGGGATGAGAAAGCGGGGGCAGACAGAAGCCGGGCGCGGATCTTTGGGCAAGCGCCTTGGGCAAGGCACCCGATGGAACAATGTCTGCGCCGACGCCAGCGCGCACGTGCGCAACGATCTCGTTGCCACCAATATGGTCGGCACGGCCGTTGGTGTTTACCACCATCCGGATCGCCTTGTGAGTACCGCCCCGTTCCTGTGCGAGCCGCTGGATCTGCGCGAGTAGCTTCGGCGCCATCGCCTGCGTGCCCGTATCGACGACGAGCACGCCCTGGTCGCCGATGTGCACCGTCACGTTCGACTCGCCGCCGGCCATGAGCCAGACCCGCCCGCGCATGTGCCAGGGCTGAATCTCCCCATTCCCCTGGGGCGGCGCCTAGGGCTCGGCTTTGGGCGCGTACAGGTTTATCGGCTCACCAAACGCCGGTTGTGGCGCCTGAGCCTGACCGGCAAGGGCAATGCTCGCCTTCAGCCCGAGCCCCGCCCACAAGGTGCGGCGAGACGGAAGCGATTCGGCGCGCGTCGCGCCTCGTCCGACATGAACGTGTGCATGGACTCCTCTTCAGACCCTTCGCAGGCGCATCCGCAACACCTCGTTCCGAGCCGGAGCCCCCACGCCATGCCGTTGCAACTTGAAATGATCGAGCATCAGCGACCAGAAGCTGAACGCCGCAGGGCTCATGTGCCGGCCGGCCAGCCGTATCAGGGTGAGAGACACCGATAGCGCCGGAGCGGAAAGCAGACGCGCGCGCACGTCCGAAGGCAGCGGCGACGGCAACGAGCCGGAAGGCAGAATACCGATGCCGACACCTGCGCACGCGTAGGCCAGGACCTCGGGAAAGCCGGGGACCAGCACGGCGTGCCGCAGCGTCAATCCTGCGGCCGCTGCTGCGCCGTCCACGAGCATGCGCGCATAGCTGTCCCTGGGAGGCGAGATGAGCGCCAGGTCACGAAGCTGCGCCAGTCGAATCGGCGCCGCATCTTCGGCCAACCGGTGATCCTTCGGCAGCACGACCTGCAGCGACTCGCGGCGAACCTCCACTCGCTCGAGTGAATCAGGGATCGAATCACCGTAGGTGATACCGAAATCAGCAATGCCGCCGACCACCTCCTCGATCACCTGCGAGTTACACCCGCCGCGCAGCTGAACGTCCACTTGTGGACGCTGCTCACGAAAGGTGCGAATCAGTTTGGGCAGCGTCTGCTGCACGACGATCGGAAAGCTGGACACGATCACTTGACCCCGCTGCTCAGTAGCGATGTCACGAAGGCCGCCGAGCGTGATCCGTAGATCGTTCAAAATGCGTTCGCTGACCGCCACGAACTCGCGACCGGCCGGTGTGATCTCGATGCGGCGCGTGCTTCTCACGAACAGCCGTACGTCAACCAGCTTCTCGATCTTCGTAATGGTGCGGCTCAGCGCCGACTGCGATGTCTGAAGAAACGCGGAGGCGTTCACCAGGCTGCCGAAGTGCGCCACCGCAACCAGGGCCTGCAGATCTCTGGCGTTGAGGCCCGGAATGCTCAACAGCGTCATCGTCACCGGAATTCCGCCATCATGCCGGCGATATTGGCTGCCGCAGGACCGGTGCCCCAATTGAGCTCCTTCACCAGTGTCTGTGTAATCTCCTCCTGCGTCCGCCCTTCCTTCACCAGCGCGCGCGCCCGTTCGCGAATCCGCCCGACCTTGGCGCGATGCTCCAGGAACTGCGCCTTCGTCAGCACCGGGCCGTGACCACCGACCATGAAGTCGAAGTCCATCGCCGCGATGGCGTCGAGCGTCTTACCCATGTCGGTCCAGTTGCCGCCGTCGCCGTAGTTCACGATCTGCGGAATCGTGTCGGGCGTGGTGACGAGATCGCCGACGGCGACGATTCGCGCCGCCGGCAGGTATACGACCGTGTCGCCCCGCGTGTGTCCGCAGTACTCGGTGAGCTGAACCTCCTTGCCGCCCAGCAACACGCTCGCGTGACCGGCATAGGCGATCTGCGGCAGCGCCGTCTGACCCGCCCGCGCCATTTGCTGCCGGTCATCGCGCGAGATGGTCACAGTGGCACCGATCTGCTGCATCCGGGCGGCACCGCCGCTGTGATCCGGATGATGGTGCGTGAGGATCACGTGCTTGATCGGTTTATCAGTCAGTGACTTCACCTTGGCGATGACGTCGTCGTGCATCTGGTCGTTCTTCGAATCGATCAGGACAACGCCTGCGTCGGTGAGGTACACCGTGATGTTGCCGCCGAACGCTCCTATCTCCGCGACGACGTCATTCACGTTCTGAATCACGTATACGTCGTCTTTGATCTTGGCAAGACGAGGCAGTTGGGTTGGCGCCGGCGGCGCGGCACCGAAGCCCCGCCCGCCGCCGCCACCAGGAGCCCCTCCACCGGCACGGCCACCGCCTTGCGCCGGAGGCGGCAACGACACGGTCGTCGTGCACAAGCCGTCGGTGGCTGTGGGAGGGGACGGTTGCTGGGCAAACGCAGAGCCGCCCATCGAAGCGAGCAGCGCCGACATTACGAGACCGCAGGACATTCGAATGTGTGTCATGGCGCTTTCGCCAGTCGTGGAGGATCGATCGCACACGGCATCGGGGCAAACTTCGAGCCGTCAGCTTCCTTCCGGAAGTCAGTCGATGTGATGAATGGCTGCGCCAGATACTTCGGGTCGTTCACGATCGTCGTCACCGTCAGCCACTCGAGGTCGCGGGGGCCGGAGTGACGGTAGTAGTACTCAGTGACGACTGCGTTGTCGCTGTACGGCACTCCGTTGGTTCGCAAGTAACCGGCTCGCAGCCCGGTCGTGACAACCTGAAGGTTGCCGCCGGCAACGCTTCCTCGCCCACGGCCGCCAAACCCGAGCGCAAATACTGGCTGCTGCTTGCGCCACTCGGCGGCGGACGTGCCCTGCCATGGCCTTTCGCCCGGAGCGGCCGTGGCCGTGCCGCTTTGCGGTCCGGCGAATCGAAGCAGCCGCGTCTGGTTTCCGGCTGACGTATCGATTCTCAGGGTGTAGTCGTTCTCCCAGGTGATGTGCAGCCGGCCTGGACGGCGCATGACCGCCGCCGCGCCGAACGCGCGGCATTCGTTGCCTTCTGCCTTGTCGGTCGCCGCGTCCCACGAGTCGGCCACACGACGACCCTCGTTGTTCAGCGGCACGCCCGCATAGTCGCCCTTCGGCGGCGTCATCATGCGCCACCGCCAGTCTTCGGTGACGAGAGTCACCCAATAGCCGGTCAGGTCGAAGGGGGCAGCCGCACGCGCTGTTGCAGGTGGACCGCCAGGAATTCCGCCTGGCCCGCCCTGGCGTGCTCCTCCGCGTGCGCCTGCTGGCGGCTGCTGCGCAGCCCCTGTCGCGAGGGCGCCGCAGCACACCCACAAGAGCATCAAGGTAAGGCGCCGCATCATCGCTTCACTCCCGTCTGCGGCTGTGCGGCCACGGCTGACAGACTTCGATAGGCAGCTTCGACGAACATCTCGCCGGTATACGCGGGCGTGCTGTAAAGCGGGTCGTAGTCTCGCGTGGGTCTGGCAGCTTTCACCTGGGACAGGGTCAGGCGACGCCGCACCATCTCCTGAATGCGATCGCGAACAATCGTCACCATGTCGCGGTATTCGGCGACATCCGCCTCATCCCCCAGGCGGCCGCGGGCAGGAACCACCATCGTTCCGCCCTCTTCATTCAGTTCCGGAACGGTGAGCTCGATGATTCGGTTCAGACCTGCGACGATTCCATTCAGGGTTCCGCCGTGCGCCAGGTCGATGCGCGGAAACTGATGGGGAGTGAAGACATCGCCCGCGACAACGACATCGGACCGGCGAAACACGACGAGGGTATCGGCGTCCGAATACGCCGACGGCTGGTGGTACAACTGAACGGGCTCGCCGTTGAAGAACAGGTCCTTGCTGCCCACGAAATAGGTGTCCGTCGGCCAGGCAGCTTGCGGGGCCGTGCTGCCGTTGGCGCTCATCCGGTTGAGGACGGTTTCGAAGGCGAGGATGCCTGCGCCACCACCCGGGCGGTCACCCACCGCGCGCCCGGCTTTGCGAATCACCTCGTTGCCGGCGGTGCGATCGGCATTGGTGTTGACGATCTGCAGAATCGGGCCCGCGGCGACGGTCCGGATCGCCTCGAGCAGTCGAGGGGCCAGCGCAGCAGTCATCGTGTCGGCCACCAAAACCCCGTCTGCTCCCACCTGCACGGTGCTGTTGCCCTCGGCGCTCGCCATCAGAAAGATGCGATCGCGCCGAATCGGCACGATGTGGATCGGTCCGACCTGGCGCTCGGCGCCACGAGAAAACGCGTCCGGCACGGCGCGCACCGCCGTCTCCTGCCCCGTGACGATTGCGCTGGCAGCGACGAGCAGGCCGGCTGCGAAAGTGGCAGCGGAGAGCCGATGCATGGGTGCGATCATCGGCCGCCCCTTGGAGCGGCACCGCCGGTCGACGCAGGTGCCTGTGCTGCAGCGGCCTCGGAGGTCAGCCGCGCGCCAGGCGCAATCACAGGCGTATACGTGGGGTCGGGCAGCGTCCGCATCCTGGCGGCGAACTCGGGATACATCGTTTCCGCGCCACCGGCGCGCCCCTCCACGGGCATGCGATACCGCGCGGCGAACTCGTTGAGATACGGATTCTGGCCAGGAAGATAGTGGGGGATCTCCACCTGTTCGCGATCGATTTCCACTTCCACTGCACACGGATACGGCGACGGGAGATACCCGGGCTCGTGCACGAAGTTACGACTCTTGATGAACAGCTCGCTGAGGTACACCGGATCGTCGATGATCTGGATCCAGGTCAACACATCGCCGCTGCGGATGAAGTGCTCGGTCAGCGTTGCCTTTTCACTGCGGGCCAGGCCGTTGCGTCGGATGTAGGCCGGCTTCAGGTGCGTGGTGGTGACGGAGAGCATGTCGCCTTCCCACTTACCGGTCGAGAAGCCCTGCCACGTGTGCGGCGCGTACTCCGAAGGATGCGCGCGCCCATCCATCCAAATCGTCCGCACCGGCGCCATCCACGCCATTTGCGTGTGGTAGGCGACGATGTCCGCGGTAACCGGATCGACGTCGGTCCAGATGCGCAGGTTGGAGAAATTGGGGCCGTAGTCGGCCGGGTGTGGAATGCACTGATGCTCGGGTACCGTCCAAAGCGTCGCGCTCCACGCCTCGGCGCGAAAGCGATTGGCGTCATTGATTGGCAACCCCTGGAACTCGCCGATGTGCGGACCGGCGCCGCGCTCCGGCGCATCCTCATGTTGGCGCGTCGCCCACCCGCCGCTAAGATCGATCTGTGCATTCACCGCGACCGGCAGCGCCAGACAGGCGCTGAAGGCGGCAACAAGAACAAAGAGGCGTGATTCCATACCGAATTCTGTTTCTTTCTTGATTCGCAAGAATGTGACAGAGACTTGTTTGTGAGTAAACTACACGTCGCAACGATTCCGTGTCAATCGATGCGCGAGTGGTGACACGCCAAGCCCGACGTAGGTGAGGCCGGCATGCGAGATTTCAGGGACCGTATGACACTGCGCTGTGTGCTGACGGCGGTCGTTCTCGCGGCAGTCATCGAACCGCGATCTCAGGCATCGCCTGGCGCACCGCAAGCCGGCGAGCGAGCTGGCGAAGCGGCCAGTGGACGCCAGGGTGCCGCCGGCCCGGGTGGTCGTGGCGGAGGCGGCTTAGCGGCGAAGAATCCCGAGCTTCCTGCTGGCGCGTTTACCGCCAGTTCGACCGTCGCTCGCACGACGTTCCGCCATGAATGGGTGGACGTTCCGTTCGCTGGTCAGCGCCTCCACACCTGGATCGAGTACCCGAATCGAGCGGATCCGGCGCCAGTCGTCATCGTGATGTCCCACGAGGCGGGTCTCGATGACTGGATGCGTGCAATCGCGGACCAGCTGGCCACCGAGGGGTTCATCGCGGTGGCCCCGGACATCCTGTCGGGACGCGGTCCGAAGGGCGGCAACTTCGACAGCTTTCCGTTCGCTGCGGACGTGGTGCGGGCGAACGGGACGCTGCCGCAGGATGAAGCACTGCGTCGTTATGCGGCAGCGCGCGACTACGCGCTGAAGCTTCCCGGTGCCAGGGCCAAGAGCGCAAGCCTCGGCGTGGGAATGGGTGGAGCGGACAGCTTCCGGTTCGCTGCCGAGGTGCGGGACCTCGACGCGGCGGTGGTATTTTACGGCGTCGCGCCGGATGAGACCGTGCTCGCGAACGTCAGGGCTCCGGTCGCCGGTTTCTATGGCGAAGACGACCCGCGCGTGATCCCGACGGTCAGGGCCGCCGAGGCGGCGATGAAGCGTCTCGGCAAGGCCTACGACGTTCACATCTACCCGGGAGCAACCCAGGCCTTCCTACGTGCAACGGTCGAGGGCCGGAACACCGAAGCCACTGCGGCCGCGTGGCGGGCCGCGATTCAGTTCCTGCGACAGCACATGAATTGAGAGAGCACGATGAAACAAAAGCTGTGCGTTCTTGCAGTGATCGCCGCCGGCGTGTCGGCCGGCGGCTCCTCGATGAATGGGCCCTTTGCCGACACGACGCCATCCCTGTTGCCGTCGTCTGCAACGGCTCAGCGACTGCTGAACACCACGACTCGCCACCGTGAGTGGGTGACGGTCACGACAGGCCCGTCGCCGGTTCCCGCGTTCGTGGTCTACCCGGAGCGCTCCGACAAAGCCCCAGTCGTCCTGGTGACAATCAAGAACGAGCCGGCGAGCGTTCGGGCGCGAGCCATTGCCGATCAGCTTGCCGCCGAAGGGTTCATAGCTATCGTCCCTGACGTGCTGACACGCCTCGGGTCCAGCCACGCCGGCGGCGATCAACTTCGCAGCTATGAGGCGACGCAGCGCTATGCAGAGCGTCTGCCGGCAGCCACCGGCAGGAGCGTGTGGTTGAATCTCGACCCTGGAGACGCGCGAGCGGACGTCGTCGCCGATGCAGGGAGCAACGCCGTGGTGCGTCTTCGTGCGACGTCCGCGAGTTGGCCGACGGTGATCGAGCACCTTTCTCGAGTGACGGGCAACCGTCCGACGCTGCTGGCAGCAGGTCGCGCCGGATCGATCGACGACCACGCCAGCCATGTCGGACATGCGACGGCATCCGCCGCTCAGAACCAGGGGCCGGGTTCGACAGCCTCGCGGCTGATTCCCGGCCTCGCCGAAAAGCCGCCGAATCTGCCCGCGTCGTCTTACACGGCAACCGCGACGCTGGCTCGATCCAGGCTGAAGAAGGAGTGGGTCGACATTCCCCTCGGCAATGGCACGCTCCGCACGTGGGTGGAGTACCCGGAGGGTAACGGCAAGGCGGGCGTGGTCATCGTGATGCAGCACGGCGTCGGATTGGACGATTGGATGCGGTCGGTGGCGGACCAGCTCGCCGCCGACGGATTCATCGCGGTCGCGCCCGATGCGTGGTCGGGCACGGGGCCGAACGGCGGGAACCGGGATTCGTTCCAATTCGACGACGAGGCCATGAGGGCGGCCGCGCGGATTACGCCGGACGAGACACAGCGCCGCTACAGGGCCGCGCGGGAGTGGGCGCTCAAGTTGCCGCGAGCGAACGGAAAGACAGGCAGCATCGGGTTCTGTGCCGGAGGTAGCAACAGCTTCCGTTTTGCCGCCGACGTTCCGGACTTGAACGCCGCGGTGGTGTTCTACGGAGGCGGCCCGAGCGAAGACCTCATGAGCAGAATCAAGGCACCTGTGCTCGGCTTCTACGGCGAGAACGATGCACGAGTGACCGCTACTGTTCCGATCACAACCGAAGCGATGAAGAAGCTCGGTAAATCATACGAGTCGCACATCTACCCCAAGGTGACGCACTCGTTCGTGTACTTCCAGGACTTGAGCGTGAACCGGGACGCGGTCGCTGACGCGTGGCCGCGCACGATCGCCTTCTTCAACAGACATCTGAAGTAGAAGGAGTCCCGCGACAGCAGCGGCCCCAGATTACTCCGCGCCTGGCCCGCCGAGTGGCCAAGGCGCCTTCTTACTCTTGCACGTTTATCAAGTATCTAATCTATATTGACACTTGACGCAAGTGACTCGCTAGACTGCCGGCGCTCGTTTTGATGCGGGTGTCGGTAACCCCGTTGGTGTTCGAAAGGAGCGATCTGATGGGAAGTCACTGGAGTGCAGTCGTGGCGCTGGTCACCGCATTGCTGTTGCCAACGTCACTGTACGCGCAGGCATCGATCGCCGGTACCGTCAAGGACACGTCGGGTGCTGTGCTGCCGGGTGTCACCATTGAAGCAGCAAGCCCGGTGCTCATCGAGAAAGTGCGCACGGTTGTGACGAACGGAAACGGTCAGTTTCAGATCGTCGAGCTGCGGCCCGGCGCATATACCGTGACCTTCACCCTCCCCGGGTTCAACACACTCCGCCGCGATGGGATTCAACTCACTGGGACGTTCACAGCTACCGTCGACGCCGAACTGCGTGTCGGCGCTCTCGAAGAAACCGTGACCGTCACTGGGGAAACGCCTACCGTCGATGTGCAGAGCGCCACCCGTCAGCAGGTGCTCAGCAGCCAGGTCGTGGACACCCTTCCGACCGGGCGCGCCTACTCGTCGCTGGCCGTGCTGATTCCCGGCGTACAGACCAGTTCACAGAACGTCGGCGGGCTGCTCGGGGACCAGATGGCGAGCCTCACGGTTCACGGCAGCAAAGCCGCCGACATGCGGATCCAGACGAACGGCATCACGAATGGATCGCTGCAGTCCTCCGGGAGCACCAGCCTCAGCACGCCGAACGTTAGCGCCGCGCAGGAGGTGACCATCGACACCGGCGCGGGTACGGCGGAAGCGCCGACCGGCGGCGTGCGTGTGAACTTCATTCCCCGCGACGGCGGCAACGAGCTGAGAGGCTTCGGCTACCTCTCGTTCGCCAACGAGAGCATGCAGGGCAACAACCTCACAGACCGCCTGATCAGTCAGGGTTTCCGTACATCCGAGTCGCTGAACAAGGTCTGGGATGGCAACTACGGCATCGGCGGGCCGTTCAAGCGCGATCGAGTCTGGTTCTTCCATACCGGGCGCTACAACGGCCAGTACAACAACGTCGCGGGCATGTTCGTGAACCGCAACGCCAACAACCCGAACGCGTGGACCTACGACCCCGACGAGTCGCAGCCGGCCGTGAACAAGGCTCGATGGCTCGACGCGCAACTACGCACGACGTGGCAGGCGACCCCGAAGCATAAGATCGCGTTCACCTACAACCAGCAAGATCGGAGAAGCGACGGCTTCTACGCGAGCGCGACTCGCGCGCCGGAGGCCGGCAATGACCGCGACTCTCCACATCAGCGCTGGTTGCTCGGAGAGTGGACGTCACCGATGACCAACCGCGTGCTGGTCGAGGCGGTGGCATCGCATCGTTCCTACACCTGGGGGAACTACCCGCCAGGAGGGGCGGGCTGGGCCAGTGCCACACAGCCGGGAATGATCTCGGTCACTGAACAGTCCACGGGACTCATCTATCGCAGCGCCCAGGGTGGGACCGCCGTCGGCCCCGGCGTATTCTCCGAGAGCCGGGTGCCGAACTACCAGTATCGTGCATCGCTCTCGTACATCACTGGCACGCATGCGGTGAAGGTCGGGGTCGGCGATCTGTTCGGACACCTACAGCAAACGTTCAATCACTTCCCCACCATCGCATACCGGTTCAACAACGGTATCCCGAACCAGGTCACGCTGTTCGCCTTGCCGTTCACCGCCACCAACAATCTCGATCACGACTTCAACGTCTACGCGCAGGACCGGTGGACGATGAACCGTCTGACGCTGACTTACGGCGTGCGCTACGACTGGATCAAGGGCGGCGTGCCGGAGCAGCACATCGGCCCGGCGGAGCTGGCGCCGACTCGCAACTTTACGTTCCCGGCCGACGACTATCTGAACTGGAAGGACCTGTCGCCCCGCGCGGCAGCGGTGTTCGACGTGTTCGACAACGGCAAGACGGCGATTAAGGCAAGCCTGAACAGGTATCTGCAAGGACAGGGGCTCGCCGGTCTGGGCGGGTTCCCGACGAACCCGGCCGCCAACATCGTCAACTCGACCACCCGTATCTGGAACGATCTCGATCGCGACTACGCGGTGG
This sequence comes from uncultured Acidobacteriota bacterium, assembly GCA_963807235.1. Classification (GTDB taxonomy): domain Bacteria; phylum Acidobacteriota; class Vicinamibacteria; order Vicinamibacterales; family UBA2999; genus CAWEBF01. The sequence goes on from CAWEBF010000019.1 coordinate 134,895, forward strand.
ATTGCGACCTGGTGAGTCCCGTCGCCAACGGCGAGTGCCAGGCGATGGCTAACACGAACTTCGGCCGGCGGATTCCGGGTGCCGTGTTCGATCCGGATTTGCTGAGCGGATGGGGGAACCGGAACTACAACTGGGAGTTCTCGACCGGCGTGCAGCACGAGCTGCTGCCACGTGTCGGCGTAGACGTCGCCTATTTTCGCCGCTGGTACGGCAATTTCGAGGTGACCGACAACCTGGCGCTATCGCCCGCTGACTTCGACCGGTTCGCTATTACGCTGCCCACGACCGATGCCCGTCTCCCCAACGCCGGTTCGCCGCTGGGTGGCTTCTTTGCCCTGAACCCCGCCAAGTTCGGGGTCCCGGCCCAGCTGTTCTCAACGCTTTCGGACACGTACGGAAAGCAGATCGAGCACTGGAATGGCGTTGACATCAGCGTGAACGCGCGGCTCCAGAATGGCGTCCTGCTCCAGGGCGGCGTGAGCACCGGGAAGACGGTCACGGACAACTGCGCGATCGTGGCCCAGCTTCCGGAGTCGTTGCTCAGTGCTCAAGCGCTGGCAGCCGCGAATGCCAACTCCTGGATGTCGCAGCAATACTGCCACCAGGAGTCCCCTTTCCTGACACAGATCAAATTGATCGGCTCATACATCGTCCCGCGCATCGACGTGATCGTCAGCGGCACGTTCCAGAGCGTTCCAGGGCCGCAGGTCCTCGCCAACTACAACGCACCCAATTCTGAGGTCGCGCCGGTGCTGGGCCGCCCGCTCGCCGGCGGCGCTCCGAATATCACTCTCCAACTGGTGGACCCTGGCACTCTCTACGGGGAGCGGCTCAATCAGGTCGACTTACGTTTTTCAAAGCGGCTTCGCTTCAGTGGACGCCGCGTCAACTTCAACGTGGATGTGTACAACGCGCTGAACACTGACACGGTTCTCACCGTCAACAACGCCTTTGCCGTGTGGCAGCGGCCGACGCTGAATATAAACGCACGTTACCTGACAATCGGAGCGCAGTTGGACTTCTGATACTGGAAGGCCCCGTCATCCGTGACGGGGTCTTCAGTCGAACCATGGCTGACATCGACTTGCTGAGCCCAGGCCGCATCGACGGCCTCGACACCAGAAACAGAATAATGATGGCGCCGATGACGCGGAGCCGCGCGCTCGCCGGCGGCGTCCCGTCCGAGCTGGCGATCACCTACTACACCCAGCGCGCCTCCGCCGGCGTGATTTCGACAGAAGGCACTGCTCCGTCCGCGGTCGGTCTCGGCTACGCGCGGACGCCCGCGATCCACACCCAGGAGCAGATCGCCGCGTGGAAGAAGATTACGGATGCCGTCCACGCCCGGGGCGGCCGGATGTTCATGCAGTTCATGCACGTCGGCCGCATCGCCAACTCGCTGAACCGCTACACCGACGAACCGCCGGTGGCGCCGTCGGCTGTAAAGGCAGCCGGCCAGATGTGGACCGACCAGGCCGGCCTGCAGGACTTCGATACGCCACGCGCGCTGGAGCTCAGCGAGATCCCAAAGGTCATCGAGGAATACGCCCAGGCAACGCGCAACGCGCTGGCGGCCGGCTTCGATGGCGTGGAACTGCACTCGGCCTCCGGCTATCTGCCGATGCAGTTCCTGTCCACCGGCACCAACAAGCGTACCGGACGCCTACGGCGGCAGCGTCAGCAACCGCATCCGCTTCGCGGTCGAGGCGCTGGAGGCGATGATCGCAGCGGCCGGATCGTCGGGTCGCGTCGGCATGAAGATCAGCCCCGCGATGCCGTTCAACGACTGCACCGACGAGAACCCGGTGGAGACCTACACCTCACTGGTCAAGGCCGTATCGCCCCTCAATCTCGCCTACCTGCACGTGCTCCGCACCACTATCCCGAATACATTCGAGCTGCTGCGGCCGCTGTTCAAGGGGCCGTTCGCCGCGGGCGGGGGGTTCGACAGGGATTCGGGCAACGCGATGCTGGCGTGGGGGCTGGCGGACTTCATCGTGTTCGGCAAGCTGTTCACCTCGAACCCCGACCTGCCCGAGCGTTTCGCCATCGGCGCGCCCACCACGCCGTGGGACGCCAGCACGTTCTACACGCCGGGCGAGAAGGGTTACACCGACTTCACCCCAGCCACCACCACGGCCTGATCTGCCGCACATGTCGCGCGACGTCCCCTTTAGACGTCGAGGATGAGGCCCGGCCCTACGGGCCGAGTCGCGGGGCCGGTACGACGGGAACTGCTCGAGGTAGGGATACATACACGCCGTGGGTTGCCGCCCCCGGCAGCTCCACAATCGCCATGCCCGTGTAAACGCCGGTCTCTTGATCACGGACACCCAAGATCGGACGCCGGACCAGGCGCGGTGCAGTGATGTTGCTCGCCCTGCACGACGAAGAGAACGTCGCACGTCTGCGGAGGGAGATACGGCGGGAGCCTTCCGGCGGTCCGCACGCGTCGCCGCCGCGGGCCGTACACATAGACAACAGACGCCACGTCTGGAGGAGAAGGAACGGCGTGCTGAACCGCACCGTGGCGTACACCTAGGCCAGTCGCTAATACAGCCCCGGTCGCTCCGCCGCGATGAGGCCCAACACCAGATCGGCCCCGGGAAACGAGCCGCAGGGCAACCCCGCCGTGCCCATAGCGGCGGTGCGGGCCAAGCTCACGACTGCACGGGCTTCAATCAAACCAATCAGCATTCGCCGTCCCACCGCTTTGACCGCAGGACGCCCAGACCCTGGCATGTGGCAGCTTGCGGTGCCTCTGCAGTAGGTGTTGTCGACCCGTGCTCGGCCTGCCACGCCAGGAAGTCCCGTCCTTCGCTAGGGTGGCTCCAATGAGGGCCTTGAGCAGGTAGTCGGGGGTGTCGCCGATGAACGACGCGTAGGCCACCAGCGCGTCGCGATTCGGTTTCTGCAAGCGCGAGACATAGCGCACGGTGTCGATGCGACCGGTGCGCGCTTTGATGATGGGCATGGACGCCTCCACATGACGCGCCCCGGACATCGTCGGCGACACGCGTGTGACAACCGAACGAACGGGCCCACGGGGGGAGCGACCCCGCGGAAGGGGCATGACGCGCGGCAACGAAAACTCGCCGCGGTGCGCCATCGAGGGGGTCGCTCCCCCCGTGGGCTTGGACGGACTCTTGGACGGTGCGGAGCGGCGATCCGCTGCGCCGATATGGGCCGAGTCGAGGGTCGCCGGGGCCCACGCGGGGTTCGCCCATGGGGACCGCGTCCCCGCCACACGCGGGCCCCTCACACCACCCCCCGCAAACACGCCAAACTGGTCGCACCGGTGCGGCAGCGGGTGGAAGACCAAGCACCCGCGACCCGCGAGGGCCCGAGTGGCCCGGCTCCAGGCGCCAGCCCCGCTGGCGAGCCGACCGAGCCGGGGCTCCGCAGCGAGCGTGCCCGACGCCTGCTCACGACTGCGCGACAAACTAGGGCCGCTGACTCGGACCAGTCGCCATGTATCCCCGTCAGCCGATGAAACACCTCGGCGAGGGCCGCCGGTCCGACGCCCTCGGGATGGGCCACCAGCACGGTCCACGCCGGCCTGGCACTCAGCAGCCTCGCATGCGTTGTCAGCCAACGCTCGAAGGTCGCGGGGCTCCCATCCACCGAGAGATAGACCAAGTGGAGCTGCCTGGGCTCTCCCATCAACGCGAGTGGGAGCTTGTCCATGAAGTAGCGCGTGGTGTGTACCCGAGACGGGTCCACGGCCCACGTGCGGCGCGGCAGGTCGCCGGCCGGGACACCCAGCTGCCCCGTGCAGAGGGCCACCTTGTCGGCCTCCGTGGCGTACCACACCCCAACCGGGTGCGCGAAGACTACGTCGAGAACCATCAGCTTTCGTGCGATGTGGGCCGGCGACACGGGACACTGATTCCGGTCGTGGGGCGCGCCTACTGCGCCGTACACACGTGGGTCGCGCACGTGGTAGATGTGGCCGCGGTCGGCCCGATAGGTGGCGCGGACGGCGACGCCGCGGGCCACGACAGCCAGGCAAAACCGCTGAACGTTCTTGCCCTTGGCCGTCCCTGCGAACGCCGTGTGCTGGCGCCGCAGGAGGTAGCCGCTGTGCAGGGTCACGTGCGTGAAATGCTGCCTGCCGCCCGGTAAACCAAGCGTCTGCACAGAACCGATACCTGTGCGCACCAATTGTGCTCGGTCACGACCTCTACATCGCGCACGCCACGCCGGCCGACGGCGTACTCGACCTCGAGCCGCAGGTCAGGCAGGACGAGGTGGTCATCGACGACGGCGAGCCCATGCACCCGGGCGAAGGCCTTACGGTCCTGCGCGACCGAGGCGTGCGCGTCCCGGTCGCGACGACGCTGGAGGAACCGCTGGTAGTCGCGCTGGGCCGGCGTCAGGCCGGCCTCGTCAACCGCCATCCCGTCGCTCCGGCAACTGCCATTCCTCGGGAGCGCGCCGGGCGGGTCAAGGGCGCGACGACGGGTGCGGGCGCGGACCACGGAGCGGCGAGCAGCGCGAGCGAACCCTTGACGCGCCCAAGCGCTCCCGCACAATGACGCACCGGGGCGACGGTCACCCCTGGCTCCGAGAGCCTCGCGACGCAACCGCCGTTGAGATTTCCGGCGACAACTGCCGGTGTGCCCACACTGCGATGGGACGAACAGACCGTGCCTCTGGGATGAACGACGCTGCTGTGAACGCGTCCAGGCCCACTCGAACTCGCTCGAGCGAACACGTTGAGGCACGCGAGACGCAGGCGAGGTAGCCATGCTGACAGTCGATGACGTTGCTGAACTTCTTAAGACGAGCAAGGACTGGGCGTACGAGCACACGCTCTCGGGCCACGCCACCCCGGGACCTGCGCCCGCCGCCCAGGCCGTTCCCGCCGCCTCCACAATGTCTCCAAGAATTCAGGCGATCTGCGAGCACTCCCGCGGACTCGGGAGGACTGGTCCCGTATCGATAAGAGGCGACGGATGAACGGGTTGCGACCACAACTCGCGCGCCGTCAGGTAATTGCGCGAACCCGGTTTTTCGGGTTCAACTCCCGCCGCCTCCACCAACCTTCGGACACTATTCGTGTTTTTTAAGGGGTCACGATTGAACGGGTTGTGACCACAACTGCGCGCCGTCAGTCAGTTGACAAAACCCGATCATTTCGGGTTCAACTCCCGCCGCCTCCACCACTCGCTCGCAAGCTATTGATTTAGCGCCACTTATATTGATGAGAGACGCGGGACACTGCCCGCGTCCAACCTCCGACATCGGCCGTCTTCATAACGGCTTGCACGGCCGAGGTGAATGCGCTTCCAGCATGTCTCCACGCCTCTTGCCATCGGCCGTCCTGAACAGCGCGCGCGCCAATCCGCATGCGTGTGCGAATCGAGCCGAACGTCACGAGATTCGCGGCCAACGACTGAATGCGACGAAGGGCTTACCGTTCGGATGAAGCCGCGAGGCCGGTCGCCGAATGTGCGCGGCTCGTGAACGCTGGCTGTTCCGGACGCTAGGCCGGGCTCGAAACCGAAACGCTGCTCAAAACCGGGGGGACGTCAACGACGGGTCATGGCATGTGAAGAGCCGCGCCATGAAAGTCCAGGCGGTACTTCGAAAGCGGTTTCCCGCCGGCACGACCAATGGATCTCGCAAGCGGCCTCCGCGTGGCCCGTCATGGGGCTGACGGCGGCGGCTCTCGACGAGCCGCGCATCGCCGCCAGTGAAAATGCGCGCGAAGGCGGGTTGGACGATGCTGATCGACGCGAGAACCAGGCGAACTCCCACGCGATCACTGCCGTTCGAGCACCATTACCCTATCCACCTGTTGCCCCTGCGGGTGCGTCCCCTTCAAGGTGTGAGTGAGGACGCGACCGTCAGCGCCCAGCGTGTATCTCGATCGCACGCCTTCCTTGCCGTCTTTCATCCTGACGAAGTCGATAGTCGTTGGAGTTGGCCGCGTCACCGTTACGGTGTCGTATCGGGGGTCTCCTCCATCGACTCGGCGGAGGAGGCCGCCGCCCTTCGGCATGGATGTTTTTTCCAGCGTCGAGCCGTTGCCGCTTTGCAGCGAAATGGCCAGCACGAGGTTGTCGCCGTCTTCCGAGATTGTGAGAGTGGCGGCCAACGGCAATGGTTGCGCATCCGAGCTTTTCGACTGAGCCACATTGAGCCGGTAGGTCCCCACGAATGGATCCGCGGCGTTCACCGCCGACGCGACCGTCAGCAGTACCACCGCAACCAACGACTGTCTCATGAGCATTCTCCCGTGGATGTGGGCTATCTCGATTCACTTCAGAGCCGCCCACTCATGACATCAACAACGGTTGGGTAGACAGTGGGCGGGCTTGATCGGCCGACGAGCGATTCTGGCGCCGCGGCCGCTGCAGCGAAGCCGAAGGTTTTCCTAAACCTTCAGTGAAGGCGTCGTTACAGCCGGCGGGAATCAGTGGCACGCGATCTTGCCCGCATCCAGCGCGCAACCATCCGGCGGCTTCTCAACACAGTCGAGCAGTCGACCGGCAACTCATTCCAACAGCAGGCGCGCGAGCTGTGCCGGCTGCGAAATCATCGCATCGTGACCTGCGGAGAACAGGGTGCGATATCTAAACCCTCGCTGCTTCGCGCGGCCTGCCGCCTCCACCAGTTGCGGTAAGCGCGTGCATTGCACATAACTATGTGGCACACGAGCAGAGATGTCGGATTCGATATGCACGGCCTCCCTGAACGTGCCGGCCGGCTGATCACGTAGCCTCGCTTCCATCCATGCGACGTCGGATTCGCCCGTCACTCCCCACCGAGGCGGAGCTCCTGGAGGCGGCAGGCGTGAGATCCCCTCCGGGGTCGGCGGCCGGTCAATGTAGTCTTCGAGCGCCTTACCGTCGTCAGGGAGAAACGCATCGAGGTAGACCACACCCGCCAGCCGTGACACGACCAGCGGTGCCACGCCCGCGATGACCATGCCGCCGTAGCTGTGGCCAACCAGCACGACATCGTGGAGGTCCTCGTAGAACAGAAGTGGCTCGAACGTCTTCGATGTGCGTGCTCAGATTCACGTCTGACGTGAACAGGTGGGCGCGGTCGCCGAGCCCCGTGAGGGTGGGTGCGTAAACGGCGTGCCCTGCCGCCCTGAGCAGGGGCGTCGACCTTCTTCCAGCACCAGCCACCGTGCCAACCGCCGTGGATGAGTACGAACGTCCGCTGCTTCGAGGCTCTCGATGCGTTCGGGACGCGAGCGGCTCCCACAACCGGCAAGAGCGTTATCCCAGCCAAGATGCGACGTCTGCAATAGTCAGGTGGCCTCACGAGACGTCACATCGACTTGGCATTCATGAACAGCTACCGCTCCGCCTGCCGCGTGTACCTCCAATCGCCGGACACATGTCGTTCCACCACGAACGCGGCCGGATTTCCGTCCGGATCGAAGTCGAAGGAGAGGCCGTCGGTCCCGCTGAAGAAGTCTCGGAGTGAGGAATGAGGCGGACCTTCTCCCCGAGCAATCCGTTGGTGTACAGCGTTCCGCCTTCGAGCTGAATCCGAACGGTCCGCGGCCGTGTGACCCACAGCCCGCTATATACGCCCACGTACTTCGCCAACGTTTGGGGAGAAACGGTGACCGCGCTCTGCTCAACATCGGATAAACGGCCAATCCATCGGCTCCGATTCCTCGCAGACGCTTTCGATCATCTCGGTGTCCGCCTGGAACTCCAAGGTGTAGGTCATCGTCCAGGGCTTGGCGAACGCGCCGGGATCAGTCACGGTGAGTTCGACCTGCAACTGTCCGAAATTGCGCCGCACGTAGCGTTCGGTGGTCCGGAGTGCGTCCGTGTGGGGCAGGCCGCGACCGTCCAACCACGTGCGATCGTTGAACCCGAAGCTGTCACGACCAGCGTGTCACCTTCCCACCGTCCGACGGAATAGCCCATCCACGTGCGTTCGGGATCGGCTTCGAGCTTGCGGCCGTCCATGAAGATGAGGCGGTACGTCAGGTTCTCGTAGACGATCGCGATGAGCGAAGGCGTCTGGATGATGCGCCTCCAGCCGAGCCACCGGCTCTGGCCCGTTGGGCTGACATTGAAGGCGGGACGGTCCTTGAAGTAGTTCTCCTCCCGCTCGCGAATCAGCGCCCTCGAGTTGCGCGTAAGCGCCTCGTCGGGCACGCCAATGACGGCCGGTCGCCCGACCAAGGGCCGGAGAGATCGGGATGGCCGTCCGCGCCGCGCGGGGCCGGTGCCGCGAGATTCGGTTTGCCGTCGGCCGTGCGAGGGATATTCGGCGTCGGATGCTTCAGCCACTGCGCATCGGCCGGAAGCGCCCCGGCGGCCAACGACACGACGACAGTCACCGTGAGCGCGCCTTCTCATACAACTGGCCTCCAAGACACCATCTCTCGCTTTACGGCCTGCGCGAGGCTCGACGCCTCCGCGCTGCTTCGATGCGTTGTCATTGCGTTCGACTCTGGTGCCTGTCCACCTCGACCCCCGACTTCCAGACGCGAAGAATGTCGCGTGTCGCCAGAATGCTGGTCGTCGGGTCTCCGCGGAGGAGCAGCAGGTCGGCGCGGAGCCCGGGGCGGATCCGTCCGCGGTCACGCAAATGGAAGAAATCCGCGGTGCGAGAGGTCGCCGCGATGAGCACTTCGGAAGGATTCAATCCGATGGTGTTCAGCAGTTCGAGCTCACGGTGGAAACTGATACCGAAGGCCACTGGGCCAAGCTGCGCGGCGTCACTTCCCGCCAACAGTGTGGCGCCGGCTTCGCGAAGGCTTCGAGCCGCTGCGAGTTGAGCATTGAGATTCGCCCTCCGCGTCTCGACGCTGGCCGCCGTGATGGGAATGGCAGGAGAGGATCGACTCGGGTCCAGGTGAGCCCTGATCGAATTCGACAGCACACTCTGGAACCTCGGGTCTGCCAACAGACTGGTCCGTCCCTCCGGTAGGAAGCTATCGGGGCCGACCAGCGTCGGCATCACAAAGACCCCACGTTCGACGATCTGGCGAGCGATCTCCGGTCGACTGCCTTCTGCGCGCCAGACATGAACCAACCCGTCGACGCCACCCGAGAGAGCGATGTCGACATCACCGAGCGTCTCGACGTGGGCGACCGCGACCAGACCATTGGCGTGGGCTGCCTCGACCAACGCGCGGACCGTCGGTTTGTCAAGGTTCGGCACGCCCGTGTTCGCACTCTGGCGGCCCCGGAGGTGATCTTCAGGTAATCCGTGCCTTCAGCGCGTCGCATCGCGACGAACTGCCTGGCGTCAGCAGGGGTCGACACTCGCGGCGTGGAAGCACTGGTGAGAGGACTGGGCGGCTCCTGTTCTCCTCGCGCGCGGGCCACATAGCCAGCCACACGAAGGTCTGACATATCGACTGAGGCGTTCGCGGCGCTCCGAAGCGCGAAGATCGCGTCGGGCTCAATCGTGGCACCGAGGTCCAGCACAGTCGTGACGCCGAAGCGCAGTGCTTGTCGCAGATCGTCACTGTCACGTACGTGCACATGCGCGTCGATGAGCCCAGGCATCAACGTGGTACCGGTTCCGTCGATCGCCGGCAGATGGCGCCACGTCGTCAGATCGCGCCCAACCGCGCGAATCACGCCGCCCTCCACCGCCACCTCTGCGTTCTCGAGGACTTGCTCGCCGTCGAAGACTCGGACACGACTGACGAGAAACCCGTTATCGGCACGGCGTTGGCCGAATGCAGTCTGAGATCCTGGCGCTACCGCTACAAGCACGACGAGCGCAACCGCGATGAGCCTCAAGGTAATTGTGTACATGGCCAACAGCTCGTCGTTAAATGTTGAGACCGTGTGCATCTGCGCGCGTCTTCTATGAATCACACGTCACTCGACATGGCCCTAGGTATCGCCAACGAGACGACAGCTCACGATGTGATGTTCGTCACTATCGGGCCGGCTCCACCTTGAACACCCGCTGCAGAAGCGCCTTCACGTCCTCGATGGCTTTGGTGTGCGCGCGAGCGCCATACCCGAGTGTCGCGCCGCGCCCGATGCATGCATCATTGGCGGTCAACGGCAGTCCGGTATCTCGATTGACGATGCGCCCGACGCGATCTTCGTTGAGGAGACAGTGGCCGCGCCCCTGGGCCTGCAATCGCCTCACCGCTGGCGTACCAGGGCTGTCGAATGCGTGGTGCGCTCCAGCATATCCGTCAGGTCGACGTCTTTACCGGCCTTCTGCAATCGCTCCACGTATGAGCGGCAGGGCGCAATCGGCGACGCGTCATCGGCTGTACCGTGGAAGAGACGGATCGGTCGATCAACGACATCGATTTCGTCGACGAAGGAGGTGGAACACGATGCATAGAACGGCAGATAGAGGGCGAACTCCGTTCCTGGCGTGGCATACATCCGCTGGAATCGCTTGAGGCTGGCGTAGAGCGCAGCGCGCCCGCCACGGGAACCGCCGAAAATCCCAATCCGCGTCGCGTCGATGCGCGGATGCTTGGCGAGGAGCTCGAATGCGCGATAGGCATCATTGATAGTCGTCAATCCCCCTAACTGGAATTGGTCCGTAGTCGTCGTGACAATCCCACGCCCAGTGAAGTAATCGAGGAGGAAGGTCGCGACGCCCATGTCATTCAGCTCGCGCGTCCAGCGGTCGTCGCCTCCACTGATTCCCCCGGATCCGTGCACCATTACCAGGGCCGGCACGCGCCCGGTGCCGGCCGCTGGCAATCGCAGTTCGGCGGCTATCGTCGCAGGCCGACCGTTTCGCGCGCCGGTCAGGAACTGTTCGTCGGTGAGCGTCGTCGTGGGCAGAACGTAGAGCTCAATCTTCGCGGGTTCAGCCGCTCGACTCGCCTGCCGAGGACGCACACACAAAGCAGCGGAAGCAATCGAAGCCTCATTTTGCATGGAAACCCTCCTCGGAATGACGACGACCTTGATACGCATCGCGCTGACGGAATACCAGCGTAGCTGTTGCCAGCCCTGATCGTTCCGAAGGTTTCCCTGAAGGTTCGACAATACCTGGTGAGCGCTCGAGAGATCGATCCGTGCCGCGCCGTGATCGCATGAACGCCTCTTGAGCGGTCGCGAGCTCGTACACGCCCAGCGCCTCGAGCCTCGCCACGGCCACGCGACCCGAACGTCGCCAGTCAGGACCATAGCTCGGATAACGGTCGACGTCGTAGCCGCCGTCCCAATCGGGCGCGTAGATGCTCGCGAAATAGGACTTCGTCAGATTCACCTCGGGGTCCGCCGGGACACCGACGTAGTCCACTCTCCACTGCCGGCGAACGCCGCCGCCGAAGCTGGCATGAAGAACCCGTTCGTCGAGCAGGATCATGTCACCGGGCTCGGTCGCGACGACGTGCGCGTCAGTGAACTGCCGGCGATGGCGAACTGAGGGATCACGCGGAGCACACCGCTATCGGCACCCACCGGCTCGAGGTAGGCGAGAAGAGCCCAGGCTCGCTGAGCGGCAGGTCGGAATCCCTGTGCCACAGTGATTCGCCGCGGTACCGGGTGCCTTTGGCCCTCGTGGGGATCGCGGCATCGAACACGGCCGCCGCCACGGCCCCGGCACGATCCAGCAACGACAGACTGACAGGCGTCTCGGCTGTCATCATCGGCACGTACTGAAACCGGATATCCCGAGCCCTTGGACGTCCCTGAGGATGCCATCGGCCAAGACCCTGTCGATCTCTGCCGCGAGCGGCTCGGGATTCGAAGAACTGCCTGAGCACGACAAATCCGCACGTCGCCAGCGCGTTGGCCGACTCACGCATCAGCTCGCATGTCATGCGGTACCTCCTATAGCCGCCTGGCCCCTGTCAGGTCTTCTCACCTCGGCCATAAATCGATAGCCCGAGCGAGAGACCGTCTCGATGTATGCCGGGAATTGCCGCGTGTCGCCGAGCACTCGACGGAGGACCGCCACGTGAACCGTAAGGATCCCCTCTTCGACGAAGACATCCGGCCAGACGCCGCCGAGAATCTCACGCTTCGTCACGAGGCGGTGCGGGCGCTGACCAGCGCGACCAACACCTCGAAGGTCTTCGGCGCGAGGTGGACGCGCTGCGCCCCGCAGGTCGAACCCATTCTGGCACATCGAGCGTGAATTGAGCGAACACGTACAAGCCGCAGCCGTCCCGCCTGGAATGCACATCCATGACAGATCTCCATCACAACGTCCGCACGAATGCGGACACACGTTGACTGAATTGGTGAAGGAAATGAGCAATCAGCGCGCTATGGCGCGCGGCTAGCGGACGAGGGTGGGACTCGGCACTGGCGCTAGGCTAGCACTTACCGCACACCTCGAGTGGCCTATCCGAGACCATCGGAAAACCTTCGGAACCCGCGACCTGCCAGTGGCGGCGTGGCGTGCCCTTGCCCAAGCCGGCCGCGCGGGCCCTGTACCGACGGCTACACGGCCAATGAGCACTGGGAATCGACGAGTGCGCGCCTCGTGAACCTTCGCTGGTTTCGAATGCTGGACCGGACCTTAGAGAAACCGACACGCTACTCAGAACCGGGGGGACGTCAACGACGGGTCATGGCATGTGAAGAGCCGAGCCATGAAGGTCCAGCCTGTACTTCGAAAGCGGTTTCCCGCACGGCGATGCCCAACGCGCTCACCGACCTCGGTCGAAGCGGCGGGTGAATTCTGGGCTAATTGCAAAAAGGTGCGTCACATTTCCGGAACCATCCGAAACAAATTCAAACGTCCCCACAGCAATAAACGTGCTCTCTGACAAGGGCACCATCGGCGTGTGGCCTTTGCCATTCAACGCCAGGAACAATTGCCCGTTGTCCAGTGAGACGACGAGCTGACGGGTGGCACCTCCGCCGTCCACAAGGTCATACGTGCCGACGTAACGCCGCAGCACGTCGGGCCGCACCACCAGCTTCCGCTCTTGTTCCGTCCTACCAATCAAGTGGGGACGACTCCGTGGGTTCTCGTTACAGATGTATTCCAGCATGTCGGTGTCGGCAGCGAAGGTCATCCGAGCCTGCAGAACGATTGGCTGCTTGTAGAACTCTTCATCGATCAGCGTAACCTGCCGATCAATTCGGCCGAAGTTGACGCGCCGAAACCGTTCGATGGTTTTCAGTCGCTCGCTGTGCGGATGCCCGCCAACGTCCAGCCCGTACGTCCGTTGAAGCCAATCGTCTCGACCACCAGCGTGTCACCTTCCCAGCGGCCAACGGAATAGCCCATGAAACTGGGGTTCGGATCGTCTGGCAATCTCCGGCCGTCCAAGTGAATCTGCCGGTGAGCGAGATCCTCAAATAGCATGACGACCATCAGTGGTGTCTGCACGATACGAACACTGCCGGCGGTCGGGCCACCGAGGATGTGCCGAGGCCCATCTGGTAAGCACCCAACCAAACCGGGATTGTCTTTGCCAAATTCGCTGAGCCGCTGCTCGTAGAGTTTCGCTGCCGAAGGTTTAACGTCCTCGCGATGCAGGTCGGCCGCAATATCGAAGACGTATGCAGGCTCGAGCGGGTGATTCCAGTAGCCGGACAAATCGGGTGTGCCATCCGAGAATTTTGGAGCAGGCGCATTCGGATCCGGCTTTCCATCTGCGGTGCGCGGGATGCCGACGGTTGGATGATCAAGCCACTGAGCCTGTGCTGGAAGGGAGCCAGAAAGGAGCAGAGTGAGCCGCGAGACAAGTCGCAGACCCTTCATGTAGCGGTCCTTTTCCGAATGCGGTGCGCGGAATCCAGAGGGATCATCGCTCAGACCCTCAGAGACTCGTCGGCAACGTCGTCGAATCGTCGAGCTGCAAGTCCGGGAAATCCCTCGCGCACTGAGGGGACGGGTCCGGGCACAGATCCCGCCAACGCGGTCTTTATCCGTTGACCCGCTGGAAAGCGGAGCTCACCGGCAAGTGTCATCCGAGCCCGCCTTGAACATGCAGATACAAACACGGGTGCTCATCGTCATGTCCTGTCTCTCCAAGGAGCAACGTCACCGGGGCGTCTCAACCGCAACCGGCAGCTCTCGATATGCCGGCTTGCTCGCCGACGATGGATTGTCGCGCTGCGGACCCTTCGGCGAAGCCGAAGGTTTTCCTAAACCGTCACGTTGGAGGGACGCGGCAGATGCAGGCGCTCGAGACGCGACGCGAACCGCGGGTCATCGCGCAGGGTGTCCCAGAGCGGCGAGACGCCCAGAAACACCACGCCTGGGTCGCGCTCGGCCATCGCCTCGTCCAGGTGACAAAACGCCGCCTCTGTCCGGCCAAGTTGGGCGTTGACAATAGCCAGACGGAAGCGGAGGAGCGCCACCTCTGTCGGACGGCATGCTCGTCTTCAGCAGGAACTGTTTGACCCGTTCGGCGTCGCTCAGTGGTTCGGACAGCGCCTCGTCCTTGAAGCCGAGGGCCGCCATCAGCGCCAGCATCTCGGCGACGAAGAGCTGCTTCTCGCCTTTCGCCCAATACGAGAGCGCGATGTGATTCCGAGCTAATGGATGGTCCGGATCCCGCTCGAGCGCCCGCCGCGCCCATACGATGGTGTCGTCGAAGCGGCGCTGGTTGAAGTACCAGATAGCCACCTGCAGCAGCACGACGGGCGATGCCGGTTCGTATCGTGCGCCTGCAGCTTCATCGCCAGCCCCTCGTCCACGCGCCCCAGCGCATCGAGCAGGTTGCCGTAGCGGAGTAGCGCTTCGGTGTATTCGCCGTTCAGTTCCAGCGCCCGCCGCAGGCTGCGCTCGGCACCCACCCAATCCCATTCGCTGATGAACAGCACGGTACCGAGCGCCAGCTGCGCCTCGGCACACCGGTCGTCGAGCGCCAGAGCACGAAGCGCGGAGCGCTTGGCGTCGTCGTAGGCCGACTCTGCGCGTTCCGCGTAGATCTGCGCCTGGGCGCACCGCGCCAGTGCCAGGCCGGCATGCGCGGCTGCGCACGTGCTGTCGCCCTCGATGGCCGTTCGAAAGGCATCGAGGGCCTTCAGCAGCGCCGACGACGAGCCGGCGAGCACGAGCCTTGAACCCTGCTCCAGCAGGTCGTCGGTCTCGAGTCGACGAACGGGTGGACTGCAGACGAACGCCGATGCCGTGGACGGCGTGCTCACCGACGCGATAAAACGATAGCCGAACCCAGAAACCGTTTCGACGTAGCTGGCTGGCCGAAACGTGTCGCCGAGCTGCTTCCGCAGCTGCGCCACGTACACCGTGAGGATGCCCTCTTCGACAAACGTGCCGGGCCACACAGCGTCGAGGAGCTCCTGCTTCGTGACCAGCGCGCCGGGTCGGCGCAGCAGGACGACGAGAAGGTCGAACGCTTTGGGCGGCACCGCGACGACCGTCGCGTTTCTGACCAACCGCCGATCGGCGACGTCCAGCGTGAAGTCTCCGAATGCATATCCTTCTGGCACTTCCCGCGGCATGAGCGCATGGTAGCGCCGGCGGGCGTTTCCACAATGTCTCCAAGAACCGGGACGATTCGCGAGAAGTAGCGAGGACCTGAGAGGACGCCACCCCACCGCATAAGCAACTGATACGGAACAGGTTGC
>CAWEBF010000020.1:0-64641 GCA_963807235.1 uncultured Acidobacteriota bacterium
TCTCTGGGATCGGTGCATGGCGTTGTCGTATCACCTCTTCACCGTCTCGACGCAGGTGACGGGAGTATCCGAAGGGATCCAGTACGGCACCGCCGTCGTGCTGATCGGCCTGGTGATCAGCGTCAACCTGCTCTCGATCGGCTTCCGCGTGTACCTCCGCGCCCGAAAACGGTGGTGACTGACGCGGCCACGCCGCACGTGTCGTTCCGCGACCTCTCGGTCAATTACGGGGCGAAGCGCGCGCTCGATCGACTGACGCTGGATATCCCCAGGCAGTCCATCTTCGGCATTATCGGCCCGGCGAACTCCGGCAAGACTACGCTGCTCAAGTGCATCAACCGGACCATCGACTTCGTGACCGGGGTCCGCGTCACGGGCCAGGTGCTCGTCGACGGCGAAAACGTGTTCAAGATGCGCAACGTCTATGCGCTGCGGCGCCGCATTGGCATGGTGTTTCCGCTGCCCGTGGGGTTGCCGCTGTCGGTCTACGACAACGTCGCCTATGCCCCGCGGATGGCCGGGATGACCGACCGCGCGGAGCTGGACGAACTGGTGGAAACCTGCTTGCGCCAGGCCGCGCTGTGGGACGAAGTGAAGGACCGGATGCAGCTTCTCGGCACCAAGCTGTCGGGCGGGCAGCAGCAGCGGCTCACGATTGCGCGCGCGCTGTCCCACCGGCCGGAGATCCTGTGCCTCGACGAGTTCTCCATCGCGGTCGATCCAGTGACCACGATGAAGATCGAGGACGTGCTCGTCGAGCTGAAAGAGAAGATCACGATCGTGCTGGTGACCAATCTGGTCCAGCAGGCCCACCGCCTCGCCGATCACGTCGCCTTCGTGAATTCCAGCAAGTTGATCGAGGTGGGCACGTGCTCGCAGATGTTCTCGGAGCAGCCTCGCGAGAAGATGACCTTCGACTACGTGCGTGGGCACTTCGGATGAGCGACGGTCCCGCCCCCCGGACGAGCATCTCGGCCCGCGATCTGTGCCTCTGGTATGGCGACTTCCAGGCGCTCAAGAACGTCACGGTGGACATTCGCGAAGGCATCATCACGGGCCTCATCGGCCCGTCCGGATGCGGCAAGACCACGTTCCTGCGCTCGCTCAACCGGCTCAACGAGCGCTACGGCAACGTGCGGACGACGGGCACCATCGAGATCCAGGGGAAGAACATCTACGACGCCGACGTCAGCCTTGGAGAGCTGCGGAAGTCGGTCGGGATGGTGTTCCAGCGCCCCAACCCGCTGCCGGTCTCGATCTACGAGAACATCATCTTCGGTCTTCGGGTGCACGATGCCACCGAAGGCAAGAACCGCCGTCAGCTCGATGAGCTTGTGGAAGCGTCGCTCTCAGAGGTGGCGCTGTGGCACGATGTTAAAGACCGGCTGCACCGGAGGGCGACGGGTCTGACGCTCGAGCAGCAGCAGAAACTCTGCATCGCGCGGCTGCTGCCGCTCAAGCCCAGCGTGATCCTGATGGACGAGCCCTGCTCGGCGCTCGACGCCGCCGGCACGACCGCGATCGAACAATTGATGGACACGCTGCGGGGGAAGTACACGATCGTCATCGTCACGCACAACATGGCGCAGGCCAGGCGGACCAGCGACGAGTGCATCTTCATGCTGCTCGGGGAGCTGATGGAGCACGGGCCGACATCGGAAATGTTCCTGCGGCCCAAGCGGACCGAAACGGAGATGTATGTCGAAGGCCGATATGGGTAGGACGCGGCGCGCGCGGGCGCGCGAAGCGGGGGACGGAGGAGCGCAGGAATGAGGAAGTTCGAGCTCGAGCTGGACAGCCTGAAGAGCCGTCTCCTGGAGATGGGCGAGGTCGCCGAACGCATGGTCGCCCGCGCCTCTGAGGCGCTGGTGCAGCGCGACCGCAAGATCGTCGCCGACGTGCTGGCCGGGGAGGAGACGCTCGACCGTTTCCAGGTGGAGATCGACGGCGAGGCCGTTCGTCTCATCACGGTGTACACGCCGACCGCCAAGGACTTGCGTTTCCTGCTGATGGTCGTCCGCATCAACACGGAGATCGAGCGGATCGGCGATCAGGCCGTCAACAACTGCGAGTACGTCGAGATGTTCCTCTCCAATCCGCCCGCTCGCCCGCTGCACGACCTGTCGCGGATGACCGACATCGCCTGCGAGATGGTGCATGGGGCGCTGGCCGCGCTGGCGTCCGAGGACGTCGAGATGGCGCGCCGGGTCGTGGCGCTCGACGACCAGGTGGACGCGTTGAACCGGCAGACCTTCACCGATCTCCTGGTTGACGGCGCCGACAACGACCCCGAGATGATCAAGCGATCGATGAGCCTGATCCTGCTGGCACGGTCGCTCGAGCGCATCGCCGACCACGCTGAAAACATCTGCGAGGAAGTCGTGTTCCTGGTCAAGGGTGAGGACATCCGGCATCAGGCCTGATTCGAGACAACTGTGCAGTTCCGAACCAAGATCTTCATCGGGTCGGTGGTGGCAGCCATCGTCTCGCTGGTGGCGTCGGAATTGTGGCTGGCCCGTCAGGTCCGCGAGGAACAGCAGGCCGCGCTCGTCGATCAGCTGACGACCGAAGCTAATCTCATCGCGCACTCCTTGCGCGGTGCCACCGTGGACGCCGATTTCGACAGCGTGGCCCGCGACGTCGGACGCGTGGTGAAGAGCCGCGTCACGCTGATCGCGGCTGACGGACGCGTGCTCGGCGACTCCACACAGTCGCCGGAAGAGCGTGCCAATCTCGACAATCACGGCACGCGGCCGGAGGTCATCGAGGCAAGGGCGCGCGGCTTTGGCCAGGTCCGCCGCTATAGCGACACCGTGCGCGTGGACATGCTGTACGTGGCCGTCGCGTCCACGCACCCCGTGGTCCGGTTCGTCCGCCTGGCCAAGCCGGCGACCGAGGTGGACGCCCAGCTGAGAGCCATGCGGCGCATCAGCCTGATCGCCCTCGCGGTTGGCGTGCCTTTGGCGCTGCTGGTGGCGTGGATGAGCACCGCCCCGCTCGCCCGGCGCGTTCAGGCGATGGCCGGCGCGGCCAAGGCTTTCAAGGCCGGCGACCTGGGCAGCGGGCCGCGCGATTTCGGCAGCGACGAGCTGGGCTCGGTGGCGCACACGCTGGACGACGTGGCTCGCGAGCTGTCCCGCCGCGTGGGCGATCTGTCGCAGGACCGCGCGCGCATCGACGCGATCGTGGCGGGCATGGTCGAGGGCGTACTGGTCGTGGACAGCGAAGGACACATCCAGCGCATCAATGCCGCCGCCAGGCAGCTCCTCGGCCTCGGTGAGAGCGTGATGGGGAAACCCTTCTCCGTGGCGCTGCGGGACGCCGCGATCACCGATCAGCTGTCGCGTGCCCTCCAGGGCCAGGCCGACACCTCCGTGGAGTTGTCGCTCCAGCGCAGTCCCTCACGCACCATCGTGGCCAGGGCCTCAGCCGTCCCAAGCGACCGTGGCGGGGGCGCGGTGGTGGTGCTGCACGACATCAGCGACATCCGCAGGGTCGATCGCATGCGCCAGGACTTCGTGGCCAACGTTTCTCACGAGCTGCGGACGCCGCTGACGGTGGTCCGCGGCTACGCGGAGGCCCTCGCCGAAGGATCGGTGGACCAGGACGACGTCGCCGAGTTCGGCAGCGTGATCACCCGGCACGCCACGAAGATGGAGCGGCTCGTGGCCGACCTGCTGCGGCTGGCCCGGCTGGACGCCCACCAGGAAACGCTGGCCCTGGCCCCGTGCGATCTGAAAAGCGTTTTCGAGGACATCGTCGAGGACCTGAAACCCCTCATCGAGTCGAAGCGGCAGCAGGTGGCGATCCATATCGCGCCAGGTTCCGCGAGCGTCGTGGCCGACGGCGCCAAGATCCACGACGTCATTCGCAATCTCGTCGAGAACGCGGTCACCTACTCTCCCGAGTCTGCCGAGATCCGCCTCGAGGCGTGGTTCGCGGACGGCACCGCGCGGCTCACGGTTGCCGACAACGGGCCCGGCATTCCGGTGGAGGAGCTGCCGCGCATCTTCGAACGGTTCTATCGAGTCGATCCGTCGCGGGCTCGCCCCGGAGGCACGGGGCTCGGCCTGGCCATCGTCAAGCACCTGGTCGAGCTCCACGGCGGGCACGTGACCGCCGTCAACAGTTCGCTCGGTGGCGCCGTGTTCACCGTCGTGCTGCCGCAGCGGGCCCTGCCCGCCGAAGCCCGGAGCGCGTAACGACGCGTGACCTCCGTGTGACAACGACGTTGCGTGGATGTCACGCCCCGCCGCTAGTGTGGGCCGAGTGCCCAAGCATGCGGCCATCGACGTCGGCAGCAACTCCATCCGCCTTCTGATCGCCGAGGTAGACGCGCTCGGCCGTATCACGCCCGTCCATGAGGATCGGGAGGTCGTGCGACTCGGCACAGGCGTGTTCCGGGACGGGCGGCTCTGCGGCACGTGCGATGGGCCTGGCCTGCCGCGTTCTGGCGCGGATGGCCGAGGCCACCGAGCGGCACCGTGTGGCCAGCGTGCGGGCCGTGGGTACATCGGCCTTGCGAGACGCCGCCAACAGGAGCGAGTTCGTCCTGAACGCCTCGGGCATCCTGGGGACGCCGCTCGAAGTGATCGGAGGGCTGGAGGAGGCTCGCCTCGTCCAACGAGGCGTGGCCGCCCAGTGGCCGCACGAGCACGAGCGCATGCTGATCATCGACGTTGGCGGCGGCAGCGTGCAGTTGATCCTCAGCGATCGCGAGCGGTTCGCCGCGGGCACGTCGCTACCCCTCGGGGCCGTGCGCCTGACCGAGGTCTTCGTGTCGAGCGACCCGCCGAGCGTTCGCGACGTCGCCCGGATGCGGCTCCACATCCGCGAGCAGATTGCCGGAGTCGCGGCTCAACTGCGGCACTCGGTCGTGCACCGCGTGATCGCCACGTCGGCAACGGCAGGCGCGATCGTGTGTGCCGTCCACAATCTGAAACGGTCTCACCGGCACCTGGCCGATCGGCTCGGCGCCACCGTGCAGCAAGTGGACGAGCTGCTCGGAGCGCTTGTGGATCGCGACTTGAAAGGCCGAGCCGGCGTCGTCGGCGTCGGCCGCCGGCGCGCGGAAATCATCGTGGCGGGGGTGGCGGTGCTCGAAGGCATCATGTGCGGCCTTCGCCTCCCCCAATTGCAGTATTCCACGGCTGGCGTACGCGAAGGCATCATCGCCGACCTGGCGCAACGCGGCGCCGTGGTGGGAGAGGATTCGCTGAGTTGGCTAAACGCTGCAGTGAATTAGCTTCTGGGTTTTAACCAAATTCACTCGCGGTTTTCCGGCCCAGTTTCGCCGACCTTTACACTTCAGAAACACAAACGTTACGTGATCTTGGCGCGACGCCGTGCTTAGATCGGGGCGCCATGTATCATCGTCAGCTGCAACGTGAGGATCACACCTTCCGTTTTCTCATCATCCCGACCAGGGGAGAGGGATGGGAGGTGCGTCAGGAGCGGGACAATCAGGTGCTGAGCACTCGACGCCTGTACGACTGGCACCGAGTGGAAAGCGCCCGCATGTGGTTCGCGACCGAGGTCGACCAGCTCCGCGCCGCCGGGTGGACCGAGGTCGGCTTCTTAGAATCGAGCCAGCACCCAAGGACGGTGTCGTCTTACGGCCAGCGGCGCCGGACGAGTGCCAGGTCGTACAGCCCGTAGTCCAAGCGGCGGTTCAGTCCCAATTCGGCGCGTACGGCATTCTCCCGCTGGATGGCGCACGCTTCATGCGCTTGCTGTCCGGGCAGAGGGTCGGCGCACCGGCCCGACAGGTTGCCCGCCAGCAGGTACGGCAGCGCGTGGCCGTAGACCTCGTGGACGAGAATGCGGTCGAGGTCTCCTTCCATTTCGATCGGGAGTGCGGCCGTCTGGCGTCCCATGCGTTCGATCAGCGGCAGGTTCACGACCACCAGCACGACGTCGACCCTGGCATCAGGGCCGGAACCGGTGCGATCTCGGCCAGGACGGAGTTGTCGAACGCTCCGACCGGTTGACCGTAGGGATCGTCGGCGACAACGACTTCATCCGAGGTCACCACGATTGCGCGGCGGCCCGTGCCGGCCAACGCATCGAAAGCATGGCGCCAGAGGGCACTGCGACGAGCAATTCCGTTCAGGCGGGCCTGCAAAAGGGGGTGGGTCGTCCAGATCGTCGCAGCCGGACGCGTGTTCGTCGAGCGCACCAGCAGAGTCGGAGCCTGGGTGTTGACTCCCTCAGAGCCGCTGACGACTCCCAATGCCGCCAGGGCGACGCATGCGACAGAACGGGACATGGCCGACCTCCACGAGCTCGAATCAGCCGCTGGCGAGACCCTCCCTTCGGGCGCGCTCGCCTGGCCGCACACATTTCTACCATGTTTCTGTGGTGTTTCGTGTATGTTTCTGCGACGAGTTCTCGCCCTATGTTCGGCAGGAGAGGCCCGACCCCTGAACCGCCGCGACGGGATCCGTTGACGGCGGGGAGCCGGTCAGTTGTCGACGACGTAACTGAAGACCTTCCAGGCGCCGGATTTGCTCACCATGGACCCGCAGACCTGAATATCGGTTTCGGGTTCGCCCGCGCGATCGAACACGCAGCGTGGAGTCGTGGTGCACGACGTAGCTCGTGTAGCGCGTCTGGCGGGAGAACCTGACCCCAACAAGAGTCAGGTGCTCTCCTGCCGTGACGGCGCACGGTTTCGTCCAGTCTCAGGCGGCTCTTCTGGTGGAGGTCTCCCCACACATACGAGAAAGGGAGGTTTCGTTCGGGACGGGCGGCGGGTAGTTCCGGCCAGATGTGATCGCGAAATTCCTGTTCGCTCGAGCGCGAACGTCTCCAGCGCCGCCTTGTCGCCTCGCTCGAGTGCCGCGAGGACGGCCTGCGCAAGAGCCTCAGCAGAGGGGTGGGTGTTGGCGAGCGGCGGTGGAGACCCGCACGACGCAGCCGCGCCGGCGACGGCCAGGAGTCCCGTGCGCAGAAACGTTCGGCGGTGCATTCTCACACAGCGTACACAAGAACGGGCGAGCCCGTGGGGCTCGCCCGTGTGATTCCTACGACCTGGATTTCAGTTCTGCGGAAAGGATGTCCACCCGTCCATCCAGTTTTCCGCCGGCGCCGGTGGAACGGCGCCGATGAACGTTACCGCGTCGAAGAAGCCGTCGTTCGGCGGCTGGATCGGGGCGAGCTGGCCGCCGGCCAGGGTCGCGATCGACGACGGCTGGAAGTTGGGTGCCTCATGGTTCGAACACGCCACGGTGGACACGCCGGGCTCGACGTTCGTCCGGATATTCGGGAACCGGCCGCTGTTGATGTAGGTCGTGACGCTGGCGTGCATCGGCGTCGTGATGTTCCACGATACGCCCGAACCCATCTGCGACGTTCCGATGTCCACCTGCGTCGTCGTCGCCTGGTCGCTGATCTGGAACCCGACGGTCTTGAACCCCGTGATGAGGAAGTTGCGGATCGTGAAGGCCGTTCCACGGCGCAGGTTCGCGGCGCGTGGGCTTTCACCGCCCTCGTTCGTATCGCGGTCGCCGCACATGGTCAGGTTGTAGATCTGCGGATGCGAGCGCGGCAGCACGTTGTTGTTGAACTCGTTGTTGTCCGCCTCGATGCCGTTGTCGGCGTCGTCGCCCCGCTGGGTCACGACCGCGAACTGCATGCGTCCGTTCCACCCAAACGTCCAGTCGATGCTGTCGTCCGCGGCATTGGACGTCACGATGTACTTGGCGTCCACGGTTCCGCCGAACCATTCCAGTGCGTCGTCGCGGCTCATGTGCGCCTGCACGTGATGGACCGAGGTTCCCCGGCCGACGCCCTGGAAGGCGATCCCGTTCAGCTCGTTGTCCGGGCTGAACTCCACGCCCGAGAACTCGACGCGAACGTAGTGAAGGATTCCGCTGTTGTCGTTGTCGTCGGTGCCGCCGTAGACGCCGGTGTCGCCTTCGCCGGCGGCCTCGCCGCTGCCGAAGTTGACCCGCGCGCGGCCGTTGATGATGATGCCGCCCCAGTCGCCGCGCCCGCGCCGGCCGATCGGTTGATCGCTCGTGAACACGATCGGGGCGTCGCGCGGTCCCGATGGCGTTCAGCCGCCCGCCGCGCATCGACGATCAGCGTGCCAACGCTGCCGGCCTCGCCGATGATCCGGGTGCCCGGCGGCGATGTTCAACGTGGCGCCCTGCGCGAACGAACACCGCGCCGCGAAGCACGTAGTAGTTGCGTGTTGACCCAGGTTCCGTGCCCGTGATTTCGCCGGTGACGACGATGACGGGCTTGTCGATGCCCGGCACGTTGACCGGCGGCGCCTGCTGGGAGTGGAGAGGCCGTCGAGCCGACCGCCAGGCCTGCGGCCATTGCCAGTCCGAACTGCGATACGTGGGAGATGCATGATGTCTCGTCTGCTCCTCGATGATGCCGCATGGTGCTCAGAACACGTTGAGGCCGAAGGACAGCGTAATCGTCCGGCCGAGGTTGTAGAGACGCTGCGTCTCCACGGTGTTCAGCGTCTGAGTGAACAAGTAGTCGGGGTCGTTCAGGTTCTCCAGGTTGAGCCGGATCCCCAATCCGCGTATGCGCTGCGAGAAAACCACGTCGAGGGAGCCGCGTCCCTTCTCGACGATGTCGGGAGCCTCGTTGGCTCCGACATCCGAGATGCGATCGCCGAAGTAGTTGAACAGTGCGCGGGCGGAGAATCCCTTCGATCGTGTACTCACCCGACAGGTTCAGCAGGTGCGGCGACTGGCCGGCCAGCGGTCGCTCGCTCGAGGTCTGCACGCCCAGTTGCTCGGGCAGAGCGTGATGCTCGAATCCACGAAGGTGTAGTTCGCGTTGACGAAGAAGTTCGGGCCGAGCTGCTGGCCGACCTCGAGCTCGAGCCCGAAATTGCGCGCGTTATCCGAGTTCTGGAACGTCGCGATCGGATTGGCGGAGGCAATCACCACGCGCTCGATCGGGTCGTTGAAGTACTTGTAGAACACGCTCGCCGATATCACATTTCGGCCGCCGGAAAAGCGCTCCCATCGGCGCGTCGACGTTCTGGATGAGCGCGCGCTTGAGGATCGGCGTTGCCTTTCACCGCGCGGTTGCCGACGACGTCGGTGAACTCGAATTCCGCCAGCTCGCGGAACTCGGGCCGGTTGACCGTCTGGCTGTAGCTCAGACGAAAATTCGAGCTCGCGCCGGCACCGATGCACGAAGTTGACGGAGGGGAAGAAGTCGTGTTCTGTTGTTGGCCTGGACCTCGCGGGCGAAGAGACCGAACGGATCCTGCGTGGTCACGGTCTGATCGAAACGCTCGACGCGGGCACCGACGATCATGCGCGGCCGCGTGCGCTGAAGGCCATGTCGAACATGCCGTAGCCAGCGGCCGTCGTCAGGTCACCTCGATAGCCGTCGGTCGGCCGTGTTTCCTCATTCAGCCGGAACGCCGTGCCGATGTTGCTCGGGATGAAGATCTCTTCGGGCGGCAGCGGCCTGATTGAACAGGATGTTGCCGGCGTCGGCCTTCTGCGTCGTGATCGGAATGAAGTGGAAGCGGCGCGACTGGAAGTCCCGGCCGCGATCGATGTAGGCCACGCCAAACTTGTACTGAGTCGGCCGGTCCCCGGAGGTGTTGAAGATGCTCCAGTTGAACTGGCCCGTCGATCGTGTTGTCGTCGAGCGTCGTTGAACATCCGGAATCCGCTCTGGGATTCGTCGGCGTAGAGAAACGGGGCCGTGGGCCGATGGGAGCAGGCGTTCGTAGAGCGTCTCCCGCAAGTCAGGTTCATCCCGTGTCGCGCGCGCGAAGTTGGCGCGCCAGTCGATCCGGGTGTTCGACAGGCCCTGGAAGAAGTGTTCGCCGCTGGCGGCGTTGGCAAACAGCCCCTCCTCGATGAACTGCAGCGCGGTTGTTCCTGATACTCGCGTGCGTTGTCGAGGTTGATGCCCTGGAAGAAGCGGCCTTCGTCCCGGCCGCTGTGCGTGTAGAAGTTGTCCACGGAAAGCCGCTGGCTCGGCGAAAACTGGTACGACAGGTTGCCGACCATCCCGAGCTGGGCCCGCTGCGTCCCGATCTGCATGTGATAGTCGCTGGCTGCCTCGAGCTGACGCGCGTCTCCGATGCGGAAGAAGCGCCGATCCTCCTCGACGAACTGCTCCTTGTAGGAGTGGGTCATGCTGGCCACGACACCCAGGTTGCCGAACCGGTTGCCGTAGCTCGTGCTCCAGTTCTGCCCGGGTTTGCCGCTCTTGTTCGTCGGCCGCCACAGGTTCTCGAACATGCGGCCGAAGTCCGTGATCTCGTCGGCGGTGTAGCCGACCTCTGGCGTGTAGATGCCTTGCCGCACGATCTTGTCGTTGGGGAAGCCTGAGGGCAGCGCGCGCGCGCCGCTGTCGAACCCCCACACGTCGCGGCTGCCGAGCGGGCTGAGGGGAATGTCCTTCCCGGTGGACGTCGTGTAGTAGCTCACGCCGTACGACAGGTCGAACACCGGCTGGGTCGGCAGCTTCATCGGCACAATCTGCACCAGCCCACCCGCGAACTCGGCCGACCGATCCGGCGAGTAGGACTTGCTGACCTGCACGCTGTCGATGAGACCGGTCGGAAACAGGTCCAGCGGCACCACCTTCTTGTCCGGCTCCGTCGTGGGGAGCACGGAACCGGCCAGCGTGGTGTTGCTGTAGCGCTCGCCCAGGCCTCGCACGAACACGTACTGGTTGTCCACCAGCGAGAGGCCGTGACCCGGGTCATGGCGGCGGCGGCGTCGCTGTCGCCATTGCTCTTCATCTCCTGGGCGCCGACGTTGTCGGTGATGACGGCGGACTGCTTTCGCTCGATGAGCTGCGCCTCGGCCGACGACGTCTGCAGATCCACCAGCTCCCCAACGACGTTGACGGTTTCCGAGAACTTGCTCATGGTCAGGCCCACGTCCGCCGTGATGGTCCGTTCTGCGCCGGTGGTCACGGTGAAGGAGCGCTCCTGGTAGCCGTCGAGCGCCACCTTGATCGTGTGGGTGCCGGGCGGAAGGTTCAGGGTGTATCGGCCATCGACATCGGTGTAGTCGACCTGCTTGGTCCCGACGACCTCTACCGGCACGCCGGGAAGCGAGATGGCGTTGGTCTGATCTCGCACGACTCCGACCACTCTTACCGTTTGAGTGCTGGCAGGTGCCTGTGCCGGCGCCTGCGCCAGAACCGGCGCGGCGTTGGCCAGCACCAGCGAAACCAGACACCATCCACTGTACTCGTCGTGCGAAGTTCATATGCTCCTCGGTGAGAACGCTCGTGACCGAACAGATCGGGCGGCCATCCACTCCAGCGGGCTGAAGGCGCGGTCCACCTCCTCACGGTAGAAGGGGGGTGTGATGGAGGGTGCGACGGAGCTGTTTCGGCCACGTGAAATCGGGCTTGCAGCCTCTACAATTGGGCCGGAGGAGCCATGTACGCAGGGCTACTGTGGGCTGGGGTTGACGGTTCTGCTTGCGATGGCAGTGGCGGCCGGGCTGCGCGCGCAGAAGCCCGACGACCCGTTCCCGGTGCCGATCCCCGCTGAAGAGGGCGCCATCCGCGTGAACCTCGCGGAGTTCGCGGCGCTGCCCGACATCGACGGCGTGGCCGCGCGGATGATGCTGCTCGTGGACGAACCAGGCACGCGGCGGCTCTTCGTCAACGACATGCGCGGCCCGATTTACACGGTGAGCTACGACGGCAAGGTGGTGAGGCCGTACCTGGACATCAACGCCGCGGCCTGGGGCGTGCCCGTGCAGTCGATGGGCAGGGAGCGTGGCGTTCAGAGCTTCGCGCTGCACCCCCAGTTTGCACAGCCTGCCTCGCGGGGCTACGGCAAGCTGTACGCGTGGATGGACACGAGCAACATGACGCCGGCGCCGGACTTCCTGCCGGCGGCCGGCAGCACCACGCCTCCCACGCACGACACCGTGTTGCTCGAATTCAGCGCGAAGACGCCGGCGGCTGCCACGTACGACGGCGGGCCGCCGCGCGAGCTGATGCGCCTCCGCCAGCCGTTCGCGAATCACAACGCGGGCCAGCTGGCGTTCAACGTCAACGCCGCGCCCGGCTCACCAGATTACGGTCTGCTGTTCGTGGGAGTGGCCGACGGCGGCAGCGGCGGCGATCCGCTCCGCATGGCGCAGAACATGGGGAACATCTTCGGGAAGATCCTGCGGATCGATCCGTTGGGCGGGAACAGCGCCACCAAGAAGTACGGAATCCCCGCCAGCAACCCGTTCGTGGGCGTGCCCGGCGCGCTGCCGGAGATCTACGCCTACGGCGTGCGGAACCCGCAGCGCTTCTCGTGGGACGCGCGCGGCGGCCGGCTGTTTCTCGCCGACATCGGCCAGAACATCGTCGAGGAGATCAGCGTGATCACCCCCGGCGCCAACTTGGGATGGAACGACTGGGAGGGCAGCTTCCGCTACATCAGCCGCACCGAGGTCGGTCTGACCGGGCAACGCGCGGACCCGAAGGTCACCTATCCGATCGTGGAATACGGCCAGCTGGACCCGCTGCTCCAGCCGCAATCGGCGGTGACCGGTGTCGTGGCGTACCGCGGTACACGGATTCCCCAGCTGGCCAACCGGCTGATCTTCGGCGACAACCCGAGCGGCGAGGTGTTCCACGTCAGCGCCGACACGCTGCCGTCAGGCGGGCAGGATGCCATTCGACGCGTTGTCTTTGGCACCACCGGCACGCCGCGTACTCTGCTGTCGCTGATTCAGGAGAAGAACATGTCGCAGGGGAAGAAGCCCGCGACACGAGCAGATCTGCGCTTCGGTACCGGGCCAGACGGAAGGGTGTTTCTGTTGAATAAGGCGGATGGGACCATTCGAGAACTGGCCCCGTAAGTTCAGAGTTCAGAGTTCAGAAACTGCATTGCAGTTCCGCACAGCGGGACTGGAGACTGTAGACCGGAGACTGGAGACTGCTACCCCGGTCTCCCGAACACCTGCACGTAGTACGCGCGACCCCGATCGTCGGTGGCATAGCCGGTGCCGAGTTCCGTGTAATTCGGGCTGAGCAGGTTCTTGCGATGGCCGGGAGACTTCATCCACTCCGCGGTCGCCTCGGACGTGCTTTGCTGTCCGAACGCGAGGTTCTCTCCGAACGCGCTCCAGTCGTATCCCGACGCCTTCAGCCGATCCTCGGGTCTGGGATGCCGGGCGTTCGGGAGCACGTGCGCCAGCTTGCGCAGGGCGGCCGTTTGCTCGGCATGCGTCTGCGCCGCCCGCATCAGGCGCGGATTCGCGCGCAGCGCCGGCAGGCCCGCGCGCACGCGCTGCTGGTTGGCCAGCTGCACGAGCGAGTGGGCACGGTCGGCCTCTGGCGGCTCAATCGCGACCGCCGTCAGAGCCGGCAGGCACACGAACCCGAGGACGAGGAGCACCTTGGACCGGCCGCGTCGAGCGGTTCCCATCGCTTCGGACGCTGCAAAGAATGCACCTGCGCCGCTGTGCGCTCCAAACGGCCCGTGGGGCGATCGAGCGGCCGCCGGCCTGTCGCATTCCGTACCTCGCTCTGCACGTTTGTCGCTTCGCGCCGAAGTCCTGCGGCGCTGCGAAGCGCCGGTGCGTGGTAACGTAATGGTATGCGAACTACCATTGATAAGGCAGGCCGGCTGGTCATTCCGGCGCCAATCCGCGATCGGGCCGGGCTGGCGCCAGGGACGACGATCGAGATTTCGATGGACGACACGGGCGTCAGGCTCGAGCGGGTCGCGGAGGGTCCCCGGCTGGTGCGGGTTGGCAAGCGCCTGGTGGCTCGACCGACGGTCGGCGCCGACAACCGGCCTAGCGTGGACGTGCCGGCTCTGGTGGAGGAGGAGCGCAGCCGGTGGCCGTGACGGTATTCCTCGACACCAGCGTCCTGCTGGGAGGGCTGGTGGATTTCGGTCCTCAGAGTGCCCCGGCACAGCAAGTCCTGCACGCCGTAGCCGAGCGCAAGCTTGCGGCTGGAACCGCATGGCACTGCTGCCTGGAGGTCTTCTCGGTGGCTACCCGGCTCCCGCCGGAGTACAGGCTCACGCCAAAGGACGCCGCGCTGCTCCTGGAGGAGGAGGTGTTCGGCCGGATGGCCGTGTTCGATCTGCCGGCCGACGCCCGCCCGCCGTTCCTGCGCATGGCGGCCGGCGAAGGAATCGTCGGAGGCCGTGTGTATGACGCACACATCGCCGAGATCGCGCGGAGCGCGGGAGCCGGGACGATCGTGACCGACAACCGGCGCCACTTCCTCACGGCGCTCAGACACGGAATCCGTGTCGAGACCGCTGGCGAGTTCGCGAGGACGCTGAAGGCGGGCTGAGCGGCTGATTCTTTGGGGCCCGGAGCCTGGAGCCTGGAGCCCGGAGCCTATTCCAGTCCGCTCGCTCGCGCCTGCTCCCGCGCCAGCACCGCCTGGTCGCGATCGGCGTCGCCGTGCGCGACGGCTCCGAGCAGCCGGTCCTTGTAGACGTTGTGGCTCGGCATCGGCACGCGTGCCAGGTCCGCGGCGGCCGCGATCAGATTCGCGTCCTTGAGCCCGACGGTGATGGGCGAGCCCACCTGGTCGAAGCTTTCGTCCACCATCTTCTGCCCGTAGACCTTGTAGGCCGTGGCCGCAAACAGCCCCTCGACCATCACGTCCTGGAAGACCTGCGGTGCCACGTCGTATTTCCGGACCAATGCGAAGCCTTCCGCCATCGCCACCATGGCGCAGCCCAGCACGGCGTTGTTGGCCAGCTTGATCGCGGTGGCCGACTCGGGCTTCGTGCCGGCGCGGAAGATCCGCTTGCCCATGGCTTCGAGCAGCGGCATGCAGCGGGCGACGCTTTCATCCGGCCCGCCGGGAACGATTCCCAGTTGGCCCGACGCGGCAAGGTCGGGGCGTCCCAGCACGGGCGCGGCGACCAGCACCTGGCCACGTTCACGGTGCGCGGCTTCGAGCGCGCGGATCGTGGCCACTCCGTGCGTGCCCATGACCAGATGGATGGCGCCGTTCGGCAGCGAGTCGCGCAACCCACCGCTGCCGAGCACGACGTCGATCGCGGCCGAGTCCTCGACCAGCATCGTCACCACCACGTCGCGGCCGGCGCAGACGTCGGCGAGCGAGGACGCCACCGTCGCGCCCGCGGCGCCGAATGGAGCCGTTGCCGCAGCCACCGCATCGTGCACACGCAGCTCGTGGCCGGCGTCGAGGATGCGGCGCGCCATGCCGGAGCCCATTCGACCGAGTCCGACGAAAGCAACCTTCATTGGTGGTGTCGCCTCATGAATTCACAATTCACAAGTCACAAGTTCACAAACCGCACTGAGGCCGAAGGCGCTCTCGCTCCTTCGTCCGTGCCAAGCGGAGTTGCAGTTCCGGCCTGCCTTTGTGAATTGTGAATTGTGCATTGTGAATTTACGTCACCTGCCCCTTCACCCAGTCGATCTCCCGGGTCACGTATTCCACGATATCGCCGGTCTTCAGATGGCTGGGCAGCACGTCCCAGGTGTAGGTTTCGATCTCCAGGTGCGGCGAGAGCGGCATCTTCTTGTGGAACGCCAGCGCCTGCTCCAACGCGAATCGCGTCGTGCGGAATGCCCCGAGATCATCGAGGAACACGGGCACATGGAAGTGCGTGCGCCATTCACGCGGGCCCGGGTCTTTCCGGAAGTCCTCGAACGCGTCCTCGAGGTTCATGAACCACGTGGTCTTGCCGTCCTTCTTCTGGCAGGTCTGCGACAGATACACCGTCTTGGCGTACGCCTGCAGCGCATCGACCGTCTTCTGCGTGACCTCGGGCATCGACATCGACGCCGCTTCCTGCAGCTTGGTCACCTGGATGCCGTGGTCCACCAGCTTCTGCAAGGACGTCGGGATGTCCTCGTAGCCCACCGCCTGGTGGCCGATGTCAAATACCACGCCCGTGAAGTCGCGCATCGCCTGCGCGGCGTCGGCTTCGTTGAGGCCCGTCGCCTTGGCCAGCCGCTGCGCCGTGCGGCCGGAGAAGAGGTGCTTCTCGAAGTAGGCCACGGTTTCGTCGGTCGTCTCCAGGTAGCAGCGCGGCTCCGGCTCGAGGCCCAGCGGCACCGTCTGCCCGGTCTTCTTTTTCAGCTCGACCAGGTGCGCCACCACCCGGATCACATTCGACGTGTAGGTCTCGACCACGTCGTCGCCGGTGACCTTCGGCTTGAACCCGAGCGGCGCGCTCTGGATCGACGGGTTCATGCCCTCAGGGGCCAATTCCGCCAGCAGATCAGCCACCTTCATCGTGTAGGTGGTGCGGTCGTCGGTGGCCCAGTCGGGCTCGTAGACCTGCTCCTTGATCACCTGGTTCTTGAACACGCCATAGACGAACGCGTTCGAGGTGTAGAGATACAAGTCGTTGTCGGCGAAGAAGTGCTTCAGGTCGGCGCGCTTGCCCGCATCGGCGACCAGCTCCTCGACCGTGGGCGCCGCCATCCGCAGGCAGACGCCGAACTTTTCGTTCGGCGCCACCCGCGCCTTGACCTGCGGCAGATACGTCTTGACGCTCGTCCAGATCTGGTCCCAGTTGTCGCCGGGATGCACAAGCGTGGAGTAGGTGAGATGTCCGACTTTGCCCAGGTTCACTGCACCTTCTCCACAACGCCGGATGCGGCCGACTTCACCACGGCCTCCGTAACCGATGCACCATGCACCATTTCCTCGATCGGGATCAGGAACGGCGCGCCGCCCGACGCCGCCGTGGCAAATGCCTCGAGGCACGCCCGCGTCACATCGTGCCGTGCGGCCTCCCAGACCTGCGCCTCGCCCTTGGCCGGCTGGAACCTGCAGGAGCCGAACAGCCGCGTCCGCCGCTCTTCGGACGATGCGCCGGCCACGTGCGTCATGCCCTCGAGCCGCACCCACCCTTTGGAGCCGAACACCTGGAAGCTGAAGCCGGGTCCGGTCGCCGTCATCGTGCCCAGGTAACCCGACGAGCCGTCCTTCATCCGGAACAGCATCGACGTGGTGTCGTCGCTGTCCACGGCCACCACGCGCCGGAAGCTCTGGCAGAACACGCTGTTGATGGGGCCGCTCAAGTCGATCATCCCGTCAATCGCGTGGACCCCCATCGGCGTCAAGCCGCCGCACGGCGTCTCTTCCCGGTCGGCGCGCCACGCGTCCGCCTTCAGGAAGAGCGCGTTCGGGAAGGTCATCGTGGCTTCGATGTGGAGCACGGTGCCCAGGTCGCCGCTGTCGATCCGCTGGCGCAGCGCGGTCATCTCGGGGTGGAAGCGCCGGTTGTAGCCCAGGCCGAGCGTCACGCCGGCCTTCTTCACCGCGGCCACGGCTTCGTCCGCATCGGCCTTGGTCAGCGCGAACGGCTTCTCGCAGAACACGTGCTTGCCGGCTTTCGCCGCGGCGGCGACCTGTCCGGTGTGCTGCGAATGCGGCGTCGCCAGCACGATCGCGTCCACTTCGGGGTCCTTCAACACGGCGTCGAAGCTCTCGGCCAGACGCAGCTTCTGCGTGTCCGCGAACGCCTGCACTTCCGGCGACACCGTGCGCGTGGCGCCCGCCACGAAGCGAATGACGTCGCTCGTGCCCTGCACCGACTCCACAATCGTGCGGCCCCACCAGCCGAGGCCCACCATGGCTGCTCGAATCACGTCTCTCCTTGTCCTTTAGCCTTTAGCCTTTGGCCTTTTCGCTCTCTTACGATCGAATCAGCGAGTACTTCGGATCCGCGCCCAGGCATTCGGCCACTGGCAGGCCCAGCTCCTTGCGCACGATGTTGGTGCCCTGCACGAGCGACACCATCTTGTAGAAGGCGTGCCGGCGGCTCATGCCCTCGCGGCCCATGCCGCAGTCGGACGACAACACCAACCGCTCCGCCGGGATGTGCTGCAGCGCCTGACGGACCAAATCGGCGACCTCGGTGGGCGCTTCCACTTGCAGCGTGTGGTGGTCGATCGCGCCGATCGCGATTTTCATCTTCGTGATCGCCTTGCCCACCTCCGCCAGGTCCATCATGTTCGAGCTCTTCATCTCGAACGTGATCACGTCGGCGTCCACCTGGTTCAGGACCTCGAGCGCCGGCTTGTAGCTCTGCACGCTGCCGAACATCCGCTGCTGCGACGGGTTGCCCCAGCAGGTATGGCACCAGACTTCGGTCTTGTCCCGGAGCCCCTTCACGGTGTTGTTGAACACCTTCAGCATGAACTCGGGGTTGATCACCTTGTCCACGTAGCCCCGTGCCGCCAACAAGTGGATCTGCGGCTCCTCCATCTGGATCACCTGGCAGCCCGCGTCCGCCAGGTCGTGCAGCTCCTGGTTGAACGCCTCGCTGATGGCCCAGATCCGCTCCGGGATGTCCTTGTAGTGCTCGTCCTGCACGGCGAAGGCCACCAGCTCCGGCGTGACCGTGCCGAACTTCACCGGCTTGGTGGTCAGCCGCTGCGCCGCCTTGAAGATCTCCGTGTACTGCATCTCGCCGCGATCGACCTTGCCGACCAGCTTCGGCATCACGCGCGCTTCAAGGTAGTCGTGCAGGATGTGGCCTCGCGGGAAGCCGATCCCGCCCGCGCCCGCCTTGGCCAGCTTGGGGTGCTGGGTCTCGAAGCCGCTCATGTGGTGCGGCGGATAGCTGGTCCAGCTCTGGCCGCCGATGTCCTGGTCGAAGCGGCAGTCGCCGTCGGTCACGATGTCGAGCCCGGCCACTTCCTGCTCACGCAGATAGACCGACAGCGCGTCCACATACTGCTCGCGGAAGCGCGACGTGACCATCGCGTCCAGAAACGAGCGCGTTCCCAGATTCTCGGTGTACCAGCTTGGCCGCGGCAACGATCCGGTGATCGTCGTCGGCAACATCAATCCTTTGGTGGCTTTGAGCACGGTGAGTCCTTTTGGCGAGTTGACGAAACTCTAACGCTATCAATGCGGTGCAACCGGAGTCAATCCTCGGCTTCCGGCTTCCGGCTTCCGGCTTCGGTTCCGACTAACGACCAACGACCAACGACTCACGACGTACTGGTCAGGCGCCGAACTGGCGGAGGTGGTGGTCCACGTGCTTGTGCGTCAGCGCGCCCCAGTCGCGCGACCGCATCCGCCCGAAGGCCGGGTGATCGGGCCATTCGCGGGCGCCTTCCAGCGCCCCGAGA
Source organism: uncultured Acidobacteriota bacterium (assembly GCA_963807235.1). Taxonomy (GTDB): domain Bacteria; phylum Acidobacteriota; class Vicinamibacteria; order Vicinamibacterales; family UBA2999; genus CAWEBF01. The sequence continues at coordinate 19,056 of CAWEBF010000020.1, forward strand.
CGCTCGAGCAGGTGCTTCAGCGACGCACACTCGGCGTCCCAGTCCTCGGCGCGCCGCGCCAGCAGCTCGGGCGCCGTCGGCGCGCTTTTGGGGAAGGGCACCCAGTAAATGAGCGCGTGGCGAATGGGGGCGAACCGCAGCGGCCCGCCCTTCGGCCGCACGTCCAGCTCGCCGAGCGCCATGCGGACGCCGTCCGACAGATGCGCCAGCATTTGCCGGCTGTCCATGCGGCCCCACAGCGGGGTGTTGGCGGTCGAGACTGCATCCAGCCGGTGCGACAGGGCCAACCGGTCGGCCTGATGGAACACGCTCTTCATGTTGTACCTCCCGGCGAAAGTGACCGGCGGGGCGACATGGCCCCGCCGGACCTGAGGGAAGCCCGAAGGAACGGTGTTACTCGGCGGCCGCCTTGGGCGGTGTGATGAACGCCTTGAGGTCGGCCATCGTCGCCACGCGAGGGCCATGCAGCGCGGCGATCTGACGGACGTCGAGCTTGAGCCGCGCGATGTTCTCGTCGAGGTTTGCCGAGAACGGGTTCACCGCCGCCGGTGGCGGCGCGTTGGCCGCCGGGGGCGTAAAGGCGTCGCCCTCCGACAGGATCTTCTCGGCCGGCAGGTACACCATCGCGAAGGCGTCGTTGTGGCCGCCGCCGGCGATCTGGTGCACTTCGATCGATCGCTTGCCGTCGGTCAGCACCAGCTTGTCCGTGAAGGTCTGGAACATGGCCGGCTTCTTCGACTGCGCCAGCTTGTCGGGGTTGATGGTGCGCGGCGCGGCCCAGGCCTGCTCGTAGTAGGCCTGATTCATCTGGTGCGTGACGATGGTGGCGCCTTCGTCCACGTATGTGCGCAGTCCGCCCGAATGGTCGAAGTGCGCGTGGGAGTTGATGAGATACCGGATCGGCTTGTTGGGGATCGTCTCCTTGGCCTTGGCGATCACCGCGAGCGACCGCGCCTCGTTCTGTGGGGCTTCGACGATCACGATGTGGTCGGCCTGATCGATCGCGAGGCTGTGGTGCGTGCCGCCCTTCAGGTAGTAGACGCCGTTGGCCAGCTTCTCCACCGTCACGTTCACCGGCGGGGGAGCGGCGGACGCTTCGGCCGGCGCCGCCAAGTCGGCGGCGGCGTTGGCCGCGACGTTCGAGACCGTGATGTCGAGGACCGGATGGCCACCCTGCGTGCGCACGATGCGCCCGGGGAACATTACGCCGCCGAAGTCCTTGTAGTCGGAGTACGCGAACTCGACCGGCGTGTCACCGAGCACGGGGTTGTCGATCCACGTGCGGACCATCGTCACGTGATCCATCGCGTCGATGGTGCCCTCGTACTTGTACTTGCCGCCGACCGTGAAGGTCACGGTCGATCCTCCGCCCTCGATTGCGGTGGCCGCCGCATTGTTGGCGGCCGCCGCCTTGAGGAAGCCGTGCGGCGTCGTCCAGATCTCCATTACTCGTTCTTCCACGGCCGCTGGTTGCGGCTGCGGGGCGGCGGGCGTGCCGGCCGCGGCGCCAGCGGGCGGGGCCATGTTCCACGCGGTCATGCCGTTCACGTACTGGTCCGGCCGCTGTTCGACGGGCACGGGACGCACACGATCGGGCTCGACGGTCTGCTTACGCGTCATCTGGACGCGGGCGCTCGGCGCCGCGTAGTTCACGGTGGCCGTGAAGGCGCTGACGTCGAACTGCGGCCACGGCAGCGTGGGATTCGGTGCCTGGCCGAACTGGTACCACTTGCCCGTGCCCGAGAACTCGATCGAGTTCATCTGGGCCGCGCCCATGGCTTCGGTGGCCGACTGCACCGTGCCGGTCGGCCGGCTGCACGCCGCTGCCATCAGCACGACGAATGACGTCACGAGAACGGCTGACTTGCTGCTCATCTGGACCCCTCCTGCGCGGCCGATCCTACGTCCAAACCGACAAGCCTGGCTCAGCTATTTCGGGCGCCCGCACGAAGTGCTACTGAGGCGGCGCCTTGGGGACGTCTGAGCGGAGCCTCGTTAGTTCGTGTGCGCTGCCAGCCAGTCCGCGACGAAGGCCAGCATGTCGAGCCCTGCCGGAATCGTTCCCGCAAACGACGCGCACGCGTGGATGGTCGTGTCGAAGCAGCGGTAGTCCACGGGCACCCCGGCCGCTTTCAGACGATCGGCGTAGGCCCGTCCCTCGTCGAGCAGCGGATCGCACCCGGCCGTTGTGACCAGTGCGGGAGGTAAACCGCTCAGGTCGGTTGCGGCCATCGGCGACGCCGTCGGGTCGGCTGACTGGGACGCGACGTCGGCGAAGTAGGAGGAGCTGAACCAGTCCATGTCCTTCGAGGACAGGAAATAGCTGCCGTCACCGAACTGCGTGTGCGACTCGTACCGTTGCCCGGGCCTGAAGTCGGTCACCGGATAGAGCAGCGCCTGGCACGCGATGCGAGGGCCGCCCCGCGCCTTCGCCAGCAGGCACATCACGGTCGCCAGATTGCCTCCCGCGCTGTCGCCCGCCACCGCCACACGCGCCGGATCCACGCCGAGCTCGCGCGCGTGTTCGCTGACCCACGTCAGCGCCGCATACGAGTCCTCCACCTGCGTCGGGAAGCGATGCTCCGGTGCCAGGCGGTAGTCCACGCTGATCACCACGGCGCCGGCGCGCGCGCAGTAGTACCGCGCGATCGACTCGTGGGTGTCGAGGTTGCCGAGCACGAATCCGCCGCCGTGGTACTGCAGGATGGCCGCACGCGGCGCGTCATCGGCCGCGGCCGGCGTGTAGATCCGAATACCGATGGCGCCGCCGGGCACATCGATGGAGCGATCGACAATGCGTCCCACGTCGGCCGGTGGCGCGCCAAGCTGCGAGCCCATCGCCATGGCGGCACGCGCCTCGGCGAGGGGCAGCTCGTACAGCGGCTTGCCGCCGGACGAGCGGAGGAACTCGAGGAACGCGGTTGTCGGTTGATCGAGCGGCATAGGCTGGTTCGTGGTTCGTGGTTCGTGGTTCGTGGTTCGTAGTTCGTTAGTCGAGTTGTCGGGCCTGGAGCCTGGAGCCTGGAGCCCGGAGCCTATTAGTGATCCACGAGATCCAAGAACATCCACGTCTTGCCAGGCGTCAGTCCGGCCAGTTCGCGGCCGGTGTTGCGAATCACTGGCGGCGCCGACGTGATGTGCTGCGTGCCGGCGTGCATGTCGCGGAAGAGCCGCTGGATGACGCCGGATCGCAGCGCGACCGTGCCGGCCGACGTGTAGACGAACTGCGCCACGTCGTGGCACGCCCACGTGGCGTGCGCCAGCGCCAGCCGCATGAGGGTGTGCTGGCGCGTGCTGAGGCGCTCGCCGCGGTTCAGCGTGTCGGTCACACTCTCCCACGTCTCGTAGATGAACGCGCGCGCGGCGCGGAAGCTGCCTTCGGCCCTGGCGTAGTGCTCGTGAAAGGCCTCGCTCGAGGCCAGCGTCCCGGTGCGGCCGACTCCCGCGCGCACCTTCGCCGCCAGCTCGTCCAACAAGCGCCGCCCGATGCCGCAGGACCAGCCTGAATGGCACAGCACCGCGAATCCCATGACGGCGATGTTGTAGAGCGGCCCGCCGCGCCGCGGGGTCTGCACGGCCGCCGGATGCGTGTAGGCCTCAGGGACGAACACCTGGTCGATGCGGTAGTCGATGCTGCCGGTGGCTCGCAGCCCCAGCACGTCCCAATTGTCGATGAGGGTGGCCTTCTCGACCGGCAGCACGAAGATGCGCGGTTCGCCCGTGCCCTCCACCAGGCCGAGCGTGTGGATGTGCGTGGAGTGCTTGATGCCGGACGCAAAGCTCCAGGATCCGGTCAGCAGGAAGCCGCCGGCCTGCGGCGTGGCCATCCCCGGACGCGTGCCCTGCCCGGCAATCACCGGCAAGCGTTCGCCGCCGAAAAGTTCCTCGACGGCAGCGTCTTCCAGGAACGCCGCACCGGTGCCTATCGCCAGCGAAGCGGCCATCAGCACCCATCCGGTCGAGGGATCGCCGTACGAGACTTCCTCGAGCACGCGCAGTGACGACACCGGATCCAGCTCGGCGCCACCACGGATCGATCGCGGCACCCACATGCCCAGCAGCCCTTCGCGGTGTAACGCTTCTACGACGGGTGCCGCCAGAGCGGCTTGGGCGTCGGCGTCCGCCGCATGCTCGTCGGCAAGGGCGGCGACAACCTTCGCGCGGGCCGGCAAATCCCGCGCGCTCGATGCGGTGTGTGCGGTGGTCATGGCTCGTCAAACTCCGTGATCGGGCGGGGAGTATACTCCGCCGCATGAGGGGGCTGATCCTCATTGTGCTGGCCGTCGTGCCGGCGGTGGTGGCGCCGTCCGCGCAAGGTACGGCCGCGGATCGGGCGCTGGTCGGGACGTGGACGTTGGTTTCGACCGAGGAAGCCGTAGACAGCCAGGAGCCCATCCGTGTCACCAACCCTCGAGGGTTGCTGGTGCTGGACGCCGCCGGCTGGGCGTTCGAGCTGGTGACGCGCGACAACCGCCAGCGGCCCACACCGGCGCAGGCGGGGCTGACCGAGGCCCAGCTGGCCTTTGCCACTTTTTCCGGCTCGTGGGGCCGCTACACGGCGGATTTCGCCACGCGGCAGTTGACCCTCCGTCCGGAGGGTGCCTTCAGCCCGAACGCGATGGGGCGCGAGATGAGCCGGAGCTACAGCATGGCCGGAGACCGTCTGGTCGTGACGTCCAAGCCCGGCGAGCCGCACGCGCGCGGCGCCACCCGCTGGACGTGGGAGCGCGTGCCGCCGGTCGAAAACCTCTCACCGGGCTACCGGCAGGTGGTGGGGTTCTGGCGCCACGAGGTCGAGTCGCGCGTGAACCTCACGCTGAAGACCGAAGTGGCGACCAAGCGCGCGCCAAGCGTCATCGTCTATACGCCGTCGGGGTACGTGGGCGTGCACTTTCCGGCGCTCAACCGCAAGCCGTTTGCGTCGGATACGCCGACCGACGCGGAGGCCAGGGAAGCGCTGCGCGGCTACCTCGGCTACTACGGCGCGCTGGGCGTCTATCCCGGCCAGGTCTTTCACCAGATCCTTGGGGGCACCGTCTCCACCGGCAGCACGCTCAAGCGCTTCTTCGACGTCGAGAGCGGTGGCAACACCGTGAAGCTGCGGTTTCCCGTCACGCGCAACGCGCAAGGCCAGGAGACCATGACGCTCGTCACGATGACGCGACTGAGCGGCGCGGCGGACATGCTGGGAGAGCGATGATCGGGTGTCCTGAATCGAGGAATTGGGGTCGGGCCTAATTGGAACAGTCGTCGAGCAATTAGGCCCGACCCCAATTCCTCGATTCAGGACACCCGACTCCCAGGACGATCTTGGTCGAGCAGCGCCGAGAGGCGCTTGCCGGCCACGAGGCGATAGGCCTGCCGCGCCAGTTTGTCGAGCAGGGCCTCGCTCACGGCGCGGTCCACCCACACGCTGACCCACAGGCCGCGCCCGTACGGCGTCGCGAAGAACGCCTTGCGCTCCAGCAGCCGTTCCACCTCCAGCGGGTCGAGGCGGAACGCGATCGACGGGCGCGTCTGCACCTGCTCGAACGCCACGAACGCCTTGCGCCGGACGCGGAAGTTCGGGTGCCCCCACGCCGACACCTCGGAGGCCTCGGGAAACGACAGGCACAACGCGCGCACGTGGCCGAAAACCCGGGTGGGCGCAGGCATGGATGGGCGGCAGGCAGCATATCGCATACGATCCGCTGTGGACGATGAGGGCACGGGCCATCAGGGGCGTCGGCGTGGGGATTGCCGTGCTGACCGCGGCGGTGGCCGCGGCCGGGGCCGGCGCGGTGGCGCGCGGCCAGACGGCGCCATCGATTTGGGACGGCATCTACTCCGATGCCCAGGCGACTCGCGGGCAGGAACGCTACAAGGCGTCTTGCGCAACCTGCCATTCCGAAGACCTGCTGGGCGCGTCGGGTCCCGCGCTCGTCGGCGAGTCCTTCATGCAGCGGTGGAACGGCACCAGCGTGAACGACATGCTGGTGGTGCTGCGGCAGACCATGCCGCAGGACGCTCCCGACACCTTGGGAACGCCCGGGTACCTGGATCTGATCGCGTTCCTGTTGAAGAACAACAGCGCGCCCCCGGGGGCGGCCGAGCTGCCCACTGAGGCCAGCGCGCTGCAGCGCATCCGCATCACCAACCGGGCGCCCGCACGCTGACGTGAGGAGGGGAGATCCGCCAATGCGATCGATCGTTGCGGCCACCGTGTTGTGTGCCGCGCTGGGAGGCGTGGTGCTTCCGGCCCTGCAGGAAGGGCCGCCTCCCGCGGCCACCGCGCCTGCCGCCCCGCCGCCGCCGCTGCCACTCGTGACCGCACAGGACCTGCTGGACGGCCTGAAGCATCCGGGCCGCTGGCTGACCTACTCGGGCGACTACACCGGCCGCCGCCACAGCCCGCTCAAGCAGATCGCGCCGGACAACGTGGCGCGCCTGTCGGCGCAGTGGACGTTCCAGGCCGAGGGCATGGTGATCGGCCGCGGATTCGAGGGCACGCCGCTCGTGATGGACGGCGTCCTGTATATCACCGGCAACAACAACACCGCGTGGGCGCTCGACGCGCGCACGGGCCGCCAGTTGTGGCGCTATCGGCGGCAGCTGCCGCCCGGCCTGACCTACGGCGCGGGCAACCCGTCGAACCGCGGTTTCGCGGCGCTGGGCGATCGGCTCTATATGGCCACGCTGGATGCGCACCTGCTGGCGTTCGACCGCAACACCGGGAAAATCGTGTGGGACGTCGTGATGGACGACTACAAGCTGGGCCACGCCGGCATCTCGGCGCCGCTCGTGGTCAAGGACAAGGTGATCATCGGCAACTCCGGCGGCGACATCCCGACACGCGGTTTCCTCGACGCCTACGATGCCGCCACGGGCCAGCGTGCCTGGCGCTTCTACACGATTCCCGGCAAGGGCGAGCCGGGCAGCGAGACCTGGTCGTCGGAAGACGTGCTGCCACGCGGCGGCGGCGCTGCATGGGTGACCGGCAGCTACGACCCCGAGCTGAACCTGCTCTACTGGGGCACGGGCAACCCCAACCCCGATTACTACGGTGGCGATCGCCTGGGCGACAATCTCTACACCGCCTCGATCGTGGCCATCGACGCCGATACCGGCAAGCTGCGCTGGCACTACCAGTTCACGCCGCACGACCTGCACGACTGGGACTCGAACCACGTGCCGGTGCTGGCCGACCTGACCATCGGCGGCCGTCCGCGCAAGGTGGTGATGATGGCCAACCGGAACGGCTTCTTCTACACGCTCGACCGTACGACCGGCGAGCTGCTGGTGGCCAGGCCCTACATCAATACCGCCTGGGCCAAGGAGATCGGCAAGGACGGCAAGCCCGTGGTGCTGAACGACGGGGTCATCCCGCCGGGTGGCTCCGAGTCCACCACGCCGTGCGTGCCGGACTTCCGCGGCGGCACGGTGTTCAATCCGCCGTCCTACGACCCGGCGCTGCAGCAGTTCTACGTGATGGCGCGAGAGACCTGTGCCTACTACACGCCGCAGAAGCATGGAGGTGCCGCGGCAGGGCGTGGGCTTCATGAGCGGCGGCATGCGCAAGCTGGCGGAGCCGGATTTCGGCGCGCTGCGCGCCATCGACCCGCGGACCGGCGAACGCAAGTGGGAATACCGGTTCGAGCTGTCGTCGCTCGCCGGGGTGATGTCCACGGCCTCGGGGCTGGTGTTCGCGGGCAACCAGGAAGGCGAGTTCGCGGCGTTCGACGGCAAGACCGGCAAACGGCTCTGGATGTACCGAACGGGCTCGCCGATCTGGGGGGCCGCGGCCAGCACCTACATGCTGGACGGCAAGCAGTACGTCCTGATCGAGTCCGGCAACACGTTGGTGGCCTTCGGCCTGCCCGCGCGCTGAGGTGGCCCGCATGAGAGCTCCTGTCACATTCGCCGGAGCTGCCATCGGCGCCCTCGTGCTGGCAGCGTCGCTCAGCGGCCAGCAACCGGCGGCGCCCGTGACGCCAGCCGCGGCCCGCAACTCGCCGCCGCTGCCGCCGCTGCCACAAGTGTTCGAGACCTCCGTGCAGAAGGTGCGCGTCTCGGTCGTGGCATCGGGTCTCGTCAACCCGTGGAGCCTCGCGTTCCTGCCGACGGGCGAGATGCTGGTCACCGAGCGGCCGGGACGGCTGCGCATCGTGCGCGGCGGCGTGCTGGATCCGACGCCGATTGCCGGCGTGCCCGCGGCGCACGTGGCCGTGCTCGGCGGGCTCCTGGACGTTGCGCTCCACCCGCGATTCAGCGAGAACCGGCTGGTGTATCTGAGCTACTCGAAAGGCCGCGAGGACAAGCGCTCCACCACCGCCGTCGCGCGCGGACGCCTCGAGGGCGCGTCGCTCGTGGACGTGCGCGACGTGTTCGTGGCGAACACATGGAGCACGTCGAACACGAACTTCGGCGGGCGCCTGGCGTTCGACCGCGCCGGCTTCCTGTACCTGACCGTCGGCGAACGCCAGGAGCCCGAGCGCGCGCAGAAGCCCGGCGAACACGCCGGCAAGGTGCTGCGCCTGCGCGACGACGGCTCCGCGCCGCCCGACAACCCGTTTGCGGGCCGCGCCGGCTACCTGCCCGAGATCTACTCGCTGGGCCATCGCAGCCCGCAGGGGCTGGCCGTGCATCCCGATACCGGCGAGGTGTGGGAAAACGAACACGGGCCGCTCGGCGGCGACGAGGTGAACATCATCCGGCCGGGACGCAACTACGGCTGGCCGCTCGTCACGTTCGGCACCGACTACGACGGCACCAGGATCGCGGACGCCACGTCACGCCCCGATCTGGAGGCGCCGTTCATGTACTGGGTGCCGTCGATCGCCATCTCCGGCCTCGCCTTCTATACGGGCGACCGCTTTCCGGGGTGGAAGGGGAGCGCGTTCGTCGGATCGATGTTCGCTGGCCGGACGCGCGGCACCGGCCACCTCCAGCGCATCACGTTCACCGAGGGCCGGCCGATTCAGCGCGAGCCGATGCTGACCGAGTTGCACCAGCGCATCCGGGAAGTACGGCAAGGTCCGGATGGCCTCCTATACCTGCTGACCGACGAGCCGAATGGCGCGTTGCTGAAACTGGAGCCGGCGACCGACGTCCCCAGCTCCGCACGCGTCGCCATGGGCCATGTGCATTACTACGTGCGCGACGTGGCCGCGAGCCGGGCGTTCTGGGTAGCCCTGGGCGGCAGACCGCGAGCGGCACCGGTCAGCGCAGCCGCGGAGATTGTCTTCCCGGACGTCGAGGTGCACATTGACGCGGGCCAGCGCGCCGGCGGCAGCGAGGGGTCGGTGGTCAACCACGTGGCGTTCCGCGTGCCGTCGTTCGCCGGCGTGGAGGCGGTCGGGCTCACGGTGGCGCGGCTGCAGCAGTTTCCCGGCGTCGGGTCCGTGATGTCTCCCGACGGCGAGCGGATCGAGCTGTTCGAGGACGCGGCGACGAACCTGACCTTTACGCCCGACGCGGGCCCGGCGACCGGCATCGCCCTGCGTCATCGACAGCCCGTCGGGAAGCCCATCGCCTTTCACCACATCCACCTGTATCTCCCCGACGCCGCGGCTGTGGCCGCGGCCAAGGCGTGGTACGCCACGTGGTTCGGCGGCGTGCCCGGCAAGCGCGCGCAGTACGACGCGGTGGACCTGCCCGGCGTGAACCTGAACTTCTCGGTTGGCCCTCGCCCGGTGGTCCCGACCAAGGGACGAACGCTGGACCACCTGGCGTTCGAGGTGCCCGGTCTCGAGACGTTCTGCGCCAGACTGTCGCGGGAAAACGTCACTTTCGAGCGCCCGTGCCAGGTTCGCGCCGGCCGTCGCAGCGCGACCATAGTGGACCCCTGGGGCGCCTCTATTGAGTTGACCGAACCGACCAAGGGCTCTACCCTTGGAATTCGTACAGAGCCCTAGGCCGGTTGACAGTATCTTTTTGCCGCGCTTCGCGCGGCTGGGACCGCCGTGCGGTCCTGTTACGAAACGCACGTCCGGACCGCACGCCGGTCCAACGTGGTCTTAGAGTGAATCGGCCCTATTTGGGCATAGGAGAGACCCGTGAGAAAGCGATGTCTGTGGTCGGTCACGGCCGTGGCGCTGGTGGCTTCGGTCATCGTGCCCGCGTGGGTCGAGGCGCAGCGAGGCGACGGCGCGGCGCCAGGCGGTCGCGCAGGTGGCCGGGGCGCGGCGCCGGCACAGCCGGCCGGGCCGGTGCCGCGGCTGGCCAACGGCAAGCCCGATCTGAGTGGCCACTGGGCCAACCCGTACACACCCAACATGGCGCTGCGCGTCGCGGATCCGGCAAGTCGCGAGCCGCTGAAGTTCGCGCGCCAGGGGGAGCCCATAGCGGGCGCCATGGCACCGGCATCCGGCTCGGCCGCACGCACGTTCGACTTGCCGTTCACCGACTGGGGCCTCAAGAAGTGGAAGGAATACGACCCGGTGAACAAGGGTGACTACGCCGGCAACTGCCTGCCGTTCGGCTGGTCGCGCAACATCAACTCTCCCCACGGCGTCCAGTTGCTCCACCACCCCGACGCGCTCGCGTTCCTGTTCGAGCAGAACACGTGGCACACCTGGGTGCCCACCAACGCCAGCTTCAAGTGGCCGGCCGACCTGCCCGAGACGTGGAACGGTACCTCGGTGGGCCGCTGGGACGGCGATACGCTGGTGGTCGAAACCAGCGCGTTCAACGGCTACACCAAGCTGGATACCGCCGGCCACCCGCACAGCAAGGAGCTGAAGCTCACGAACACGTTCCTGCGAACCGATTCGCAGACGATGACCCACACGGTCACCGTGCACGATCCGAAGGCGTACACCCGCGACTGGATGAACGTGCGAACCTGGCGCATCAAGCCGGCCAACGACGTGCTGATGGAGTATTCGTGCGAGGAGAACAACCTCCGGAACGTGATCGAAGGCTCGATCAAGCTGTGGCAGCCGGAAGAAGAGGAATGAGGTCGGGAACGAGACGGAGGAGAGAGAAGATGACTGGACAGTTGCTGAAGGCGATGATGGCGGCGGGCGTCGTGTGCGCGCTGTCGGCGCCGCTGGTCGCCCATCACTCGATCTCGGCGGAGTTCGACACCACCAAGCCCATCACGTTCACCGGCAAGGTGACCAAGGTGGAGTGGATGAACCCGCACATCTACACCAACATCGAGGCCAAGGACCCCGACGGCAAGGTCGTGGTGTACCGCGTGGAAGGCGGCCCGCCGAACTCGCTCTTCCGTCAGGGCTGGCGGAAGGACACGCTGAAGCCGGGCGACACCGTGACCGTGTCCGGCGTCCGCGCCAAGATTCCGACCTCGATGAACATCGGCGTGGCCACGATCACCATGGCTGATGGTAAGAGAATCTACGGTGCGCAGGGCCAGACGGGCGCCGCCGGCGGCGCGACCGGCAATTAGGTAGGTTCTATCGGCCGCCAGAAGGCCGTTCACCATGCGCGTCCTTCTGGCAACCCTAGCCGTCGCGGTAGCGACGGCCGCCGTTGCAGCAGCATCCCTAGCCGTCGCGGCCGCGACGGCCACCGTCTTCGTCTCAGGCCGGGCCCCCGGCCGATCCGTCGAAGCTCGATCGCGTAGATCTGCTCGCGGCGTGGTCGGACGCCGTGGATCGGCACCAGCCGGGGGTCGCCGACGAGAGCCTGCGCCTGGTGAGCACCTGGTCGGCTCGCGAGCTGACCCTGGTTCGCGAGCACCTGCCGACCGTCGTCAGCCTGATACGCGACCCCGATATCGCCATTTTCTTCCGACGGATAACGGGGACTCCGCGCACGCGACAGGTGCTGTACTCAGGCAACGAGATGGACCGGCTGCGCGCGCTTGCGCGCCGGCATGGCGTGACGCGGCCCGCCGATCTGTGCCCGAAGGACGATCCAACGCGGCGCCCGGCGTTCAACAGCGCCACCCAGTTGTTGCAGCGTGCCGCGACGTTCCACCTGAACCTCGCCGTCGTGGGCGCCGTCGGTACGCCCTCCACTCGTCGAGACTATCGATCCTCGTTCACGTTCAGTATGAACGACGGGCAAGCGCTCGGTGAGTTCGCCATCGCCGGCCACATCGAGCTGGCGCGCGAGGCACTGGACCTTGTGACCCAGCCCTGTTCCATTCAACCCGCGCCGGCCGCGGACCCGTGGGTGCGGGATTGGTATGGCGCGTCGCTGGCCTATCAGTTGTCACGCGGGCGGTTCGAGGTAGCGCACGTGCTGCGCGCGGTGGAGCTGTTCCGCGACGATTCCGACCTGCTGGCGCTGGGCGGCGCGAGTCACGAGGCCCTGGCCGCGCCCCAGTTTCAGGCCGCGCTGGGATCCGACCGCGACTTGCGGGACCGGTTGCAGGTACTGACGGCATCGGGCGAATTGGGAAGGTCCGAAGACCTTCTGCGCCGAGCGCTCCAGAAGAACGACGCGCTGGTCGAGGCGCGCATACGGCTCGGCAACGTGTTCGGATTGCGCGGCAAGCACGCTGAGGCGGCTCGCGAGCTGGAGCGGGCGGTGTCCGGTGCCGGCGAGGATCGCCTCCTGGCTTACTACGCCCGCATGCTTCACGGTCGCGAGCTGGACGCATCGGGCAATCGCCGAGCGGCCCGCACGGCGTACGAGCAGGCTCAGCGTCTCTTTCCCACCGCGCAGGCGCCTCAGCTCGCGCTGAGCCAGCTGCTCAGAGGTTCCGGCGATGCCCGCATGGCCGTGTCAATCCTCGATCGCCTGGTGGAGCCGTCCAACGAGCAGGCGGACGACCCCTGGTGGGACTATCACACGGCTGCTGGCCGGTCGCTCGAGCGCCGTCTTCGCGCCGTGTGGGCCACGACGCCGGTCGCGGTGCTCCAATGAAGCCGCCTGCGCGGGCCGCTCTTGCTTGTGTCCTACTGACCTCGGCCACGGCCGGCATCGCGCAGCAGGCCACTTTCAGCGTGGCCGTGGACGTCGTGCGCCTGGACGCGCTCGTGACCGAGGGCGGGCGCGTCGTTCGCGGTCTCGGCCTCGCCGACTTCGAGGTGATCGACAACAAGGTTCCTCAACAGCTTGACGTCGTCTCGTTCGAGCGCGCCCCGCTGAACGTCACGCTGGCTTTCGACATGAGCGTCAGCGTGACCGGCGAGCGGCTGGACCACCTGCGAGGGGCCGGCCACGCCCTGCTGGACGGACTGCGGGCCGAGGACCGGGCGCAGCTGCTGACGTTCAGCCGCCGGGTCGTGCGGCAGCAGCCGTCCACCTCCGACGTGGCGCTGCTGCGCGCGGCGCTCGACGGGGCGCGTCCCATCAGCAGCACCGCGCTCTTCGATGGCGTCTTCACGGCGACGACGCTCGGCGGATCGACTGACGGCCGCAACCTGGTGCTGCTCTTCAGCGACGGCGTGGACACGGCCAGTTGGCTCTCGGCCGATCAGGCGCTCGCATCGGCCCGGCGTTCGAACGTGGTGGTCTACAGCGCGGCGGTGCGGGGCCGCGGGTCGATCGCTTTCCTGCGTACTCTGGCGCAAGCCACCGGCGGGGACGTGATCGAGGTGGAGTCCACGCGCGACCTGCGCGCCCGGTTCCAGTCGATTCTCGAAGAATTCCGCCAGCGGTACCTGATCAGCTACACGCCCCGTGGCGTGGAGAAGGGCGGCTGGCACGACGTCACCGTGCGCGTGAAGGGCCGATCCGCCACCGTGCGGACGCGGCCCGGATATCAGGTGGACTAGGCTTCCGGCTTCCGGCTTCCGGCTTCCGGCTTCCGGCGACTAACGACCAACGACCAACGAGTCGTTAACGACTCATCGGGCTCGCCCCGCGGCGATCGCGGACCAGATCGCGAATCACCTCGTCGTAGTACGGCTTGTCCTTGAGGCTGGCGCGCGACGCCGGGAAGTAGGCCAGGGCGATGCTCAGCACGCTGGGGTTCAGCGACGTCAGCGACACCGCCGTCCGCTCGCCGCCCGAGAGGCGCGTGTTGTCGATCATGGGGAAGTCGAACAGCCCCACCAGGAAGTTCGTGTCCACTTCCCGCCTGCTCTCGAGGTCCAGGTCGGCCTGCTGGCACTCCTGCTCGGTCAGGAGTTGCGACACATAGAGGTGCACTTGCACCTCGCGCAGGGCCTCGCGATAGTCGATCAGCTCCAGCTTGAACTGGCGGTAGTTCCGCGTGCCGTCGGTGGATTCGGTCGAGAGACAGATCCGGGCTGTCCCTTCGCCAGGCGCGATCATCGGATCCGACACGGTGTGCGTGCCGAACGACACGTGCGCCTGCAGGTCCTTGATGCGCTCGGGCAGAGCGTTGCCGCGCTCGATCATGCCCACGTCCGACAGCGCCGTCAGCTGGTGCTCGATGACCTGCAGTGCCACCGACTCCAGGCGGCCGCGCAGCTCGGCGTTGGTGTCGCGCTCCTCGACCATGATCCGCCGCTCCACGTCCTTGAACAGCGGAGCGATGTCCAGCGACTCGTGGAAGTTGTAGGCCAGCAGCTCCAGGCTGAGGATCTGCTGCCGGATCAGCTCCTCCGACGTCAGCCGCAGAGACGGATCCCGCGTCATGAACGTCGTGAGGATCGAATTGAACATGTCCTTGCGGAGGTTGCTGTCGGCCTCCTCCCGCCGCCCCATCATCTCGGCATAGAGCCGGATGTTGCTTTCGACCTGCTGGCGCTCGTTCAGCGACGCGTTGAACCAGTAGCCGAGCACCAGCGTGACGAGCGGCAAGGCCAGGACCTTGAGCAGCTCGATCCATGGCCACGTGGTCTTGACGTCGGGAACGGGAGGCTGGCTCGACCGTCGGAACTTCACCCTCGTTCATGGTCAGCGTCGCTTCAGCTCGTACTTGCCGTCCGCGAGCTTGGTCAGCTCGAAGTTGTACGCCGTCGGATTCGGGCTGGAAAAAATCGAGGCGGTGGGACGGCCCTCATAGGTCGGCAAGGCGAGCGAACACTGGCCCTGCTGCGGGACGTTGATGCGGTAGGCGCCATCGGCCGCCGTGGCTCCGGCGACGGCAGCCTCCTGACCGCACTGAATCTCGATCTTGGCCTCCTTGAGGCCCTGGCCGCCCATCACGATGGTGCCGTAGATCTGTCCGGCGTACAGCACGTCGGCCGCGGCAACCAGCAACAATCCGCACACGAGTCCCCGGCCGTTGATCAATCTCATCACATCCTCCAGAACAGGCAGCTTTGTGCAGGATACAATGCCGCGAGGAGAAGTGTGATGTCAGACACCAAAGGCCAGCAGGACCAGCAGGATGCGGCGCGCGACGTCTCGCGCCGCGACTTCGTGGCGATGTCGGTAGCCGCGGGCCTGGTGGCCGCCGCCGGCACCACGTCCGCGCAGATGCCCGTCGTGGAGAAGAACGTCGACATCAAGATGCCCGACGGCACGTGTGACGCGGTGTTCATCCACCCTGCGACCGGGACGCATCCCGGCGTGTTGATCTGGCCTGATGCGTTCGGCCTGCGTCCCGCTCTGCGGGAGATGGGCAAGCGCCTGGCGGCCGAGGGCTACTCCGTGCTGGTGCCGAATCCGTTCTACCGCACGGCCAAGGCGCCGGTCCTCGACATGGCCACCTTCAACTTCGCGAACCCGGCCGACCGCGCCAAACTGCAGCCGTTGATGGGCGCGGTGAACGCGGCCGGCAATCCCGAGAAGGACGCGGTGGCCTACATCGCGTACCTGGACGCGCAGCCGCAGGTGGATAAGACCAAGAAGATCGGCACGCAGGGCTACTGCATGGGCGGACCGCTGGTCATGCGCACGGCCGCGGCGGTGCCGAACCGCGTCGGCGCCGGCGCGTCGTTCCACGGCGGCGGCCTGGTGACTGATACGCCCGAAAGCCCGCACCTGCTGGTGCCGAAGATGAAGGCGCGCATGTACTTCGGCGTCGCCATCAACGACGATGAGCGGCAGCCCGACGCCAAGGACAAGCTGCGCGCCGCGCTCGCCGCCGCCAAGGTGCCGGGCGAGGTGGAGGTGTACCCGAAGGCGCTGCATGGCTGGTGCATGCCCGACATGCCTGTGCAGGCGGGGCAGCCGCCGATCTACAACAAGGACGACGCGGAGAAAGCCTGGGCCAAGCTACTCGCACTGTACAAAACGGCCCTCGTGTAGGCTCTCGGCTCTAGGCTTTAGGCTCTCGGCCTTCGCACGCGGCGACTCACGTCGCCGCGTGTTGCTCTCCAGCAGGAGCGTCCCCATGCGTGCTTTGGTTCTGAGCCTGATTGCGATCACGCTGGCGTTCGGGGCGGCGTCGCCGGGCGCGCAGCGAGGCCCGGCGGATGTCGAGTGGCGGCATTACTCCGGTGATAACGGCTCCACGAAGTACTCGCCGCTCGCGCAGATCACGAAGGACAACGTCGCACGGCTGAAGGTGGCCTGGCGACGGCCGTCCATTGATCCCGCGCTGCTCGAGCTGAACCCCAAGCTGCGGCCCGCGAACAACTTCCGCTCGACGCCGATCATGGTCGGCGGCATCCTGTATGCGTCGAACGGCGTCGGCCTGGTCGAGGCATTCGACCCGGCGACGGCCCGGACGATCTGGGTGCAGCAAGTGCCGGAGAGCGAGCTGCTCGTGGGCGCCGCCAGCCGCGGCGTCGCGTACTGGAGCCAGGGAACCGAGCGGCCGGATCCTGACGTTCCGCGGCGCGTATCTCTACGCGCTGGACGCCCGCACCGGCAAGCCCGTCGCGGAGTTCGGCGTCGGCGGGCGCGTGGATCTCACCGCTGCCACCGGCGCGTCACGACCCTTCTCGTGGAATGGGACACCGCTCGTCGTCCGCGACGTCGTCGTGCTCGGGTCGTCGATGGCCGATCAGGACTCGGCCGCGAGGATGGGCGGCACGCCAGGCGACGTGCACGGTTTCGACGTGCGTACCGGACGGCTGCGCTGGACCTTCAGTCCCATCCCGAAAGCGGGAGAGCCCGGCGTCGAGACATGGGAGAACGAGTCGTGGCGCTACACGGGCGCCGCGAACGTGTGGGCGCCGATGAGTGCCGACGACGAGCTGGGCTACATCTACCTGCCGACGAGCAGCGCCACCAATGACATGTACGGCGGGCACCGGCTGGGCGCGAACCTGTTCAGCTCGTCCGTCGTCTGCCTGGACGCGGCCACGGGCAAGCGCGTGTGGCACTTCCAGACCGTGCACCACGACCTGTTCGACTACGACAACCCGGCGGCGCCCATCCTTGCCGACATCACCGTCAACGGCCGCAGGATCAAGGCCGTCGTCCAGATCACCAAGCAGGCGTTCGCGTTCGTGCTGGATCGCGTGACGGGACAGCCGGTGTGGCCCATCGAGGAGCGCCCGGTGCCGGCCTCGACGGTCCCCGGCGAACGAGCGTCGCTGACGCAGCCAGTTCCCTCCAAGCCACCGGCATTCGACCGCCAGGGCCTGACCGTGGACGACCTGATCGACTTCACGCCGGAGCTTCGAGCGGAGGCCATCGAGATCACCAAGCAGTACGTGATCGGTCCGGTGTTCACGCCGCCATCGATCGAAGGCCCTGGGCCCGCAGGACAAGAAGGGCACGATCCAGATGCCGGGTTCGGTCGGCGGCGCGGATTGGACCGGCGCGGCGTTCGATCGCGAGACGGGGATGCTGTACGTGCCTTCGATGACGAACCCCTTCGTGGCGAACCTGCTGCCCGGCGATCCGGCGCGCACGGACCTCCGCTATCGGGCCAGCACGCGCCAGCTGATTCAAGGGCCGCAGGGCCTGCCATTGACGAAGCCGCCTTACGGGCGCATCACCGCGTTGAACCTGAATCGGGGCGAGCAGGCCTGGATGGTGGCCAACGGCGATGGTCCCCGCAATCACCCGCTGCTCAAGGCGCTGAACCTGCCGCCGCTCGGCCAGTCGGTGCGTGCCGCACCGCTGGTCACGAAGACGCTGCTGTTCGTGAGCGAGGGCGATCAGGTCAACGTGCGGACCCCGCCCAACGGCGGCGGCAAGAAGCTGCGTGCGTTCGACAAGGCGACAGGGAAAGTCGTGTGGGAAACCGAACTCCCCGCCGGCACCACGGGCACGATGATGACCTACCAGGTCAAGGGGCTTCAGTACATCGTCGTGGCCATCGGCGGCCAGAATCACCCGCCCGAATTCATCGCGTTCGCGTTGACCGAGCCGTCGGGTTCGACTCGCCGTTAGTGGGGCAGCGTGTGCCCGAACCACCACCTGTAGAGCCACCCGCACACACGAGGCGGCGGCGTTACATCGGGAAGAACCCGCGCGAGTTCCGCGACAAATACAAGGAACTGAACGCAGCGCAGTACCCCGCGGACGTGCAGAAGATCCGTGCTTCCGGCAAGACGCCGGCGGGCATGCACCTGCCGATCATGGTGGACGAGGTGCTGCACTGCCTGCGGCCCAGCCCCGGTGAGGTGGCGGTTGATTGCACCCTCGGCGGCGGCGGTCACGCGCGGGCGATCCTGAACCGTGTGCTGCCAGGGGGCCGGCTGATCGGGCTGGACGTCGATCCGGTGGAGTTGCCACGCGCGGAAGCGCATCTGCGCGCGGACGGCTTCGGGCCCGACGCTTTCGTGGCGCGTCACGTCAACTTCGCCGGCCTTCAGGCGGCGCTGGCCGCCGAGGGCCTGTTGCGCGCCGACGTCATCCTGGCGGATCTCGGCGTGTCGTCGATGCAGCTCGACGATCCCGATCGCGGCTTCAGCTACAAAGGTGTCGGTCCCCTCGACATGCGCATGAACCCTCTGCGGGGCGAGCCCGCGTCGCGAATGATCGCGCGCGTCACCGAAGACGAGCTCGCGCGCCTTCTCGCGGACAACGCAGACGAACCGCACAGCGCCCTCATCGCCCGCCTGCTGCGGCAGCAGCCGATCGAGACCACGCACGCGGCTGATCGCCTGCTGCGGGCGGGGCTCACGTCTGCCCTTCCGCACCTGGCGAAGACCGACGTGAAGATGTCGATTCGCCGCACGTTCCAGGCGCTGCGTGTCGCAGTCAACGACGAGTTCTCCGCGCTCGATGCGCTCCTGCGGTCGCTGCCGCACTGTCTGGCGGCGGGTGGTCGAGTGGCGATCCTGACCTTCCACTCGGGCGAAGACCGCCGTGTGAAGAAAGCGTTCAAGGCGGGCCGTCGAGAAGGTATCTATTCAGCCGTCGCGGACGAAGTGATCCGCTCTACCAAGGCTGAAACGTGGGCGAACCGCCGCGCCGCCGCGGCCAAGCTCCGCTGGGCTGTTCGCGCGGGCTCGAGCGGCTAGCGCCTTCCGGCTCCCGGCTTCCGGCTAGGGCTGCTGCGTCCGGCGGCGGGCCCGTTCGCGCCGCTCCTCTTCGAGGATGTCGGTGCGCTGCGCCGCAGCCGGCAACAGCACCGTGCCGTCGGCCTTCACAATGCGCACGAACGCCATCTGGTGCGAGACGACGTGCGTCGGGTTTCCCGTGACGGTGATCTGCTCGCCCGGCCTCAACGACTCCTTGGTCCAGCCGATTTCCGACAGGTTGAGCTGCCCGGCGAACTCGACCGTCCACTTCGCCGGCTTGCCCGCGTCGTCTTTGACGTCCAGCGACAGCATCGCGTGCGGGTTGGCGAAGCGGAATTCCGTGACCACGCCCGACGACCGTCACCGAGCGCTTGCTGTCGTAGACGGGCGAGAACGCATGGTGCGCCGACCCTCGGGCCGCGCACAGCAGGAGGACGAGCCCGAGGCAGAAGGCCGTTCTCGCGACGCTCACGGGGTCACCCCTCTCTTCACCGCGATCGGAGGCTTGCAATCGTCGTAGGGCGCGATGATCGAGGTGGGCGCCCAACGCCAGTTGCGTTTGATCACCAGCGGTTCGCGAAGGCTCCACGGATCCGTGAGCGTGGCCGTCAGGTGCAGCATCGCGCCGTCGTCGGAGCGGGTGAAGCGCTCGACCACGCGCAGCTGGTCGCTGTGCCGGGCGCGCCACATTGTCTGATTGGCCTCCACACCGGCTGTCTCGACGACGAGCGTGTCCCCCTCCCAGCGTCCCACCGAGTGGCCCAGGCGAGTCGGCGCCTGGCCCGCCGGGCGCTTCCGGCCATCCATGTACACGGTGCGGCGGGCATCCCATTCCCCGTAGTGCAGCTCCACGCGGTCATCGCCAAGCCGCCGGATCTCGATCTGATGCGGCGCAAACATCTGGCGAGCCAGCCCCCACGGCTCACACTTGAGCAATCCGGGGTCGTCGGCCGGATCGATCGGAAAGGACGCCAGAACGGCGGGCGTCATCCGGCTCTTGATGTAGGTGTCGAGCTGGTAGCCGCCAGCCTCGGCGCTGAGCTGCGCCACGGGCCTGCTGTCGTTGGCGGGGTTGTCCAGCAGCGCGTTCAACCGCTCGATGCCTGCATCCGTGCACCAGGACGCACAGAAGCGCGCGACGATCGTCACCGGCGGGTCGCTCCACATCCCTTCCACTTTCGATCGGGACGCAGTCTGCGCGGTGCCCGCGACCGGCCACGCCAGCGATGCCACCATCAGAAGCAGGGGTCCTCGTGACACGGCCATGGTCCCTCCTTGACGGCTGCTAGGGCAGCGGCGGCAGCGGTTCGCTGTCGGGTTCGAGCGGGACGCCGAGCGTGTTGAGCGCCATCGACACCATCCGGTAGCCGCCGGCGGTGATCAGCACGTCGAGCAGCTGCTTCTGATCGAACTGCGCCGACAGGGCCTTCCACGTCCGCTCGGACACGACGTCGTCCGCGTACATCTCGTCTACCGCCCGCAGGATCGCCGCGTCGTTGGCGCTCCAGCCGGCGTCGGGGCCGGCAGCGATCCGCTTGATTTCATCGGCGGAAAGGCCCGCGGCCCGGCCGGCGCGTGCGTGCGCCGCCCATTCGTAGGCCGACTGGCACAGGTAGCCGATCCGGAGGATCAGCATCTCGCGCACGCGCGGGCTCAGCGTCGCGCCCAGGCGGATGTACTCCGACAGCATCTGGCGCGGGGCATACAGCGCCGGGTGCTGCGCGAAGGTGCGGTAGACGGCGGCCACCGGCCGGCCGTTCCCGCGGGGATCGAGCATCGTGCGAATCGCCGGCGTCATGTCGGCCGGCTCGATCGGCGGCACGCGCGGGTGCGACAGGGCGACGTGCCGGCGCGGCGTGCCCGCCAGCGGCCGCGAGCCCTCCGGCAGCGGCCGCTGCGGAATGCCCGCATCGACCGGCGTGCGCAGCGTGTTCGCCACCGCGGCCAGCATCGAGAACTCCGTCACGGTGAACACCGCATCCATCAGCTGGTGCGTGGAATAGCGGCCGCTCAACGCTTTCCACGTCGCATCGCTGACAAACGACTGGTGGTGCAGTTCATCCGCGGCGCGGAGGAGCGCTGCTTCGAACGGGTCCCAGCCCGGCGCGGCGGGCCGCCCGCGATGCGCGCCAGATCCGAGCGCGTCAGACCCGCGGCCGCCGACTCGGGCGCTGTGCACCGACCAGTAATACGGCGAGCGGCTCAGCCACGCGGTCCGCAGGATCACCAGCTCTCGATCCCGCGGCGGCAGCGTGGACGACGTGCGGATGTAGTTCGCGAACGGCATCACCCCCGCGGCGGCGGCGCCGTGGGCCATGAAGGCGCGATGCTCGTTGGTCTCCGTCTGGCCGTCGAGTCGAACGGCCAGGACCGTCAGCACGACGAGGCCGGCCGCGAACACCGGAGTGTGGCTGCGCATGGTGAGCGGATTATACGGACCATCAAGTAGGATCGCACCTGCTCTATGTCACTGGTTCCAGGCACGCATATCGGCCCGTACGAAGTTCTCGCGCCCCTTGGCGCCGGCGGCATGGGCGAGGTCTTTCGCGCAAAGGACACCCGGCTCGGGCGCGACGTGGCGATCAAGGTCCTGCCCGCCGGTTTCGCGCACGATGCCGATCGCCGCGCGCGATTCGAACGGGAAGCCCGGGCGGTCGCCGCCCTGTCGCACCCGAACATCGTCGCCATACACGACACGGGCCTGCACGAGAGCCAGATCTTCGTCGTCATGGAACTGCTGGCCGGGCAAACGCTCCGCGAGCGGCTGGCCGACGGTGCCGTGCCCGTTCGCAAGGCCGTCGAGATCGCCGTGCAGATCGCGCGCGGCCTCGGTGCGGCGCACGGCAAGGGGCTGGTGCATCGGGACCTCAAGCCCGAGAACGTGTTCCTGCTCGATGACGGACAGGTGAAGATCCTGGACTTCGGGCTGGCGCGGCAGGCCGCTGGCTCGGAGCACTCCGGCGCCACGCAGACGATGGCGGTCACCGATGCCGGCACGGTGATGGGCACGATGGGCTACATGGCGCCCGAGCAGGTGCGCGCCCAGGAAGTGGACGCGCGCGCGGACGTCTTCGCGCTCGGTGTCGTCCTCTACGAGATGGTCAGCGGCGCCCGCGCGTTCCAGCGGGACACGGCCGCCGACACCATGACGGCGATCCTCACGCAGGAGCCACCCGCGCTGGTCGGATCCCGGCCGGATTTGTCCCCCGCGCTCGATCGCATCGTGCGTCATTGCCTGGAGAAGAACCCTAACGAACGCTTCCAGTCGGCGCGCGACGTCGCGTTCGCGCTCGAGGCGCTGTCTGGCTCGAGCCCTTCTGGCGTCGTGCCAGCGGCGCCGATGCCTGTGGCAACTACCAGGCGTATCGCGCTGTCGCCGCTCGTCGTGGCGGCCGCCGTGGCGGCCGCGGCCGTGGCCGGCGTGGCCGGCAGCCGGATGTTTTCAGCGTCGGTCCCGCCGCCGATGGCGTTCACGATGAAGACGTTCGAGCCGCAAGCGATCTTCAACGCGCGGTTGATGCCCGACGGTGAGACCGTGGTGTTCAGCTCGGCGCGCACCGGCAACGAGCCGAGCCTGTTCGAAATCCGCCAGGGCACACTCGAGGCGCGACCGTTCGGCCCGCCACAAACCCACCTTCTGGCGGTATCGTCCAAAGGCGAACTGGCGGTGCTGACGAATGCCGTCTACATCAACCATCGGCTGTTCACGGGCACGCTCGCGCGGATGACACTCGAGGGCGCGCCGCGCCCCTGGCTCGATGGCGTGCGCGAAGCGGACTGGAGCCCCGACGGTTCGACTCTTGCCGTCATCCGCGATCTGGGCACTCGCGATCGGCTCGAGTATCCAATCGGCACGAAGTTGTACGAGGCCGGCGGGTACATCAGCGATCCTCGCGTCTCGCCGGACGGCACCCGCGTGGCGTTCATGGAGCACCCCGAGCGCTTCGACGACCGCGGTCACGTCAAGGTGGTGGACACCTCCGGACGGGTCAGCACGCTGGCCGGCGAGTTCTGGGGTGAAGAAGGCCTGGCCTGGTTGCCCGACGGCTCGGCAGTGCTTTTTGGCGCAAGCGAGCGGTCCTCCTCGGGTCGGGACCCAGGCGAGATGACGTATCAGATCTGGCGTGCCTCGGCCGATGGCACGGGGAGCGGCTACGCGCTCACCAGCCCAGGCGAGTTCTTCATCTACGATGTCGCGGCGAACGGCCCGTGGCTCGCGTCGAGAGAAGACCTTCGATACGGTGTGGTGGCGCGGGGAGCCGGTCAGGCCGAAGAGCGCGACCTGAGCTGGCTCAACAAGAGCTGGACGCCGAGCCTCTCGAGGGACGGGCAGCGCGTGCTGTTCGCCGATGGCAACGGCGGTGCCGACTACACGGTGGTGTGGAGAAAAGCCGACGGATCGCCTGTGGTGCGGATGGGTGATGGCGATGCCAGGGCCTGGTCGCCCGACGGCAAATGGGCCCTCGCCAAGATCACTTCCACGTCGCAGATCGTCATCTATCCATTTGGCGCCGGCGAGCCGGTGCGACTCGCGAGTAGCCCGGTCAACCACATCGAATGGGCCACCTGGCAGGCGGATTCACGGAGCGTTGCCTTCCTCGGCACCGAACCTTCGAAGGCGCCTCGAATCTACCGCCAATCGATCGCTGGGGGGCCACCACAGCCGATCCTGCCGGAGAGCGTTAGCACCGCGATATTTTCGCCGGACGGCATCACGGCGGCCGGCGCCGCCGCCAATGGCACTGGTCGATCTATCCCCTCAGTGGAGGCGCCCCGCGCGCCATTCCGGGGCTGGGGTCGGATACCGTGGTGGCCTTCAGCGACGACGGCTGGGCGGTGATCGTGCGGAAAGGCTTCGAGGTTCCGGCCCGGCTGGACCGTATCGATCTCACCACCGGTGCGCGAACGCTGTTCCGGGAGTTCGCGCCGGCAGACCCGACTGGCCTCGTGCGCATCGCTTTCAGCGACACCGCGATGAAGGCTGATGCTTCACAGTACGCCTACGGGTACGTCAAACGCCTCTCCACGTTGTTCTTCGCGGCCGCCGCGCCCGTTCGGTAGTTCCGCTCCACCGCCCGCTGTTATAGTCCACCCAGTGAAACGCGCAGCGTGTGCCGCCGTCGTCGTGGCCGTCTTCCTCGCACACAGCACGTGGGTGCTCTACTCGCAGACCGCCAAGCCGCCTGGCCCGCTGACCACGACGCGCGTGGCCGGCGACCTGCACATGATCTCGGGCGAGGGTGGCAACGTCGCGCTGTACGTGACCGGCGATGGCGTGGTGCTGGTGGACGACATGTTCGACCGCAACCACGACGACATCCTGAAGCAGGTGAAGGCGGTCACCGACAAGCCGCTGCGCTACGTGTTCAACACGCACCAGCACGACGACCACGCGGGCGGCGACACGAAGATGCTGCGCATCGCCGAAGTGATCGCGCACAAGAACGTGCGCGCCAACCTGCTGGACATCAAGCAGCCGTACTACGAGGACACACCAGGCACGCCCATCGGGATTCCGCGGGTGACGTTCGACGACGAGATGGCCGTGCACCTCGGCACCGGCGAGGTGCGGGCGCACTACTTCGGCCGCGGCCACACGCGCGGGGACGCGATCATCCACTTTCCGCGCGAACGCGTCATCCACACGGGCGATCTGTTCATCAACTTCCGCTCGCCAGCGCGGCCCGGGGCGCCGCCGCGTCCGCCGGGCGTGCCGGTCTACGTGGACTCGGCGCAGGGCGGCAGCTTCATCGAGTGGTCTCGCACGCTGGACCGGACGCTGGCGCTGGATTTCGACACGGTGATCCCCGGCCACGGCCCGGTGGCCACCAAAGCCGATCTCGCGCGGTTCGCGGCCGACCTCGCGACCATGCGCGGCCGCTGACGGATCTGATTCGCAAGGGCACCAGCAAGGAAGACCTGGCCAAGGTGCTGGAGTCCGACTACGGCTGGCGATCGACAGGCTGCCCGCCCAGTCCCCCGACGGGCGGGTGCCTGCAATACCAGCAGCTGGACGCGCTCATCGCCGAGCTGCGCGAGGGCGCACCGCAGGCGTCGGTTGTGCCCGCGCCGCCGGCTCGCCAGGTGGCCATCACCATCGACGATCTGCCGCGCGGGGGAGACGAGGGTGTCGGGGAGGTCTCTCGCTGGACGCCGTCCTGGACATGACACGGCGCCTGTTGACGCCGTTCCGCGATCAGCGGGTGCCGGTCATCGGCTTCGTGAACCAGGGCCGCCAGGCGGGCTTCGACCTGAACGGCCTCCGGCAGGTGCTCGACGTCTGGCTGGACTTCGGCGCCGACCTGGGCAACCACTCCCACTCGCACCTCAACATCAACAACGTGCCGCTGCAGCAGTACGTGGACGACATCGAAAAGGGCGAGCCCGTCGTGAAAGAGGCGCTGGCGGCGCGCGGACGCCGCCTGACCTACTACCGCCACCCGTTTCTCTTCACGGGCCCCACACCCGAGATCAAGCAGGGGATGCAGGCATATCTCGACGGCCGCGGCGTACCGTGTTGCGCCCGTGACGCTGGACAACGCCGACTACCAGTACGCGGCCCTGTACACGAGGCCCGAGTACCGCGAGCGCGTGCGCCAGGAATACGTGCCCTACATGGAGTCGGTGGTGGCGTTCTTCGAAGAACGATCCGTGGAGGTGGTGGGGCGGGAGTTTCCGCAGATCCTGCTGATCCACGCGAACCAGTTGAACGCCGACCTGATGCCTGAATCTGCTGGCGATGTTCCGGCGGCGCGGCTACACCTTCGTGTCGTTGGAGCAGGCGCTGGCCGATCCCGCCTACCGCCTGGAAGACGGCTATGCCGGCCGCAACGGCTTCAGCTGGATCCACCGCTGGTCGCGCACCAAGGGGATGAAGCCACGGGGTGAACCCGAGCCCCCGGAGTGGGTTAGGGGCTGGAACCGGGACTAGTTCGTGGTTCGTGGTTCGTGGTTCGTCGTTGGGCCGCGGGGCCGCAGCAGTCCAGTGTCACGACGCCCGTGGCATCGGGCAGACAACAGCCGGTCTTCTTTTCCAGCCGCCCGGCGTCTCGACGAACGCTCTCGACATGCGACAGTGTGTGCGTGACGGCCTGGCGAATGGTGTCCACGAGCGGATCTCGCACGTCGGCCAGCCGGTAGTACATCCACAAACCCTGGCGGCGCGCCGCGACGAGGCCGGCCCGGCGCAGGTACGCCAGGTGCCGCGAGGCCTTGGGCTGCGAGATCTTCAGGCTGTCGTGGATGTCGCAGACGCAGACCTCGCCCGTCAGCAGCAGGCCGAGGATCCGCAGGCGCGTCGCGTCTCCCAGCGCCTGGAACAGGCGTTCCATCGACTCGAGTTGGGGTTGCATTTATATATGCCTTGACAAATATACTACGGGCCCGGTAGATCTACATATGCAAACGCGAATATAGATTTCACCAGGAGCATGCGAATGACGACTGAAGCGGGACACGTCAGGGACATCGTTCGAGAGAAATACGGCCAGGCGGCGTTGAGGGCCCGGTCGGGCGCTCCGAGCGGGTGCTGCGGCAGCGCCGCGGCGATCGAACCGTGTTGCGATCCGATCACCTCGAACCTGTACGAGAAGGGTCAGGAAGCCGAAGTGCCAGACCTGGCGCTGAGGGCATCGCTTGGCTGCGGCAATCCCACGGCGCTGGCCGAATTGAAGGCCGGGGAGACGGTGCTCGACCTGGGCTCCGGGGGCGGCATCGACGTGCTGCTGTCGGCCCGGAGGGTCGGCCCCACTGGCAAGGCGTTCGGCCTCGACATGACCGACGAGATGCTGGCGGTGGCGGAAGAGAACAAGCGCAAGAGCGGTCTCGACAACGTGGAGTTCCTCAAGGGCGAGATCGAGCACATCCCGCTGCCCGACAACTCGGTGGACGTGATCATCTCGAACTGCGTGATCAACCTGTCGGGCGACAAGGACCAGGTGCTCCGGGAGGCGTTTCGCGTTCTGAAGCCGGGCGGCCGCTTCGCGGTGTCCGACGTCGTGGTCAGGGGAGCAGGTGCCCGACGTCATCAGGAAGAACATGGAACTGTGGATCGGCTGCGTGGCCGGCGCTCTTGCCGAGCACCAGTACATCGCGAAGCTGGTGAAGGCGGGATTCAGGGACGTCGGCGATCGAGGAGACCCGCGAGTACACGCGTCGAGGACGCGCGCACGTTCCTGGCCAGCGAGGGCCTGGATGCGGACCAGCTCGCCAGAGGAGGTCGACGGCACGTTCGTCAGCGCGTTCATTCGTGCCTCGAAGCCCGCCGCCGCCTCGTGCTGCGGCCCAGGCTGCTGCAACTGAGATGGAACGGGTCGTCTTTGCGTGCGTGCACAACGCGGGCCGCTCGCAGATGGCGGCCGCGTTCCTGTCGGCGCTGGCCGATCCGTCACGGGTCGAGTCGGTATCGGCCGGCACGCAGCCGGGCGATCACGTCCATCCGGTGGTGGTGGACGTGATGCGGGAGGTGGGCATCGACCTGGGCGGCAACCGGCCGCAGCGGCTCACCGAGGGCCTCGCCCGGGACGCGTCGCTGCTCGTCACGATGGGATGCGGCGAGGAGTGTCCCTATGTGCCCGGGCTGCAGACGCGACGACTGGCCGCTGCCCGATCCGAAGGGCCGGCCGCTGCCCGAGGTGCGCGCGATCCGGGACGAGATTCGCGCGCGCGTGGCCGCGCTCGTCGAGGCGCGCGGTTGGCGCCGGGTCAGCTGAAGGTCACTCGAGGTTCTGGACCAGGCGCTGGAGCACACGCACCGCCGTTTCGTAGTCCGCGCCGTCGATGCCCTCGACGGCTCGATGCCGGATCGTCTTCTGCGCTTCGAGCGCCTGTTGATGCAGCGACGCTCCGCCGGCGGTCAGTTCCAGGCCGCCTCCTGAGGAGCGGCTGACCAGCCCCCGGCCGGCAAGGCCATCCAGCTCGGCGTCCACGGCGGCGGCATCGGCGAAGGGCCGGAGGGTTGCCACGACGTCGTCGCGAGCCGGCGCCGCTGTTTCGTGGATCAGGTTCAGGACCTGCCACCCGAACCTCGTCAGCCCATTGGCCGCTTGCGCCTCGTCTACCCGAGCACTCAAGAGTTCGTCGGCCTTCTTCAGCCAGTAGCCGATCGGCAGCCTGGGGCGGGACGCCCGCGACGTCCACGCGGCCCGGTCCAGCTGGTGGACCAGGCACTCGTCCGCGCCGAACGAGCGGCGCTCCACCGGCGCGAAGCCGAGGCGCTGGTAGAAGCGGTGCGACCGCGTGTTGCTCACCAGCGGGTCGATGATGATCGCGGTGACCTCGGGCGGCGCGAAGCAGCGGTCGATGGCCATCCGCATGATCTCGGTGCCGTGTCCCTGACCGAGATAGGCTTCCTCCCCGATCCAGATGTCGATGGCGCGAAGGTTCGCCGGCGCGTCGCCCCAGTAGTGGCTCTCCTCCTCGGCGGGATCGATGATCTGCACGAAGCCGATCGGCACGCCATCGGCCTCGGCGATGAGCTGCTCGCGCCAGGGCACCGATCGATCCAGCTCTTTTTCCCAGTGCCAATCGTCGTTCGGGTCCGATTCGACGACGTGGGGCTTCTCGTCCCACCGTTTCAGCAGGTCCAGGTCGGCCATCGTCGCGGCGCGGAGCGTGATCGGCATCCGGTATACCTTATTGTCCTCGACGCGGCCGCCATGACATGACTTCCGTTCCCCCAGCCACACACGCACCGCCCGCAGACACCGACGCGGAGGTGCGGCGGGTCTTTGCCAAGATCGGATGGCGCGTGATGCCCATCCTGACCACGGCCTACGTCCTCAACTACCTGGACCGCACCAACATCGCGTTCGCCGCCCTGACCATGCGCGAGGCGATCGGGCTCTCGCAGACGCAGCTGGGTGTGGGAGCCGGCATCTTCTTCCTTGGCTACTGCCTGTTGGAGGTGCCGAGCAACGTCGCGCTGTACCGGTACGGCGCCCGCGTGTGGATCTCGCGGATCATGATCAGCTGGGGCCTGGTGTCGGCGGCGATGGCGTTCGCCGTCGGGCCCAACAGCTTCTACCTGTTTCGCCTGCTGCTGGGCGCGGCCGAGGCCGGTTTCTTCCCGGGGGTCGCCTTCTATCTCTCGACGTGGTTCCCTCGGGAGTACCGCACGCGCATCATCGCCTGGTTCATGGTGGCCATCCCGATCTCGTCGGTCATCGGCGGACCGCTGTCCGGCGTCTTGCTGGCCATGGACGGCTGGTTGGGGCTGGCCGGATGGCAATGGCTCTTCATCGTGGAGGGTCTGCCTGCGGTGTTAGTGGGCCTGATGCTGCTGACGCGCCTGACGGACCGGCCGGAGGAGGCGACGTGGCTGACGGCCGACGAGCGGCGCATCGTGCGCGAACAGTTGGCGGTCGAGATCAAGCCGAAAGAGGTGCACCGCTTTGCCCTGGCCTTGCGCGACCCGCGCGTGCTGATCCTGGCCGGCATCCAGTTCGGGTTCCTGGTCGGCTCGTACGGCATCGGCATTTTCCTGCCCCAGATTCTCGACACGGGCCGGCTGTCCAATCTGCAGATCGGCTTCGTGACCAGCGGCTGCTACGCGGTGGCCAGCGTGACGATGATCGTGTGGGCCGGCCATGTGGATCGACACGGCAACAAGGTGACGAACCTGTCGGTGGCGTGCCTGCTGGCGGCCTTCGGCTTTGCCGGCTCGCTGGCGTTTTCGCAGAATCTGTGGATGTCGATCGCGGCCCTCACCGTGGCGGTCAGCGGCGTCAACGCGGCGCGGGCGATCTTCTGGACCATCCCGCCGCGGTTCCTGACCGGCCTGGCGGCGGCGGGCGGGCTGGCCTTCATCAACTCGATCGGCACCTCCGGCGGGTTCGTCGGGCCCACCATCATGGGATGGCTCACCGATCGGACCGGGTCGTTTCTCGCCGGCCAGATGGCGTTGAGTGGATTCCTCCTGGCGGCGGCCACGCTGGCGTGGTGGCTGCGCTCGTTCGAGGCCGAGTGACGATGCGTGGGGAACACAGCCGTGAATGACGGCGCGCTGTCGGTGCGCGTCGCCGACTGGGCCTCGAGCACGACCTTCGAGGCCTTGCCAGAGGACGTGGTCGCGGCCACAAAGCTGCGGATTCTCGATGTGCTCGGCCTGGCCCTGGCGGGGCTCGGCACG
The DNA here is from genome assembly GCA_963807235.1 of uncultured Acidobacteriota bacterium. Lineage (GTDB taxonomy): Bacteria > Acidobacteriota > Vicinamibacteria > Vicinamibacterales > UBA2999 > CAWEBF01. The sequence continues at coordinate 49,359 of CAWEBF010000020.1, forward strand.
CCGTTGGGCGGATCCGTGCGACGCGCCACGCGCGTCATGTCGCCGGACGGACCAAGCCGCGTGTGGGGCAGCGGCGACCGCGTGGCGGTTGGCGCGGCGGCCTTTGCCAACGCGGCGTTTGCCCAGGCGCTCGAGTTCGACGACACACACAACGAATCGATCGTGCACATGAGCAGCCCGGCAGTCGCGATGGGGCTCGCGCTTGCGGAGACCTGCGCCGTTTCCGGGCGCGACCTGATTCTGGCCGTTGCGCTCGCCAACGAGATCGCCTGCCGCGTGGGATCGGTCGTGCCCGGCCAGTTTCACCGGCGCGGATTTCACCCCACTGGGCTGTTTGCGCCCTTCGGCGTCGCCATCGGCGCAGGGCGTTTGCTCGGCCTCACGTCCGAGCAAATGACATGGGCTGCCGGTACCGTCGGTAGTCTGGCCGCCGGGTTGCTGGAATGCTGGGTGGACGGCACGCAGACCAAGTTCCTGCACTCCGGCTTCGCCGCGCAGAACGGCATTCACGCCGCGATGCTCGCGCAGGCCGGCGCCACGGGGCCGCCGCGGGTCCTGGAAGGACGGTTCGGCCTGTTTGCGTCGCACCTGCAGGACGCGTCGCTGCCGAAGGCGTTCGGGCGAGTGGTCGATGAGCTGGGCACGCGCTGGGACAGTCGCGACGCAAGCTTCAAGCCGTTTCCGGCGGCGCACGTGCTGCACCCCTACATCGATCTGATCCTGCGGCTGCGCGAGCAGCACGGCATCCGGCCGGACGACGTGGAGTCGATTGACTGTCCGGTGGCCGAGTTCAACGTGTCGATCGTGTGCGAGCCGGTGGACGAGAAAGTGGCGCCCGCCACCGAGGCGCACGGCCGCGTGTGCCTGCAGTTCACGCTGGCCGAGGCCCTGGCGCGAGGGCAGCTTGGCCCCTCAGCGTATTCCGATGACGCCCGCAGCGACCCTGCCATCCTGGCGCTGGCGCGCCGTGTCACGTACCACGTGGACCCGGCGTTTCCGCCCCCCGGCCAGTTCAAGGGCGCCGTGCGCGTGGCGCTGAAAGACGGGCGTGTCTTCGACGAGGTAGAGGAGTTCAATCGCGGATCGGCGCAGAACCCAATGAGCGCGGACGAGCTGCGCGCCAAGTTCCACGACAACGCCGGCGGCGTGCTGCCAGCGGACCAGCGGACGCGCCTTGTGGACGCCGTGACGCGCACCGAGGGACTGCCAGACGCCCGGGTGCTGGTTGACCTGGCGGTTGCCCCCTCGCTCGTTCAGCGCGCCGTGGTGAAGGAACGGTAGGCGGTGTCGCGATTCTGGCGGTTCGCGATTCCGATTCTGGTGGGAGCCGTGATCGCCGTGCTGCCGGCGCCGGCCGGCCTGGCGCCACACGCGTGGACCTACTTCGCGCTCTTCGTGACGGTGATGGGCACGATCATCACGGAGCCCATGGCGCCGGCGGCGCTCGGCCTCATTGGCGTGGGCATAGCGGCGGCGCTGGGCCTCGTGCGCGACACGCCCGCGCAGAACGCGCAGTGGGCGCTGAGCGGCTTCTCCAACACCACGGTGTGGCTGATCTTCGGCGGCTACATGTTCACGCTGGGATACTCGGTGACCGGCCTGGGCCGCCGGATCGCGCTGCACCTGGTGCGGCTGCTCGGCGGCCGCACCCTGGGCCTGGGCTATGCGCTGGCGCTGGCCGACCTGGCCCTGGCGCCCTTTACGGCGTCGGCCGCCGCCCGCAGCGCCGGCACCGTGTACCCCGTGGTGCGGCACATCCCGGAGCTGTACGACTCGCGCCCCGACGACGGCACCGCGCGCCGGATCGGGTCCTACGTCCTCTACACGGCGTGCGCCTCCAGTTTCGTCACAAGCAGCATGTTCATCACGGCGCTGGCGCCGAACGTGCTGGCCCTGTCGATCGTTCAGCAGATTACCGGCGAGACCATCTCCTGGGTCGAGTGGTTCGTCGGGTTCGCCCCGGTGGGCATCGTGCTGCTGGCGATCCTGCCGCTGCTGCTGTACGTCATCTACCCGCCCGAGATCAAAGAGGCGCCGGCCGTGCCCCGGTGGGCTGCCGAGCAGTTGAACAGCATGGGCCCCATGAACCGCAACGAGTGGGTGCTGCTGGCCCTGATTCTCGGCGCGCTGGGCATGTGGGTCGGGGCTGCTCACCACATCGAGCCGGTGGTCACCGCGATGATCGTGGTGGTGCTGATGGTGGGGCTCGGCGTCGTGTCGTGGGAGCAGATGGTCGGCCATTCCACCGCGTTCAACGTGCTGGTGTGGTTCGCCACGCTGGTCACGCTGGCGAGCGGCCTCGCGGAAACGAAGTTCGTGGAGTGGCTGGCCCAGCTGATCGCGCCGTCGTTTGTCGGCCTTGGCACTTATACGGCCATCATTGCCGTGGTGGGCACGTTCTACGTGCTGCACTACTTCTTCGCCAGCATCACGGCCCACACCACCAGCCTCCTGCCCGTCTTCCTCAGCGTGGCGATCACGATTCCCGGGCCGTCCGACCGGCAGTGGGCGCTCCTGCTGTCGTATTCGCTGGGGCTCTGCGGCGCCCTGACGGCGTACGCCGCCGGCCAGAACGTCATCTACTACGGCAGCGGCTTCATCTCCCGCCGCGACTTCTGGGTGCTCGGCGCGGTGCTGGGCGTGGTGTTCATGACGGTGTACCTGGCCATCATCGTGCCGTGGCTCACGTTCCTGGGCATATGAACGGCGGCGCCGACATCAACCCGCGATTCGCCGAGCATCAGGAGTATCGGGTCGCCGTGCGCGAGCTGTGCGCGCGGTTCGGGAGCGACTACTGGCAGGGCGTGGACCAGCGTGTCGAGTACCCCGAAGCCTTCGTGGCCGCGTTGACCGAAGCCGGCTGGCTGGCGGCGCTCATTCCAGAAGCGTACGGCGGGGGAGGACTGACGCTGACCGAGGCGTCGGTCATCCTGGAGGAGATCAACCGTTCCGGCGCCAATTCCGGCGCCTGCCACGCGCAGATGTACATCATGGGCGCGCTGGTGCGGCATGGCAGCGAGGCGCAGAAGCGCCAGTACCTCCCGGAGCTGGCGGCCGGCCGCCTGCGGCTGCAGTCGTTCGCCGTCACCGAGCCCACCACCGGCACCGACACCACGCAGACGCGGACGATGGCGGTGCGGCGCGGCGACCGCTACGTGGTCAACGGCCAGAAGGTGTGGATCTCGCGTGTGCAGCACTCCGACCTAATGCTGCTGCTGGCGCGCACCACGCCCCTCGAAGAGGTGAAGAAGAAGACGGACGGGCTGTCGATGTTCCTGGTGGACCTGCGTGACGCCACGGCGCGCGGGCTCGCGGTGCGTCCGATTCGCAACATGGTCAACCACGAAACCAACGAGTTGTTCTTCGAGGATTTCGAGGTGCCCGCGGACAACCTGGTGGGCGACGAGGGCCGCGGCTTTCGCTACATCCTGGACGGCATGAACGCGGAGCGAATCCTGATTGCCGCCGAGTGCATCGGCGACGGCTACTGGTTCGTGGACAAGGCGCGGCGATACGCCAACGACCGCGTGGTGTTCAACCGTCCCATCGGCCAGAACCAGGGAGTGCAGTTTCCGCTCGCACGCGCCTACGCCAACGTGCGCGCGGCCGATCTGATGCGCTACGACGCGGCCCGGCTATTCGACGCCGGCCAGCCCGTCGGCCCGGAAGCCAACATGGCCAAGCTGCTCGCCGCCGACGCGTCGTGGGAAGCCGCCAACGTCTGTCTCCAGACCTTTGGCGGCTTCGGGTTCGCGGCCGAATACGACGTCGAGCGCAAGTTCAGGGAGACGCGTCTCTATCAGGTTGCTCCCGTCTCAACGAACTTGATCCTGTCCTACATCGGCGAGCACGTGTTGGGGATGCCGAGATCGTTCTAGAGAGCAGGCTCCGGTCTCCAGGCTCCAGGCTCCGGTAAGGGCCGGAAGCCGGAAGCCGGAAGCCGGAAGCCGCGAGCCCTACCACGTAAATTCCGTACTGATCCGCGCGAGCCGGCCCGTCAGAACCGAGTTGGCCTGCAGCCAGGGTCCGTTCGGGACGAAGGTCTGGTTGTAGGTCAGGACCGCGCTGGCGTTCAGCACGTTGTAGAGATCCAGCGAGATCGTCGATCGCGTTGACCCGAACCTCAGGATCTTCGCCACCTTGAAATCCAGCTGGTTGATGCGATCGCCGTACAGCGACCCGGGCTCGATCAGGTTGATCGAGACGCTGGTGACGTTCCCGGAGGGCGGCCGGCCGAGTGACTGCGCGATCACCGTGGCTGGCACGTTGTAGTTGGCGGACAGGAGCACCCCCGGCTTGCTCTGGAACACGGCGCTGACCTGGGTGTCGATCTTCGGGATCAGGTACGAGCCGAGTCCTCGCAGTTGTGTCAGCCAGCCGTAGGCCACGTGACAGTACGGACTCGTGGTGCTGACGGTTGAGCCCACCAACCCGCCGCCGATGCCCGTGTTCAGCTCCGGCAGGTTCGCCCTCACGTCACAGGCATCGGCCACGTTCTGGCCGGTGCTCGTGCCGCCCTGGAACGTGAGGCCTCCGGCGGTCCGCAGGTTCAGCGTCACGTCGAAGCCGTTGAAGTACTGATACTGCTTGCCGTACTTGCTGGCGAGAGTCGCCAGGTTGTCGACCTGTCCGGACTTCGCCGGCACGATGTCGAAGAGACCCTGGATCGGGTAGCCGCCGCCGTTCGGGAGCCGCGGGTCCTGCGGGGCCGTGATGCTGTAGGGCGTGTACTCGCTGTTCGATGCGGCCAGGTTGTCGTTCAGCGTGAACCCGCCGAACCACCGCCGGTAGTACCCCACCTCGATCGACATCCGCGCCATGAGCTGCTGCTGCAGGGAGAGACCGAAGCTCCAGTCAGCCGCTCGAACACCCCAGCCGCTGAGCAGGTCCGGATCGTAGTTGCCGGTCAGGACGGGTTGCCCGAACCGGACGTTCGAGAGCTGTCCGCAGAAATCGGCCCCGCCGCCTCCGTTGACCGCCGCGGCATTGCCGTGCGCCAGAGGATTGCTGAAGTCGCAGTCGGCCACCAGGTCGGCGTCGGCGTCGATCCAGGTCCGGGACACGCCCTGCACACCGAAGGGACCGGTGGAGGTCGGCACACGAAGCGTGGGATTCGAGTTGGCGTACGTCAACTGAACGCCGACGCCTTCGAGGTATTTCCCGAAGTTCATCTTGACCGCCGTCTTGCCGGTGCCGAAGACGTCCCACGCCGCGCCCATCCTGGGCGTGATGTCCTTGTAGCTGTCGACGCCCTTGGTCTCCGGGAAGTCATACGCCACCGGCAGGAACCGTGTCGGCCCGATCTTCTGCGCGGGGAACCAGCTGCGCGCGACGTCGAATCGCAGCGCGCCCTGCAGCGTCAGCCGCCTCATGGTCCACTGCTCCTGGGCGAATATCGCGTCCCACCCGGCACGCGCGTCGTTGACCCACGGCGAGATCACCTGCGTGAGCTGGTTGGGGATGCCGTTGTTGAACCGGTAGTACATGTTCGGGTTGTTCGAGTACCAGGTGCGGTCGTCGGTCATCAACGTGCCCTGGTAGCCGACCTTGAAACTGTGGGTGCCGGTGACGTAAGCCGCCGATCCCCTCCAGGTGTAGGAGCCGGTGCGGTTGTCGCCCCAATCCTGCGAGCGGTAAACCAGATTGGCGCGGCCTCCGTTGTTGGCGCATCCCGCCGCGCACTGTTCGGTGATGCGAATCAGGTCGCGTGTGGGGTTGGGATCACGCTCGAAGTTGCCCCAGCCGTAGTAGGTGCCGCCGAAGCCGGCATCGAACAGCAGGCGATTGGTGAGCGGCGAGGTCCACGTGACCTGCGGCACCCGCAGCGGCAGCGTCTGCCCGGGACCGATCGCTTCGGGCGAGGCGACCGGCGGCGTGGTGATGCCGATGGTCGAACCCTCGCACTTCCGGCAGACCCACTGCTCGTCCCAGTAGCCGCCGATCTTGATCTTGGGTGTGACCTGCCACGTCAGGCGCCCGCTGATGTTCTCCCAGGTGCGGTCGGAGAAGCCGGGATCGCTGACGCCGGGGCCTCCTCGATACAGCCATTTCGTGGCATCGCCGGTGTTCAGGTTGTAGAACATGTTCGCGTTCACACGCGTGCTGCCCTGGGTTCGCCCCGTCGCGAAGTACCACAGCTTGTCCTTCAGGATCGGCCCGCCCACAGCGCCGTTCACGTCGTAGATCTTCGTGAGCGGCGTCGGCGCGCCCACGCCGGTGCCAGCCGTGTTGTCGGCCTGCAGGTTCTTGCCGCTGCCGCTGTAGAACGCGGAGCCATGGAGCGTGTTGCCGCCCGTCTTGGGCACGATGTTCATGACCAGGCCGGCGGTCTCGGACTCGCCCAGTCCGCCGGACGTGGTGAACGAGATCTCCTCGGAGTTCCCCACGTCCACGGAAAAGCCTGGCGGCTGGTTGCCGCCGGGAGGATTGCCGACGTTGAGGCCGTCGATCGTCATACGGCCCTCGTTGTTGCGGCCGCCGTGAATGGGAAACTGCGTCGTCGCCGTGCCGGTCGCGACGTCGTTGGTGTTGGTCACGACGCCGGGCACCACGACCACGAGTGCGTTGTAGCTGCGCACGGTCGGAATCGCCTTCAGAACGTCGTTGTTCAACACCGTCTGACGCCTGGCGCTCTGGACGTCCACGATGGGGCTTTCACCGGTCACGGTGACCGTCTCTTCGAGCGAGCCCACGCGAAGCTCGGCGTTGATGCTCGCCGTGAACGACCCGGTCAACTCGATGCCGTCGCGCTCGAAGGTGCTGAACCCGGGCAGCGAAGCCCTGACCTTGTAGACGCCAGGCCGAAGATCCTCGATGCGGTACTGCCCGTTGCTGTCGCTGGTGGTCGTGCGGATTTTTTCGATGAGTGCGGGGCTGCTGACCTCGACGGTGACCCCGGGCAGGACAGCCCCGGAGGTGTCTCTCACCGAACCCGCGATCACTGCTTGTGCAAAGACTCCGGTGGGAACGAGAACGATGGACGCGAGTATCACGAACGCGGTCAGGCTTGAGCGCATGATCCACCTCGCAAATTGTTCCCCGCTGGATGGGCTGGCACACCCTACTCCCGCAGGTCGCGCGAATCAAGAGAGATGTCAGGGCGTATAGTGTGCCCAGACGCGCGGGATTCCACGGAGGTGCCACATGCTCGAGCTTGTTCGTGGTCAGTGGAAGGAGCTCACCAGCATGGTCGACGGCTTCTCGATCATGGCGATGGAAGCGGTGCTGCTCGTGCCCCTGGTCATGGCCGCCCTCTTCTATCCAGTTGAAGTGCTCATCGGGACCGGCGTGGTGTTGCTCGTCTGCCTCGCGATGTTCGAGGTGGTCCTCTACGTTCGACACCATCCGCGCCACTGAGGCCCTGGGCGGGAGCTTGGCGATCTTTCGGGAGACAATAACCGGCACATGAGTCCGGCTTCGCAGAGGTCTGTCCGCAGCATGCTGTTCGTGCCCGGGTCCAGGCCAGACATGATGGCCAAGGCCGCGGCCAGCGCGGCGGATGCCGTGTGCCTGGATCTCGAGGACTCGGTGACCCCGGACGAGAAGCCGGCCAGCCGTGGGCACGTGGTCCGGGCGCTCCGCGAGCTGGACTTCGGCGATCGAGTCCGCCTGGTCCGCATCAACGCGCTCGACACCCCGTTTGCCTACCGCGACCTGGTCGAAGTGGTGGAGGCCGCCGGCGATCGCCTGGACGCGGTCATGGTGCCCAAGGTCGGCTCGGCGCGCGACGTGTGGTTCGTGGACACACTCCTGGCGCAGATCGAGGCGCACACGCGGCGGACAACGCCGGTCGGAGTCGAGGCCCAGATTGAAAGCGCCGCGGGCTACGTGGCGCTGAAGGAGATCGCCTCGGCCGCTCCGCGCCTGCGGTCATTGATTTTTGGCCCGGGCGACTTCGCGGCGTCGATGCGGATGCCGTCGTCCGGCATCGGCGAGTTCGACGCCAACGACGACCTGTACCCGGGTCACCGCTGGCACGCCGTGATGCTGGCCATCGTGGCTGCCGCGCGCGCCAACGGGCTGCGCGCGGTGGACGGCCCGTACGGCCAATACAAGGACGCCGCCGGCTTCGAGAAGTCGTGCCGCATCGCGCGGGCGCTTGGATTCGACGGCAAGCAGTGCATCCATCCGGCGCAGCTCGGCACGGCCAACAGCGTGTTCTCACCGTCGCCGGAGGAGGTGGCGCACGCCACGGCGGTCGTGCGCGCGGTCAGCGAGGCGACCGCTGCGGGCAAGGGCGCCGCCGTGCACGACGGGAAGATGATCGACGCGGCCAGCCTGCGGATGGCCCGGACGATCCTGGATCGCGTCGGGCAGACCAAGGCCTGAGCGGGGAGGACTGGTATGGCAGGTCAACGAGCCGTGCTCTCGATGCTTCGGCACTGTGCGCGCTTGTGGCTCCCGTGGTGGGGCAGCAGCCGAACGCCAGGACGCCGTGGGGCGATCCAGACCTGCAGGGTGTCTTCACGACGGACGACGAGCTGGGCGTGCCCTTCGAGCGGCCGCCGCAGTTCGGCTCGCGCGCCGTCGTGACTGACGAAGAGTTCAACACTCGCTTGACCCAGGCGCAGCGGCAAGAGGCGCAGGACGCCGAGGAATTCGTGGCCGAACGTCCGGCCGGACGCGGTGGCGGCGATGGCACCGGTCCTCCGGCCCATTGGCTGGAGCGCGGCAAGCCGTCGCGCCGCACGTCGGTCGTCATCGATCCGCCCGACGGCCGCATCCCCTTCCTCAACGACGAGGCGCGCAAGCGCAGCACCGTCGCCGTGAACGCGCGCACCACGGGCAACAAACCGTTCGACGGGCCGCAGGCGCTCGACTTGTACGACCGCTGCATCACGCGCGGGCTGCCGCACGTCATCTTCCCGACCATCTACAACAACACGTCGGAGATCGTACAGGGCCCCGGCTACGTGGCCATCCGCTACGAGATGATCCACGACGCGAGGGTGATCCCGCTCGACCGCCGCAAGCCGCTGCCGTCGAGCATGCGGCAGTACTTCGGCGACTCGCGCGGCCGCTGGGAAGGCGACACGCTGGTGGTGGACGTGTCGAACTTCCCGGCGCACATGGTGAACTACCGCGGCGCCACCGCCGCCCTTACGCTGACGGAGCGTTTTCGCCGGACCGGACCCGATACCGTCCACTACGAAGTCACCGTGACCGACCCGGCGACGTTCGCGCGGCCATGGACCGCCGCGCTCGATCTCAAAACGAGCCCACGCGTGCCGGATGTGTTCGAATACGCCTGCCACGAAGGCAATTACGCAATGCGGAATATATTGAGTGGAGCTCGCAGCGCGGAAAGCTCTGGCGGGAACGGTAGACCGTAGACCGTAACTGGAGACCGGAGACTGGAGACTGGAGACCAATCTATGAAACGACTCGCTGTCCTTACCTCCGTCGTGCTCCTTGGCGGTTCCGCCTCCTGGCTGTTCGGTGCGCAGGCACCGGCGGCGACGCCGCCCGCAACGTTCGACGCGAACAACTTCGTGGGCACGGTGACGCCGCACGCGACCACCGACATCCGCACGAACCGCTACACGTTCTCGGCCGGCGCGCGCACCAACTGGCACAGTCACGGCGAGGGCCAGGTGCTGTTTGCCGAGAAGGGCCGGATGCGGACGGCGGAGCAGGGGAAGCCGGTGCAGGAATTCGCGCAGGGCACCACGCTGCGCATCGACAAGCAGATCGTCCACTGGCACGGCGCGATGCCGGGGGAGCCGTTGACGCAGGTGTCTGTCAGCTTCGGCCCCACGACGTGGATGGCCAAGGTGACGGACCAGGAGTACGGGGCGAAGAAGTAGAGCCGCCGGCGGGAAGCGGGGCATAATCGCTCCCTTCCGATGCCGCTCGATCCAGGCTCGCGTCTCGGCCCCTACGAGATCGTCTCCAAGCTCGGAGAGGGCGGCATGGGCGAGGTGTACCGTGCTGTGGACACCCGCCTGGGACGGACCGTCGCGATCAAGATCCTGTCGCCTGGGCACGGCGAGCGTTTCCACCAGGAGGCGCGCGCCATTGCCGCCCTGAATCATCCGCACATCTGCGTTCTCCACGACGTTGGCCCCGACTACCTGGTCATGGAGTATCTCGAGGGCCGCACCCTGCAGGGACCGCTGCCGGTTGACGAGGTGATCCAGATTGCGTCCCAGGTGACCGACGCACTGGACACCGCTCACGCCAAAGGCATCCTGCATCGGGACCTGAAGCCGGCCAACATCATGATGACGAAGGCCGGAGCGAAGCTGCTCGACTTCGGGTTGGCCAAGCAGGCCGTCGAAGGCGCCGCCGACGTCACGCAAACGCGGGCGGGGACCGTGCTCGGCACCGCCGCTTACATGTCACCCGAGCAGGTCCAGGGACAGCCGCTCGACGTCCGCTCCGACATTTTCAGCTTCGGCGCCGTGCTCTACGAGTTGATCTCCGGGCGGCGCGCTTTCGGCGGTGCCTCCGTCTTCGAGACGTTCAGCGCCGTGGTCAACGGCGAACCCCCAGCTTTGGACTCGCCCGCCTCCGACGTTGTGAGGCGGTGCCTGGCGAAGCAGCCGGCGCAGCGATTCCAAACGATGCCCGAGCTACGAGCGGCGCTGCAACAGGTGCGCGCCGGCGCGGGCCGTGCGCCGCGAGCTGCCTCGATCGCCGTGCTGCCGTTCGCCAACATGAGCCAGAACCCCGACGACGAATACTTCAGCGACGGCCTGGCCGAGGAGATCATCAACGCGCTGGCCCAGGTGCCCGATCTCAAGGTCATCGCGCGCACGTCGGCGTTCGCGTTCAAGGGAAAGAACGAGGACGTTCGAGGAATCGCCAACGCGCTTGGGGTCACGAACGTGCTGGAAGGGAGCGTCCGCCGAGCCGGGAGCCGGATTCGCGTGACAGCCCAGTTGATCCAGGCTTCCGACGGCGCCCACCTGTGGTCGCAGCGCTACGACCGGGAAATGGCCGACATCTTCGAGCTGCAGGACGATATCTCGTCGGCGATCGCGGCGGCCTTGAAACTGCGGCTCGCGCCTGCGCCGGCCCGCCGGATGCCGAGCGTACCCGCTTACGAGGCGTACCTGCGGTACCGCTCCTACCAGTGGAAGTTCACGCCCGAGGCGTCGCAGCGCAGCCGCGAGTGCCTGGAGCAGGCCCTGGCGCTCGATCCGGATTTCGCGTTGCCGTACGTCGGCCTGGCCGACTACCACCTGGCGCTTGCCTCGGTCGGAGGCATGCCGGCCCAGCAGGCCATGCCGCGGGCCCGTGAGCTGGCCCAGCAAGCATTGAGAATCGAACCGGATCTGCCCGAGGCGCACGCGATGCTGGGGATCGTGGCCGGACACTACGATTTCGACTGGCACGAAGCCGAGCGGCGTTTCGCACTGTCAATGACTCGCGAACCGATCTCGGGCCATCTGCGCCAGTGGCATGGACTATTTCGTTTCTTGTCCACCGGCCGGATCGAACAAGCCTCCCGTGAGGCGTTCCGAGTGCTCGACGACGACCCCCTGTGCCAGATGTGGCACTACAACATGTTCCTGGTTCAGTGCGCCTTGGGCAAGAACGTGGAGGCGTTGGCCGCGGGCCGGAGATCGGTGGACATCGATCCGACGTTCTGGCTCGGTTGGCTGGTACTAGGGATACTTCACGCCGTGCAGGGCCGTCGCGACGAAGCGTTGGATTGCGCTGAGAAGGCGCTCGGCGGCGCGCCGTGGTGTCCCTATTCGATTGGGCTCATGGCGGGTGTGTTGGAGAATATCGGAGAGGCAGCGAAGGCCGAGCCGTTGCTGGCCACGCTGCGAGCCGATGCATCCGGAGGCGCTGCAGGCCTGGTCTACTACTATCTGGCGCGCCGCGACGTCGAACCGGCGGTTGCGTGGGCACAGAGAGCCCTCGAACAACGCTTTGCCGCTCTGGTGGTGACGACTCTCAGGCCATTCGAGCCGCTGTTGCGCCAGTCGCCCGCCTGGCCACGGCTGCTTGAGTCGGTCAACCTGGCGTAGGCGCGCCTACTTCCCGAAGCGCTGATTCTCCAGGCAGACGAACTCGAGCAGCTCCTCGTCGAGCATCAGCTGCTGGTTCACGCGCACGGTGAACGGGCGCGTGTAGATCTTCTTGTCCTCGATGGTGACGTCGATCTCCATGCGGCCGTAGTGAAGGCCGCCGGAACCGCTCCGTCACTTTGCCCGCGTCGCTGAGCGGGCTGCCGATGATATCGAGCCAGCCGCCGTCCTTGAACTGGACCGTCTCGACCACGAGCGTGTCGCCCTCCCAGCGGCCGGCGGAATAGCCGTTGTACCAGGGCTGCGGGTCGTCGGTGGGGAGGCCGCGGCCGTCGGTGAAGATTCACGCCGCTCCGAGCTGGCCTCGTAAAGGATCACCACCTCGCGCGGCGTCTGGATGAACTTGCGCGGCGCGCCCTGCGTGTGCAGCTGCACGATGCCCATCGGCAGGCAGTGCGCCTCCGGGTTGTCCTTGCTGTTGCCCGCCACGCGCACCTTCAGGATTTCCTGCCCCTCGGGCGTGAGCGGCAACCCCTCCTTGATGTTCTGGGCCACGTCGCGAAACCCGGCGACGGGAGGCCCGCCGGGAGGAGGCGCTGCGGTGCCACCGGGCCCGCCGGCGCCGAAGCCGCGCCAGAGGCCAGAGAAGTCAGGTTTGCCGTCGGCGGTGCGCGGGGCTGGAGCCGTCAGGTCGGGCTTGCCGTCCGGGAGACGCGGCACGCCCGGCGTTGGATGACGCGCCCATTGCGCCGAGAGCGTGGAAGCCATCAGGCCCACGATTGCCGCCAGCACCGCCATACGACCTGCCACCCTCATTCGCGCCTCCGTAAGAAACGAGCGTATTATGGCGCGCGATCCGTTGCAGGAGGAGCGATGATGCGACGGTGTTCATTGGTGATATGCGACGGGTCTCGTTCTCGCGATTCTCGGTCGGCGCACTGGCCGCGGCGGCGTCCGCGCGCATCACTCATTCGCCGCCGAGTTCGACCGCGAGCGCACCATCACCGTGACCGGCACCATGCAGCGGCTGGAGTGGACCAACCCTCACGCCCGCATCTATATCCAGGGCAAGGACGAGACGGGGAAAGAACAGCTCTGGGACTTCGAGCTGGGGCCGCCCAACGGCCTGATGCGCAACGGCTGGCGGCGCGACTCGCTAAAGCAGGGTCACCAGATCACGGTCAGCGGCTTCCGCTCCAAGACGTCCGACCGCATCGCCAACGCACGCACGGTGAAGCTGGCGGACGGCCGCCAGGTGTTCGCCGGCTCCTCGTTCGAAACCGGCGAACCCGCCGCCGCGAAATAAGCCTTCGCGTGTTTCGCTTTGGCGGGCAAGCCCGCCTCGGCGAATAGAGCTGAGACCAACGACTAACGACTAAGAGCTACACGTACCCAGCGCACTCCACATCGCGAGCCGCTCGGCCCGGATTGGGTCGTTCACCAGCCGGCTCTCGTTGTCGAACACCATCGTCGCGCGCTCGCGGCCGTTGAACGGCGTCCACGCCGGCAGCTGGCTGATGCTCGGGTTGCCGCTGCGCGCAAACGCCAGCCACGAGGAACTGACCTTGTCGGCCAGCGCCTGCGCCGTCGGCGCATCCCTGGTCAGCGCAGCGCGTTTCACGTTGTCGAACGCGAACGGGATCTCGATTGTGTGCGGCGACTTGAACTTGCCGCCTTCGAGCGGCGACTCCCAACGGAAGTAGTAGAGGAACACCGGCCCTTGCGCCAGCGCCGCCCGGCGCTCGGCGATCTTCATCACCGGGCCGCTGTACCGGTGGTCGCTGGCGATCAGGAAGTAGAGGTCCGAGGGCGTCGCTTTGGGATTGGTCTTGCGGTACGTGGTCATCACCGGTTCGGCGTGCTCGCCCAGCAAGGTGCCGATGCGCGTGCGCAGGCCGGCGTCGTCCAGCGAGAACAGGGCCGGCGCGGCGCTGGAGGTCAGCTCGGTGCGCGTGGACCCGAGCATCAGCGGCACCGAGGGCGAGACCGTTGACGCCGTGGGGTGGAAGGGGTGCTGCGCGATGTGCGTGCCGTCCATGGTGGGCGAGAAGCCCATCGTCATCTGGTCCACGTTCATCTGCCGCATCGTCTCGAAGTAGGCGCCCATGATGCGCGCGGCGGGCACCGCTTGCAGCTCGCGGACCTGACCCCGGCTCAGTCCCGCGTTCTTCAGCAGCTCGGCGGCGACGCGAGCCGCCTGATCGCGCTCCACCAGCTTCAGCGTGGCGCCGCTTTCGATGATCGCGCGGTGGAAGAGTCCCTTCGCCGCAGGCATGGCCAGCAGCGTCGCCACCTTGCGGCCGCCGCCCGACTGGCCGAACACGGTCACGTTGCCGGGATCGCCACCGAAGGTGGCGACGTTGTCGCGCACCCACTTGAGCGCGTGCACGATGTCGAGCATGCCGGCGTCGCCGGAGCCGGCGAATTCGGTGCCGCCCAGCTCCTCGAGGAAGGTGAAGCCCATGACGCTCAGGCGATGGTTCAGCGTGACCACCACTACGTCGCCGCGGCGCGCCAGCGCCGCTCCTTCGGTGATCGGTGACGAGCCTGACCCGGTGGCGAACCCGCCGCCATGGCACCACACCATCACGGGCCGCTTGCGGTTGTCGGAGAGCGCCGGCGTCCAGATGTTGAGGACCAGGCAGTCTTCGCTTTCCTCGCGCATGCCCGCGCCGGCCACGGCCAAGATCCCACGTGTTCGGCGCCCTGCCCGGCTCACGCTGCGGCGCGCTGGGCCCTGTACGTGAGCGCATCGCGCACGCCGGTCCACTTCGCCGGGTCCACCGGCGGCTTGAAGCGATTGCGTCCCGCGGTGCTGGCGCCGTAGGGGATGGCCTTGAACGTCTTGATGCCGTCCACGTCCACGCCGCGGATACGCCCGAAGGCCGTCTCGGCCTCGACAGGCGTCTCCGCCGCCCACGCCCGTACCGGGAGCAACCCCGCGGCGGCGAGCGTCGCCGCACTCTGGAACACGAACTCGCGCCGACTCTGGTGAGCCATGGTCACCCCCTCAGTTCCGCGATTCGAGGCCCGGAACCTGGAGCCCGGGGCCTGGAGCCTACTGTCTAGCGCCGCCTTCGGCCTTCTCCTGCTCCCGCGCGCGTTCCGCAGCCGACAGCGCGCCGAAGCGCGTGCCCTTGGCCGTCACGGCCGACGTCACGTAGCCGCCTTCGGAGCCGTCGCGCAACGGCGCCACGTTCACGGTGATTGTGTCGCCCACCTGAATCATCCTGTCGCGGTAGCCGGCGCGATACATGTTGTTCGTGCTGTGACCCTCGAGCTCGATGTCGCGCGTGCCCTTG
>CAWEBF010000021.1:0-107435 GCA_963807235.1 uncultured Acidobacteriota bacterium
GCGGAACAATCGGCGCTTCGGCGTCGTACCACGAAGCGCGAAGCCGGCGACGGGCCGGGTCCGGGCTTCTACAAACCGGCCTCGATGATCAAGCCGACGCCGAGCTCCCGCTCCGTCAGTTCGATCTGCGAGTAGCCGAACGCGTCCATCAGACTCGCCGCGGCGACCAGTCGCGGCAAAGCACGATCGATGTCCATCGTTCGCTTGAGGGCGCGAAACTCCTCTGGCGTGCCGTTGGTGATCCCGCGGAGTCTGCGGCCCAGCTCGTCGCGCGTCAGGACTCGTCCCTCGATCGGCCCGGGGGAACAGCACGGCGATCATCTCGCCGAACTCGACGCCGACCAGTTTCTTTCGGCCTTTCATGAATGGCGCCTGAATAGCCTCGGCCCGCAGCCGATCGGCAAATGCGCGCGTGGCGCGCAATGGATCGTTGGCGTTGGCGAAGAAGCGCTCGTAGGCGACACGGTAGCCGAGGTTGAAGACCCGATAGCGAGGCACGGCGTTGTTCCTGCGCCACGAGTTCGATGCTGCGGCTGCCGTTGTCGATCACGGCGTAGCCGTCCTGACCCAGCGAGCCGGCCAGGTACGCGAGCTCGGACTCGCGTTTTTCGGTAGCGATCTCCATCTGGATGCCGAGCGCGGTGGCCATTGTGACCACCGCGGTTCCGTTCGCCGCGTCACGAAACGCCGCCGTGCCGACCGCCAGCACCGCAGTGATCCGTTCCTTTCGGCACGACGCACTGAACCCCGCGAGCGCCTGCCGAATCTCGTTCAGCTTCGGATCGCTGATCCGGCCGTGCTTCTCCACATCGTCGCCGACCCCGAGTGTCCGTTTCTCGATAGCGTGCTGAGTGTAGCGGCCCTGGTCGAACGAGCCGACGATGCGGCGAAAGCTGTTGCTCCCCATGTCGATCACGCAGATCCGGGTTCCAGCCCCGATCGCGTCGGTCGCGAGTAAAACGTTCACGAAGATCAGGGTGATGGCCAATCGGCCGACCCAGAGCCAGCAACGGAGACCGCGTTCGGCGACCATAGCCTTGGTGGTGTTGCAAGGCGCATTCCGGGGCCGTGTTTCAGTGTCACAACTGCTTCAGCAGCGTCCTGGCTTTCCGGAACCAGGGCCGCTCGCGCCGCTGCAGGTAGCCGGGCATGGTCGCCCGCCGTGCCAGCACACGTTCGGCCCACTCACGAGCTTCGGCAGTGCGGTTCTGCGACGCGAGGAAGGCGGCGTAGTTCAGGCAGGTTTCCGACAGCGTGGACACCTGGGCGACCTGCTCGAACAGCGCCCCGCCTTGTCGTTCTGGCCGGTATTGGCGTAGGCGTGGGCAAGCAGCGCCATCGCACGGTGCGAATCGTATTTCGGCTCGCGGGATGTGACGACCTCCAGGTCGGCCACGGCGCCGCCAAAGTCACCGAGATTGATTTCGGCGATCCCGCGTCGATAGACCGGATCGATGTGCATGTTGCGAGGCGAGATCGCCTTGTCGTAGCACTCCTTCGCCCGCCTGAAATTCTTCTCGTCCAGGTAGAGGTCGCCAAGCTCTTCGTAGTTGCCGGAAGCAGGGTTCTCGAGCACCAGCGCCTCGAGCATCTTGATCCGCTTGCGGCGTCCGAACGCGTCGTAGACCTGCCTCAGGAGCCCAAGGTCTGGAACGACCTCGACGAGGATGTAGACGAACGCGCCGACGCCACCGAGGAAGATGATGGCGTACAGCCAGAGCGTGTTCGGCCGTCGGCGGATGAAGTGGACGAGCGCCAGCGCCTGGAGGATCAGTCCCCATTGAAAGAACTGAAAGAATCCCATCGCAACAGGTGCCTCAGCTGGTTAGCTTGCGAGCCTCACCCAGCGCGAACCACCGGCCAGCGACGGCGAAGGCGAGTAGCAATCCGCCGGTGACCCATGCCCCGGCTGAAAAGGATGGCGGCGCATACAGGGCGAGCCCCAGGCCCGCAGACACGAGGGATGCGCAAAGAACCGAGAACAGCCCCATGCCGTAGAGAAACACGAACGGCAGGTAGTGCGCGCCCACGATGATCATGAACGCGGGGAAGAACCAGTCCAGCCGGTAGAGCGCGGCCGCCCCGACTACCGGGAGGGCGAGAGGTATGGTGAACGCCACTTGCATCGCGAGGCCGTTCAAGGGATTGCCCGGTGTCATCGCAACGCGATGACCGATCGTCGCAAGCCCCAGCCGGGTGAGTGGGAAGATGAGCATGCCGCCGAAGACGATGAAGAGGATCGCGGCTCTCGGCGAGCCCCATGTCGCCAAGGCGGCGGTGACGAGCCAGAGGACTCCTGCCACGAGCAGGCCCATGAAGCCGCCGATGTAGGCCTGGCGGATTTCCCGCTGTGCGTCCGCAATCAACATTCGTTGGGAGATCCAGGGATGAGTGTCGCAGATGTTACCAACGACCGATAGTAGACACAGATTGACAGCCTCTAGGTTCACAGCGGCGGTCCTTGCGGTCTCCACTCTCGCCTGTGCCGACGGCGCGTCCACGCCCGGCCCCACCCCATCATCGTCAGTTGCGGGACGATGGACCGGCATCAACCTCGAAGGCATGATCGTCGACGTGCTGAACGGCCAGTGTCCCGAGGAATTCGACCTGGAGCTCAATCTCACGTCCAGCACCAGCGGCGAAATCGGCACGGCGACGACGAGATTGCGGAAAACCTGGTGTCCGGACGTCCTCAACGGCGTGCACACCTACACGCTGACCAAAGGCAGTGTCACCTCGAATTCCATCGCATTCGATTTCGGCAATGCGGGGGCGTACCATTTTTCCGGAACCTTCACTGGCTCACGAATGACGGGTACTTCACGATCACGGAATTCCCGCAGAGCGGGCATTTCGTCGTCAACAAGCAGTAGCGCAAAGGGGTAGGCCCCTTCGGCCACGGTTACAGGCCGGCGAGTTCTGTCGCGAAGAACATGGCCATCCCGCCACCCCGGTCGTCGCGGCCGAGGAGGGCGGCGCGGTGGAGGTAGTCGTCGTCGGTGAGGCCGCGCGTGCCGGTACTCTCGCAGACATCGACGACCCGCCCGTCCGCACTGGTGCGGGCGAGGATCGCCTGCCACGCTTTGTCGACCAGCGGCTGGTACGTCCTGCGCTCCAGCCAGCCGTGCCGGATCCCGCGCAGCATCGCCGTGGCGATCATCGCGGTGGCCGAGTACTCGGGATAGGCGCCCGGCCGATCGATCACGTTGCGCCACATGCCGTTTTCATCCTGGAAGCGCGCCAGCGCCTGCATGTGCGCCTGGAACGTTGCGAGCAGACGCGGATACGCTGGATGATCGCGTGGGAACTCGGAGAGGGTCAGCGCCAGGCCGAGTGCGGGGAACGCATTTCCACGCCCCCACGCGGCGTCGGCCGAGGCCTGATGACGGTAGAGGCCGTCGGCCCGCAGCACGATCTGCTGCATGAACGCCACGTGGCGTGCGGCCATGTCGAAGTAGCGCCGATCGCCGGTGAGGGCGCCGGCCTTCGCCAGGATCGGCACGTCCATGAACAGCGAGTCGCTCCAGCCGCCGTGCAGCGGCATGAATTCGCGAAGTTCGCCGCTGTCGGTGAAGCCGCCTGCCGCCGCGCTCCGCACCAGCGCCTGCGCGCGGTCGTCGCCGGTGCGGCGGGCGTACTCGAAGAACAGGAGGTGTGCCGCGAGCGATGATTGCGAGGGGCGCGCGAGGCTGTTCTTCGTGCCATCCAGGTACGGCGCCAGCAGGAGCGCGACGTCGTTCTGCTCGCCGAGCCGAAGCCGGCTGATGAGGGCCATCGCGGCGATGTAGGTCGGCTGGGTCAAGTCGCGGCCGTAGACGCGCGCCAGTTGCTCGGCGAACGCGCGCGGGGATCGAGCCCGACGCCGGTCGATTTCCTGGTGCGCGCTCGAGGCTGTGATCCGGGTCGTCAGCGACTGCAGGAACCGCGTGGACGCATCAACCCGGCGCGCCGGAATCTGGCCGACGTCGGCGACGACGTGCTGTGACAGCGCCTCCGTCAATCCGGAATCCGGCCCGGCCACGAGGACCAGGTCCGGCGCGTGCGTGCCAGCCCATCGCCACAACACGTGCGACTCGACGTGATCGCGGTACGCCACTCCCGAGGGCGGGAACTGCAGCGGCTGCGCGTCGGGATTGGCGACTGCGATCGCGATCAGCCGGAACGGCCGGCGGCGCTGCGGCGTCGCCTCGAACGCGGCTGCTTCACGAGCAACGGCGTCACTGGACTGATCGCGTCCCTGGAGCCCGCCGACGAGGAGCACCGTCGGTGAGGAGCCCGATCGGCCCGCGATCGCCACCGCATCGATTGCTGTACCGCTCGTCGACAGCCCGATTGTCCAGCGTTCGCCGGCGAACGCGGTGGCAGGCAGGAGCAGGGACGCGAAAACGCAGCAGAGCACGCGTCGCACGCGCGGGATTCTAGCACCGCGTTATGCGGATGGTTGGAGCGTGGCACATAATTTCCGACACTTTGGCGCTGACCCCTGGCGCTCACGTCGGTCCGTATGAGGTGGTCGCCCCGATCGGTGTCGGAGGAATGGGCGAGGTCTATCGGGCGATCGACACCACGCTGAAGCGGGCGGTGGCGATCAAGGTGCTGCCCGCATCAGTGGCCGGTGACGCGCAAAGACTGGCCCGGTTCGAGCGCGAGGCCGAAGTCCTGGCCTCGCTCAACCATCCGAATATCGCCGCGATCTATGGCGTGCAGCCTTGGGAGGGAAGCATTGCCCTGGTGATGGAGCTCGTCGAGGGCGACAACCTGCGCGCATGGTTCCGGCGTTCGCGGCCAATGGAAGGAGTGCTGGAAATTGCCCGGCAGGTGCTGGCGGCGCTGGGCGCCGCGCATCGGACAGGGGTCATCCACCGCGATCTGAAGCCAGAGAACGTCATGGTGCGGCCGGATGGCTACGTGAAAGTGCTGGACTTCGGGTTGGCCAAGTGGCTGCCGTCGAGCCTTCAGGCCGGCGCGGCGCCGACTACGCTGAATATCAGTGAGCCAGGGCAGGTGCTCGGCACGGTCAACTACATGTCGCCCGAGCAGATTCAAGGACTGGACGCCGACGCCCGCAGCGACCTCTTCGCATTCGGCATCGTGCTCTATGAAATGCTGACCGGCCGGCATCCGTGGCCGAGGGACTCAGCGGTAGACACGCTGCACGCGATCGTGCACGACGAACCACCGTGGATCGAGAGCCGGCCGGTCGAGGCCGGCATGGTCGCCGTGGTTCAGAGACTCTTGTGCAAGCGCGCGGCCGAACGCTACGGCTCCGCCGAGGCGGTCATCGACGCGCTGGCGGTCGCCGCCGCCTCTCACCGGCTGCCGACCGCGAGCCGGCCCAGTCCGGATGCTATTGACCTCGATTGCGGTACTGCCGTTTGTGCTCCTCAACGACATCGGCGATCGTCGCGCGTCTGTCACTCGGGTTCGCGGACGCCCTCATCACGATCATCAGCAACCTGGAAGACGTGGTGGTGGCGCCGACGTCCGCGATTCTGAACTACGCCGCTGGAGTTGACCCCGCGCAGGTCGCCCGCGAACTTCGCGTCCGCTACACGCTGCAGGGGACCGTGCAGAAGGGCGAGGGCCACTGGCGTGTCTCGATCCAGCTGTTCGATGCGGTGATGCAGAGGATGGCGGCGTCGGAGACACACGATTTCACGTTGGACAACGTCTTCGACGTGCAGGACGGCATCGGCCGCCACGTGGTGGATCTACTGCACCGGCGCTTTCCACGCGCCGCCCCGTCGCGCGATCGGTACAGCAGCGATCCCGAGGTGTACAACGCGTTCATGGCCGGCTTGCGAGAGAGCTTCAGCGATCAGCCCGCCACGCTGGCGATTGCCGCCGAACACCTGTCGCGTGCCGTCGAGCGCGATCCGGAGTTCGCGCTGGCGCACGCGACGCTTTCTCTCGTGGCGATGAACATCCACTTTGAGTTCGACCCGCAGCGCCGGTGGCTGCAGCGAGCGGAAGACCATTGTCGTCTCGCACTCGCGCTGGACCATGAGTTGCCCGAAGGACATCTCGCGCGCGCGTTCATTCTGTGGAGTCCGGCGAAGAACTTCCAGCATTTCGACGCCCTCGCGGCGCTCGAGCAGGTGCTCGCATCACGCCCGACGCTCGAGCGGGCGCACAATCGAATGTCCAGCATCTACCTCCATATCGGACGGCTGGAAGAAGCGCGCGCCGCGCACGAGCGGGCACTCCGCTCGAATCCGAGGACCCGAACCGGGAACCTCGAGTACTTCTACATCTACTCTGGGGACTTCGTCCGGGCGGAAGAAATGGCAGAAGCCTGGTATCGGGAACGCCCCACGAATACCGTCACGCACATGACCCGAATCATCACCGCGCTGTTGAACGGACGGCTCGAGTTGGCCGAGGAGCGCCTGGCGATTGCGTCAACAGCAAGTGCCAGACGATCCCAACTTCGTGGCTCTCGAGGGGATCCTGCATGCGCGGCGCGGCCACTCCGATCTTGCTCTTCAGTGTGTCGCGCCGTGCGGTGGGTTCTCCACGTTCGTTCGGCCACACCCACCACGTCCACCATCACGCGGCTTGCGTGTACGCGCTGCTCGGGGATGTGGACAGGGCCATGGCGTGGCTCGAGCGCGCGGCGGACGGGGGATTCCCGTGCTGGCCGTTCTTCCGGATCGATCCCTTTCTGGAGAACCTGCGCGATCAGCCCGCTTTCATCCAGCTGATGGCCGATCTCGAGCAGAAATACCCGGCTCGAGAGTCATCACCCTAGAATCAGCACGCTTCCTTCTCCACGGTCAATCCAGCTTGAATCGCCTCTGGCGTTTCAAACCTTCGAGGGCCTTCCGGCCCTATTCGATGGAAATAGGAAGAGAGTCCGAAGGAGGTCCTGATGATCGGATTGCTGAGCGCCTCGAGAGCGTGCTGCAGTTCGTGACCGATCGAGCCTAAGAGCTCACACCCAGGCGCTCGACGAGGGTTCACGAGGATACGCAGGAGCCGGTTCTCGCCGGACAACTCGAGGGACATGTGAAGGCAGGCACGTACGCCCTGCCCGCACCTGCCTTCCAGGACGTACACGAGACCGTCGGTCGCGTCGATGGCCTCGATCAGACGACGGAAGGTTGGCGACCGCTCTGCGCCCCGAGCAATAGCGGCGGACAGCAGCGGGCTCTCCGCGCGCACTCGCGGAATCCTCGGCATCGGATCCTGGGCAGGCGTGCCATAGATGGTGAGCGAGAGACAAACGAGGGCGACTGAGATGGCACCGGGCACCGCGTCTTCCTCCTCGTGCACGGAGGCGGGAAACGCGGCCAAAACCTAGAAACAGCGGTAATAGGCGTAGAATTTGCGCATTACTGAACCGCTTCCCGATGTAACGGGCCTGCTCCTGGCGTGGCGGGGCGGCGATGAAGAGGCGCTGTCGCGCCTCATCCCGGCGATCGAACGGGAGCTCCATCGGATCGCGCGGCGCTGTATGGCTGGGGAGCGCGCCGGTCACAGCCTTCAGGCGACGGCGCTCGTGAACGAGGCATACATCCGTCTGATCGACGTCAGGCAGATGGATTGGCAGAACCGGGCGCATTTTCTGGCGATGGCCGCCCGCGTCATGCGGCGCATCCTCGTGGACTCGGCCAGGGCCAGGCGCTACCAGAAGCGTGGTGGAGGCGACGTCCGAATCACGTTCGACGAAGATCTCGCCGTGGCCGGCGACACGTCACTGGATCTGGTAGCGCTGGACGATGCGCTTCGCGCGTTGGCGAAGATGGACGAGCGGCGAAGTCAGGTCATCGAGCTGCGCTTCTTTGGAGGTTTGACCGTCGAAGAGACGGCCGTCGTCCTGAAGGTGGCGCCCGACACGGTGATGCGCGATTCGCGGTTGGCCAAGGCCTGGTTGGCCCGCGAGCTCTCAGGTGGAAGACGGTCTAATTCTTGAGCCCCGCGGGCCAGTTGACGACGATCGTCAGCGGCGCCACGGCTCCCTCCAGCATGTTGACGAGGAAGCGCTGGCCGTCGGGTGAAACGTCATACGGCCAATACCCGTCGGCCGTTGGTACGTCGAACAAGCGCTGCACCGCCCCCACCGCCAAGCGCGACCCGTTCGCCGTAACGCCCGCTGCCATCAGCGTGTTCCCTGCAAGGTAGAAGATCTCCTTGCCGTCGCGGCGCCACCGCGCGCTGTCTCCGCCACCCGTCGAGATCCGCACCTTCCCGCCCGGACCTGGGAACGGCACGACGTACACCTCGGATCGTCCGGACTCGTTCGAGTTGTACGCCACCCAGCGGCCGTCTGGAGAAAACTGGCTCGCGAGTTCAAAGAACGGCGCCTCGATGAACCCATAGGGCTTGCGATCGCCGAACAGGGGCAAGACCCAGATATCGGGAGTCGACCCCTTGGCCCACCTCATGTAAAGCAGGAATCGGCCGTCGGGGGACCAACTCTCCGGATACTTGTTGGCATCATCCGCGAGCAGCACGTTCTCGGGGCCCGCCCCGTTGGACGCCTTCTGAAACAGATCACGTGGTCCCTTCTGGGTCGATGCGAAGACTACGCGGTGGCCATCGGGCGACCAGATCGACCCCGGCGCAACTGCAGTCGATACAACTCCACTCACCGTGAGAGGCGTCCGCACGCCGCGCGCCACATCGAAGAGCCAGACGTTCGCGGCCTCCCGTGAATCGGTCACGACGACGGATGCCTGACGGCCGTCCGGCGAGAGGTGCACACCACTCCCGTGCCGCGCCGCGTCGCCCAGGGTCCCGGTCTGTCTGCCCGCGCGATCGAACCAGACCAACCGCGAGGTCATCAGTGCTTCAAAGACGAGGACGCCGGTGGCCGAGACCGTAAAGGCTGCGAGCGTGCCCGTCGGAGGGACCCCCGGACTGAAGTTGACCTGTTCCGCCACCGCCATGGCCTGGCCCGACAGCGTCAGGCCGGTCGCGTCGAACGGCTGGGCCATCAGCGTCCCCGCGCGTGGGAAGACCAGGAATCCCGCCGCGTACTGTGCGTTGGCAAACGAGTCGAGCAGCCGTGTGCGGTCCGGCGAATCGAGCGATCCGACGTAAACGCCGGACGTGGGTTTGCCACCGGCCGCGTAGAGAAAGTGTCGCCCGTCGGGCAAGAAGAACGGGTGCCCGTGCCAGAGCTCGCCGCTTCTGGTATCGAGAGTGGTCGCAATGGCAGGCGTTCCCCCGGCCGCGGCCACACGCGAGAGCGGGCGGTAAGCTTCAGGCGAAAACAGGATCACATCGCCCCGGCCCCAGGATCCAGGCAAGCCCGTGTTCGTATCGCAGAGCGAGAGGGTAGGGCCACCGGACGCATCGATCTTCTTGAGTTTGCCGCCCGCGGAGAACGCGATGAAGCGACTGTCAGGCGACCAGAAAGGCCCCGCAGCGCCCTCCGTATCCGCAAGCGGCTGGGCCGCCAGACCCGCGAGCTCACGGACCCACAAGACGATGCGGCCGTTCGCGTCGTTCGCGACGAAGGCCAGGCGCCGGCCGTCGGGCGAGAGGGCCAGCTTGTCGTATAGGGGGAGACTGGGGTTCTCGTTGCCCGGCGGCACAAATGTGCTGCGATAGACGCGCGTCGTCAACCGGTGCGCGACGGAGATAGAGCGCCGCAGCCAGGCCAAGCGTCGTCGCAAGAAACACGGCAGCCGCGATCCACCCGAACAGTCGGGTCCTCGCCCGCGATCGAGCCTGCGTGTCGACACCGGGTGCCGCCACGGCGGTCTGCAATCCGCTTTCCGCGATCCACTGCAGCTCGCTCGTCAGATCGTGTGCGCTCTGCCAGCGCTCGTCGGGGTCTTTCGCCAGACACTTCTTGACGACGCGATCCAGTGCGGGCGGACTGAGCGGTTGCAGCACCGAGATCGGCGGTGGGTCCGACGACAGGATCGCCGAGATGACGCTCGCCTGACTCGTCCCCTCGAACGCCCTCCTGCCTGTGAGCATCTCGTAGACCAGAACGCCAAAGGCGAAGATGTCCGTGCGCGCGTCCGCGGGCTGCCCTTCGAGCTGCTCCGGCGCCATGTACTGCACCGTGCCGAGGATCGTGCCCCGTCCCGTCAGCGACGGGCTGACGTTTGGCGCGGCGCTCGTCCCGACAACCCCTCCCACGCTTGGTCGCAGCTTCGCCAGCCCGAAGTCCAGAAGCTTCGTACCCGACGTGGTGAGCATGACGTTGGCCGGCTTCAGGTCGCGGTGCGTGATCCCCTGACGGTGCGCCTTGTCGAGCGCGTCGGCAATCTGGATCGCGTACTGGAGCGCGCGATCGAGCGGGAGTGGTCCCTTCGCCAATCGCTCGGCCAGCGTCTCGCCGTCGAGGTACTCCATCACCAGGAAGTCCATCGGCTGCCCTGAGCCTGTCGCAGGGTCCTGGCTCCCGACGTCGTGCAGCGTGCAGATGTGTGGATGATTCAACGCGGCGACGGCGCGGGCCTCGCGTTGGAAGCGCTCGCGGGCGTGCGGGTCGTCGGCGATGTGCGCGGTCAGGACCTTGATCGCCACGGTGCGCTCGAGTCGCGTGTCGCGCGCTTTGTAGACCTCGCCCATCCCGCCCGCGCCGATCTTCGACGCCAACTGATACGGGCCGATGCGTTGACCCTCGAGATTCCTCATCACTGTCGCGTCGTCGATTCGAACCAGCACTGGTGTCTCGAACAAGCTCTCCGCGCGCGCGTCCCACGCCAGGAGCGACTCCACCTCCTGGCGCAGCGCCTCGTCGCCGCCGCACCTCTCGGCGAGGTACGCGGGGCGACTGTCTGCCGGGAGCGCTCGCGCGCCCTCGAACACGTCGGCTACGCGCGGCCAGTCCTTCGGGGGGAGGGGCACGTGCGCTGGATTTTACTCTTGGGCCGTGATGCTCAAACGCTTTGTTTACGTGCTCAAGAACGTCGCCGACCCGCCGCCTGAGCGCATGGAACCAACGGTCGGGGCACGGTCAGATTCACTCGTGGGCGACCGGCAGAATGATCGAGAACTTCGCGCCGCGGTCGAGATTGTTCGCAGCCGAAATCTGGCCGCCGTGGCGTTCGATGATGGAGCGACAGATCGAAAGGCCCATTCCCAGTCCTTCCGGCCTGCTGGTGACGAAGGGATCGAAGATCGACTCGAGCTTTTCCGGCAGCGATTCCAGTGCCGCTGTCCTGAACTTCGACCAGCACTCTCGATTGATCAATCGAATTCGTCCGTATGACCAGGCGCCGCACGCCGTCGAGTCCGGTTCCGCTCATGGCGCTGAAGGCATTGAGCATCAGGTTCAAGAAGACCTGCTGAAGCTGGACGCTGTCACCCTTGACCGGGCGGACGTCGGACGACAGGTCGAGGTGGACCGTGACCTTGTGCAGATTCGCGTCGCCGTGCACGATGCGCTCGACGAAGCGGATCACATCGTTCACGTCGACATCGGTCAAGCCCGCCGCCCTGCTGTCGCGCTTGAGCATGGTGCGCATCCCGCCAAGGACTTCGCTGGCGCGCTCGGTGACCTCCTTGATGTCAGCCAGAATGCTGCGCACCTCCTGAAGATCGGGCTCGGGTGCGTCGAGTAAACGCACGCCGACGTGGGAGTTGGTGAGGATCGCGGCGAGTGGCTGACTCATTTCGTGCGTCAGGGTGGCGGTGAGCTCGCCGAGTGTGGCAACGCGTGCGACGTGCTCCAGTTCCGCCCGCTTCTGCGCGGCCGACGCCTCCGCCTGTTTGCGAGCCGTGACATCCATCGAAACGCCGAACAGCTTTGGGCCGGTGCTGTCGTCAGGCCCCACGCAACGACCGCGCCCCTGAATCCATCGGGCCGCCATGCCATCCGCGTGCCGCAGGCGATACTCTATTTCGTATTCGCCTCGCGTCTCGAGCGCCTGTTTGATCGCGCCTTCACGCGCGGCGCGATCATCGGGGTGCACGCGATCGACAATTGCCGCAAAATCGAGGAGCGTGTCCGGCTCGAGGCCAAGCAGCGAGCGCCCCCGCTCGGTCATCCACACATCGTTGCCGGAAACGTCCCACACCCACATGCCCAGGTTTCCTGCTTCCGCGGCGAGACCCATCAGGTTCGCGCTCTCACGCAACGCTTCTTTCGAGCGTCTTTCCTCTTCGATCACGACCGCGAGCAGCATCAGCGGAGTGGCTGTCACGAGGAGGAATAGTTGCAGGGCCAGCGCATTCTCAATGGGGGTTTGGTCCAGGAACGGGCCGTGCCCGCGCATCGTTCCCCAAATCGCTTGGAACGTAATGATCAACATCGAGACGCTGATGCCGCCAAGGCCGAAGCGCAGCGCCGCCCAGATGAGCAGGGGAATCGGCGTATATAAGAGAGCAGGTGAAGCGCTGGGACCCGCGGGCGCTCGATCGAACACGAAGATTCCCAGCGCCACCGTACACGCGCCGAGGACAGCGGCTTCCATTACGCGGCGGGGGGACAGGGCTCTCGGGCGCCAGGCGAACAGATGATGCGCACCCAGCAGAAACAGTGGCACGAGGACGACTGTCGTGACCGCATTCGAGATTCCCAGGTTGCGCCATTCGACCCAATAGCGAGTGCCGTAACCCCAGGAGACCGTAAAGGAAGCACCCCAGAAGGCGGCTCCAAAAGGAACGAGCACGACGGCGATGAGGACGAAGAGAATCGCGTCACGAAGCGTGATCGCCTTGAGCGGAGACTTGATGAGAAAGCGAATCCCCGCCGCTGCGGCGATGCACTTCAACGCATCGAAGGCCTCGCAGGTTAATGCGTACAACAGCGGCCAGTGCTCCTGTTGGGTCGCCAGAAAATGAGCGCTGACGGCAGCGAGTACGTAGGCCCACCAGTGCCGAGTGGGGACGAGCAGCAGGATGCAAACCAGAACCGCGTGCGGGGGGAAAAAGAGTGAGACTTTGCTGTCTGGGAAAGTAAGCGCCCAGGCGATTTGCGTGGCGACGTAATAGCTGACGGCGCTCGCCAGGACGCAGCCCACCGTGCGAAGCGCTGCCCAGGCGGAGCGTCCTACTGGTCCGGCGTTTGTCCGAGCCGCCGGTTCGCGATTCAGTAGCTGTTCGCGCTGAACATCGATCAGTTCCGTGGCCGTTTTCCTTCCCGGTGCCAACCCAAAAATTTTGCGGGTCGCCGCGCCGCGTTCGTCAGCGGTCAGCATCTCCTTGTCAGCTGAGCATTGTCAACTTGAGGTTCGGCGAGTTAGCGATAGCTTACGGGTTATGTGAAAGGGCGTTCAGGGCGGATGTTCAGCAGCCTGTTAAGATTCATGGCGCGGGACGACGCTATGAAGCCGATTGACAGAGCGCGTCGAGCAAGGCCGGTTCTTGGAGCGCTCCTGGAGATAACAACATGCGACAGTTCTTCGGGATTATGAGCTTGATTCTGGGTCTCGCCGTGTTCGGGGATGTTGCTCACGCGCATCACAGTCAGGCGGGTATCTTCGATTCGAGAAAGCCAATGATCGAAGTCACCGGCGTCGTCAAGTCCGTATCGTGGCGCAACCCGCATGGACAGATCCTCCTGTCCGTGCGGGATGAGAAAGGTGTGGAGACCATTTGGGATGCTGAAACAGCGTCGATCAGCATTCTGCGGAATCGCGGCGTAGACGGAAGCTCGATTCGCGTCGGCGATCGTGTGACGATCGCGGGCTACGCCTTCGATGCGCGGCCGACCCGAGATTCTTGCGCGCAACGTGCTGCTGCCGAACGGCAACGAGTTCAGCTTCGGGTCGGCCAACCCCTACTTCGCAGCCGGGAAAGCCGGGCGTCTGGTCGGCGGCGTCAGGATCGCCGGCGATGTCGCTGCCGCGAAAGCCAAGGCCGACGGTCTGTTCCGCGTCTGGTCGACGATCATGAGCGACCCCGCCGCGTTTCCGATGTTCAAGGGGGGCTATCCGCTGACCGCCGCCGGGAAGGCCGGGCTTGCGAAATGGAATCCGCGCAACAACATCCTCCTGAAGTGCGGAACGAAGGGCACGCCGCTCATCATGATTTCTCCGCTGCCGATGGATTTCAGGAGGGAGGGTGAGAAGATCATCATGCGGCTCGAAGAGTACGACTCGGTGCGCACGATCCACATGAATCCGAAGGCGGTGGCGCCCGCGGCGCACACGTTGTTCGGCTTTTCGCGAGGACGGTGGGAAGGCACGACCCTGGTGGTCGAGACCGATCACATTGCGGCTGGCTACTTCGATCACGAGGGCACGCCACAGAGCGATCAGATCAAGACGGTCGAGCGCTTCATCCCGAATGCGGATTACAGCCGTCTCGACTACATCCTGACGACAACGGATCCCGTCAACTTCACGAAGCCCTTCGACCTCAAGCGGTACTTCGTATGGAAGCCTGAGAACCAGGTCCACCCGTATGAATGCCTCGATCGCTTCGAGCCCGGCAAGTAATGCGCCATCCGAAGCGTGAGCGAAGCGAGCCCTTACGAGGACGGAGGGGACGACGATGACAAGAGTGACACACGCGGTACTCGTCGCCACCCTGCTCACGGTACCGGTGCTCGTCGAACGCGCCTACGCGCACCACGGCGCCGGCCGCTACGATCCAAGGCAGAACGTGGAGCTCGAGGGCACGCTGACACGGCTCGACTTCGTCAACCCGCATTCGTATGTCTATTTCGATGTCGTCGGTGCCGACGGTAAGGTCATCGCGATGAAATGCGAGACGTCGGGGGGCCACGGTGCTCCGGCGCTCGGGCTGGTCGCCGGAGATGTTCGTGCCGGGCACGTCCATCAAGGTGACGGGCCACCCGCATCGCGACGATCCGACTGCGTGCACAGTGGAGACGTTGACGCTTGGCCAATAAGCCGACGCTCGAGCGCTATCAGCAGCTGAGCGACGCGAAATCCGTCAATCGCGCGAAACGACCTTTCCGGCTGTCGAACGGCAAGCCGAACCTCGCCGGCGACTGGGCGCAGGAGCAACAGGTCCTGGCAACGCCGCCCGGCGGGCGCGCCGGGCTCGTGCCGATCAGCCAGGCCGCCGCGATCAGGGCCGGCAAAGTGCCGATGCCGGACGGACCCGCCGGCTGGTTCCCGCCGCCCGTGACGTTGACCGCAGCGGGACAAGCGGCAGCAGAGGCGCTGCGCAAGCGGCCGACGTCGGAGAACCCGCGGCTCTCCTGCCAGATCACGAGCATCCTGTTCGACTGGGTGTTCGACGGCACGATCAACCGCATCACGCAGAGCGCGAGCGCCATCAAGATGGAGTACGGCGCCTCGCCCGGCCTGACGCGGACCGTGCATATGAACATGACCGCGCACCCGGCCAAAGTCGCGCCGAGCCGCGGCGGTCATTCGATCGGCCGCTGGGACGGCGATACGCTCGTCGTCGACACTGTCGGCTTCGAGCCCGGCAGCCTCGCAGGCAACCTCCCTCACAGCAACAAACTGCACGTCGTCGAGCGCTTCACGCTGAATCCCACGACGCTCGAGCTGACCCGCGGCATCGTCGCCGAAGATCCCGTCTACTTCGCGGACAAGTACGTGGATTCCGATAGTGTCCTGCCGGCGGATGCGCCGTTCAGGGTCGAGGCCTGCAAGGAGCTTGCGCCGGAGTATCAGCAAACCGGGCGGAAGTGAACTTCACCAAGCGTCGTCGGCTGGCAATCCTGCTGGCAGTCCTGAGCGTTGTTGTGCTGTACTCGTCGGCAGGCGGCTGAACGCGACAAAGGTTGGCGGACAGGGGCCCGCCGAACCGTTCCGCATAGCTGGCAACTTTTACTACGTTGGGGCGACCGACGTCGCGGCTTTCCTCATTACCGGGCCCGAGGGTCACGTCGTGCTCGACGGCGGTTATCCCACCACCGCGCGGTTGATCATGGCGAGCATCGCGAAGCTCGGCTTCGACATCAAGGACGTCAAAGTGCTCCTGAACTCGGAGCCGCACCCCGACCACGGGGGCGGGCTGGCGGTGCTCCAGCAGGCGTCGGGTGCCCAGTTGTGGGCCAGCGACGCGAGCGCCGACTCCCTTGCCTCCGGCGGCGACGACCCCGACGCCTTCCTGCCATTGAGGGCCCTCATCTGGATCGGCGTCCTCGGCTACCCGCCTCCGCGCGTCGACCACCGGTTCAAGGATGGCGACACGATCCGTGTGGGACCGATCGCGCTCACCGCGCACGTCACCGGCGGCCACACGCGCGGATGCACCTCGTGGTCGTTTCCCGTCCGCGACGGTGACCGCATCCTGAACGTCGTGAGCGCGTGTGACCTCGGAGTGCTGGCAACCTCAAGGTATCCAGAACAAGGGGCAGACCGCGAGCGCAGCATCCGCGTGCTCCGCGGCCTCCCGGCCGATATCTGGGTGACGTGTCATGCACGATGGTGGGGCAGGTACCGCAAGTTCGTCGCGAGCACCACTGCGAAGAACCCCGTGGACCCGTTCATCGACCCCGAGGGCTACCGCGCATTCATCGATGCCGCCGAAGCGGAATTACGCCAAGGTCGGGTGCACTAGCAGCACGACGCTGCCTGTGGTGGAAGTGTTTGGTACCGGTACGGGGATTCGAACCCCGGTCCCGTGGCTGAGAACCACGTGTCCTGACCCCTAGACGATACCGGCGTGGGGTGGTCGAACCTTCTGATCCTAGTAGAAGGTCCGACCGGTAGTAAAGGGCCGTGGTCGAGCTGAACTCTTGCCGTCCTAGCGCCGGACGCCTCTGTTCCCGCCGCGATAACCGTCCTCGTAGCCTTCGCGAAAGCCCTCGCGATAGTTCTGCTTGTAGCGATCCCGCGAGCCGTAGTCGTCCTTGTAGCCTCGGTCGCCGTCGCGGTAATCGCTGTGGCGGACAGGGTCGTAGCGATCGCGGTCTTCCCAATCCTCGCGGCCCTTCTCGAAGCCTTCGGCGTAGCCGCGCGCGTGGGCGGGCTCGTCGTAGCCGCCGCGACGGTCGCCGCCCCGTTCGCTCCAGCCCGCGCCGCGCACCCGCTCGAACCCTTCGCGGTAGCCCGTTTCGAAGCCGCGGCGGAACTCGTCGCGGTAGCGGCCGCGGTCCCCCTGATTGTTGTTGTAGCCGCGGTCGCCATCGTTGTACGCCCCGTGGCGCCGCAGGTTGTATGACCGGCTCTGACGGGCGTCCTGCTCGCCCTCGCGCCGGCCCTCACGGTAGCCGCGCTCGAAAGTCGCAGAGGCGCCGGCGCGGCTGGACTGGCTGCCGGCCCAACCAGGGCCGTTTCGGCCAGGCCATCCCTGAGCGGACGCACAGGCTGGGGCAAGGAGGGTGACGGAAAGAACGGCGCCAACGAGTGGGCCAACAGAACGGGCTTGCATGAGATCCCCCGAAGGGCGGCTGGCACCCTGGAATTGTGCAAACCTCGCGCCACTCCTTCACGTCCCTTTCGCTTCGGCAGACTGGCAGTTTCTCCGCCGTCGATGTCCACCCCCGAGGTCACCCTCCTTCGCGCTTCGCGCTTCGGAGGGCGGCCCTCCTTGGCTTCGCGGAAGGGGGGCAGGAATGAGATAGAGTGCGGCGGCCTGAGGACCATCTCCACGATCGACTCGCATGTCGGCGGGCAGATTGTCCGCTTCGTCGTCGATGGCGTGCCGCGCGCGCTCGGCGACACCCCGGTCGAGAAGGCGGCCTGGTTCAAGCGCCATGCGGACGCCCTGCGTTGCGCACTCGTCCTGGAGCCGCGGGGTCACGCCGATGTGACCGCCGTGGCCCTGACCGAGACGTCCGCGCCGGATGCGCACGCGGGCCTGCTCTTCATGGAGGGCGGCGGCTACCCTCGCTACGCCGCATGTGCCGTCGTGGCCGCGGCGGCGGTGTGCACGTCTCGCGGCCTGATCGTGACCTCCGGCGCCGACGGGGCCGAACGGCTGCTGACTTTCGAAACCGCGATCGGCCTGGTACACGCGCGCGTCCGGCAGGCCGGGCCGGTGACGACCGTGGCCGTGAACGCCGGTCCCGCGTTCGTCCACACGGCGGGCACCGCGGTTCAGCGCGGGTCAAGGCGGGTGCCCGTGGACATCGCGTTCGGCGGCGACTTCTACGCGATCGTGGACAGCGAGGCCGCGGGCGTGCCGTTCGACCGCGCCCACGTCGCGGACCTCAGGCGCGTGGGGCTGGAGCTGCACGCCGAGATCGACAAGCGCGTCACGCTGGCGCATCCGCTGCTCGGAAGCTCGCAGCCGCTCGCCGGCGTCGTATTAACGGGCCCCGCGTCCACCGACGGCGCCCATCTGCGAGGTGTGGTCGTCACACGCCACGGCGTGGTGGACCGCTCGTCGCTTTCGGGCTCGGCAGCCGTCATGGCTGTGCTCGACGCGATGGGCATCGTGGCCGAGGGGCAGCCGTTCGTCCACGAAGGGATCGCCGGCCTGGTGGTCCACGGCACGCTCCTTCGGCGTACGACGGTGGGGGACTTTCCGGCCGTGGATCTCGAGCTCGCCGCCGAGACGTGGGTGATCGGCGAGCACAACTGGCACCTGCACGACTCCGATCCACTCCGGCACGGCGTGAGCTGAGCGATACGTCGAAATCCGCGTTCGCTCTTCAACGCGCAGGCGTTCCTCTCAGTGAAGACGGACCGTTACGCCCCCACGCGTCCGCACGGAGAGACGCCATGGCCCACCCCACGCATCACGACCCACCACCCGCGGGAGATCCCGCGCACCCCGCGCACCCGGACGTGCCAGGCTCGCTGGCCGCGCTCGAGTGCTGTCCCAGATTGGAACCGTGTCAGACATGTGACGAATTGGACATCCGCTACCGCGTGCCGTTCCGGCGCACGATTCGCGTGCAGGACCAGCCGCAGACCGTCACCGTGATGGTCACGCTGCACTTCAGATTCAAGCGCTGCACGGGTCCCCTGACGCTCGGCGATCTCGCTGTACACGACGACGCTCCTGCCCGGCGAACAGGTGCGGCTCTTCACGAGCGACCGGCATTCGCGTTTCACATTCGACGCATCCAGCCAGCTCTCGTACCGCCACCACAACAGCTCCGAAGAGTCGTTCTACACCGCGGGGATGGCTCACGCGATGAGCGACCTGAACATCGTGGAGAACGAGAACCGAACCTCGAGCTACAGCGAGTCGTCGGTCAGCGGCGGCGGCAGCGCGGGCATCGACCTGGGCATCGTGGAGATCGGCGGTGGCGTGAGCGGCAGCTCCTTCGACGCGTCCTCCACATCCACGCTGGCGCGGTCGCTGTCGCGACATGCCGAGAGCTCGAGCCGTCACGTCGAAGTCGGTGTCCGGGCCGCCAGCTCGACGTCGGTCGGTGAAGTCTCCCGGCGCGAGCACGCGGAGGGTACATCGGACGACCACTTCGAGTCGGCGTCGCGCGTCTTCAAGAACCCCAACAAGTGCCGCGCGATCACCTTCCTCTTCCATCGCATCGACAAGTGCCAGGAGATCAGCTTCGCGCTGGTGTCCGTCGAGCGGCAGGTGGTGGACCAGGGCGCACCGACGCACGTGGGCCTGAACCCGCGCCTGCGAACCGGCGGTGTGACCGCGATCCCTAACGCCGTCCTGGCCACCCAGGCCGACCGGCTGGAGGTGGAGCGGCGCGCACGAGCGGCCGCGCTCGAGTCGACCAATGTCGGCCAGTTCACGGCTGGCAGCCCCATCCGTGCGATTGCGTTCGCGGCCCAGGCTGCGAGTCCGCTGTCGGCGGGCATCCGGAACGCGGCGCTGGCCGAAGTGGACAAGGAGCTGATCGAGGAAAAGCTCATCGACAAAAACGGCGAGGTCACCGAGGAAGCACGCAAGCGCTTCGGCTGGACCCGTGAGGTGGCGCTGCCCACGCCGGGCGTGCTCGTTCGCGGTTGCCTGGACCAGTGCATGGTGTGCGAGCCCGAGCTGGCCAGGGAAATCGATCTCCGATCTGGAGCGCAAGCATCTCGAGAACGAGCTGCTGAAGCGGCGCATCGAGCTGCTCGACAAGGAGCAGGAGTACCGCTGCTGCCCGGCGGATGGGGAGGAAGACCCGAACGCCTGAAGACCAGAGGGCGAGCGCGCAAGGGACCGTCGCGGTAGAATTCGGCCTTTCATGCGACGGTTTGTCCGCGCCCTGTCCGCGCTCGTCCTCTGTCACACGTTGCTCGCCGTGGCCCCCGCGTGGGCCCACCCCGCGCCGTTCAGCTACCTGGACGTCGTGTTCAAGGACGGCGGCATAGAGGGGACCCTCGTCATCCACGTGATCGACGCCGCGCACGACCTGGGGATCACGCCGTTCGAGCGCCTGATGGAGGGCGCGGTGGCCGAGGCGAATCGCCAGAAGATCGCGGATCTCCTCACGCCCCGCCTGATGCTGCGCACCGACCGGCGTCTGACGATCCAGTGGACCAGCCTCGAGGTGCTGCGCGAGGACATGGCGCTCCGACTGAAGTACCGCATCCAGGCCGAGCCGTCGGGATCGCTGGTCATCGACACGAACCTCTTTCCCTACGACCCCCTGCACCAGACCTTCATCAACATCTACGAAGAGGGCAGCCTGCGGCAGCAGCTGATCTTCAACTCGGGCACCAGCGAGTACGTGTATTACGCCGGCACGACGCAGGGCGCACTGGCGGTGATGGGCACCTTCATCCCGTCGGGCATCCACCACATCATGATCGGGCCCGACCACATCTTGTTCCTCGTGGGGCTGCTGCTGCTGGGCGGCACGTGGATGACGCTGCTGCGCATCGTCACCGCCTTCACCATCGGCCACAGCATCACGCTGTCGCTGGCGGCGCTCAACGTGCTGACGCCACCCGCGACGATCATCGAACCCGCCATCGCGCTCAGCATCGTCTTCGTGGGCGCCGACAATCTGGTTCGCGGCGAGGGACGCGATCTGCGCGCCTGGGTGGCGCTGGTCTTCGGGCTGGTGCACGGCTTCGGTTTCGCCAACGTGCTGCGCGAGTTCGGGCTGCCCGCGTGAGGCGCTGGGCTGGTCGCTCTTCTCGTTCAACTTCGGCGTGGAGATCGGGCAGGTTGCGATCGTGCTGCTGGTGGCGTCGTTGCTGGCGGCGGTGCGGAAGCGCAGCGCGCAGATGGGAACGCGTGTGGCCATCGCGGGGTCCGTCGTCGTGATCGCGGCCGGCGCCTACTGGTTCGTGGAGCGAGTCTTCTTTCCGGAGGGCATTATTTGATGCGCGTCATGCTTGCGGCGGTCGTGGTGGTTTTGGCGGTGGCCGGCGCGCTCGTCGCGCAGCAGCCGCCGCAGTTCGAACCGATTGGACCCATCCAGAAGGTCCGCAACAACCTGTTCATGATCCCCGGGCAGGGCGGCAACACCGCCGTCTTCGTGACGCGCCGCGGCGTGGTGCTGGTGGACACGAAGCTGGGGGGCAACGGGCAGGCGATCCTGGACCGCGTGGCGTCGGTCACGGACATGCCCGTGACCACCATCATCAACACGCACAGCCACTTCGATCACGTGGGCAGTAACGAAGCCTTTCCTGCGACCGTGGAGGTCGTGACCCACGAGAACGCGCGCGCCTCGATGGCGAAGGATCCAGCCGTGAAGGACATCCCGCAGGCGATGCCCGACCGCACGTTCAAGGATCGCCTGACCATCGGCCAGGGCGCCGACCGCGTGGAGCTGTACCACTTCGGGGCAGCTCACACTGGCGGCGATACCTTCGTGGTGTTCCCCGGCGTGCGCACGCTGCACGCGGGCGACGTGTATCCCTGGAAGGCCGCGCCGTTCGTGGACGATGCCAACGGCGGCTCGCCGGTGGCGCTGCCCGACACGCTCGAGACGCTGCTCAAGACCGTGCGTGATGTGGACTCCGTGATCCCGGGGCACATGGCCGTGACCACCTGGGCGAGCCTCGTCGAGTTCACCCAATTCAACCGGCAGCTTCTGACCACGGCCCGCGCGGCCCGAGCCGCCGGACGAACCGTGGACCAGGCCGTCACGGAGCTGCGTTCCACGCGCTTCGCCGACTACGTGACCGACAAGCCGATTCCGGGACTGGAGTTCCTGGGGACAGGGCGCGAACGAGCTCGCCTGAACATCGAGCTGGTCTTCAAGGAGAAGAGGTAGCCCTCTTCCTTTAGCCTTTAGCCTTTAGCCTGAGCCCGTGTGGGCTCAGAACCACCGCCGAGCCCACACGATTGACCCCAGCGCCTGGTTCACGATGTCGGTCTGTCCGAACAGGCGGCGTGCGCGGTGGCTCAGGCGGAACGTGAGGTCAGGCGTGAGGCGGTAGCCCAGCGTCTCCTCCACGCCGAGAAACGCGCTCGGCACCGGCAGCAGCAGCGGGTCGTTCTCCGGGGCGTCGATGCGCTCGAAGCGTGCCGCCGCAAACCATCGTGGCGTCAGCGTCTGCTGTCCCTGGATGTACCAGCCCTGGGTCACGGCCTCGCCGGTCGTCGTGGTCAAGATGTCGCGCGTGTACTCGCCCGCGAGCTTGGTGTAGCGAAACGCGAACTCCGTTTCCACCGTCACGACCGTGGCATCGAGCGTTCCATCCGACAGCGGGCGCTCGCCGCCTCGCTTCCAGCCGCCGCGCGTCACCGACGCGCCGAACCGCAGGCCGATGATCGGTGTCACGCCGCCGCCCACCACGACGTTCGCGAAACGCGGCGGGTTGACGTCGCCGAAGATGCGACGCGCCCGCAGCGGCGACACGTCGATCACCGCCGCGCGGACATCCCATTTGGCGCCCGACAGTGTGGCGCTGACCCCAAAGGGATAGATGCCGCCGAGCAGCGTGATCCGTGGGCTGAACGGCTCGGGCGGGGGCAGCCCCTGAAAGAGTGATGAGGGCTGCGAGATGGTGGGGTTGAGCTGCGGTCGCAGCGTCAGGTTGGCGAGTCCGATCGGCGCGGGAATCAGGCCGCCCTCGATGCGCAGGCCCACCACGGCCTTGCGCTCGTAGCGCACGGCCGCAAGCCACACCTGCCGGTTCCATTCACCGGTCCCGAGCCGTTGCACGAACGGGCGCGTGTAGATCTCCAGGCCCGGACCGAGTCTCGCCGACAGGAACGAGTCGAGCAGCACTCCCGTCCTGGCGTCGGCGGCGTCGAGTTGGCGATCGATCGCGGCCGTGGTGTCCACGCTGAACCAGGATGGCATCTGCCCCTGGGCGGCCGTGGAAACCGGTGTCAGGAACGCCGCGACGAGGACCGCCAAGGAGAAAAGACGTGGGACGTGCACGCGGAGACTCTTCAAGCGATGACGGCACCCGCCTGGGTCTGCCGCTCTTCCACCAGGTAGGGTGCGGCCTTGATGGCCTCGGTGAACGCCCGCACGCAGTCGGGGTCGAACTGCGTGCCGGAATAGAGACGCAGCTCCGCGACGGCGGCTCCCAGCGGGCGTGCGGGGCGGTAGGCGCGGGCGCTGGTCATGGCGTCGTAGGCGTCGGCCACGTGCACGATGCGGGCGGCCAGCGGAATCTCGTCGCCGCGGAGCCCGAAGGGGTAGCCGTGGCCGTCGGGTCGCTCATGGTGCAATTCGACTATCGGCAGATGCGGTTCCAGGAATGACACCTGGCGCAGAATTCGAGCGCCCAGCGCCGGATGGCGCTTGATTTGCTCGAATTCCTCGGGTGTCAGGGGATCCGGCTTCTGCAGGATCTCGTCGGCCAGCCCGATCTTGCCGATGTCGTGGAGCAGCGCGCCCAGCCGGATGACGGCGACCTCGGACTCGGGCAGCCGCATCTGCCGGGCGATGATGACCGACGTCTGGCTGACGCGCTCCGAGTGGCCTGCCGTGTAGGGGTCGCGTGCGTCGAGCGCCGCGGCCAGCGCGCGGATGGTGCCCAGATAGGCGGCGCGGGTCTCCGTCTCGGCGGCGGTCAGACCACCCATCAGCTCGTTGAAGCTGGCGGCCAGGACGTCCAGCTCGCGGCTGGTTCCGGTGGGCTCGAGCGTGCGGCTGAAATCGCGCGCCCCCGTCATCGTCGCGATGGTGCGCGACACGCGGTTGATGGGGTCGGTCAGCGTCCGCGCCAGCCACAGGCTGGCGAATCCCGCGAGCACGAACGCCCATAACGCGATCGTACCCAGCGCCACGAGCGCGCTGCGCGTCGCCGCCCGGGCGGCCGCATCGATCGAGGCCAGCATGTAGATCCGCGCGGCCCCGGCCGAGAGCAGCGGCCGGATGACGTACTCCTCGCCGTTCAGCGTCATGGTGCTGCGCAGGTTGCCGATCGATGCCACAACGGCTCGCGTCAACGCGTCGCTGATCGTGCCGGCCACCACTGCATCGTTCACGGTGATGATGATGCCCGCGTCCGACAGCCGCGCCAGCTCGCGCGCGTACTCGGTGCCGAGGATCGTGCCCACCAGCAGCGTCCCGACCACGCGCTCGCCGAAGCGCAACGGCGTGGCCGCATACCGGAACGTTCCGCTGTGCAGCACCGCCACGCCGCTGACCGCCATCGGCCCCACCAGCGATGTCAGCACTTCGCCTGGCGGCAGCAACGCGGCAGCCGGACCGCCGCTCGCGAACACGCGGCCGCCCGGATCCAGCGTCGCGACGATGTCGGTAGACGTCAACGTCGCGAGCCGCTCCACTTCTCGGGTCACGGTGGCGGCGCCCTCGTCACGGCTGCTTCGCGGGACCTTCAGGTCGCCTTCGGTGTTGTAGGTGTCCAACGCGGCCTTCAGCGTGGAGCTTTCGGCGAAGGCCGCCAGCGCCGCGGCCTGCTCCCGCTGCCGCTGGGCCTCGAAGCGCGAATACGCGCGCTCGCCCACCTGGAGCTTCTCGAGTTCCGAAGCGCGGACGCGATCGCGCGCGTCCACCAGAAGCACCGTGAAGACCACCGAGAGGATCACCGCGACGGTGATGAACGTGACGCCGAGTGTGCGCGTGACCAGCCGGGGCGGGCGTCTCACGGGGCGGGAACGGGAAGGGTGAACTCCACCGATGCGGCCCGGCCGGCCTCGACGCGCACCGGAAGCGTGGTGTTACCCAACCGCTCGTGCCAGGCGACGAGCTGCCGGTTGCCCGGCGGAAGGCTCTCGATCTCGAACCGCCCCTCGTCGTCGGGGACCGCGTACCACGGATGGTTGAACACGACCACGGTCGCCGACATGTGCGAGTGGATGTCGCAGAACACCTTCACGATGCCGGGCTTGCCGAACCGCACGACGCGCGTCTGCCCCTTGGGGTAGCGTCCAAGGTTGAACGCCCTGGAGCGGGAGAGCGAGAAGACGTTGTGGTAGTACGGGTCGTCGTTCGGAAAATCCACCTCGGACCCGACCGGCACCGCCACGACGCGCGGCGTGAAGGTCTCGTTGCGCTGGCGAATGCCCACGCGCGTCGGCGTCACGTCGTGCGCCGGCGCGTCCTTCAGGAAGATCACCACGTTGCGCACTTCCGACGGGGGCGCAAGCGTGACGGCCGTGACGGTTCGATTGGGATACGCGGACGTAGGCCGTTTGGCTGTAGAGGGCGTGTCGATGACCACGCGTCCCTGCACCGACCCCCTCTGCTGCGCGGATGAACCCTGGAGGGAAAGCAGCGTCAGCACGGCGGTCCCGGCGATCGTTACCAGACTTCGCACCGTGCAGGAGATTGTAGCCGAGGCCGACGCCCCGTAAAGCGGGGCCAAAAGAGACCGGCGGGCAGTATCCTGACGACATGTTGAGCTTTGTCGTGGCGGCCGCGCTGGCTGCCGTGCCTTCGGACCCTGAACGCGGGGTGTCGGAGGCCCTGGCCCGCGCCAGGGCCTCAGCCATTCGCGACGTGCGCTATGACGTCGTACTGCGCATTCCCGGTGACCGCGTGCGGCCCGTGGAGGGCCGGGTCACCGTGCGGTTTACGCTGCGGGCGCCCACCGATGTCGTGCTCGATTTCGCCCAGGCTGCCGAACGCGTGCGAGCGGTGCGCAGTGGCGACCGCGAAGTGCCGTTCACTGCGCGCAACGGCCACATCGTCGTGGCGGCGGACGTCACCAGAGCCGGCGAGAACGCGATTGCGGTCGAGTTCGTGGCGGGCGACGAAGCCCTCAATCGAGGCGAGGACTTCCTGTACACCCTCTTCGTGCCGTCGCGCGCGCAGCTGGCGTTTCCCTGCTTCGATCAGCCCGACCTGAAGGCGCGCTACACGTTGACGCTGACACTGCCCGCGTCGTGGCAGGTGGCGGCCAACGCGGCGGAGGCTGCGGAGCCGCGCGCCGAAGAGCCTGGAACGGTCACGCGCCGCTTTGCCGAGACGAAGCCGCTGCCCACCTATCTCTTCGCGTTTGCCGCCGGGCGCTTTTCCGTGGAGACGGCCACGCGCAACGGCCGGGAGATGCGGATGCTGCACCGCGAAACCGACGCCGCGAAGGTCGCGCGCAACAAGGAGCCGATCTTCGATCTCCACGCCACCGCGATGGCCTGGCTGGAGGACTACACCGGCATTCCGTATCCGTTCGGCAAGTTCGACTTCGTGCTGATCCCGTCGTTTCAGTTCGGCGGGATGGAGCATGCAGGCGCGATTCTGTACAACGCGGCGGGCCTGATGCTCGACGCCTCCGCCACGCAGAACCAGTTGCTCGGGCGCGCCAGCGTGATCGCCCACGAGTCGGCGCACATGTGGTTCGGCGATCTGGTCACGATGCGGTGGTTCAACGACGTGTGGACCAAGGAAGTCTTCGCCAACTTCATGGCGGCGAAGATCGTGAACCCGTCGTTTCCGCAGGTGAACCACGAGCTGCGGTTCCTGCTGGATCACTATCCGTCCGCGTATCAGGTGGATCGCACGGCCGGCACGAACGCCGTTCGCCAGACGCTGGGCAACCTGAACGACGCGGGCCAGATGTATGGCCCCATCATCTACGACAAGGCGCCGGTGGTGATGCGGCAGCTGGAGCTGATGGTGGGCGAGACCGCCTTCCGCGAAGGCATGCGGGAGTACCTGCGGCGCTTCG
The DNA here is from genome assembly GCA_963807235.1 of uncultured Acidobacteriota bacterium. GTDB lineage: Bacteria > Acidobacteriota > Vicinamibacteria > Vicinamibacterales > UBA2999 > CAWEBF01. The sequence continues at coordinate 26,757 of CAWEBF010000021.1, forward strand.
CGTATGGCAACGCGACGTGGCCCGAGCTGGTCCGGATTCTCGATGCGAGCACGCCGCGCGACCTGGCATCGTGGAGCCGCGCCTGGGTGGACGAGCGCGGGCGCCCCGAGTTCGTGACGGCGGTTCGTCTCGACGCATCGGGCCGCGTGTCGGACCTGACGCTGACCCAGCGGGATCCGCTGGAGCGCGGCATCGTGTGGCCGCAGCGGCTGCGTGTCACGCTGGGCTACGCAGGGTCCGCGAAGGATCTCACCGTCGACGTGGCGAGCCGGCGCACGACGATCAAGGAAGCCGCCGGCCTCGACGCGCCGCTGTACATCCTGCCAAACGGCGCGGGGCTCGGCTACGGCTACTTTCAGCTCGACGACCGCAGCCGCCAGTACCTGGTCGAACACATCGAAGACGTGGCCGATCCGCTGACGCGCGGCAGTGCATGGGTCACGCTCTGGGACAACATGGTCGAACGCCGCGTGGCTCCCGATGCGCTCTTCACTGCGGCCGTGCGCGCGCTGGCGCGTGAGACCGACGAGCAGAACGCGCAGCGAGTGCTGAGTTACGCCGTGCGGGCCTATTGGCGCTACCTGACGCCGCCGCAGCGAGCCGCGCGTATTCCCGCCTTCGAGGCGGCACTGCGCGCCGGCCTCGAGCGCGCATCCACGCAAAGCCAGAAGGCGGCGTGGTTCAACGCGTTCCGCGACGTCGTGGCCTCCGCGGAAGGAACCGCGTGGCTCGAGCGGGTGTGGCGCCGCCAGGAACAGGTGCCGGGCCTGACGCTCGCCGAGCAGGACGAAATCGCGATGGCGTTCGAGCTGGCCGTCCGCGAGGTGCCCGGCTGGGAGAAGATCCTGGCCGCGCAACTCGAGCGGACCGAGAATCCCGATCGCAAGGCGCGGTTTGCGTTCGTGATGCCGGCTCTCTCCGCTGACCCCGGCGAACGCGAGCGCGCCTTCGACCGCTTCAGCGCCCTCGAGAACCGCCGCCGCGAGGCGTGGGTGCTTGAATCGCTGCAGTACCTCAACCACCCGCTGCGATCCGCGCACGCGGTCAGGTTCGTGCCGCGCGCGCTGGAAATGCTGCGGGAGATCCAGCAGACGGGCGACATCTTCTTCCCGACGCGCTGGACCGACTCGTCCTTGTGGGGCCACCAGTCGCCCGAGGTGGCGGCGATCGTCCGCGCGTTCCTGGCACGAAACAAGACTTACCCCACGCGCCTGCGCTGGACCGTGCTGAGCGCGGCGGACGACCTGTTCCGGTCGGCCGCGATACAGACCTCCCCAAGCGGGTGATGCGAGGCGCCGTCGGCGCCTGCCATCATGCCTCCCATGCTGACGCAACTCTCCAATGAACTGGCCGACGTAGTGAGCACGGCCGCCCCGTCGATCGTGCAGGTCCAGGGCCGCCGCCGCCCCGGCACCGGGCTCGTCTACGCCGAGGAGGTGGTGCTGACCACGATGCGCGCGCTCGGTCGCGAAGACGGCCTGCGCGTGAAACGGCACGACGGCCAGGTGCTCGACGCGGAGTTCGCCGGCTGGGACGTCGCGACGACGCTTGCGCTGCTGCGCGTACCCGGCCTCGGCGCGCCGGTCGCGAGCGTCTCGACGGCCGCTCCGCGGGTCGGGCAGCTGGCTGTTGCGCTCGCGCGATCGTGGAGCAACGCGACCACCGCCAGCCTTGGACTGGTGGCCGTGATTGGCGGCCCGCTTCGCACGAGCCGGCGACACGCCATCGACGAAGTGATTCGCGTGTCCGCGCCCATGCACGACGGGTTCTCGGGCGGGGCGCTTCTCGACACCGGCGGGGGCGTGATCGGGGTCACGACGGCCGCCGCGATCCGCGGCCTCGGCGTCGTGATTCCGGCGCCGATCGCCTGGAAGGCCGCCGCGCACGTGCTGGAGCACGGACGCGGCAGCCGGGGATACCTGGGTGTCTTCACGCAGGCCGTGCAGCTACCCGATCACCAGAAGACCGCTGATGGCCACGGTGCCGGCGCGTTGATCCTGGGCGTCGCGCAGGACAGTCCGGCAGCGGAGGCTCGGCTGATGGTGGGGGACATCGTGGTGGCGCTCGGTGGACATCCGGTGCACGCGCCCGAGGACGTGCTGGATCTTCTGGCCCGCGTCCCGCCCGGCAATCCGTCCACTCTCACCGTGCTGCGCGGCGGCGTGCCGACCGACGTGCCCGTGACCGTCCGCGAACGTCCATCACACTAGACACTGCATGCGCGTCGTCCTCGTGGGTCCGCCCGCGGAACGCCGGCGCCTCCGGCTGCGGCTGCCGCCAGGAGTCGAGGTGGTGGCAGAGTACGAGACGGCCGATGACGCGCGCGCGTCAGGGATCGCAGCCGATGCCGTGATGGCTGCCCCGGCCATCCCCGCGAGACCGGGTGCTCCGGACGAGCCGCCGATCGCGGACGGCCTGGTGGAGCATCTGACGCCGCGCGAAACGCAGGTGCTGGCGCTCGTAGCCGAGGGGCTGTCCAACCGCGGCATCGCCGAGCGGCTCGGCATCAGCGATCAAACCGTCAAGTTCCACGTGGCGTCGGTGATGGGGAAGCTGGGCACGCGCAACCGTGTCGAGACAGTCCGCCTCGCGGTGCAGCGCGGGCTCATCTCGCTTTAGCGACCGGGCGCCAGGCAAGCCGGAGGCCCTTCACGGTTACCGGGACTCGCCGGGAACGACGGTCAGCCGCGGCGTGACCCGGCGCGAAGGATCGTCACTGCGTGTGGGCACGCGAATCAGGTCCGCGGTCAGGTGCCGATGCAGCGCGTCCACGCCCGTGATCGCCGCCTCGCCCAACCCGACGATGAGGTCCCCCTGCTTCAGCCCCGCGGTTGCGGCCGGGCTCGATGGCTCCACCGTCACGACTCGCACGCCTGACTGCACGGCCAGGCCCAATTCGCGGGCGAGCGGCCGTGGGACGGCAGCGTCCTGTCCACCCACGCCGATATAGCTGCGCCGCACGCGGCCGTCGGCGATGAGGCGCGACGCCACGAACCGCGCCGTGTTGGCGGCCACCGCGAAACAGAGGCCCTGGGCTGGCAGCACCACGGCGGTGTTGATGCCGATGACCTCGGCACGCGAGGTGACCAGCGGCCCTCCGGAGTTGCCCGGGTTCAGCGCGGCGTCGGTCTGGATGATGTCGTCCATCAGCCGGCCGGATCGCGCGCGCAAGGATCGGCCCAGCCCGCTGATGATGCCAGCGGTTGCGGAGTGGTCGAAGCCGAAGGGGTTGCCGATGGCAATCGCGATCTGTCCGACCTTGAGCGTTCGGGAGTCGCCTATCGGCACCCACGGTAGCGAGGATTCGGAGACCCGCAGCACGGCGAGATCAGTATGGGGATCGTCGCCGACGACGTCCGCCCGCAGGCGCGTGCCGTCGGGCATCCGCACGGCGCAGCGGTCGGACCCCTGGACCACGTGGCTGTTGGTCAGCACGAAGCCGTCGGGCGCGAAGATGACGCCCGAGCCCGCGTGCGGTCCGCGTTCGACCCGCACCACGGACGGTCCAACCGTTTCTATTGCCTGGGTGACGGCGCTGGAATACGCGTCGAGCAGTGCCGTGTCGTGAGAAGTCGCCTGGGAACTGCCTCCCGGGGCCATGCTTCTCTTGTACGGCCCCGCGCGGGCTGGCGCATCGCCCGATCGGGTGGTCTTCGGAAGCCGGGAGCCGGGAGCCGGAGCCGGAAGCCGGAAGCTGTAACTACTTGCCCACCATGTGCGCGGCGTCCTTCTCGTTGTCCATGCAGTGGTAGTCCAGCAGCTCCGTGTCGAGCACGATGCGCTGCCGCAGGGTCACGGTCCACGGCTGCGTATAGGCCTTGGGATCGTCGATCGTCAGCTCCACGTCCACGCGTCCGTAGTCCACGCGCCGGAAGCGCTCGGTCATCTTCGCGGCATCGGTCATCGGGCTGCCCATGCGGTCCAGCCAGGTGCCGTCTCGCAAACCGACGGTCTGCACCACGAGCGTGTCGCCGTCCCATCGCCCGACCGAGTAGCCGTTGGGCGTGGGCGTCGGATCCTCCGGCAACGGACGGCCATCGAGAAAGATCTGGCGGTAGGTCACGTCGCGCTCCGACAGGATCACGAACAGGCCCGGCGGCTGCAGGAACTTCCTGAACGGCGGGAACGTGAGGATGCGAACGGCGCCGCCGGGCTTGCAGAAGCCGACCGGGTCATCGCGCCCCAACTGCTCCCTGCGCTCCGCCACCAGCTTGCGCGCCCACGGCTGGTAGGGCAGCCCCTCCTTCAGGCTGACGCCCAGGTTCCCGAATTCACGGCCGCCCACATATTCGCCGCCGCAGACTCCCGACGCACAGGGCGACTCCAATCGCCAGATGCCCGAAAAGTCGGGACGGCCATCGGCCATGCGCGGCGCCGGAGCCTCGAGATTCGGACGGCCATCGGCGGTACGCGGCACGTTGGGCGTCGGATACTTCAGCCACTGCGCGTAGGCCGGCACGCCGGCCGCAACCAGGAGCCATACGACTGCAAGCCTCGTCATGCGCGGATTCTACCGCCGCGATGCCGTCAGTCAAAGGAGTCGTGCCGCAGCACCTGGTCGATCTTTTGCTCCCAGTCCGCCAGCATCGCGGCATAGGCGGCGTCGGTGAATGCGGCCAGCTTTTCGTCGCCGGCTTCGGATGTCGAGGTCAGGTCGTAGGTGATGGTCGCCTGTGTCGTGGCCGCGTCCACGGGTTCGAGCGCCACATCCACGGTGCCGCCGCGAGAACCCGGGGTCACTCGTGCGTACGTGGCCGCGCCATCGGACGGCGAGAAGCGCACGATCATCCACAGCGTGTCTTCGCCGCCGTGCGCGGTGGTGAAGATCGCGCCCGCGCCCTGCTCGCCGGACAGCGGGTGGAGATACTGCGGATCGAAGCCCGGCACCCACAGGCGCTCGCCGTCCGGCGTGAAGAAGGGGAATGCCCGTGCCATCGGAGCCGCGACTCGCAGCGTGCCGCTGCGTCTCACGCTCAACGCGGCGTGTGAGGTCGCCGCGGCGTCTTCGTCCGCTTCGACGATGCGCACCGGATCGCCGATCTGAACAGTGCCGGGCTCCTCCACGCGTGCGTAGACGCGGCTCCATCCTGGATGCACCTTCTGTGAGATGCGGAAGATTTTGCCGGCGTCGAAGTACGGGGACATGTTCTTGCACGGCACCGCGAACGCCGTGAGGAGCAGCCGGACGCCGCCCACCTGCACGCGGGTGCCCGGCGTCCAGAGGCGCCAGTCAAACCCCATCACGGTCAGGTTCTCACCCAGCAGCCCGATCGAGACCTGGTGTCCCTCGCTCTGAAGCGCGCGCAGTTGCTCGTAGGAGTAGAGGCACACCGCGCGGTCGGGGCCGCCGTGGAAGCGAAGGTCGCGCTGGCGATCGCCTTCCACGCCACCGGCCGTCACCGCGGCGCGGTGCCGCGGCAGCTTCGGGACGCCACCGCCCGACGCGTTGATGGAAACCAGGACGCCCGGTGTCGTCACTTTACTTGGGGCGATACGCCTCGCGCGCCACCTTGCCGTATGGCGCCGGCGCCACGGTGGCCCGCACCAACACCTGCGAGTGCCGCTCGACGGTCGGCTTGCTGGAACCGCCGCCCTCTTCGCCCCACACCACCGTGACCTGTGTGCCCGGCTCGCTCAGCTCCTCGCTGATGCAGCCCAGCGACAGCATGGCGCGTTCGTTGTAGGTGTAAGCGGTGTAGGTGGAGAGGCCCACCGTCTGGCCGTCCTTCACCACCTTGTCAAAGGGCAGGGTCGCGTAGTTGGCCAGCGGCAAATCGACGTACTTGGGAATGTTGCCGGTACCGCCCTGGAACAGTGCCCCCACGGCGCGCGCCAGATCCTCGCCGTCCCACACGAAGGTCACCTTCTTGCGCTGCGTGGTGGCAGCCATCTTTTCAAGCGCGGCGCGGCCCACGAAGTCGTGGTCGAACTTCACGATCGACCCATAGCCCAGGTCCCAGGGCGTGAGGTAGTAGTCCTGGATGTCGTTCGAGTAGAAGCTGCCACCCAGCGACGCCATGGCCTCATAGCTCGTGGGCTTGAGCCACTGCCGGTAGGCTTTCATCTCGTCGCCTGTGTAAACGGCCGGCAGGGGCGAGGGGATCCATCCGGATTCGATCGTGGACGTCGGATAGGTGCGCGCGCCCACCTGCCGAATCCCGAACTCACGGCCGGCCTCGACCAGCGCGTCGCGCACCGCGTCACCGTCTTCCCACGGGCCAAACAGCTCCCAGCCCGGCTGGCCCACCATGCCGTGCCGCAAGGCGCGCACGTGCCTGCCGCCGATGGTGAACGCGTCCATGTGGAAGAACTTGATCTCGGGGACCGGCTTCCCGGTGACCTTCTCCATCACCTTGAGCGCGTTGGGACCCTGGATTTGAAAGCGATAGGCCTTGCGGCGGCCCTGGTTCTGCGCCGACCGCTCGTCGCGAGCGGCGGTGGCGTTGTAGCCGCCCGTCTCGAGGTTGAACTGCACCCAGTTGGCCACCGGCGGGCGGCCGACGATGTTGAACGAGTTCTCGCCGAGGTAGAAGAGGATCGCGTCGCCGATCACGTAGCCCTGGGGGTTGCAGCACACGATCTGCTTGCCGGTGTTGACCTTGAAGGTGTTGAAGCTGTTCACGCCGACGTGGGTCAGCAGCTTCAGCGCGTCTGGCCCCTCGACATACAGGTCCGTCATGTGATGCGACTGGTCGAAGAGCGCGCACGTTTCGCGCCACGAGCGCTGCTCGTCGCGCCAGTTGGTGAACTCGTGCTTCACCACTGGAAAGGCATAGGGACCGATCTGGGAATTCCGCAGCAGGTCCACCGGGGTGGGGACCGTCTGCAACAGCTGCTCCAAGTTCTCACTCATGGCGACGCGCTCGCTCCTGTGCCCATTTTGTCGGCGGGCGAAACCCGGATTATACCGGCTCGCACGAACGCCTGGGCATTTTAGCCTCTTTCGCCGCTCGTTCAATATGACCATGGTCATTGACCATGGTATGATATTGCGATGGACGAGATCGCCGTTTCGAAGTTCAAGGCAACGTGTTTGGCTGCGCTCGACCGAGTGCGCGCCACTGGACGGCCCCTGCGCGTGACGCGCTTCGGCAAGCCCCTGGCGGATGTCGTCCCGACGCGCGTCGCGTCCCGCGGGTCGTCCTGGCTGGGAGCGATGCGCGGGCGGGGGCGGATCGAGGACGACCTCATTGCCCCTGCGGAAGACGCGTCGTCCTGGAACGCGCTCGAGTGAACCTGCTGCTCGACACGCACATCTGGCTGTGGAGCCTCCTCGAGCCGGGGCGCCTGTCGCAGCGGGTCGCTGACGCACTCGCAGGCGACGGGAACCGTCGATGGCTGTCGCCGCTCAGTGTGTGGGAGGCCCATCTGCTCATCGAGCGGACGACGTGTTCGCGTGGACCGCCCGCCGGCCGAGTGGATTCGGGAGGCGCTGGTCAAGGCCCCGGTGGAGGAGGCACCGCTCACAGTCGAAGTCGCTCTTGCGAGTCGAGCGCTCGTGAGCAAACATCGCGATCCGGCCGATCGCTTCCTGGTCGCCACCGCTCAGATCTTCGAGTTGACGTTGGTCACCGCCGATCGGCAGCTCTACGGCATACGCGGCCTTCGAGTCCTCAAGAACACTGGCCGCACCTCAAGCCCGGTTGCACGGCGGCGGAAGGAGTCAGGGGCACCCTGACCGGGGCCTTTGCCGACTTCTACCTGGCGGCGGGAGACAAGGACACGATTATGCCGCTTACTGCGGTATTTCCGTCATCCAGATGTTGCCAGTGATCTCGCCTTGATTGAAAACGATTCTGTCCCTGGCGACGGACATGGTCCGCGAGATCTGGTTTGCGTTGCGCAGCGACAGCCGCGAGCCGTGCGAGTGAAAGACAGCGACCGCTTGTCCGCTCGGCCTCTTGGTTCGAGGATCGAGTGGATAGGCCCAGATGCAGTCGAAACCGTCCCGGTTGGAGAACGAGTAGATCCAGTTGCCGTCGGGCGACCAGCCTGGTGATTCGTCCTTTGTCGAGCCGTCTGTGATCGGGATCCAGGCGGTCTCGCTCGGGCCCTGGTCGTCGGTAAAGGGAGCGACGTACAGCCGTGACCGAGTCTGTTCACTCTCAGCCTGCAAGGCGATCCATCGGCTGTCTGGCGACCAACGGACGCCGTAAATGTTCTTGCCGGGACTTTCCAGAAACACACTCCGTTTCCCCGTTTCGAGATTCAGCATGGAAGCCACAACCGAGGGGGACTTGAATCCGAAATGCAGAATCCGCGTGTGGTCGGCAGACCAATCCCACGGCCAGCCGCACTCGTCGCACAGCTTTTCTGTCGCTCCGCCTGAAGGAGGCACAATGTAACTCGCTTTGTCCGGCACATCCTCCCAAAAGACGCGTGAGCCGTCAGCATGAACGAACGGCTTGAACTTGACGGATACCTTGTTGGAGAGCAGGAGCTTCTTACCCGTCTTCACGTCAAGCAGCCAGACTTCGTCGTTATAGGCGGCGTGGGAGATGAAGGCGAGCTTCGTCCCGTCCCAGGAGATGGATGGAAAGATATTGGAAGCCGCTCCCCTGAGTCAGTGGCTGGACCTTGCCGCCCGTCCGTGGCTTGTTGGTATCCAGCTCGAGGCTCCAGATGTGCTCGCTTCGGACCAGGCTGGCGAACGCCAACCGCCGGGCGCCTGTCGCCGGCCCACTCAGAGCGAGAGAAGGCCGTTCGTCCTGCGCCGTCCCGGAGGTGAGCCGCGTCGCGGAGGAGTCCAGGCGCCACTCTTCTGTGGTCAGACTCGGGGGCACGATCCCAATCTCGAACAGGTGGGAGCTGTCGCCGGATTTCGCCACGAACAGGATGCGGTTCCCGGGCATCCACTCGTAAGGGACCAAGTCAGCCAGGCCGTTCTTCTTCTTGAACTCGGTCAGCGACAACACGATGTGCGCAGCCTGGGAGCCGGTCTCTGAATCGACAATCCCCCAACCGACGGGCCGATAGACGCCGGTGGCAAACAGAATGAACTTGCCGTCAGGTGACCAGACCGGCCGGGCGGCGCCGACGACATCCGGGACCCGTGACTGCGGCGTAGCCGCCCAGCGACGGTACGACAAAGAGCCCGCCTCGTCCGCCGCCGCTCAGTCCTCCTGCCCCGGCCACAAACGCGAGGCGGGCGCCGTCCGGCGAGAAACGCGGCTCGCGACCTCCCTTGGCGATCAAACGCGCTTCTCCGCCGAGCGACGGGATCGTGTAGATGCCACCGCCGTCCCGCTCCGAGCGAAACACGATCCGGTTGCCGTCGGGAGAGAACGAGGGTTCATACTCATCGCCAGGATCGGAGGTCAGCCGGAGTGGGTTACCGCCCTCGACCTGCTTCACCCAGATATCCAGGTTGTCGGCGCCGGCCCGGTCCGAGGCATAGGCCACCAGCTTCCCGTCCGGCGAGAGCGCGGGATCCGTGGTGAGGCCGGCGTCCGACGTCAGGCGCATCAGCGGCGCTGGAGCCGCTGGCCCTGTCGCCCGCCCGAACCATATGACGACCGCCGCGCCCGCTGCCACAAGGACCGCCCCCGCGGCCATCAGCCATGCCAGGCGCCCGGCCCTCGCCCGCGGCCGGCCGACCGCCGCCGCGCGCTTGCCGGACTCCGATTCTGCCTTCAACGCGGCATCCGAGTCGGCGAGCCACTGCAACTCGCGCAGGAGATCGCGTGCCGTCTGCCAGCGCTCGTCTGGGTCTTTGGCCAGACAGGTTGCGACCAGGCGCTCGAGCGCGGGCGTCGCCAGCGGCTGGAGACTCGAGAGCGGCGGCGGCTCTCGCTCCAGGATGGCCGCCATCAGCCCTGCATTGCCGTTCGCCTCGAACGCCTTCCTTCCCGTGAGCATCTCGAAAAGGACGAGTGCCGAACGCGAAGATGTCCGTGCGCCCGTCGACCGCCTTCCCTTCGATCTGTTCCGGTGCCATGTACTGAACGGTGCCGACGATCAGGCCGGACGCCGTGAGATCCGCGGGACGCGTCACAGTACCGGGGCTCGCCAGGCCCGCAGGCGTCACGGTCTTGGCCAGCCCGAAGTCGAGCAGCTTCGCGGTCAGCGGCGCTGAAGCCCCGTCGCCGCGGACGAGGAAGACATTGCCAGGCTTGAGATCGCGATGCACGATGCCGGCGCGGTGAGCCTTGTCGAGTGCCGACGCAATCTGGATCGCGAGCCGGAGCGCGTGCGCCATCGGCAACGGACCCTTGACGAGTCGCGCCTGCAGCGTCTCGCCTTCAAGCAGTTCCATCACCAGGAAGTCGATGCCATCCTGCTCCCCGACGTCGTGGAGCGTGCAGATGTGCGGATGGCTCAACGCAGCGACGGCGCGCGCTTCGTGCTCGAAGCGTTCGCGCGATCGAGGATCGTGCGCGACGTGCGCCGGCAGGACCTTGATCGCGACCGTGCGGCCGAGCCGCGTGTCGCGCGCCTTGTACACTTCGCCCATCCCGCCGGCGCCAAGGGGCGCCACGATTTCGTAGGCGCCGAACCGGCGGCCGGAGGCGAGAATCGTCGGCTCCGTTGTTTGCACCATCGACGCTGGTGGGCCGATGAGAGGATTGGCGAGGAGAGCTTCACTGGCGACGGGCAGCCGATCGAGGATGCCAGTGCCCGCGGCGTCCGACATCAGAAGCGACTCGACTTCGCGACGCAGTTCATCATCGTCGCCAGACGCATTGACCACGAACGCGTGGCGCTCTTCGGCCGGCAGCTCTACTGCGGCTTGAAAGAGCGCCTTGGCGCGCTGCCAACGCTCGTCGGTCACCGACGGACCTCGGAGCCGAGTTCGCGATGCAGCCACGCTTTCGCGGTGCGCCAGTCCCGCGTCGCGGTCGATGGCGACACATTGAGCACATGCGCCGCCTCCTCTATGGTGAGTCCGCCAAATGCCCGAAGCTCGACAATTCTAGCCAGGTCAGCGTCGGCCTCTGCCAACCGATCGAGCGCGTGATCCAACGCGAGGATAGGCATCTCGTTCGACGCCGATACCTCTCCTGCCTCGTCAATCGACACGCACTGCACACCGCCGCCCCGCTTGCTCGCGCTGCGACGCCGGGCGTGATCGACCAGGATCCGGCGCATGACCTGCGCCGTGACACCAAAGAAGTGCGCCCGATTCTGCCAATCGACCTGCCGTTGATCGACGAGCCGCAGGTACACCTCATGAACGAGCGCCGTCGCCTGCAGGGAGTGGTTGGCCCGCTCGCCACCAAGCTGGCGGGCCGCAATGCGACGGAGCTCCGCATAGACGAGCGGCAGCAACTGATTGAGTGCACTGCGGTTGCCGCGACTCCACTCGCCGAGCAACGCCGTGACGTCGCGTGACGGGGTCAGGGAGGGTCTCCTGTAGTCGAGGAACAGTATAGGGCGCCGCCCCGAAATCAGTCGCTCCGGGCCTTCCGCCGTGACGTATTTCCGCTCCGGTTTGCGCGATCTCCATACAGAGGAGAATCGCCATGAGCCAGTTACCCGGATTTGCCGTTAGTCGCCGTGCACTCGCCTTCCTGTTCTTGATGCTGTCGTGGGGCTCGCTGGTTCACGCTCAGGAAGCCTTCACTGTCGACGTTCCCGGTGCGACCTTTACGCGGGTCATCGGGCTGAACGCTCAGGGAGACCTGTGCGGCGGAACCCAGGTAAATGGCGTTCGGTTGGGGTTCGTGCGACCCAGTAACGGCGATCTCTCGACGTTCGCGTATCCAGAGGCGGTGTTCACCCAGTGTCGCGGGATCAATGCGGCAGGACAGCTGGTCGGCGCCTACCAGAGCGCCGACGGCGTGTTCCATGCGTTCATCAAGGACGGGCCCGAGTTCCTCAGCATCGACGTGCCAGGAGCGATCGATACCCGTGGATTCGGCATCGGTCCACGCGGCCAGATTGTCGGGAGATACACGCTCCCCGATCTCACCGTCCACGGGTTCTTCCGGGGCCGCGACGGGTCTTTCCTCACCATCGACGCGCCTGGAGCAATCGCAACCGAGGCCTCGGGAGTTACGCCACAAGGTGACATCACCGGCGTGTACCAGACTGCCGATTCACGGTTTCACGGCTACATCCTTTCGCAGGACGGATTCGAGACGGTTGACGTTCCGGGCGCCTTGCATACGGGGAGCGCAACTGGAGGCATGTGGATGTCGGCCTCCGGTGAGCTGGCTGGCTATCATCGGCCGGCAGGCGCCCCTGCGAATCGCGCGTTCGTGCGGCTCCGAGATGGGACGATACACACATATCTGGTCCCGGGCTCGGTAGACACCTGCTTCTTCAACATCAACGAACGGGGTGATCTCGTGGGCAGGTACATCGCCGACGGAGTGGAGCACGGGCTGTATGTCGAGCGATTCGGCCGGCGGCCTCCGGGTCAATAGCTCGGGCGCTCGAAAGTGCCGTCTTTGCCTGGGCCGTCTCTGCCCTCCGGTTACACTGGGCTGGAGTCGCCTGCCGCCGTGTCCGGCGGGAGGTTCAGGGAGACGGCCGTCATGAACTCAATCCGCACCGTGACCGCGACCGCGGCTGGCTTCGCCGTGCTCGCGTGCGTTCCCGGCCTCAGCGCGGGCCAGACCGCGCCGCGCCCGCAGGCGGGCACGTGCACTATGCCGAGCCGCCGCGGCCGGCCTTGCAGGCGTCGCCCTCGGGCGCGCTGGCGCCGCGGCTCCAGAACCTGGGCGCGCACACGTTCCTGGTCAGCACCACGCAGCCGGCAGGCGCAGCGGTTCATGAACCAGGGGCTCAACCTGGCCTACGCGTTCAACCACGCCGAAGCGCGCCGCGCGTTCCGCGAAGCCGCGCGGCTGGATCCGAACCTGGCGATGGCCTACTGGGGGCAGGCGCTGGTGCTCGGCCCGAACATCAACGCCTCGATGGAACCGAACGAAGAGCCGCAGGCGTTCGAGCTGGTGCAGCAGGCGCAGGCGCTGCGGATGCGCGCCTCGGTGCGCGAGCGCGCCTACATCGACGCGCTGGCCCAGCGCTACTCCGGCAAGGCCGAGGATCGGCGGCCGCGGGACGAGGCCTACGCGGCGGCCATGCGCAAGCTGCACGAGCGCTATCCCAACGACCTCGACGCGGCGATGCTCTACGTGGAGTCCATCATGGACCTGCGCCCCTGGGGCTACTGGCAGCGCGACGGTGCTCCGCACGAGTACACCGCCGACGTAGTGGCGCTGACCGAGCGCGTCATGGCGCGGAACCCGAAGCATCCGGGTGCGCTGCACATGTACATCCACCTGATGGAGGGCACCGGTACGCCGGAGAAGGCCGAGCGCGCCGCCGACACGCTGCTGACGCTGATGCCGGCGGCCGGACACATGGTCCACATGCCCGCGCACATCTATCAGCGCGTGGGCCGCTACGCCGACGCCATCAAAAGCAATCAACTGGCGATCGCCGCCGACGAGGACTACATCACGCAGTGCCGGGCGCAGGGCCTCTATCCGATGGCCTACTACCCGCACAACATCCACTTCCTGTGGTTCGCGGCGACGTTTGACGGGCAGAGCGCGCTCGCCATCAAATCGGCGCGCGAGCTCGCCTCCAAGATCGACGACGAGACGCTCAAGACCGTGCCGCTGCTGGCGGGCTTCCGCGTCACGCCGTACTACGCGCTGACGCGGTTCGGGAAGTGGCAGGAGATGCTGAAGGAGCCAGAGCCGCCAGCCTTCAGCGCGTCCCTGCGGGCCGTGTGGCACTACGCGCGCGGCCAGTCGTTCGTTGCGACGGGGCAGGGCGCGATGGCTGATGCCGAGCTGGCCAGGCTGCGGGCGCTCTTGAGCGACGAGTCGCTCAAGCAGTCCTGGTTCTCACCCAACCCGGCATTGGCGATCCTTGAGGTGTCGGCGGAACTGCTGGCCGGGGAGATCGCGGCGTCGCGCAAGGACTTCGACCGCGCCATCGCCCACTTGGACAAGGCCATTCGGCTCGAGGACAGCCTGGTCTACACCGAGCCATCGGAGACGCATTACCCGGCGCGCCACGCGCTTGGCGCCGTGCTGCTCGAGGCCGGCCGCGCGGCCGAGGCCGAGACCGTTTACTGGGAGGACTTGCGCCGCAACCGGGAGAACGGGTGGGCGCTGTACGGGCTGATGCAGGCGCTGCGCGCGCAGGGCAAGACGGCGGATGCGGGGCTGACCGAGGCGCGGTTCAAGAAAGCCTGGGCACGCGCCGACTTCGCCCCGACCGGCTCCAGGCTTCGTTAAACCTCGACCTGCACGCCCAGCTCCACGACGCGCTCGGGCGGCAGCCGGAAGAATGCCGTCGCGCGCACGGCGTTGCGCGCCATCAGGACGAACAGCTTCTCGCGCCACACCGCCATGCCCCGGCGTTCGGTGACGATGATGGTCTCGCGCCCGAGGAAATACGTGACGTCGCCGGGGTCGAGCGCCAGCCCCAGCGCCGCCGCGTGAATCAGCGCGGTCGGCACGTCGGGATCCTGCATGAACCCGTACTGCAGCTTCACGTTGTAGATGCCCTGACCCAGGCGCTCGACGGCCACCTGCTCCTCGAAGCCCACGTACGGCGTATGGGTGGTGGTCACCGTCAGGATCACCACGTGCTCATGGAGGACCTTGTTGTAGCGAAGGTTATGGACCAGCGCCGGCGGCGTGCCTTGCGGCTGCGCCGTCATGAACACCGCCGTGCCGGCGACGCGCGCCGGCCGCGACGCCGCCACGCTGGCCATGAAATCCGCCACCGGGATGGCGCGCGCCGTCAGCCGTTCCGCCACCAGCCGGCGGCCGGTCTTCCACGTGGTCATCAGCGTGAAGACCAGCGCCGCAACGCCGAGCGGCAGCCAGCCGCCGCGCACGACCTTCAGGAGGTTGGCGCCCATCAGCGCCACGTCGATCACCAGGAACGTGGTGGTAATGGCCACGGCCACGAGCGGCGGCCACTTCCAACGCTCCGTCATCACCACGTGCAGCAGCATGGCGGTGATCACCATCGTGATCGTGACCGCGATCCCATAGGTGGCGGCCAGGGCCGTGGACGTCTTGAAGCCGACGACGATCGCGATCGTGCAGAACATGAGGCTCCAGTTGACCTGGGGCACGTAGACCTGGCCCATCTCGTGGTGGGAGGTGTGCTCGATGTCGAGACGCGGCGCATAGCCCAGCAGAATCGCCTGGCGGGTCAGCGAGAATGCGCCTGAGATGAGCGCCTGTGAGGCGATGACTGCGGCGGCCGTGGCGATGATCACCAGGGGGAACAGGAACCAGGTCGGCGCCAGCAGGAAGAACGGCTGCATGGCGTTGTGCTGATCGCTCAGCACCAGCGCGCCCTGGCCGAAGTAGTTGAGCATCAGCGAGGGCAGCACCAGGCCGTACCAGGCCAGACGTATCGGGCGCTTGCCGAAGTGTCCCATGTCGGCGTAGAGCGCTTCACCGCCGGTGACTGCCAGCACCACCGCGCCCAGGACGGCGAACCCGTGCCAGCCGTTGTCCACAAAGAACCGGACACCGTAGGCGGGGTTCAGGGCGGCGATCACCGCGGGCTCGCGCGCGATGCCCATCACGCCCAGGACCGCGATGGTAAAGAACCACACCATCATCACCGGGCCGAACAGGCGTCCCACCTTGTCGGTGCCGAAGCGCTGGATCACGAAGATGCCGACGATGATGGCGAGCGACAGCGGCATCACGTAGGGGGTGAAGAGCGGTGTGGCGACAGTCAGCCCTTCCATCGCGCCGAGCACCGTAATGGCCGGCGTGATCATGCCGTCCCCGTACAGCAGCGCCGCGCCGAAGATCGCCAGCAGCACCAGCACAGGCCGCCCTTCGGCCAGCCGCCCCGCCACCTGGCGGCGGCCGCGTTTCTCGGGCATCAGCGTCGCGAGCGCCAGGATTCCGCCCTCGCCCTGGTTGTCGGCGCGCATCACGATGGCGATGTACTTCACCGACACCACGATGAGCAGCGCGTACAGGATGAGCGACAGCACGCCCAGCACGTTGTCGTGGTTCAGCGCCACGGCGTGTGCTCCGAAGAAACACTCGCGAATCGTGTAGAGCGGACTGGTGCCGATGTCGCCGTAGACGACGCCGATGGCGGTGACGGTGAGCGGGAGGAGACGGCTGTTCCCGGTCTTCTGGGCGCCCTCGTGCAGGTCCATCCGAAGACGGGAGATTACCACGGGTACGCTTCACGTCCGCCGCGCCGTACGTATGGCGGGTGGCACGAGGCTCAGTCAGCCGAGTACCATTTCATGCCATGGCGGAGTACGGAACACCACGCGAGTCCGCGGCGGCGCTCGACGCGGCCGTGGATGCGGCGCTGCGATCCTTTACGCGAGTCGACGAATCATCGTCGCAGCAGCCGCTGCGGCCAGGCGGCTGGTGCGCGCGCGAGACGCTGGGACATCTGATCGACTCGGCCTGCAACAACCACCGGCGCTTCATCATCGGCCAGCCTCCAGGTGTGGAGCGCTTCGACGGGTACACGCAGGACGAGTGGGTGGGCCGGCAGCGGTATCGGGACGTGGCGTGGGAGAGCCTGGTGTCGCTCTGGACGGCTTACAACCGCCACCTCGCGCACGTCATGCGGAACACCAGCGCCGAGGCGGCCGCGGGATCGGCGATGACCTCATGGACATCTGACCCGATCACCGTCGGCTTCCTGATGCACGACTACGTGACGCATCTGCAGCATCACGTCGGCCAGATCCGCGATTGGGCGGAGAAGCAGCCGCGCAGTTGGCCTACCGGGGCGCCCACGGACATGACACCGGCGCGCCTGCCCGAGCGGCGGACGCTCGCGGGCGTGCGACACGACTTCGAGCCGATCGACCCCGATCGCCACGTCCAGGATCTCTTCGACGCCACGAACACGCCCGAGGCCGAGGGTATGTGGACGTACCTATGGTACGGCCCTTTCGCCAACGCCGAAGCGATGCGCACGTGGATGGTTTCCTGTGCCGCGACGAGCGATCCCATGTTCTTCGCAGCCGTCGAGCAGGCGACCGGCAAGGCCGTGGGCATGTTGGCGTTGATGCGCATGGTGCCGGAGATGAAAACGCTGGAGCTCGGGCACATCTGGTACGCGCCGGCGGCGCAAGGCCGTGGCGTGAACGCCGACATGGCGCTCACGTTCCTGACCGCCTGCTTCGAGCAGTGGGGCTACCGCCGCGCGGAGTGGAAGTGCGACTCGTTGAATGGGCGCTCCAGGGCCGCGGCGCTGAAGCTCGGCTTCACTTTCGAGGGGGTGTTCCGCCACCACATGGTGCGCAAGGGCCGCAACCGCGACACCGCCTGGTTCGCGATGCTCGATACGGACTGGCCGGCGGCCAAGGCCGCTCTCGAACGGCAGCTGGGCCGCTGACTATCGACGCCTGGAGCCCGGAGCCCGGAGCCCTGACTACTTCACCACGCGAATCGTGACCTCGATCCTCACCACCTCGCCGTTCACGCGGTCGGTAGCGGCGGTGAACTGGCGCGTCTGGCCGTCGCGAAGCACCAGAGTATTCGTGGACTTGAAGGACCTGAACACCGGCGAGTCGTCGTCCACGCTGGGCTTCACGGCGCCGGGCACGTTCTCGTAGATCGACGAATCCTCGATGATCAGGTTCACCTGGAACCGGCCGTCGTCCATCGTTCGGGCGAAACAGTCGATGTTGGTGCCGATGCTCTGGTAATCCACCGGGAAACCCGGCCCCGACACGCCCCCTCTCTTGACCGGAACGCGGGCGCCCATACGGAGGGCCGACACCGTGCGGTCGTTGGCGTTGACCGCCATCGTGTAGGGCAGGCTGCTGACGCGCTTGTCGCCCTGATACCGGTTCACCACGACCAGCACGTCCAGAGGTGTCAGAGGACCTAGTGTGTTGCTTCGGGCCGCGTCTGGAGCGGGCTGTGGAGCGGGCTGTGGAGCTGAAGCCGGAGCCGGAGTGGGCTTCGCCTCCTGTGCATACGCTGGCGCGATGGCCAACACGGCACTCAGAACAGAGATCGGCAGCCACCGCAGGTTCGGCATTCTCATTGGCGTTCTCCAGCATCAACAGCGTTCATCTCGATTGGCTTCTCAGCGCCGAGCAGCGGCACGTTCAACGCGGTGAGCTCCAGCGCCTCGCCCGCGCCATTCGCCGGCGACAGCAGGTCGGCCACGATCCCGCTTCGCGCGCTGGCTGCGAGCAGGTCAACCAGGCGTGCGTCGTCGCTGGAAATCATCGGCGCCGGCAGCGCGGCGACAACAGGCGCGGGCGTGGCCTCCCGGACGGGACGCGACATTCGCGCTGGTGCGACGCGCACGGTGGGTGCGGCAGGCTCCTCCGGCACGGCGCTCGTCGCGATTGCCGCCTCCGGTGCAACCGGGGCGCGTGCAACCGTTCCGATCGGTTGTTCGTCCGCGCCGCTCCAGAACGTCACGGCCACCACCACAACGGCGACGGCGGCCACACCCGCCGCCATCCGCCATGGCGCCAGCCAGTGCGACGGAGGAGGCTCGGCCGCCACGCGTTGGCGCACCCGCGCCAGAAAGTCGGCGCCGTGCTCGACGTCGAGCGCGTGCGCGCGGCCAGCGCGCGGTCCAGCTGCTCAGGGTCCGTCATCGCAGGGCCTCCTTGAGCCGCTGCCGCGCGAGGAACAGCCGCGACTTCACCGTACCTTCGGGAATGCGCAGCAGCACGGCCACTTCGCGCACGTCGTGGCCCTCGATGCTGGCCAGCACGATCACGACGCGCAGCTTTTCGGGAAGGGCATCGATTGCCGTCCACAACGCGGCACGGTCGTGGTCCGCTGCCGGATGTGGAAAGGCGTCTCGAGAAGAAACCCGGGCCAGGGTGACCGGCTCGACCACCAGCTCGTGGGCGCCCCGGCGCCGGTTGGCGCGCTGCCGGTCCAATGCCGTCCGCCAGACGGTCCGGACCAGCCACGCGCGGAAGCGGTCGCGGTCTCGAAGGCCGGTGAAGTGACGATAGGCCTTCGCGAACGATTCCTGCGCCACGTCCTCCGCGTCCTGCTGGTGGCGGAGAACGCTGAAAGCGACGCGAAACGCGAGCCTGGACGCTTCGACGAGACGCGCCTCGAACTCCCGCTCGAGGGACGCGTCCAGTGTCACGAGGCCCGGAACCAGGAGGCTGGCGCGGTCATGCATCACGCTTCTCCTCGCAAGACGCCGGGGCCGGGCCTCCCGGTTCAGTGGCGGCTCAGTCCACCACCGACTGCGCCACCAGGTCCTCGAACTCCCGCTGCACCTCGCCGTCGGAGGTCTGCACCATCAGCACGCCCACCAGGCCCTCCTTCGGGTCCACGAAGAAGTGCGACCCCTGGGCGCCCGTCCAGCCGTAGGTCCCGTCTGACAGCAGCGTGTTCCGCGCGGCGTGGTTGGTCACAACACGCACGCTCAGCCCGTAGCCCTGCCCGGGCGGGAGCCCCGGCAATGTGTCGGGCGCATGCACAGCCGACAGCATCTCGACCGACTTGCGGCTGAGCAGCCGCTTGCCGCCGAGCTCGCCGCCGTTGGCCAGCATCAAGCCCAGCGGGATGTAGTCCTCGGCCGTGCTGTACAGGCCGCCCGACCCCCGGAAGTACACGTTTCGCGACAACGTGTCGTTGGGCATCACGGCCTTTGTGAGTCCGTTGGGGCCGCGGCCGTAAACGGTGGCCACGCGCGGCCACTGCGCTTCGGTGGGCCAGAAGGTGATGTCCTTCATGCCCAGCGGATCGAAGATGCGCGTGCGGAAGAAGCGGTCCAGCTTCTCGCCGGATGCGATCTCGATCACGCGGCCCAGCGTCTCGAAGCCGGCGCCGGGACTGTAGGTCCAGCGCGAGCCCGGCTGGAACTCCAGCGGCGTGGCGCCCAGCCGCGGAATGTAGTCGGCCAGCGTTTCGCCCTCCTTGCGCGCCACCTTGTCGATCTCGCTGGTGCTCATCGGCCCGCTGCCGAGGCCCGACACATGCGTCAGCAAGTCCTTGATGGTGATGGCGCGCTGGGCCGGCACCGTGTAGAAGCGAGGGCCGGCAGGGGCCCCGCCCGGCGCCGCGGGCGGCCCGGCGGCCGGCAACGGCACGGCCACTTTCATGTCGCGGAACTCGGGGATGTAACGCGCCACCGGATCGTTCAGGTGGAGCCTGCCCTCTTCGATCAGCATCATCACGGCCACGCCGATCACCGGCTTGGTCATGGAGGCGATGCGGAACATCGTGCCCGCGGCCATCGGCTGCTTCGTGTCGCGGTCCATCACGCCCTGCGCGACATGGTGCGCCACCTTGCCGCGCCGTCCCACGATGGTCACGGCACCAGCCAGCTGCCCGGCGGCGATCCGCCGGTCGATCATGCTCGTGAGCCGCTTCAGGCGCTCGGACGACAGGCCCACATCCTCGGGCTTCGCGGCGGGGGAGTTGGCGGTGTTCGCCGTCAGCGTCAACGCGACGACGAACAAGGCGCACAACACGGCAACTCTCATGACCCCCTCGCTTTCTTTAGCCTTTAGCCTTTAGCCTTTTGCCTTGTTCTACGACCCCGGCTCGAGGCGCAGCAGCACCCCGTCGTCCTCGTCGGTGACCACGTAGATCAAGCCGTCGGGGCCCTGGCGCACGTCGCGGATGCGCTGGTGCAGCTCCGACAGCAGCGTTTCGCGCCGCAGCTCTTCCAGCTTGTCGTTCAGCACCACGCGCTCCAGGCCGCCCGTGCGCGGCACCTCGCCGCGGCGCGCGCTGCCCACGAAGAGATTGCCCTTCCAGGATGGGAATCGATCGCCGGTATAGAAGGTCATTCCCGTAGGAGCCACCGATGGGATCCAGATGACGAGCGGCTGTTCGATGCCCGGTCCGAGCGGGGATTCCGACATGCGCGGGCCTTCGTAGCTGCGGCCGAAGCTGAAGACGGGCCAGCCGTAGTTACGGCCTCCCTGGATGACGTTGACCTCGTCGCCGCCGTTGGGGCCGTGTTCGGCGTTGAGCACGGCGCCGGTGGCGGCGTGGACCGTGAGGCCCAGCGAGTCGCGATGGCCGTACAAGAACACTTCGGGCCGCGCGCCCGCGCGCCCCACGAACGGGTTGTCGGGCGGCACCTTGCCGTCGTCGCGCAGGCGCAGCACCTTGCCGTAAACCGTGTCCAGCTTCTGCGCCTGATCGTTGAAGGGCGCGCCGGTGGTCATGTACACCATGCCGTTGGGGCCGAACGCCAGGCGCGATCCGCTGGCGCCGTTGTTCCAGTCGCCCACCATCAGCTCTTCGAGTCCGGTAAGCGCCTTGCCGTCGAACTTGCCGCGCACGAGCGTCACCGCGCTCTGCCGTTGGTTCGGGTTCTGGCCGACGGCGCCCGCCTTGTTGTAGGTCAGGTAGACCAGCTGGTTCGTCGCGAACTGCGGGTGGAGGGCCACTTCCTGGAGACCGCCGGTGCGGAAGGCCGGAGTGGACGGCACGCCGGGCACCGCGTCTGGTTGCAAGGTCGCGGCACCCCCCCGCACGCCCGTGGCGTTCGCGATCAGCCGCAACCCTTTCCCTCGCTCGGTGACGAGCGCATCCCCATTGGGGAGGAACGCCAGGCTGAAGGGGTGTGACAGGCCGCGCGTCACGACCACCACCCGCAGGCGGTGCTGCTCGGCGGTGTCGTAGGTGAAGGGGCCGGCGCCGACGGTCAGCGGCGCGATGCCGATCACCGGCTGGTTCTGCTGCGCGCGGCCAGCCATTACCGCCACGCCGGCCATGGCCATGACAGTTCCTATACGTCCCAGACGTGCCCAACTTGTGTGAACGGACATGCGGCAACCTCCCAAGATCGAGAGGCCGATTATGGCCTATGATCCGGTTCTACTCGCGAGGTTCCGCCGAGATCATTGAGGCTGCACCTCGCGCGCGCAGTGTTTTTTGGGCCCCGCTGACGCAGGGCAGGCCGGCTAGGAAAGGGATGGTCCTCATGAAGCGCGTAATGTTCGTGGCGATGGCAGCATGTCTGATGGCGTCGGCGGCGTGGGCCCAGACTCCACCCCCGGCTCCTACCGATCAGGAGATGATCGACCGCTCCGTGCTGGCGGCTCCGCCCAACGCCCGAGCCGCGGCGATGGTGGTGAAGTGGGCGGCCGACGGCAGCCGTGTCGTTCTCAGACCGGGCACCAACGGCCTGGTGTGCTGGGACCAGTCTGTATGGCCGCACCAGCGCCCGTTCAGCGCCCATTGCACCGCCGTGGCCAACCTGCCGCGCGTGGATCAGAACCGCGAGTTCTATATGAAGGCTCCCAACGCGAAGGAAGCCGAGGCGTTGGTGCAGGCGGCCGAGAAGGCGGGCATGCGCAAGCTGCCGGAGTTCGGCGCCGGCAACTACGGGCTGGTGGGCAACGACCAGGCCACCGCGCGCGGCCACGTCACGATCGCGGTGCCGTTCGCCACGACCGAGACACTGAAGCTGTCGTCGAAGCCGATTGCCAGCGGCGCGTGGATCATGGATGCGGGCACGTCCGGTGCGCACATCATGGTTCCGGGGCACTGAGCAATTCACAATTCACAATGCACAATTCACAATTCACAACGCAGAGAAGACCGAAACTGCAGTTCCGATCTTCTTTGTGACTTGTGAATTGTGAATTGTGACTTGACGACTCAGGGGACGAAGATCGTTCGTAAACGGAGTTCTCGATAATCCAGGCCCGCGGCCTTTCCCAGCGTGGCCACGAGGTCCGGGACCTCCGCCTGAAAGCGCCACTCGTCTGCACGTCCTCCGATCGCGGCAAACCTCGCCGCCGTCGCATCCCACCACGGCGTGATGCTGCGCGCAATCGGTTCCAGGATCAGAACGCTGCCGCCGGCTTGCGCGTGCGCGACGATCTGATTCTCCACACGAACTCGCACCGCTTCAGGCAGTTCATTTAGTACGTAACCCGCGACCACGGCAGAGCTGCCGCGCGGTTCGGGCAGACGCGCGATGTCGCCAGTCCTTGCCCGGCCGTTCACGCCAAGGTCGCGATAGGTACGTTTCGCCTCCTCTACGGCCCAGGGGTGGCGATCGATGCCCATGACGGCCGGCGACGGCCGGCTGGTCAGCGCCCACGCCGCGCCAACGGTGCCGGTGCCGCAGCCCAAATCGAGCACATGCGAAGGCGCGCGCGCATCGAGCGCGTTCAGCACGTACTGGGTGGCGATGAGATGCAATGGGCCGTAATACAGTGCGAACGCCGCGCGCTTGCCTGCGCTGTCGAGCGTCGATCCGCTCGCGACCTTGTGGCGTCGCTCGACGTACGCGGACGACAGCGCCCGCAGCGCGCGCGTCACCTCCGCAATGCGAAGGTCGGCGAGATGACGCGACTCGAGTGCCGCCATCCAGCGAGCGATGACGTCGGATGAGCCAGAAGTGAACACGGTTACGCAGATCGGTCGCGTCGTTGCTCGACCTGGACTCAGTCTTGCAGAAACACGCGTAGAATGCTTGACCTAGGAGGCGACCTTCGCATGCGACAGTCAACGTCCATTCTCGCGATTCTGCTCATGGTAGTCACGCTTGCCCCCCGCGCCCAGGCGCAGAGCAGCGTTGCATCACAAGCCATGCTCGACGCCGCGGTCAAGCAGCACGTGGCCACCACTGAAGCCAACCGCGCAGCCGTGCTTCGCGTTCTCGAACACCCCGATGTAAAGGCCGTGGCCGGCCGGGTCGGTGTGGATCTCCGCACGGCGGCCGACGCAGTCGCGACGCTCGACGGACAGGAGTTGCAAACGCTGACCGCCCAGGCCAACCAGGTAGATGAAGCCTTGGCTGGCGGCCAGTCCCGAGTGGTCATCTCGACCACGCTCATCATCATCGCGCTTTTGGTTCTGATTCTCCTCATAGTGGCCCTGGACTGACCATGACGGGATCGGGAACTACCAAGCGCACGGAGGGCGGCCATGCGCCCACCCACGGCCCAGTTGGTTCCCGGTCGCGTTGACCGCGCTCGTTTAGCAGATCGATATCTCGTTGCTCGCCGCGGCGCGCTGACCCGCGCCGCGGCCGCCATCACGTGCGCCTGGCTGCTGTTGCTGCCGGCGCATATGGGCGCTCAGGTTCCGGCAGCGCCCCCGCCGGTTCAGATTCTCGACGTTCCATACATTTCGCAGACCGAGGCCCTGTGCGGAGGCGCCGCGGCTGCCATGGTGCTGCGCTTCTGGGGCGAAACCGGCTTGACCGCCGAATCGTTTGCCCACCTAGTGGATCAAAGCGCATCGGGTATTCGAACCACGACGCTCATCGACGACCTTCGGCGCCGCGGGTGGAATGCGAATGGGGTGAAGGGCAGCGATGCGGTGTTGCTGCGCGAGCTCGAACGCGGGCGGCCGACCATGGTCCTCATCGAGGACAGGCCTGGCAGCTTCCACTATGTCGTCGTGGTCGCCAGCCTGCCGTCCACGGTGGTCCTGCACGACCCGGCGCGCGCGCCCTTCCGCGTGATGGCCCGCGACGAGTTCTCGCGCCGGTGGGATGCGGCCGACCGGTGGGTGGCCGTCGTCGTGCCGGGGGAGAGCCGGACTGCGGCTGAACCCGCCCTTGCGGTGACGTCCACCGTCTCGGCCGGCAGCACCGAGTGCCAGACCAAGATCGCGACGGCGTCGCGACTCGCGGGCGAGGGCGCCTACGATGCCGCCGAGCGTGCGCTGACCGATGCGCCATCGTGTTCCGCCGCAGTGACCTTCCGCGAGCTGGCGGGAGTGCGCGCCGTGCAGAAGCGCTGGGCCGAGGCAACCGAGCTTGCGCAGGCCGCTGTGGCCGCGGATCGAAGCGACCAGGGGGCATGGCGTCTTCTGGCGACCAGCCTGTTCCTTCAGGACGACCGTCGCGGCGCGCTGCAGGCGTGGAACGAGGCCGGTGAGCCGCGGCTCGACACGCTGCAGATCGACGGCCTGCGGAGGACGCGTGCGTCGGTGGCGCAACGGGCGGCCGGCATCGAGCCGGGGGATCCGGTGACTCCCGGGAGCGTTCTGCACGTGGAGCGGCGGCTGGACGCGGTGCCGTCCATCTCGCGCGCGCAGGTCGAGTACGTGCCAAAGGCCGGCGGCCTGGCGGACGTGCGGGCACGCGTATCGGATCGCACGCTGTTCCCGAAATCCTGGGTGTCGATCGCGGCGGTGGGCGCCCCGGTGATCTTCAATCGAACCCTCAGGCTCCCGATCAGCGCGCCCACCGGAGGCGGGGAGCGCTTCGACGTTTCGTTGCGGTTCCAGGAGCACCGGCCGCGTGCGGCGCTCGAACTCGCCGCGCCGGCTCCGTGGGGTGGGGTCTGGGGGGTCGGCGGCGCATGGGAACGCCAGCCATTCGAGTTGCCGGTATTCCCCACGGCGGAACGGACCACGGGTTACGTGTCGTGGAGCGACTGGGTGTTGCCCTACATGCAGATCTTTACCCGGGGCGGCGTCGACCGCTGGCAGAGCCGGGAGAGCGCGCTCGGCACGGCGGGCGTTGGCGTGCAGTTCTTGACCGCCGGCGGACGGTTCCAGGCTCAGGTCGACACCGACTCATGGTTCGGCGACGATCCGTTCAGTCGCGGTCGCGCGGTGATACGGCTCACCTCCTCCACGGCCAAACTCGGATGGGTGGTCTTGGGCGAGGGCGGCGCCGGCATCTTGGGCGATTCGGCGTCCCCGGACATCTGGTTCGGCGGTGACACCAGCACCTCGAGAGAGGTGCCGCTCCGCGCGCACCGGTTGGTGGTGGACGGGTTCATGACCACCACGCGCATCGGCCGCACCGCGTTCTATACCAGCGCGGAGGGACAACACTGGTGGGCGACCAAGCGCGGCAACATCGGCGCAGCCGCGTTCATCGACCTGGTGTCCATCGATCGCCGCCAGTTTCGCGGCCGCCAGCGTGATGCCGACGTAGGCGTCGGCCTGCGCGCCGGTGTCCCAGGCTCGCCTGGCAACATCCGGATCGACGTCGCCCGCGGCCTGCGCGATGGCGCGATGCGCGTCTCCGTCGGATTCGAGCAGTAACGAAGCGTCGCTGTATCCTCATCGTCGTTGCCGTCCGAGCCTTCACCCTAGCGAGTCTGCGCCTCGCACCAACGAGCATGAAGGCTCCGCCTCGCTAGGCCAGTGTCTGATTGCCCCGCCTCCGGCGGGGCGAAGAAAACTTGACTCAACTGGTTAAAATTTGAAGTGGTCAAGTTTTCAGGCCTCCCGGCGTGCTCGGTAGACGGCCGGCCGTACCTGCCGGAGAACCGCCGCGTCAAGGCGTGGGGCCTTGCGCTGATGGGGCTCGCCTCGCCCGGAGGCTTCTGGTTCTCGATGCATCCGCTGGCCGATCGCTGGCTGAGCGGCAGCACGCGCGACCTGGCGATCGCCGCAGCGGTGTTCCTGATCTCCTTGAACCTGGCGGCGGTGGGGGGGCTGGTGCTGGCCTCCGGCCTCGGCATCCTGCGGCCGTGGCACGACACGCGGGGCCGATGGGCCGCCGGGCTCGTGCTTGCCGCCGTCAACGTCGCGATGCCCGTCCTGGCGTTCTCGCTGATGCAGGAGGACGCGACCGTCCGCGCGCTGGGCGACGCATGGGTCATCCTGGCGACGATGGTGTCGCTTGCGCTGTTCATCAGCGTCGTTCGGCTGTTTCGCCGCAGCCAGCAGTGGGAGGCCTTGAGCGCCGATGAAGCGCTGCGGCGCGATCCCCGGCCGCCGGTCGTGTATCTGCGCGCCTTCACCGACGACGGCCAGATGGCGGTGCGCGGGCATCACTGGCAGGATCGCGTGTTCGGCAGGGCGGCGGGCGCGCTCACGCTGACGAGCCCCGAACAGGAGCTCGCGTTCATCCTGCAGCGCGTGGGTCCCGTCATCGCAATCGGCAAGCCCGGCGAGCGGCTGCCCGAGTTGGGGGCGGCGCGCGTGTACGTCGGGCACGACACGTGGCAGCAGACGGTGCTCGACATGCTGCGGCGCTCCTCGCTGGTGCTCGCGCGCGCGGGTGCATCGCCGGGCGTGCAATGGGAACTCGATCAGGTGCTCTCGCTCGCGCAGCGATCGAAGGTGGTGATCCTGATCCTGGGATCCGCCGAGGACCAGGCCGCGGGCGTTCGCGCGATCGAGTCGCGCATCGGCGAGCCGCTGCCGCTGGCATCGCTGCCGCTTTCGCGATTTCGACGTCTGCTCAGGCTGCTGAACGCCGATTCGCAGCGGCCGATCGGGGTGCTGGTTGGATTCGATCCGGCAGGGCGACCGATCGCCGACGCGATTCCGGCGACGGCCTACGGGCCCAGTGACCTCGTGCGGAGCCTGATGCTGCGGCCCTACGCCGGCACGCTGCGGGCGGCCTGCCGAAAACTGTTGCGCCGGGTGGGCCATGAATGGCGCGATCCGCCCAACCGCCTGTTCGCCGTGGTAATGGCTGTGTTCGTCGGAGGGTTCGGCGCCCACTGGTTCTACCTTGGAGACCGCCGCCGTGCCGTACGCCGGCTGCTGTTGTTGCCCCTGATGTGGTTCACCATCCCCTATGCCCTGTTCGAGGCCTACCGGTGGTTGATGGCCGATCGGCGGCAGTTCGAGGAGGATGTGTCAGCCACTGTCGCCCGCCGCTGATCCCGCGCGCATCTGGAGCCTGGACTTTGGCACGCTCGCTGCTTTGTCCCCGTTGTGCGGCGTTTCCTGGTGCTTGTTTGTCTCCTCGGGGTGACGGCGGCGTGCGACGAGTCACTCACGGGCCCCACGGTGGCGCTCGACGAGCGTTTCACGCTGGCCGTCGGCGACACCGCCACCGTCGAGCCCGCGCAGGTGAGGCTCGGAGTTCGTGGAAGTGACCGGCGACTCGCGATGCCCGATAGACGCGATTTGCATTTGGGGCGGTGACGCGGTCGTGCGACTCCGTGCCGCGGCGGGCACCTCAGCGACCAACCTCGAGCTGCACACCGGGGACGCCGCCCGCGCGTCCGCGACCTACCAGGGGCTACGGATCGAGCTGAAGGAGCTGCAGCCCTATCCGTTCAGCAGCCGCACCACCGCGCAGGGCGACTATCGCGCGACTCTTACAGTCGGCGAGGCTTCGCATGCAACACTCGACGCTTCGCCTCGCTAGGCAGTGTCTTTTGGCCCCGCTTCGCGGGGCGGGTGATCTGTGATGAATCGACGAATGGCGATCGGGTCGGGTCTGCTGGGGGGGCTTGGCTCTGCCGCCTTCGCGTCGCCCTCTGAAGCTGCGGCCGCGAGTGAGAGCGATCTGGCCGTGGCGGGCGCCTTGCGCGAGATCGAGAGCACGCTGCAGCGGCAGGCGGAGGAGTCCCGCAACGGCCACTGGCGTGTCGTGCGCCAGGTGCAGGAGCAGCAGCGGACGTTCCTGAAGGCGTCGCACCGGTACCCCGAGTTCATCGAAGTCGGTCCGCGCGCGTGGGAGGCGTTGATCGAATGGCACGTCCGCGAGCAACAGACGCTGAACGTCACGCGCGTGGCCGACGGCCGCTACGTGATGTCGTTCATGTTTACCACCGTGCTGCTGCGCCCCGAGCTCGACGACAACTATGTGAGCCATGGGTTCGATAACCAGAGAACGCGTTAGGCTCCAGGCTCCGGGCTCCAGGCTCCAGGCCTGCAGTTTGTGAATTGTGAATTGTGAATTGTGAATTACCGACGTTCGTAGGCGCTGCGAGCTACGATCCCTTTCCCCTCCTCGATCGTGACGATCTGATTGATCGCAACGCCGTAAATCGTTTCCGTGTGGCCGGACGGCCAGCGGACATCGAGCCTGTCTGCGCTCGCGGCGGTTCCCAAGCCAAAGTGTGCGCGTAAATCGTTCTG
The DNA here is from genome assembly GCA_963807235.1 of uncultured Acidobacteriota bacterium. Classification (GTDB taxonomy): domain Bacteria; phylum Acidobacteriota; class Vicinamibacteria; order Vicinamibacterales; family UBA2999; genus CAWEBF01. Next base: position 55,421 of record CAWEBF010000021.1, read on the forward strand.
GCTGAGATAGCCCGATCCGGCCTTCACGTCGCGCCGCTGAGATTTCTTACCCGTCGTCACGATGATTCTTGCGCCGACGGCGTCCGTGTTCATGCCGGCGCCCCGCAGACGCACGGTCAGCGCGTTGCCGCGGTTCCCGCCGTCGTTGCGCAGCAGATCGGGCGGTTGACCGTTGTTGGCGACAAGCAGATCCAGGTCCCCGTCGTTGTCGATGTCGCCCGCCGCGAGCCCGCGGCCAACCTTTGCCAGCGCGAAACCCGGGCCTGCCAGTCGGCCGGATTCGACGAACCGGCGCCCCGTCGTATTCCGGAACAGCAGCTTGCGCTGCATGTAGGTGGAGCCGGCCCGGAACTGCGGCGCGTTGTCGAGGATGTGCCCATTCGCGATCGCGATGTCGAGCTGCGAGTCGTTGTCGGCGTCGAGGAACGCGACGCCGAAGCCGACAAACGGCAGCGTCGGAAAGCCGACCCCGCTTTCTGCGGTCGCATCGGCGAAGAGGCCTTGCGCCTGCCCGCGATGCACCGTGTGCATCTCGAAATCGAGGTTGGTGACGACGAGGTCGAGGCGCCCGTCGCTGTCGTAGTCGCCTGCGTCGATGCCCATGCCGGCGCGCGCCCTGGCGTCGGCGGCCACCGCGACGCCGGCGGCCAGACCCATCTCGGTGAAACGCAGCATGCGCCGGTTGTGGAAAAGGAAGTTGGGCAGGTTGTCGTTGGCCACGAACACATCCGGCCAGCCGTCCTCGTCGTAGTCGGCAATCACCACGCCGAGCCCGTTGGATCGAAGGGCCCCGACACCGGACTCGGCGCTGACGTCCGTGAACTGTCCCCGGCGCCCGTCGGGGGCCGCGCCGTCGTTGCGATAGAGCGTGTTTGGCAGGGGATCGTATTTCAGCGGGTGGCAATAGAATCGCCGCCCGGCTCGCGCGTCGCCGCAGAACGGCGGGTGCTTCGGATCGGCGTCCACATAGTTGGTCACCCACAGATCGAGATCGCCGTCCCGATCCAGATCGGCGAACGCGCAGCTGGCGCTCCAGCGTCCATCGCCGACCCGTGCGGACGCGGTCACATCCACGAACGTGCCGTCGCCCCGATTGCGGTAGAGGACATTGGGACCGTCGTTCGTCACGTAGAGGTCGGGACGCCCGTCGCCGTCGTAGTCGCCCGAGCAGGCGCCCATGCCGTATGCGGCATGACGGATACCCGAACGCGCCGAGACGTCCTCGAACGTGCCGTTGCCGCGGTTGTGGTAGAGACGATGGCCCGCGCGTCGCGCCACGGCGGGATCGGCGATCGACCCGCCGTCCACGAGAAACACGTCCACCCATCCGTCGGCGTCGTAGTCGAAGAACAGGGCGCCGGATCCCATCGTCTCGACCAGGTGCTTGTCGCGGCTGGCGCCGTTGGTGTGCTGGAAGGCGATGCCGGCCTGGCGGGTGATGTCGACGAACTGCGGAAGGCGGCTGTCTTCGGCCGCAAGCGCAGCGGCTGCCGCGGCCATCGTCAGAGCGGTCAGGAGCCTCTTCACCGCACCCCGCCGCGATCGCCGGACTGCTGGCGAATGGCCTCTTCCTGCGCGACCGCCGCGTCGAGCTCGCGCCGTTGCTGCTCGACCTTCTGGCGCCGGGCGCGCTCAAAGCGATCGAGCTCGGCCGCCGCCGCCTGTGTCTCGCCAAGGTGCGTCAACGCAGTCGCAAGTGCATAGTGCGTTTCGAATCGGTCTGGTGCCAGTTGCAAGGCGCGCTTCAGCGCCGCAGCCGCGTCGGCGTAGCGGCCGGCGTCCAGGTACAGCTGTCCTATCGCCGCCTGCGCCAGCGCATCGCTCGGATCGATCAACAGCGCTGCCACGAGCTCCGCGAACGCGTCGTCGTGGCGGCCGTCAGCGGCGAGTGCCAGGGCAAGTTCTCGACGCAGGACGGCATCGTTCGGGTTGAGCCGGACCGCGCGCTGGAACGCGGTGATGGCGCCTGTCGAATCGCCGTCGACCTGCGCCAGCCTCCCGATGCCGACATATAGGAGGCTGCGGCCAGCCAGCGTGCCGGCCACGGCCGCCTCGTACGCACGTCGCGCCTCGGGAACCCGGCCGTCTGCTTCGAGCCTGCCGGCGCTCGTGAAGAGCGCGAGGGGAGAGTCCCCGGTGGCCGGCGTCGATCGGCGGAGCGCGGCGACAGCTTCGGCGTACACGCCTGCGGCAAGCAGCCCAAATCCCTCGGACAGAGCGGCGTCGGCCACGATCGGCGTGCGCGACAGGGAATCGTTGATGGCGCCGAGCGTCAGAAATGGCGCGCCACGAGGCGCTGGCTGTTCCGCGAGCATCCGCTGATAACCGGCAGTCAATGCCTGCCGGGCGCGCTGGAGATCTGGCGCGGTGGCATGAGGAAGGACGTAGTACACCTTGATCGGATTGCGCGGATCGAGTTCCCACGCCGTTCGAAACGCGTCTCCGGCGGTCGTCGGGCTTCTTCGCCGCCTCCAGCGTAAGCCCCCGCAGGACGTGGACGTCCGACGCCGCGGGCTGCGCGGCCGCCGCCGCATCGAACTCCCGCAGCGCATCGGCTAGGCGGCCCCGCTGGCTGTAGGCCAGGCCAAGCTCGACGTGCAACTGGAAGGCGCGCTGGGCTGGCGCGTCCCGCAACTCGCGCCCTGCACTCGACTCGCGCTCGAGGATGCGGCGATCCCACTCGGCCAGAGCGGCCGCCATGCGGTCAATTGCCGGTCCGCGCGATTCCCGGGCGCTGTTCCCGGCAGTCGGCGTCACGCTCTGCGCCAGTTCGCGAACCGCGCCGACGAACGCGTCCTGCTGCGCAGAGCTGCTCGAGGCCGCAAGCACGATCGTCACGGCCACCCGCCCCGCGAAGCGGGGCCAAAAGACCCTGCCCCTAGCGAGGCGGAGCCTCGATGGGGTCTGAGCCGCAGCCTCGCTAGGAATCACCGCGCGTTCTCGAACGTCCGCCGCTGCTCGTCGAATGCCGTAGCGCGAAGCCGCTCGAACTCCGCCAGCCGCCTGCGAGCCTCCTCGGTCCGCCCCAGCCGCCGCAAGGTCATGCCCAGGGCGTAGTGGGCATGCGCCGATGTGGGGTCGAGCCCGATCGCGCGCCGCAGCAACGGCTCCGCGCGCTCGAAACGTCCGCCATTCAGGTGAGCCTGGCCCATCGCCGTGATGGTCTCCGCGTCCTCCACGCCCAGCAGGACCGCCATCTGCAGCTCCACGAGCGCCTCGTCGTCGCGGCCGGGGCGCAAGTAAGCGAGCCCCAGGTTCTTGTGCGCATCGCCGTCGTTGCGAATCAGACGCACGCGCCGCGCCAGCGCAGTGATCACCCGCGGGTAGTCGCGCCGATAGGCCTGCGCAAGTTCCGCGATGCGCCAGTAGAGCTGGGCCTTGCCGGCCACCACCGTGAGCGCCGCCGCCTCTTCAAGGACTTCGATGGCTTCCGTGCCGCGATCGGTCGCCTGCAGCAGATCGGCGAGGGCCCAGCGGGCCTCGCCGGACGCGGGCAGCGTCGCAACGGTCTCGCGCAGCACGCGAGCGCCCTCCTCGGCGCGGCCGGCCTCCGCGAGCGTGCCGCCCAGCGCCACGCGCGCGCGCTCATTCGCCGGATTCAGCCGGGCCGCGATGGTGAATTGCTCGACGCTGTCCGGCAGCCGCCCGACGGCGCGATACACCACGCCAAGCATCCGATGCGCTTCGGAGGAGTCGGGACGAGCCGCGACGGCCGCCGCGAGCTGGGTCACCGCTGTCGGCGCGTCTTTCGCTCGCAGCGCCGCAACGCCCTTTCAGCGACGGCGCCGTCGCGACCGGCGGCATCGTTGATCAGCGGATCGCGCTGGGAGACGGCGCGCAACGTCGCAATCGCCTCACGGTAGCGCCGCTGCTCGATGAGGGCGAACCCGGCGGCATACGCCGCTGGAGCAAAGACCGGCGTCTTCGCCGAACGATCCTCGATCAGAGGGAACTGATAGAACGGCGCCCGGCCAAGACGGCCACGCTCGGCCGCTCGCTCGAGCACCAGGACGAGCGGCGCCAGGTCCGCCATCGCCGCGCCGCGCGTGCGAGTCGGCCAACAGGTAGGCCGCGATCGGGTCCGCGCCATCCAGCTGTTGCGCGGTTTGGAAGGCCGCTCTCGCGTCGTCGAAGCGGCCTGCTTCTTCGTGCAGCAACCCGGCGAATCTGTACAGCGGCGCACGCGTCGGCTCCGCCGCGACGGCGGCCTTCATCGCGTCGGCGGCGTCGTCCAGCCGCTGCGCGTCCGCGTACAGCAGCGCCAGCTCCGCCGCGGTCGCGTCGGGACGCTGCTTCAGGGCCGCCTCATCCGCAGCGGTCGTCCGTTCCCATGCCTCGAGAGCTGACCGCCATGCGCTCCAGCGCCGCGGCGGCTGCCGGCCCTTCGTCGCCATACGTGCCGGCGAGCGCGGAATGAAAAGTGATGAAGGCGTCGACGAACGCGTTCTTCTGGGCGGTGGCCGTGACGGGCCACGCCAGCGCCAGCGGCAGTGCCAGCCAGAGCCGGCAGACGGTGCGCCGCAGCCCGAGAACGCATTTGGTCGGGCACGAATCTTACCGTAGACTCTGCCCGCCCCTGATGTCCAGCGAGCTGCGCCCGTCGGCGATCTGCGTTGGTGCGGCGTTGCTCGGCACCATGACGGTTCTGGTGCACGCGGGCCAATCACCGATCCGCTTCACGAGCGCCGACGGCGCGGGCCTCACCTTGGTCAACATCGCCGGCACGCCGGCGAAGGACCACCTGATCGATGCCAACGGAAACGGCGTCGCGTGGTTCGACTACGACAACGACGGCGACATCGACGCCTTGCTGGTGAACGGGTCCACGCTGGAGCACCTGAAAACCGGCGGCGATCCGATGGTGGCGCTGTATCGCAACGACGGCGCGGCGCCCGACGGGCGCCGGGGCCGGTTCACGGATGTGACGGCCGCGGCGGGTCTGACGCGGCGCGGATGGGGAACCGGGGTGTGCATCGCGGACTACGACAACGACGGCTTCCTGGACGTCTACGTCACCGCGTTCGGACCGAATGTCCTGTGGCGCAACATCGGCGGCCGCAGGTTCACCGCGACCGCACAGGCGGCTGACCCGCGCTGGAGCACGGGCTGCGCGTTTGGCGATTACGACCGCGACGGCTTCGTGGATCTCTACGTCGCCAACTACGTGCGGTTCGACCGCGACAAGATTCCGGCGCGCGGTTCTCCCGCCTGCAACTTCCAGAACATCCGGACCTATTGCGGGCCGAGGCCGCTGGCCGGCGAGCCCGATACGCTCTACCGCAACACGGGACAGGGCACGTTCACCAACGTGACGAAGTCGGCCGGCGTCGCCGAGCCGGGCTATTACGGCTTCGGCGTGCTGTTCAGCGATCTCGACGACGACGGGTGGCCCGACGTCTACGTCGCGAACGATTCGACGCCGAATCTCTTTTTCCGGAACCTGCGCAACGGCCGGTTCGCGGAGGAGGCGCTCCAGTCGGGGCTGGCGGTGACGCCGGATGGACGCGAGCAGGCGGGCATGGGTGTCGATGCAGGCGATTTCGACGGCGACGGCCGCCTGGACATCGTCAAGACGAACTTCTCCCAGGACTACACGACGCTGTATCGCAACGAAGGCGACGGGCTGTTCGCCGATGCGAGCTTCCGATCCGGGCTGGGGACGACGCTGGGCCCATACCTGGGTTGGGGAGTCGGGCTGGTGGATCTCGACAACGATGGGCTGCTCGACGTGTTCATCGCCAACGGCCACGTCTATCCGGACGTCGGACGAACCGGCCTGAGCACGTATCGGCAGCGGAACCAGGTGTTCCGCAACGACGGCGGCGGGCGTTTTCGGCACATCACGGAAGAGGTCGGCGGACCGCTCCTGCTCGAGGAGTCCAGCCGGGGTGCTGCGTTCGGCGACTACGACAACGACGGCGACATCGACATCCTGATCTCCGTCATCGACGAGACGCCGCGGCTGCTGCGCAACGAGGCCGTGGGCAACCACTGGATCACCCTCGGTCTCGAGGGCACCAAGAGCAATCGTGCGGCCATCGGCGCGAAGGTCACACTCGAAGCCGGCGGGCGGCGGCAGGTCGCGGAAGTGCGAAGCGGCGGCAGCTATATCTCTCACAACGATCTGCGCGTCCACTTCGGGCTTGGAGCCGCGTCGTCCGTCGATCGCGCTGTCGATACGGTGGCCAAGCGGATCGGTGGAGACGACGGGGCGCCTCGCCGCCGACGGCATGTACCGGGTGCGTGAGGGGGCGGGAGTGCGGCCGTGGTGACCTGGAAGCCGCTGGTCGCGGCAGCGGCGATTACGGCTATCGGCGCGGCTTCGTTTGCCCAGTCCAACCCGTTCCAGTTCGTCGTCGCCGTGTCGGACGGCGCCGGAAACCCGGTCGTGGACCTGACGTCCAAGGACGTCCTGATGTCCGAGGATGGTGTGTCCGCCGAGGTCACCCGGGTCGAGCCGTTCCGACGTCCCGGTGGTGCTGACGATTGCCGTGGATAACGGGCCGCTCAGCGCCGATTCGCTGGCCCATTACCGCACGGGCCTTTCCGCCATGGTCAAGTTGCTTCCGGCCGATGTCGAGGTGACGCTGATCAGCATCTCGCCGCAGCCGATGACGGTCGTGCGGCCGACGACCGACCGGCAGCGCATCCTGCGGGGCGTCAATGCGTTCGCGCCGCAGGCCGAATCGCCGCGATTTACCGACGCGATCGTGGAGTTCGCCCGGCGGCTGGAAGAGCAGGCGGCCGAGACGCGGCGCCTCGCTTCGATCCCGGTCCTGGTGCTCGTGTCCACGACGGCATCGGAGGCGGTGAGCTATCAGGTCCCGGAGATCGAACAGGCGTTCGCCGTGCTGAAACAGCGGCGCGCCCGGGTGTTCGTCACCATGACGTCGGAACAGCGAAAGGGGCTTGGCTTCGCGCCCCTCAATGAAGGCCGTCAGGCGCTGATCGCCATCCCCGTCGTCCAGTTGACGGGCGGGCGTTACGAGGCGCTGGCCACCTCCAGCCGGCTCGCGACCCTGCTGCCGGAGTTCGGCCAAGAAATCGGCGCGCTGCACCGGAAGCACGCCAACCAGTTCCTGGTGACCGTGAACCGCGGCCGAGGGCGCTCGTGGTCCGCTGCGGAATCCGCGCATCGAAATCGCGCGCCCTGGCCTCAGGGGAACCGTTTCACTCGACGGCTTTCCGTGAGTAAGGAATACGACAGTACGCGCCCAGCCTATTGACAGGCATGCGGGGCAACGCGTATATGGTGCGTGCGATTTGATTGCGAATTGAGAAGTATCTTTCGCACAACGAATTGCTGTGTTTGTAAACCCGGCTGTTAAGGCCGCAGCGGGCGACTGGAGGATGAGCGTGATGCGTGGAGCGATCAGGGGATTTCTGGCTATTGCTGTGCTGGCGTTGCTGCCCGCCGCAGTGTTCGCACAGGAAGGCGAGATCGCCGGAACCGTCCGCGACGCGTCCGGTGCCGTGATACCGGGCGTGACCGTCGAGGCCACGAGCCCGGCGCTCATCGAAAAGGTGCGTACGGCCGTCACGGATTCGAACGGCCAGTACCAGCTCACCAATCTGCCGGTCGGTCTATACACCGTCGTGTTCACGCTGCAGGGATTCAGCAAGCAGCAGCGCGACGATGTCGCACTGCAGACCGGCTTCACGGCGCCCGTGAACGCGACCATGACCGTCGGTCAGCTGACGGAAACGGTCGTCGTCACCGGCGCGTCCCCGGTGGTCGACGTGCAGAACGCCCGTCAGGCCCTCACCTTCGAGGGCGCCGACCTCAAGGAACTGCCCACCACCCGCAACATCAACAGCCTCCTGGAGTTGACCCCCGGCATCAGCAGCAACTACCGCCCCAATCCGGCATTCGGCCAGCCGGGTGTCTGCGTCGGCGGCATCGGCACCTTCTGCAACCCCGGCATCAGCGGCTTCAACGTCGGCGATACCGGCCAGGGCTTCCTTGTGGGCGCAGGGTTCACCGGCGACACGTTGGGCAACACCAACATGAACCAGGGCCGGGTGATGGTGGACGGCCAGGTGGTCAACGCGGCCGCGGGCGGTCTCGGCGGGATGACGGGCGGCTACACCGCCGACATCGCCGCCGCCCAGGAAATCAACATCCAGGTGTCAGGTGCCCTTGGCGAGTCCGAGACAGGCGGCGCCTCAATCAACATCGTTCCGCGCACGGGCGGCAACAGGTTCGCCGGCGACTACAACACCACCTACACCACAGCGGGCTGGTTCGATCGCAATACCAGCGCCTATCCGTCGGTCCCGGCGCTCTTCCAGGCCGTCAGGTTCGACTACGACGTGTCGGCGGACTTCGGCGGGCCGATCAAGCGCGACAAGCTGTGGTTCTTCGCATTCGGCCGCACCCAGGCCATCCAGAAGCTGCCTGTCGGCGTGGACTTCTGGCCCAACCTGAACGAGGCCAGGATGGGCTTCAACTACCAGCCCGATCGCGCTGAAGATCGTGTGGAATACAAGAACAAGTGGCGCAACATCAGCGCCCGCATCACCTACCAGGCCAGCCAGCGCAACAAGTTCAACGTCTACTGGGACGAGCAGGACTTCTGCCAGGATCCCTGCGACGGCGTCGTGTCGGTCTTCACGTCGCCCGAGTCGTGGTCGTCGAATGCGATCAAGCCGAACCGCTTGCAGCAGGTGTCGTGGACGAACCCGTGGAACAACAACATCCTGTTCGAGGCCGGTCTCAGCGCGACGCCGCAGTTCAACGATTCAACCCGGCATCGCCAGTACGACAACCCGCGTTCGATTCCGCGCGTGCATGAAATCGGCAATACGGCCGGCGCCGACACCGGGCCGGGCCCGCTGACCCCTGTCAATGCGTTCGCCGGTCAATTCTGTGCGCCGTTCCAGGTTCCGCGTGGGTGCGGGTTCGCCCTGACGTCCGGCTCCTTGAACACCCCGCTCGGCGGCTTCGGCTTCACCGAGCGCGACCTCGACCAGTACCGCACGCGCGTGTCGGCCTCCTATATCTCGGGCAGGCACCAGGCCAAAATCGGCTACGACGGCGGCTTCTTCAAGCAGGCCACGACCAACATGGTCAACGACCAGCAGATGACCTACTACTACGTGGCGCCGCCGGCCACGTGCGTCGCCACCAATACCTGCGGCAATACCAGCCTCCAGTTCCCCGCCGATCCGACCAACACGCAGCTGCGCCCGATTCCGGGTTACGTCGAGATCAACACGGGTTCGGCGACGATCCAGGACCAGGTGCTCTACACCGCGTTCTATGTGCAGGACCAGTGGACGATGAAGCGGTTCACCGTCAGCGGCGCGATCCGCTACGACCATTCGGCCAGCGCCTACGGCGAGACGTGCATCGGGCCGGATCCGTGGGTGCCGCTACAGTCCAACGGCACGCGCTCCTACTGCGTGCCTCCGAGCGACGGTGTCAGCTACCACGACATCACGCCGCGCTGGGGCGCGGTGTGGGACGTGTTCGGCACCGGCAAGACGTCGGTCAAGTGGAACATGGGCCGGTATCTCGTGGCCGCCGGGATCGCCGGCATCTACTCCGGCGCCAACCCGGCGCGGCGCACGGTCAACCATCTGACACGTATCTGGAACGACAACGACGGCGATCGCGTCGTGGATTGCGACCTGGCCAACTTTGCGACGCAGGGTGAGTGCGGGGCGTTTGTCTCCGGCGGCGCCGACCCGTCGAACGACACCACGCGGTTCGGCCGCGATCCGCTCTCGCTCGATTCGTCCGGCACGCCGATCGGCCTGCAGAACACGCAGTGCGGACGAACGGAGCAGGGCATCCCCGCGGCGGTGCAGGCGTATTGCGCTGCGTACGGCGACACGCTCATGGAAGGCTGGGGCAAGCGTCAGGCGGAATGGCAGCTGGGCATCGGCGTGCAGCACGAGATCCTGCCCCGGCTGTCGGGCGAAGTGACCTACAACCGCCGGATGTACAGCAACCTGATCACGACCGACACGCTGGGCCTCGGCTGCGACCAGTTCAACGGCCGGCTGCCTGTCACGGACTGCCAGGACGGGTATCTGCGGTACAGCAATCCGTCCTACGACTTCTACTCGCTTGTCGTGCCGACCGATCCGCGTCTGCCGGAAGGCGGCGGCTACCGCGTTCTGGGTCTCTTCACCGATCGTGTGAACCAGGTGGTCGGCGCGCCGCAGGCACAGACGATCAACCCCGAGCTGAACTACTACTGGCAGGGCGTGGACACGAACTTCGTGTGGCGCGGCCAGCAAGGCGTGCGCGTGAATTTCGGCACCAGCACGGCGCGGACGAGCCGCGACACCTGTTACTCGACCCTGGACGGCCCGAACGTGCGCGGCCGCGAAGGAAACGAGTACGAAGCGGGCTGCCGAACACAGGTCCCGTGGCAGACCCGGATGAACGGCGCCGTGGCTTACAACATCCCGAAAGTGGACGTGCTGGTCAGCGCCGTGTTCCAGATGCTGCCCGGTGCCGCACTCACCGCGCAGCTCCAGAACGTGCCCGCGTCGGCCGTGACCTGGATGCCGGAGAGCGCGGGGCGGGCCACCGAGCCGTGCGCGCCGGGAACCGCGGGCGCGACCGTCGGCTGCTTCGGCGCCCAGCGCAACATGGCCACCGCCAATATTCAGATGCTGCTCGACAACGAGATGCTGGGCGAGCGTACGACGCTCTGGGATCTGAAGTTCGCCAAGAACATCCGGTTCGCGAACAAGCGCGCCGTCATCGGCGTGGACGTCTACAACCTGCTCAACTCCGACGCCGTCAGCTCGTACCAGGGCAACTACACCCTCGACAATCCGGCGACGCCGGCCGTCGAGGTCAACAACTGGCTCCAACCGACAGCTCTCGTGTCGCCGCGCTTCGCACGGTTGTCGGTGCAGTTCAGCTTCTAGTGTCGATGCGGGTGAATCGCTACTTCGTCCTGCTGGCCATTGCGTGCGTGGCAGTGGTGCGCCTGTCGGCGCAGGGCAACACGTTCCAGTTCTACGTGAGCGCCAGCGACGCGCAGGGGGCGCCGGTCACCGACCTGCGCCCCCAGGACGTCGTGATGTCCGAGAACGGGGTGCAGCAGCAGGTCGTCAAGGTCGAGCCCGCGGCGATTCCGATGAAGCTGACGGTCGCCGTGGACAACAGCGCCGACAGCGAGAACGTGGTGGCGTACTATCGCACCGGGCTGACCGGCCTGGTCGAGGCGCTGCCGCAGGACGTCGAATTCACGCTCATCAGCACCTCGCCGCAGCCGCGCACCGTCGTCAGACCGACGACCGACCGCGCGCAAATCCTCAAGGGGCTGAGTGCGTTTGCTCCCGAACGGTCCTCCCCCCGCTTCACCGACGTGATCGTGGAGTTCAGCAAGGATCTCGAGAAGGAGGCCAGGAACAAGGACGCGAAGCCCTACGTCCCCGTGCTGCTGATGATCTCCACCGCCGCGCAGGAGACGAGCAGCTATCAGCCGAAGGAGATCGAAAAAGCCGTCGGCATTCTCGCCGGGCGCAAGGCACGCCTCAACGTCATCCTGATGGCCACGCGGAGAGCCGGAGGAGTATCCGCCGAGCTGCTGAGCACGACCCTGCAGGCCATTGTCGCCATGCCGGCCGTGAAGGCGACCAACGGCCGCTATGAAGCTCTGACGGTCCCAGACCGCCTGGCGACGCTATTGCCCGAGTGGGGCAAGGATCTCGCGGCGCTTCACGCCCGGCAGATCAATCAGCACCGGGTCACAGTGGAGCGCAAGGCCTCTGGCCCGCTGCAGAGCCCGCGCATCGAGCTCGCCCGGCCGGGCCTTGCCGGCACCGTGAGCATCGACGGCTACCTTCCTTGAGGCGAATCGTCGCCTGCTGCGCCGCGCTCGTCAGTAGCGCGGTCGTTCTTGCGCTGAGTGCGCAGACGCCGCCGTCGGCAACGACCAGGCGGATAACCCCGGCCTTCGACGCCATCGTCTCTCCAGGCGCCGCCATGGAGACCCTGAAGGACGGCTTCGGTTTCATCAACGGCATCGTCTGGGTCAGGGAATCCGGCGGCGGCCATCTGCTGGTCAGCGACATCCCGGCAAACGTGGTGCACCGGTGGACGCCCGATGGGGCGCTGTCGCCGTTTCTCGAGAAGCCTGATTGGACCAGGACCACTGGCCGCCCCGCGGCCCCGCGGTTTGGCGCCAACGGTATCGCGGTCGATCGGCAGGGGCGAGTGGTCTACGCGGCCGAAGCGGATCGCGCCGTGGTGCGGGTGGAGAAAGACGGCAAGCGGACGGTGCTGGCCGAACGCTACGAGGGCAAGCGTCTGAACAGTCCGAACGACCTCGTGCTGCGATCGGACGGCGCGCTGTACTTCACCGATCCCAGCGGCGGCAACCGTTTCGCCGACTGGGATCTGAAGAAGGAGTTGACGTTTCAAGGCGTGTTCCTGCTGAAGGACGGCAAACTGCAGCCGGTGATCCAGGATCTCGAGCGTCCGAACGGGATCGCGCTGTCGCCCGACGAGAAGTTTCTCTACGTCAACGACTCGGTGAAGCGGGCGATCCTGCGCTACGAGGTGCAGCGCGACGGCAGCGTTGCCAACGGCCGAGTGTTCGCGGACATGAGTACCGGAACAGGCACCGGCAATCCAGACGGGATGAAGTTCGACGCCAAAGGGAACCTGTACCGGTGGGTCCCGGCGGCATCTGGGTGTTCGCTCCAGATGGCACGCACCTGGGCATGATCGTGCCGCCCGAATTCGCGCCGGGGTTCACCTTCGGCGACGCTGACGGGAAATCCCTTTACCTGGCGGCAAGCAGCAAGCTGGTACGCATTCGCCTGCTCAACGCTGGGGCAGGATGGTGAATCGCCGAGCCTGACGCGCGCCGGAAGCCGGAAGCCGGAAGCCGGGAGCCCTTTAGAACGAGACGTCCACCGTAAAGCTGCCCGAGTTATCCGTCAGCACGTCGTCGTTGATCCCCAGGAAGAGCCGGCCGGACGACCGCGCGCGGAACGGGCCGCTGTCCTCGCCGATGAAGAAGAATTCCTCGCGGTCGCCGACCTTGCCGATGAGCGCCGCTCCGGGCCGGTTGGGGATGGGCCTGTTGCGGTTCTCGGGAGAGTTGCGCTCGCCGCCGACGCCGTCGCGCCGGCTGGGTCCCCACCGCACCTGGCCGGATGAAGTGAAATAGATCTCCTGGCCGCCGCGCACGTCGATGCCGGTGTCGGTCCACTGCTGGTTGGACGCCACCGTCACCCGCCGTTCGCGCATGCCGCGGGGTACGCCGGTCCCGCCGCTGGTGTCGACGTCGCCCTCGAACTCGATCCGCTCGACCTCCTCGCGCGGAATCCTCACGCGCCGTCCCCGGCGCTCCTCGAACTCGATCTCGCGCCCCGCGACGCCCACCAGCGTGCCGCGGATCCGCTGGCCGTCCCGCAGGACGAGCGTATCGGCGAGCGTCACCACCGACGATCCGGCCAGTGCCAACCCGACTGCCCATGCCGCCGTGCGAGCGTTGCTCGTGGTACGTGTGCTCATGTGTGCGGTTCCTCGCTGTCTACCGGAACGGCTTAACGCCGTTCCTTAGTCGAGCGGTTCCAGCTTGACGATGGACGCGCCGTGGTTGTTGCCCACCCAGAAAGTCACCGGCGTCGTGCGGTCGTCCACCCACACGCGCCGGACGTTGGTCTGGCGTGGCAGCAGGTACTCGATCATCTGCCCGGTCGCCGGGTTCAGCCGGACGATGCGGTCGTTGTATTCGTTGCCCGACCACGCGGTGCCCGTGCGATCGGCGGTGACGTCGTACGGCCATCCCTGCGTCGGGGGCCGCCACTCCTTGAACTGCCTGGTCTTCGTATCGAACATCCCGATGCGGTCGCCGCGGTTTTCGCCGAACCACAGCCGCTCTTCGGCATCCATCATGCCGCGCCGCGGCCCGGAACCGGGCGTCGGCGTCTTGAACATCGTGATGGCGCCGGTCTTCGCGTCGATCCGGCCCACCTCCTCGGCGCCGAGCGGCAGATACCACCCGTTGTTGTCCTTGTCGGGCACGATGTCGTACACGTTGGGGCGCGGGATCGGATACGGGGCGAACACCTCGAACGCGCCCGTCTTCACGTCGAGCCGCAGGATCGTGTAGGTGCCGGCGTCCTGCAGCCACACCTTGCCGTCCACCTTGTGGCGTCCCGGGCCCACCTGGTTCATCTGCACGTGATCGCCGTTGAGATGCGGCGGCAGGCTCCAGACCTGGAACTTCTCGGTCTTCGTGTCGAACTTCGCGATGCCGCCCTGGAACTGCATCCCGAGCCACAGGTTCTCGTCCTCGTCGAACCGCATGCCCAGGATGCCCTTCGGCGCCGCGGGCTTGAGCGTCGGCACCGTGTACTCGGTGACCTTCCCGGTCGTCGCGTCCATCTTGCCGATGATCTGTTCGCCGAACGCCGCGTACCAGACGGTGCCCGACGAATCCACGATCACGTCGTGGGGCTGCCGCGTGCGGGCGGGCAGGTCGTACTCGGTGTAGATCACCCGCGTGGCGGCGCCGCTCGGCCGCGGAAACGTCTTGAGGGCGTAGCTCCAGGCTGTGCCGGTGCCAAGGTTCAAGCGTACTGAGATATTCGGCTTGCCGTCGCCAGGTCTGTAGCTGCTGCTCGCGGGACACGGTGCCGGCGCCCACCCGTGGAGCAGGCGTCCGCTGCGGCATCAAGGGAAAGGCCAGGGGCGGGTAGCCCGTCATCCGCTCCACGACCTTCGTGAAGGATTCGGCGTTGTGCTTGGAGCGCGTCACCAGCTCCAGCGTGTGACAGTGCGCGCACCCGCGCACGGATGCTCGCTCCTGGTCGGTGCCGGGAAAGCTGGCCAGCCATTCCGAGTTGGTGAGCTGCGCGCCCAGGTTCTGCGTCTTGCGCAGCGTCAGGTTCGCGGTGGCGCCTGCCGTGCCCACCGACACCGTGGGCTCGCTGGCCAGGTCGTAGCCAATGGCGCGGATGGCCACGCCGTAGCTTCCCGGCGCGAGCCGGGCCCGCGGGAACTGGTAACGTCCGTCGCGGCCGGTGACCACCGTCGTCGCGCGTTTCGTGCCGGCCTGCTTGACCGTGACGAGGACGCCCTCCATGGCGCCTTCTTCGGTGGAGGACACGATGCCGCTCAGCGCGACGTCATGTGCGGGTGACTGGGCAAGTGCGGGTGGCTCGACGTGCTGGGCCAGGACGAAGAGCGAGGCGGCCGACGCGAGCAACCACAATCGGGCGTGCATGGTGACCTCCTGTGCGCGGGGCGACGCGGCCGGCGGCCCCGGCCGCCGCCGACGCAGCCGGCGCGCGCTTATTCTCGCCGCGGATTAGCGGGCGGTGGACGATCGACGCTTCGACTTCCAGCGTCCGGAGCAGGGTGGGCGTAGCGAGACGCCGTTGATCGACTGGTCCGCGCGCCGAGCCGAGTCGGACGCGCCGAGCAGGGCGGTGCCGTTCGACGTTGGCAGGCTCGGGTGCTTGCACTGCCGCGCGCAGATGCTCGTCGCGCGGGTTCAGCGCCGCCAGGCTGAATTAGCAGATGCGGCTGCACCTCCCGCGTCGCAACCACAGCACGGCGGTGGGGCTTCTTCATCGCGGTCGCGAAGGTGGCTTCCGGCTGCGTCTAGACGACGACGGCATCTTGCCCGCCGAATCGAGCTGTGCGCCGCCGGCGATCTCGGCGGCGACGGCCTGGAGCTGTATTCCACATCGACGGCCAGAGGATCGCGGACGAGCGCGGAGATTTCGTTTTCGCCGTGGAGCTTGCGCAGCATGGAGAACGAGCATCATCCCTGCTCGAGCCGGATCTCCGTCTCGCGGCTCACGTAGCGCCACTCGGGCGTGCGCCGCAGCCGCTCCAGCAGATCGTCGAAGGCCGCCGCATCCTAGGCGTGAACTCGAACCAGCGTCGAGGAAGTCGAATGGCTCGGGGCTTCCGAGGTCGCGGCAGTGGTGAAGGCGCCGAGCGACGGCCGGCAGGTAATCCATGCCGATGCGGATGTGTCCCGACGTCTCCTCGAAAATCTGCCGCCGTTCGTCCTGCGTCAGCCCCCACCACTCCTCGTTCTTGGAGATTGGGATCAGCGCCGCGCACGTCGCCTCCGGCCGCCCAGGCCTTGCTGAACGCCGACCAGTCCGGTCTTCTCGGGCCGCGTAACGTAGCGCTCGTTGCTCGTCAGGCCGCGGAGTGTCCATGCCGAGCTGCCCGATGGCTGATTACCCGGCTCCACGCGAAGGTGCGACGCGGCGGCCAGCGGGCTCGCCGGCTAGGGCGCGGCTACCGACGATCCGCCAGGGCCCGTCGCTGCCGCCGATGAAGGAGAAGAGACGGCCGCCCGCGCCGGTGGTCACCGTTGCGATGTTAGCAGGCGGCACGTACAGGCACGTCGATGGCGTGGACGACGTTGAACGGTGTGCCGTCCCAGGTCGGGCAGCGTTCGCGGCGTGATGGCGATGCCGTTGGCCGCCAGACAATCAATCGTCGGGGCAAGCGGGTTCGCGAGGTCGAAGTGCGGCGCCGGCGGACGAGGCGGAGTAGCGCACCATCGGGTGGAAGAAGGAGACAGTCGCGTCCGGCTGGCGCTCGCAGCGTGAAACCGCCCTCGTGAACGAGCCGATGGTGGCGCCGGCACAGCAACACCAGGTTGTCGAGGCTCGTCGGCCGCCATCCATCCAGTGCTCGATGTGATGGGCGTCACACCGCCTGGCCGAGCAGGCCGGAAACTGGCAGCGCGTGTCGCGGGCACTCAGCGCTCGGCGAATCGCCGAGGGAATCGTCCGGGTCTTGCGGCCGACGTCGAGCACCTGGCCGTCGGCGTCGTGCTGCATCCGGACGACGCCGGCATCGCAGGCGAGGCGTCTTGACGTTTCCGCGGAAACGTGGATGGCCGCAGTCGTCTACCTCGAGGGCGCCGTCGAACGGCGACGTCGCTCGTCCTCGGATCGTGGCGTGGCATCAACGTGCAGCACCACCTGGTACCGGTCCCCGGCGGTCCCGGCGTCTAGGTCGGCGGCGAGCGCGACTTCGGCCAGTCGCCCCAAGCGCGTCGGCCCGCCGTTGCCGCCCATCGACGTCATCTACCAGGCGGCCAACCTTGGGCGCGGCCTTGGCTTCGCGAAACAGTTGGTCTTCCGCCGCGTTCAGGGCCCGGATGACCACCGCGCCAATCTCCGGCGTAAGCCGCCCACGCAGCACCACCATGCCGTCGTCGTCGATCCAGGTCGTCAGGTGTCGAGACAGGTGCCGCGCATCGGCCTGCTGGGCCGCGATCACGCGGTCCACGCGGCGCCACGCTCGGACGATGCGCTCCACGTGCGATGCCGTACCAGCCATCGCCACATCCAGGAGCTTCTGTTCAGTCTCCGGCGTCGCCACCCGCGTGACGGCGCGGACCTTGGCATACGACAGCGCGCCGCGTTGCATCGCCGCACTGATCAGCGGCAAGCCCGGGCAGCGCTCGCGCCACCCGCACTTTCTCGCGCGCCGCTCCCATATCGATGCCCGTGCGCCAACTGAGCCAGTGGGCACAGGAGAGGAAGCCGTTATTCCAGCCGGCTTCCGCGTCGAACTCTCGGAGCATGACGAGCAGCTCGTAGGTGGCGGCGTGAATGCGCCCGGCCAGGACGGCGATGGCTTCGCCGAGGGCGTCGATCGGCATGGGGTTGTCGCGGGTGGCGTCGAGCGGAGTCGAGTGGCGTCATGCCGCATCGTAACGCCGTGATTTTCGACGGCTCTCGCAGGCTCGACAGCGCAGCGATCGCGCCGCGGATGATCGCCGATCGTTCAGCTCGCATACCGATCGCGCGCCACGTCGCCAACGCACGCGTGCAAGAAGGTGTCTACGCGTCGGTCAACGCACGGCGCCGAAGCGCGACTTCGGATCGTGTCAAGCGCAAAACCATCTGGCATGAACATTTCGTGCTGAAATGCGCACCAGTAGAGCGTCTTGGCCATCGTGTGTTCCTGCGGATCGCGGGCGCCCGTGAGAGACGTCAGGCCTTCGCCGGGCTCAGCGCCGCGGTGGTCGTGGCCCTGCCGCCCTGGCACTGTTCCTCGGCGTGCGCCAGGTCGGCCTTGAGCGTCCTGGTGCCCAGCACGTAGTGCAGGGCGGACCACACGTTCACGATGCCCACGATCGCCAACGCATACCGCAGCGACTGCGCGCCGTACGCCGGCGCCAGCTGGTCGCTGATGTTGCCGGCGATCAGCGGCCCGAGACCGTAGCCGATGATCGTCTGCACGAAGAGCAGCAGCGAGCTGGCCACCGATCGCATGCGCAGCGTGGCCAGCGCCTGCGTCATCATGAAGGCCGGTCCGAAGAACACGGCGGACAGGAAGGTCATCACCGCAAACGACTGCAAGGCAGGTGTCAGGCCACCGGATAGATACGCGAGGAATTGGAACGGCACCACGGCCAGCGTGGCAACGGCCGGCACCCACAGGTACCAGCGCTTGTCGTTGGTGCGCACGCTCAGCTTGTCCGACAGGTACCCTCCCAGAAAGGTTCCCAGCCCGCTGAGGACGGCGAAGATCGTGAGCCAGTTGGCCGCGGCGGACGCCGTCAACTGGTGGGAGCGAATCAGGAACGCCGCGTTGAAGGCGCTGCTCGCGTACCACGCCACCGCGTGCAGGGCCGTCGCGAGGCACAGATGGCGGAACGCCGGCCGCCGCCACAGCACGGCCAAGGCCTCGAAGAGCCCCGGCACTTCGGCCGGCGGACGCACCGTGCCGGCGTGATCGGACAACCCGCGCGGCGGCTCCTTGATCGTCAGGTAGACCAGGGCCGACACGAGCAGTCCCGGCAGCCCGACCAGGACGAACGTGGTCCGCCAGCCATAGGCCTGCACCGCCTGGCCCGAGACGAAGTTGCCCAGCGCCGTGCCGAACGGGACGCCGAGGGCGAAGATCGCGAACGCGCGGCCGCGCTCGGTCTTCGGAAAGTAGTCGGAGATGAGCGAATGCGAGGGCGGACTGCCGCCGGCTTCGCCGATGGCCGTGCCCACCCGCGTGGCGAACAGCATGCCGAAGTTCACAGCCGTGCCGCAGAGCGCCGTCATGCCGCTCCACACGGCGATGGAGACCGCCAGCACGTTGCGGCGGCTGGAGCGGTCGGCCAGCGCGGCAATCGGGATCCCCATCGTCGAATAGAAAACCGCGAAGGCGATGCCGGTCAGAAGCCCCAGCTGGGTGTCGCTGGCGCCGAACTCCGCTTTGATGGACTGCAGCGAGACCGCGAGGACCGACGAGCGGTCCATGACGTTGACCACGTAGGCCAGGAACAGGATGCCCAGCACGTAATGGCGGTACCACCACGCGGTCATCAGGCCGACGCCCGTGCTGAGACTCGTGTTCATCGGTCGAAGCGATAGATTATTCCTCATCGCTTCGACCGCGGGGCCGCCGGAGGCGGCTCGCTTACGTGCAGCTGCTGCCTTTTCGCTCGCCACGTACCCAGGCGGCCAGCATCTGCCATTCCGGGTCGTTGCGGTTCTGCCAGCGCCGGACCCCGTTGTGCGCGTACGAGCCGCCGCCGTCGGGGTGCAGCGGCTTCAGCAGAAAGCGGCTCCGCACGGGATCCCCGGCCACAATCAGTCGAGAGATGACAGTGAACGCCGCGCGCGCTTCTTGATCGTTCCACGTGGTGCGGCCCTCGCCCGCGAGCGGAGCGAACCCCATCGGCCCGCCGCCGTGGCAGTTGCTGCACCTGATGTGCCCCTCGCGAGGCGTCGCGAACACGTTCTGCACGCAGGCGCGGAAGAACTCGAAATCCACGGCCGGCTGCGGGGCCGGCACGTAGCGATCCGCCGGCAGGGTGCGGATCCAGTTCAGCACCGTCAGGTATTCGGGATCGGTGCGCGAGGTCCAATACGTGCCGCCGGTATGCCCGGGGCCGCCCGCACGCGCCTCGAGCGGTTTCACCAGCAGCCGGCTGTTCTCTGGATTTCGCGTGTTCACGAGCGCCGTGATCATCTCGAAGTTCTTGCGCGACTGCGCCGGCGTCCATCCGGCGTCGGTCTCGGGCGTCTCGAGATCGAATCGCAGGCTGGTCTGCCAGGTGTGGCACATCACGCAGGCGGCAAGGCCCGGCGTCGTGCCGCCGCGGTCCTTCATGAAGATCGGTTCGATGGTCTTGCGGAACGAGTCGACGTCCCCCTGGCGCGGCGGCGCCGACGACGCGCCGCCCGCGGGCGCCTGGGCGCGTGATTCCACCGATGCGAGCGCAGCGAGGAAGACGGCGACCAACAAAGCCAACGTGCCGGTCATCGTTTTCATGACGGCTACTCCCCGCCGCCTCGGGTGGAGTTGGCCGGGGGCGTAGCGTTGACGCGGTCGGGCGGCAGGATGGCGGTGCTGATCCGGGCCGGACGGGCGCCGGTCTTGATCTTGGCGACGATGGCCAGCTTCTTCAGGTCAACGGCCACGGTGTGGTCGGACCCGGATATCGCCACGTACATGAACTTGCTGTCGGGTGTCGGCGTCATCCAGTTGGCCGTGGGCCCGACCTCTACGGCGCCGATGTACTTCAGGTCGGGGAGCGTCCAGCCGTAGATGCGGCTGTCGAGGCGGCTCGACGCCCAAAGCGCGGACCTGTCCGGCAGGACCTCGAGGCCGTGCATGTCGCCGCCCTGAATTCCGTCGGCGTTCTGCTTCCAGAGCGGCAGCTTCGGCGGCCAGAGCATGTCCACGACCTTGCGCGTGTTCCAATCGATCACCCACACGGCGTTGATGCCCGTGACCTGCGCGAACATCCGCTTGGTGGATCCGTCCGCGTTGGCCTCGAACGCCATCGGCCGCACCTCGTGGTTGTTGCGGCCGTACTGCTGATATCCCGTCAGTTCCATCCCCCACACGACCTCGTCCTTGACGGGATCGATCACCTGGATCGTCGGTTCCCCCGGCTTGTACCTCGCCGGAGAGACCAGCGATGACGAAGTTGTCGTCCGGCGTCACGTAGGTGTTGTGCACGGGGTGATGAACCTCGATGCTGCGAAGGCGTTTGTGCGTGGCGATGTCAATCACGTCCACGACCGCGCGCTTGTCAGCCGTCCTGGCACGGATGCCCGCATAGATCTTCTTGTGCTTCTTGTTCACCACGATCTTGTTGGGATTACCGGAGAGCGGGATCTGCGTCACGAGCTGCAGCGTCTTCGTGTCGAACACGTCGACGGTATCCTCCGACTCGTTCGAGCAGTAGTAGTAAAGGCCGTCCGGGTGAGTCGTCAGATTGTGCGGGTTCGCACAGCCCCTGATGAGTCCCGTCACCCTGTTGGTCGCGGGATCGATGATGTGATGGATGTTGCCCGCGTTGTTGCTCTGGAGTATGCGCACGGCCACCCCGTTGTAGGAGTCGAGCCGGGGCACGCCCTGAGCAGCCACGGCCGCGGCCGTCAGCGCCAGTCCGACAACGACCGGCAGGGCGTGAAACATCGGCGACTTCGTCATGGTGACCCTCCTTCGCTAGCCTTTCCGTGGGCGGGACGATGGGCGGACGATAGCACGGCCAGGGCCTTCTGGATGCGGTTTCCGCCTTGACCGCCCCAGGCTCGGGGGATAGCCTTCCACACGGGACAACTGGAACACGCCCGTATGCCACCGCACGGCCAGCACGCCTGGCGAACGGTCCCCCACAGCAGCGCGGTCGGGCGAGCCCGGGTCGCCGCGTTGGCCCTCGTGGCTTGGTCTGTCCTGTCCTTGTCGGGAGCTGACACGGCAGCTCGACAGGCCCAGGCGGCCGCCGGCGCGCCCCCCAATCCCAAAGCGCTGATCGAACAGTATTGCCTCGGCTGCCACAACCAGCGCCTGCGCACGGCGGGTCTGGCGCTCGATGCGTTGGATCCGGCGCAGCCGGCGAAGGACGCCGCCACGTGGGAGCTTGTCATCGCCAGGCTGCGCGCGGGGTCGATGCCGCCTCCAGGGAGACCGCGACCAGACGCCGCGGCCTATCATCGCGTCGCGCAAGCGCTGGAGCGCGGAATCGACAGCGCCTGGGCAGCCGCGTCGCATCCCGATCGTGTGCCCGCGGTCGCCCGCTTGAACCGCACGCAGTACAGCAACGCGGTGCGCGATCTCTTCGCCCTCGACGTCGACGTGCGGTCGATGCTGCCTGGCGACGAAACCGCCGACGGCAGCTTCGACAACGTGGCGGACGCGCTCTCGATCTCCACGGCGCACCTCGAGCGCTATCTCTCAGTGGCCCGTCAGGTGACGCGCCTCGCCACGGGCCTGCCGCCTGTCGCGCCCGGCATCGAACGGTTCGAGATTCCGATCCACGTGCTCCAGGAGGATCGCCAGAGCGAGGACCTGCCGTTCGGATCGCGCGGCGGCATCGCGGTCCGGCACGTGTTTCCCACGAGCGGCGACTATCTCGTCAGGGTCAAGCTGCAGCGCCAGTACCAGGAGTATCTGATCGGCATGGGCTGGCCGCAGCAGCTCGACGTCCGCCTGGACGGCAAGCTGCTGAAACGCTTCGTGGTCGGCGGCTCGGCCAAGGGCCGGCGGCCGCACGCAGCTACGCCGGTGACGGTGAGCCGGGCTTTGCGGGGGATCCCGAGTGGGAGGTCTACATGCAGACCGGCGGCGACGCCGGCCTGGAGGTGCGCCTGCCCATCAGCGCGGGCCCCCACGTGGTGGGTGTTTCGTTCGTCCGGGAACTCTGGGAGCCCGAGGGGCTTCCGCATCCCCCGCAGCGCGGCCGCACCATCACCAACGACAACGTCTACATGGGCTACGCCAACGTGGGCGAGGTCCAGATCGGCGGGCCGTTCACGCGCACCGAGGGCCCGGCCGCGTCCAGCGGCCTGTTCGTGTGCCGTCCCCGCGCCGGGGCCAGCGAGCACGCGTGCGCGCGCCAGATCCTGTCGCGCGACGGCGCGGCTGGCGTACAGGCGCCCCGTCACGGACAGCGACCTGGACACGCTGCTCCAGTTCTTCGACAGGGGACGCGCCGAGGGCGGCAGCTTCGACGCGGGCGTGCAGCTGGCCCTGGAGCGAATGCTGGTGGACCCGGACTTTCTGCTGCGTGTGCACCGGAAAACCGCCGGCGTCGATCAGTTCGAGCTGGCATCGCGACTGTCGTTCTTCCTGTGGAGCTCGATCCCCGACGCACCGCTGCTCGACCTGGCCGAGCGCGGCCGGCTGACTGATTCTGCGGTGCTGGCGCGCGAAGTCCGGCGGATGCTGGCCGATCGGCGCGCCTCGGCGCTCGTCACCGACTTCGCGGCCCAATGGCTGAACCTGCGCCGCCTGGGGGAGGTGGTGGTCGATCCGGATCGCTATCCCACCTACGACGAGAGCCTGCTGCAGGCGTTCCAGCGCGAAACGGAACTCTTCGTCGGCGGCACGATTGACGAGGATCGACCGGTCACGGAGTTGTTGACCGCCGGCTATACCTACGTCAACGAGCGGTTGGCGCGGCACTACGGGATCGCGGGCGTCTACGGCAGCCGCTTCCGCCGCGTGGCGCTGCCCGATCGACGCCAGCGCGGTGGTTTGCTGGCGCACGGCTCGCTGCTGGCCACCACGTCCTATCCGGATCGCACGTCGCCGGTCCTGCGCGGGAAGTTCATTCTCAACAACATCCTGGGCCTGCCCACGCCTCCGCCGCCGGCGGGCGTGGACACGAATCTCGCGGAGGTCAAGCCCGGCGCCGCACACCGGTCGATTCGCGACCGCCTGGCCGAGCATCGCACCAACCCGTCGTGCGCGAGTTGCCATGCGGTCATCGACCCGCTGGGTTTCGCGCTCGAGAACTTCGACGCCATCGGCGCCTGGCGCACCGCCGACGAGTACGGCACTCCCGTGGACACGCGCGGCACCGCGGCAAACGGCGCGACGATCGACGGACTGGAAAGCCTGCGAGCGATGTTGCTCGCGCAGCCGGAACAGTTTCCGCGCATGGTCACCGAGAAGCTGCTCGCCTACGCGCTCGGCCGGCCATTGGCGCATCAGGACCGCCCCGCGGTGCGGGCCATCGTGCGCGATGCGGCAGCCGGGGGCTACCGCTGGTCGGCGTTGATTCTGGGCATCGTGAGGAGTCCGGCGTTCGCTGGCGCGAACGCCGGAATTCAGAGTGCAGAGTTCAGAGTGCAGAGTTCAGAAAACCCGTCACGGAACTGAGGCATGAGATGGCCACTTTGAAATCGTTGCCGCGACGCACCGTCCTGCAGGGCCTCGGCGCCACTTTGGCGCTCCCGATGCTCGATGCCATGGTGCCGGCCTTTGGCCGGGCCGCCCGCGCGGCCACCAAACCCGTGCACCGGTTCCAGGCGTTCTACGTCCCGAACGGCATGGCGATGCAGTACTGGCTGCCGAAGGGGGTCGGCCGCGCCTTCGAGCTCACGCCGATCCTCGAGCCGCTGGCGCCATTTCGCGATCAGATGCTCGTCCTGTCGGGGCTGAACTCGAGCTGGACCTACATCCACGCCGGCGCCTCGGGTTCGTTCCTCACGGGCACGGCGCGCGGCGGCCGTAACGGAGGTCGAGATTCTCGCGGACGTCTCGATGGATCAGCTGCTCGCACGGCAATTCGCAAAGGAGACCCAGCTGGCGTCCCTCGAGCTCGCCATGGACGGGCCAGCCAACGCGGGCGCCTGCACGGGCATCCTGAGCTGCGCCTATACGCACACGATCTCGTGGCGCAGCGCCACGCAGCCGCTCCCGATGGAGCACAACCCGCGAGCCGTCTTCGAGCGGCTGTTCGGCGACAGCGGCAGCACCGACCGGCGTGCCCGAGAGGCGCGCCTCGAGCAGCACAAGAGCATCCTGGACTCGGTGAACGACAAGCTGGCGAGGTTGAGGAACGAGCTGGGTCCGCAGGATCGCGCCAAGGTCGATCAGTATGCGGACGCCGTGCGGGACGTCGAGCGCCGGATCGCCAGGGCCGAGGAACAGCGCGATGTCGAGCTGCCGGCGCTCGATCAGCCGCAGGGCATCCCGCCCGCCTTCGAGGACCACCTGGCGCTGATGCTCGACCTGCAGCTCCTGGCCCTGCAGTCGAACCTCACCCGCGTCGTCACCTTCATGATGGGCAAGGAGCAGAGCGCGCGTAATTATCCGCAGATCGGGGTCCCCGAGGCGCACCACCCGCTCTCGCATCACAACGACGTGCCAGAGATCATCGAGCACATGTCGAAGATCAACCGCTATCACACCCGGTTGTTCGCGGGGTACCTGGCGAAGCTTCGTGCGACTCCCGACGGCGACGGCTCGCTGCTGGATCACATGACGATCCTCTACGGGGCCGGCCTCTCCAACAGCACACGCCACTCCGGCCAGAACCTGCCGCTGATGCTCGTGGGCGGGGGCGCCGGACGCCTGGCGGGCGGGCGGCATCTGACCTACACGGACAAGGTCACCAACGCGAACCTGCTGCTGACGCTGATGGACAAGCTGGACGTGCCAGCGGAGAAGCTGGGAGCCAGTACCGGCAGGCTGGACATCGATACCCTGCCGGGGGTCTAGCGGTGCTAATTCACAATTCACAATTCACAATTCACAAAGGTCGGGCCGGAACTGTTTTGATGGCCGTAGTCCTCGCGGTTGCGTTCGCCGTGCCGGCCGCGGCGCAGGTGTCGGCGCTGGCCGCCGCGAAGGATCAAGATAAAGAGGGCGTCAGGAAAGCGCTGCAACTAAAGCCAGCCGACGTGAACGTCGCGGAGGCCGACGGCACGACGGCGCTCCACTGGGCCAGCTATCACGACGACGGTGAGATGGCGGCGCTGCTACTCCGGGCCGGCGCCAAGGCCAACTCCGCCAACGACCTGGGCGCGACCCCGCTGTGGATCGCGAGCCTGAACGGCAGCCCCGCCATGGTGCGCCGGCTGCTTCGAGCGGGCGCCAATCCCAATGCGGCGCTGCTCCTGGGTGAAACGCCGCTCATGGTGGCGTCGCGCGTGGGCAATGCGGATGTAGTGGGACAGCTGCTGGAGGCGGGCGCCACAGTGAACGCACGAGCGGCGCGCGGGCAGACGGCGTTGATGTGGGCCGCGGCCCAGCGGCATCCAGGCGTGGTGCAGCTTCTCATCGCCCGCGGCGCGGACGTCCACGCGCGCTCCGAGGCATGGAGCCAGGTGGAGGCGGTGTCACCGCACGGGCATCTGGAATACAACCGCGCCATCCCGTACGGACGTGACACGGCGCTGATGTTCGCGGCTCGCGCGGGCGACCTGGCCTCAACCAGGCTGCTGGTTGCTGGTGGAGCGAATGTCAACGACGTCGATGCCTGGGGCGTCAGCGCCACGACGCTCGCGGCCTTTGGCGGATTCACCGAGCTTGCCGAATACCTCCTCGACAAGGGCGCGAACGCGAACGCGGACGCCGCGGGCTTTGCCGCGCTGCACGTCGCGATCATGCGTCGCGACGAGCGGCTGGTGGCCTCGCTTCTGGCGCACGGCGCCGATCCGAAGCTCCCCCTCAAGGCCTGGACGCCCACCCGGCGACAGTCGCGCGACAACAACTTCGAGCCCGAGCTCGTGGGCGCGACGCCGTTCTGGCTCGCGGCCCGGTTCGCGCAGCCGCGGGTGATGCGCGTGCTGGTCGAGCGCGGCGCCGATCCGCGGTTCGTGCACCGGAGCGACCGTATGGTGGACGGGCGGGGTGGCAAGGCCTACGAACACAAGTTCGAGGCCACCACCGCGCTGATGGCGGCCGTGGGAATGGGCGGCGGCGGGGCGTGGGTCACGCCCGACCCCGCCATGCGCGAAGCGCTGATTCTCGACGCCGTGAAGCTGGCCGTCCAGTGGGGTGTCGACGTGAACGCCGAGAACACCGACGGCCGCCGCGCGCTCGACGCCGCGAAGAGCCAGAAGCTCGAGACCGTCGTGGCCTACTTGGTCGAGCGCGGCGCGAAACCAGGGGGAAGAGAAGAAGAAATAGCCTGGGGCCTGGGGCTGGAACCTGGGGCCTGCCGAAAATCCCAGCAAAACTCGTGGCTTGACAAACGTTTAGATGTTTAGCTAACAATAGAACCGTGAACAAGGTCTTCAAGGCGCTGTCGGATTCCAACCCGCCGGCAGGTGCTGCAACTGCTCCGCGAGCGGCATATGTCCGCTGGCGAGCTGTCGGACCACTTCCCGGTGTCCAAGCCAACGATGTCCGCGCACTTTGCGGTGCTTCAGGAAGCCGATCTCGTCGAGGCGGAAAAGCTCGGCCGGTCCATCGTCTATCGCCTCAAGATGTCCGTCCTCGAAGAGGCGCTCCTCGGATTCGCGCAGACGTTCGGATGGGAAATGAGGATGCCGCGGCCGGCGGCCAAGAAGGCGCCGCGGCCCGTTAGAGGAGAGTCATGACTACATTCACACCTTCACCCACGCTCCGGTACCTGGCGCCGATGCTGCTGGCGGCTGCGGCCGCGATGGCCGCGGCCAACTGGTAATTCGAACCGGCAAGAGCGTCGAGATGGGCTACCGTCCTGGGGGTCACGGCCGCCATGGCGCTGATTGCATGGCTCGTATCACGGGGGATGCAGAAGGTCGCCGAGGCGAACGGATGGACCGCGTCACTGTGCGGTGGGGTCGATTCGATTCGCGGCGCCATCGTGTTCGCCGCCCTGATGATGATGGCATCGCTCGGCGAGAACCTCGCCACCGGGCTCGGATTCGGTGGCGTTGCCGATTTCGACGACCTGTCAAAGCGCCTGACCCAGGTCCTCACGGGCCTCTTCTTCGTCTGGATGGGAAACGCCATGCCCAAGGCGCTGACGCCTCTTTCGGCGGCACAGTGCAGCGGGGACGCGATCAAGTCGCAGGCGTTCCAGCGATTCGTGGGCTGGACGTGGGTGATCACGGGCCTTGGGTACTCGATCAGCTGGCTGGTCCTGCCGATTGGATCGGCCAAGTGGGTGGCGATGACGTGCCTCTTCGTAGGGATGGGCATCACGATCACCGGCACCATCCGGCTAATCCGCGGCACCTTCCGGCGCCGAGCTGCGTCGTGACCTGGCGTCGCCTGGCGACGTGACAACCTGCTAGGGTTCGTACAGCGAGAAGGAACGGCCGTCGGAATACGCCAGCCGCCTCACCCATGCGGACGGCTTGCGGTTCAGCGCGGGGTGGACGACCGCCGTGACTGTTTCGCCGGGGGTTCCCGCAAGCTGACCCTTCGTAATGCCGGCATCCAGCAACGGTGCGAGCGGCTGCGTCGAAAGGGTCCACTGCACGGTTCCCGTCTTGTCCTTCACGTCGAACAGCACGTAGGGATGCGGGTTGATCCAGACCACCTTGACCACGGTCCCCACGAGGGTCCTCGTCCGGGACATGTCGAACTGCGCCGCCACGGAATGGTGGGCAGCTGGCGTGGAGGCCAGCGCGATCGCTATCGCGACGGTTGCGACGGAGCAGATGGCTCGTCCCCCGGCCGGGAGCCGGAAGCCGGAAGCCGGGAGCCGTTCTCTACTTCGCCGCCTCGCACGCCTCCCCGCCCAGCACCGACAGGAGCACCAGCGGCCGGTTGCCACGCCGCGTGAACGAGTGCGACGCGCCGCGCGGCACCGACAGGAACCCGTTGGTCGCGATGCGCACGTCCTTCCCGTCCAGCCGCATCGCCCCTTCGCCGGCGAGCACGTAATACACGACGTCGGCGTCGGCATACATCCGCTCGGGCAGCGGATCGTTGATCTGCAGCATCGTGGAGCGGGTGGTGCCGCTGCACGACAGCAGCGACTCGCGCCGCGGGATTCTTGCCCACGAACTCCTTCTCCAGCAGATCGACGACCGACAAGCGACTGCGGCTGGCCGCTAGGACCTTCAGCCTTGGGCGGCGCGACCGCGACGGTGCCGGCACGGGAGCCGGCGGTGGGGGAGGCGGCTTCGGCGCCGGGTTCAGCGCCACGTCCACCTGCAGCACCTGTCCGCGCACCAAGGTGATGTCACGCTCCAGCGTGATGACGCCGTCGCCCGAGAAGCGGACCCGGTAGTTGCCGACCTGCAGTCCCGGGAAATTCAGCTGGCCGCTATCGTTGGTGGTGCCATTGCGCTCGGTCACGCCGCTCACGGCCACTTGTATCCCGGGCAGCGTCGCGCCGGCGGGTGTGGTGACGGTGATAGCCATGCCGCCGCGTCCGGTGGCCGGTGCGGGCGCCCGGCGCACTGGCGTCGCCGGCGCCGGCTGGCCCGTTGGCGTGGCGGGCTTTGGCGCTTGCGCCCCGGGCTGCGCCGGGGGCGGCGTGGCCGGCTTGGCCGTTTGAGGCGGCGCGGTGGGTTTCGGCTGCGCGGGCGCCTGCGCCCCCGCGGCGACGAACGCGCCTGAAGCCACCACGCAACTGATGAGCAGCGTCATCTTCATGCCGCTCATTACAGCAGAAAACGTGCCGCGCGACGATGCCTCGCCCACCGGGCGCTCGCCGCACCGCCGCGTCGGCGCGCCGTATAATTCAGGTGGCCGCCAGGGGTATCCCGCGCGTGGTGCGCGGGATTGAGACAGACCCTTGGAACCTGACCCGGTTGAAACCGGCGGAGGGAGCGCGGCGATCCCCAGCGGACCCGCCTTAACAGCACATGATCGATTTCTCGTCTGCTTATCCCAACTCGCGGAAGATCTACGACGCGCGCAACGCACGTCTGACGGCACAAGGTCCGGAGGTTTCGCTACAGGTTCCCCTCGCGGGAGGTCGTCGCTTTCGGGCGGCGAGCCGCCGGTGCGGCTGTACGACACGAGCGGGCCGCAGGGCCACGACGTGCGTCACGGGCTTGCCCAAGTTGCGCGAGCCGTGGATTGCCGCGCGCCGCGCCACGGGCCACGTCGGCACCCAGCTCTACTATGCGCGGCGGGGCGAAATCACCCCGGAGATGGAGTTCGTCAGCGCGCGCGAAGGCCTGCCCGCCGAATTCGTCCGGTCGGAGGTGGCCCGCGGGCGCGCCATCATCCCGTCCAACATCAACCACCTGGAGCTCGAGCCGATGATCATCGGCCGCAACTTCCTGGTGAAGATCAACGCCAACATCGGGAACTCCGCGGTGCGCTCGTCGATCGAGGACGAGGTCGAGAAGCTGCAGTGGGCGACGCTGTGGGGCGCCGACACGGTGATGGATCTCTCGACGGGCAAGAACATCCACGAGACGCGCGAGTGGATCGTCCGCAACTCCGCGGTCCCGATCGGCACCGTGCCGATCTACCAGGCGCTCGAGAAGGTGGGCGGCCGGCCCGAGGATCTGACCTGGGAGGTCTACCGCGACACGCTGATCGAGCAGTGCGAGCAGGGCGTGGACTACTTCACCGTCCACGCCGGCGTGCTGCTGCGGTTCGTGCCGCTGACCGCGCGCCGGCTGACCGGCATCGTCTCGCGCGGCGGCTCGATCATGGCGAAGTGGTGCCTGGCGCACCACCAGGAGAACTTCCTCTACACGCACTTCCGCGAGATCTGCGAGATCATGCGCGCCTACGACGTGTCGTTCTCGCTCGGCGACGGGCTGCGGCCCGGTTCGATTGCCGACGCCAACGACGAGGCGCAGTTCGGCGAGCTGAAGGTGCAGGGCGAGCTGAACACGATCGCCTGGGAGTACGACGTCCAGGTGATGAACGAGGGCCCGGGCCACATCCCCATGCATCTCATCAAGGAGAACATGGAGAAGCAGCTGGAGTGGTGCCAGGAGGCGCCGTTCTACACGCTGGGGCCGCTGACGACCGACGTCGCGCCGGGCTACGACCACATCACCTCCGCGATCGGCGCGGCGATGATCGGCTGGTACGGCACCGCGATGCTGTGCTACGTGACGCCGAAGGAGCACCTGGGCCTGCCCAACCGCGACGACGTGAAGGCGGGGGTGATCGCCTACAAGATCGCCGCGCACGCCGCGGACCTGGCCAAGGGCCACCCGCGCGCGCAGGCGTGGGACGACGCGCTCTCGAAGGCGCGCTTCGAGTTCCGCTGGGAGGACCAGTTCAACCTGGCGATGGACCCGGTGACGGCGCGCGCGTATCACGACGAGACGCTGCCGGCCGACGGCGCCAAGGTGGCGCACTTCTGCTCGATGTGCGGGCCGAAGTTCTGCTCGATGGAGCTGACGCAGCAGGTGCGCGACTACGCGGCCGAGCACGGCATGACCAGCGTGGACGCGCTGAAGGCTGGCATGCGCGAGAAGTCAGAGGAGTTCAGGAAGGCCGGCGAGATCTACGTGAAGAAATAGCCGCTCTACTGCGCCCGGGCGATCGACACCGCCTGGGCGCGCGTGTAGGTGATGGTGACCACGTCGCCGACTTTCAGGCCTTCCAACAGCTTGCGATCCTGAACGACACGAAAGACACGGCGGTTGTCGGCGCCGTGATACGTGACCGACCCCGCGGACACGTCGATGGCGTCGATCGTCACGACCAGCCGCGTCCGCTGCAGCACGCGGGCATCATCCGTCTTCAACTCGTCCAGCTCGGTGCCGGTTGAGACCTCGGGCGGGCCCATTCGCTTACCCGGCGTCAGCTCGACGATGTAGGAGTCGTAGTAGCGAACGACGACGAGGTCGCCCGTGTTGAGGCCGTCGAAGATTGCGAGATCCGGACCCACATAGATCGGCGCCGAGGCCCCGCCCGCCGACAAGATAGTGATTGTGCGGGCGCCGCGGTTGACGCGATCGACCTTCCCCGATACTTCGAAGGCCTGGCGCGTGATGCCAGCTGGCTCCTGCGCCAGTGCCAGCAGAACGAGCAGCGCCACCACCATTGGCGGATTCTACCCGAACGTGAAGCAGTAGGTACCGCAGGCTACGGGCTACAGGCTATGTGGCCACAGGCGTGGCCCGGTCTATCATTCGCCATGTCGAGAATCGTACTCGCTGCGTTGTTCCTGCTGCCGGTTTCGTTGGGCGCACAGTGGCTCGACTGGCGCACGCCGGGGATTCCGCGTACCGCTGACGGCCGCCCGAACCTGGCCGCTCCCGCGCCTCGAACACCCGACGGCCACCCGGATCTCTCTGGCTTGTGGGGACCCGAGCCCAACCCATATCGCTTCAACCTGATCCAGGACCGGCAGGACCAGGCGATCTTTCGCCCCGCCGCAGAGGCGCTGTTCCGGAAGCGCGTCGTCAACTTCAGGCGGGAGGATCCCGTGACGAACTGCCTGCCAGGCGGCCCGTCGGACATGTTGGGCGGGATATACAAGGTGATCCAGTCACCGACGGTGATTGCATTGCTCTACGAAAACGGCACTGGGCGCTCCCGGCAGATCCACATGGACGGCCGGACGCTGCCGCACGATCCGAACCCGACGTGGCTTGGCTATTCAGTAGGCCGTTGGGATCGCGACACCCTGGTGGTCGAGTCCGCCGGATTCAACGATCGGACGTGGCTGGACAGAGCAGGCCATCCGCACTCCGAAAAGTTGCGCGTGACCGAGCGGTTCCGTCGCGTGGACTTCGGGAACATCGAATATCAGATCACGTTCGACGACCCGGAGACGCTGACGAGACCATTGACGCTATCGCTGGCGGTGACTTACAGAGCCGACACGGACATGCTCGAGAACGTGTGTGCCGAGAACAACCGGGACATCCCTCACCTGGTGGGCGTCGAGCGTACCGGCGTACCACTCGATGCGGCCGTTCTCGCACGCTACGTGGGACGGTACTCGTTCAGCGGCGAATCGCGAATCGTTGCGGGTTTCATGGGCATGAACCAGAACGTGACGCTGGTCGACGGCCAGCTCTATTTGAACGCGCTCCCATTGATCGCGCTAAGCGACACGAAGTTCGAGTCGAGCGGCGCCATCGCCGAGTTCTTTCTCGATACCCGGGGCGTCGTGACGCGGATGGTCCTGGGTCAGACCGAAGGCGAGGCGACCTACACGCCCCGGCGTTAGCGCTGCCGACCCCCTAGCCCTTGGCGCCCGCCGCGGCGTGCGTGCCGGCGATGTATCCCTGGACGGTGCCCTTGCCAAGGCCGTGCTTGTCGAATCCGCCCGCGGCCTCGCCCCCCGCGTAGAGGCCGGGGATGACCTGGCCCTGCATGTCGATGACCTGCTGGCGCCCGTTGACACGCAGGCCGCCGTAGGAGTCGTGCCACGTCACCATGATCGCGAGCGCGTAGAACGGCGGCTTCGCGATCGGGTGCATCGGCCCCTCCTTTTCCCGCTCGAAGTCGGGATCGGCGCCAGCGGTCACGTAGCGGTTCCAGCCGGCGACCGTCTGGACCAGGTGCCGGAGCGGCACGCGCTGGAATTGGTTGCCAGCCTCGATCTTCGCGGCAAGCTGCTCGATCGTGTCGGCCTTGAAGGAGAAGCCGTCGTCGGCGACAAACGGGTAGCGGAGCGGCCAGTTCCGGCGCTCGACGGAGGCCTGATCGAAGATCGCCCAGACAGGCCCGGGGTAGTAGTGCGGCGCCGTCGATCCTTCGTTGACCGCGAGCGCGGCGTCGAGGCCGTGGTCGTTGTCGTAGACCGACTTGATCCACTCCTGGCGGCAGTTGCGCCAGTCGCCCGCCTTGTGGGCGACGCCAGGGTTCGGGAAGGCGCCGCCGCCGGGATACCGGTTGAAGCTGCTTCTCTCAGGCAGGCGCACCTCGTTGAAGAAGCGCTTGCCCACCTGGTTCACGGCGATGAGGTCCTGGAAGCCGCCGGCGCCGACGCTCACGCCCGTGGATCGGCGGTATCCGAAGGTGGGATGACCCGGCAGCATCCGCGTGTACGGGTCTCGCGTGCCGAGGCGGGTCGAGATGTGGTACGTGATCGAGACCGTCATGTTCTGATGCATGCCGGCAAGGTTGGCGCCTACTTTGAGGCCGGCCTTCATCGCGCTGGCGTCCTGCACACGCGGACCGAGCACGGCCAATCCGCTGGTCAGGAACATCGGCTCCCGCATCCCCGGATGGAACATGCTGCGGACCTCCGGATTGCCTGCGTGTCCGCCGCTTGCGAGCATCACGCCTCGGCGCGCCCGGATGCGCACGAGCGGCCGCTCCTCGTCGAGGTTGCCGTTCCGCCAGTAGCTCTGAAGCCGCTCGCCGGTTTCGGGATGCTTGCGCGGCGACCAGCTGGCCTCTATGCCCAGAATCGGACCGGCGGAGGGCCGCTCGCGGATCAGCTCGTCGAACGCGCGGTTCAACATGAACCGCACGCCCTTCTCGCGCGCCGAGAACTCGAGCGGTCGCGCCAGCGCCACGCCGTTGCTCAGCGCGCCGGGCCCGACGACGCGGCTGGCGTCGTCCATCTGGATGGGCGCGAACGCGCTGCCGCGCTCGGGGTTGGCGCGGCCCGCGTCCTCGGCTGTAATGGTGCCCGCGCGCATGTCCGTCCTGTCGCCGAGCATGAGGAAGCACACACAGCCCCTGGCGCGCGACATGCCGCCGCCGGAGTGCGTGCCGTTGATCCGCCCGAAGCGGACGTGGTTGTCCATCAGGAACTGGCGCGTGGCGGGGCAGTTCTCGGCCCAGGCACGCACGACCTCGCGTTCGTTGAACCGGTAGGGGCTGTAGCCCCTGCGGTCGACGATCGACCAGTCGACCAGGTCGGCGAACAGGAGATCGACGCTGTCGTCGAGCGCTTCGGGGGGCTCGAGCGGATCGACTTGGATGCGTCCTTCGCCGTCGCGCGCCCGCGCCCTGTCGCGACGCTGCACCGGATCGCCGGCGCCGAGCGACACGAAGGAGCCGCTCTGTAGCATTCGTCCCCCGACGTCATGGCTCGCTTCGACGACGAGCACGCTGGCGCCGAGGTCGCGCGCGCGAATGGCGGCGGTCAACCCGGCGCAGCCGGCCCCCACGACGACGACATCGAACTCGTAGTCCCAGCCGGTGGCCGCCGCGCCGGCGGCTGGGGCCTGGGCCCGCACGGCGCCGGGATCGAGCAGCGCTGCTGCACCGAGTCCGGCGGCGCCCGCCTTGACGAAGTCCCGCCGACCGACCCCGCCCTTGCGCTTGCTGCGATGACCGTCCGCCGGCGTCCCCGATTTCTTCGTCATGCCTACCTCCCGAGCTCGCGGTAGTCTACGTGCCCCGTCCCCACAGCTGGCAGTAGCGGCGCAGGACGAACTGCAGGTTCGCTTCGTAGTTGGGCCAGCTGGCGTACTTCGGCAGCTTCAGCGTGCTCTCCACCGGCTCCCAGCATCGCCCCTGTTGCGCTTCGGCTCGTACCGCGGCCGAGGCATCCTGAAGGAACGTGAGCTGATCCTGCGCGTCTTTCTTGGACCCGAGCCGCCCACCCGCCCCGGGATGACCCGGAATCAGCCGGTCCCAGTCCATCGCCAGGATCTGCTTGATCGATGCCTCGGCCTGCAGGGGGAAGAAATCGATCATGCCCCGGCCGGGCACCTGCCCCACGGGCAGCAGATCGACGACGAACACGATCCGCTCCTTGGGCAGCCGCATCACCAGCGTGCTGTCCGAGTGGTTCTGGCCCACGTGGACGAGCTCCAGGGCCGTGCCACCCAGCGTGAGCGTCCGCCGCGCGTCCACGGTCTCGTCGGGCAGCACCGTGTTCGGATCGGCCAGGACCTCCAGGCGTTCCTTCGCCCGGCGGTGCGCGATGATGCGCGCGCCGGCCTCCTTGAACGCGCGGCCTCCCGCGATGTGATCGAAATGATGATGGCTGTAGACCAGGTATCTGATCGGCTGCGATGTCACCTTCCTGATCTCCGCGACATAGGTCGCCCCGCCCTGGGGGCGGCCGTAGCCCACGGGATCGGTGGCAATCACCCCCTCGCTGGTGACGATGAACAACGACTGGCTGTTGCCGTTTCGGAAGGTGTAGACGTTGTCGGTTCCCTCGACTTTGCTCGTCACCACCTGCTCGGCCTGAGCGGGTCCGGCGGGCGCCCCCTGCGACACAAGGTGCGCCGTGAGCAGCCCGAAAGCCATGAGCGTTGCGAATATCCGGGTCATGGTTACCTCCGCCTCTTGATGGCGGCCACAGCCTAGCACCAACGCGAACCCGCCGCGGCCGTCTTACCTGTCCAACCCGTCCCCGCCCGCGCGAACGCGCGGGCAATCAGACACTGTCCTAGACAATATGGAATGACCGGCCCGCTATCGTAACGTCGTAGTGCTGTCGCACTCGACAAGGTGGTCTGTGGCCACCGATATCGCGGGTTAGCGCCTCGCGGCGCCAGAGCCGCACCGATAGGAGCCGGTCATGAAACAGGTTACTACGTTCGTCGGAATCGATGCGCACAAGAAGGACCTCTTCGTGGCGATGCTGGTCGGGGCCGGGCCGACGCCGGTGACGTGGCAGCTGGCCAACGAGCCGGCGGCGGTGCGGCGCTTGGTGCGGAAGCTCGAGCGCGAGGCGCCGGGGCCGGTGCACGTGTTCTACGAAGCCGGCCCGTGTGGCTACGCGTTGCAACGGCAGATGACGACGGCGCGGGTCGCGCTGCGACGTCATCGCGCCGGCGTTGATGCCGCGGAAGCCGGGCGAGCGGGTGAAGACGAATCGGCGCGACGCGCGGAAGCTGGCGGAACTGGGCCGGGCCGGCCTGCTGACGGTCGTGCAGCCGCCCACGCCGGCCGACGAGGCCGTGCGGGATCTGGCGCGGGCGCGCGACGACGCGCGCGAGGATCTGCAGCGGTGTCGCCATCGGCTCGGCAAATTGCTGTTGCGGCGCGGGCTGCACTACGCGGGGCAGAATTGGACGCAGGCGCATCGTCGGTGGGTCGACAGTTTGACGTGGACCCACGCGGCCGAGCGCGCGGTGGTCGACGACTATCAGCTGGCGATCGATCACACCGAGGCGCGGCTGCTGGAATTGGACGCGCGCTTGGCGGAGATCGCCGCGCAGGCGCCGTATCGGGAGCCCGTCGGGTGGTTGCGCTGTTTCCGCGGCATCGACACGCTGACGGCCATGCTGATCCTCGCGGAGCTGCATGACTTCCGTCGCTTCGGCTCGGCCCGGGCGTTGATGGCCTTCCTGGGCTTGGTGCCCGGCGAGGACTCCAGCGGCGAGAAGCATCGGCGCGGGCGCATCACGAAGATGGGCAATGCGCTGGTCCGCCGGATCCTGGTGGAAGCGAGCTGGCACTACCAGCATCGCCCGGGCGTCGGGCGCGCCCTCAAGGCGCGACGCACGGGCCAACCGGCTCGCGTGATCGCGATCGCGGACAAGGCGCAACAGCGTTGTGTCGACGGTTTCGACGCATGCTGGCGGAGCACAAGCCGGCGCCGAAGGTGGCGGTCGCGGTCGCGCGGGAACTGGCCGGCTTCATCTGGGCCGCCCTGCAGCCACCCGTGGTGGCGTAGACCGTCGTGAGCGGTGACACGTAACGGCGCGCGCGCGTCGCGAAGGTGACGGATGCACATCGGCACGAATCAGAGGATCGGCGGGCTAGTTATGCGCCACGGACTTCGGTCCCAACGCGCGCCCCTAGATTGCACGTCCTCTCGACGAAGCACTGTCATGCGTGCTCTGCCCTGGGCGACCGGGGTAACCACCGGATATCAGCGTGACTCGTCGTCGAAGCGTCCGATGTCGTCCGTCACCTTGGTGACGCGAGCGCGCCACCGCCCGTGGAAGCTGCCGCCGCTGTGGACGCTGAAGAACGCGCCCACAGCGGCTTGGAAAACGACAGAACCGTTTTCCACAGCTCCCACAGGCACTTGACAACCGGTCATTCCATATCAGACTAGCGAGGCGGAGCCGTCCGTTTTCTGGGCGGACCGAGGCGCAGCCTCGCTAGAATGATGCATGGCACGAGCGTGGCGTGAAGGGCTGGCGATCCTGGCTGTCCCGGGCGTCCTGGCCCTTGGGGCGAGCGCGGATCGGATGCAGGCGGCGCAGAGCGCCCGCCCGGCGTCCGCAGTGTCGCCGGTCTCTGCCGCCGACCAGGCGGTCTTCACCCGCTACTGCCTGACCTGCCACACCGACGCCCTGCGGCGGCGCGGCACGGTGCCCGCGGCGTTCGAGACACTGGATGTCACGCGGGTCGGTCGCGACGCGAAGGCCTGGGAGTCCATCGTCCGCAAGATGCGCTCGGGCCTGATGCCGCCGGCCGGGATGCCGCGACCGGACGCCGCCACGCACGACGTCTTCGTCCGCCGGATCGAGGACGCGCTCGACACCGCGGCGGCGGCGCGCCCCAACCCCGGCCGGACCGAGCCGTTGCACCGCCTGAACCGGACCGAGTATCGCAACGCCGTGCGCGACCTGCTCGGTCTCGACGTCAACGTGGCGTCGCTGCTGCCGCCCGACGACGTCAGCTACGGCTTCGACAACATGGCCGGCGTGCTGAAGATGTCGCCGACGCTGCTGGAGCGCTATCTGGCGGCGGCGCAGAAGGTGAGCCGGCTGGCGATCGGCACGCCGCCGCCGGCGCCCGTGACGGACTACTACCGCCTCTCCGACGACCTGCGGCAGGACGCGCACCTCGACGGCGCAGCCGCTCGGCACGCGCGGCGGCACGACGATTCGGCACATCTTCCCGCTGGACGGCGAGTACGTGATCAAGCCGCGCCTGGCGCGCGACCTGAACGAGAGCGTCCCCTTGTACCTGGAGCCGCAGACGCTCGAGGTGAGCCTGGACGGCGAGCGGATCGAGCTGCTGACGGTGCCTGGCGCGGTGCCGGCACCAGCGCGAGGTCGGCGGCGCCGGCGCGTCCGGCCGCGCCGCCGGCTGCGCAGGAGCCGACGTCGAGCGAGCCAGGCCAGGACCCTCCCGCGGGTCCCAGGCCGCGCCCGGCGATCACCCAGATCGACACCGGCATCCGCGTCAGCGCGGCGGATCGCGAGAAGCGGAACCACGTGGACGACGCGTGGGACGTTCGCGTGCGGGTGACCGCGGGCCAGCGCGACGTCACGCTGGCGTTCCTGCGGAAGACCGCCGCGCTCGACGAAACCATCCGCCTGCCGTTCGCGCGGCCCTATCCCGCCGGCGTCAACATCGCGGAGACGCGGATGGGGCTGCACCTGCGCAGCGTGGAGATCGTCGGCCCGTACAACCCCGCGGGCGCCGACGCGTCGCCCAGCCGGCGGCAGATCTTCTCGTGCACGCCGTCTCGTCGAAGCTCGCCAGAAATGAGAGCGAGCGAAGACGGATGCGCGCGTACAATCCTTTCGTCCCTGGCCCGGCGCGCCTATCGCCGTCCGGTGGCCGGCGAGCGACGTCGAGCCGCTGCTGGCGATGTACCGGGAGGGCCGGGCGCAGGGGCAGGGCTTCGAGGCCGGCATCGAGCTGGCGATCCGGCGTCTGCTGGTCAGCCCCGAGTTCCTGTTTCGCGTCGAGCGCGACCCGGCGCAGGCGCCGGACGGCGTCTACCGCATCAGCGACCTGGAGCTGGCCTCGCGCCTCTCGTTCTTCCTGTGGAGCAGCATCCCCGACGAGACGCTGCTGGACCTGGCGGCGCAGGCGTCAGCTGAGACGCCCGGCCGTGCTCGAGGCGCAGGTCACGCGGATGCTGGCGGACCCGCGCGCCGAGGCCTTCATCGAGAGCTTCGCCGGGCAGTGGCTGTATCTGCGCAACCTGCCGGCGGTGGGTCCGGTGGCGACAATCTTCCCCGACTTCGACGAGGGCCTGCGCCAGAGCCTCCGCCGCGAGACCGAGCTGTTCTTCGCCAGCATCGTCCGCGAGGATCGGCCGGCGGCCGACCTGCTGACCGCCAACTACACCTTTCTGGACGAGCGCCTTGCGCGGCACTACGGTGTGCCTGGCGTGAAGGGCAGCCACTTCCGGCGGGTGACCCTGGGTGCCGACTCGCCGCGCGCGGGGCTGCTTGGCCACGGCAGCATCCTGACCGTGACGTCCCAGCCGGACCGCACCTCGCCGGTCGTGCGCGGCAAGTGGGTGCTGGAGAACTTCCTCGGCGCGTCGCCGCCGCCGCCGCCGCCCAACGTGCCGGACCTCAAGTCCAGCGTCGAGCCCGGGGCGGTGCTGTCGATGCGCGAGCGGATGGTGGCGCATCGCGCCAACCCCGCCTGCGCCGGCTGCCACGCGATGATGGATCCGATCGGCCTGTCGCTCGAGAACTTCGACGCGGTGGGCCGGTTCCGGACCCTCGGCGAGTCGGGCGGACCCATCGACGCGTCGGGCTCGCTGCCGGACGGCACGCGGTTCACGGGCGCCGCCGGCCTGCGCGAGGCGCTGCTCGCCAGGCGCGAGCAGTTCGTGACGACGCTGACCGAGAAGCTGCTGACCTACGCGCTCGGCCGCGGCGTCGAGTACTACGACCAGCCGGCGGTGCGCGCGATCGTGCGCGACGCCGCGCGCCGCGACTACCGGTTCGCGACGGCGCTCGTGGCGGGCGTGGTGCGCAGCACCCCGTTCCAGATGAGGAGAACCCGGTCATGATGGTGCTCAAGAAGGCGCTGCCGCGCCGCCTCTTCCTGCGCGGGATGGGGACCACGCTGGCGCTGCCGCTGCTCGACGCGATGGTGCCGGCACTGACGGCGACGCAGGCGACGCCGGCACGGGGCGTCCGCCGGCTGGGCTTCGTCTACATGCCCAACGGCGTCGCGATGAACTTCAAGGGCGTCAACTACTGGCACCCGCGCACCGAGGGGCCGGACTTCGAGTTCTCGCCGATCCTTCAGCCGCTGCAGGCGTTCCGCAA
This sequence comes from uncultured Acidobacteriota bacterium, assembly GCA_963807235.1. Classification (GTDB taxonomy): domain Bacteria; phylum Acidobacteriota; class Vicinamibacteria; order Vicinamibacterales; family UBA2999; genus CAWEBF01. Next base: position 95,837 of record CAWEBF010000021.1, read on the forward strand.
CCGCATGACGGTGGTCAGCGGTCTCGCGCAGCACCAGGCCGACGTGCTGGAGGATGGCGCCAACGGCGACCACACCCGCGGCACGGCCACGTGGCTGACCGGCGCCAGGCCCAGGCACACCGAGGGCGCCGACGTCCGCAACGGCATCTCCGCGGACCAGATTGCCGCCAACGCGTTCCGCCAGGACACGCCGCTGCCGTCGCTCGAACTGGCGATCGACCTCAGCTACCTGGCCGGCAACTGCGAGAACGGCTACAGCTGCGCCTACATGAACACGCTGGCGTGGAGCTCGGCCACCACGCCGCTGCCCACCGAGAACAACCCGCGCGTCGTCTTCGAGCGGCTGTTCGGCGACGGCGCCACGTCGGCGGCCAGGCTGGCGCAGGCCCGCCAGAACCGGAGCGTGCTGGACTCGGTGTCGTCCGAGCTGCAGCGGCTGCTCGGCACGCTCGGGGCCGAGGACCGCACGACCGTCGGCGACTACGTGGATTCGGTACGGGAAGTGGAGCGCCGGATCCAGAACACCGAGCGCAAGGCGTCGTCGGCCGACCTGCCGGATCTCGCCCAGCCGATGGGGATTCCCGAGCGGTTCGACGAGCACGTGAGCCTGATGTTCGACCTGGTGGCGCTGGCGTTCCGGGCCGACATCACCCGCGTCGTGACCTTCATGCTGGGGCGCGAGCTGAACTTCCGCACCTATCCCGAGATCGGCATCACCGAGGGACACCACGGGCTGTCGCACCACGGCGACGACACCGCCAAGCTGGCGAAGTACGCGAAGCTGGGTGCCTATCAGGCCGAGCTGTTCTCGCGCTTCCTGCAGCAGCTGCGAAGCCGCGCCCGACGGTGACGGCACCGTGCTCGATCGGTCGCTGTTCCTGTACGGCGCCGGCCTGAGCAACCCGAACCTGCACGCCCACACGGACCTGCCGCTGCTGCTCGTCGGCGGCGGGGTGAAGGGCAATCGCCATCTGCGGTTCCCGGCCGAGACGCCGATGACCAACCTGCTGCTGACGATGCTGGACGTGTCGGGCATCCCGGCGGAGACGTTGGGCGACAGCACGGGCCGCTTGCGCATCGAGCCGTTGTCGGGCTTGTAGACGGGGCGATGCCGATGGTCCTTGAGTCGCCTGGTTCGCCCTCGTCGCGGCGCTCGTGGCTGCTCCGGCGGCGGCGCAGCGCCGCTGATGCCCCGGTGGTGGTTGCCGCCAAGGGCGGCGATGCCTCGGCGCTCCGGTCGCTGGTGCGAAAGGGCGCCGACGTGAACGCCCCCGCGGCCGACGGCACGACGGCGCTCCACTGGGCGGTCCAGCACGACAACGAGGAGATGGTCGGCGTGCTGCTTGCGCGCCGGAGCCCGTCCCTCGGCGGCGAATCGCTACGGCGTGGCGCCGCTGCAGGTCGCCGCCACCGCGGGCAACCCGCGCATCGTGCAGCGCCTGCTCGAAGCCAAGGCCGATCCGAACACCGCGAACGCCGACGGCGAGTCGGCGCTGATGCTTGCCGCCCGGACCGGCAACCCGCAGGTGGTGCGGCAGCTGATTGCCGCCGGCGCCAAGGTCGACGCTCGCGAGGGGTGGAAGGGTCAGACGGCGCTGATGTGGGCCGCCGCCGAGAACAACCCGGCCGCCATGCAGGTGCTGCTCGAGGCCGGTGCCGACGCCAACGCCCGGTCGCTCGGCGGCGTCTTCACGCCGCTCCTGTTCGCGATTCGGGCCGGGCATGTTCCGGCGGCCCGCGTGCTGCTGGATGCCGGCGTGGACGTCAACGCGCCGATGCCGGAGGGCACCAGCCCGCTGCTGCTGGCGCTCATCAACGCTCACTTCGAGCTGGCCGGCTTCCTGCTGGACCGCGGCGCCGATCCGAAGGCCGACGCGCAGGGGTGGACCGCGCTGCATCAGGTGGTCTGGAGCCGGCGACCGAACACCGGCTTCAACCTGCCCGGGCCCGCGCCCACCGGCGGCCTCGACAGCCTCGACCTGGTGCGGAAGCTGGTGAAGCTCGGCGCCAACGTCAACGCCCGACAGACGCGCGAGCCGCGCGACGGCTACCGCAATCAACTGAACCGCATCGGTGCCACGCCGTTCCTGCTGGCGGCCAAGTCGGTGGACCTGCCGCTGATGCGGCTGCTGCTCGAGCTGGGTGCCGACCCGCGCATCACGACCGAGGACGGCACAACAGCGCTGATGGCTGCGGCCGGCGTGGGCATCTGGGCGCCCGGCGAGAACCCCGGTACCGACGAAGAGGCGCTGGCGGCGGTGAAGCTGGCCTTCGAGGTGGGCGGCGGCGGCGTGAACGACATCGACCGCAACGGCGAGACTGCGGTGCACGGCGCGATCTACCGGGCCGGGTCGATTGCCGTCGCTGAAGTTCCTGATCGAGAAAGGCGCCAGGCTCGACGTGCGCAACGAGAAGGGATGGACGCCGCTCATCGTGGCCGACGGCGTGGAGTACACCCCGGCCGTGCTCAAGCGCTATCCTGAGACCGCCGCCTTCCTGCGCCAGCAGCTGGCCGCCCAGGGGCTGCCGGTGCCGCCGCCACTCGATCGACCCGCCCGGGCCGAAGTCCGCGAACTGACGGCGCCCCTGGCCTCGACTCAGGGAAGAATCCGGCCTCGGGGGGTTGAATGCGAACGCAATGTTTTCGGATTGCGCGGGTTGTGTCGGTCGCGGTAGCTGGGCTGGTGTTGGCGTCAATCAATCTGACGGCGGACACTTATCCGCGCCAACCCGGAGTCAGGATCACCCATTACGAGTTCGACGTGGTTCTCAGCGAGCACCACGGACGAGATCGTGATGAAAGAAACCGTCGGCGTTGACCTCCTCGACGCGGGCATCACCGGGATCGATCTCGATCTTTGCGGACCCCACGCCAAGGGTGCGACGGAAGCCTTTCCCGGCGACCCCTGCGTCGGCAGGACGACGCAAGGCGGAATCTCAGGTCAGGCGAACGCGGCCGCTTCGCAATCCGGAACGGGGATGACCGTGACCGCGGCAAGCGTGGCGGGCCGTCCAATCACTTTCGCTCAAAACGGCGACATCGTCCGCATCACCTTCCCCTCGCCTTCCCAGGCCGGACAGCACGTGACGTTCACTCTCGAGTACCACGGCGTGCCGGCGACGGGTCTTTCGCATCGGCGTCAACAAGTGACCAGGACCGCAGTTTTGTCAGCAACGATTGGCCGAACCTTGCGCACAACTGGCTGGCGACCATCGACCATATTTCCATGAAGGCCTCGATCACCATGATCGTCACAGCGCCGGCACGATATCAGGTGATCTCGAACGGTCTCCTGAAGCAGCAGACGGATCTGCCGAACGGCCTGCGCCGCACAGTCTGGGACGAGAAAGCCCCGATCCCAACGTGGCAGTTTGCGCTGGCCGCCGCGCCTTACGCGGTCGATCATTTTGGCGAATATCGTAGGATCGCGCTGTCGTCGTGGGTCTTTCCGCAGGAGCGCGACAACGGTTACAAGGGCTTCAGCGAGCCAACGCAATCGATACTCGAATTCTTTATCGATCGCGTCGGCCCCTATTCCTACGAAAAGCTGGCCCACGTCCAGGCGAATTTCGTTTCAGGCGGCATGGAACTCGCATCGAGCATTTTTTACGGATACGACGGAGTCCCTCGACGGCAGTTGGTGGCGCACGAGATGGCGCATCAGTGGTTCGGCAATTCGGCAAGCGAAAGCGACTGGGATCACGTCTGGCTAAGCGAAGGCTTTGCAACATACTTTGCCCTTCTCTACCAGGAGTATAAGGACGGCCGCGACCCATTCATCGACGGGGTCCGGAACAGCGCGCAGAACGCGAGCGGTACGCGCTGGCGAATCCGGAGTCCACGATCGTCCACAAGAACCTCTCGAATATCAGTCAAGTCATCGCCAACGGCGCGCAGGTCTATCAGGGTGGAGCTCAGGTGTTGCACATGTTGCGCGGCGTGCTCGGAACGGAGACGTTTTGGAAAGGCATCCGACTCTATTACAGCCGCTTCCAGAACAGGAACGCTTCCAGCGACGACTTTCGCGGGTCAATGCAGGACGCATGCATTGCCAGCGAGGGCTGCCCGGACGAAGGCAAAGCGCTGGCTTGGTTCTTCGACCAGTGGTTGCACCGCGGCGGCATTCTGCAGGTCACCGGTTCGTGGTCATACGACGCTGCTGCGAAACAACTTCGTGTCAGCATCAATCAGACTCAAAAGCAGGGTCTGTTTCGTATGCCCATCGAGATCGGCATCACCCTGCCTCCTCCTCCATCGCCGGCGCCAGGCAGCGTCCAAACCGCGCCGCCACGGATCATGGTCGACAAACAGCACAACGAATTCGTCATTCCGATGCAGTCCGCGCCCCTGGACGTGAAGCTGGATCCGAACAGTTGGGTGACGATGATGCAGGGCGCGCTCATCCGAAAATGACGCGTGAGTTTCGGGGGCAGACGCCGAATAGGCCACTTTTCGAGGCCTCTTCAGTTCGTCGTCCAGCGCCACGAGGTCGATATGCTTGAGGAGCTTCCTGGCTCTCGCCCCCCAGTGCCGCTCGTCGCCCCGCCCGGGCCAAAATCCGCGAACTGACCGCGCCCGGGTTGCGTCGGCAGCTAGTGCTACTTTAGTATCACCACATGCGGACCGAATTGGTTACGACGCTCAAGCGGCAGGCCACCGAGCTCATTTCAGAACTGGGGCGCAGCAAGGAGCCGATCCTCATCACTCAACACGGCCTGCCCAGCGCGTACCTGGTTGACGTCGCTGAGTACGAGGCGATGGCGCGACGGATGGCGCTGCTCGAGGGAATCGTCAGTGGCGAGAAGGCCGTGGGAGAAGGGCGAACACTCTCCCACGCCCAGGCCAAGCGACGTATGGCGCGATGGCTCAGATAGTCTGGACCGAACGGTAGGATCTCCCCACGAACGAAGAGAGGGAGGACACCTCATGGGTATCGACCGAGGGCACACAGATCCATGGTGGCAGCCGAGCGGCATAGACATCGGCAGACGCCGCGCGCTGGTCGGACTCTCTGGCATCGTCATGGCCGCGATGGGCTCCACGCCCGCGTGGGCGCCCTTCGACGCGCCCATTGCGCTCGCTCAGGGCGGGCAGCGGCCGGGGAGCTGTGTACTCACGCCTGAAGCGGGCGAGGGTCCGTTCTATCTGGATCCGAAGCTGCTGCGATCGGACATCACATCAGGGCAGCCCGGCGCGCCGCTGAACCTGGCGCTGCAGGTGGTGCGGGCCGGCGACTGCGCCACGCTCGCCAACGCACGTGTCGATGTGTGGCATGCCGATGCGTTGGGACTCTATTCCGGCTATGAACGGCAGTCCGGCGTCGGCGGCATCTCGACGAAGCCCGCAGTGGGGCAGCAGTACCTACGCGGAACGCAGATGACTGATGCCATGGGGAACGTGCAGTTCCGGACGATTTTCCCCAGCTGGTACGGCGGGCGCACGCCGCACGTGCACTTCAAGGTGTTCCTTGGCGGCAACGAGGTGGTCGCGAGTCAGATCTTCTTCCCGGACGAGATCACCAAGGAGGTCTTCTCCGAATGGCGGCCCTATCGGGACCATGCGTCGAAGCGCACGACCTTCAATGGGAACGATCCGATCAAGCAGGGGATCCATTCCGACGTCACGCGTCAGAGTAGATCCTATGCAGCGAAGGCCGTGCTCGTCGTCGCACCGCGCACGTAGGGCGGGGCGGGAACATTACGTCCACACCCTTCGTGGCTAGCGCCCCGATGCCTGCTCGGCCTCCTGCTTTCGTGCCCCGGAGAGGATGCCGGCCAACCCGACATTGCCTTCATGGCAGGCGTACTCGAGCAGCGGCTCGTTCGTGCGCTTGAACAGGATCCGGGCGGTCCAGGGCCGCGTCCAGGTGGCGGGATCGTTCATGGTGGCGTCGTACTGCAGGATGCCTTCGGCCACGCGGGTGAAGCGCTCGACCAGGTGGAAGCCGCCCGACGAATTCAGGAAGTTGCTCTTCGGCGAGAACCCCCGCGTGTCCACCACCAGCGTGTCGCCCTCCCAGCGGCCGCGCGAGTCGCCCAGCCACTGGGGCACCGACCCGGGCAGGTGGGCGCGTCCGTCGATCGCGATCACGCGCGCGTCGTGGATGGTCTCCATGGCGAAGACGACGTGGGTGGGGGACTGCACGATCTGGTACACGCTGCTGTACGCGGCCTGGAACCGGGGGACACCGAAAGTGACGCACCGTTCCGTCAGACCACGGCTCTGCGGTCCGTCAGCAGGGTGCAGACGCCGCTGTTCGGCCAGCGCCGCTCGCCGCGCCTGCGCCTGGGGTGTCTCGGCCGGGATTCTCCCGTCCGGCGGGTCGATGATGAGCGACGTCCGATTGTCGATATCGCGGCCCGGCAGCCAGAAGCCGTTGTAGTTGCCCGTCTGGGTATCGTGCGACGCCGGCTTCTGCCTGCCGGCGAGCACGTCGAGGATCAGCTCGTCCCCGAACAGGGCGTCGCCCTCCGCTTCCAGCTGCCGGCTCGCTTGTCGAAGCTGCTCCACTTCGGCGCCGGTCAACGTAGTTTTATTGGCCCACGCCGCCGGACGTTGCAGCGGAGTGATGCTGTCGTTGGTCCACACGCCTTCGAGATCCGGCTGTCCAAAGGCGTTTCGCGGGGCGGCGTACGGTTTGGCGGATGACGCGCCTGGCGTGGGCCCTTGCGCGTTCGACACCAGAACCGTGAATGCGAGGCCGATCGACGTCAGCAGCGCGATGTGTCGTCTGGTCATGGTGAAAGCCCGCATCATCTTACGGTATCCTCTCGCTTCGTCGTCGGCGGATGCAGAGCCTGAGCGGTCTGACGCGGGAGTATGATCGCGCCCATGAAACCGACTTGGACTGGGTTCGCCGTCCTGTGTCTCGGTTGTGCCGCCCTGAGTGCCCCGGCTCTCGTCGCGCAGGGAGGCGGTACCGCACCGCATCTCGCGGCCGCCAAGGCCGCCGCCGACCGGCCGGAGCATCTCCGGCTGTTCAACGCGTTGTGCGTCGCACCGCCGGGGCGCCGGCTGTCGCCGCTCCCCCGGGACCGCCGCAGGGAATACCTCCCCGTGAGCAGTGGCACGCGGAACCCGCCAAGGTGTTCGACAACCTGTACCTGGTGGGTCAGACCGAGTACACCGCCTGGGCGGTCGTGACGTCCGACGGCATCATCGTCATCGACCCACTCTTCGACTATTCCGTCGAGGACGAGGTCTGGAACGGGCTGATGAAGCTCGGCTTCGATCCGAAGCGGATTCGCTACGTGGTCGTCAGCCACGCGCACCGCGACCACGTCGGCGGCGCACGGTTTCTGCAGGACCGCGGAGCCCGGATCGTCATGAGCTCGGCGGACTGGGACCTGCTGGCTGCCGATCCAGGCTCGTGGCCGAAGGCGAAGCGGGACATCGTGGCAACCGACGGGCAGAAGTTGACGCTCGGCGATACGACGCTGACGCTGCACTTCACGCCCGGACATACGCTGGGAACGATCTCCTCGATCTTTCCGGTGAAGGACGGCGGCCGCACCCACACGGCGGCACTGTGGGGCGGCACGGGGTTCAACTGGCGGAACAACGGCGGGCGCAACCGCTACATCACGCCCGAGCGCCCGGCGCGCTTCTGGTATGAGACCTACAGCAATTCGGCGCGGAAGTTCCGCGAGATTGCCGCCAAGGCCGGCGCGGACGTCCTCCTGTCGAACCATCCGGCGACCGACGCAACCACGACGAAGCTGCCCGCGCTGCAGCGCCGGAAACCGGGCGAGCCGCATCCCTACGTCATCGGGGCCAGCTCGGTGCAGCGGTTCCTCACGGTGGCCGAGGAGTGCGCAACGGCTGGCCCCCTGTGGTGAATCCGTAGACGCCGCACTCGGCGCCACGCGTGCCCGGGGGGCTGTGCGCCGCCCGTCACACGGTGGTAACGTCTTGCACCATCAGACGGCAGTTCCGTCCCAACTAGTCTCGAAGGAGAGCCGCACATGCGCAGCACTTCAATCGCCAGGCTGGCCGCGCTGGTTCTGCTCGCACTCGTCCTCGGTACCGGGTTCGCCCTCGCCCAGGCCACCGGCACGATCCAGGGCATCGTCTCCGACGCGCAAGGCAGCGGCGTCCCGGGCGCCACGGTCACGGCGCGAAACACCGAGACCGACGTGAGCCGCGCGCTGGTTACGGAGGCTGAGGGCAACTACCGCTTCCTCAACCTGCCGGTCGGGAACTACGAGCTTACCGTCGAGCTGACCGGGTTCTCCCGGTACCACCGGGCCGGGCTCACGCTCGCCGTCAACCAGACGGCCGTCGTCGACGTGGAGCTGCGGGTGGCGGCCGTCAGCGAACTCGTCGAGGTGCGTGCCGACGCGCCGCTCCTCAACACGACCAACGCGGAGGTGGGCGTCCGCTTCGACACGAGGCGCGTGGCGGAGCTGCCGGTGATGGGGAGCCGCAACATCTTCACGCTGGCGCGCTCGGCCCCCGGCGTCAGCGAGATCGCGAGCGGCCAGAGCTCGTTCGCCTCCGGCACCGCCGAGGCGAACTTCTCCTCGAACGGCGCGCGGCTGCGGTCCAACAACATGATGATCGACGGCCAGGACAGCAACGATCCGAGCGTGACCGGCCGGCAGCAGCCGATCAACAACACGGACATCGTCCAGGAGATCCGGCTCATCACCAACCAGTTCGCCGCCGAGTACGGCCGCGCCGCCGGCTCGGTGATGAACGTCATCACCAAGAGCGGCACGAACGACTTCCGCGGCAGCGCCTTCTGGTACCACAACGACAACGATCTGAACTCGCGCAGCAACCTCGACAAGGCCGCGGGCCGCACCGAGGCGCCGTACCGGGTGGAGAACCAGTTGGGGGGCACCATCGGCGGGCCGGTGCTCCAGGGCGGGACGTTCTTCTTCGGATCGTTCCAGCGCTGGACCGACCGCCGGCTCGGCTCCGGATTCACGCTCAGCGGCGCGCCGTCGGATGCCGGGCGAGCGGTGCTCCAGTCGGTAGCGGCCGGTCGCCCCCACGTGGACGCGCTGCTGCGGCACCTGCCGGCCGGCACGCCGAACGGCCGCTCGGCGACCTTCACGCTCGGCGGCCAGACCTTCACCGTGCCGCTCGGCGATCTCACCGGGTCGTCCTCACAGCAGCTCAACAACAACCAGGGCACCGCCCGCATCGATCACCAGCTTACCCAGACCACACGCTCGTCGGCCGGTATCTCTTCAGCGACACGTCCACCGACAACACCGGCGCCGTCCAGGTCACGCCGCCCGGGCTCACGTCGAACAGCCCGGCGAACAACCACTCGCTGAACGTGTGGACCAACAGCGTCTTCGGCGCCAACACGTCCAACGAGCTGCGCGTGGCCTGGTCGCACCTGGGCACCGTGACGGGACCCGACACCGCCGAGTCGCTCGAGATTCCTTCGCTCGAAATCACCGAGCTCGGCATGACCGGCTTCAACGCCGCCGCCAACCGCACCGCGATCGGACTCGCGGTGAACCTGCCGCAGTTCCGCTACAACGACACCTTCCAGCTGCAGAACAACCTGACGCAGGTGCGCGGCAACCACCTGGTCAAGGCCGGCCTGGACGTCCGCTGCCAATACGTGAAGAGCTTCTTCTTCCCGACCATCCGCGGGCTGCTGCGATACCCGACGCTCAACGCGTTCGTGAACGACGTCGCCGAGGCCGCCAACATCAACAAGCCGCTGCCGGGCGGCGAGGACGTCAACTACTACCGCTGGTGGGACCAGTACTACTATGCGCAGGACGATTGGCGCATCGGCCAGAACCTCACGTTGAACCTGGGGCTGCGCTACGAGCTGCCCGGCAACAACATCGGCAGCCTCATCGAGCTGAACGAGCGCATCCTGCAGACCAACAACAACAACCCGGTTTACGCGCTCGACCCGGTACCGGGGACCGACCGCGACAACATCCAGCCGCGGCTCGGCTTCGCGTGGTCGCCGACGACCGAGCGCGACGGCGTGCTCGGGTGGATGACCGGCGGTGACCGCTTCGTCGTGCGCGGCGGCTACGCCCGCACGCACGACTACGCGTTCCTGAACATCGCGCTCAACATCGTGAGCTCGTTCCCCTACGTGGCGGCGATCAACCGCAGCAACCTGAGCAACGCGTTCGCGACGCTGCAGTCGACGCCGGCGGGCGTGCCGGCTGGCACCGACCCGAACCAGCTGACGCGAACCGTCGTTGGGGAGGACTTCCGTTCGCCCGTCTACGACCAGTTCAGCCTGGGTGTCGAGCGGCAGCTCGGCCAGGATCTCGCGCTCCGCGTCGGCTACGTCGGGACGTTCGGGAACGATCTCTTCCAGACGCTCGACGGCAACCCGCGTCTGCCCTTCAGCACGCAGCGCCAGGATCCGTCACGGGGCGTGATCCGCCTTCGGGCGAACGTCGCGGAATCCTGGTACCACTCGCTCCAGACGCAGCTCGACAAGCGGTTCAGCAACGGGCTGAGCGCCGGCGTGCACTACACCTGGAGCCGGTTCGAAGACACGGCGTCGGAGATCTTCAACCCGTCGACCGGCGAGGTCGCGGTCGCTCAGGACTCGTTCAACCTCGCGGCCGAGAGGGGCCCCTCGCAGCTACGACCGGCCCCACCGGCTCTCGGGCAACTTCGTATGGGAGCCGTGGTCAGGTGACAGAGAGGGCTTTTTCGGGAAGGTGCTCGGCGGCTGGCAGCTCAGCTCGTTCTTCACGCTGCAGAGCGGTGCGCCCTTCACGGTGCTCAACGGCTCCGACCCGACCGGCGCCCTTGCCGGCATCGACGGCCTCGTCGGCAACGCCATCCGCCCGAACATGAACACGACGCTCGACGTCTCGAGCATGTCGGTCGAGGAGCTTCGGGCGGCCGGCGGGGCGTCGCTCTTCAGGGCGCTCTGCGGGAATCCGAGCCCGACGTGCGCCGGGCAGCGGGTGGGCAACGTGCCGCGCAATTCGCTGCGCGCCGACGGCATCGGCAACATCGACTTCGGGATCATGAAGAACACCCGGTTCGCCGGCGGGCAGAACATGCAGATCCGCATCGAGATGTTCAACGCGACGAACACGCGGAACTTCGGGATTCCCGACGGCCGGATCAACTCGGCGAACTTCCTGAACCAGTGGTCGACCAACGGCGGCAACCGCCGAATCTGGGCGGCGCTGCGCTACACCTTCTGACCGCTGTCGGTGTCCGAGCCAGGGCCCGCGACGCCTCGGCGCGTGGGCCTTGATGGCTGTTCGGGCCGATCGGTGAGAATAGGGCCTGCAGCGATGGTCGAGAACACACGTGCGGGTCTCCTCGGGGTGACGGCGACAGCCGTCGTGGCGTTGACGGCCTGGATGGCGGCACAGGCCCCGCCAGCGGCGCCCGCTGGGTCAGGACGCCGCGCAGGTGCGGGCCGGCGCGACGCTCTTTCGCGAGCGCTGCGCCGAGTGCCACGGCGCCGACGGCAAGGGCGTAGCCGGCCACGACCTGACGCGCCTGTGGTCGGCCGGCGCCACCGACGCCCGTGTGTTCCAGACCATCCGCAACGGCGTGCCCAACACCATCATGCCGTCGAGCACCGCCCCCGACGATCGGTTGTGGGCGCTTGTCGCGTACCTGCGCAGCGCCAGC
>CAWEBF010000022.1:0-180145 GCA_963807235.1 uncultured Acidobacteriota bacterium
TCTCGGCCGTGCCGACTCATGCGTCCTGCGTGGCTTGCGACTGCCGTACGGCGAGGCGGCTAGACGACACGAGCAAAGAGGCCGCAGTGAACTACTACCGCTGCGAAGCGTGCGGCCACGTTTGGACTGCATCCAAGACAGACGGCTCCTTCGTGCGGCACGTCACGCCGTTGATTTTGTCAAAACGGCGTCCCGTTACTCCCACCGTTACTGACGCGATGGATAACCGATAGATACCCCGCACGGGCTAGGTGCGATTCTTGCGCCGGGCTACTGTCCAAAAAGGTCTAGAGCTCATCATGCCGACTCGTGCGAAGACTGTTCGCCCGCCGCCCGTCGATTCCCGACCCAAGAACAAGCTGCTCGCCGGGCTCCCCCAGGCAGACTTCGAACGTCTGCGGCCCCCACCTGAAGACGATTCCAATCAAGGTCAAACAGGTCCTTCATCCCATGGACGAACGGTCCGAGAGGTGTACTTCCCGAATGGCGGCGTCGCGTCGATAACGACGGTCATGAAGGACGGCTCGATGGTGGAGATTCCCAACCGTCGGTGACGAAGGCCTAGTCGGGATCAACGCACTCTTCGGCGGCGCAATGCTAAGTGGCGAGACGATGATCCAGGTGCCGGACACCAATGCGGAAGTCATGTCGGTCGCCACATTCGAGCAGGAGCTCGCGCGAGGCGGTGCCTTCTACGATGTGTCCGCCGCTATTCACGGGCCTGCTGATGCTGATCATGCAGTCCACCGGCTGCCTAGCGCTGCATCCGGTCCAAGAACGCTGCTGTCGCTGGCTCTTGATGACGCACGATCGCGTCCGTAGAGATGATTTTCACCTCAGCCATGAATTTCTGGCGATGATGCTAGGCGCATCACGGCCTACCGTGACGCTTGTGGCGGGAACCTTACAGAAAGCCGGATTGATCACCTACTCACATGGGCGGATCAGAATTTTGGACCGCAAGAGATTGGAAGAAGCATCGTGCGAGTGCTATGCGACGGTGAAAGGACACTTCGACCGCCTCGGTTTGTAGCCTCAGAGTGTCAGGCAGCGTGGGCAAAGAAACCCCCGCGAAGAAAGCGCTGAGGCGAGTATCAGACGAGAAGAGTGGGCCGCTTCTTCGTCAATGGCGTGACATGCTGCACGATAGCCCCGGTTTCCTTCGACGTACCCCCAGTGGGCCGCAAAATCATTTGGCCCAACCCATGCGGACGTGGATCACGTCAGACTCCGGCTGCTCCACGGCCTGCGGAATATAGAAGCGTGAGCCGTCGCGCGACACGGCCAGAAAGTTCAGATCCGCCGAACGTCGTCGCGGGAAGACGAGCGGGAAACAGGGGCGACGGGTACCTGCCTGGAACTCACCTCCCGCAGCGGCCACGGGAACCGACCAGAGTAGTTCCGGCCCTGGTATTCATCCAGGTAAACGATTTCCCGGCCATCCTTGCGCCACACTGGATAATTGCCGCGGCTGGTCACCTGCTTCCGTAAGCCCGGCCCCGGGTACGCCTGCACGTAGGTTCCTCCGCCGCTGTAGAGCCCTCCGGGGCCACTCCCGGCGGAGACGGTGTACACAATCCACCGCCCATCCGGCGAGAAGCGGGCGTGTGAGATCGTCTCGCCCGTCTGAACCAGGGATTTGGGGTCTTTCTGCACGCCATCCAACCCAACCGAGAACACCGCCGTATCCATGGCGCCTCGACTGAGCAGCAGCGTCTTGCCGTCCGGAGAGATGTCTTCCAGACGCCCCATTCCAGGCGGCTTCGCCAGTTCGCGAACCGCCCCTTCCCCAGTCACCGGACGTTCGACGACGCGGAGGTCTTTCCCGCCGGAGGGAATGGCATCGAGGAACTTCGACCCGTCCGGCGACCACAGCGTATCCAGAGACCCCTGCTCCAACTGTTGCTGCCCCGGTCGGCCGGGTTCCAGTAGCCATGCGGTCGCCGATGAAGCCAATCAGCAAACGTGTCTCGTCGGGCGCGAGCCTGAGGGTCTGGACGACCGTGGGAGAACCCGCCGTGCCGATCTCACGACCCTGTCGATCGAAGATGGTCACCTGCGACAGGCCGGCCGTTCCGGGACGCCAGGCCACGACGCCGGTACGGGAAACAGAAAAGTGCGCGACATGGAACGCGGGCGAGGACGCCACGCGCTGCTGGACCAACTCGGGTTCGCCCTCCAGTTTCCTGGCCGTGCGGTTCAGCGTTTGCGCATAGAGGTTGTCATTCCGAACAAACAGGAGGCGTCCTCCGCCCGCCGGCGTATAGCGCGCCGCGGTGGCGTTCTTCATCAGCAGAACGGGATCGGCGGCACGCCCGTCGCGGAGGGTGGCGAGGTAGATTTCAGACTGCTCGATCCCTCGCGCGACCGACGCTGAAAGGACCAGAAAATCCTCGCTGCCCGGCAGGAACTCCGGCCAGATCGAGCCAGTCGACTCCCGACGAACCTCGCCGCTCACGTCGATTCGTTTGGCGACTCCGCCGGCCGCCGGAACTGCGTACAGACCTGAAGGCGTTGCGACACAGAAGCGTGCCATTGTCGCTCCAACTCCCGCCCACCATAGTGGCAACATCGTTCGTGACAATTTCCGGCGCGCCGTCCGGCACGCGCATCTTCTTCAGGTTGGTCCCGTCGGTAAACACGAACGACCGCGAGTCGGGGGACCAAAATCCTGGATTTGTGAAACGGCCCGTGCGCACGGGTTCTGGCGTGAGTTGATTCAGACGGCGTAGGTGCGCACCCGTCTCCATAGAACATCACCGCAGTGCCGTCGGGCGAGATCTCGGGGGTTGCATGCACGTCGCCCACCGGCGCGAGGCCTCCTGCCGCGGGCGCGATCGTCAACGCCAGGTCCGCCGCGGGGCTGCTCGCCTCCGGTCGCGGGCGCAACCATCCCACGATGGCGAGCACCGCGAGGACCGCCGCCGCGGCCCACGCAACCCACTGACGGGCGGGTCTCGCCCGGTGCGTGACTTCACCGTTCGCCGGGTCCGCGAGATACTTGCCAATGGTGACCCGCGCCTCACCGATGTCGCGCAAGCGTGTCTTGGCGTCGCGATCCAGGCAGCGCGGAGCAGGGTCGTTGATGGGCGCGGGCGCTGTCGACGTGTCGAAGTCGATCGGCGTGCGCAGCACGTCGGCGAGCGTATGCGCGACCGTATCGCCGCCGAACAGACGCTGGCCGCTGAGCATCTCCCACAGCACGACGCCGAAGGACCAGATATCGGCGCGCCGATCGACAGGCCGTCCCGGCGGCCTGCTCCGGGCTCATGTAGGCCGCCGTGCCGAGGATCATCCCGACGCCTGCGTCATCGCCGGCGTCGTGATGGTCGGCGACTGCGACACGCTCGGCGCGCCGGCCGCGACCGGCTCCATCGCCTTCGCCAGACCGAAGTCGAGCACCTTCACCGTGCCGTCGGCTCGCACCTTGATGTTCGCGGGCTTGAGATCGCGATGGATGATGCCCTGCTCGTGCGCCGCTTCGAGCGCCTCGGCGATCTGCTTCGCGATCGGCAGCGCCTCGTCGAGCGGGATCGCGCCACGCGCGATCCGCTGCGACAGATCGTCGCCCTCGACCAGTTCCATGACGAGCGCGCGTCACGCCGCCGCTTTCTTCGAGGCCGTAGATGCGCCGCGATGTTCGGATGGTTCAGCGACGCGAGGGTCTGGGCTTCGCGTGTGAACCGGGCGAGCCGATCGGCGATCATCGCGAACGACGTCGGGCAGGACCTTGATGCGCGACGTCGCGATTGAGCTTCGTGTCGCGGGCGCGGATAGACCTGGCCCATCCCGCCTTCGCCGATCTGGGCGGCGACTTCGTAGACGCCAAGCCGGGTGCCGGGCGTGAGGGCCAATCTGGACTCGATTATATGGGCGGCAAGCAGGAAGAACGGGATTACTCTCGTGCAAGCTGCTGCTTCGCCGGTAATACAAGTCCCCTCAGCTCTTCTGTCCCGGTCAGAACGACGACGATGCGGGGCGGGGCAACGGCTGGAGCGGCGCCGGAGTCTTTGATCATCAGAAACCGCTTCCCATCGGGCGAGCAGCCGGCAAGTGACAATTGAAATGTGATTTGGAGGCGCCGCCAGGATTTGAACCGGGAATGGAGGTTTTGCAGACCTCGGACGCAGCCTGAATCGCTCCAGAATATTTGGATGTCCTGAAGTCGTCTCCTGCTGCCCTACTCCGCCCGAGTTCGCCCGATAACGCCACCGATGGTTAGCGCAATGGTTAGCATACGAAGCCAATCGACTCTCGCTCTTCAAGCGAGGCTTGCATCCGAGGACGCGGCGCCAGCGTTGCTGGAATTTGTCGCCCTCGCTCCCGGAATCCAGTTGTCGAGCTGCGCGTTGATCGATCTGGCCCGCCAGCGTTCGAGTGCGCTGATCGGGTTGAACTTGATCGGGGCCTGTTCCCGCTCCCGCAGTGCATCATGCCGGGCGCCATAAAAAGCCGGTATGACTTAGTGACCTCGTCCTGCCCACCAAGTGTCGCCTCGACGGTCTTGCAGTAGTTGATGCGGTTGACGGCGAGATCTGACCTTCACGACAGTTCCCGAACCCTCTACCCTGCTCTTGCTCGGGACCGGTCTACTGCGGGCCTCCGCCTCTTTCGCCAGGTCTAACAGAAAGCAGTGGCGCGGGACGCGCCGGAAGACGGAGATGGTTCAGATCCAATGATTCAGGAGTGGTCGTCCGAACGGTATATAGTCCGGATACCTATCCTGAGACTTGGAGGCGCTATGCATTCGTACACGTCACGACTCGTTGCCGTCGTGGTTCTTACGCTGGCTATCACTGCGTGCGACGACGGGAACGGGTCCGCCTCAACCCCCTCTTCGCCGAGCCCAACAGCAGCCCAGAGATCAACCTTCGCCTTGTTCGGCACGGTCTCTGAAATGACGGCGAGTGGAACGGTGCCGGTGGCGGGAGTGGGGTTGTCTGTGTCGTCATGCGAGCCGAGTCTTACCCAGTGGATGCGGAGGACACGCCACGATCGTGAGCGTGACCACCAACGCGCAGGGAGCATTCGTCGCTGACGGCGTGTATCCAGGCACGGCTACGGTCTGGGTGGAGAAGACCGGCTTTAAATTACCAGGGAGCGTAAAGGTCGACGGCGAAGGCGCTCAGACCGTGACGGTCAAAGGCGACACGCGATTCGATGTCCAACTCGTTCGGCAGTAACGTCACTTTCACAACGCGACGATTTACTCGATTCGAGCGCCTAGTTACTTGGGCGCCTTTTTCTTTTTTGCTGGAGCCTTCGCGCGCCCAGGAACGACGGCGCTCGTGGGAACGCTGACGATGGTCTTCATTGCCTTGCGGAAGCGGTTGGAACGCTCTGGCCTTCGTGCATCGCGGTGCTCTTCATTTTCCTTCGGTACTTCGTTCCAGAACAATTCTTCAAGAAGCTCCACGTCACAACTGCCACCTGAGATAGGGAATCTCGTCTACGAGGATCCGACAGAAGGGCAGCCGGTTCCATTTGGGCCTGCTTTATATGCCGGGCCTACCGCAGCGCGTCGGTCACTGACGCATCAGCGCCGCGAGTTGCCGCGCGAGCCCGCGGAGATACGGCCGCTCGCCCCCACGGTAGGCATTGCGCGCGACCCGTGCCTTACCCTTTGCGGTCCGCGGCCCCGTGGAGTGCTGCCACGGGCACCAGCGCCGGATCGCCTCGGCTTGTCTCTGTCTCCGTTCCGGGGTCCAGCCGTTCGCCATCGGGGGCCTCCAAAAGTTTGGTTGGCGCGGCCTCGAGTGCTCCCGCGCGCGCGGGCTCGCCGCCCATCACGTTGTTGACTTGCTGATGCCCGTTGGCGATATTCGCTTGCCGGGCAAACACGGTCGGCATTTTCATTTCGGCCAACGTTTGGACCGTGGCGCGGGATTGCGCCTGCGCCCGCAACGCGAGCCGCGCGTATGCCTCGAAATGCGCCATCAGCCTGCTGTCCTTGGCCTGAGGATCAGGTTCGCAAAGACCATGTTGAGCGTGATCACTTGCGACGTGAGCATGCGCTCGAGATCCGACCGGTCCCCCTCGGCCACGCGATGGCCGATCACCTCGACGGCGGTCATGAGTTCCGTCATGTCGGGCCGCTGGTCGTCTGTCGCGAACAGGCCAACCGTCCACTTCCGCGTCACCACGGCATTGACGCGCGCGCCCCTCGGCCGTCATTTCCGCAATGTCGCGGGCGAGGGACATTCCGGGGCGGGCCTTCCGCTTGACCGTGGTCGCATCGGACGAGGGCGGGCCTGGCTTAGCAGCTCGAGGCATGGCGGCTAGGTGCGGTTCTCGGATCCCTCTTGCGTCCGCAGAATGAAGTTGATCGCGGTCGGGAATGGGCGAACGGGCTCGCCATCCTCACCCGTTATCGCTTGCGGCGGACGCCCGACCGCGCGTCGCGTCAACCCGCGCGTGGTGATGGAGACGCTCGGACACTCTCAGGTATCCCTGACGCTGAACACCTACAGCCACGTCCTGCCCGCGTTGCAACAGACGCCGCAGCCAGGATGAACGCTGTTCTGGGCGGTTCGTGACCCGTTAGTGTGTCAATTAGTGTGTCAACGGCGGCCCCGTCGGCGGCAGCCGTTCGTGACGATGGAAATTGCGAGGTAATTCTGGTGAGCCGGGGGGGAATCGAACCCCCAACCCGCAGATTAAGAGTCTGCTGCTCTGCCAATTGAGCTACCGGCCCAGTCGTCGCGGCTGTGAGCCGTATTGAACGCGTTCGGCTCAGGAGGACGAACTTCGATTCTAGGTTGCCGGCTTCGGTGAACGCAAGCGCTGAGACAACACCCCGGAGGTCGTCAGACGCTCGGCCGCCGGCGGAACGGCAGCAGGGCGCGAAGCCGTTCCTCGCGCAGGTAGAGGCCCAGCCACGCGAGCAGCGCCGTGGTCAGCGGAACGACGGGCGGATAGGGTTCCCCGATTCGCGCGTACGACGCGATCGCGCCGCCCATGTAGCCGGTGAGCAGTACGGCGCCGAGAACCGCCGTGCGCGGTATCACGTACAACACGATGGCCACGAGTTGGAGCGAAGCGATGAGGGGGAGCGCCGGCGTTTCCCATCCGAGGCGTCCCCACTCCTGGACGTACCAAGGGTCGAATGTCAGCTTCCAGCGGGCGCTCATGAGGACGATGAGAACGGGCGCGCAAGAGACTGCGCGGCCAGCCCATACCATCCACTGATGCCAGCGCGTGACCTTGGCTGATGACACGGCGGGGTCCTCGCCTTCCACTAGCGCGTCATCGTCGTGCTGAAGCTTCTCAACACACAAGCAGGCGTGCCGCTGGTGTAGGTGAACGTCAGGCGAAGTTCCCGGTCGAAGAAGCCGCCGCTTCCGCTGACGTTGTGACGTACCCTGACAGCCTGAATCAGTGACGGAGGACGAGGCGATGCCCTCCAGCGCGCCGGTCGTAGTGATGGTGAATTGACCGCCCGGGATGTTCCCGGTGCCGCATTCAGGGCCCAGTTGGAGCGCGGCGATATTGACCCGATTACCGGCCTGGCTCACCGCCGTGCTTGCGGGGCACGACACACTGATTGTCGTGGTGGTGAAAGTCGCGGTGCCTGCGTAGGTGCCCGCCACATTGGGATACGTGGGCGTCGGGGCAGCCGGGGTGCTTCCACACCCGCCTGCACACACGCTGCACATGAGGGCCACGAGGATCCGGTACGCATCGACTGGCAATTATCCTACGCGACACGTGGCCGCACGCGTCAGGGGGTCCTCGCCGCCTTCACGTGACGGCTGGCGCGCCTGCCGAGGGTCTGTCGTCGAACTCGCCTTCCCACCGGGCGATGACCACGGTGGCCAGGCAATTCCCCAGCACGTTGAGCGACGTGCGCAGCATGTCCATCAGCGCGTCGATGCCGAGGATCATGAACACTGGCTCGGTGGGCAGCCCGAACGAACCCACGGTGCCAAGCAGAATCACCAGTGCTCCACGCGGCACGCCGGCCACGCCCTTGCTGGTCAGCATCAGCGTGAGCAGCAGAATCAGCTGCTGGCTGAACGACAGCTCGATGCCCGCCGCCTGGGCCACGAAAATCGCCGCCAGCGACAGGTACAACGTGCTGCCGTCGAGGTTGAAGCTGTAGCCCGTGGGCATCACGAACGCGACGATCTGCCGCGGCACCCCGAACTTTTCCATGGACTCCATCGCGCGCGGCAAGGCTGCTTCGGAGCTGGTGGTCGCGAAAGCAATCGACACGGGCTCGGCCACGGCCGCGATGAACCGCCGCAGCGGCACCCGCGCCATGAGCGCCACTGGCAGGAGGACGAAAAGGACGAACACCGCCACCGCCGCGTAGAACGTGGCCAGCAGCTTGAGCAGGTTCACCAGCACGCCGAGCCCGAGCTGACCGACGGTGTAGGCGATGGCGGCCCCGACTCCGATCGGGGCGAACAGCATGATGATCCGCGTGAACGCGAACATCGTCTCCGCCAGGCTCTCGGCGAATGCGAGCATCGGCTTGCGCCTGGCATCGGGCAGCATGGCCAGTGCGATGCCGAAAATGACGCTGAAGACCACGACCTGCAGGATGTGGGCCTCGGCAACGGACCGCGCGATGTTGTCCGGGAAGATGTCGAGGACGATCTCCTGCCACGTGCGCGGCTGCGTGGTGGGAAGCGACCCCGACTCGACCGATGCCGGCATGGCGATGCCCACGCCCGCGCGGCTCATGGTGATGGCCACCCATCCGATCGCCAGCGCCAGGGTGGTGACCACCTCGAAGTAGATGAGCGACTTGATGCCCATCCGGCCGACCTGCTTGAGGTTGGAATGACCGGCGATGCCGACCACCAGCGTGGCGAAGAGCAGCGGCGCCACGATCGTGCGAATCAGTCGCAGGAAAATCTGGCTGAGGACCCGGAGGTTCGTCGCCACGCCCGGGAAGTCGTGACCCACCTCCGCACCGACCACGATTGCGACGAGGATCCAGGTCGTGAGCGACTTGCGCCGGGCGGCGAAGACAACCAGCCCGGCGATCACCGCCCAGCGGGCGACGGCGAACAGATTCAGATTGAAGGAAGAGGCGACAGCGTCCACGAGCGCTGTGCAGTATACTTATGACTTCCTGCCCAGGTACCTCTCCACTGCGGAAGTGGCGGAATTGGCAGACGCGCTAGCCTCAGGAGCTAGTTCCCGCAAGGGAGTGAAGGTTCGAGTCCTTTCTTCCGCACCAATCCTCGCTTCGCTCGTCTTGGTGCGTCTGAAACGCCTCGGTCACGCGACCGTGCCTTGCAGGCACGGTCAGCGGGAGCGAGTCCTACTCGAGGCACGCCTATCAGTTCGTCAACTTCATTGGCGCGGATCGGCTGCGGCTCAGCGAACCTCGAGCTCGTTGTTCACGGTGTAGCCGGCCGCCTTCGCCGTGGCGATGTCGCCCGCCGTGGTCTTCTGTGCGGCCGAGGGCACGCGGCCCTTCAGCGTCACGGTCTTCGTGCGGTGGTCGGTGTCGACGTTGATGTTCGACGCGTCGACGCGGGAATCCGCCATGAGCGCCGCCTTGACGTCCACCGTTTCGATCGCCGCCTTCACGGCCTCGGCCGGGGCGGTCTCGGACGCACGCTCCGCGTTTCGCACGGCGTCGCCGGCTGCTGATTCCACCGCGGCGCCAGTGGCACGCGCGGCTTCTCCCGCGCGCTCCTGCGTCTGCTCGGAACAGGCCGTGGCGAACACCGCCACTGTCACTGCCACGACGCCGATCGCTAGAGCTAGTCGTCTCATGGTCGTCCTCCTGAGCCAGCTGTCCGCAGGCCCTACGGAATGACTGCAGACGCCATGCCATCGGCCGAATGGCCGGGGTGCTCAGTCCGCGATCGCCTGCACCACCAACGTTTTCACCAGCTCCCTGAAGTGGCGGCGGATGGGTCCAGGTGTGTTCGCCAGGAACACCACCGCCATCTCTTCCTTGGGGTCCACCCAGAACATCGTGCCCTGGGCGCCGCTCCACAGGAACTCACCCGGCGTGCCGGGCACACCCGCGATGCCTGCGTGGCGCCGCACGGCCACGCCGAGACCGAAGCCGAAGCCGTCGATGTGCTCGACCGCGAACTCGTGGAGCCGCGACACGTCCACGTTGGCGGCCAGGTGGTCGGCGGTCATGTACTCCACGGACTTCCGGCTCAGCACACGCGTGCCATCGAGCGTGCCTTTGTTCAACAGCATCTGCGCGAAGCGGATGTAGTCGCTGGCGGTGCCGGACGCGCAGCCGCCGCCGCAGTCGGTACTGCCACGGCTTCACTGGCACCCTGAACGTCGGGGGCCGGCCGGTCTCCGGATCGGTCGGCAAGCGGCTTCGCGATGCGGGCGGCCTTCGCCGCTGGCACCATGAACCCGGTGTCCACCATGCCGAGCGGCGTGAACACCCGCTCCTGCAGGAAATCGCCCAAGCGCTTCTTCGTCACCGCCTCGACCGCCAGGGCCGCGACGTCCAGACCGTAGCTGTAGTCCCACGTCGAGCCGGGCTGGTAGTGCAGCGGCAGCTTGCCCAGCTCGTCGAGGAACTCCGCGCTCGGCTGGCTGTCGGCGCTGCGCAGCTTGCTCGAATACAGCTTGTGGAGCGGCGTGTCGCCTCGATTGCCGTAACTGACGCCGGCGGTGTGGCGCAGCATGTCCTGCAGCGTCGGCTGGCGGCGCGCCGGCTCGACGCCGGTCGCGCTCGCCACCTTCATGTTCTTTAGCGCCGGCAGATAGTTGCCCACCGGGTCGTTCAGCAGCAGCTTGCCCTCTTCGGCCAGCATCAGCGTCGCGACGGCGGCCATCGGCTTGGTCATCGACGCCAACGCGAAGATGGCGTCCTTGGGCATCGGCGTATTCGCGGACTTGTCCACGAAGCCGAACGCCTCGTGGTACGCGAGCTTGCCGCGCCTGGCGATCGCCACGACGGCGCCCGGCATCCGGCCTTCGTCCACGGCGCGGCGGATGGCCTGCGCCAGCCGTTCGAGCCGCGCGCTCGACAGGCCGACGCTTTCGGGTTTGGCTACCGGCAACTGGTCGGCGCCAACCGAGGACACAAGGCAAGACAGGTCGCCGCAACCGCAACCGCCAACAGACGCATGCTCATGGCGACAGAGAATACTGCCCTGGAGGAACGATGTCGAACCTCGAGCTGGTCGCACTGATCGTCCGGGACTACGACCCCGCGATCCGGTTCTTCGTGGACGTCCTCGGATTCGAACTGGTCGAGGACGTGCCGTCGCTGACCAACGATGGGCGCCCCAAACGCTGGGTGGTCGTCCGTCCGGAGGGCGCGGCCACCGGCGTGTTGCTGGCGCGCGCCGACGGCGACCACCAGGCGCAGGTGGTGGGCCACCAGTTCGCCGGCCGCGTCGGCCTGTTCCTGCGGGTCGATGATTTCGGCGCCACGTACGAGAGGATGGTCGCCGCCGGCGTCCGTTTCGTCGCCGAGCCGCGTCTCGAAGCCTACGGCCGCGTCGCCGTGTTTCTGGATCTGGAGGGGAACCGATGGGATCTGCTGGGATGAGGGCGGTGCGATGGGCCTGCACGGCCGGTGTGCTGGCCGGGTGCTCGGCGGCGCCGCCACCGCAGCCGTCCCGCGCGACCCAGGTCGTCTTCCTCGGCACCTGGGACGCCGCTGCCCGATCCCGACCGCTCCGGCCCGGCCACGGCCGTCGTGGTCAATGGAGCCGCGTATCTCTTCGACGCCGGCGCCGGCGTTGTACGGCGTGCCACGGCGGCCACGCGCAAAGGCATCCCCGCGCTGGCGTCCGTGAACCTGAAGACGGCGTTCCTGTCGCATCTGCACTCGGACCACACGATGGGTCTTCCGGATCTGATCCTCACGCCGTGGACGATGGGACGGCAGGAGCCATTGGAGCTCTACGGCCCCGTCGGGACGCGCGCGATGGTCGAGGGCATTCAGCAGGCGTGGGCGCTCGACATCGATCGCCGCCGCAACGACCTGCAGCCGGCGACGCCCGACGGCTGGCGTGTCAACGTTCACGAGCTGCCAGCCGCCCAGGCGCAGGCCTACAAGGACTCCAATGTGACGGTGACGGCCATCCCGGTCCAGCACGGCGTCTGGGAGGCATTCGGCTACCGGATCGACACGGCGGACAAGTCGATCGTGATTTCAGGCGACGCCAGACCTACCGACGCGCTTACGGCCGCATGCCAGGGCTGCGACCTGCTGATCTTCGAGATTTACACGATGGGCTCGACCGAGAAGGTCACGCCGCCGTGGCGTGAGTACCGGCGCGCGTACCACACATCAACGCGCGAGCTGGCCGCGATCGCGGCCAAGAGCCGGCCGAAGCTCCTGGTCCTGTACCACCGCGCCAACCCCGGGTGCGATCAGGTGGGCACCAACTGCGGTACGTCGGGCAGCGAAGACGAAGCGCTGGCGGAGATGCGTCAGTTCTACTCAGGGCCGGTCGTCGAGGCGCACGACCTGGACGTCTTCTGAACGGTGCGTTCGACGCGCATACAGATCTGCGATGTATTGACGCCCTTATGCATACGATTGTATGGTAATCGTATGCGCACGACATTGGATCTCCCGCAGGATCTGGTCGAGCAGGCTCGGAATGCGCTCGGTTTCAAGTCGAAGACCGACACGGTGACGTTCGCGTTACGGGAAATCGTACGTCGCCATCGACTCGACGAGCTGAAAGCCCTAATGAGCCGGATTCGCTTCGAATTCGACCCCACTGAGCTACGGCGGCGCGACCGACGCCGGGCCCGCGCCCGATCGTGATCGTCGTTGACACCTCGGTGTGGGTGGCCGCGCGGCGCGCGCCGTCCGGAGACGTGTCGGCTGCTCTTGCAAGCCTCCTCGACGCCGACGAGGTGGCGCTGGCCCTTCCCGTCCGACTGGAACTCCTGGCCGGCACGGCGCGAGCAGACCGCGTCAGATTCCGGCGTGCGTTCAGCGCACTGCCCCTGCTGGTGCCGACGGAGGCCACATGGACCCCGTTGGACGAATGGGTGGAGCGTGCCGCGGATCACGGTGAACGATTTGCGGTCAGCGACCTGTTGATCGCCCGGCTGGCTGACGAAGCCGGCGCGTTGGTGTGGTCGCTCGACGACGATTTCGCCAGGCTGGCCAGGCTCCGACTGGTTCGTCTGTATCGCTAACGAGGTTCTGACTTTCGACGTCCCATCAGGCATTGACGCGTGGCACCGTTCGGACCACACTCCACTCGCCGAGACAAACGCCGCTAAATGAAGGGGTCGCGATGAGAACGCTTCTGAGTCTTCTGACTGCGCTGATCGTGGCAGCGCCGCCGCTCCTGGCGCACCACTCCTTCGCCGCCACCTACGACGTCAACAAGCCAATTACCTTCTCGGGCGCGGTGACCAAGGTCGAGTTCCGCAATCCGCACATCTGGGTGTTCCTCGACGTGAAGGAAGGCGACAAGGTCACCAACTGGGGATGCGAAGGCGGTGCGCCCATCCAGCTGTTCAGGCAAGGCTGGCGTCCCGACACGCTGAAGCACGGCGACGAGATTTCGATCGAAGGCTTCGCCGCGCGCGACGGAAAGCCCGTGTGCAACATGCGCGTCGTGAAGACCGGCGACGGGCGCCGCGTCTTTGCGGGCGCCAACGATGGCGGTCCGGGCGGCACAGCGGCCCCGAGCGGGCCCGGCGGCACCCCCGCCCGGTAGACGGGAGGCGACATGCGCGGAACACGCATTGCTGTCTGGTGTGCGGCGTCGGCCATCGCGGGGGTCGTGGTCGCCGGCGCCTTCGCGTCGGCGTTGATGGCGCAGGGCTCGCGGCGCGCAGGCGCCGCGCCCCTACGTGCAGGCCGGACCCCAGCCCAACGGCACGCCCGTGCCACGAACCGCCTGGGGCAAGGCGGACCTCTCGGGCGTGTGGAACAAGCGCCCACACGGCGGCACCAACATGGCGCTGGGCATCCAGCCGCTGCCGTTCACGCCGGCGGGCCTGAAGGCGTACAACAACGTGTGGAACGAGATCGATCCGACCAGCCGGTGCGTATTCCCCGGCGTGCCGCGGCTCAACAACTCGCCCTACCCGGTGCAGATCGTCCACCTGCCCGACAAGGTGATCTTCCACTACGAGTACATGCACAACTTTCGTCTGATCCACACCGACGGCCGCCCGCACCCCAAGGAGATCCTGCCGTCGCTGATGGGTCATTCGGTGGGCAAGTGGGACGGCGATACGCTGGTCATCGACACGGTGGGCATGACCGATCGCACGTGGCTCGACGACCACGGCAACCGGCACAGCGACGCACTGCACGTCATCGAACGGTTCCGCCGCATCAGCGCGGATCAACTGCGGTACGACGCGACCATCGACGATCCGAAGTTCTACACGAAGCCGTGGACCAACGGCTGGATCATGCCGCTCTCGCCCGCGGACTGGGAGATCGGCGAGTATGCGTGCACCGACTTCAACCAGGCGAACGACGGCGGACACCTGCAGCCTGGACCGCTGGATGGATCGCTGAGGAACGGCACTGCGATGCCGCTGCCGCCTCCCGCCCCTCGCGGAGGTGGGACCGGACCGGGCGGCGGCATTGCCGCGCCACCCGGCCGCTGACGCTGAAGAACCGGGCGAGGCATCCGCCGCGCGGAATTCGCCTTGACGGCCCGTGCGGCCGGGAGTAGCTTACCGGCCCGACATCGTGGCGCAGTCCCCCTTGCGCTCGTACGCATTGGTTGTGGCGGCTTATGCCGCCGTTGCCGTGGCCTACTCGTGGCCGCTGCCTCTCCACTTCTCGACGCATCTCACGGGCGCGACGACAGGCGACACGGGGGTGTACATCTGGAACCAGTGGGTGTTCCAGCGCGAGCTCCTGGAGAACCGGTCGCCGTACTTCACGGACGCCATCTTCTCGACCTCGGGCAACGACGCCAACCTCGCCCTGCACAACTACTCGATCTTTCAGAATCTCCTCGCGCTGCCGCTGATCCAGGTTCTGGGGGTGATTCCCACCTTCAATCTCGTGATGCTGTTGACGCGCGTGCTCACCGCGTTCTCGATGTTCCTGCTGGCCCGTCACGTGACCGGCCGTTCAGCCGAGGCGTGGGTGGCCGGGCTGATCTTTGCGTGGAGTCCGGCGCTCGTCACGCGAAGCATGGCCCACCTCAGCCTGATGGCGGCGGCGCCGCTCGCCATATTTCTCCTGGCCCTGCTGCTGTGTGCGGAACGCAAACGGTGGGGCTGGCGCGAGGCCGGGGCGCTCGGGCTCACGGTGTGCTGGGCGGCGCTCACCGACGCCTACTACGGCATCTATTGCCTGCTGTTGGGGGGCCTGTTCCTGGCGACCCGCGCAGTGCGGATGTCACGAGTCCCGTTGGACCCTGCGCGGAGCGCGCGCGTCGCACTCGAGGTGCTGATTGGCGCGACAACGATTCTGGTCGCGGCGGTGGCGATCAGCGGGGGCTGGCAGTTCGCGGTCTTTGACCAGCCCGTGAGCATTCACAGCCTCTACACTCCGGTGCTCCTCCTCACGGTGCTCGTGGGCGCACGCGTCGGGTGGCACTACCGTGTGACGCTCTCCGCCGCGCGGACCGACGTGATGCGCAGCCTCCGGGTCGTCCTGGGCATGGGGGTTGCCACAGCGGTGTTGTTGTCGCCCCTGCTGTACGCGGTGGTCCGGCGCGTCATGCAAAGCGGCATGGACAGCGGCATCCCGCTGTGGCGCAGCAGCCCGCGCGGCGTGGACCTGCTCGCGCTTCTGCTGCCGAACCCGAACCACCCGCTGGCGCCCGGCCAGCTGCACGACTGGCTGGCTCGGCCGACACCCGATGCCTACTTCGAGAACGTCGCGTCGGTGCCGCTCGTGGGCATCGGACTCATCGCCGCGGCGTGGGCGCTCGGCTGGCGGCCGTCACGCTTGTGGCTGCTCGTCACCGGCGTGTTCGGCCTTCTGGCGCTCGGCCCCTTCGTACACGTGGCGGGCGTGAACACCTTCGTGCCGGGCCCATGGGCATTGCTCCGGTACGTGCCCGTCATCGGACTCGCCCGCACGCCCGCGCGGTTCTCGATCGTCCTGATGCTGGGAATCGCCGTGCTGCTGGCGACGGCCCTCGTGTGGATCACCGCGCGCTGGCCGCACCGCCGGCGCCTCATCGTCGCGGCTGTGACCGTGCTCCTGCTGCTGGAACTGCTGCCGGCGCCGCGCGCGCTGTATTCAGGGCAGATCCCCACCATCTACAGCCACGTCATCGCGTCGCCCCCCGATACACGCGTGCTGCACCTGCCCTTCGGCGTCCGCGACGGCACGGCCAGTGAGGGAGACTTCAGCGCGCAGACGCAGTATTTCCAGACTGCGCACGGCCGACGCCTGATCGGCGGCTACCTCTCCCGAGTGTCGCAACGGCGGCGGCGGGCCATCCGGAGCGAGCCGGTCCTCGACGCGCTGATGACGCTCAGCGAAAACCGGACGTTGGCACCGGAGCCGTTCGAGCGCCTGGTTCGGGACGCGCCTGGGTTCCTCCGCCGCGCAAGAGTGGGCTTTGTCGTCATAGACCGCAGCCGTCTTCCGGCCGCGCTCGACGCGCTACCAATGGAAGCACTGGGGCTGACCCTGGTGGAGGTGGACGGCCCGTTCGAGCTCTATCGCCCCGATCGCGCCTGGTAGTCTGCGGACGCGCTGAAAGGTGGCGCCGGCACGAATTCAGACCGGACAACTGCAATCCGGCTGACGGTTCTGTCAGCACGGCGGCGCGGCGGCCCCCGGCCTCCGGCCGTAACACCCCTCTTGGCCTGCAGTTGCGCGGGCCCTCCGGGGCGGCACCGGAATTGGAGATCTCCAGCCTGGGAGGACTCCACATGAAGCAGTACAAACTTCTCGCCATTGCCGCGGCCGTCGCGCTCGGTACGGCGCCGCTGTCCGCGCAGGGCAAGTCCGGGAACGCCCCCAAGGGCGGCGCTCCCAAGACGACCAGCAC
Organism: uncultured Acidobacteriota bacterium; assembly: GCA_963807235.1. Classification (GTDB taxonomy): domain Bacteria; phylum Acidobacteriota; class Vicinamibacteria; order Vicinamibacterales; family UBA2999; genus CAWEBF01. The sequence continues at coordinate 16,902 of CAWEBF010000022.1, forward strand.
GGCCCCGACGACTCACGGCAACAGCGGCGGTGCGAAAAACCCGAACGCCGGCGGTCCGAAAGCCTCGGCGCCTGCAGCGACGGCATCCGGCGCCGGTACCGACCACGGCCCCGAGCACCACGACCGCGTCGGCGCCCAAGAACAATGGCAACGGGCTGGGCGCCGCCAAGAAGGCAGCCCCGGCGCCCACGACCACGACCGCGTCAACGACCACGGGCGGCACCACCACGACCACGCCGACCACGACGACCGTAACGATTACGACGACGCCGACGCCGCTGCCGACCACGCCCAACCGCGTCTCGACCAAGGTGTCCGCGAACCCGGCGCAGCTCGCGAAGGTGACGGGGATGCTGCCGGAAGGGATGACGCTCGAACAGGCCAGCGCCGGCTTCCGCAACCAGGGTCAGTTCGTTGCGGCGTTGAACGCGTCGAAGAATCGCGGGCTGGTATTCGCCGACCTGCAGAAGGCGATGACGGTGGACGGCATGAGCCTGGGTCAGGCCGCCAAGTACGTCCAGACGTTGCCGCCGGCGCCAGCTCCGACACCAGTTCCAGCTCCAACGACCGGCACCACGACGCCACCGACGGGCACCACGACGCCACCGACGGGCACCACGACGCCGGCGACGGGCACCACCACCCCGGCGCCGCCGGCGGGCACCACCACATCAACCACGCCGACCACGCAGCCGAAGTCGTAGCGAGACACCGATGACAGGACGCGTCCTCCCCTTTACGCGGTTCGCCCTGATCGTTGCGGGCCTGTGGCTGGTCACTCCAGCCACGGGTCTCGCGCAAGGCAACGGCAACGGAAACGGCAACGGCAAGCCGAAGGCGCCGAAGTCCGACAAGCCGTCTACGCCATCGCCTTCCCCCTCGCCCTCACCTGCGCCGGCGCCGACCTCACCCTCGGGCTCGTCCACGACCACCACGCCCACCACATCCTCGGCCCCGGCCGCGGCTGAAACAGGAGCGGTGTCGCCCGACGTGTTCGCCACCTCCTCGACCTTCAGGCAGTACGGCGCGTGGCTGGACGACGCATCCGCCGCCGCGCCCGGCGAGGGCCAGACCAGCGTGGGCATCGGGCACTGGCGAATGAACGGCATGACCCAAACGAACTTCCCGATGGTCGGAATCGGCCTCGGCATCACCGATCGGCTTCAGGTCAGCGCCAGCCTGCCCTTCTACCACGCGAGCTACGACGGCGTGACGGCGCGCGGCGTGGACGACATCTATCTGAGCGCGAAGTACGTGCTGGTCGATCCGACGCTCACCTTGAGTGAAGTGGGCGTCGCCATCAGCCCGGTGGTGGAGGTGTTGAGCTCCGGGGCACCGGATGGACGCGTGCACTTTGCGCTGCCGGTGAACGTCGAATTACGCCGGCTGCCGTTCCGCGTCTATGCCTCGGGCGGCTATTTCACACGCGGATCGGTGTTCACGGGAGGAGCGCTCGAGTGGACGTCGCCGAGCCGGATCACGTTCTCGGGGGCGCTGACACAGTCGTACTCGATCCGGAGTGACGCCGAGCTGGACGCGCTGGGCGTCAGCGCCCGCCGCGCCGACGTGACCGGCAGCGTCGCGCTGCCGTTTGGCCAGGTGGCGGCAGGCTGGGTCAGCGTCGGACGCAGCCTGACCAGCCTCGACGAGGGCGGTACCAAGTTGAGCCTCGCAGGTGGGATGGCGTTCCGCTTCAACGCCACCCGGCCGTAGCGCTTACTGCCCCCGGCAATTCCCGCCAGGGCAGCGGTTGTTCTCTTCGCACACGAACTCGTAGAGACCCACCTTCTCCCATTCGGGGTGGTGGGTCATCTCGAACATCTGCGACCACGGTTGCGTGAAGATCTTCGGGTCGTCGACCGTCAGCTCGTAGCTGATGGTGTTGGCGTCGGTGCGGCGCATGCGTTCGGTCATCGTCACCGCGTCGCTGTGCATGCGGTACTTCGTGGGGTCCTGGTAGTAGTAGTCGTCGAGCGACCAGCGCTTGAAGTTCTTGTTCACGACCACCAGCGTGTCGCCCTCCCAGTGTCCGACCGGATCGCCATGGTAGGTGGGTTCCACGTCCCGGTGCGCGCGCCCGTCCAGTGGAATCAGCCGGGTCATGCGCATGAACTCGTGGACCATCACCAGCCAGCCAGGCCGCTGAACGATCTGCACCGGATACGGACCGAAGAGATTCGAGGGGAACCCTGACGGCATGCAGAAGGCGCGCGGCTCGTCGTGGCGAGGGTCGCCCGTTCGCGGCTCGTAGAAAAGCGCGTCGCCGCCGGGCTTGAAGGGCGCGAACCGCTTGGCATCGAACACCGTGGCGCCGCGCGCCGGAGATCCGGGCGTGTGCGGCCAGTCCCAGAAGCCGCTGAAATCGGGCTTGCCGTCGGCACCGCGTGGCGCCGGACCGGCCGGCGCGCCGGGCGCCCCGCCGCGTCCCTGCCCTTCAGCGGGCGGCACGATGGCCAGCAGCGCCGCACCGGCAACGCCAACGACGATGAGCGCGATCCAGCGTGCGCGTGTCATCACCGGACTCCTTCCGGACGCGCGTCTTCGGGAGACGCCGTGAAGACCTGGCGGCCGTCGGCAAACGTCACCGCACCGCCCGAGGCGTTGTTCGACCCGTCTCGCGCGCGGAATCCCTGCACCACCACCACGTCGCCGACCTTCATGGCGTTCCGTGAGATGCCCCGGCGCTGGAGCACGCCGGGGGGCCCGGCCGAGAACGCCCAGTTCACGACGTTGCCGGCGTCGTCCTTCACGTCCACGTAGAACCAGATGTGCGGGTTCTGCCACTCGACCTTCGTGACAGTGCCGGACACCTTCACCGGCTTGCCGCGATCGTATTCCGCCACGAATGAGTGGTGGGCCAGCGCCGCCGCCGGCATCGTCACGAGGAGAAGCGCCACCAGCATCCTCAGCATCCACCTCATGTCGAAACCTCCTGCTGTCAGTTCCGTGACCGAATTTCTGCCCTTTGCCTTTTGCCCTTTGCCTTTAAGGCAACACGCGAGTATCCGTCAAGAACCGCCTATAGTTCCGGTACGTCTGCGTGACCCGGAGGCGTTGGATGCCCGTCGCGCGGATGACGCTGACCGACTCCACGCGCGCCGGCAGCAGCAGCGTCTCATCGGGCTCCGAGAACGCGACGGGCTGGTAGCGGATCGTGCTGTCGGCGCGCTCGACGGTCACGTGCAGGCCCCAGCCACCCTTCTGCAGCTCGCGCGGGACGCGGACGTCGGTCACCGCCACGATGCTCTCGTCCAGGCGCAGCACGGCGTGCGTATCGCGGTCCACCCACACGCGTCCCCGCGTCCGCCCAGGCATGTCGATGTGGATGCAGTCTCTCGTCCCCGAGACGGTCGACTCTTCACGGGTGGCGGGGCGATAGTCGAGCACCACAGCCGGGCGGCCTCCAACCTTGTCGATCCTCGACTCTCGAAAGTGAAACCGGGCTCTGCGTTCTCTCAGCAGGAAGGCCAGCGGCTCCGGCGAAATGCCCTTCGGATCCAGGCACTCGGGTTCGCGGTCCGCTTTGGGCGGCCGGCGGCCGACTCGAACGAGCTGCCGGACGACGGAGGCCGGCGTCTCGTCCTCGGGATTCCACTCGACGCGAATCTCGTACTCGAGGCGTCGCCCCGGACCGTCCGGCGTCAGGTCCGGCCGCAGGTGCTCGAGCGTCACGGTTTCATCGGCGATGAGGCTCTGCGCGCGCCCGTAGTAGCCCTCGACGTAAGCCGTGACGCCCTCCAGGCGCGAGGGTCGCTCGACTTGCGCCAGCCCGTGCGCCGACAGCGCCCCAAGGCACGCTGCGCTCACGATCCACACCCGGTCGGCCCGCATGCGTGTGCTACCTTACCTTTTCTCGGGCTGACCGAGGAGGGGATCGCGACACGTGCGAGCTTGGCGTCAGATGGTCATCGCGGGAGCAGCAATCTGCGCGTCTTTCGCCGCGTTCGCTCAGGCACCGGCCGGGGGCCAGGCGGCTCCGGCTGGTCAGCCGCAGCAGGGCGCGGCACCGCAAGGCCGGGGAGCGGCGGGGCGCGGCGCCCCCGCGCAGAATCCGACCACTTTCTTCATCACCAGCGTGGGCAAGGGCGACGGCGCCAACTACGGAGGGCTGGCGGGAGCCGACGCCTACTGCGCGCAGCTGGCCCAGGCCGCCAACCTGCCGGCTCAGCCGGGGCGGACCTGGCGCGCGTATTTGAGCGCGGCGGCCGCCAACGGCCAGCCATCGGTGAACGCCCGCGACCGAATCGGCGCCGGGCCGTGGCACAACGCGCGCGGCACACTGATCGCGTCCAATGTGGCCGACCTGCACGGTGACGTGCAGCGCGACCGCAACGCCATCAACAAGCAGCAGGCACTGAGCGAAAAGGGGCAGCCGATTGCCGGCGCCGGCGACACGCCCAACCAGCACGACATCCTGACGGGCTCCGACTCGCACGGGCGCGCCATCGCCGGTGAGATGGACACGACGTGCGGCAGCTACACGCGGAACACGGACGGCAGCGGCAGCGTGATGGTCGGGCACCACGACCGGACCGGAGGGGGCAACACGTCGTGGAATTCCGCGCATGGATCGCGCGGCTGCAGCCAGCCGAATCTGGTGGCCACCGGCGGAGCGGGGTTGCTCTATTGCTTTGCGGCGAACTGACAGGCGTGCGAAGCGGGCTGAAAGAAACCGGGCTGAAAGAGACTAGGTCTGTTCCTCGGTCGGTTCCACGTCCTCGATTTGCCACTCGGCCAGCGGCTGGGGGCCCAGCTTGATGCCCGCGAGATCCGGATCCTCGCCGGGCAGGCGCGGACCGGATGTCTGCTTCCGTTCCTTCGCATCGCGCCGGCGGGCTTCCTTTTCCTGCCGCCGTTCGACGAGTGCCTTTTCCCGGTTCCGTTTGGCCGCGGTGGGCCGTGCATTCGGGGCCATAGTTCGCTGTCCTCACCCGGTCGCCCCTCTGGCGATCGGATGTTCAGGATACATTAGATCGTCAGATCGTCGCGACTAGGAGGGACGGGACGAGTGCTGGACCTACCGGATCGAATTCATCGCCTCGGCGAACTGGCCGGCGACCTCTGGTGGAGTTGGAATCCGGACGCGCGCAACGTCTTCAGGCGGCTCGATTACCCCCTGTGGCGGCTGACAGCGCACAACCCGGTGAAGATGCTGGCGCTCCTGCCAAGCGAGTCGCTGGCCCGCGCGCTCGCCAATTCCAGGTGGCTGGGGTGGTACGACAGGGCCGTCGCGGGCCTGGACGCCGCTCGTCAGTCTCAGGCTACGTGGTGGGCGAAGGAGCATCCCGGATCTCGAGGGCACGATCGCCTATTTCTCGGCGGAGTTCGCCGTGCACCAGTCGCTGCCCATTTACGCCGGGGGCCTCGGCGTACTGGCCGGCGACCACTGCAAGGAGGCCAGCGACCTGGGCGTGCCCCTGGTCGGCGTGGGCTTCATGTATCCGCAGGGCTACTTCCACCAGACCTTTACCGCCGACGGCTGGCAAGACGAGCGCTACGAGCGCCTGAACTGGGCGGACGCGCCGGTGGAACCAGCGCTGGGGACCGACGGCCACCCGTGCATCACGGCGGTGCCGTTGGGCGACCGCACGGTGATGGCGTCGGTGTGGCGCGTGCGCGTGGGCCGCGTGCAGCTGTTCCTCCTGGACACGGACCTCGAGGAGAACGCGACCGACGACCGGGAACTCTCCGCGCGGCTCTACGGCGGCGGGCGCGACGTCCGCCTGCAGCAGGAGATCGTGCTGGGCATCGGGGGCGTGCGCGCGCTGAAGCAGCTCGGGTATCAGCCCTCGCTCTACCATCTCAACGAAGGCCACGCCGCGTTCGTGGTGCTGCAGCGCGTGCACGACCTCTGCGATCAGGGGCTGGACTTCGAGGCCGCGATGAACGAGGTGCGGCGGACCACGGCCTTCACCACGCACACGCCCGTGGCTGCCGGCCACGACGCGTTCGAGTTCGAGAAGGTGGAGACAAACCTTGCGGGCTTGTGGGGGAATCTGGGGCCGAGCCGGGAGAAGTTCCTCGAGCTCGCCCACTTCGACCGCGGCGAGGGACCGCAGTTCAACATGACGGCGCTGGCTCTCCGGTCCGCCGGCTCCGTGAACGGCGTCAGCCAGCTGCACGGCGAAGTGACCAAGCAGATGTGGCGGTCGATCTGGCCCGAAAAGCCCGCCGACAAGCTGCCGGTCAGGTTCGTCACCAACGGCGTCCACGTGCCGACGTGGCTGTCGGCGGACATGTTCCGGCTGCTGGAGAAGTACCTGGGCGACGGCTGGATGGATCGTCACGACGATCCGGCGGTGTGCGATCGCGTGCTGAGCATCCCGGACGAGGAGTTGTGGGCCACCAGGGGCGCGCTGCGCGGCTTCCTGTTCCAGTTCGTGCGCGAACGCGCGCGACAGCGATGGACCACCGAGGGCGGCGCCGCGTCGCGCGTGGTGGCGGCCGGCACGATGTTCGACCAGGCCACGCTGACCATCGGGTTCGCCCGCCGGTTCACCAGCTACAAGCGCCCCGAGCTGCTGTTCTTCGACCCGGACCGCCTGGCCAAAATCGTCAACGCGTGGGGGCGCCCGGTGCAGTTCCTGTTCGCCGGCAAGGCGCATCCCGCGGACAACGACGGCAAGCACCACCTCCAGCACATCTACAACCATGCCCTCGATCCGAAGTTCGGGGGACGCATCGCCGTGGTGGACGACTACGACCTCCACGTCTCGCACTTCCTGGTCCAGGGTTGCGACGTGTGGATGAACAACCCTCGCAAGCCGCTCGAGGCCAGCGGCACGAGCGGGATGAAGGCCGCGATCAACGGCACGCCACATATGTCGATCGGCGACGGCTGGTGGGCCGAAGGATTCACCGGCGAGAACGGCTGGCTGATCGAAGGCGAGTCCCACCCGGGCGACGACCACGCCCAGGACAAGGCGGACGCCCAGGCGCTCTACACGCTGATCGAGCAGCAGGTCGTGCCGGCCTTCTACGACCGCGACGCCGCGGGCGTTCCGCACCGTTGGCTGCAGGTGGTCAAGGAGTCCATCCGGACGGTGCTGCCGAGATTCAGCGCCCGCCGGATGGTCAAGGAGTACGCGCGCGAGATGTACGGCCCGGCCCTGCAATCGTCGGTCGGCGCCAGCCGCTAGGCTTGCCCTCCGACGCGCCGCAGGCGCGACGGAGGGCAAATCGTCGAGCTCGTCCTCGTGCGGCGCCTGCCGGCCAGGTCGAAACTACCGCCTTGGCTGGTTCGATATACTTGCGATCCATGCCTCGAAAGTCCAATGTCGCCAAGGCCAAGTGCGCGCTCTGCGGCGCCACGGAGGTTTCGGAGCCCCGCGGCGAGGAGCGCTACTGCCGCGACTGCTGGGAGAAGAAGATCGCCGTCGAGGAGATCGTCGCGCGTGAGTTCGCCCTGAAGCGCTACATCCGCGCCCACAGCGCAGAGAAATATCTCGTCTATCACTCGACGCTGAAGCGGCCGTGCGGCCAGATCATCGTGGTGGACGACGGCTACGACCTGTTCCTGACGATGGTGCTCTACCCCACTTTCGCCTGGGACGAAGCGGCCTACCACCTCGAAGGCGACCCCGAAGGCCGCACGTTTTCCGAGGTCCTGGTCGACGTGGTGGCCACCGAGATCATCGAACCCTGGGGCGGCGGCAAATGGCACCTGGAGGTCTTCCACGCGGCCAATCCGGAGCCGGAAGACTGGAACGGAGAAATGTAGATCGGATCGGTATAATGCGGGCTGTACGACGTATGCCGGTTCAAGCTCCCCCCTGACTGGAGACTGTGATGACTCGTGGCACTCGCATGGCAGTGGCCCTTACCGGTGCGGTTCTCCTGTCGAACGGCGCGTTTGCGCGCGCCCAAACGCCGGCAGCCGCCGGCGGCACCAAGCTGATCTCACCGGTGCGTGGCCAGGCGGAGATCGGATATCTGACGCCCGTCTCCAAGCGCGAAGGCACCATGGTCGTGACGACCATCAAGATCAAGAACATGGCGGCCGCGCCCATCGCCGGGCTGAAGGTGGACGAGTTCTGGTACGACAAGGCCGGTGAGCCGGTGACAGGCGCCCAGCCGTTCCGCTATCGCAAGCCGCTCATGCCGGGCGAGGTGATCGATGTGGTGCTGCGCGTGCCGACGAACCCGAGGATGAGCAGCAACCAGTACAAATTCGAGCACGCAAACGGGACGATAAAAGCGACTCGCCTGCCGAAACTCTAGCTCGTCGCCTTTATCGTCCGGGCAGTATCTTTTGGCGCCGCGTCGCGGCGCGGGGGCCGGCTACGCCGGCCCTTCGATTGTACCGCCGGAGCCCGGGGCCTGGAGCCTGGAGCCTGCTTATCGCAACAAGTTAATCGCTGCGGTAATGACCAACGCGTTCACGAAATCGATCCCGAACGCGCCGACGAGCGGCACCACCAGGTACGCCTTCGGCGCCGGACCGTAGCGCTCCACCAACGCCCCCATGTTGGCCACGGCGTTGGCGGTCGTGCCCAGCATGAACCCGCAGAAGCCACTCGACATCACGGCGGCGTCGTAGTCGCGGCCCATCAACCGCGGCACCACGAAGAGGGATAACGCGGCCACGAGTCCGACCTGAAACGCCAGGATGATCAGCAGCGGGAGCACGGCGCCCGCCAGCTGCCACAAGCGAAGGGTCATCAGGGCCATGACCAGGAAGATCGACAGCGACACCGTGCCCAGGTCGTCGATCGCGCGCTGGGACATGCCCACGACGCCAAGCGCGTCGTCGGCGTTGCGGATGATCGCGGCCACGACCATCGCGCCGATGTAGGCCGGCAGCGTCCAGCCGAGCGCTGCGAACCCGGAGCTGACCCACGCGCCCAGGCCCACCGCCGTCAGCATCACCACCAGATGCTTCAGGAGCGCGTAGGCTTCCACATCCTCGCCCACCGGCGGGGCGAGCGTGGGCGCCTTGACCTGCGCCTCGGCCAGCTGTTCAAGCGGCACGCCGGCCTCACGCGGCGTGCGTACGCCGTTACGACCAAGCAGGTGCGTGCCGATTGGCCCGCCCAGGAGGCCACCCGACACAATCCCGACCATGGCCGCCGACACCGCCAGCGTGGCTGCGCCGGGCACGCCGGCGCTCTCGAAGAGCGGCGCGAACGCCAACCCGGTCGCCGGGCCGCCCGTCAGCGTGACCGAGCCGGCCAGCACCCCGAACAGCGGGTGCTCGCCGAGCGCCATCGCCACCAGCGGCGCCGACCACGTTCTGCAGCACCGCGGCCACTGACGCCAGCACCATCATCGCCGCCACCAGCGGACCGCCGCGGCGCAACAGGCGCACGCTCGCGCCGAAGCCCACCGACGCGAAGAAGATGTTCTGGAGCGGCGTCTGCAGCGTCGTGTCGAAGGCCAGCGGCTCGCGGCCGGTGGTATAAAGCAGCGCCAGGATGGCCGCAACGGGCAGGCCGCCGACTACGGGCGCCGGAATGTTGTAGCGGCTGAGAACCGGAATACGCCGCTTCAGCCAGTACCCGGCAAACAACACCAGGCCTGCGAACGCGACAGTCTGAACCAGGTCGAGCGTCACTCGTTTGGCCTTTAGCCTTTGAGCCTTGGCCTTGGCGAGCTCACTTAATCGTGATCGCGATGTCCCGCGACGCGCTGGGCCGCTCGCCGAGCCGCGACTGGCCGCTGACGTGCAGCACGTAGAGGCCGGGCTTGAGGCCCTCGAGGGGCAGGCGCGCGGCAAAGCCGTAGCCCCCGCTGCCACTGACCTCGGTGGACGAACGCTCCTCGCGGCTCTCCCGCACCACGGCGCCACCCTCGTCACGCAACTCCACCACGAGATCAAGGGCGTGCGCAGGCGCACCCCGCGCGGCGTTCTCGTAGAACTCGGCAAAGAGCGCCAGCGTGTCGTCGGACCGGAACTCGCGCGTGGCCGTGGGCGGGCCAGGCAGGAAGTCGCCCAGCGGATCCTTGGCCTTCATCGTCGGACCCTGCAGGGCCGAGCCCGACGTCAGGCTCACGCCGCTCATCGCGAACGGCGCCTTGTAGAAATCCGGCACGTCGATGTCGTACAGCACGCTGCCGGCCTTCCCGCTCCTGTTACCCGCGGCCACCCGCATCTGGTACCGGCCGGGGGGGAGGTTCAGCTGAGACAGCACGCGGAAGCCGCTGGCCTTCACGCGCTCGTAGGTGTCCGGCTTCAACGACAGGTTCACGCTGTGCCGCTCACCCGGAATCACCTTGCCCCTCGAGTCGGTGGCCGTGTGCGCCATGTCCAGTTGCTCGAGGAACAACCCGTCTTTCTCGACGAAGTTGAGGGCATTGGCGTCGATTTCCAAGGAGAGCGCCACCGCTGCGTTCGGCGCCACGCCCTTGTAGGCGGCGGCAAACACCTTCAACGGGATGCCGGAGACCGGCAGGGGGCTGCCGAGCGTTTCCGCCAGCAGGGGCGGCATGGCGTTGGGAGACGCTGCCGGCGGGTTCGGCCGCCGCCCGCGCGCCTCGAAGTAGCCGTTGCGCGAACGGACGACACGCAGCCCCGGCCGCTTCACCCTGACCTCGAGCTTCCGGTACCGGCCGGAACGGCGATCGTTGGTCGAATAGAACCCGAGCACGTAGTAGGAGCTGTTCTCCTGCACGATGCGGTCGAACGCGCCGTTGAGGTCGTTCTGGTTCACGGCCGCGAAGCCGCCCGTGTTGGCGGCCAGCACGCGCAGGCTGTCCTGCGACAGCCGCAGCTCGTCCTGCATCGTGCTCAGTCCCGCGCCCGGAAACGTGCTGCTTTGGGTGATGAGATCCTCCCCACCGGTCACGAGCCCGCGGGGATCGATCGCGTAGATGCTGACGTTGCCGCGCGTGGCCGCGGCGATGGCGTCGTGGGTGTCGAGCAGCACGGACGAGGCCGTGGAGCCCAGGATGCCCACCGCTTCGTAGATGTTGTAGTCCACGCCCTCGCCCACGAGCAGCAGCGCCTTGCGCCGGCCTCGCACGCCGCTCATGAACTCGGCCAGGCGGCGGATGGTGGACATCGCGTTGCGCGCGCGGAAGGCCCGTTCCTGCTGATCGATGTCTTCGCCGGGTCCGAGCGCGCCCGTATCGGGGTTGACCCGCGTGTTCTGCAGCCGGTTGATCGTGGACGACTGGAGCTTGCGGCCGGTGAACTTGTCGATGGCGCGCACCAGGAGACGCTGGTCGTTGGTGAAGTCCTGCGCGTCCTCGCCGCGGCCGGTGAACACCACCGCCGCCAGATCGTTGGTGCCGAAGTTCTGCTCGATGAAGCGCCGCGCCGCCGCCTTGACTCGCGGCGTCCGCGTGAAGTCGGTGTGCAGGTCGTCGAGCACGAGGAGGTAGATGCGTCCCTCTACGGCGTTGTTCGTCTGGACGTCCACCTCGACGGGCCGGGTGGCAAAGAGCGGCCGCACGGCACGCTCGATCGGGATGTTCACCAGCGAGAACGCGGTGACTTTCTGCGGCCGGCCGTCCTCGAGCACCTCGAATTCCTCGGCGCGCAAGTCGGACACCAGGTTGCCCTGGGCGTCGGCCACGAGCGCATCCACCTCCACGTAGTCCACCTCCACGCGGAAGGTGACGGGTGGCGGCTCGGTTCGCGGCGCCTGGGGCGCCGGCTGTTGGGCCCAGAGCGCGACGGTGCAGAGGCCGGTGACGAGCAGCGCGAAGGCGGCGCGTTTGAACATGGTGAACCTGTCGGGATGCTGGCAAAGTGATTATAGCCGCGCAATTCGCCGGTTCCGGCCCGGAAGGCCGGACCAAACTTTGCGACGGCACGCGGCGTCATTACCAGCAGTGGTGCTGCCCGCTGGCGGATTGCAAGCCGAAGATGACGCAAACGACCCTTTATACTGAAGCCGTCATGGCGCCCGACGTCGCCGCCATCCAGCGATCGCTGCGGGAGAGCGGCATGGCCGGCTGGCTGCTCTACGACTTCCACGGCGCCAACCCGATCTCGACCCGCGTGGCGGGATTGACCGATTCGGGGCACCTCGCCACGAGGCGCTGGTACTACCTGATACCCGCGGAGGGTCAGCCGAAGGCGCTCGTTCACCGGATCGAGCGGCACAACCTCGATCATCTGCCGGGCGAGAAACTGGAATATGCGGGCCGGGACGAGCTCGATCGCGGGCTGACGGCGCTGCTCGCCGGCGTGACTCAGGTCGCGATGGAGTACTCGCCCGAGTGCGCCATCCCGTACGTGTCGCGCGTGGATGCCGGTACCGTGGAGATGGTGCGGGCGCGCGGCGTCGAGGTGGTGTCGTCCGGTGACTTGGTTCAGCAGTTCGAGGCGGCGTGGACACCAGCGCAACTGACCTCGCACAGGGCGGCATCCGAGGCGCTGTACCGCATCAAGGACCGGGCGTTTGATGCAGCGGGCCAGGCGGTTCGCGCCGGCCGCCCTCTGGACGAGTTTGGCCTCCAGCAGCAGATGTGGCGCTGGTTCGAGGAGGAGGGGCTCGAAAGCGATTCCCCGCCGGTCGTGGCGGTGGGGCCCAATGCGTCGAGCCCACACTATCTGCCTACGAAGACCTCGTCGGTGGCCATCTCAGCCGATTCGCTGCTGCTCCTGGACCTGTGGGGGAAGCTCCGCCAGCCAGGCAGCGTCTTTGCAGATATCACCTGGGTGGGCTACACCGGCGCGCGAGTCCCGGAACGCATGCAGCGGGTGTTCGCCGCCGTGGCGGCGTCGCGCGATGCCGCCGTGACCCTGGTCCAGGAGCGCGCGCGGGCCGGGCAGGACGTGCGCGGCTGGGAGGTGGACCGCACGGCCCGTCAGGTGTTAGTGGACGCCGGGTTCGGCGAGTTCGTCGCCCATCGGACCGGCCACAGCCTGGGCGAAAGCGTGCACGGAAACGGCGCGCACCTCGACGACTACGAAACCCACGACGACCGCCGGCTGCTGCCGGCCACCGGATTCACCGTCGAGCCCGGGCTGTATGTGGGCGACTTCGGCGTCCGATCCGAAATCAATGTGTACAGGGATGTCCGGGACGCGATCGTCACCGGACCCCGCCAGGAGGAAGTAGTCACGCTGGTATGATGGCCATGTGGCCGGCAGCCCGGCGAAGCCGGGCCAAAAGACACTGCGTCTCGCGAGGCGAACCGAAAGGTGAGCTACGCCTCGCGAGACTTTGGAGGCACTGATGTCCAATAGAAAGACCGCGCTTTTGTATCTCGTCCCCGTCGTGCTGACGTCGCTCCTCGTCGGAATGGTGATCGCGTCGCGCTTCGGGTTGTCGCCGACCTCGACCGCCCAGACGATCGCGGCCCCGCCGATGAACAGCGCGCCGCTCACCGGGACGGTCAGTGCGAGCACGTTCCGCGACATCGCCAAGAACGTCTCGCCGGCGGTCGTCAACATCCGGACCGAGTCGCGGCAGCGCACGCGCGACTTGACCGAGTTCTTCGGCGGCGGCGGCGGGGGCGGGGGCGACGACCTGTTCGAGCGCTTCTTCGGCCAGCCCAACCCGAATCGCGGGGGCGGGCAGGGCCAGAACCGCCAGCCGCGCGAGCAGCTGGTGCAGGCAGCGGGCACCGGCTTCGTCATCGACAAGTCGGGGCTCATCCTGACGAACAACCACGTCGTCGAGGGCGCCCAGAAGATCGTGGTCTATCTCTACGGCGAAGAGAGCGACGCGGAGGGCTACGAGGCCAGGATCGTCGGGCGCGACCCGCTGACCGACAGCGCCCTCATCGAACTGACCGAGAAGCCGAAGGACGCACTCACCGAGATCAAGTTCGGCGACTCGGCGCAGATGCAGCCTGGCGACTGGGTGCTGGCGATCGGGAACCCGTTCGGGCTCGACCACACCGTCAGCGTGGGCGTCATAAGCGGCCTCGAACGGCCGTTCCAGGTGGCCAACCAGCGAACGGCGCAGGTGCTGCAAACCGACGCCGCGATCAACCCCGGCAACTCGGGCGGACCGCTCCTGAACGTCCGCGGTGAGGTAATCGGGATCAATACCGCCATCTACACCGACTCGCAGCAGCGCGGCAACATCGGCATCGGATTCGCCGTGCCGAGCAACACCGTGCGCGAGCTGCTGCCCCAGCTGCGCACGGGCAAGATCACGCGCGGCCGGATCGGCGTGAACGTGCGGCCGGTCCCGCGCGAGGCCGTGGACGAACTGGGCCTCAAGAGCCGCGAGGGCGCGCTGGTGGCCGCCGTGTCGGAGAACGGCGCGGCCGAGAAGGCCGGGATGGAGCCGGGCGATGTCATCACGGCGTTCAACGGCAAGAGCGTCCGCAACAACAACGAGCTGGTGACGCTCGTCACGGCGACACGGCCTGGCAGCACCGTGCCGGTGCGCATCGTGCGTGACGGCAAGGAACGGACGCTCAACCTGACCGTGGACGAACTGGACCTCGAGGCCGAGGGCAACCTGGCCCGCAGCCGCAACACCAACAACGCGCCGCCAGACGACCCGGAACCCACCGCGGGCTTCGGCATCACGCTGCAAAACATCACGCCGCAGATCGCTCGTCAGTTGCGGCTCGAGAGCAACAACGGCGCGGTCATCACGTCGGTCGAGCAGGGCAGCGCCGCGGCGAGAGCGGGCCTGAACGAGGGCGACGTGATCCTTCGCGTCGGCCGGACGGCGGTGTCCAACCGGGCGGAGGCCGAGCGCGAGCTTGCCCGAGTGCCCTCGGGCGGCACTGCGTTCCTGCGGATCCTGCGCGACGGTCAGGAGACCTTCGTCCCCGTGACGAAAGAGTGATTGCGGCTCCACTCTTTCGTCCTTCGTGACAGTGTTTGATTGCCCGCCCTTTGGGCGGGCGGGGCGGCAATGATCGAGCGCGAGGTCAAGCTCGCGTTCGAAAGCCCGGGCGTCGCCCGGGCGGCCATTGTCGGCATCGGCGCCGTGCCCCTCCGGGCACGGCGCCTTCAAGACGACACCCTCTATGACACCACCGCGGCCACGCTGCGGGACCGCGGCGCCATGCTGCGGCTGCGCGACGACGGCGACCACAGCGCCGTGACGTTGAAGGGACCCGTCGAATCCGCCCTGATGAAGGTGCGCGAAGAGCACGAAAGCGGCGTCAGCGACCTCGCAGTGCTCCGCCGCGTCTTCGGCGCGGTGGGCCTCGTGCCCTGGTTCCGGTATCAGAAGTACCGCGAGGAATTCTCGGCCCCCGGCGTGACGATTGCCGTGGACGAGACGCCGGTCGGAACGTTCGTGGAGCTGGAAGGCTCGGAGGCCGGCATCCTGGCGGCGGCCGCCGCGTTGGGCCGGACACCCGGCGACTTCATCGTCGAGTCCTACCGCACGCTCTTCCTTCGATACGCTGCCGGCCGCGAGCCGGCCGGCGACATGGTCTTCCCGGCATCTCCGTTGATTCCGCGCTCTGGTCTTGACGGCCGGGCTTGCCACACGCCTGAGGCCGCTCTCGCTGCTGCGCGCGAAAGCCGCGATTCCCGTGGCGGGGCGCCCGCTCGTCAGCGTGATCATCGATCGTCTGAAAGCGGCGGGGGTCTCCGACGTCGTCCTGAACCTGCACTACCTGCCGCACACCATCACCGGCCAGGTCGGCGACGGAACGCAGCTCGGCGTCCGCGCCCGCTATTCCTGGGAGGGCGTGGTGCTCGGGTCCGCCGGCGGCCCCAGGCGCGCCGCGCCGCTCATCGACGCGGACACGTTCCTGGTCGTCAACGGCGATACGCTGGCCTCGGTGGATCTCGAACAGCTGATCGCGTCTCATCGGGCCTCGGACGCGCTGGTCACCATGGCCACGATGCCGAATCACGAGCCGCACAAGTACGGAGGCATGGCCACCACCGCCGATGGCCGCGTGACGGGCATCGTCAAGCGGGGCGACACCAGGCCGTCGCAGCATTTCGTCGGCCTCCAGGTGGTGCAGGCCGATGCGTTCGCGTCGGTGCCGCCCGACGTCCCATGGGAGTCCGTAGGCTCGCTCTATCCAGCCCTGATCGCCGAACGGCCGGGATCGGTCCGGACGTGCGCCGCCGCCACCGAGTTCTACGACATCGGAACGCCGCGCGACTACCTGGCGACCTGCCTGCGTCTCGCGACCGGCCGCGGCGCTGGCACTGGCGTCGTGGACTCGGTGCTCTGGGACGGCGTTTCGATCGGCGCCGGCGCCTCGGTGACGCGGTGCGTGGTGACCGACGGTGTCAACATCCCCGCCGGCTCGACGTGGTCGGATCAGGTCATCCGGCTGGCAGACGCCGCGCCGCTCGGACCCGCGGAATCACGCGTCGGTTCACTGGCCGTGAGCGCGTTGTGAGCCTGGCCTCCCCCGACGAACGCGTGGCGCTGTACCTCGGTCGCGCCGGGCTGGACGGCGCCCAGGTGGTGGCACTCACGCCCGACGCATCCGACCGGCGCTACATGCGCGTGCTGCCGGCGAGCGGCCAAAACCAGGTCCTGGCGGTGTACCCCGGCCCTATCGACTACGCGGCGATGCCGTTCACGGCGGTCGCGGCGTTGTTTGGCGCGATGCCGGTGCCCGTACCGCGTGTGCTGGGCTATGACGACGCGCTGGGCATCGTGGCGCAGGAGGACCTGGGCGACGTGACGTTGCAGGCGCACCTGCAGAGAGTGTCGCCCGACGCCGCGCAGGCGCTCTACCGCGAAGCTGTCTCCATCATCGCCACCGTGCAGCGCCGCGGGACCGAGCTGTCCTCGGCGGCGCCGGTGCCGTACGGGCTCGCTTTCGACGTGCCGAAGCTGACGTTCGAGTTGGATTTTTTCGCGACCCACTTCCTGGAGGGCCACCGTACCGTGAGCCTGTCAGGCGCCGAACGCGCCGCCCTCGCCGAAGAATTCGCCGGGCTCGCGGGCGAGCTGTCGGACGAGCCACGCGTGGTCTGCCATCGCGACTACCACAGCCGCAACCTGATGGTGCGCGAGGGCAGGCTCGCCGTCATCGACTTCCAGGATGCGCGGCTCGGCCCCGACACGTACGATCTGGCGTCCCTGCTGCGCGACTCGTATGTGGGGCTCGAGCCGGCGGAGGTCGACGCGTCGATCCAACTCTTCCTGGCCCTGGACCGAGGACCGCTCGGCCATTCTGGAGATGCCGTCCGATTTCGCGAGCGGTTCGACACCATGGCCGTGCAGCGCAACCTGAAGGCCCTGGGCACCTTCGGCTACCAGGCCAGCGTCCGCCGGAACACGGCGTACCTGCAAGACGTGCCGCGCACGCTCGGCTACCTGCGCGACACGTTCGAGCGGCGCCCGCGATTCGGGCGCCTGCGGTCGCTGCTGGCGCCGCACCTTCTGGAGTTGGACTCGAAAACGAACCCTTGACGGTTGTGCGGCGGGGCCTCGCTATTCAGTAAGATGGCTTGATCGTGACCGAAGGCCGTTTCGGGTTCTCCACGCGCCTGTTCCTCGCCGAGCGCCTGGATCAGACACACATCCAGCAGATTGCCGCGCACGGTTTCACCGCCATCGAGGCGGTGGCCACCCGCGCCCACTTCGACTACCGCGATCCCGGCGCCGTGGCGCGCCTGGGTGAGTGGCTCACGACATCCGCGATCGCGCTTCACTCGCTGCACGCGCCGGTTGAGGCCTCGGTCGCTTCCGGCGACGAAACCGTGCGGATGCGCGCCGTGAACGACGTGACGGCGGCGCTGGAGGTGGCGCGGCAGGTTCCCTACCGATACCTGGTGCTGCATCTGGGCACGCCGATCGGTCGGCGCGCCGGCTCTGGCCGGCGCGGCCGCCCCGGCGGGCGCGCCAGCCAGGGCTGGCGGCAACGACAACCAGCCGGCCGCGGCGAAGCGCAGCCTGGAGCAGATCGTCGCGACCGCGGCCGGTGTGAACGTCGAAGTGGCGGTCGAGGTGATTGCGAACCCGCTGTCCATTCCGGACGTGCTGGTGCGGATGATCGAAGAGGACCTCGAGGAGCTGGATCTGGGAATCTGCCTGGACTACGGCCACGGGCACATGCTCGGCGACCTGGCCGAGAGCATCGAAACGGTGTCCGGCCACTTGATGACGACGCACGTTCACGACAATCGCGGCCGCGGCGACGACCACCTGTCCCCGTACGCGGGCACTATCGACTGGGACGTGGCCATGATGGAGACGCAAAAAATCGGCTACGAAGGGCGACTCATCCTCGAGGTCGCGCCGCACGGAAGCCCCGCGGACACACTGGCGCGCTGCGCCGCCGCGTGCGACCGGCTGCAACAGGCCTTCGCGCCGCTGCCGTTCTGAGCGCGTTCTGGCCGCGTCCGAGCGCGAGCGCGGTCAGAACGCCGCGTGCCCGGGCGTGCGCGGGAATGGGATCACGTCGCGGATATTGGTCATTCCCGTCGCGTAGATGATGGTGCGTTCCAGGCCGAGGCCAAATCCGGCGTGCGGCACGCTGCCGTAGCGGCGTAAATCGCGATACCACCAGTACGCTTTCGGGTCGAGGTGCAGCTCCTCGAGACGGCGATCGAGATGGTCGAGCCGCTCCTCGCGCTGGGAACCGCCGATGATCTCGCCGATGCCGGGCGCCAGCACGTCCATCGCCGCCACCGTCCGGCCGTCGTCGTTCATGCGCATGTAGAACGCCTTGATCTCTTTCGGATAGTTCATGACAACGACCGGGGCCTTCACGTGCTCTTCGGTGAGCCACCGTTCGTGTTCCGACTGGAGATCCATTCCCCAGCGCACCGGGTACTCGAACGCCTTCCCGCTCTTTTCGAGGGCGGCGATCGCATCCGTGTACGTCACGCGCTCGAATGGCGCGGTCACGAACGCCTCGACGCGGGCCACGCAGGTCTTGTCGATTCGGTCGGCGAAGAACTTCAGGTCATCGCCCCGCTCGTCGAGGAGGGCGGTCAGGATGTACTTCAGAAACGACTCGGCCAGGTCGGCGTCCGCGTGTAGATCGGCGAATGCGATCTCGGGCTCGACCATCCAGAACTCGGCGAGGTGGCGGCTCGTGTTGCTGTTCTCGGCCCGAAAGGTCGGGCCGAAGGTATAGACCTTCGACAGGGCGACGCAGTAGGTCTCGACGTTGAGCTGCCCGCTGACGGTGAGGAAGGCCTCGCGGCCGAAGAAGTCGTGGCTGAAGTCGGTCCGCCCGTCCGGCGTGGCCGGGATCGCCGACCGGTTGGCGAGATCGAGCGTGCTGACCCGAAACATTTCGCCGGCACCCTCAGCATCGCTCGCCGTGATGATCGGCGTGTGCACCCAGAAGAATCCCCGCTCATGGAAGTAGCGGTGAATGGCCATGCTGAGGCAGTGGCGCACGCGGGCCACGGCGCCCAAGGTGTTCGTGCGCGGGCGCAGGTGAGCCACCTCGCGCAGATACTCGAAGGACGCACGTTTGGGCTGAATCGGGTATGCCTCGGGATCGTCAACCCACCCGACCACTTCGACGGAGTCGGCCTGCACCTCGACCGACTGGCCCTGTCCCTGACTCTGCACCAGGACACCATTCGCGATGACCGCGCATCCCGACGTCAGTTTCCTGACCTCGTTCTCGTAGTTCGGCAGCTGTGCCGGCGCCACGACCTGGATGGCATCGAAGCAGGAGCCGTCGTGGATGTGGATGAAGGACAGGCCAGCTTTGGAGTCGCGGCGCGTGCGAACCCACCCGCGGATGGTCACGCGGCTTCCCACGGGCTGGCGTCCTTTGAGCAGCGAAGCGATATCAGGGCGATCGACGGTGGACATGGCTCTCCGTAATCCTAACCTCCTGCAACCTCCCGGCCCCTTCAGGCCCCGCGTGGTACGCTCTTCGGTGATGAAGATTGGCATGGTGTCGCTGGGCTGCCCCAAGAACCTCGTTGACTCCGAGGTCATGCTCGGCCTGGCGCAAAAAGCCGGGCACCAGCTGACCCGCGACCCCGAGTCGGCCGAGGTGCTGGTGGTCAACACCTGCGCCTTCATCGACAAGGCCAAGCAGGAGTCGATCGACACCATCCTCGAGATGGCCGAGCACAAGAAAACGGGCGCCTGCCGCAAGCTGATCGTCACCGGCTGCATGGCCGAGCGCTACCGCGCCGAGCTGTTGGAACAGATTCCGGAGATCGACGCCGTCCTGGGCACCGGCGAGGTGCCCGAGATCATCGGCGCGATTGCCCAACCCGTCCGGCTTCTCCGAGCAAACGGGGAACCCGTCGGCCCTGCCCGGAGCCCGGAGCCCGGAGCCCGGAGCCCTTCCCTCGTATCTTTACGATGCGGAAACGCCGCGCATCCTCGCCACTCCCCGCCACTACGCCTACATCAAGGTGGCCGAAGGCTGTGACTACAAGTGCGGCTTCTGCATCATCCCGACGCTGCGCGGGCACTACCGCAGCCGGTCGCACGATTCCGTGGTCCAGGAAGCGCATGCGCTGGCCGCGCGCGGCGTCAAGGAGCTGCTGCTCATCTCGCAGGACACGACGTTCTACGGCAACGACCGCGGCGAGCGCGGCGCCCTGGCGCGCCTGCTGCAGTCGCTGCAGGACGTGGACGGCATCGAGTGGATCCGGATGCTGTACCTCTACCCGACCACGATCGCCGACGACGTGCTGGACGCCATGGCCGGGCTGGACAAGGTGTGCCGCTACGTGGACCTGCCGCTCCAACACGCGTCCGACCCGGTGTTGAAGCGCATGAAACGGCCGGGCACGCGCGCCGGCTACGAGCGTCTGCTCGACCGGATCCGCACGCGCGTTCCCGGTGTCACGCTCAGGACCACGTTCATCGTCGGGTATCCCGGGGAGACGGCCCAGGACTTCGAGGAGTTGACGGACTTTGTCGGCGCGGTGGAGTTCGACCACGTCGGGGTGTTCACCTACTCGCATGAGGAGGGCACGAGCGCGCACCAGCTGGCCGACGACGTCCCGGCGGCGGTCAAGGAGCGCCGCAAGGCCGCGCTCATGCGCCGGCAGCGACAAATCGTCACACGCGCCCACCGCCGGCGCGTCGGCGACCGCGTCCGGCTGCTCGTGGACGGCCCGTCCAGCGAACACGATCTGGTGCTGCGGGCCCGGTCCGCCGGCCAGGCGCCCGATATCGACCCGGTGGTGTACCTGACCGACTGCGACCCGTCGTCATACGCGCCGGGCGGGTTCGTGGAGGCCGAACTGGTCTCGAGCCGGGAGTACGACCTCGTGGCCAGGCCAGTTTGAGGCCCAGCCGGGAGCCGGGAGCCGGAAGCCGGAAGCCATGTGCCGCCGCGTGATATGCTTTCCCGGTACTTCTAGGGCGCGGAAAGATTCCTAGTGGGCTTGTGCCCACTTTTTTAGTTTCTGGGCTCGTGCGGCCGACGCAGGGACTCCTGGACCAGATCCGGGCCATCGCGGAGAGAGTGTCCGCGGCCCGCGGGCTGGACGTGTGGGATGTGCAGAGCCGGCGCGAGGCGGCGGGACACGTGGTGCGGGTCTTCATCGACCGGCCAGGCCCCGCCGGCACGCCCGAGGAGAGCGTGAGCGTCGAGGATTGTGAGCGGGTCAACCGGGAGATGAGCACGCTCCTGGACGTGGAGGACCCGCTGCCCTTCGCGTACGTGTTGGAGGTGTCGTCGCCGGGGCTCGATCGTCCTTTGCGAGGGGCGTCGGACTACCAGCGATTCAGCGGCCGGTGGGCCAAGGTGGTCGTGAAGGAGGCGGTGGACAACCAGAAGGCGTTCGAGGGGCGGTTGCGCGGTGTCGAGGCGGACGACGTCCTGCTCGAAGCGGCCAATGGCCGCATCCACCGGCTTCCGCTGCGGCTCATCACACGTGGCCGGCTCGAGGTTGAATTCTAGAGATGCAAAACCCGTTGATGCAGACGATCGAGGCGTTGGCCAAGGAGAAGGGCATCGAGGCCGACACGATCATCACCGCCATCGAGGACGCGGTCCTGACGGCGTCGCGGAAGTACTACAAGACGAACGAGAACCTGAAGACCCGCTTCAACCCCGAAACGGGTCAGGTGGATCTCTTCGCGATCAAACAGATCGTCGCCGACGTTGCCAACCCCGCCACCGAGATCTCGCTGGCCGAGGCGCAGAGCCTCTACGGTGAAGAGGCGGAAGTGGACATGGAGATCGAGTTCCCCAAGCGGACCGATGTCCTGGGGCGCATCGCGGCGCAGACGGCCAAGCAGGTCATCTTCCAGAAGGTACGGGAAGCCGAGCGCGACCACATCTACGCCGAGTACAACGATCGCGTCGGCGAGGTCATCAACAGCCTCGTGAAGCGGTTCGAGACGGGCGATCTGGTGGTCGAGATCGGCCGGATCGAGGCCGTGCTGCCCCGCAAGGAGCAGTCGCGCGCCGAAAGCTACACGCCCGGCGAGCGGATTCGCGCCGTGATCAAGGGTGTCAACCGCGGCGCCAAGGGGCCGCAGGTCGTCCTGTCGCGCACCGACCCGGCGCTCCTCATCAAGCTCTTCGAGCAGGAAGTGCCGGAGATCTACGACGGCACCGTGATCATCCGCGGCGCCGTCCGCGAGGCGGGCGATCGGGCCAAGGTGGCTGTCTATTCCCGGGAACGCGACGTGGATCCGGTCGGCGCCTGCGTCGGCATGAAGGGTACCCGCGTGCAGGCGATCATCCGTGAGCTGCGCGGCGAGAAGATCGACATCGTCGAGTGGTCCGAGGATCCGATCTCGTTCGTGATGAACGCCCTCAGCCCCGCGCGGGTCCAGCACGTGTCCATCGTGGACGACGAGAAC
Source organism: uncultured Acidobacteriota bacterium (assembly GCA_963807235.1). Taxonomy (GTDB): domain Bacteria; phylum Acidobacteriota; class Vicinamibacteria; order Vicinamibacterales; family UBA2999; genus CAWEBF01. Next base: position 39,494 of record CAWEBF010000022.1, read on the forward strand.
CGTGTGATGGAGGTCGTGGTCGAGGATCAGCAGCTGTCGCTCGCGATCGGCAAGAAGGGCCAGAACGTCCGGCTGGCCGCGAAGCTGACCGGCTGGCGCATCGACATCAAGAGCGAAGAGGAAAAGCGCAAGGAAGTCGAGGCGCAGCTCGGGGCACTGGAAGCCGGCAACGGCGAAGCCGCGGCCCCGGTCGAGGCCGGGTCCGAGGCCGGAACCGACGCCGGAACAGAGGCCGATGCGGCCCCGGCCGAGGCCGGTGCCCTGGCCGACGCGGAGCCCGCGGCCGTCGAGGGCGAGACCCCGGCATCGCCTGACGGCGCTGCGGACGAAAACGCATAACGCGAAGGACACAGGTTGGCAACGGTCCGTATCTACAAAGTCGCCGAACTGCTCGACACGACGAGCCAGGAAGTGCTGTCGCTGCTGAAGAAGGAGCACGGCATCGAACTGAAGAGCGCGTCGAGCACGCTCGAGGAAGTGGTGGCTCGCTCGTTCGTAGAGCGGACGGCGCGCCAGCGGCAGATCACCCTGCCCTCTGGCGACTTGTTCGCCGATCACCCGGCCCCGCCCAAGGGCGGCAAGAAAACGCTGCCGGCCAAGAAGGTCGAACCGCCCAAGCCGGTGACGCCCGTGCTTGGCCCGCCGCGCCTGGTCAAGTCGCCGAAGGTCGCGCCACCTCCCGGCGCGGAACCGTTGCCTGCGGTCGAACAGCCCGTCGCGGAAGTGGCCCCCGACGTCGCCGCGGCGACGGCCGTCGCGCCTGCCGCCGCCGCTCGAGTAGAACCTCCCGTCGCCGAGGCCGAGCCCGTTGAAGTTGCCGATGTGGCAACCGAAGAGCCGATTGCCGAGGAACCGCCCGTCATGGACGCCGGGGATGCGGTCGCGGACGAGCCTGCCACGCTGGCGGCTGGACCGGCCGCGGCGCCGCAAGCGCCGTCCGGCCGCTTCGTACCGCCCACCCTGCGTCTTCGTATCGAAGAGCCCGGGCGCGCACCGCAGCCAGCGAGGCCGACCACCCCGGCAAAGCGTCCGCAAGTCACGCAGCCCCGGCTGGTGCAGGCGGCGCCCGCGACACCTCCGGCCTCGAGCGCCACCGGCCGGCCCGCAGGCTCCCTGTCTCGCCCTGGTATGCCCCCAGCCAGGCCCGGGTATCCGGCCTCGGCGCGGCCGGCACCGGGCAGCATGCTTGGCGGGCCGCGGCCACTGCCCTCGCAGCCGGTTCGACCCGGTCAGCCAGGGATGCCCCCGCGGCCCGGCATGCCGGGTCAGCGGCCGCCGTTCGGCCAGCGTCCGGGCGGGCCGTTCGGCCAGCAGCGTCCGGGAACGCGGCCGGTCACGACCCGTCGCGAGAGGCCCACGGGACCGCCCGTCATGGCGCCGGCCGCGCCGGTCGAGATCACGCGCACCATCACGCTGGCCGAGGGCATGACGGTCAAGGACCTGGCCGACAAGCTCGACGTCCGCGTCAAGGACGTCCTGGCCAAGCTGTTGATGAAGCGCATGATGATGACCATCAACAGCACGCTCGACGTCGAGGTCGCGAAGGACATCGCCCGCGAGTTCGGCGCCGAGATCGAGATGCGCAGCTTCGAAGAGGAGCTGGTGTCGGCCGAGGGCGACGACACGAAGCCGGAAGACCGGCACACGCGCGCCCCCGTGGTCACCGTGATGGGCCACGTGGACCACGGCAAGACGTCGCTGCTCGACGCTATCCGCGAGACCAAGGTCGCGGAGCGGGAGGCCGGCGGCATCACTCAGCACATCGGCGCATACCACGTGGACGTGGGCGGCCGCAGCGTCGTGTTCCTCGACACGCCCGGTCACGAAGCGTTCACCCTGATGCGCGCCCGCGGCGCCAAGGTCACCGATATCGTGGTGCTGGTGGTGGCGGCCGACGACGGCGTGATGCCGCAGACGAAGGAGGCGGCCGACCACGCGCGGGCGGCCAACGTGCCAATCGTCGTCGCCATCAACAAAATCGACAAGCCCGGCGCCAATCCCGACAACGTGAAGCGGGAGCTGGCCGAGCTGGGCCTCGTGCCCGAGGACTGGGGCGGCAACACGGTTACGGTGCCGGTGTCGGCGAAGAAGCGGGAGAACCTCGACCAGCTGCTCGAGATGATCCTGCTCTCGGCCGACATCCTGGAGCTGAAGGCCAACGCCAAGCGCAGCGCGTCGGGCACGGTGCTCGAGGCCAAGCTCGATCGCGGCCGCGGCCCCGTGGCCACGGTGCTCGTGCAGGACGGCACGCTGAACGTCGGCGACAACTTCATCGCCGGCTCGGTGGTGGGCCGCGTCCGCGCGCTCATCGACGACCGCGGGCGATCGGTGAAGTCGGGTGGGCCATCCACACCGGTGGAGGTGTTGGGGTTGACCAACCTGCCCCAGCCGGGCGACTCGTTCCAGGCGGTGGCCGACGCGGCCAAGGCCCGCCAGATCGCAGCCTTCCGCCAGACCCAGGCCAAGGAGCGGGCGCTCGGCTCGAAGAGCGGCCGGCTGACGCTGGAATCGCTGAAGGAGCAGATTGCGGAAGGCGGCATCAAGGAACTGCCGATCATCGTCAAGGCCGACGTGCAGGGTTCGGCCGAAGTGCTCGCCGACACGCTGACCAAGCTGTCGGACGACCGGGTGAAGATCAAGATCATCCGCTCCGGCGTCGGCGCGATCAACGAGTCGGACGTGCTGCTGGCCTCGGCCAGCAACGCCATTGTGATCGGCTTCAACGTGCGGCCCGATCGCAACGCCGGCGAAGTGGCCGAGCGCGAGGAAGTGGACGTGCGGCTGCATTCGGTGATCTACAACGTCACCGACGAGATCAAGAAGGGCATGGCCGGCATGCTCGAGCCGACGCTGAAGGAAGTGCGGATCGGCACCGCCGAGGTCCGCGAGGTCTTCAAGGTACCGAAGATCGGCGCGATCGCCGGCTGCCTCGTCACCGAGGGTCGAATCACCCGCCAGGGCGAAACGCAGGCGCGCCTGCTGCGCGACAACGTGGTGGTACACGAGGGCAAGATCGGCTCGCTGCGCCGCTTCAAGGACGACGTCAGCGAGGTCAAGAACGGCATGGAGTGCGGCATCGGCCTCGATCGCTTCAACGACATCAAGGTCGGGGATGTCATCGAGGTGGTGACGATGGAGCGCGTCGCCGCGGCGGCCACATAGGCCCCGCGAAAGCGGGGCCCAAAAGATACTGCGCTGGCGAAGCGGAGCGTCGATATCAACGCGGAGCTTCGCCAGCCATGACGCCCGACGCCAGTTACCGCATCGCCGTCCTCGAGGTCGAGCTGTTCATTCCGTACGCGCATTCGCTCAAAGACAAGCGCATGGTCGTGAAGCGCGTCGTGGACCGGCTGGGCAAGTTCAACGTGGCCGTGGCCGAGGTGGCTCACCACGACGTGTGGCAGCGCGCCGGGCTCGGCATCGTCGCGATATCGACGTCCGCGGCCCACGTGGAGCAGCAACTGGCGGCCGTCGCCACTGAAATCGACCGTGTCGAACCCGGGATTGTCTCCCGCACTTCCGTGGAGTTTCTGACATGAGCCCTGGAGCCTGGAGCCCGGAGCCCGGAGCCTGACGATGGCGCAGGGATACAGGCCAGACCGTGTCGGCGACCAGGTTCGCGAAGAGCTGAGCACGCTGCTCGCCCGGGGCGAGGTCCACGACCCGGACATCGGCTTCATCACCCTGACCCAGGTGAAGATGTCGCCCGACCTGCAACTGGCCCGCGTCCGGTACACGTCGCTCGGCGACGCCGCCGCGCGCAAGAAGACGGCCGCGGCGCTGGACCGTGCCACGCCGTTCCTGAGGCGCCAGATCGGCAATCGGCTGCGCCTGCGGCGGGTGCCGGTCCTCGAGTTCCGGTTCGACGAATCGGTCGCCAACCAGGACCGCATCGAGCAGATCCTCCGGGACCTGAAAAACGAAGACGCGCAGCGGAGCGCCAGCGGCCCGCCGGACGAGACGGCCACGCCGGCCGGAGACGACGATCGTGATTGAGGCGACGCTCGACCAGGTCGTCGCGGCCATCCGGGCGCGTCAGCGCTTCGTGATCACGTCCCACGCGCGGCCGGACGGGGACGCAATCGGCTCGCAGGTAGCCATGGGGCTGGCGCTCAAGGCGCTCGGCAAGGACGTGCGGCTCGTGGACGCGGACCCGCCCCCGCCGCCGATGCGCGCGCTGCCCGGCGTCGAGCTGATCGAGGTCACCACGGCCATCGACGACCCGGGCGACGCCGTGATCACGATGGAGTGCGGCGATATCGGGCGGCCGGGCGTGGACGGGCTCGCGCGGGGGTTCGTGATCAACATCGATCACCACCCGGGCAACGCGGGCTTCGGGGCGCTGAACTGGATCGACCTCTCGGCCGCGGCGTGCGGCGAAATGGTCTTCGACCTGATCGTCGCGCTGGGTGCGCCGCTGACGGCCGATATCGCGACGCACATCTATCTCACGATTCTGACGGACACCGGCCAGTTCCACTTCTCGCACGTGACGCCGCGCACGTTCGAGATCTGCCGCCGGTGCGTGGAAGCCGGGATGGATCCCACGGCGCTCTCGCGCGCGATCTACGACAACAACAGCCTGGGCCGCGTGCGGCTCTTCGGCGCCGTGCTGGACCGCATGACGCTGGATCCCACCGGGCGCATCGCCACGCTGGTCGTGGACCGGGCGCTGGCGACGCGGTGCGGGGGCACCTACGACGACACCGAGGGGCTCATCAACTTTCCGTTGACCGTCCGGGACATCATGGCCGTGATCTTCTTCAAGGAGACCGCCGACGACGACTGGCGGATCAGTATGCGGTCCAAGGGGCCGGTCAACATCAACGTGGTGGCCAAGGAATTTGGCGGCGGCGGACACCTCAACGCGTCGGGCTGCGGGGCCCGGGGCCGCCTGGACGACTTGAAGCAGCTGTTCGAGGCCAAGGTCGCGATGGCCCTGGCTGCCGCCGAAGCCGGCGATCGCGACCCTTCCCCGACACCAGCCGCACGATGAACGGCGTGGTGGTCGTGGACAAGCCGCGCGGGCCCACGTCCCACGACGTGGTGGCCGCCGCCCGGCGCGCCCTTCACGAGAAGAGCATCGGCCACACCGGCACGCTCGACCCGATAGCGACCGGTGTGCTGGTGCTCGCCTGCGGCAAGGCTACCCGCCTGGTCCGCTTCTTGAGCGCATCGGACAAAGAGTACGAGGCGACGCTGCGCTTCGGAGTGACCACAGACTCGTACGACAGCTCGGGACAGGTCGTCGCCGAGTCGGCGTCCCGTCCCACCCGCGAGGCCGTGGCCGCCGCTCTGGCGTCGCTGGCCGGCGAGCGTCTGCAGATGCCGCCCGTCTACTCCGCCAAGAAAATCGACGGCCACCGCGCCTACGACCTCGCCCGCCTGGCACGGCCGGTTGAGGTAGTGCCCGCACGCGTCACCTTGATGGAGAGCGAGATTCTGACCTGGAGCGGCGCCGACGAGGCCACGCTTCGCCTCACCTGTTCGACCGGCTTCTACGTGCGGACGCTGGCGCACGAGGTGGGACAGCTGGTCGGCACAGGGGCCTGTTTGAGCGCGCTGCGGCGCACGCGGTCGGGTGGCTTCACGATTGCGGCCGCGGCCGGGATGGACATCTTGATGGCCGGCAACGCCCCGGTGGTGCCGATGTCGGCGCTCCTGCCGGAGCTGACGGCCGTGCGGGTGGATGCCGACGGCGTCACGCTGGTGCAGCACGGGCGCGACTTGTCGCGGGAGCAATATCGGCCCGCTGCCGGTGCCGCGCCACCATCCTACGCGAGCAGCACGTGGACCCGTGTGCTCGGGCCGACCGGCGACCTCGTGGCCGTGGCCACGTCGACCGGCTTGCCCGGGGTTTTGCATCCAGCGGTGGTCCTGATTTAAGATTGGTGTTTACTAAGTTATTAACAGAAGGCAATTTAGCAGCATTTCGAAGAGATAACGGCGGGCTGGTGCGGGTCTCCCGCGTTCTGGGCCGTTCGTGGAGGTGACCGTGGCGTTTACCAAGGACCGCAAGACCGAGATCATCAGCGCGTACAAGACTCACGACGGCGACACCGGCTCCCCCGAAGTCCAGGTAGCGCTCCTCAGCGACCGCATCAACTACCTGACGGAGCACTTCAAGACCCACGCGAAGGACCATCACTCCCGCCGCGGCCTCCTGAAGCTCGTCGGCCAGCGCCGGCGCCTCCTCGACTACGTGAAGAGCAAGGACACCTCGCGCTACGCCGATCTGATCAAGCGCCTGGGCATCCGCAAGTAGTCCCTGTCTCGACGAGAAAGCTCCATCCATATGCACAATGTGAATCTGCAGAGGCGCGAGATCCGGATTGGTTCGCGCACGTTGTCTCTCGAGACCGGCAAGCTGGCCAAGCAGGCCCACGGGGCGGTGGTCGTCCGGTCGGGCGACACGATGGTGCTGGTGGCCGCGTCACGCGCCGCCAGCCCGCGCGACGTCGACTTTCTTCCGCTGACGGTGGACTACCGTGAATACACCTACGCCGCGGGACGTATCCCCGGAGGCTTCTTCAAGCGCGAGGGCAAGCCGCCCGAAAAGGAAGTGCTCACCAGCCGCCTGATCGATCGTCCGATCCGGCCGCTCTTCCCCTCTGGCTGGCGCTACGAGACGCAGATCATCGGGATGGTCATCTCGGCCGACACCGACAACGACGCCGACGTGCTCGCCATCACGGGCGCCTCGGCCGCACTCGCCATCTCGGAGATTCCGTTCCAGAAAACGGTCGCCGGCGTGCGCGTCGGCCTCGTGAACGGCGCCTTCGTCATCAACCCGACCTTCGCCGAGCGCAAGGAGAGCCTGCTCGACCTGATCGTCGCCGGCACCAACGACGGCATCGTGATGGTGGAGGCCGGCGCCAAGCAGGTGACCGAGGCGCAGGTCGTCGGCGCGCTCGAAGCCGCGCACACCGCCATCAAGCAGATCGTCGCCGCGATCGACGACCTCAAGGCGGCCTGCGGCAAGCCCAAGGTGGCCGTTGCCGCCCGCGAAATCCCAGCGGATTTCCGCGCCACGATCGAAGGCAAGGTCGCGGGCCCGCTCGCCGACGCGATGCGCATCAAGGCAAAGCTCGACAGCTACGCGCAGGTGGACAAGGTGAAGGCCGACATGATGGCCTCGCTGGGAGAGAACGCCGACGCGCAGGCCAAGAAGGACGCCGATCACATCTTCCACGACCTCCAGGAACACGTGATGAAGGTCGAGGCGCTGGAAAAGAACGTGCGGCTCGACGGCCGCAAGTTCGACGAGATCCGCCCGATCTGGACCGAGACCGGCGTGCTGCCCCGCGTCCACGGCTCGGTCGTGTTCACGCGCGGCGAAACCCAGGCGCTGGTCACCTGCACCCTCGGCACCGCCGACGACGAACAGAAGGTCGAGCACGTGACCGGCGAGTTCTACAAGCGCTTCATGCTGCACTACAACTTCCCGCCGTTCTCGGTCGGGGAGACGGGCCGCTTCACCGGGCCCGGACGACGCGAGGTCGGCCACGGCGCGTTGGCCGAGCGCGCGCTGACGCCGCTGGTGCCGGCGGAAGACAAGTTCGCCTACACCATCCGCATCGTCTCCGACATCCTCGAGTCGAACGGCTCGTCGTCGATGGCGTCGGTGTGCGGCGGCTCGATGGCGATGATGGATGCCGGCGTTCCGTTGGCATCGCCGGTCGCGGGCATCGCGATGGGCCTCATCATGGACGAGAAGACCGGCAAGTACGCGGTCCTCTCCGACATCGCCGGCGCCGAGGACCACTACGGCGACATGGACTTCAAGGTCGCGGGCACGTCGACGGGCATCACCGCCCTGCAGATGGACATCAAGGTCACCGGGATCAACTCGGAGATCATGGCCAAGGCGCTCGAACAGGCCCGCACCGGCCGGCTGCACATCCTCGGCGAGATGGCCAAGACGCTGGACGCCACCCGCGGCAACATGTCGGAGTTCGCCCCGCGCATCATCACGATCAAGATCCCGGTCGACAAGATCCGCGACGTCATCGGCCCCGGCGGCAAGATGATCCGCAGCATCATCGAGCGGACCGGCGTGAAGATCGACGTCGAGGACAACGGCACGGTGAACGTGGCGTCGGCCGACGGCGAGTCGGCGGCCAAGGCGATCGGCATCATCCAGGAGCTGACCGCCACGCCGGAGCTGAACAAGACCTACAAGGGCAAGGTGCAGCGCATCACCGATTTCGGCGCGTTCGTCGAGATCATGGCGGGCACCGACGGCCTGCTGCACGTGTCCGAGATCGCGAACCACCGCGTGAAGGACGTGCGCGACGAGTTGAAGGAAGGTCAGGAGATCATGGTCAAGGTGATCAACATCGACCCGACCGGCAAGATCCGCCTGAGCCGCAAGGCCCTGCTCCAGCCGGAGCCCGAGAAGGTCTGACGCGCGCCACCTCATGACGCGCCCCACGGTCGCGGCTGCCCTGCTGTGTCTGACGACGCTTGCCGGGCACCCGCGGGCCGCGGCAGCTCAAGCCCCCGACCTCCAACCGATTCTCGACGAGTTCTACCCCGTTGACCGCCTGAAGCCGCTGACCGCGGCGGAGCGCCAGTCGTGCTCCGCGCAGCTCGACGCACCGGGCGGCGGGCCTTCAGTGCTGCTGGCTGGCTACACCAACCGCTCGGCAGGCGCGCTGCGCCTGCTGCGGCGTTCCGCGGACGGACTGTATCGCGTCACCTTCGACAACCCGGATTCCTGGCTGCTGCCCGGGTCGCGTTGCGCGATCAGGCTGCGCGACGTGGACTTCGACGGCCAGCCGGAAGTGTTCGTGTACTTCCAGGGCGTCCGCGCCTCCTCGGGGTGGATCTTCAAGTGGGACGGTACCGCCCTGCGCAGCGTCACGCCCACCGAGACCGTCGAGGGCCGCCTGTCGTCCCTGCTTCTGGATCCACAGCTCTACGATCTCGATCACCAAGGTGCGCTCGAGGTCATCGCCTCGCGAATCGTCGAGCGTCCGGCCGCCGGCGTCCGGTCGCGCAACCCGGCATTCGTCTATGGGCTCACCGAAGCCGGATACGCGGTCCAGGGTTCGCTGCTCGCGGTTGCGGCCTATCGGGCGGACGTGGACCCACGCAGCAATCTCCGCGCCTTCCGGCTCCTCGAGGATTCGGCCGGACCCTATCGCCTTCGCGTCGTCAACGGCGACCGGTTCGGCAAGCACCGAGTGACCGGCGCGACCATTCAGGTCAACGAGGTGCCCGTGCTCGAGCCGCGCGATTTGACAGGCGCGATGGCGTTCGCCTCCGTGAACGTCCCGCCGCTGAACGTCCAGAACCATGTGACGGCGACCCTGTCCGGTCCAGCGGATGGAATGCTCTTGGTGCTCATAGAAGACGGCACCAAGCGTTAGGCTCCGGGCTCCGGCCTCCACGCCTGCCCTCAAGGCTCGCCACGGTGAATCGACAGGCCCATCATCAAACGCGCCCCGATGGGGACAACATGGAAGGTCACCAGTGAAAAGACCCTCCATCCCCGCCCGTCCTGACGCGACCGTCGCGAAGGGTTCGATCGCGAGTCTTGCGGACGCCGGAATGGTGAGCCGGAGCTCTCCGGAGGTCGGGAGATCACCGTCGAGGTCGCCGCCCTCCTCAGCCGTAAAGGTGCAAGACGGGTCTCTTTCGGCTCATAGGCCGCGCGCGGCACGCGCCAGGCTCCAGCGTCCACACCTGCCAACCCATGGCACCTCGCTTGCAGCTCTCAGCGCTACGAACGCAACTCAGCCTTTCAACGACAGCGGCGCCATCAACACAGCGACCCCGCCAGTGTTGAGTGATTGAGTTGGGAACGGCACCGGGGGCTGCGATGGGGTCTTTGCTGCAACAGTTCGCCGAACGCGCGCGCCCCTTCTTTCGTTACCGCATGTTGGTGCCGGCGGCCGCCTTCAGTGCAGCTGCAGTCGTTAGCGGATGCGGGTCCGAATCGGCCGTGACGACAGTCCCGACACCACTGAAGTGTCAGGTGGCGTTGGCAGCCTCCTCCCCGAGCATCGGCCCCGACGGCGGAACAGGCACCGTCACCATCACGACTGCCCCCGAATGCCCGTGGGAAGTATCCACAGCGGCGAACTGGCTCTCCGGGCTGTCGCCCACCTCTGGACAAGGCACGAGCACGGTAGAGTTTCGAGTCGCGCCCAATACCCTGCCTTCGATCCGGGAGGGTGAGATCGTCGTCAACGACAACCGCGTCCGGGTCTCTCAGCAGGCGGCGCCCTGCCGATTCGAACTCCGCCCGGAGAGCCTCACCGTCGATGCCAAAGGGGAAACCCGCGAGGTCGCCGTGTCGACGGTGAGCGGATGTTCATGGACCATCGCGACGGACGCCAACTGGATCTCGTTCACGACGCGGACCATCGGAAGCGGTGCCGAAACCGTGCGTGTGAGCATCGCACCGAATCCCGCCAGCGAGCCGCGGATCGGCACGATCATGCTGGGCGACCGGAGGTCCACCGTTGCACAGGCGGGGGCGGCACCAACACCGGCAGGACCAGGACCCGGACCAGGACCCGCGTGCACGTATCAGCTCGCTCCATCGAATGCCACGATTGCCGCCTCGGGTGGGACCGGGACGGTCGCCGTGTCCGCGCGCACAGGCTGCGCCTGGACGGCGAGCAGTAGCGCCGCATGGGTCACCGTCACCTCGGGCGCCAGCGGCAACGGGAACGGTCCTGTCGCGTTCAGTGTGGCGGCCAACACCGGCGGCGCCCGCACGGGCACCGTCACCATCGCGGGCCAGACGTTCACCGTGACGCAGGCGGCTGCGTCTGTCTCGTGCACCTACTCGATCGGTCCGACAAGCTCCTCGATTCCTGCGTCGGGCGGGACCGGGACGGTGGCCGTGTCCGCGGGCACCGGCTGTGCCTGGACAGCGAGCAGTAGCGCGGCATGGGTCACCGTCACCGCGGGCGCCAGTGGCAGCGGGGGTGGTCCCGTTGCCTTCAGTGTGGCGGCCAACACCGGCGGCGCCCGTTCGGGCACCGTCATCATCGCCGGCCAGACGTTCACCGTGACGCAAGCGGCTGCGTCCATCTCGTGCACCTACTCGATCAGCCCGACCAGCGTCTCGATGATCGGGAGCGGGGACCGGCACCGTCGCCGTATCCACCGCCAGCGGCTGCGCATGGACGGCGAGCAGCAACGAGGATTGGATCACGGTGACGTCGGGTGCGAGCGGCACTGGTAACGGAACCGTCGCGTACAGCGTCACGGCACCTCGAGGCAGAAACGACAGGACCGGCACCGTGACCATTGCAGGACGCACTCTCACCGTCAGGCAAGAGAACTGATCTGCCGCCATGCACTCACTTTGTCGAGGCCCTCGTGCCGGCACGCTGCTGTTGGCACTGTGCATCCTGTTGGGCGGCACCGCCCGCCCGGCGTCCGCTCAACAGTCGATCACGGATGTGCTGACATTCCTCCTGACCAACCGCTCGATCCCGACCGGCGATTTCGTTCGGGATGCGCAGGCCGCGGCCGAGACCAGCGATATCGTCGCCAGGTTTCTGATCCTCGATGCTGCGGCCCTTCCCGTCTCCTCGTCGCCGGGAGGGTTCACCTATCGTCTGGACCCCGCTCTCGGGACCGTCGTCCGATCGAGCGACAGCTTTGGTCCGTTCTTTGTTGAGCGGTCGTTGACCGCCGGCCTGGGGCGGGCGTCCTTGGGGATTGGCTATCACAGCACGACGTTCGACAATATCGACGGCCGCAACCTGCGGGATGGAACGCTGGTTTCGACCGCGAGCATCCTGCGCGGCGAGCCGGCGCCGTTCGATGTCGAGACGGTCGCGCTGCGGATTCGCACCGACACGGTGACACTGACGGGTAATTACGGCGTCACCGATCGGTTCGATATCGGCGGCGCCATCCCATTCGTGCGAGTGAGCCTGCAAGGTCAACGGGTCGACACCTATCGTGGCCGCGAGCTGGTGCAGGCCGCTGGCACCGCGTCGGCCTCCGGGCTCGGCGACGCGGTGGTGCGGGCCAAGTACAACGTGCTCCGTGACGGCGGGAGCGGACTGGCGATAGGCGTCGAGGCGAGACTGCCAACCGGACGTGAACAAGACCTGCTTGGCAGCGGGCGCACCAGCCTCGCCCCTCGTCTGATTGGCTCGTATGAACGAAATCGCGTGGGCCTTCACGGTGAGTTCGGCTACTCGTTTCGCGGGGAGTCGGACATCCTGGGCTACGCGGCGGCCGTCACCGTGGTCGCTGTGTCGCGTCTCACCATCGTTGGCGAGTTGTCGGGACTCAGAATCGGTGGGCTTGGGCGCCTCGCCGAGACGACTCAGTCGCACCCGAGTCTCGTCGGAGTCGACACGATCAGGCTGACCGGCGTCGAACAGACAACCGATCGCATCGTTGCCGTCGCCGGCTTCAAGTGGAACGTCGCGGAAACATGGCTGTTCACGGTCAACGTGCGCCGGCCACTCACCGACGTCGGCCTCAACGCGGGCTGGGTGCCGACCATTACGTTCGACTATTCGTTCTGATGACCTGAAGGCGCAGACGTCCGGCAAGTCGCATCCCACCGGAGAGGCAACTTTCACCCGGGGACCTTCGTCCAAGGCAAGCATGGAGGCGTCGATGAAACTACGTACTGCCACTCCCCTGCTCGCGTGCGCCCTGGCCACGAGCGCCTGCCTGGTCATCGACGCGCAGTCCCAGCGCGCGGAAGGCTCCTTTTCCCGCACCCTGAGCGTCACCGGGCCCGTGGATCTCGACGTGCAGACGGGGTCGGGCGACATCGAGGTCCGCATCGGACAGGCCGGTACGGTCCAGGTGGAGGCCCGGATCCGGGCCTGGGCCCGCGACAGCGAGGACGCGGCGGCCCGCGTACGCGAGGTCGAGGCCGACCCGCCAGTCGAGCAGAGCGGCGGCACCATTCGGCTCGGCCTGCGGCGCGACGACCGCTGGGATTGGAACCGCGTGAGCATCAGCTACCGGGTCACGGTGCCTTCCGACACTCGCCTTCGCACGCGCACCGGGTCGGGCGACCAGCTTCTGGAGGGCGTGCAGCGGGACGTGGACGCGTCCAGCGGCTCAGGCAGCCTGCGGATCGGCACCGTGGGGGGAATCGTCCGTGCGACGGCCGGGTCGGGTGACATCATGGTGGCCGGCAGCGTCGGCGGCGTCGAGGCGCGCACCGGCAGCGGCGACGTCGTCGTGAACGGGGCCGGCGAGGGACGGACCGGCATCGGCACCGGGTCGGGAGACGTGCGGGTGACGGGTGTCCGCGGCCCCCTCTCCCTCCACACGGCCAGCGGGAACATCGAAGTGGAGGGCACGCCGACGGCCCCGTGGAACCTCGCCGCATCCTCCGGCGACATCAACGTGGTGCTGAGCGGCAGCCCCGCCTTCGACCTCGTGGCTTCCAGCTCATCAGGACGGGTCGAGTCCGACGCACCAGTGACCGTTTCGGGCAGGCTGTCGCGCCGGGCGCTGCGGGGACAGGTACGGGGCGGGGGCCCGCCTGTGGCTATCTCGACAGCATCGGGGAACATCGAGATACGCTAGGTTGGACACCTCCGCTGGATACCCCAACAAATGGGCCTGAAGCTGCGACCCGACCGTTGGCGCGGAACCTGCTACTCTAACTAGTAGAGGTAACAGATGCCCGCTAATGCTTCACGGTTCACCCGCCGCCGGTGGGTTGTTCTGGGGCTCGCCGCCGCGGTTGCAGGTCTGGTGTTTCGGTCGAGTGCCAAAGCGCAGGAACAGGCGCCCACCCGCCGGGACGTCACGGTTACCGTCAAGGACTTTCGCTTTTCTCCTCCCCGTATCGCGGTGTCGCGCAACGACTTGGTGCGCGTGACGGTCCAAAGCGAGGACGTCGCGTACAGCTTCACCATCGACGCCTACCGGGTGTCGAAGCGTGTCCCGGCCGGGGGCAGCGTGTCGTTCGAGTTCCTGGCGGACCGCGAGGGCGCGTTCCCGTACTACTCCAGCCTGACGAGCGATCCCCGGCACGCCGAGGCTCGGGGCGAGTTGGTGGTCGGCCCGCGGTAGGTCTTCCGGGGCTGCGCGCGGCCGCGCAGCCCCTCATTCAATTCACAATTCACAAGTCACAATTCACAAGTCACAAAGACGGGCCGGAACTGCAGTTCCGTGTCTTCATTTGTGAATTGTGAATTGTGAATTGTGCATTGTCGAAATCCCCTCCCCTCCAACGACTACCTGTCAGATGATGCCCAGGGCGTCGGTCGGCCGATCCTCGGACGAGCGGGCCACGGGGCGGTCTGAGGAGGACCTCATGCGATATCTCTGTCTGATCTACGAGGAAGAAAAGAATTGGGCCACGATCTCAGAGGCCGAGGCCAACGCCATCATGGGTGAATACTTCGCGTTCACCGAAGGGGTGAAGAAGAGCGGCCAATACGTGGGCGGCGAGGCGCTGCAGCCCACCAGCACCGCGACCAGCGTGCGCGTGCGTCAGGGCAAGACGTCCACGACCGACGGCCCGTTCGCGGAAACCAAGGAGCAGCTGGGCGGCTATTACCTGATCGAGGCGCGCGATCTGAACGACGCCATCCAGGTCGCGGCGCGCATCCCAGGGGCACGCACCGGGACCGTGGAAGTGCGGCCGATCCAGGACTTCTCCCAGCAGTCCTGATCGACGACCCGTGTCCGAGACTCCGGCCGACGTCGCGCGCGAGACCGTGGAAGCGGTCTATCGCACGGAGTCGCGCCGGGTGCTCGCGACGCTGATTCGCCTGCTGGGCGACTTCGACCTGGCCGAGGAAGCGCTGCACGACTCGGTGGCCGCGGCGCTGGAGCAATGGCCGCGTGAAGGTGTGCCGCAGAACCCGCGCGCCTGGCTGGTGTCTACGGGGCGCTTCAAGGCCATCGACGCTGTGCGCCGCCGCGCCCGGTTCAACGCCTCGGTGGCGGATCTCGCCCTGCGTCTCGAACACACGCAGACGCCCGAGCCGCAGGACGAGGCATCGATCGACGACGACCACCTCCGCCTGATCTTCACGTGCTGCCACCCCGCGCTGCCGCTCGACGCACAGGTGGCGCTGACCCTGCGCGAAGTATGTGGGCTGACCACGGAGGAGATCGCGCGGGCGTTCCTCACGACGCCGCCCACCATCGCGCAGCGCATCGTGCGCGCCAAGGCGAAGATTCGCGACGCGCGCATCCCGTATCAGGTACCGGAGGCGCACGAGCTTTCAGCCCGCGTGTACGCCGTCCTGCGCGTGGTGTATCTGGTGTTCAACGAGGGCTACTCGGCATCGGCCGGCGATTCGGTCACGCGCCACGACCTGTCGGGGGAAGCCATCCGCCTCGGGCGGCTGCTGGCACGGCTGGTGGCGGACCCCGAGGCCACCGGGCTCGTGGCGCTGATGCTGCTGCACGAGTCGCGGCGTCCGGCACGCACGACGCCAGAGGGCGATCTGATTCTGCTCGAGCAGCAGGATCGGGCGCTGTGGGACCAGCGGCTGATCGATGAAGGGTCGCGGCTGGTGGACGAGGCGCTGGCATGCCGACGCGTCGGCCCGTACATCCTGCAGGCCGCGATCGCCGCCCTCCATGCCGGGGCTCGCACGGCCGCCGAGACGGACTGGAACGAGATCGTGGGACTGTACGACGTGCTGGCCCGGATGGCCCCGTCGCCCGTCGTCGCGCTGAACCGGGCCGTGGCGATTGCGATGCGCGACGGTCCCGGTGCGGGCCTGGCGCTGATCGACGGCATCCTGACGGACGGCAAGTTGACGGACTATCACCTGGCTCATTCGGCACGGGCGGACCTGTGCCGCCGGCTCGGCCGTGTCGATGAGGCCCGGGCCTCGTACGAACAGGCGTTGGGGCTCGCCAGGCAGGAACCGGAGCGGCGGTTCCTCCGTGCCCGTCTGCTCGACCTCGGATCGGCGGCATCCGGCGGTGTTGCACCCGCTGGCGGCGCCCCGTAAACTTCGCGCATGCCAACAAACCGCCTGCTGTTCGCCTTCGCCGGGGTCGTGTCGGGGCTGGTGCTGAGCGCCGCGCCGGCTGCTGCTGCCTCCTGCGATTCCCTCGCGACGCTCGCCTTTCCCGACGCGGCAATCACGACCGCGATCATCGTGCCCGCGGGCGGCGGAGCGGCGAAGGACTTGCCCGAGTATTGCCGCGTGGCCGCCACGCTGCGGCCCTCCGCGGATTCCGACATCAAGGTCGAGGTCTGGCTACCGACGACCGGCTGGAACGGCAAGCTCTTGGCCGTCGGCAACGGCGGTTGGAACGGCACCATCAACGGTGCCGCCCTGGGCGACGGGCTGCGGCGCGGCTACGCCGTGTCCGCCACGGACCAGGGCCACCAGGGCAACGGGGGGCCGTGGATGCAACGGCCCGAGAAGCTGGTGGACTTCGGCCACCGTGCCACGCACGAGATGACGGTCAAGGCCAAATCGGTGACCTCGTCCTTCTACGGCAAGGCGCCCAACCGCAGCTACTTCCAGGGCTGCTCCGCCGGCGGCCGCCAGGCGATCATGGAGGCCCACCGCTATCCGGACGACTTCGACGGCATCATCGCCGGTGCGCCGGCCGTGGACACCACCGGACGCGCCGCGTTCTCGATGTGGATCGCCCAGCAGCAGCACCGCGGCGAGGGCACGCATATCCCGGCCGAGAAGTACCCGGCCATCCACAAGGCCGCCCTCGACGCCTGCGACGCGCAGGACGGCGTGACCGACCGCCTCATCGAGAACCCGCGCGCGTGCAAGTTCGACCCGAAGGTGATCGAGTGCAAGGCCGGCGACGCGGCCACCTGCCTGACGCCTGCCCAGGTGGAGACGGCGCGGACGATGTACAAGCCACTCACCCATCCGCGCACCGGCGCCGTGATCTTTCCCGGCCTCGAGCCGGGCTCCGAGCTCGGCTGGGCCACCTTCGGCGCGCCGCAAGCGTTCCCGATCGGCGCGCAGATGTTCCAGTTCATGGTGTTCAACAACCCGGCGTGGGATTACAAGACACTGAACTTCGACGAGGATTGGGCCAAGGTGGTGGCGATCGAGAAGGGCGACATCAACGTGCTGCAGCCGAACTTCGACAAGTTCGCCGCACGCGGCGGCAAGCTGATTCAGTACCACGGCTGGGCCGACCAGCAGATCCCCTCGGGCAGCAGCACGCGCTTCTTCACCGCGATGGAGTCGCACGCCGGCGGACGGGCGAAGTTCAACGACTACTACCGGATGTTCATGGTGCCGGCGATGGGCCACTGCGGAGGCGGCGCGGGCACCACCACGTTCGACATGCTGACCGCGCTCGAGCAGTGGGTCGAGAACGGCAAGGCGCCCGATTCCATCCCGGCCGCGCGTGTCGTGAGCGGCAAAACCGAGCGGACCAGACCGCTCTGCCCGTATCCGCAGGTCGCGACGTGGTCGGGCCACGGCAGCTCGGACGACGCGGCCAACTTCAGCTGTAAAGCCCCGTAATCCTCTATACTTATAGCGGGTCGAAGATTGCTTTAGAGGAGACACGTCCATGAGACTGTTCTCGATGGCTGCGGTCGCGGTGCTGATGGGTGCGGGACAGGCCGGCGCGGCGGATGCGCCTACGTTCTACAAGGACGTGCTGCCGGTGCTCCAGGCCAACTGCCAGACCTGCCACCGTCCGGGTGAAGTGGCACCGATGTCGCTGCTCACCTACGAGCAGGCACGGCCCTGGGCCAAGGCCATCAAGACCGCCGTCGCCTCGAAGAAGATGCCGCCGTGGTTCGCGGATCCCGCCTACGGCCACTTCTCCAACGAGCGCCGCCTGAGCGCGCCGCAGATCGAGCTGCTGGGCGCGTGGGCCGATGCCGGTGCGCCGGCCGGCAACGAGAAGGACGCCCCGCCCCCAGTCAAATTCGAGAACGGCTGGAACATCACGCCCGATGTCGTCTTCGAGATGCCGAAGGCGTTCGAGCTGCCTGCCCGCGGCACCATCAACTACAAGTACATAGTGGTGGATACGAACATCAAGGAAGACCTCTGGGTCGTCGCCGCCGAAATGCGTCCAGGCAACCCGGCCGTGCTGCACCACGGCAAGGTGTGGGTCCGCCCGCCCGGATCGAAGTGGATGGAGAAGGCCGTGGCCGGCGAGGCCTACGAGAGCGAGAGCCACCGCGACATCCTGGGCCGCAACGCGATCGAGGAAGGCAACGACATCCTGGGCAAGTTCAACCCCGGCCTCGGCGCGCAGCGGTTCGACATGGAAGGCGCGGCCAAGTTCGTGCCCAAGGGTTCGGACCTCGTGTTCGAGCTGCACTACACGCCCTCGGGTGAGCCGTCCACCGACGTGTCCAAGCTCGGGCTCGTGCTGGCCAAGGAGCCGCCGCAGACACGCTACTTCTTCAACGCGGGTCCCACCGCGTTCAACCTCGCGATCCCGGCCGGCAACGGCAACGCCGAAGTGGTGAGCGAGATCACGTTCGGCGAGAACGCGCGCCTGGTGTATGCGCAGCCGCACATGCACCTGCGCGGCAAGGACTTCGAGCTGCGCGTCGTGACCCCCGACCAGCAGATGCGCACCGTGCTGAAGGGTGCCTGGAATTTCGACTGGCAGATGGGCTATCAGTACGCCGAGTCGATTCCGCTGCCCAAGGGCTCGAAGCTGCAGCTCATCTCGCACTTCGACAATTCGCCGGCGAACCGGTTCAACCCCGATGCGGCCAAGCAAGTGGTGTGGGGGCCCCAGAACTGGGACGAGATGAGCAACTGCTTCATCGGCGTCTTGTTCGACCGGTCCACCGCGCCCGAGAAGGTGTTCCTGCGGTCGGGGCCCAGCATGCTGCCCCGTGGCGTCAGCGGACCCACGCTCGAGGCCTTCAACGCGCCCGGCGCCGATGCCGTGGCGCCCGTGACCAACGGCGGCACCGGCGGCGCGGCCACACCCGAGAGATAGGCTTTCTCCGCTTTCGCTGGTTGGACAGCACCATGAAGATATTCGTGCGCCTCGCGCTGGCTTGTACCGCGCTCGTCGTCACCTCCGCCGCCCTTGGCCACGCCCAGCAGCGCGTGCCGTTCCGCAACAACATTCCCGTGGCGCCCCAAGGCATCCCCGCGGTGCCGCTACCCGACGCGCCTGTCGTGTACGACACGGCCGAGGGACAGAAGATCCGCGTCAGCGTCGTGGTTCGAGGGCTGGCCAATCCGTGGAGCCTCGTGTGGCTGCCGGATGGCGCCATGTTGGTGACCGAGCGGCCCGGACGGCTGCGCGTCGTCCGCAAGGGCGCGCTGGACCCCAAGCCCGTCGAGGGCGTGCCGGCCGTCTTCGCGGCGGGCCTGACCGGCCTGATGGAGGTGGCGCTCCATCCTCAGTTCGCGGTCCAACGGCTTCGTCTACCTGACCTACACCAAGCAGGTCAGCGCCGGGCCGCCCGCCGTGACCACGCTGGCGATCGCGCGCGGCCGATGGGACGGCGGAAAGCTGGTGGACACGAAGGAGATCTTCAACGCCGGGCCGGCCGTCAACGGTCCCGCCCGGCTCACGTTCGGCCGCGACGGCACACTCTACGTGACGACCGGCGGCGTGAACGGACCAGACGCGCAGAACCCGAACAGCCTGGCCGGCAAGGTGCTGCGGCTGAAGGACGACGGCACCGTGCCGCCCGACAACCCGTTTGCCGGCAAGGCCAACCATCGCGCCGAAGTGTTCACCCTGGGGCATCGCAGCTCGCTCGGGCTCGCCGTGCATCCGGGCACCGGTCAGGTGTGGCAGCACGAGAACGGTCCCAACGGCGGCGACGAGATCAACATCCTCAAGCCGGGCGGGAACTACGGCTGGCCGATCGTCAGCTTCGGCCGCACTTATCCGGGGCCGTGGCAGTCGGACCAGTTCTCGCGCGCGGGCATCGAGGCGCCCGCTGGTGTTCTGGGTGCCGTCGATCGCCGCGTCGGGTCTGGCGTTCTACACCGGCGACCGGCTTCCGAAGTGGAAGGGTGATGTATTCGTCGGCGGCCTGCGCACCGGCGAGGTGCCAGGAACGGGGCATCTGGAGCGCATCCTGTTCAACGAAAACATGGAGGAGCTGCGGCGCGAGTCGCTGCTCGTGCCGCTCCGCCAGCGCGTCCGGGACGTGCGCCAGGGCCCCGACGGCCTGCTGTACGTGGTGACCGACGCGCCGAGCGACGGCGCCATCCTGCGCATCGAGCCGGCCGAGTAACGCTCGACAATTCACAATTCACAATGCACAATTCACAAAGGCAGATCGGAACTGCAGTTCCGGTCTTGGTTTGTGAATTGTGAATTGTGAATTGTGAATTCTCGTTCGCTCTATGTCCGAGCTCTGCGACCTGAGCGCCAGGGCCCTGGCCGCGCTGGTGCGCGACCGGCAGGCGTCGGCGCTCGAGGTCATGGATGCGCACCTGGCGCGCATCGAGCGGTGGAACCCGCACGTCAACGCGATCGTCGGGATGCTGCCGGCGGAGGCCTGCCGGGCAATGGCGCGGCAGGCCGACGACGCGGCCGCGCGCGGCGAGCCGCTGGGGCCGCTGCACGGCCTCCCCATCGCGTTCAAGGACCTGCAGGAAGCCGCGGGCCTGCCGTTCACGCGCGGCTCCCCCATCTATCGCGACGCCGTCGGCCACACCGACACGGTGGTGGTCGAGCGGATGCGGCGCGCGGGCGCTGTGCCCATCGGCAAGACGAACGTGCCCGAGTTCGGGCTCGGCTCCCACACCTACAACGCCGTCTGGGGCACCACGCGGAACCCGTACGATCTGACGGCCAGCGCGGGCGGATCGAGCGGCGGCGCCGGTGCCGCCCTCGCGACCGGCATGTTGCCGATCGCCGACGGCAGCGATCTTGGGGGCTCGCTGCGCAACCCGGCGAACTTCAACAACGTGGTGGCGCTGCGGCCGAGCGTGGGCCTGGTGCCGACCGCTCCCGATCCGTTTCCACGCCTCGGTTTCGGCGTGAACGGTCCGTTGGGCCGGTCGGCGGACGACGCAGCCCTGCTTCTGGGCGTGCTGGCCGGCCCCGACGCGCGAGACCCTGGCTGTGAGCCGTCGGACCCCGCGGTGCTCGGCGCCCCCCTGACCGGCGACCTTCGAGGCCCCGTCCGCGTCGCGTGGAGCCCGGATCTGGGCGGGCTCCCGCTGGATCCCGCGGTGCGACGCGTGGTGGAGGCGCAGCGGGACACGCTGATCTCGATCGGATGCGAGGTCGAGGACGCGACACTGGACCTGGCGGGCGCGGACGAGATCTTCCTGATGGTTCGCCGCTGGCGCAGCGCGGCCGTGTTCGGGCCGCTGCTCGGCTCGCATCGCGCGCGCATGAAGCCGGAGCTGGTCGAGGAGATCGAGCGCGGCCAGCGCGTGTCCGGCGCGGACCTCGCCGCGACGCTCGCCGCCCACACGGACCTGCTGGGCCGCGTGGCCCACTTCTTTCAGCGGTTCGATGCGCTGGCGTGCGCCGTGAACCAGGTACCGCCCTTCGACGCATCGCTGCCCTGGCCCTCGGCCGTCGACGGCGTGCCGATGGACCACTACATCGCGTGGATGAAATCCACCTACTGGATCACCACGACGTTCGCGCCGGCGATGTCGGTTCCCGCGGGCTTCACGTCTGGCGGGCTCCCAGTGGGACTGCAGCTGGTTGGGCCGGCCGAGGGGCGATCGCGCGTTGCTCGAACTGGCTCACCGCTTCGAGCATGGTCAATCCGACCGGTAAGAAGCGGCCGCAGTTGCCGTGACCTGGCTCCGGGCTCCGGGCTCCAGGCTCCGGGCCTGCAGTTTGTGAATTGTGAATTGTGAATTGTGAATTGGCGGCGCCCCACCTTTCCGCCGCAGCGATCCGATCAGCGACGGCGGGGTGGCGATAGAACAGCGCCTCTGCCCAGCTCGGAGGGCGGTCCTCCACCAGGTGGGCGGCGCTGAGCCGCTTGAGCGTCCGCACGAGCGCCGGGGCGTTCCCCGTCCACGTCAGCGCATCGCGGTCGGCACGGCGCTCCTGCGCGCGCGACACCATGTTGACGAGCGGCGCCACGGCAGCCGCCACGGCGCCCCACACGAGTGCGACGAGCGGCAGCGCGGCCGTGTCGGCCGGCCCGGCCAGCGAGAACGCGCCGCCGGCCACGGGCAGCAGCCGGGCTGCTGCGTAGAGTCCCAGCGCCGCGGCGCCCGCCGACGCCGCCGCACTCCACCACGTGTCGGCGCGGCGGTAGTGGGCGAGTTCGTGGGCCACGATCACCTCCACCTCGTCGTCGCTGTGCGTCTCGAGGACCGTGTCGGCAACCAGGATGCGGCGCGAGGGACCCATCCCGACGAGCAGCGCCGTGCCCGAGCCCGGCTGGCCCACTCGCCATTGGAACACCTGTACCCCCGGCGCCCCGGCGCGGCGGGCCAGCGACGTCAGCCGCGCCTCGAGGTCCGCGCGGCCGAGCGGCACGACGGCGGACGCGGAGCGAGAGGCCAGGACGGGCACGAGGGCCGCCCCGCCCAGTACGGCCGCAGCCAGCACGACGGCTGCCCACGCCCACCAGTTCGTAGGGCTCCACCAGGCCGCGGCCTGGATCACCAGCGCCGCGCTCGCGAGCGCCGCCGCCAGCAGGACGGCGCGCCACACATAGCCCGCGAACCAGTGAACGATCGAAGTCCGGGGGCGGCCGTAGCGCCGCCCCAATGCGACGTCCGCGGCAAAGGCGATCGGGAGGATCAACACGGTGCGCGCGCCTACCAGCGTGAGCACGAAGGCCGCTGTGGCGATGAGTGCGGGCGTGTCCGACGCGGCCAGCGCATCGGCGAGCGCGCGCGAGAGGCCCGAGGCCAGCGCACCGGCGAGCAGCGCACCGTCCACGAGCGCCGTCGCTGTGGCGGCCCGCCGGCGCAGCCGCTGGTAGCGCGTGGACCTGTCTTCGTTCGCCACGGCGCCTGGCCTCCTTCGGCGGGGGCCCAACGCGTGTTGGCCCACGCGTTGGGGTTCCTAGTGCAAATGAACTGAGATCAGCTTCGAGACGCCCGGCTCTTCCATCGTCACGCCGTAGAGCCGGTTCGCGATCTCCATCGTGCGGCGGTTGTGCGTGATCAAGATGAACTGGGTGCGGTCCATCATGCCCCGCAGCATGTCCACGAAGCGCCCGACGTTGGCATCGTCGAGCGGTGCGTCGATCTCGTCGAGGAGACAGAAAGGGCTCGGCTTGTAGCGGAAGATCGCGAACATCAGCGCAATCGCCGTCAGCGCCTTCTCCCCGCCCGACAACAGCATCACGCTCTGCAGCCGCTTGCCAGGCGGCGAGGCCACGATGTCGATGCCGCTTTCGAGCGGATCGTTTTCGTCCAGCAGCGCCAGGCCGGCGTGCCCGCCGCCGAAGAGCGTGCTGAAGGTCTGCTGGAAGTTCGCCTGCACGGCGGTGAACGCTTCCGTGAAGCGAGCGGCCGTGGTTTCGTCGATTCTCGCGATGGCCTGCGTGGTCTGCGCGATCGACTCCACCAGGTCCTTCCGCTGCGCGGTCAGGAACACGTGACGGGTCTCCAGCTCGTCGAACTGCTCGATGGCCATCATGTTGACGGGGCCGAGCCGCTCGATCTTCTCCTTCAGCCGGACGATGGCCTCCTCAGCGGTGATCGATCCGCCGACGGCCTGTAGCGGCGCCACGGGCTCTGGGCCGACGGCCGCGGCTGCTTCGGTCGCGTCCGCGGCCGCGCCGTCCTCAGCGTCCCCCTCGGCGTCCGGCTCGTCCGCAGCGAGCGTGGCGGCGTCGGGCACAGCCTCGCCGCTCTGCTCCAGTTCCTGCACGTCCGCCAGCACGGCGTCGAGCGACTGCTGCAGCGAGTCCACGCAGGCCTGGGCCATGTGACTCAGATCGCTCGCGGCCCTGGCCTCCTCCACGTCCAGCTCGCCCACCGACGTGCGGGCGTCGTCGAGCGCGCCACGAGCCGAGCGGATCGCGCCGTCCTGGGCGTCGAGGACGCCTCGCAGGGCCGTGTACGCTTCGTCGGCTTTGACCAGCTCGCCGCGAAGACCGTCGAGGTGTCGAACCGCGTCGTCGATGGCGAGATTGGATTCCTGAATCGCCACGATCAGCGCCTCGCGGCGCGCGACGTTGTCGTCGAGCTCACGATTCCGCGCGGCAATGCGATCCTCGAGGTCCCGCTCGGCATCCTCCAGACGGGCGACTTCGGCCACGGCGGCCGCCACGCGCTCGACCAGCGCCGCATGCAGCGCGCCGGATTCGGCCACGCGGCCCCCCAGCACGGCAATCCCGTCACGGCGTTCTGCCAGGCGGCGCTGCAGATCCGCCAGCCGCTCGTCCGCCAGCCGCTGCTCCGCCTCGAGCGCCGCGATCGAGGCCGCCGCTTCCTGCTGCCGCGCCTCGATGGCCAGGCGCTCCTCGCCGGCCTGCCCTTCTTCGAGCGCAATGACGTCGGTACGCCGCGCGTGCCGATTCACGGCTTCGCCGACGCGGGCGAGCTGGGCCTCATGCCCGACGAGCACCTTCTCCTGCTGATGCTGTTCGTCCTGCAGGGCGGCCATGGCGAGATTCGCCGCGGCAAGGGCCGCTTCGACCCTGGCCACGCCGGCCGTGGCGTTCCCCAACAGGTCGCGATCGGCCGCGACGCGAACACGCAGGTCGCGGATTTCGCGGCGGGTGGCGAGGATCCCGCGTGACTCGACCCGTGCCCCACCCATGACCAGGTGACGGCCGCGCGCCAGGTCGCCCTCGGGTGTGGCCACGGCCACTCCGTGCTGTCCGGCGAACGCGACGGCGCGCGCGAAGGTATCGGCCACGTAGGCGCCGCGCAGCAGTTCCCGCACCACCTGCGCATGTGGACCGGAGACACGGACCACGTCGGTCACCGGCATCACGCCGTCGGCGCGCAGCGCATCGTCGCCCGCGAGCGATTGAGCTGCGCCCGCGGCGGTGGAACCGTCGAGCACCACGAACCCACAGCGTCCGGCGTCGGCGCCTCGGACGAGCGACAGGCCTTCAGCGGCCTGCTCGTGATGATCGACGAGGACGTATTGCAGCAACTCGCCCAGGCTGGCCTCGACCGCGCGCTCGTAGGCGCGATCCACGTCGAGACAGTCGGCCACCGCGCCGCGCTGGCTCACGCGCCCGTTGGCCTCGCGGAGCACCATGCGCGCCGCGTCGCCGAACTCGGCCCGGCTGGCGGCCAGCTCCTCCAGCGACGACAGCCGCGCCTCGAGGGCGGCCGTTTCCTGCTCGCGCGCCCGCACATCCTTTTGGCCTGCGTCGAGCGCCGACCGCAGAGCTGCCACCTCGAGCTCCCGCTCCACCCGGCTCACGGCGATGCGCGCGATCGCGTCGCGGGTGGTGATCAGGTCCGTCTCGACCTGCGCGCGCTCCGTCTCCGTCGCCGCAGCCTCGCGCATCACCTCGCGCCGCTCGACGTCCAGCTTGCCCAGCAGCTCGGCGACGCGCTCGGCCTGCGCGGCGGCGTGCTGGACGGCGTGCCTGATCGAGGCGATGGCGCTCGCGCCCTCGTAGACCTGCACCCGCACCGCCTCGACATCGGCTTCCAGGCCTTCCACGGCCGCCCCTGCCTCGGTGTGCTCGCCGCTCACCGCAGCCAACTGCGTGGCGGCGGCGTCCCGGGCGGCTTCGGCTTCCGCGGTTGCGGCGCGCCGGGCCTCCAGCGCAAGCCTGGCCGGCTCACGCCGCGACTCGAGCTCCTGGATCTCGCCGCCAATCGCCGCGCTGCGCGCTTCGAGGGTCTGGGCCTGCTGGCGGTCGAAGTCGAGCTGCTGCTGGCGCACCGACACCTGCAGCTCACGGGCGTGAGCGTCCTCGCGCAACGCCGACGAGCGCTCCTCGGCCACAGTCAGGTCCAGCCGTGCCCGGGCCAGATCGGCGTCGAGCGCCGCCACCCGCGCCGCCGCGGCGCCTTCACGCTCGCGCGCAGCGAGCAACCGCTCGCGCACGGACTCGATGGCGCCCGACAGCTCCCGGTAGCGCCGAGCGAACAACACTTTCTCCCATCGCCGCAGCTCCTCTCGGAGCCGCCGATAGCGGCGTGCCTTAGCCGCCTGACGCTTCAACGTGCCGCGCTGCTTCTCGACCTCGAACACGATGTCGTCGATGCGGGTGAGGTTCTGCTGCGCGGCCTCGAGCTTGAGCTCGGCCGAGCGGCGGCGGGACTTGTACCTGGTGATGCCGGCGGCTTCCTCGATCAGCTGGCGGCGATCGGCCGGCCGCGAGCTGAGGATCATCCCGATTTTGCCCTGCTCGATGATCGAATACGCCTTGGCGCCGAGCCCGGTGTCCATCAGGAGTTCGTGCACGTCGCGCAGGCGGCACACCTGGCCGTCGATCAGATACTCGCTGTCGCCCGACCGGTAGAGACGCCGGGTGACTTCCACGTCGCGGGTGAACGCGCGCGCAAACTCGTCGAGCTCCGGATTGACGCCGCCCACCGGCGCCAGGGGGCCGCCGTCGTAGCCCTGGGCATAACCATGGCCGTTGCCGTTCGAGTGGCCGTTACCGTCGAGCGGCGCGGGCTGGCTCTCGCCTGGGGAGGCTTGGAACGGCCGGAGGTTCGGGGTCAATGGCGCCGGCGTGTCGGTGGCCGGCTGGGGCGGAACGGGCAGGCCGGAGAGACGCAGACGGACCTCGGCTGCCCCGCCCGGCTTCCGGGCGTCGCTGCCGTTGAAGATCACATCCTCCATCCGGTCGCCGCGGAGGCTCTTGGCGGACTGCTCACCGAGCACCCAGGTGATGGCGTCGGCGACGTTGCTCTTCCCGCAGCCATTGGGACCGACGATGGCGGTGACACCTTCGTCAAAGGCCAGCTCGGCCCTGTCGGAGAATGACTTGAACCCGGCAATCTCGAGGCGTTCGAGGCGCATGTATGGCGAATCCTTCGGCCCCCGCCAAAGGCGGGCAATCAAACACTGCACTAGCGGGGCTGAGCCTACTGGCCGCCCTTCCGCGGCGAAGCCTCGCTAGTCCCCGGCGAGCGTCGGCCAGTCTAGCAATGCCCAGCTATTGTGGCAAGGCAGAACTCACACCACAAGGATTTGGGGTGGGGGACCGAAGAGGTTCTTGGTCCTTGGTCCTTGGGCAGGGTCCGGCCTGTGGTCCAAAGTCCTTGGTCCATCGTGGACCAAGAACTAAGACCCAAGCACCAAGGACCGCTAGCGGGCGGCGCGCCGAGTCGCCGGCGACGTGGAGCGGAGCTTCAGCAGCTCCTCCGCCTCCGTGAAGGTCGAGAGCGCGAACTGCAGCTGCGGATCGACCTTGGCCAGGTGCTCTGAGGCAACGGCAAGACCAAAGAGGTCCAGATCGATCTCGTAGCGAATCATGGCCTTGATGAAGGGCAGGTCCTGCTGCCAGGCGGCGTCGTCGATGGGCAGACCCGTCTTCGCCACATGCTCCCGGAACTCCGTCAACAGCGTGTCCGACACCTCGAACCCCGACGCGAGGTTGCGGGGCCGCGTGGTGGCACTCTGGGCGATGCGGGTGTCGCCTTCTCGCGAGAACCGCTGAGAGAACGTGTCGAACACGTTGCGCGCATACAGCGTTCGCCCGAACTTCGTGGGGTTGAACCCGAGCAACGGACCGTCGAACCGCCGGTCGGGTTCGATCCCGCCACCCGAATACACCTTGCGCCCGCTGTCGGTGTACTTCGAGCTCCTCAGGCTTGTGCTGCCGGTTCGGATCCTGCTCGCGCAGCGTGTAGGTGAGGTATTCGTCGAAGGTGCCGTCCCACGGCCGCTGGATCAGCCGGCCGCTCGGCGTGTAGTAGCGCGCGGTCGTGATCGCGGCGCCGGCGTTCTGGTTCACGCGGTAGACCGACTGCACCAGCGCCTTGCCGAACGTGGTTTCGCCGACGATGAGCGATCGATCGTGGTCCTGCAGCGCCCCGGACACGATCTCCGACGCGCTGGCGCTGCTGCGGTTCACCAGCGTGACCATCGGGATCCGCAGGTAGTCGCTCTGCTCCGTGGCACGGTAGTCCTGGTCGGAGTTCTGCACGCGGCCGCGCGTGTACACAATCATGTCGCCACGCGGGAGGAACCGGTTCGAGACCCGGATCGCCTGGTCCAGGGCGCCGCCAGGATTGCCCCGAAGGTCCAGCACCAGGCGCTTCATCCCCTTGCCGGTCAGCGCGCGAAGCGCCGAGCCCAGCTCGTCGTCGGTGTTCTCGCCGAAGTCCGACACGCGGATGTAGCCGCTGGAGGCGTCCAGCATGAAGGCCGCCGGCACCGTGGGAATGTGGATCTGGTCGCGCGTGACCTTCAGCTCGATGAGATCGTCGAAGCCGGCGCGGCGCAGCGAGACGGCCACGGCCGTGCCACGCGGACCGCGCAGGCGGCCGACGGCCTGGTCGGTCGTCCACCCCTTGGTATCGTCTCCTTCGATCTTGGCGATCACGTCGCCGCGGCGAACGCCCCGCTGATAGGCGGGCGATTCCTCGAACACGTTGAACACGGTGATGTCGCCGCCAATCACCTGGATGGAGATGCCCAGGCCGTAGTACCGGCCTTCCTGCCGCTCGCGCATCTGCGCGTAGCTGCGGGGATCCATGAAGCTCGAATGCGGGTCCAGCGTCTGCAGCATGCCGCTGATGGCCCCGTACACGAGCCGGTCGGACTGCACCTCTCCGACGTAGGTTTCTTCGACCGCGCTCAACGCCGCGGCGAACACCTTGTACTGGTCGGCCACCTGGTCCTGGGCGACGAGCGCACCGCGCCCCGCCAGCCCTCCCAGCACGGCCCCGGCCAGCACAACCACCGCCGTAGCGGACACAAGTCGAAAACGGCCCATATGTCTCCCACTATAAACCCTCACCTTGACCCCGTCCAGACCGGATCTCTACAATCGGATCAAGGACTTGCAGGGATCTTCCAGCAAGTGACCGCGGTGCGGCGCAAGCCGGCCCGGCCGAGGAGCCGTGCGTATGTTTGGTTCAATTGGCATGCCCGAATTGGTCATCATCCTGGTGATCGCGCTAATCATCTTCGGGCCGCGCAAGCTGCCCGAGCTGGGTCGTTCGCTTGGCAAGAGCATCGGCGAGTTCAAGCGGGCCTCGAACGAGCTGCGCCACACGCTGGACGAAGAAATCCGCGTCGAGGAGCAGAAGGAGCAAAAGAGCAAGATCGAGGCCGAACAGACTTCGGCCATCGATGCGGCGACCGTGATGACGCCGGCGCCGTCCGACACGCACACACCCGACGACGAGACCGTCAGCCGGACCCCGACCGGAACCTCGGCCTAGGCCATCTCGATGGCCCTGGTGCCCTTCCCGAGCAAGGCGAGCAAGGCCGCCGCCTCGGATCCCGATCCCGACTGGGATGATGACGACTCGTCGCCAGACGGCGGCGGGAAGATGTCGTTCCTCGAGCACCTCGACGAGCTGCGCAAGCGGATCGTCTGGGCGCTCGTTGGCGTCGTGATCGGCTTTTCGATTGCCATCTTCTTCTATCAGGAACTCTGGTTGTTCGTGATGGAACCGATGCAGTTGCTGCTCGGGCCCGGGCAGAAGTTGATCTACACGGATCCCACCGAGCAGCTGATGCTCTACGTGAAGATCTGCGTTATCGCCGGCATCCTGATCGGATCGCCGCTGGTGTTTGGCCAGGTCTGGCTGTTCATCTCACCGGGACTCTACGCCCACGAGAAGAAGGCGGCGATTCCGTTCGTGGTGATGTCGTCCGCCTTCTTCATCGGAGGCGCCGCCTTCGCGCACTACCTGGTCTTCCCGCTGACGTGGAAATTCCTGAGCAGCTTCTCGAACGACGTGGTCACGTTCATGCCGCGTGTCGAGCCCGCGTTCTCGCTGTACATGAAGCTGATCCTCACGTTCGGCGTCATCTTTCAGATGCCGACGCTGGTGCTCTTCCTGGCGAAGCTGGGGCTGGTCTCGGCCCGGTTCCTCATCAAGAACATGAAGTACGCCATTCTGATCATGTTCATCGTGGGCGCCGTGCTGTCGCCTGGCACCGACCCCGTGGGCCAGATTGCGATGGCGGGCCCGATGTTCCTGCTCTATCTCCTCAGCATCCTGCTGGCGTGGGCGTTCGGCAAGAAAAAACTCCCGCGCGAGGAGTGATCGCGGGCGAGGTCGCCCGCCTCCTCGATCACCTCTCGGCTCCGGCCCCGGTCAAACGCGAGGCCGCCGTCGCGCGGCTGCGGGTCATCGGCTCCCGGGCGATTCCGGCGCTCGTGGCCTTCGTCTCGTCGGGCGCGGATGCGGGCGCCCGCGCCGCGGCACTCGCGTCGCTCGAGGGTTCCGAAGATGCGCGCGCCATGGCCGTGGCTCGAAAAGCACTGGCAGGGTCCGACGCCAATGTCGCGCTTGCGGCCGTCGGCGTCCTGCGCGGATGGCTCAGCCAGGAACAGGGTACGGAGGCGCTCGAAGCGCTGACCGTTGCCGCGCTGGACCGCGAGCGCGAGGCCACCGTGCGGCTGGCTGCACTGGATGCGCTCTCGGATCTTCCAGCGCACCTCGTCGCGCCCATCCGGGCGACGAGCGCCCTGGAGCCCCCCGATCGGCCGCCGGCGGACACCACGGGGGCGCTCGAGTGGCTGGCGGGCCAGGGCGCCAGCGCGTCGCTGGCCACAGTGCACGAGGCGCTGTCGGCGGCCCGTGAGGCTGAACGAATCGCGCCCGCCGACGCACAGCGCGAGGAATGGCGGCGTGTCCGCGGCGCCGCACACGTCGTCCTGGCGCGCCGGGGATCGCGCCTGGCGCTCTATGACCTGCGGGAAACGTTCGGCACGGCCGTGGCGCCGCTGCCGCTCGACTTCCTGACCGCCGTGACACTGGTGGGCGACGACACCTGCCTCGATCCGCTGGCGCGGGCGTGGGCAGCCGCGCGAGGAGAGCCGTGGTGGCGCGCGCGCATCGCGGAAGCGGCGGCCGACATCGTCGGCCGTTCCGGGTTGACCGGCCGCCATGCGAGCGTGAAGCATCTGCGCACCAAGTGGCGCGAGTTCCATGCCGCCCTGGCGGCACACGCACGGTCACGGTGAGGCTGCACGCCGGGCGGACGTCGTGGAGACCGCGGACGGCAATGGCCGCCTGCGGCTTGCTCTTGACCGTGACGATGATCGGGCAATCGCTCCCCGGCGACGAAACCTTCTCCGCTACGCCGGACCACCCGGCCGTCGCCTACGCGACCACGCCGGTCAACGACGCCGTGGTCCGCCTGGCCAGGGAACTCGAGTCCGGCACGCGCCGGCTGGAGTTCGAACCGGGACACGGCTATTTGCGCAGCGTGCTGCGCGCGCTCGACATCACCGAATCGTCGCAGGTCGCCGCGTTCTCGAAGACCAGCCTCCAGTCACCCGCGATCTCGCCCGCCAATCCTCGCGCGATCTACTTCAATGACACGACGGCAGTCGCCGCGCCCGCCGGCGGCTTCATCGAGGTGGCAAGCCAGGACGCCCGCCAGGGCCTTGCGTTCTATGTCCTCGAGCAGCGGGCCGTTGAGCGCCCGCGGTTCGTGCGGCCGGCCTCGTGCCTGGGTTGCCACGTGTCATACGCGACGCTGAACGTGCCGGGCGCGCTGGTCCGCAGCGTCGCCACCGGCGCGGGCGGCCTTTCGCTTCCGTACATCTGGAACGGCATAACCTCGCACCGGACGCCGCACACCGAACGCTGGGCGGGTTGGTATGTCACGGGACGATCCGGCCCGGTCGCCCACCTGGGCAACACGCTGTGGCGCCCCGATGCCGACACCGACCCGCGGCCCGCGCCTTCGGCGGTGGCGTCGCTCGCGGCCCGCGTCGGCGCCGGGCGGACGTTGACGCCGCACAGCGACATCGCGGCGCTGCTCGTTTTCGATCACCAGATGCACGGCATGAACCTGCTGGTCCGGACTGGCTGGGAGGTCCGGGTGGCGCAGGCGGACGCGCCTGCCACGGCCACGGCCGTGGCCGTGCGGGTGGCGGTCGATCTGGTGGACTATCTGTTGTTCATCGACGAGGCGCCGCTGGCCGGACCAGTCGAAGGCCAGTCAGGGTTCGCGGCGGCGTTTGCCGCCAGGGGTCCGCGCGACCGCGCCGGCCGCTCCCTTCGCGATCTCGATCTGGCCACGAGGCTCCTCAAACACTCCTGCAGCTACCTGGTCTACTCCGAAGCCTTCGATGCGCTGCCGCCCGTGGCGAAGGACGCCGTCTACGCGCGCCTGTGGCACGTGCTGTCGGGCGCAGAGCACGCGACCGCCCGCTACGCCCGGCTCTCCCGCGGCGGTCGACAAGCGATCGTCGAGATCCTGCGGGAGACGAAGAGCGGCCTCCCGGCGTTCTTTCAGGGACCAGTTCGCTAGCGCGCCCTACGCCCCGCGAAGCGGGGCCAAAAGACACTGCTTTGGCGTATTGGCGAAGCGCTGAGAATCGAGTGCGATTCGCTAATACGCCTTCGCGAACCAGGCGTGGGCGGTGGCCGCCTCGCCGCACTTGATGCAGGTCTTCCCCGTCGCCGGCGGGCTGACGAATGGGATGTTCCGAATCGTGGCCTGCGTGTCGTTCTTGACCGCCGTTTCACACGCGTCCGACCCGCACCAGGGTGAGACGACGAAGCCGGGGCGGCCATCCATGATCGCCTTGAACTCGTCGTAGGAATCGGTGTGCGTGGTGTGCTCCTCGCGAAACGCCAGCGCACGCGCGAGCAGCGCGTCCTGAATCGTGCGCAGGTCCTGCACCACTCTCTCGGTCAGGCCCTCCATCGGCACGAACGACTTCTCGCGGGTATCGCGCCGCGCCAGCACCACCTGCGACTTCTCGAGATCCTTGGGGCCGATCTCCATCCGCAGCGGCACGCCGCGCATCTCCCACTCGTTGAATTTCCAGCCCGGCGTTTGCGAGTCGCGCGCGTCCAGCATCACGCGGACGCCCTGCGCCACCAGCGCGTCGCGAATCGACTCGGCTTTTGGCAGGACGGTCTCCTTCCAATTGCCGCGCGGGATCGGAACGATCACCACCTGGTAGGGCGCCACCTTCGGCGGCAGGATCAGGCCGCCGTCGTCGCCGTGGGCCATGATCACGGCGCCGATCATCCGGGTCGAGACGCCCCACGAGGTCGTGTAGGCGTACTGCACCGACTTGTCGCGCGCCTGGAATTTGATCTCGTAGCTCTTCGAGAAGTTCTGCCCCAGGTTGTGGGACGTCCCGGCCTGCAGCGCGCGTCCGTCGCGCATCAGCGCCTCGATCGAGTAGGTGCAATCGGCGCCCGCAAATTTCTCGCTCTCGGTCTTCCGGCCGTCCATCACCGGCATCGCCAGATCGGTTTCGGCGAAGTCCTTGTAGACCGCCAGCATCCGCCGCGTCTCCTCTTCGGCCTCCTCCGCCGTTTCGTGCGCCGTGTGCCCTTCCTGCCACAGGAATTCGGTCGTGCGCAGGAACAGGCGTGTGACCTTTTCCCAGCGCACCACGTTCGCCCACTGGTTGATGAGAATGGGCAGGTCGCGCCACGACTGTACCCACTTGGCGTACATGACGCCGATGATCGTCTCGGAGGTCGGGCGCACGACCAGGCGCTCTTCCAGCACCTCGTTGCCGCCCTGCGTGACCCACGCCACCTGCGGCGCGAAGCCCTCGACGTGCTCGGCCTCCTTCATCAACAGGCTTTCCGGGATGAACAGCGGAAAGTAGGCGTTGACGTGGCCGGTGGCCTTGAACCGGCGATCGAGCCCCTGCTGCATCAGCTCCCAGATCGCGTAGCCGTACGGGCGGATGACCATGCACCCCTTCACGGGCGAATAGTCGGCCAGCTCGGCGCGGCGGACGACGTCGATGTACCAGCGCCCGAAGTCCTTGGACTGAGGCGTGATCTCGGTCGGTAGGTCGGGGAGGTCGGTTTCAGTTAGTCATGAGGGGTGGTCAATTCACAATTCACAAGTCACAAGTCACAAACTGCTCGGAGACTCAGCCAGGGCCGATTTGTGAACTGTGCATTGTGAATTGAGCATTCGGGTCGCTGGACAGTCCGGCAGCCCGCTTTGTCGCGCATCGGCGACCCGCTTCTGCCAGTTTACGTCGTCTCTGCGCGGGAAGTCGGCGCGAAAGTGCCCCCCCCGGCTCTCCTCGCGCCGCAGGGCGGCGTGCGTCACCAACAAGCCGACGGTCACCAGGCTGGCCAGCCGGTGCAGCTCAGGGTCGAAGGGATGCTGGTCGCAGGCGAGCGACGCACCACGGGACCATTCCTCGAGGCACCCCTTCGCGAGTCGAAGGCCGGCCGCGGAGCGCGACAAGCCCACGTGCTGCCACATCACCTCCTGCACCTGCGCGGCTGTGGGCAGCGCCGCCGGACCCGACAGCCCCACCTCGATGAACGGCGCGCCGGATGCGGTGAGCGACGCCGATCGCGTGGGCGCCTGCATCGCCTCAGCGGCGCGCGCGCCGAAGACCAATCCTTCGAGCAGCGAATTGCTGGCGAGCCGGTTGGCGCCATGTACGCCGGTTGAGGCCACCTCCCCTGCCGCGAAGAGATCGGGCACGGAGGTGCGCCCCTCGAGGTCGGTTTCCACGCCGCCCATCATGTAGTGCGCAGCGGGGCTCACGGGCACGCGGTCGCGCGCCAGGTCCAGTCCGGCGGCACGGCACGCGGCTGAAATGGTCGGGAACCTGGCGTGCACGAACGCCGCGTCCAGATGCTCGAGCGACAGATAAACGGGGGCGCCCGTACGCTCGATCTCCGCCGCGATGGCGCGCGCCACCACGTCGCGCGCCGCCAGGTCTCCGGCAGGGTCGACGCGGTGCACGAACGGCTCGCCGTGCGCGTTGATCAGGCGCCCGCCTTCGCCGCGCAGCGCCTCGGACAGGAGGAATCGTGGCGCGCCCGCCACGCTCAACACCGTCGGGTGAAACTGCACGAACTCCAGGTCGGCCACTCGCGCGCCCGCGTGAAACGCCATGGCCATACCGTCGCCGCTCGCGACGTGCGGATTCGTGGTTTCACGAAACAGATGGCCCGCGCCGCCTGTGGCGATGAGCGTCCGGCGCGCACGCAGCGTAGACGGCACCCCGTCCTTGTCCAGGAAGGTCGCGCCCACGCACGAGCCGTCCTCCAGATCGAGCGACAGCGCCAGAGCGTCCTCGAACACGCGGATGCTGGGATGCACCGCCACGCGGCTCCACAACACCCGGCCGATCTCGCGGCCCGTGGCGTCGCGCGCGTGCAGCACGCGCCTTACGGTGTGCGCAGCCTCGCGGCCCAGGGCCGGCCGGCCCTCCGCGTCCCGATCGAAGGCCGCACCCCACTCGATCAGCTCGGCCACGTACCGCGGGCCGTCGGTGACGAGCGCCTGCACCGCCGGTGGATCGCAGAGACCATCGCCCGCGGCGATCGTGTCGCGTGCGTGAAGCTCCGCGGAGTCGTCGGGGCCGACGGCCGCGGCGATGCCGCCCTGCGCGTATCCGGTGTTGCTTTCCCGAGGGTGGGCCTTGCTGAGGACGGCGACCTGTCCGACGGCGGCCAGCGAGAGCGCGGCACGCTGTCCCGCCACGCCGCTACCGATGACCAGGAAGTCGGTCGAAAGACGCACGATGCTATCCTATCAACGTGCCGCGCCCCCGTCCCAATGCGCGGGCCCACGCGATGTCGCCCCCGGCAGCACTCCCCCGCACACGATGACCGTCGACACGAACGCCGCCGCGCGCGTGGACGTGGTCACGGGGTCCCAGACGTCGGTCATCCTGGTGGGCGACGGGCTCGTGGACGACCTCGGTCTTCGCCTGGACGCGCACGGCGTCGGGCCGAAGCGGTTCGTGGTGTCCAGCCCACGGATCTGGCGTCACCAGGGGGCGGCGATCCAACGGGCGATCTCCGGCGACCCGATCCTCATCCCCGATGGTGAGCGCCACAAGACGGTGGCGTCGGTGTCGCGGATTTACGATGCGTTGATCCGGGGCGGCGCCGACCGGGGCAGCACGATCGTCGCGGTTGGCGGCGGTGTCGTCGGCGACACCGCGGGATTCGCCGCCGCCAGCTTCATGCGAGGCATTGCGCTGGTGCAGGTGCCCACGACGCTCCTGGCGCAAGTGGACAGCGCCATTGGCGGCAAGGTGGGCGTCAACCACCCGCTGGGCAAGAACCTGATCGGCGCGTTCCACCAGCCCACGCTCGTCCTGGCGGATCCACGTGTGCTGCGAACGCTGCCACGGCGCGAGTTCCGCTCCGGCTTGTACGAAGTGGTCAAGTACGGCATGATCCGCAGCCGCCCGCTGTTCGAGCACCTGACGCGCGCCACGAAAGCCCTCTTCGCGCACGACCCCGGCGCGCTCACTCGAGCCATCGTGGAGTCGGCGCGCATCAAGGCGGAGGTGGTGTCGGCGGACGAACGCGAAGGTGGGCTGCGCCGTATCCTGAACTTCGGCCACACCATCGGCCACGCGCTCGAAACCGTGACCGCCTACCGCCACTTCCGACACGGCGAGGCGATTGCCCACGGCATGCTGGGGGCCGCCGACATCGCCGCGACGCGCGGTGCGCTTGCCGCCGGGGATCGCCAGGCGCTCGTGGACCTCATCTCAAAACTGGGCAAGCTGCCGGCCGTGTCGCACCTCTCACGACGTGCCGTCCTGGAGGCCGTGCGGCGCGACAAGAAGGTGGTGCACGGGACGCTGCACTTCGTGCTGCCCACGGCGATCGGCCAGACCGAGACCGTCGATGATGTCACTGAAGAGGAGATCGGAGCGTCACTCGCGCGGCTGGGGTTGAGCGAGTAAACGGGCCCCAGGCTCCGGGCTCCAGGCTCCAGGCCCGCTAGAACCCAGAGCCGGAAGCCGGAAGCCGGAAGCCGGGAGCCGAGCCCGCTAGGGCTCTACGACTTCCAGTACGTCGCCGCGCGACCGTATCGGCAGCGGCCAGACTGCCCGCTTTCATCTCGATCACGGCGAAGCTGCCGAACGCGCCGCTCATGCGCCACGGCCGGACCGTGTCACGCGCCTTCAGCACGCGGCCATCCCGCGACACGAACGCGATGTCGATGTCGAACTTCATGAACCAGGTATGCACGGCGCTGCTCGGGGCGATCACCATCGCCTCACCTTCGCCGAGCGAGGTGTGCTTCAGCAGACCGGTCCGGCGCGTTTGTGAATCGAAGGCGGGCACCAGCCGGTGGGCCACGATGCGGCCCGTTCGCGTGTTGCGCAGCGCCAGGCCGACGTCCGGCCGCGCGGCGAGGGGGCTGAGGAAATGCGGCACGGGCTATTCCGGAATCGCATACTGGCGCATCTTGGCCACCAGCACCTTCAAGCCCACCTGCAGCGAGTCGGCGGCCAGCATCTTGTTGCCGCCCATGTCCTTGATCGCACGGTCGATCTTCCGGCGCTCCACCTCGCTCGTCAGCCGGCGCAGCGCGTCGGACAAGCTGCCCGACAGGTCGATCTGATCCCAGGGATCGATCGGCACCGGCTCAGGCGCGGCCAGCCGCGCCGACATGTTCAGATGCCGCGGCTGGATGGTATCGCCCTCCGTCAGGATCACCGCCCGCTCGATGCAGTTCTGCAGCTCCCGAACATTGCCCGGCCACCAGTAGTCCTCGAGGTCCTTGAGCGCCGCCGGCGCAAGCATCAGCGCCGGCTTGTTGACGTCGCGAGAGAACTTGTCCACGAAAAACCGCGCCAGGATCCTGACGTCGCCCGGCCGCTCGCGCAGCGGCGGTATCTGCACCGGAAAGACCGAGAGCCGAAAGTACAGGTCGTCGCGGAACAGGCGCTCGGCGACACGCGCTTTGAGGTTGCGGTTGGTGGCGGCCACCACGCGTACGTCCACGTGCAGCGACTGCGTGCCGCCGACGCGTTCGAAGATCTTCTCTTCGAGCGCTCGGAGGATCTTCGCCTGCAGCGCCAGCGGCAGATCGCCAATCTCGTCCAGGAACAGCGTGCCGCGGTGCGCCACCTCGAAGCGGCCCGGCTTGCGGGCCGTCGCGCCGGTGAACGCGCCCTTCTCGTGGCCGAAGAGCTCGGTCTCGAGCAGCGTTTCGGGAATGGCGGCACAGTTGATGGCGACAAACGGCCCGTCCTGGCGCGGACTGAGCGCGTGCAGCGTGCGCGCGAAGAGCTCCTTGCCCGTGCCGCTCTCGCCTTCGAGCAGCACCGTCGCATCGGTGGCCGCGGCGCGGTGCAGGTGCTGGAGCACCATCCGCAGCGACGGGTCTTCCCCGATGATGCGCGGCGCGCCGCGACGCTCGGCCAGCTCCTCCTTGAGCAGCGTGTGCTCGGCGAACAGGCGACGCTGCGCGAGCGCGCGCTCCACCATCAGGATCAGGTGTTCGGGATCCACCGGCTTGGGCAGGAAGTCCATGGCGCCTTCCTTCATCGCCGCCACCGCGTCCTGGATGCTGCCGTAGGCCGTCATCACCACGACCTGGACGGCCGGGTCGAGCTCCTTTGCCGACCGCAGCACGCCGAAGCCGTCGCCGTCCGGCAGCTTGAGATCGGTCAGCACGACGCCCGGACGGCTCTGGCGCATCGCCTGAATCGCTTCGGATTCGTCGCGCGCCTCCACCACGCCGTGGCCCTGCTCTTCGAGCGCCAGGCGAAGCATGGTGCGAAGCGAATCCTTGTCCTCGACCAGGAGCACCGGCATCACGTGCGGCGCGCGCGCGCGGCTGGTCGCGCCGTTCAGCGGAGCCACCCGGCAGGGACCCCTTTGCGGCGGCCTTCTTCCTGAATGTCCGCCAGTGCCTTGGTCTGCTGCTGAATGTCTTTCTTGACGCGTTCCAATTCGTCGAGCGACTTCTGGCGATCGGCGGCCACGGTCTGCCGCTGTGCCGGATCGTCGCGTGCCGTGAAGTCCGCTGAG
Organism: uncultured Acidobacteriota bacterium; assembly: GCA_963807235.1. GTDB lineage: Bacteria > Acidobacteriota > Vicinamibacteria > Vicinamibacterales > UBA2999 > CAWEBF01. The sequence goes on from CAWEBF010000022.1 coordinate 78,184, forward strand.
AGGCCGTTGATGCGGCTCTGGAGCGCCTCGGCGAAGAGCTGCGCCCGCGAAAGGCCTTCGCGAGCGGCCTGGATGCGCGACCGCCACGCTGTCTCGTCGTTGGCGCCCGGCGGCGCAGTGCCGGCGGGTGGTGTGCCAGCCTGTGGACTGCCAGCCTGTGGAGCGCCGGCTTGCGGGGCGCCTGTCTGGGGCGTTGCGCCAGCCCGAGGCGTGGCGGCCGGAGGTGCCGCGGGAGACCCGGCAGCAGCCGGCGCACTTGGCGCGGCGGGCCCCGCAGACGGAAGCGGCTCTTCCTTCAGCTGGTCGTTCGTATAGGTCTTGCCGGACGCCTTCACGGTCTTGCGCCGTTCGGCTTCCCGTCGCGCGACCTCGCCCAGCGACTGTGCGAACGCACCAGTCGCGCACATCGACACGACGAACAGGGTCAGGACACGCATCGTTCTCCTGTTTCGGCTTCGGGCGGCCGAAACTGCAATCACGGAACGGCGCCCCGGAGCTCCCGCCACGTCCGCACGCGCAGCCCCGCCGGGGCGACCGGCTCGACTCGTTCTACCACGATTTCCAGCTCGCGTCGGCTGCCCCTGGGCCCCCAGGCGATGGCCCGCAGCAGGATCGCGCCGGCGCCAGGGTTGGTCGGGCTGCCTGCGGCCTCGACCGGCGGGCCTCCGTCGCGTCGAGCGTCGGCGTCGTTTTCGGCGGAGTCGTCCCCGACCCAGACCGCGGCATAGCCTGGGAGCGTCTGCACATCATCGCCCAGCAGGTCCGTTGCGCTGCCCGACGCGTACACGGTCCACATCGGGTTGTTGCGGCCCCAGGGACGTGCCGCCGTCACGGCGTCCGGCTGCCGGCCGTCGCATGACCGCGCGCCACACCGCAGCCAGGCTGTTTCGACGTCGAGATCGATGACTGCGCCGGCGGCGCGGCGCCGGCCCTGGCCGCCGTCGAAGAATCCCGCGGTGACGACGCCCGCCAGCACGCCGTCCCAGGATGCGAGCCCCGACAACTCGCCGGCCGCCATCTCCGCCGCCGCCTCGGCCAACGACAACGCCTGCACGGCTGCGTGGGCGTTGCTCGCGATGTCGGTTTCCACGGTCGTGATGAGAGAGATGGCGAGCCCCAGCGTGACGGTCACGCCCATCGCTCCGAGCGCCACCACGAGCGCCGACCCGTCCTGCGCCGCCATCGGTCGGCGCGCCCGCGTCGTGTCCACGGTTCTCATCGACCCGCCGCGAGGTTTCGCGGCACGATGTCCAACACCGCTTCCTGATCCGGCAGCAGCACTGCAGCACGCGAAGCGGCACCGGCGCGCCAGAAGAGCGCGCCTCGCGCGCCACGCATCGCCCGCGCCGCCGCTTCCACCCGCACCCTGATCCGAACCTGACGCACGCGCAGGACGTCGGCATCGAACAGACCAGGGGCAGCGTCGTCCGGGCACCACGGCCCGTCGCCAAAGAGGCCCGCTGGAAGCGGCACCAGGTCTCCCGGCGGTCCCAGCGTCTCGAGCCGTGGCGCGTGGCGGCCGTCGCGAAGAACGAAGGTGCAGTTCTCGCCAGCGCCCCAACTGGTCGACGCATCATCGATCCCGACCGGCGGCGGCGCGGGCCCGTAGGTCGTCCACGGTGGCGGCGTCACGCCCGGGTCCGCCCCTGGACGCAGCCTCGGCGGCTCGGGCTCCCCGAGATACTCGAACCACACGCCCACGACATGGTCCGCCACAGGCCGTTCGGTCAGGAAGCCGTCGTACTGCGTCAACTGCGGGATGCCGCTGTCGGGATCGGGGCGCATTCCGTAGGTGTGCGAGGCCGCGTGCGCCAGCACTGCGGTCCCGCGCGCGTATGCCGAGGACAACGGGCCGCGGTACGACAACTCGAGCGTCGCGCCGGCCACGGCTTCAACGGTCAACAGGTCGTGGGCGCCGGAGGGTTCGAACAGCATCACCCGCATGCGCTCCACGAACCCGCACACGGCGGTGGGCGCGAGAGGCCCGCAATTGGGCCGGAGATCCACGCGAAGTCGCCCGCCGAGATCCACGGCCATCGCCACCTCGGCCTGCGGGACGGAACTGGCCACGTAGACGAGGCTCAGAACGTCGGGCCGAAAGAAGACGCCGGCCCGCGCGTCGTCTCCCATTTGACCGCGGCGATACGGCACGATGGGTGGAAAGGTCTGGACGAGCGGTCCGGCCATCGACGTACGATCCAGCCCTGCGCCGGCGTTGAGCAGATCGTCCGCCATGACGTGCAATGCCGCCCGCAGACGCTGCTGCAGATCGCCCGCTTCGGCTTGCGCGGCCGCGGTCGTCTGAACCGTGGTCACGAGCGCCAGCAGCGCGCCGGCCAGGACGAGCGTGACGGCCATCGAAACGGCCAGCTCCACCAGCGTGACTCCCGCGTTGCTGCCCGTGGCGCGGTTCACGGTGCCCTCCTGGACGTGAGCGACCCGAGGACGATCGGAGTGCCCGGCGCCGCCGTGTGGTGCACGCGGACGGTGATGCGCAGCCCCTGAGCGCCGGCCCGCGTCACTGTCCAGCGGCGCGTGTAGAGTCCGGGTGGATCCACCTGGCGCCCGAACTGGTCCAGATGGTCCACATACGCGCCGGTGTCGATGTCGAGCCCCGCGGCGTCGCGCCCATAGACCACGCCGCGCTGCTCCTCGAGCTTCTGCCAGGCCAGCCACGTGGACATGCCCGTGTCGCGGGCGTTGCGCGCCACTCGGGCAGCGCCCGCGATGAGCGGCATCACACCAACGACGCCCACCGAGAACACAAGCGTCGCCACCAGCGTTTCGACCAAGGAGAAACCAGTGCTTTTGTCGCCGGGAGACATGCAGGCTCGTGCTGCAAGCCACGCACCGCTCAGGCACTCGCGGCCTTTCCGCACGGATTGCGCGCGTTGGACGACGACGGGATATCGTGAGCGCGGAAACTGCGACGCCGCTGGCTAGTGATGTTGGAAAGACGTGCGCCCCGCGGCCAGCGGGAACGTCATGCTGACGGACGCGCCGCCAAGCGAGGAGCGGCCGGCCGAGACCCGGCCGTTGTGATTGACGACCACCTTCTGCACGATGGCCAGCCCCAGGCCGGTCCCCCGCGAACGCGTCGTGAAGAACGGCTCGAACACCCGCGTCCGGGCGGCGTCCGGGATGCCCGGCCCGTTGTCTTCCACGGCAACCCTGCACGCGCGCTCGTCGGCCGAGCCACGCACGCGAACCATGGGCTTCACATCCGCCGTGGCGCAGGCTTCGGCCGCGTTGCGAATCAGATTGCCAAAGACCTGACGAAGCAGCACGTCGTCCCCATCCACGGGCGCGAACGTACCTTCCACGAGCACGTCGGAGCCTGGCGGCAGCTCGTGAGCCAGATCGTCGAGGGCGCGCTGGGCCACGACGCGCAGGTCCAGCTCGGCGAACGCCGCCTGGTCGGGCCGGGCGAATTTCAGGAAGTTCGTCATCACGTGGCCCATGGCATCGGTTTCCTGGCGGATGCCGTCCACGTAGGGGCGATACGCCTCCGGCAGCGCGTCCGGCTTGAGCAGACGGCTGTAGCCGTGGATCGTGGCCAGGCCGTTGCGGAATTCGTGCGCGATCCCGGCCGTCAGCTCCCCCAGCCGCGCCAAGGCTTCCTTGAGTCTCAGCTGCTCTTCCAGTTCGCGCAGGGGGGTGAGGTCGGCGAGCAGGCACACGACGCCCTTGCGATCGGCGCCGGCCCTCAGCGACGACACGCTCAGCCCGAGATGGAGGGTCCCCCCGTTGTTCTCCACCGAGATCTCCCGCGACGGCGCCAGGGCCCCCGTGGCCAGGCACTCGTCGACCAACTCGACGAGCAGCGGACAACTCGCCAGGACGTCCTGATAATCCCGGTCCACCGCATCGTGCTCCACGCCGAGGAGCCGGTACGCGGCCGGATTGAGGATCTGCACGCGGCCTTCCAGGGTGACGACCACCAGACCCGCCGTCAAACTGTCCACGATGTGCTCGCTGAGCGCCTCCGACTCGTGGGCGCGGGCGCGCATCTCCTGCTCCTTCGCCTTCAGCTTCCCCACGGCCTCCTGCAGCACGTCCGAGAGCAGTGCCGTGCCGGTGCCGGCGTCCCGCAGACGCTGCTTCGCCCCACGCGTCGCCGCGAAGAAGCGCAGCACGGAAAACAGCAGCACGACGACGATCGCCGCGATGACGGCCGTCACGCCGACGAGCAGCCCGCCTTCGTTCATCGATAAAACGCCAGATACCAGGAGACGAGCGGCTCACCCACCACGGCGGCGAAGGCGGCTCCCACGGCGAGGAAGGTGCCAAAAGGCAGCGCCGCTTGCATGGTGCCCCGCCGCGTCGCGAGCAGCAGTACGCCGAACACGGCACCGCCGAACGAGGCGACGATGATCGTCACCAGGACGAGTTTCCACCCGAGAAACGCGCCGATCATGGCCAGCATCTTCACGTCGCCCATGCCCATGCCCTCGACGCCGCGCAGCCGGTAATAGGCCTCGCCGATGCCGTAGAGCAGCCCGCCGCCGACCAGGACCCCGATGGCCGACGAGACGAGCCCGGGGGGCAGGACGAGGCTGAGGACGAGACCCGCCACGATACCGGGCACGGTAATCACGTTGGGCAGGATGCGGTGCTGGAGGTCGATGACGAACAGAACGATCATCGCGCAGCCAAACAGCATGCGGACCAGGGCGAGCGGTGTGGGGCCGTACCAGTACATCACCGCGCCGAACAGCGCGCCGGTCGTCGCTTCGACCACCGGGTACATGGGGCTGATCGACGCTCCGCACACCCGGCATCGCCCGCGCAGGACCAGCCAGCTGACCACCGGCACGTTCTCGAACCACGCAAGCCCGCGCCCGCACGACGTGCACCGCGAGGCCGGCCACACCACCGACTGCTTGAGCGGCAGGCGGTAGATGCACACGTTGAGGAAGCTCCCGACGATGAGGCCGAAGAGCACGGCGACGACGATGGCGCTCATCGAATCTTCTTGGGATCCGGCAGCGGGAGAAGCCGGGACGAGGGATCGAGGGCGGCCCGCCCGTTCACGATTCGATACGGAAGGCCTGTGGGGTCGAGCGGTGCGCCGCGCATGAGGCCCGCCCGCACAGCCTCTCCCCAGTCGGCCGCCGCTCGCCCCGTGCGGGACTCGAACGCCGCGAGCACGCGATTCAGCGCGTCCAACCCGTCGAGCGCGTCGAGCTGGGCCAGGCGACGAACGGCCTCGTTGCGAAACCACTCGTCGGCCTCGGTCTGCGCGATGTGCCGCCACAACTGGCGGGAGGCATTCCGGTCGCCGCCCTGCGCCAGCGTGACGGCGGCCAGGGGCGCCATCCAGGTGGGCGCGCCCGGCCGAGTGGACGCATGCTGGAACCACCAGGCAGCCGTCTTGTAGTCCTCGTACCACCAGTAATGGACGAAGCCGAGCGCCTGGATCAGCCGCCAGTCGTCGGGCTGCGCCTTTATCCCTTTCTGCAGCAACGCGATGGCCTGTTCGGGCTGGCCCGGCCCTCCGGGCGCCGGCTCCGCGAGGAAGATCGCGCCGAACGAATAGGCGACGTTGAACAGGGGATCGAGCGAAGTCGTCAGGTCGAGGAGCGGATACAGCAGCGCATAGGACTTGTTCGCCGCCGACGACCGCTTGGTGTCCCCATAGTGCTGGACCGCGCGGATCCAGTACACGTCGGCGAGGAGCGAGTCGTACGAGAGCGCCATCCGCTTCATCGCGTCCGGCGATCGCACGTACAAAAGCGCCTCCTCACCCGTCTGGAGCGGCGCGGCCCGTTCGCGGACGACCTGCAGGGCTATGACGGCCGCCAGCAGCGCCGTCAACACGGCTGCGGTCACCCAGGGACGGTTCACCGCGCTATTTGAAGTCACGGCGCGAGAAGACGGCCACCGCCGCCGCGATCAACAGGACGATATAGACCCCGCCGTACAGCGCTGTGGAGGCGAAGTACGAGGGCGGGACCGGCAGCGCGTGGACGACCTGGTACTTCACGTCGAAGGCGGAGAAGTTCGGGAGCACGTAGTAGAGCCCCCGCGCGAACCACGCGGCTGCCGGCGACTCCACAACGGCCTGAAAGTTGCGCAGGTCGGCGTTGAAATGGCCCACTACCCACAGCCCGAGCGTCAGGCCGGCCGAGAGAAACGGACTGGAGAAGGTCGAAAAGAACAGGGCCAGCGCCGTGACCAGCATCAGCTCGACGAAGATGAGCGCCACCGCGCTCAGCATGGCCGGGTCGGCGGCCGGGGCCGCCCACATGGCGCGGGTCGCCGGCGGGACCGACGTGGCCATGTAGCCCAGCACGAGATACCACGCCACGACCATCACGGCCACGTTGACCGCCAGTGTCAGCACCAGACCGCAGTACTTGCCGACGATGAACTGCGACCGGGTGATCGGCTTGGCCAACAGGCTGTAGATGCTCCGGCGCTCGACCTCTTTCCACACCAGCCCGATGCCGATGAACACCGCGATCAGCAGGCCGAAGGTGGCAATCGCCGCCAGCCCCAGGTCCTTGATGATCTTGATGTCCTGCCCGGCGGTCAGCTGGCCGATGAGGTACGAGGCCGCCATCAGCAGCACCGCGAAGACCACCAGGTTGTACAGGACCTTGTCGCGGACCGATTCCTTGAAGACGTTGACCGCGACCTGCACCACCGTCCGCATCGTCAGGCGTCCAGGCCTCGTTGATTGGCCGCCGCACCCACCTGGCGGACGAAGAAGTCCTCGAGGCTGTCGCGCAGCGGCTGCACCGACACGAGGCGCGCCCCGGCAGGAACCAGTTCCGCCAGGAGCCTGTGCGGCTCCTCGGTGATCGGCAGTTCCAGCGCAAAGCGGTCGCCGCCGATCGGCGTGGATCGCAGCACGCGCCCTTCGCGAGTCAGGCGCTCGATCACGGGCGGCCGCAGCTCACTGACGACCACCTCCCACCCGCGCACCTCGAGGGCCTCGATCTCGGACAGGCGGCCAGCCGCGACCAGCCGCCCGCCAGCGAGGATGCCGACACGGCTGCACAGCGTCTCGGCATCCGACAGGACGTGCGAGCTGAAAAACACCGTGCAGCCCCTGCTCCGCAGCTTCAGGATGATCTCGCGGACCTCACGCCGGCCCAGCGGGTCGAGTCCCGACATCGGCTCGTCGAGGAAGACCACCTCCGGGTCGTTGACGAGTGCTTGCGCGATGCCGACACGCTGCACCATCCCTTTTGAGAACTTCCGCAGCTGCAGGCGCCGCTCGGCGCCTATGCCCACTTCGTCGAGCAGCCGGGACGCACGTGCCCGGCGCTCCGATCCGCTGTAGCCGAAAAGGCCCGCGAAGTACGTCAGCAGCTCCTCGGCCGTCAGGTGGTCGTAGAAGTACGGGTTCTCCGGCAGGTACCCGATACGCCGCCGCGTGGACGGATCGCCGACGGGTTTGCCCAGGATTTCGGCCGTGCCGGAAGTCGGGAACACCAGCTGCATCAGCAGCTTCAGCGTGGTCGTCTTCCCCGCCCCGTTCGGACCAAGAAAGCCGAACACCTCGCCGGAAGGGACCGAGAGGTCCAGCGGATGCAGTGCGGCGTAGGGACGAGGACGCCAGAAGCCAATCGGGTAGTGCTTCGTGAGCCGTTCCGTGCGAATCGCGTCCATAGTCGGGGCTATGGCGGCCCCCTGCGCCAACTATCGGCCGTTCAGGATTTGTTCAGCAGATATGCGATCGCGGCATCGAAATACGCCGGGCGCAGGCTCCCCACGCTGATGCCGTTCAGGAAGAACGTCGGGGTGCCCTTCACGCCAAGCGACTGTCCCAGGCGCGCGTCGGCGCGCACCTGCTCGAGGGTCTTGGCGTACTCGTCGTCGAAGTTGGACACCTGCGCGATCTGCTCGAGACCCTGCTTCACGAGGTCGCGGCTCATCGTCTCCTGCCGCTCGAAGAGCCACGCCTCGAGCTCCTTGTCTTTGTTTTTCGCCCGCGCCAGCCGCACGGCGACCGCGGCTTCACAGGCCGAACTGTGGATGCCTCCGAAACCGCATTCGCTTTCCAACGGGAAATCACGGGTCTCGAAACGAAACGCCGCGGGGTGCGAGGCCTGGTACTTGGCGATGATGTCCCGGTACGCCATGTACGTCATCCGGCAGGCGGGGCACTGGTAGTCGTTGAACTTCAAGACCAGCACCTTCACGTCGGCGCCGGGCAGAGCCGCCTGTTGTTTCGGCTGGGAGTCGAGCCATCGATGCCACTCCGCCAGCGCCCCCGGATCCAGGGTTTCGAGCGGAGCCGCGGCCGCTTGCGCCGGGGCCGTGCCGTCCCCGATGGGTTCACGGGGGAACAGCCCGACGAGCGCCAGGGATGCGACAAGCCAGGCCGCCCCGAGGCCGAGCGCTGCCGGGTTGCCCAGCACGCCGCTCAAGTCGCGGCCGACGTCCTTGAGCACAGAGATGCCCGACGGGGCCGCCGAGCTCGATACGAAGAAGATGCCGACGACGGCCACGTAGATGGCGACGCACAGCAGGCACGTCTTCTCCAGCACGAAGAACGACGCGTAGGCGTAGTAGAAGACCGCCGCGAGACCCACCACCGCCGACAGGAAGACGTAGCCGGCCACTTGCCCGGCCGTCTCGCTGCGCGGGACGCGCATCCCGTAGCCGGCCAGCATCAACACGAACGCCGACCAGATGGCGCCGCCGGCGGCCACTGGGACCCCGAAGAGCGTGCCGTACGCGCTCCGGTACACCGCCTCGCAGCTGACCGTCTCGTTGACGTCGCAGAAGCTGGAGTAGGTGGGGTCGGCAATCAACCGGTAGTGCACGTAGAGGGCGGCCACGGAGGCGGCAAGGGCCACCGCCGCCAGGAGCATGAGGAGGGTTCGGCTGTGCTTCAGCATAGGAGTCGCAATCGCATCCTACGAGGCGCACTCAAGGGTGTCAACTTTGGCCTTATCGTCACAACGAAAGAGAGGGCGCCCGCGCCGGGCGCCCTCTCGGGTGGAGTCGTGCTGTCGTCGCGTGGCCTAGGAACGCCGTCAAGGCGTTCCGGTAGACAGGGCAACTAAGCGCCAAAGGCGCTTAGTTCAGCGGGGTGCCGTCCGTGATGTCGGCGACGGCGTCAACGGCGTCCTGCCGAATCATGCCGCTGTGGTCCGTGCCGAAGAAACGCGAGCCGGTCGTGCCGGGGTCCGCCGGGTCCGCCGTCGCCCAGAACTCGGTGTTCGAGTCGGCGACCGCGTTGCACGTGGCGGCGGCAGCCAGCACGGGTACACCGGCGCCGGGGGTCACCAGGAACTCATATCCACTCTTGGGCGCGCCACCCACTTCGGCGTCCGCCAGGTCCTGGGGGATGAACGAGGGACCGCCCGCCGTCGGGGGTTCTGCCAGGGTCGCGAGGGCGTCTGCATAGCCGCCGCCGCCACAGCTCGACGCGAACGTCGCCTGCGAGCTGTTGATCGTCCGGATGGACCCGATGGCCGAGGCCTCGTTACCCGACATGCGGGCGCGCATCAGGCCCGGCACGGCGATGGCCGCGATGATACCGATGATGGCCACGACGATCAGCAGTTCGATCAGCGTGAAGCCTTCGTTTCTCTGCATCTTCTTCACTAGTGTCTCCTTTGGAGCGCTCGGGTCTCGGCCCGGCAGTTATTTCGAATTCACGGGCGCCCGACTCGGTCGCCGTTGGTTATGCCATCGAAAGAGCAACGGCGATGCCAGGCAACGGAGACCCTTTCGAAGCATGTCACAACCAGTTCCAGGGCAACAAGTTAGACGCCGGCTGGCACCCTTCGGCCGGCGTCAAACGGGCTGACAAACAAGGGCAGTTGACAGTTTCTGTCAAGGCCGACTGTCAAGAAGTGGCGGGATCATCCCCGCCGCGCAGGCCGTATTTCTTTGCGTAATAGCGAAACGAGCGGAAACTCATGCCCAGCATCTCGGCTGCCCGCACCTGCACACCGCCCGCGCGCGCGAGCGCCAGGGCCAGGTAGTGCCGGTAGAACTCCTCGCCGCGGGCCTCCAGATCGAAGCCTTCCTCCAGCTCGGGCAGCACCGGCGGCGGACCGGACGCCACTGCGGCGGCCTGGGATGGCGCGCAACGCACGTGCTCGGGCAGGGTCTCGGGCAGGACGACGGGCGTGGCTTCGAGGGCCACGGCCCGCTCGATGACATTCTGGAGCTCGCGGACGTTCCCGGGCCAGTCATACGCCGCCAGGATCCGGAGGGCCTCGTTGGAGATGCCCGTCACGCTTTTGCCCATGGCGTCCGCAAACGTGCGGAGGAACCGCTCGGCCAGCAGCGGCACGTCTTCGCGCCGTTCGCGCAACGGCGGGAGCTGTACCGGGATGACGTTGATGCGGTAGTAGAGGTCCTCGCGGAACCGGCCGTTGGCGACCATCTGCGGCAGGTCCTGGTTGGTCGCCGCCACGATGCGGATATCCGCCGCCACTTCGTCGGTCCCACCCAGGCGGCGGAAGCGGCGCTCCTGCAGCACGCGCAACAGCTTCACCTGCATGGTCGGAGCCATTTCCCCAATCTCGTCGAGGAAGATGGTGCCGCCGTCGGCGACCTCCACCAGCCCCTTCTTGTTGGTGTCGGCGCCCGTGAACGCTCCGCGCACGTGCCCGAAGAGCTCCGACTCGAGCAGCGTCTCCGGCACGGCACCGCAGTTCAGCGCAACGAAGGGGCGGTCCCGGCGGAGCGAGTTGACGTGGATGGCCTTGGCGACCATCTCCTTGCCCGTGCCGGACTCGCCGGTAATGAGCACCGTGCTGGGCGTCTTGGCCACGGTTTCGATCAGCTGGAACAGCGCCAGCATCGCCGGGCTCCGGCCCACCAGGTTCGAGAACTCGTGCGTGGCGTTCAGCGCGCGCTTCAGGACGACGTTCTCTTCCTTGATTCGGCGCGTCTCGAGGTGCTGGGCGATCTTGAAACGCAGCTCGTCCACGTTGAACGGCTTGGTAAAGTAGTCCACCGCTCCAAGGCGCATCGCCTCGACGGCGGTGTCGGTGGACGCGAAGGCCGTCATCATGAACGCCACCACGTCGCGGTTGGCATCTTTGGCGGCGCGCAGCACGTCCACGCCGCTGCCGTCCGGCATCCGGATGTCCGAGAGCAGCAGATCGACAGCCTCCCGCTCCAGAATCGCGAGTGCGGCACGCGTGCTGTCGGCCACCAGCACGTCGTAGCCGTCGCGGCGCAGCACGATGCGCAGCATGTCGCGCATCGACGCTTCGTCATCCACCACGAGCACGCGGGCCACGCGAGCCTCAACCGCTGTGGCGGTCTGGGGCGCGCCGCGGTCCACCGTGCCGGCGCTCATACAACGCTCTCGAGCGCGGCTACCGCCGCTGGTTCGTAGAGATCCAGAGGCAGCCGCACCCGCATGGCGGTCCCCACGCCAACCGTCGAGGTCACCTGTATCGTCCCGTGCAGCTCGCCAACCAGCCGGTGCACCGTGGCCAGGCCAAGGCCGGTGCCCCGCTCGAACGTGCTGTGGAATGGCTGGAAGATGCGGTCCAGCTCGGTGGCGGCGATACCGCAGCCCTCGTCCTCGACCACGATCTCGATCGCGCCGCCGCTCGCGGACGACTCGGCCACCGACAGCGACAGCCGCCCGCCGGCAGGCATCGCTCGCAGGCCGTTGCTGGCCAGGTTCCAGACGATCTGCCGCACCTGGTCCTCGTCGGTCCGGTACCAGACGGGCTCGGTCGGAACGTGCACGTCAATGCGATGGCCCGGCCGCGCGTCGGCGCCGTTCTGCAGCAGCCGAACGGTGTCTGCCACGATGCGGCCCAGGTCGGCGCGGCCGAGCGTGGGCCGCGGCGGGCGCGCGTAGGCCAGAAACGAGCGGATCGTCTGGTTCAGGCGCTCCGATTCCTTGAGCACGATGTCCATCAGCTCCGCCTGGTCGCCGTTCAGCGCCAGCTCGGAGCGGAGCACCTGCATCGAGCCGGACATCGAGGCCAGCGGATTGCGGATCTCGTGGGCGATACCCGCCGCCATCTCCCCGACCGCCGCCAGGCGCTCACGCCGGCCTGCGTCGCGCTCGAGGCGCTTGACGTCGGTCACGTCCTGAAACGTAAAGAGGTGACCCAGGCGGCCATCCGGGAAGTGCAGCGGCGCCGCGGTGACCCCAAGGTCGATGGTCCGCCCGTCGGCGGTCGCATACGCAAAATCCGCGCGCCGCCCCCTGGAATCTACGGCCCGGCCTACCTGTTCCCGAAACGCCGCCGGCAGCGCCAGCACGTCCCGCACGTCGGCTCCGATCGCGCGGTCGGTGGCCACGCCGGTGATGGCGGTGGCGGCGCGGTTGAACAACAACACGCGCCATCCGGCGTCGGCCGTCGCCAGGCCGCTCACGAGGCTGTTGATCACGTGTGCGTTGAACGTGCGCAAGTCCTCCATGGCCGCGGAGGTGTCCACGAGCTGCGCTCCGGTCGAGCGGAGCCGTTCGGCCACCGAGCCTGCCAGGAGGGCCACGGCCAGAAAGCCGCAGACATTGGTCACGACGACGTACTGCGCGAACTTGGCGGCGGGCAGATCGACGCCGCGCGCCACCCACTCGGGAAGCGTCTCGAATGACATGTACTGGCTCGCCACGACGGCGAAGTAGCCCCAGGCGCTCAGCCCGGCGACCTGCAGCGCCCCCCGGCGGCCCCGGATGGTACTGGCCGCGAGGATCGGCAGGAGGTAGAGGGACGAGAAGTCGCTGCGGATGCCGCCGGTCAGCATGGTGAAGGCCGACACCAGCACGGCGTCCAGCCACAGCTGGACGTTGATCAGCAGGGGATAGCGTTGGAGGTGGTTGAGCGTCACGAGGTACACGACGCTCAACCCGTAGGTCACGCCGATGAGCAGGAAGAACGGGTTGACCGGGAACGTACCGGCCACGGTGAACTGGAGGAGCGTGGCCGATCCGAGCAGGGCCGTCGAGATGATGACGCGCCCCGCCACGAGCCACGACACCCGTGCGCGTACGGTGGCCGACTCGATGAGCCCCCGATCCGCCACGCGTCCGTCCATCAACCGCCCGTCAGTTCGCTGATCAGGCTGAAGATGGGCATGTACATCGCGATGACGATGCCTCCGACGACACCGCCGAGCAGCGCAATCATCAACGGCTCGAGCAGCGTCAGGAGTCCGGCCACCGCAACGTCAACTTCCTCCTCGTAGAAGTCGGCGATCTTGCCCAGCATGGTGTCGAGCGCGCCGGTCGCCTCTCCCACGCCGATCATCTGCACGACCATCGACGGGAAGACGCCCGTTTCGCGCAGCGGCACGGCGATCGTCTCGCCCCCCTCGATGCTCTTGCGGGTCAGATAGAGAGCGCGCTCCACAACGGCGTTGCCGGCGGTCCGGGCGGTGATGTCGAGCGCCTCGAGGATGGACACGCCCGAGGCCAGCAGCGTCGCCAGCGTGCGGCAGAACCGCGCGACGGCGATCTTGCGCATCATGGGCCCCAGCACCGGCAGTTTCAGCGTGATCCCGTCCACCATCATGCGCCCGCCGGCGGTCTTGTAATACGCGCGGAACCCGAAGATGGCGGCGCCGATGCCTACCAGTATGAAGGGCATGAAGCGGACCAATCCGTTGCTGAGCGCGATGACGATGCGCGTGGGTAGCGGCAGATCGGCGCCCAGCCCGGCAAAGAGCGTCGCGAAGGTGGGGATGACCTTCCACAGAATCACGCCCACGACCACCGCGGCGATGACCACGATGGCGACCGGATAGATCATCGCCGACTGCACCTGGTTCTTCAGCTTGACGGCCTTTTCGATGTAGGTGGCCAGCCGCTTCAGGATGGTGTCGAGGATGCCGCCGGCCTCACCCGCCGCGATCATGTTGGTGAAGAGCGCGTCGAACACCTTCGGGTTCTTGCGCATCGCGTCGGCGAGCGAATTGCCGTTCTCGACCTCGGCTCGCGTTTCCAGGATCACGCGGCCGAAGCTCTTGTCCTCCTCCTGCGTGCCCAGGATCTCCAGGCACTGGACGAGCGGCAGCCCGGCGTCGATCATGACCGAGAACTGGCGAGTGAAGACCGCCAGGCTCTTGGGCGAGACCTTCTTGACCTTGTGCACCTTGGCGCCGGAGACGGGCTTCGACACCTTCGCGCCACCGTCCTTGACGGGGTTGATACGCGTGACGAACACCTGGTCCTTGCGAAGCCCGGCAACCGCCGCCTCCATGTTGTCGGCTTCGCGTTCGCCGTTGACCGCTTGCCCCGCGCGGGTTCGGCCGCTGTAAGCAAAAGTCGCCATCTGGTTCTACCTCGTGCCCGTGCGCGGGCACTTCTCTCCTTATCGCGTCACTACCGGTCTGGCGCCGGGCGAGCGCCCGAGCCCGGCCCCTGCCACCACGCCCACACCGCGCTGGATCAGGTCCTGCAGTTCGTCGCGGTTCGACGACGCGCCCAGCGCCGTTTCCAGCGAGATGAGCCGCCGCTGATACAACGTGGCCAACGACTGGTTCATCGTCTGCATGCCCGCCTTTTCCTGGCCGGTCTGCATCGAGGAGTAGATCTGATGGATCTTGTCCTCGCGGATCAGGTTCCGGATCGCCGGCGTCGGAATCATGATCTCCAGCGCCACGATCCGGCCGCCGCCCGTCTTGGGCAGCAGCGTCTGGCAGACCACCCCTTCGAGCACCAGCGACAGCTGGGTGCGCACCTGGGACTGCTGGTTGGCCGGGAAGATGTCCACGATGCGGTTGATCGTCTGCGTGGTGGAGTTGGTATGCAGCGTGGCAAACGTCAAGTGGCCGGTCTCGGCGATTTTCAGCGCGGACTCCACCGTCTCGAGGTCGCGCATCTCGCCCACCAGCACGATGTCCGGGTCCTCGCGGAGCGCCGAGCGCAGGGCGAGGGCGAAGCTTTGCGTGTCGGCGTGGACCTCACGCTGGTTGACCAGGCAGCTCTTGTGCTTGTGCACGAACTCGATCGGATCTTCGATGGTCAGGATGTGCTCCTGACGCTCGCTGTTGATCTTGTCGATCATCGCGGCCAGGGTCGTGGACTTGCCTGAACCCGTCGGACCGGTCACGAGCACGAGCCCGCGGGGCCGATCGGCCAGGGTGGCGAGCACCGTCGGCAGGGCCAGCTCGTCGAAGCCTCGAATGGTCTCCGGGATCAACCGGTAGACGGCACCGACCGCTCCCCGCTGGTTGAACATGTTGCAGCGAAACCGCGCCAGCCCCTTCAAGCCGAAGGAGAAGTCCAGCTCGAGGCTCTCCTCGAACCGTTTCTTCTGGACGTCGGTCAGCACGCTGTACGACAGCTGCTTGGTGTCGGCCGGCTGCAGGTCCGCCCCGTCGAGCCGCTGGAGCTTGCCGTGTACGCGCACCTGCGGCGGTGTAGCGGTCGCGAGGTGCAGGTCGGAGCCCTGCATCTGGACCATCGTTTGGAGCAATTCGGGTAGCGTAGCCATTACTTCACCGTCTCCCTGACGACTTCTTCGACCGTCGTCATACCTTGCTTGACCTTGAGCAGACCGCTTCCGCGGAGAGTGATCATTCCTTCTTCGACCGCCTTACGACGCAGTTCCAGGCTCGAGGCGCCCACCAGAATCAACTCGCGCAATTCGTCGGTGATCTCCATCACCTCGTACAACCCGACGCGCCCTTTGTAGCCGGTGTGGTTGCACTTCTCGCAGCCCCTGCCCTTCTTCGGCACCACCGTCTTGCCATCCTCGGGCGAGAAGCCCGCCTGGACCAGCGCCTCGGGGGGCATCGGCTGCTCCACGGCGCACTCCTTGCACACCCGGCGTACCAGCCGCTGGGCGCACACCAGGTTGAGCGAGCTGGCCACCAGGAACGGCTCGATCCCCATGTTCATCAGTCGGTTCACGGTGCTCGGCGCGTCGTTGGTGTGCAGCGTGGACAGCACGAGGTGGCCCGTGAGGGCGGCCTTGACCGCAATCTCGGCCGTCTCGAAGTCGCGGATCTCGCCGACGAGGATCGTGTTCGGGTCCTGCCGCAGGAAGCTGCGGAGCGCGGCGGCGAAGTTCAGCCCGATGTTCTCCCGCACCTGCACCTGGTTGATGCCGACGAGGTTGAACTCGACGGGGTCTTCGGCCGTCATGATGTTGGTTTCGGGCGTGTTGATCCGCGAGATCGACGAATAGAGGGTGTTGGTCTTGCCGGAGCCGGTCGGGCCCGTGACGAGCACCATGCCCCAGGGCTTCTGGATCGCGATTTCGAACTTGGCCAGCGACTCGACCTCGAAGCCCAGCTTGGTCATGTCGAGCATGAGCTTGTTCTTGTCGAGCAAGCGCATGACGATCTTCTCGCCGAAGAGCGTCGGCAGACAGGACACGCGGAAGTCGATGTCGCGGTTCTGACCGTGGTCCTGGAACCGGATCTTGATGCGGCCGTCCTGCGGAAGGCGCTTCTCCGCGATGTCGAGCTTCGACATGATCTTGATGCGCGACGTGATCGCGTCGCGGAACTTCATCGGCGGCGCCATGATGTTGTAGAGAATGCCGTCCACGCGGTACCTGACGCGCAGTTCCTTCTCGTAGGGCTCGATGTGGATGTCGCTGGCGCCCTTCTGGATCGCCGACATCAGGATCACGTTCACCAGCTTGATGACGGGCGCCTCTTCGCCCTGCTTGGCGAGCGCCTCGGCGCTGATCTCTTCGAACTCCTGGAGGACCTCGACGTCCCCGGCTTCCTCGAGCAGCGGCATGTTCTCGAGGGCCTGGCTGGCGGCCTCGAGCGCGCTCGGACCACTGGTGGCGGCCTCCACGACCGCGACCGGCGCCTTGGCGTAGTAGCGCCCCAGCGCGTCGTCTACCTCCGTCTCGGAGGCGACGACCGGCTCGACGTTGTAGCCCGTCATGAACTTGATGTCGTCCATGGCGAACACGTTGGTCGGATCGGTCATCGCGATCGTGAGCGTGGCGCCCGACCGCGAGAGGGGGATGATCTGGTACTTCTGCGCCGTCTCGGCGGGGATCAGCTTGATGACGGCGGGGTCGATCTCGAACTGGCTGATCGCAATCGAGGGTACGCCGAACTGCTTGCTGAGGAGCGCCGTGATCTCGGCTTCCTTGACGAAGCCCAGGGAGACGAGCGTATACCCGAGCTTGCCGCCCTTCTGGCGCTGTTGAGAAAGCGCTTCCTGGAGCTGCTCAGGAGTGATGCGCTTCTCTTTAAGAAGCAGATCGCCGAGGCGGACGGCCACGCTGTTCCCTCAGCTCTCGCCGACGGCGCTCGCGTCGGTCCCGCGCGCGAGCGCGTGCGGTCGGCTGTCGCAGCGCCGGGCCGCGTCAGAAGTAAGCGCGTGCCGCCACACCCCACCCACGTTCGGCTTCTGAGCCGGCCGTGGCATGGATCTCGGCCATGACGTTCCTGACGATCGCGAAGCTGGCGCCGACGCTGGCGGCACGCTCGCGCGCA
The DNA here is from genome assembly GCA_963807235.1 of uncultured Acidobacteriota bacterium. GTDB lineage: Bacteria > Acidobacteriota > Vicinamibacteria > Vicinamibacterales > UBA2999 > CAWEBF01. The sequence goes on from CAWEBF010000022.1 coordinate 95,539, forward strand.
CCGACCTGGTTGAAACGGGCGCCGCCGCGAAGCCCGACGCGGCGCGCGGCAATCCAGCGCTCCGCACCGGCCGCGAGCACGCGGCGCGGTCCACGAACGGTGTCATAGGCGTGCAGATCGGCGTCGAGCGACACGATGAAGGGTTTGGTCCGTCCTGCCCGGAGCAGGTCACTGTCGTAGGCCACACCGAGGCGGACATGCCGAGCCAGGCGGACTTCCGCGAAGCCGTCCCCGGAGGTGTGGACCAGAGGTTCTGCGAGGTTTCGTGCAACGAGGCCGAGGCGGATGGGTCCCACGACACCCAGAAGGCCGGCGTCGGCGTCGAAGCTATGCTCCGTCGACTCGATTCCGGTGCCTTCCACGGTTGCGTGCACGTGCTTGAACGTGGCACCAGCGTGCAAACCCGGTAACACCGAGTGCACAACCGTGACGCCCAACTGTCCAAGCTTGAGGGACTGCGACGGGTACTCCAACCCGTCCTTCTTGTCGGCCTGCCTCGGGCACCACTGTAGGGTCGAGCGAATCTATGTCCGTGATACGCAAGCGGTAATAGCTCGCCGCCAGCACGGGCATCGCCACCGCCACGTGCCATCCGCGCGTGCGTCCGGGTGACGGGTCTGCACCGGTGGCTGCCGTGCCCAGCGTGACGTCGATGAACGGTCCTGTGGCCAGCCCCGCGGGGTTCCACCAGGTCGCGGAGCTGTCGTTGGCCACCGCGACGAACGCTCCACCCATGCCGAGAGCGCGGGCCCCCACGGTCTCGACGGCCTGGGCCCGCACGCCGGACGCGCCGAGCGCCGTCACGAGCACGAAACATGAGCACGTCAGTCCAGAAAACTTGACCGCCGAATTCCTGACCAAATGAGTCAAGTTTTCTCCGCCCCGCCAAAGGCGGGGCAATCAAACACTGCCCTAGCGAGGCGGAGCCTCGATGGTCTTCGGCGGAGCCTCGCTAGCGGTGGCACGGTCAGGCAGGTCGGGGGCCGAGGGGCCCGATAGCAGTGTATCGCGGTAAGATCATCGCCAAAGTGCCGGCCCGGCTCTGGGCTCTGGACTCTGGGCTTTTGCCAAAGCCTAAAGCCGAGAGCCTAAAGCCACTGGCGGACTCCGCCGCCCGAACTAAACAGTGTCCCCTTCCGTCTCAACAGGCCAGATGACCGTCGCAGGCGCCGTGCGTGGGGTAATCGTGCGGCCGCTGGCGACCTTTGCGTCCCTCCGGCAGGCCCCTCGGTGGCTCGGCGTGATGACCGTGGCCACGACGCTTTCCGCCGTGTCCGGGGCGGCGCTCTACTCCACCCAGACCGGCCGCATTGCCCTCGTCGATCAATGGGAACGGACCGCGTTCGCCCTGGGCCAGAATCTGGACGACCAGGGCTACGCGCGTCTGCAGCAGATCAGCACACGCGGTGTCGAATACTCATTGGGCCGGGCGATCGTCCTGGGACCAGGGGTCACGGTCGTGACGGGCCTGATGGTGCTGGCCGTCTCGCGGCGGCTGTCGCCGACCGCCTCGGGACAAACACTGGGACCAACGCTGCGACCCACGCTGCCACAGAGCCTCGCCGTTGCGGCTCACGCCGGCGTGGTCCTGGCGCTGCGGGACGTGACGGCGGCGCCGCTGGCCTACGTGCGGGAGACCACGGCGAGCGCCACGACGCTGGGGCAATGGCTTCCGTTGCTCGACGAGGCGTCGACGGCGGCACGCCTGGCCGGTAGTCTGGACGCGTTCATCCTGTGGTGGGCGGCGCTCATCGGCGTGGGGATGGCGGTCCTGTGCGAGCGTTCCCCGCGGCGAACGGCGGCGGCGGCCATGGGGACCTTCGCGGCGGGCGCGAGTGTGACGGCGGGTGTGATCGGACTCGTGGGAGGAGGCTGGTAACGTGGCGATGTCTCGGACGAAGAAGGTGCTCATCGCCCTGGGGGCGATAGCGCTTGTCGGAAGCGGCGTGGGGGCCGCCTATGTATACCGTCAGGACACGGGTCCGGAAATCGTCACCGAGGCCATCCGCACGCGGGACCTCGAAGCCATCGTCTCGGCGTCGGGCAGGGTTGAGCCGAAGCGGCAGGTGAACATCTCGGCGAACACCATGGGCCGGGTGACGCGGCTGGCGGTCGAAGAGGGCCAGCGCGTCAAGGCCGGCCAGTTCCTGCTCGAGATCGACCCGCGATCGCTCGAGGGCCAGATGCAGCGCGGAGAAGCCAGCGTCGCTGCTGCCGAGTCGTCACTGCAGCAGTCGCGCACGGCGGTCGAGCAGGCGCGTGCGGCGCTGGAGCTGGCGAAGCTGAACCTTGCGCGCCAGGAAGCGCTGTGGAAGGACGAGCTCACGACCAGGGAGACGCTGGAGCGCGCGCAGAACGAGCTCACGATTCGCGAGGCGGATCTGCGGGCACGGATACAGGACATCCAGACGCGCGAACAGCAGATCAAGCAGGAGCAGGCCAGCCTGGCCACGACCAAGTACAACCTGAACCAGGTGATCATCTCGTCGCCGATGGACGGCCTGGTCACCCGCCGGAACATCGAAGAGGGCGAAACGGCCGTCGTCGGCACGATGAACAATGCCGGCACCGTGCTGCTGACGATCGCCGACATGTCGGTGCTCGAGGCCGAAGTCGAGGTGGACGAGACCGACATCCCGAACGTCCAGCTGGGCCAGCTGGCCACGGTGACGATCGACGCCGTGCCCGACCGGGAGTTCAAGGGCCGCGTGACCGAAATCGGCAACAGCCCCACGCAGACCTCGACGCAGACGACCGGCCAGCGTCAGGCCACGACGTTCACCGTAGTCATCACCATCGAGGACAAGGTGCCCGACGTGCGCCCCGGCTTCACGTGCACAGCAGAGATCACGACGGACACGCGGAAGAACGTCGTCGCCGTGCCGATCCAGGCCCTCACGGTGCGCGAGATGCTGTTCAATCCGGCGGGCGAGCTGGTCCGTGAACCACCGCCGCCGCCCCGCAAGCGGTACTCGCGCGAGGCTCCGCCCCGGCAGGCACCGGCCGAGCCGCCTCCGGGCCACGAACGGAAGGAAACGGAGGGCGTCTTCCTGTTCCAGGGTCAGCGGGCCATGTTCACGCCCGTCAAAATCGGAGTGGCCGGCGAGCAGTACTTCGAGGTGCTGTCGGGCCTGAAGGCGGCGGACCGGGTGATCACGGGGCCGTTCGCGTCGGTGCGCGAGCTGGCCGACGGGCAGGAAGTGCGCGTGCAGGCCAATGCCGCCCGGCCGGCCGCGTCGCCGTAGCCCTGGACCGGCGGCTATCATTCCCCATGGGTCCGATTTACGAGTCGGTCCGCATCGCGCTGCAGGCCATCTGGGCGAACAAGCTTCGCTCGTTCATGACCGTGCTGGGCAATGTCGTCGCCGTCACGTCGATCGTGACGGTGGTGACGCTGATCCAGGGCATGAACGCGATGGTCTCGACCGCCATCGTCAGCGACGTCGGCGCCGATTCGTTCACGATTCAGCGCCTGCCCCCCCTCCGCAGCGAGGACGACGAGGAGCGCACACGCAACAACCCGCTGTTGACGCTCGACGAGGCGGCGGAGATCCGCGGCTACAGCGACCGCATCGGCGCGGTGATGGCGCAGGCGCAGCGCGGCGCCACCGTCTCTTACCGCACCGAGGAGATTGACGTCCAGGTGCAGGGCGTCACCAGCGACTACGGCCGGTTCACGAGCTTTAACGCGGAGCGCGGGCGGCTGATGAGCCCGGTGGAGGTCGAGCGCGGGCGGCCGGTGGTGGTCATCGGCTGGGACGTTGCCGACGAGCTTTTCGGGCAGACCGACCCGCTCGAGAAGACGGTCCGCGTGGCCGGGCTGCCCTTCCGCGTCGTCGGCATCAGCGAGAAGAAGGGCTCGTTCTTCGGCAACTCGCAGGATTCGTTCGTCATCATCCCGTTGAGCGCCTACCGGAAGCTTTTCGGGGCGCGCCAGTCCCTTCAGATCTTGGTCAAGCCGCGGAGTCCGGAGGAGATCCAGGCCGCCAAGGACGACGCCACCGTGGCGCTCCGCGTCGCCCGGCGGCTCGACCCCGGCGCGGACGACAACTTCGGGATGTTCACGTCCGACACGTTTCTCGACCTGTACACCCAAGCGACGAGGGGCATCTTCGCCGTGCTGGTCGGCGTGGTGGCGCTGTCGCTCGTCGTGGGCGGCATCGTGATCATGAACATCATGCTGATGGTCGTGAGCGAACGCACCCGCGAAATCGGCTTGCGCAAGGCGCTCGGCGCGCGCCGGGCCGACATCATGTCGCAGGTCCTCACGGAGTCGATCACGCTCTCGATCTTCGGCGGCATCGTCGGGCTGACGCTGGGGTCGATGGCTGCGCTGACGATCTCGGCCGTCACGCCACTGCCTGCGCGCCTCGAGCCGTGGTCGGTCATCCTGGGCCTGGGCATCACGGCCGGCGTGGGGCTCTTCTTCGGCCTCTACCCGGCGTCGCGGGCCGCCAGCCTGGATCCCATCGAGGCGCTGCGCCGTGAATGAGATCGCTGGCCGGCGAAGTCGTGGGGATGGCGCTCGACACGCTGCGCACCAACAAGCTGCGCTCGGCGTTGACCATCCTGGGCGTCGTGATTGGCATCACGGCGATCGTGGGGATGACGTCGCTCATCCGCGGCTTCGACGAATCCCTGCGCGACCAGGTCCGCGCGCTGGGGCCCAGCACCATCTTCGTCAGCAAGGTCAGCATCCTCAGCATCTCGAGCGGCGTCGAGTTCTCCGAGATCCTGCGGCGGCCGAACCTGACGATGGAGGACGCCAAGGCCATCGAGAAACTGGCTCCGTCGATCGACATCGTGGACGTGATGCTCGGTACCGGCATCACGCAAACCACCGAGCGGCTGTACTACCGCGGCGACCGGACCAGCCAACAGGCGATCGTCGGCGCCACCGAGGAGTTCGCCTCGGCAAACTTCGCGACGCTGAGCCTCGGGCGCTTCTTCACCGAGCCGGAGGTGCTGCACCGCCGGCGCGTGGTGGTGATCGGCGACACGGCTTACCAGGCGCTCTTCGCCAAGTCGGGCATCGATCCCATCGGCAAGAAGGTGCGGATCGGCGCCATCGAGCATACGGTCATCGGCGTGATGACGAAGCGGCCTTCGGTCGGCGGGTTCGGCAACGACCAGGACGGCATGGTCGTGATCCCCACGACGACACACGAGGTGATCTTCGCCTCCGACGCGACCAATCGCCGCGGCCCTCCAGGGCAGAACAGCGCCACCATCATGGTCGTGCCCTACCCCAACGCCACGCGCGAGCAGGCGCTGCAGGAGGTGGAGCAGATCATGCGCATCCGGCACGGGCTGAAGCTGGACGAGCCCAACGACTTCGATCTGGCGACGCAGGACGCCATCCTGCGGGTGTGGGATCAGATCAGCAGCGCCACGTTCCTGGCGCTCGTCGTCATCTCGTCGATCGCGCTGATGGTGGGCGGGATCGGCGTGATGGCGATCATGATGATCTCGGTCACCGAGCGGACGCGGGAGATCGGCGTGCGCAAGGCGCTCGGCGCGCGCCGGCAGGAGATGCTGTTTCAGTTCCTGATGGAGGCGGCCGTGCTGACCTCGATCGGCGGCGTGCTCGGCATCCTGTGGGGCAGCGCCATCGGCGTCACCGTCACGCTCGCTCACCGGCTTCCCGATCTCCCTGCCCTGGTGGTCGTTCGCGATCGGCCTGGGCTTCTCGGCCGGCGTCGGGATCTTCTTCGGGATGGTGCCCGCGGTCCGAGCCTCGCGCCTCGACCCCATCGAGGCGCTGCGCCACGAGTATACGGCCCGGCGGCCTGGAGCCCACGGGAGCCGCGCGCAGCCCCCGTCTAGACGTCTTTCTCGCCCGTCCGGATCTTGTAGCTCTCGAGCACCGGCAGCACGAACACGCGGCCGTCGCCGATCTCGCCGGTCCGCGCCGCCGTGACGATGGCCTTGACGACGTCGTCGGCCACCGCGTCCGCCACCACCACCTCGATCTCCATCTTCGGCAGCAGGCTGACGTTGTATTCCTTGCCGCGGTAGATCGCGGTGTGGCCCTTCTGCTTGCCGTGGCCGCGCACCTCGGTCACGGTCATTCCGGCGATGTTCAGCTTGGCCAGCGCGTCCTTGACCTCGTCGACCTTGTTCGGGCGGACAATGCTCTTGATCAGTTTCATCGAGTCTCCTCCAGGGTGCGTTGCAGATCGGCGGTCAGCGCCAGTTGCTCCGCCTCGGTCAGTTTGACCCCACCCGTCGTTAGGTGGAATACGTCGATGGCCTTCTCGCCCTCGGTGGCGATGAGGACCAGGTCCACGTCGCAGTGGTGCGCCGCAATCACGCGGCTGATGCGGTACAGCAGCCCCACGGCGTTGGTAGCCACGATGTCGAGAATCGTGTAGCGGCTCGACGCCGCGTTGTCGGCGCGGACCACGGGCGGGAAGCGGGCCGTGCCCTTCGGCTGCAGGATGCCCCGTTCGCGGCCGTGCAGACGCGCGGCCACGTCCACGCGGCCGGCCACGGCGTCTTCGAGAACACGCGGCCAGGCGGTCGCGTCCGTCGGGATTCAGCGCCAGGAACCGCTCGTCGTCCATGAACTGGAAGACGTCCAGCACCAGGCCGTTCAGGCTGGTGAACGCGTGGCCGCGGATGATGTTCATGCCGAACGACGACAGCACGCCGCAGATGCTCGAGAAGAGCGCCGGGCGATCCCGCGTCACGACCGCGAGCGTCCACACGCCGGACTCGGTCTGGTCCAGCGACACGTGGACGTCGTCGGCCTTGAGATCGCGCGCCAGCCGCACGTGCCGGTAGATCGCGTCGGAGGTGAAGAGCTGCAGGTAGCGCCGCGGCAGGCCCTCGAGGAACTGCGACAGCTCGTGCTTGGACACGTCGGACGGCCGCGCTGAGGTCAGGCCGTCCAGCTCGGCCTGGTCCGACTCGATCCGCTCGTCGCCGTACCGTTGCGTCAGGTGGTTGTAGGTGTCCACGTAGAGCCGCCACAGCAGCTCTTCCTTCCACGGTGTGAGCGTGTCGGGGCTCACCGCCTGCACGTCGGCCAGCGTCATCAGGCACAGCATCTTCAAGCGGCTCTCGGTGCCGATGAACGCGGCGAAGTCGCGCACGATATCGGGATCTTCCGTATCGCGCCGGAAGGCCACGAGCGACATCTTCAAGTGGTTCCGGATCAGGAACAGGACCGCTTCCCGCGCCTCCTGCGACACCTGCAGCCTGGCCAGCACGCCCTCGGCCATCCGCTCGCTTTCGACCTCGTGGTCGTCGTCGCGCCACTTGCCCACGTCGTGGAAGAGAAGCGCCAGCACCACCCACTCGGGGGCCTCGAGCTCGTTCAGCACGTTGCGGAACCGCTGACGCTCGGGCCGATCGGTAGCGGCCAGCCGCTCGAGATTCCGCACCGTCAGCAGCGTGTGCTCGTCCACGGTGTACTTGTGGTAGAAGTCGCGCACGACTCGCCACGAGATCGCCTGGAACTCCGGGAATATGCGTCCCAGGAGACCGCAGTCGTGCATCTCGGACAGCCGGTCGTACAGTCCGGGAGCCGGGCGCAGAAACCGCAGCAGCGCCGCGCGCTCGGCCGGCTCCGGGAAGAAATCGTCGGCGCGGTAGCGGTCCAGTTGCTGCTGGATCAGCGAGAGCGCCTCCTCGGAGACCGCGGTGGACTGCGCCACCGCCGTCTCGAAGGCTCCCACCCACGCGGCGGGCGTGCGCGCCGCCAGCACCGGATCCAGGAAGCCCACTCCGTCGCGCGAGAGCCCCAGGTTGGGCCCGACCGGCCGGGGTGCAGTGCGGCGGACCCAGCCGAACGCACGGTCCACCACACGCGCGTGGCGGAAGTAATCGCTCATCAGCCGCTCGACGCGCTGGCGCGGCTCGATGCCCGGGTAGCCCATCAGATCGGCGATCTGTTCCTGCCACTCGTGGCCCAGCGTGTTCTGGTTCCGCGAAGTCGCCGCGTGCAGCGCCGACCGCAGCCGGAGCAGGAAGTCTTCGGCGTCGTCGAAGCGCGCCGCCTCCGTGGGGCCCTTGCGCAGCAGCGCCGGATCGGTCAGCTGGGCGACCGTGCGGGTCGCGGCCACGTCGCGCAGCGCGCCCGGGGCGTCCTTCACATCGGGCTCCAGCTGATACAGGGTGCCGTTGAAGGGCGCGTGGCGCTCGTCGGCCAGCTGGTACAAGGAGTCGATGATCACCGCGTGGGCAGTGGCGTCGTGGAAGCTGTCGTGCCAGCGGTCGAACAGCTCACGGGACCCGGCAACGTGCCGGGCATCCACCAGCGCGAGCAGGAACTCGGGGTTGTCGCGCTCCAGCGTGTCGAAGTCGTCGAGTTCGCGGACCTGATGCCCCACCACCACACCCGCGTCCCAGAGCGGGTGCAGCAGCGCGCGCAAGAAGGCCTCTTCGCCTTCGCCGATGCGGCCGCCGAACAGCACCAGAAGGTCCAGGTCGGAGTGCAGGCAGAGATGACGGCGGCCGTAGCCGCCAATCGCGACGACGGCCACGGGGCACCCAGGCCGGCGGCGCCTCTGTGACAAGCCGCCGCAACAGCGCGTCCACGCGGTCGGAGTAGCGTTCCAGCGAATTGCGGCCGCCCGTGCCCCGCTTGATGTCGGCGCGAAGCTCGGCCCGGGCCCCCTGAAGGGCCGTCACCGCGGCCGGGCTGGCGGCCCCCGGTCCGGTCATGAGGCCGCACCCTGGGCGGCGTGGATGACGTCAGGTACCGGAGACCGATGCCGCCCGACACGACGACCTGATGTTCCTTGCCGAGCACCAGCTGGTTGCGGTCGCCGAGCCGGATGTACTCCGCTCCTCCGTGCAGATTCCAGCGCCCCCCGCTCGAGAGCGGTAGCGTGGCGATGCCACCCACACTGAAGAAGCCGAAACGTTCATCCCCACGCAGTCCTTCGTAGTAGTCCCCCAGGCTCAAACCTACCTTGACCGGAACCGCCAACGTAACACCCTGCCCGAACGTGGGCCGCGCGCCCAACTCGAGATACTGGCCCTTCTCGCGGCCGCCGTCCAACTGGCCTTGCAACTCCACGACCACGAGCGCGTACGGGGCCACCCAATACGCCGGCGCGCCCACCGTGAACGCCAGCTCGGTCATGCTGGGAAACGCATCGTTCGGGCTGGTACGCCCCACATAGCCCGCACTGACCTTCAGCCCGCCCCCGACACCGACGCCGAACGTCGCGTAGAAATCGGACTCGGTACCACAACTTGCCGAGGCCGTCCAGACCGGCGGCACCCGTGTGGAGGCTGTTCCACGTGCCGACGTTCAGGGTCATCCGGCCCGTCCCGCTCGAGTCTCCTCCCTTCACCACCACGCCAAGGTCCGCGGCCGGCCACATGATCACGCCTGTGTCGTCCTGGTTGATGCCGCGAAGCACATACGCGTTGGCCACGTCGAAGCTGGCCGACAGAGTGACCGGCCAATCGGAACTGGACTGCGCTCGCGCTCCGGCCGGCCAGAGGCATCCTGCGAGCACGCCCGCGATCAACCACTGGCGATGGCCGTGTATCGACGGTCGTTGAGTCATCGGCGTCCTCGGGCCCCGTGCGCCCCGGAATGGGCGCCACCCCGCGAGCCACTTTAGAGTACTCGGCTCAAGGGTTTGTACCCATCATTGGACGAGCGAGCCACCACTGTGGTGGCCCGCCCACGGACGCTTCAGGCTTGCTGGCGCCGACTCGTGTTCCTGCGCTGCACCTCCGACTCAGGGGCCGGCTGGACCCCACACCATCCCTTCGATCACAGCTCGGCGCGCGCCGGCGACAGCACGGGCGAGGACGCCGGCACCGCAGTCGCGGCCGCGATCTCCTCGGAGCCGCCGGTGTGCGAGTACGCCTCCTCACCGTGCGCCGAGATGTCGATGCCTTCCGCCTCGGCCTCGTTGTCGGCCCGCAGCGGCACCACGAGCGAAATGGCCTTCAGCAGCACGAAGCTGGCCAGGCCGCTGTAGAGCATCGTGGCCAGCACCGCGGCACCCTGCACCAGGAGCTGCCCGGGGTTGCCATACATCGCGCCGTCGGCCAGGCCGTTGAGGCTCTTCTCCGCGAACACACCGGTCAGCAGCGCGCCGACAGTGCCGCCGACGCCGTGCGCGGCGATCACGTCGAGCGAATCGTCGAGCGACGTCTTCGCGCGGATCGTCAGCGCGGCGTAGCTCGGGACCGCCGCGATAGCCCCCAGCAGCAGCGCGTTGATCGGGCTAATGAGGCCAGCGGCCGGCGTGATGGCTACCAGCCCGACGACGATGGCCGTGGCGCACCCGACGGCGGTCGGCTTGCCCGTGCGGAAGGCGTCGAGCCCGGCCCACACAACGAGCGTGGCGGCCGGCGCGAGCATGGTTGTAATGAACGCCAGGCCGGCTTGCGGGCTCGCCGCCAGCGCGCTTCCGGCGTTGAAGCCGAACCAGCCGAACCACAGCAGGCCCGCGCCCAGCAGGACGAACGGCACGTTGTGCGGCAGGATGGCTGACTGGCCGTAGCCGGTTCGCTTGCCCACCACCATGGCCGCCGCGAACGCGGCCGCCGCTGCGTTGACGTGCACCACCGTGCCGCCGGCGAAGTCCAAGGCTCCCAACTGCGCCAGCCAGCCGCCGCCCCACACCCAGTGAGCGACCGGGCTGTAGACCGCCAGCGCCCACAGCGCGATGAAGGCGACGTACGCCGAGAAGCGCATGCGCTCGACGATGGCGCCCGAAATCAGCGCCGCGGTGATGATGGCGAAGGTGCCCTGGAAACCCATGAAGAGGACGTGGGGAATCGTGCCCTTGGCCTCCAACCCGACGCCGTTCAGGCCGGCGAAGGCGAGGTCTCCGAGCCAGGCGCCCGACCCGGAGAAGGCCAGCGAATAGCCCACCAGCGCCCACAGCACGCCGACGACGCCGAGCGACACGAAGCTCATCATCATCGTGTTGAGCACGTTCTTCGAGCGAACGAGGCCTCCGTAGAAGAACGCCAGCGCCGGCGTCATCAGCAGCACTAGGGCCGTCGACATCAACATCCACGCGGTATCTGCCTGATTCATTCGATCACCTCGCCATGCCGTTTCGCCGGCCGCACGGGCGCGGACGATAGCGAACGGAGCCTTGTCGGCAGTTGAGCAAGAAGGGAGCCAGCTTCCAGCCGAGCTGAGCGGGACGAACTGACCGTTTTTCTCAGCAAACTCGCCGATTCTGGGCTGGGCGACCCTGACGCCATGATGGACATATTTGTGTGATTGGCTCATTCAACGATCATTCCTGTCGAAGTACGCCAGGGGCGGCGAGGGCGTTCGGAGCCGGTTCGGCCCGCCCTCGCGTCCCTCTCGAATCGCGACCCGTCGAGGCATACGGTCGCCGCTCGGAGAGCCTACACATTTGTTCCCACAGATGTCCGCGGATCCTGATTTGTCTGATCCAGCATGATCCCGACGGTGCGCGGGGGCCGCGCCATGCGCCGGGCGGGGAACTCTTGCACCCCCCGCCGACGGCGACTATGATCCCGGTCCGGTCTGCCCATCGGCGAGCGGAGCTAGCCCACGCCCGCCCAGGACGGCGCGCCAGGAGGGGATACTCCTTATGAAGGTCTACGACGCCGGCACCATCAGAAACGTGGCCATCGTCGGGCACAGCGGGTGCGGGAAGACACAACTCATCGCGGCCATGTTGTTCGCTGCCGGCGCCGTCAACCGGTTGGGTCGGGTGGATGACGGCACCACGGTCACCGACTTCGACGAAGAAGCGATCGCGCGCAAGCATTCCCTCTCCTCGAGCCTCGCGCACGCCGAGTGGCTCAAGACGAAGATCAACATCATCGACACCCCCGGCATGGCCAACTTCCTCACCGACGCGCGCTCGGCGCTGCGCGTAGTGGAGGCCGCCGCCGTGGTGGTGGACTCGGTGCACGGCGTCGAAGTGCAGACCGAGAAGCTCTGGGCGGACGCGGCCGCCGCCAACCTGCCGCGCATCGTCGTGCTCAGCCGGCTCGATCGCGAGCGCGGCAGCCTGGAGCGCTCTCTCGCCTCGCTGCACCGCGACTGCGCGCGCGAGATCATCCCCATCCAGCTGCCGATCGGCGAGGAAAAGCGCTTCAAGGGTGTCGTGGACCTGGTGCGGATGCGCGCGCTGACATTCGCCGACAACGGCAGCGGCGCGATGACCGAGGGCGATATTCCCGCCGACATGATGGCGGCCGCCGAAGCCGCGCGGACGGCGCTGGTGGAGATGGTCGCGGAGGCTGACGAAGCCCTGATGGAGGCGTTCTTCGCGGAGGGCACGCTGTCCCAGGAGCAGCTGGAGACGGGCTTGCGCAACGCGACCAGCGCCGCGCGCATCTTCCCGCTCGTCTGCGCATCGGGGTCCCAGGTCATCGGCGTGCAGCCACTGCTCGACGCGCTGGTCCGCTACGTTCCGTCGCCGCTCGACAGGCCGTTCGCCGCGGCCGGGAAGGACGGTTCGGAGCTGGCGGTGACGCCGGCCGACAACGCGCCCCACACCGCGTTCGTCTGGAAGACCATCGCGGACCCCTTTGCGGGCCGCATCACGATGCTCCGTGTCGTGAACGGCACGCTCAAGTCCGACACCACGGTGCACAACGCGACGCGCGACTCGTCGGAGCGGCTCGGCCACCTGCTGGCGCTCCAGGGGAAGAACCAGGTGCACGTCCAGGAGTTGCGCGCGGGAGACCTGGGCGCCGTCGCCAAGCTGAAGGACACACGGACCAACGACGTGCTGGCCGAAGCGAACGTCGCCACCCGCGTCGCCCCGATCACGTTCCCCGAGCCCGTCCTGTCCTACGCCATCGAGCCGAAGAGCCGCGGCGACGAGGACAAAATCAGCACGTCGATGCACCGGCTGCAGGAGGAGGATCCGACGATCGCCTACACGCGCGATCCGCAGACCCACGAGCTGCTGCTCGCCGGCCAGGGGCAGCTACACATCGAGGTCACCGTGGCGAAGCTGAAGCGCCGGTTCGGCGTGGAGGTTCTCCTCAAGCCGCCGCGGATCCCCTACCGGGAGACGATCACGGCGGCCACCGAGGCCCACGGCCGCCACAAGAAGCAGACGGGCGGGCACGGCCAGTTCGGCGATTGCAAGATCCGCGTGGAGCCGTTGCCGCGTGGCAGCGACTTCCAGTTCGAGGACGACATTTTTGGCGGCGCGATCCCGCGGCAGTACGTCCCAGCGGTCGAGAAGGGGATCCAGGACGCGCGGATGCGCGGCTATCTGGCCGGCTTCCCGATGGTGGACTTCAAGGCGACCGTCTTCGACGGGTCGTACCACCAGGTGGACTCGAACGAGCTCTCGTTCAAGATGGCCGGCTCGCTGGCCTTCAAGGATGCGATGACCCGCGCCCGGCCCACCATCCTGGAACCGGTTATGAATGTCGAGGTCCACGCGCCCAGCGACTTCGCCGGTGATCTGATGGGCGACCTGAACGGCCGCCGCGGGCGCATCTCGGGAATGGACACGCGCGGACACAACACCGTGATCAAGGCCCAGGTGCCGATGGCCGAGATGCTGACTTACGAGCAGCACCTCACGTCAGCCACCGGCGGCCGCGGGTCGTACCACATGGAGTACTCGCATTACGAGGAAGTGCCCCACTCGGCGCAGGCCAAGATCATCGCCACGGCGAAGGCGGCGAGAAGCGGAGACGCCCTGGAAGAAGCCAGCTAGAGGGGCTCCCGGCTCCAGGCTTCGGGCTCTAGGCCTGAACGGGCCGGGCTCTCGCCCGGCCCGTTGTGCGTACGGCCGCTGCTCGCTATCGACGCAGGGCCACGCGGACCGCGCTGATTGCCTCTTTAGAGTCTCGGCCCACGAGCTCCTTGCCGTAGGGTGTTTCGAGCGCCCGCGATCCGGCTGCACGCGCCTGCGGCCCGTTCACGTTGAAAACGTCGAACTCGGTGCTGACGAACATGTCGAGCTGATCATCAAATGTCAGGAAGATCAGGTAGAACTCGTCCGCCAGCAGCTCGAATGCGGGAGCGTCGGCCAGAAGCTCTCGATCCTCGAAAATCGCGCGCCCGCCAAATGCGCCAACCCTGATCGTCGCTCCTGTCTGCACTTTGGCATGCGGCTTCAGAGCCTCGACCACGTGAACGGTCCACTCAGTCACCGGGAAGACGGGCCGGTGTTCGAGATTCACGCCTGGAAACTTTCTGCGTAGCCGCTGGGTCGTATCCACGGCTCGCACACTAGGCTTCGCCAGAACATGAATCTGCGCAACGGCGTCAACCGTGGACAGGCGCCACGGCAGCGTCACCTCTGGGGCGGACGCCCGCTCGCTGATGAACCTGTGCGTGCGAAAGGAGCGCGGTGTCGCCACCGCCGGTAAGGTTGTGCCTTTCGGTCTCAACGTGACCACCAGAAAGGCCACGCTCGAGAGCAGGAGCAGGGTGATGATGGCCTGCTTTTGAGATCTGGACATCAGACTAGGTATCGGCGCGTGCGAGTACGTACAACGGGCCGGGCGAAAGCCCGGCCCGTGTCGTTTTCGAGGCCTGGAGCCTGGAGCCCGGAGCCTGAAGCCCTACGATCCTCCAGCCTTCCGCGGAGTCGACGTCTGTCGGGCTCCACCCTTCGTCTGCCCGCCGGCGCGGCCCTTCGATCCCCCGCCGTCCTGCTGCTCGCCGCGGATGCGCCGCGCCACCTGCTTCAGGCGCTCGCCCACACCCTTGGTCTTCTTGGGAGACTCTCCGGACCCACCGTCCTCGGACGGAGCAACCGGGGCCACCCATTCGCTGCCCACGAGCTCGACCTGCGCCACCTCGGCGCCGTCTCCCCGCCGGAACCCCACGCGAAGGATGCGCGTGTAGCCGCCGGGGCGCTCGGCGAAACGCGGCGCGATCGTGCTGAACAGCTTCCCCACCACTTCGACGTCGGGGATCTCGGCCAGCACCTGCCGCCGAGCGGTCAGCGTCTTCCCCTTGGCCTCGGCGGCCGCCACGCCCCGTTTGGCGATGGTGATCAGCCGCTCGACGAACGGCCGCAGCTCCTTCGCCTTCGGCAGCGTGGTCTCGATACGCTCGTGGCGCAAGAGTGCGATCGCCTGGTTCCTGATCATCGCCAGGCGATGCTCGGTGACCCGCCCGAGCTTCCGGTGTGCAACGTTGTGTCTCATATCCGTGCTCTATCGCCTGCGCGCAGGCCCCAAACCCAGCTACGCACCGGGCTGGTCGAGGCGCATGCCCAGGCCCAGGCCCATCGTCTGCAGGATGTCCTTGATCTCGTTCAGCGACTTGCGGCCGAAGTTCTTGGTCTTCAGCATGTCGGCCTCGGTCTTCTGCACCAGCTCGCGAATCGTCCTGATGTTCGCGTTCTTGAGGCAGTTGTACGACCGCACCGACAGCTCCAGCTCTTCGACGCTCTTGTCCAGGTGCTCGTTGGCCACTCCGGCGCGCGGCGCGTCGGCCTGTGCCTCCTGTACCTGGTCGCCAGTCTCGTCGAGGTTGATGAAGATGTTCAGATGATCGCGAATCAGCTTCGCCGCGAGCGACACGGCGTCGCTGGCGGTCACCGATCCATTCGTCCAGACGTCGATCGTCAGCTTGTCGTAGTCGGTCGTCTGTCCCAGACGGGCCGCCTCGACCAGGTAGTTCACTTTCTTGACCGGCGAGTGGACCGAGTCCACCGGAATCCAGCCGATGCCCAGGTCCTCGTCGAAGTTCTTGTCGGCCGACACGTACCCGCGGCCGCGCTTCATGCGCAGCTCCATGTGGAGCTTGCCGCCCTCGGACACCGTGGCGATGTGCGCGTCCGGCTCCAGGATCTCGACGCCGGCGTCCCCCTCGATGTCCTTGGCCGTCACGATGCCGGGCTTCTCCACGCGCAGCGTCAGCGTCTTGGTCTGATCGGTGTGCAGCTTGAGCGGGATCTGCTTGAGGTTGAGGATGATGTCGGTGGCATCCTCGACCACGCCGGGAATCGGCGAGAACTCATGCAGCACGCCGTCGATCTTCACGGCGGTGATCGCCGCGCCCTCGATCGAGGACAACAGCACGCGCCGCAGCGCGTTGCCGATCGTCGTCCCGAATCCGCGCTCGAACGGCTGGGCGTAGAACCGCCCGAACCGGTCGGTCAACGTTTCCCGTTCAAACTCCAGCCGCTTCGGACGCTGAAAGCCTCTCCACAACATACGCTACCCTTTTCCTTTCGCTCGGGCCGGCAGCTCCGGCCTCCAGACCTGCATGATGAGTCCGCCGGCCTCTCGCCGCAGGTCTGAAGGCTGCGGGCCGGCGGATGCGATTAACCCACCTACTTCGAATACAACTCGACGATCAGCTGTTCCTGCACTGGCAAGTTGATCTGCTCGCGGGTCGGGATCGACGACACCTTGGCCGACATCGCCGCGGCGTCGAACGACATCCACTCCGGCATCCCGCGTCCCTTCACCTCTTCCATCGCGTGCACCACCGCCGCGTTCTTCTGGCTGCCCTCGCGCAGCGTCACCACGTCGCCGACCTTGACCGAGAACGACGGGATGTCCACCTTGCGGCCGTTGACCGTGAAGTGGCCGTGCCGCACCAGCTGGCGCGCCTGCGGCCGCGAGGTCGCGAACCCGAGGCGATAGGCGACGTTGTCGAGCCGGCGCTCGAGCAGCTGCAGCAGCGTCACGCCGGTGATGCCGCGGGTGCGCTCCGCCTGCTCGAAGTAGCGCCGGAACTGGTCCTCCAGCACGCCGTAGATGCGCTTGACCTTCTGCTTCTCGCGCAGCTGGATGCCGTAGCCCTGCAGCTTAGCCTTTCGCGTGCGGCCGTGCTGGCCGGGCGCGAAGTTGCGCTTCTCGATGGCGCACTTCTCCGTGTAGCAGCGCTCGCCCTTGAGAAACAGCTTCATGCCCTCGCGGCGGCACAGCCGGCAGACGGGACCAATGTAACGAGCCATTCAGCAATCCTTCTCGAATCGACGGTTGGTAACCTCGCGTCCCACGGGGCCGCGCGCGGCCCCGGCAAGCGCAAATCTCATACGCGGCGCCGCTTGGTCGGACGGCAGCCGTTGTGGGGAATCGGCGTGATGTCCCGGATGGACTTCACCTCGATACCCACCGTCTGCAGGGCGCGAATCGCCGACTCGCGGCCCGACCCCGGTCCCTTGACCTTCACCTCCACCGACCGCAGCCCGTAGGCCTTGGCGGCGTTGCCCGCCGTCATCGCCGCCTGCGTGGCGGCAAACGGCGTGCCCTTGCGCGACCCCTTGAAGCCGATGCCGCCCGCGCTCGACCACGCGATCACGTTGCCCTCGGTGTCGGTGATCGTGATGTGCGTGTTGTTGAACGAGGCGTGCACGTGCACGAAGCCGTGGTGCACCACGCGCTTCTCGCCGCGCTTCTTGAAGGTCTTGCGAGGGGCCTTCTTTCCGCCGTCGGCTTTTTCGGGTGAGGTTGCGTCGCTCTTGGCCATGTGTCGTCCTTACACCGTCTTCTTCTTGGCGATAGCGCCCTTCCGCGGACCCTTCCGGGTGCGGGCATTGGTCTTGGTGCGCTGGCCGCGCGCCGGCAGGTTGCGGCGATGCCGCAGTCCCCGGTAGCAGCCGATCTCCATCAGGCGCTTGATGTTGAGCGAGATCTCCTTGCGCAGGTCGCCCTCCACCCCGCCGACGTCCTCGAGCACGCGGCTGATCTTGCGCACGTCCTCCTCGGACAGGTCCTTGACGCGGATATCAGGGCTGACGCCGGCCGCGCCGAGAACGTCGTTCGAGCGCTTGCGCCCGATGCCGTAGATGTAGGTGAGGCCGATTTCGACGCGCTTGGTGCGCGGCAAGTCGACGCCTGCGATACGTGCCATGCGATTACCCCTGCCTCTGCTTGTGCTTGGCGTTGCTGCAGATGACGCGGACCACGCCCTTCCGCCGCACCACCTTGCACTTGTCACAAATCCGCCTCACCGACGCTCGTACTTTCATCTCGTCCTTTCCCTTCAGACCTTCCGAACGATCCGGCCGCGCGTCAGGTCCCGCGGCGACAGCTCGACCACCACTCGATCCCCGACCAGCAGCCGGACGAAGTTGCGGTCCAGCCCGCTGCCGGCGTGCGCGGTCACCCGATGGCCGTCCACGTCCACGTCGTACAACCCGCTCGGCAGCTGCGCCGTCACCACGCCTTCCGCCTCGCCTCGGCCCGTCACATCCTGACGGCCGCGCCCATCAGCTGCCTGGCGCGCTCGCTGTCGTCCGCCAGCAGCGTCAGGATTTCGCAGCCCTCGCGCGTCACCACCACGGTGTGCTCGAAGTGCGCCGACAGGCTCCCGTCGCGCGCCACCGCCGTCCAGCCGTCCGCCAGGACCTGCACCTCGGGTCCGCCGGCGTTCACCATCGGCTCGATGGCCAGCACCATGCCCTCGGCCAGCCGCGGCCCCTTGCCCGGCGGCCCGTAGTTCGCATCTGCGGCTCCTCGTGCAGCGCCGTGCCGATGCCGTGCCCCACGAACTCCCGCACCACCGAAAAACCCGCCGCCTCGACGTGCCGCTGCACGGCGGCGCCGATGTCGGAGACCCGCGCGCCCGGCCTCACCGCGTCGATGCCCCGGAACAGCGACTCCTCGGTCACCCGCAGCAGCTCCTGCGTCGCCGGGCGAGACGTCGCCCACCGGCACCGTGACCGCGCAGTCGCCGTAGAACCCGTCGAGCACCGCCCCCATGTCGATCGACACGATGTCGCCGCCCACGAGCGGCCGCTTCGACGGGATGCCGTGCACCACCTGCTCGTTCACCGACGCGCACACCGTGGCCGGGTAGCCGTGATACCCCTTGAACGCCGGCACCGCGCCAGCCGCCCGGACCATCGCCTCGGCCTCGACGTCGATGTCCAACGTCGTGACGCCGGGCGCCACCATCGCCTTCAGCTTCGCCAGCACGGCCGCCACCAGCTGGTTGGCGCGCCGCAGCCGGGCAATCTCGCTCTGCGACCGGCAGACGATCATCGGACGCCTCGCTTCACGACCCCACCGCCGGCTTGGCGTTCCCCGCCGCCTCGTCGATCACGCAGCCCAGATCGTGCGCCACCCGCTCCGGCGACTGGGCGCCGTCCACCACGCGGAACGTCGGCCGCCCGCGGTAGAACTCGAGCACCGGCCGCGTGGACTGCTCGTAGACCCGCAGCCGCTCGATCACCACCCGCGCCCCGTCGTCGATCCGCTGCACCAGCTTGCCGCCGCAGGCGGCGCAGCCACCATCGGCTGGAATCGACGGGTCCGGCGTCGTCCCGCACGACTCACAGATCCGGCGCGTCGCCAGCCGCCGCACCAGCTCCGCCTCGGGCACCGCCACGTCCACGATCACCAGCGGGCCGTTGCCCCGCGCTTCCACCACCGCGTCGAGCGCCTCGGCCTGTTCGACCGTCCGCGGGAACCCGTCCAGCACGAACCCGTCCTTCGTGTCCGGGCGGCTCAGGCGGTCGCGAACGATGGCGATCATCGTCGCGTCGTCCACCAGCGCGCCCTGGTCCATCCGCGCCTTGGCCTCGAGCGCCACCGGGTTCCGGTCCCTGATCCCCTCCCGCAGCATGTCGCCGGTGGAGATCTTCGGCACCCCCCGCTCCTTCGCGAACCGGGTCGCCTGAGTCCCCTTGCCCGCTCCGGGTGGCCCCATCATGACCACGTTCAAGCCCATGGCTTCGACCCACTACCCTCGACGTCCGCGGATCCGGGTCTTCTTCATGAACCCGTCGTAGTGCCGCATGATGAGCTGCGACTCCACCTGCTGCACGGTGTCCATGGCCACGCCCACGACAATCAGCAGCGACGTGCCCCCGAAGAAGAAGGTCACGTTGAGGCCCTGGGTGAACCACTGGGGCAGCACGGCGTCCAGCTGCTCGCCGATGAACGGGATCGGCGCCACGCGGAAGCCGCTGATCAGGAAGTTCGGCAGCAGCGCCACCAGCGCCAGGTAGACCGCGCCGACGAGCGTGATGCGGCCCAGGATGGTGTCGATGTACTCGGCCGTGCGCTTGCCCGGCCGGATGCCCGGGATGAACCCGCCGTACTTCCGCATGTTCTCGGCCACGTCGTCCGGGTTGAAGATGATGGCCGTGTAGAAGTAGGCGAAGAAGATGATGCCCGCCACATACAGCAGGTTGTAGAGCGGCATCCCGTAGGCCAGCTGGTCCAGGAAGGACCGCATCCACGTGCCCGTGGAGAACACCGTGGCCAGCGTGGCCGGGAACGCCAGCAGCGACGACGCGAAGATCACCGGGATCACGCCGCCCGTGTTCACCTTCAGCGGGATATGCGTGCTCGAGCCGCCGTATTGGCGGCGGCCCACCACGCGCTTGGCGTACTGCACCGCGATGCGCCGGTGGCCGCGCTCGACGAAGATGATCGCGGCCACCACGGCGATCATGACGACCAGGAGGAAGACGACGCGCAGGAGCGAAATCTGGCCCGTCTGCATCTGGTCCAGCGTGGTCAGCACGGCGGCCGGCAGGCCGGCGACGATGCCGGCGAAGATCAGGAGCGACATCCCGTTGCCGATGCCGCGCTCGGTGATCTGCTCGCCCAGCCACATGATGAACATCGTGCCGGTTGTCAGGGTCAGGACGCACATCAGCCGGAAACCCCAGCCCGGGCTGTAGATGATCGGGAGCCCGCCGACGTCCGCGGACCGCTCGAGCCACACCGCAATGCCGAGCGCCTGCACGATCGCCAGAACCAGCGTGAGGTAGCGCGTGTACTGGGTGATCTTCCGGCGGCCGAGCTCCCCTTCCTTCGAGATGCGCTCGAGGTAGGGCCACACCACGGTGAGCAGCTGCAGGATGATCGACGAGCTGATGTACGGCATCACCCCCAGCGCGAAGATCGTCATCCGCGACAGGTTGTCGCCCGTGAACATGTTGTAGAGCCCGAACATGGTGTTCGAGGCCTGGTCCGCCAGGATCTTCAGCGCCTGCGAGTTCACGCCCGGCATCGGGATCGTGCTGCCCGCGCGATACACGCCCAGCATCGCGAGCGTGAACAGCACGCGGTTGCGCAGGTCGGTGATCTGGAACAGGTTTTTGAGCGCGTTATCCATGGCGAGTCCCTACGACTTTGCCGCCTCCAGCACCTGCGCCGAGCCACCGGCCGCGGCCAGCTTCTCTGCCGCCTTGCCGCTGAACTTGTGCGCGCGCACGCTGAGCTTCTTCGATACGTCGCCGCGCGCCAGCACCTTGATGGGCAGCCGCGCGTCGCGCACGAGCCCGCTCGAGCGCATCAGCTCGGGCGTCACGTCGGCGCCGTCGTCGAACCGCTCCGCCAGCGTGTCCAGGTTCACCACGGCGTACTCCACCCGGAACGGGTTGTGGAACCCGCGCTTCGGGATGCGCCGGTGCAGCGGCATCTGGCCGCCCTCGAACCCACGCTTGAACTTGTATCCCGAGCGCGACTTCTGGCCCTTGTGGCCCCGGCCCGCCTGCGTGCCCTGTCCGGTGCCGTGCCCCCGGCCCACCCGTTTCTTGGAATGGGTGGCTCCGGAAGGCGGCTTGAGCTTGTCCAGACTCATGGGTTTACTCGCTGACCGCCACCAGGTGGCGCACCTTGTGAATCATGCCCCGCGTCTCGGGAGTATCGAGCAGCTCCACGGAATGGTTCAGGCGCCGAAGCCCCATCCCCGTCACCGTGGCCGCCTGGGTCTTGTTGAACCCGGTGGTGCTCTTGAGCAGCGTGATCTTCAGCCGCTTGCCCGCCGCGCTCTTCAAGGCCGCCTGTTTCTTCTGCGCTGTCTTCGCCATGTCTCGTCCTTCAGGCGCCGACCAGGTCGGCCATTTCCTTGCCGCGCATCCGCGCAATCCGCGCCGGGTCCCGCAGATCCATCAGACCGGCAAACGTCGCCCGCACCACGTTGTGCGCGTTGGCCGATCCGAGCGACTTGGTCAGCACGTTGTGGATGCCACAGCTCTCCACCACCGCGCGCACGGCGCCGCCGGCAATCAGGCCGGTGCCCTCGGGCGCCGGCTTCATCAGCACACTGCCCGACCCGAACTTGCCCACGACCATGTGCGGGATCGTGGTGCCGGCAAGCGGCACGCGGATCAGGTTCTTCTTGGCGGCCTCGATGCCCTTCTTGATCGCGGAGGGCACCTCCTTGGCCTTGCCCACGCCGAAGCCCACCACCCCGTGGCCATCGCCGACGACGACGAGCGCGCTGAAGCTCAGGTTCTTGCCGCCCTTGACCACCTTGGTCACGCGGTTGATGGACACCACGGTGTCCTTGATCTCCATCTGCGACCCGTCGATCTTCTCGCGGTTGCGATTCATCGTTGCCACGTCAGAACTCCAAGCCTGCTTCGCGGGCGGCGTCGGCTACGGCCTTGATGCGCCCGTGATACAGAAAACCGTTTCGATCGAACACCACCTGCTTCACGCCCTTTTCCAGCAGCCGCTCGGCAATGGCCTTGCCGATGGCCTTGGCGCCGGCCACGTTCCCGCCCTTGGCCTCCTTCGGCAGCGCGCCCTTGAGCGTGGGCTCCACGGTGGAGGCCGAGGCAATCGTCTGCCCCTTCGCGTCGTCCACCACCTGCACGTAGATGTGCGAGACGCTGCGGAACACGGTCAGCCGTGGGCGCTCGGGGGTGCCTTGCACGCGCTTGCGGATCCGGTAACCTGATCCGCTCTCGCCGGTCGTCCTTCGTCTTGATTCGCATCGTCGCCTCAGTGTCTTCCGTCGTCCCAGGTCCTACTTGGCCCCGGTCTTTCCGACCTTCTTCTTCAGGACTTCGCCGGTGTAGCGCACGCCCTTCTGCTTGTAGGGGTCGGGCTTGCGGAGCCGCCGCATGTTGGCCGCGACCTGACCCACGAGCTGCCGATCCACTCCGGTCACGACGATGTGGGTGTTCTTGTCCACCGTGACGTCGATGCCCTTGGGAACCTCGAAGACCACCGGGTGCGAATACCCGAGGGCGAAGTGCACCTGCGCTCCCTTGACCTCGGCGCGGTAGCCCACGCCGACGATGTCGAGCTCCTTCTTGAAGCCATCGGTCACACCCGTCACCGCATTGGCCACGAGGCTCCGGGCCAGGCCGTGGAACTTCTTGAGCCCGGGCTCCTCGCGCTCGAGCCTGGCCACCAGGGCCTCGCCGTCTTTGGCGAACAGGATGCCGGGGGGCACCATCTGCGTGAGCGAACCCTTCGGGCCCTTCACCTCGACGGCGCCGGCCGCGATGTTGACCGTCACGCCCTTGGGCAGCGCGATCGGCTTCTTTCCAATTCGGGACATGTGTCTAGCCCTCGCCTACCACACGTTGCAGAGCACTTCGCCGCCGACGCCCGCCTTCTTGGCGGCGCGGCCGGTCATCACGCCGTGCGACGTCGTCAGGATGCTGGTGCCGAGGCCGCCGAGCACGGTCGGCACGTCGTCCACGCCGAAGTAGACGCGGCGGCCCGGGCGGCTGATGCGTGCGATCCCGGTGATCACCTTCTCGCCCTGGGGGCCGTAGCGAAGGAACACGCGGATCAACTGCTGCGCGGCCCGGCCGGGCTTCTCCGCCGGCACCTCGACCAGGCGGTAGCCCTGGATGAAGCCCTCGTCCTGCAGGATGCGCGCGATCTCCGCCTTCAGTTTGCTGGCGGGCATGTCCACACGCGCGTGCCGCGCCGACACGGCGTTGCGGATTCGCGTGAGCATGTCAGAAATCGGATCGGTCATGTTTGTCTCTCTCGCCTACCAGGAACTCTTGGTCACGCCGGTCACATCACCTTCGAGCGCCAGCTTCCGGAAGCACAGACGGCACATGTCGAACTTGCGCATGAAGGCCCTGGGCCGGCCGCACAGCTTGCAGCGGTTGCGGTGCCGGGTCTTGAACTTCAGCGTTTTCGCCTCGCGGGCCATCTTTGCCGTGGTTGCCATCTCGATCCTTGCCTCTGCCGCTATGCGGCCTCGAACCTCGAACCATTCATCCCGATGTCGGACCGCATAGCGGCCCGGCGCGCAAAGCGCGCCAAGAAGACACTGTCAGAGCTAGCCATCATGCGAAGCTCGTGGCTAGCTCGTGCGGAAGGGCACGCCCATCAACTGGAGCAGCTTGCGGGCTTCCTCGTCGGTCTTGGCCGTGGTGACCACCGACACGTTCATGCCGCGCGCCTTGTCCACCTTCATGTAGTCGATCTCCGGGAAGAGCAGCTGATCGCGGAGACCCATCGTGAAGTTGCCGCGCCCGTCGAAGCCCTTGGGCGACACTCCGCGGAAGTCGCGGACGCGGGGCAGTGCGATGCTGATCAGCCGGTCCAGGAACTCCCACATCCGCTCGCCGCGCAGGGTGACCATGGCGCCCACCGGCATCCCCTGCCGCAGCTTGAACTGGGCGATCGACTTGGTGGCGCGGCGCACCACGGCCTTCTGGCCGGTGATGCGGCCGATCTCGTCGGCGCCCACGTCGGCCAGCTTCGCGTTCGACGTGGCCTCGCCCAGCCCCATGTTGACCACCACTTTCTGGATCTTGGGGACGGCGTTCACGTTGCCGTAGCCGAACTCCTTCTTGAGCGCCGGCGCGACTTCCTTCTGATACCGCTCTCTCAGGCGACTCATTTGTCCACCACTCCCTCGCACTTGCGGCAGATCCGGACCTTGCGATCGCCCTGCTGCTGGTGGCCGATCCTCGTCGTCTTGCCGCACTCCGGGCACACCAGCTGGACGTTGCTGGCGTGCAGCGTGCCCTCGCGCTCCACGATGCCGCCCTTGATGTTGCGCTGCGGGTTCGGGCGCGTGTGCCGCTTGATGACGTTGACGCCTTCCACGATCAGCCGGTTCCGGTCGGGCAGCACCTTCAGCACCCGGCCGCGCTTTCCACGGTCCCGGCCCGCCGTCACGACCACGTTGTCGTTGCGGCGAATCACTACTTGCGCTCTCGCCATGACCTACAGAACCTCCGGTGCCAGCGAAATGATCTTCATGAAGCGGCGCTCGCGCAGTTCGCGGGCAACGGGCCCGAACACGCGCGTGCCGATCGGCTCGTTCTGGTCGTTCACGAGCACCGCCGCGTTCCGGTCGAACCGGATGTAGCTGCCGTCGCGCCGGCGCTGCTCCTTGCGCGTGCGGACGACCACGGCCTTGACGACCTGGCCCTTCTTGACGGTCCCGTCGGGCGTGGCTTCCTTCACCGACGCCGTGACGATGTCGCCCAGCCGCGCGTAGCGTCCGGTCGATCCGCCAATCGGGTTGATCACCGAGATCTTCCGGGCACCCGAGTTGTCGGCCACGTCGAGGATCGAACGCATCTGGATCATGGTGGTTTCCTCTCTCGATCCGGCTCGCTAGACGACCGGCGCCTTGGTCACCACGCGCGTCACCACCCACCGCTTGCGGCGGCTCAACGGCCGCGACTCGGCGATGGCGACGGTGTCGCCCATCTTGGCGGAGTCGTCCTCGTCGTGGGCGACGAACGTGGACGTCTTGCGTTGAATCTTGCCGTAGACGCCGTGGCGGACCTGACGCTCGACGGCGACGACCACCGTCTTCTGCATCTTGTCGCTGACGACCGTTCCCGTGACTTGTGACTTGACGCTCATGTGTCTCTCACTCTGCTCTACGGCCTGCTCTCGTTTTCGCGCTCGCGCAGCACTGTCTTCACCTTGGCCAGGTCCCGCCGCACCAGGCGGACCTTGACCGGCGCCTCGAGCTGTCCCATGGACTTCTGGATGCGCAGCCGGAACAGCTGGTCGCCCAGATCCTGCTCGCGCGCCCGCAGCTCGTCCACCGACAGCTCGCGAATCTCCCCTACTTTCATGACGCCTTCTCCTGCTGCGCGAAGCGGGTGGCGAACCTGGTCTTGATGGGCAGCTTGGCCGCCGCCAGCTGCATCGCCCGCTTCGCGTCGGCCAACGTCACGCCTTCCATCTCGAACATGATCCGGCCCGGCCGCACCACGCACACCCATTGGTCGGGCGCGCCCTTGCCCTTGCCCATTCGGGTTTCGAGCGGCTTCTTCGTGATCGGCTTGTCGGGGAACACGCGCACCCAGATCTTGCCGCCGCGCTTGATGAAGCGGGTCATCGCCACGCGGGCAGCTTCGATCTGCCGCGCGGTGATCCACGCGGGCTCGAGCGCCTTCAGCCCGTAGTCGCCGAACGACACGTCCGATCCGCGCCACGCCTTGCCGGCCATGCGTCCGCGCTGCTGCTTGCGGAACTTGACCTTTTTTGGCATCAACATGCTTGCTACCTCTGCTCAGCCCTGCTCGACGGCCGCCCTAGGGACGCGGAGCCGGCCGCCGTGGCGCCCGGTCGCGATACTCCTCTTCGCGGCCCACGCGCGGCACCAGCCGTTCACCCTTGTAGAGCCACACCTTCACGCCGATCTGGCCGTAGGTCGGTACCTGGCCTCGGCAAACCCGTAGTCGATGTCCGCGCGCAGCGTCTGCAGCGGCAACTGGCCGTGCAGATACCACTCCGACCGCGCGATCTCTGCGCCGTTCAACCGTCCCGAGACCCGCACCTTGATGCCGCGGGCGCCGAACCGGAGCGCCGACTCGACCGCCTTGCGCATCGCGCGGCGGAACGCGACGCGCTTCTCGAGCTGCGCCGCCACCGACTCGCCGATCAGCTGGGCCTCGAGCTCGGGCTTCTGGATCTCCTGGATGTTGATGAAGATCTCGCGGCTCGTCCGCTTCTGCATCTCCTGCTTCAGCTTCTCGACCTCCGTCCCCTTGCGGCCGATGATGATGCCGGGCCGCGAGGTGTAGATGTCGATCTTCAGTTTGTTGGCCGCGCGCTCGGTCTCGATCCGCGCCACGCCCGCGTGGGCGAAGCGCTTCTTGAGGTCGGCGCGCAGCGCCAGGTCTTCGTGCAGCAGCTTCTGGTAGTCGCGCCCGGAGAACCAGCGCGAGCGCCAGGTCTTGTTGAAGCCGAGCCGGAATCCGTAGGGATGAACCTTCTGACCCATCTGTGCTGACCTCTAGTCCTTTGCCTTGCCCGACTGCGCAGTGGCTGCCTTGCGGGCTGCCTTGCGCGACGGCGTAGTGTCACCGGCGGGCTTGGCCGCCACGCGCGCGATCTTGAGCGGCCGCTCCCCCACCTTCACCGTCAGGTGTGCCGTGCGCTTCACGACGCGATACGCCCGCCCCATCGGGGCTGGCCGCACGCGCTTCTGCGACGGGCCCTGGTTGGCGTAGCACGCGGACACGAACAGCCGCTCGATATCCCCGCCGAATCCCTCGGACTGCTGGACGTTGGCCACCGCCGACCGCAGCACCTTCCCGATGTCCCGCGCGATGGTCTTGCGCGTGAACTGCAGGATGGCGATCGCCTCGTTGACGCTCTTGTTGCGGATCAGATCGCACACGAGCCCCGCCTTCTGGGCGGAGGTGCGCACGCCGCGCGCCGTTGCTTGTGCTTCCACAGCCATGTCTCGATCCCTATCCCTTGGCCGGCGGGGCCGCCGGCGCCGACGCAGCGGCCGCGGCCTTTTCGGTCTTCGTGGTGTGGCCCCTGAACGACCGCGTGGGCGAGAACTCGCCGAGCTTGTGCCCCACCATGTTCTCGGTCACGTAGACCGGGATGAACTTCTTCCCGTTGTGCACGGCCATCGTGTGCCCGACCATCTCGGGAATCACCGTCGAGCGGCGCGACCACGTCTTGACCACGCGCTTTTCGTTCACCCGGTTCATCTCCTCGATCTTCTCGAGGAGCGCGGTATCGACGAACGGACCCTTCTTCAGTGAGCGGCTCATGACGGTTACTTCGTCCTCTTCTGCACAATGAAGCGATCGGTGTCCTTGCGGCGTCTGGTCTTGAACCCCTTGGTGGGCTGACCCCATGGCGACACGGGGTGGCGTCCGCCGGACGTCTTGCCCTCGCCGCCGCCGAGCGGGTGATCCACCGGGTTCATCGCGACGCCGCGCACGTGCGGCCGCTTGCCCAGCCAGCGGCTGCGGCCTGCCTTGCCGACCGAGATGTTCTCGTGGTCCAGGTTCCCCACCTGCCCGATGGTGGCGACGCACTGGACCAGGATCTTGCGGATCTCGCCCGACGGCATCTTCACGGAGGCGTAGTCGCCCTCGCGGGCCACGAGCTGCACGGCCGAGCCGGCGCTGCGCGCAATCTGGCCGCCCTTGCCGGGCCGCAGCTCCACGTTGTGGATGAGCGTTCCGAGCGGGATGTTCTTGAGCGGCAGGCAGTTGCCCGGCAGGATGTCCACGGCGTCGCCGGCCAGCAACGTGTCGCCGACCTTCACGCCGATCGGCTGCAGGATGTAGCGCTTCTCGCCGTCGGCGTAGGTGAGCAGCGCGATGCGAGCCGACCTGTTCGGGTCGTACTCGATCGTGGAAACCGTGGCCGGGATGTCCTTCTTGTCGCGCTTGAAGTCGATCACCCGGTAGAGACGCTTGTGCCGGCCGCCGCGCCACCACGACGTCAGCTCGCCGTGGTTGTTGCGGCCACCGGTCCTCGTGAGGATCTCGGTGAGCGGCCGGTGCGGTGAGGTGGCCGTGATCTCGTCGAACGTCTGCACGGTCTGGAAGCGCTGACCGGGCGTCGTCGGTTTGAACTTGCGAATGGGCATGGATGTCCGTCCTTCGCGCTACGCGCCCTGCAGGAACTCGGGCAGCTTCTCGCCGTCCCGCAGCCGCACGTACGCCTTTTTCCAATCGGAGCGCCGACCCACGAATTTTCCCTGCCGTTTCATCTTGCCGTGCGCCAGCGCCGTGCGGACGTCCGCCACCTTCGAACCCAGCAGCGATTCAACCGCGCGCTTGATGTCGAGCTTGTTGGCTTCTCTCGCTACCTGAAAGACCAGCGTCAGTCCATCCTCGCGGAGGACCGTCGTCTTCTCGGTGATGAGCGGCCGGCGAATGACTTCTGTCATTTTCATCGCGTCACCTTGTTCATCCAGAGCCTCTAGCCCAGGACCGTCTGCAGCTTCTCGAGCGCCGCCTGCGTCAACACCACGCGACGCGTGCCGGCCACGTCGCGCGCCGTGATGCGGTTGCTGGGCAGGAGCCGCACGCCCGTGATGTTCCGGATCGACAGCGCCAGCGCGTCCTGCGGCGCCACGTCCACCAGCAGTGCCTTGCCCTTGCGGCCTCCGGTGACCCCAAGCCGCAGGAGCATTTCCGCGGCGGCCTTGGTCTTCACCTTGTCCACGGCGAGCGCGTCAACCACCGTCACCTCGCCGTCCTGCAGCTTCTGCGACAGCGCGGCGCGCAGCGCGCCCAACTCGACCTTCTTGGGGAGCTGGTATTCGTAGCTCCTCGGCTGCGGCCCGTGGACCGTGCCGCCCTTGCGCCACAGCGGGTTGCGGATTTCGCCCACGCGCGCACGGCCGGTGCCCTTCTGCCGCCACGGTTTCTTGCCCGAGCCGGCCACCATCGCGCGCGTCTTGGTGGCGTGCGTCCCGCGCCGATCCGCCGCGTTGGCGCGCACCACGGAGGCATGGATCAGGTCCGCTTTCACGCGGCCCCCGAAGACCTCGTCGCTCAGCGCCAGCGAGCCGACCTTCTCGTTCTGTTGGTTGACGATATCGACAGTCATCGTTGTTCCTTGCGACGGTCTACTTCCGCCCCTTCTTCTTCACCGGCTCGACCTGAGCCACCTTGATCGTCTTGGCGGCCACGGCCTTCCGGATCACGACGACAGCGTTCGGCCCGCCGGGCACGGCGCCCTCGACGAGCAGCAGGTTGTTTTCCGCATCGACGCGAATGACGCGCATGTTCCGCACGGTCACGCGGCGATCGCCCATGTGGCCGGCCATCCGCATCCCCTTGACGACGCGCGACGGATAGGACGATGCGCCAATCGAGCCCGGCGCGCGGTGGAACATCGACCCGTGCGTGGCGCGGCCGCCCGCGAAGTGGTGGCGCTTGACGACGCCCTGGAAGCCCTTGCCGCGGCTCGTGCCGATGACGTCCACGCGTTCACCGTCGGCGAAGATCGACACGTTGACGTTGTCGCCGGCCTTGGGCGCTTCGCCGCCGGCCTTGACGCGGACCTCGCGGCGGATCCGGGTGGGCGGCACGCCGGCCTTCTTGAAGTGGCCGGTGGTCGGCTTGTTTTCCTTGCCGGGATTCGCCTCCACGAAGCCCAGCTGCACGGCCTCGTAGCCGTCGCCGTCCACCGTCTTGACCTGGGCGACCACACACGGGCCGGCCTTCAGGACCGTGGCCGGCTGCACCGAGCCGTCGGACGCAAAGATCTGCGTCATGCCGATTTTTTTGCCGATGAGTCCAGTCACCATTGCGAATCCTCGTCGGCTCTAGGCTCTTGGCTCTCGGCTCTTGGCCTGCCAAGAGCACTCGCAAGTGCTCTCGTCCACGCCTGGAGCCCAAAGCCTGAAGCCTAGAGCCATCACTACTTCCCGTGCTCTTTCCCGAACGCCTTGATCTCCACGTCCACGCCGGCCGGTAGATCGAGCTTCATCAGCGCGTCCACGGTCTGCGGCGTCGGCTCGAAGATGTCGATCAGGCGCTTGTGGGTCCGGATCTCGAACTGCTCACGCGACTTCTTGTCCACGTGTGGCGAGCGCAGCACGGTCCACTTGTTCTTGGAGGTCGGCAAGGGAATCGGCCCTGCCAGCCGCGCCCCGGTGCGTTTGGACGTCTCCACGATCTCGCCGGTGGACTGGTCGAGAATCCTGGCGTCGTAGGCCTTGAGGCGAATTCGAATCTTGTCCATGGGCGTCTCGAGTGGCTCCAGGCTTTGGGCTTTAGGCTTTAGGAATTGCCTGAGCCTTGAGCCTAGAGCCTAGAGCCGTTACTCGATGATCTCCGTGATGGTCCCCGACCCGACGGTGCGGCCGCCCTCGCGAATGGCGAACCGGCCGCCCTTCTCGATCGCCACCGGCGTGATCAGCTCGCCCGTGATCGACGTGTTGTCCCCGGGCATCACCATCTCCACGCCCTCGGGCAGCCGCAGAATCCCGGTCACGTCCGTCGTCCGGATGTAGAACTGCGGCCGATACCCCGTGAAGAACGGCGTGTGCCGCCCGCCCTCTTCCTTCGACAGGATGTACACCTCGCCCTTGAACTTCGTGTGCCCCTTGATCGTCCCCGGCTTGGCCAGCACCTGCCCGCGCTCCACGTCCGTCTTCTCGACCCCGCGCAGCAGCACCCCCACGTTGTCCCCGGCCACGCCCGAGTCCAGCAGCTTCCGGAACATCTCCACCCCGGTCACCACCTTCTTCTCCGTCGGCTTGAAGCCCACGATCTCGACTTCCTCGCCCACCTTCACCGTGCCGCGCTCGATGCGCCCGGTCACCACCGTCCCGCGCCCCGAGATCGAGAACACGTCCTCGATCGGCATCATGAACGGCTTGTCCACTTCCCG
This sequence comes from uncultured Acidobacteriota bacterium, assembly GCA_963807235.1. Lineage (GTDB taxonomy): Bacteria > Acidobacteriota > Vicinamibacteria > Vicinamibacterales > UBA2999 > CAWEBF01. The sequence continues at coordinate 126,733 of CAWEBF010000022.1, forward strand.
CTCCGGCAACGGAATCGCCGTGTCCAGCGCGTCCATCAGCTTGATCAGGCTGGCCACCCCGTCGGGATCCCCCTGGATCGCCTTCAGCGCGCTCACCCGCACCACCGGGATGTCGTCCCCCTTGAACCCGTAGGTCGTCAGCAGCTCCCGCACTTCCAGCTCCACCAGGTCCAGGAGCTCGGCGTCATCTACCGCGTCCACCTTGTTCAGCGCCACCACCAGATGCGGCACGTTCACCTGCCGCGCCAGCAGCACATGCTCCCGCGTCTGCGGCATCGGCCCGTCCGTCGCGCTCACCACCAGAATCGCGCCGTCCATCTGCGCCGCGCCCGTGATCATGTTCTTGATGTAGTCGGCGTGCCCCGGACAGTCCACGTGCGCGTAATGCCGGTTCGCCGTCGCATACTCCACGTGGCTCGACGCAATCGTCAGAATCTTCGTGTCGTCCCGCCGCCCCTGCGACTCCGACGCCTTGGCCACCTCGTCATACGGCACATACTTCGCCCACCCCTTGTCCGCCGCCACCTTCGTCAGCGCCGCCGTCAAGGTCGTCTTCCCGTGGTCGATGTGCCCGATCGTCCCCACGTTCACGTGCGGTTTCGAACGATCAAATTTCTCTTTCGCCATCGAGGTTTGCTCCGTTTGTAATCAGGTCCGGGCTCCAGGCTCCGGGCCCCAGGCCTCGCCTACTTCGTGCCCTGAACCCTCGCCACTACTTCTTCACTGACGTTCGGGGGCGCCTGCTCGTACCGATCGAAGTGCATCGAGTAGGTGGCGCGCCCCTGCGTCCGCGACCGAAGGTCCGTGGCGTAACCGAACATCTCCGACAGCGGCACGCGCGCGTTGATGATCTGCGTGCCCCCGCGGTCCTCTTGTGACTGGATCCGGCCGCGCCGGCTCGCCAGGTCGCCCATCACGTCGCCCATGTAGTCCTTGGGCACCACCACTTCGACCTTCATCACCGGTTCGAGAAGCACGGGCTTGGCCTTCTTGGCCGCGTCCTGGAACGCCATCGAGCCGGCAATCTTGAACGCCATCTCGGAGGAGTCCACGTCGTGGTACGAGCCGTCGTACAGCACGATCCGCACGTCGTCCACCGGATAGCCGGCCAGGACGCCCCGCGACAGAGCTTCTTTGATGCCCTCGTCGATCGGCTTGATGTACTCCTTCGGGATCGAGCCCTGCGTGACCTCGTTCTCGAAGATGTAGCCGGTGCCGGGCTCGCCCGGGAAGAGATGAATTTTCGCGTGGCCGTACTGCCCGCGGCCGCCCGTCTGCTTGGCGTACTTCATCTCGCCGTCGGCCGGACGAGTGAGCGTTTCCTTGTAGGCGACCTGCGGCTTGCCGACGCTGGCCTCGACGCCAAACTCACGCTTCAGCCGGTCCACGATGATCTCGAGGTGCAGCTCGCCCATGCCGGCGATCACCACCTGCCCGGTCTGGTCGTCGGTCTTGACCCGGAACGTCGGGTCCTCAGACATCAGCTTGGCCAGGCCGACGCCGAGCTTCTCCTGGTCGCCCTTCGTCTTGGGCTCGATCGCCAGCGAGATCACCGGCTCCGGAAAGTCCATCGACTCGAGCACGATCGGCTTCTTCTCGTCGCACAGCGTGTCGCCGGTGGAGACCTGCTTCAGGCCAACGGCCGCCGCGATGTCGCCGGCGTAGACTTCCTTGATCTCCTCACGCTTGTTTGCGTGCATCTTGAGCAGCCGGCCGACGCGCTCGGTCTTGCCCTTGGTGGCGTTGTAGACCGACGAGCCGGACGTCAGGACGCCCGAGTAGAGGCGGATGAAAGTCAGCTGGCCGACGAAGGGATCGGTCATCAGCTTGAACGCCAGCGCGGAGAACGGCGCGTCGTCGGCCGCCGGCCGTTCGAGCATCGTCTCTTCCTTGGCGTTGGGGTCGAGGCCCGTGATTGACGGAATGTCCAGCGGCGAGGGCAGGTAGTCCACGACGGCATCGAGCATGGGCTGCACGCCCTTGTTCTTGAAGGCCGAGCCGCAAATCACGACCACGAATGCCGTCTCTTCGCTCCTCACCGACGAGATGACGCGCTTGCGCAGCGCCGCCTTAATCTCGTCTTCAGTGATTTCCTCCTCGCTCAGGTACTTCGCGAGGATCTTGTCGTCCACCTCGCTCACCTTCTCGATGAGCTTATGGCGATACTCCTGGGCCTCGGCCGCCATGTCGGCCGGAATGTCCGACACGATGTAGTCGGCGCCCATCGTCTCGTCCTTGTAGGTGATGGCCTTCATCTTCACCAGGTCCACCACGCCCATGAACTTGTCCTCGGCGCCGATCGGCAGCTGGATGGCCACCGGGTTGCCGCCAAGCTTGGTCTCGATCTGCTCGAGCGTGCGCTTGAAGTCCGCGCCGATGCGGTCCATCTTGTTGACGAAGCAGATGCGGGGGACGCGGTACTTGTCGGCCTGCCGCCACACGGTCTCCGACTGCGGCTCGACGCCGGACACGGCATCGAACACGGCGCAGGCGCCGTCGAGCACGCGAAGCGAGCGCTCCACCTCGGCGGTGAAGTCCACGTGGCCCGGGGTATCGATGATGTTGATGCGGATGTCGCGCCAGAAGCAGGTGGTCGCGGCGGACGTGATCGTGATGCCGCGCTCCTGTTCCTGCTCCATCCAGTCCATGACCGCCGTGCCTTCGTGCACCTCGCCAATCTTGTAGGTGATGCCGGTGTAGTAGAGGATGCGCTCGGTCGTGGTGGTCTTGCCGGCATCGATGTGGGCCATGATGCCGATGTTCCGCGTCCGATTAAGAGGTGTCTGGCGGGGCATTTTCCGTCTTCGCTCGTCTCGGCTCGTTAGGCTCGTTAGCGTCTAGGTCTCGGAACTACCAGCGGTAGTGCGCGAAGGCCTTGTTGGCCTCGGCCATCCGGTGCGTGTCTTCGCGCTTCTTCACGGCGCCGCCGCGCAGGTTCGCCGCGTCCATCAGTTCATTGGCGAGCTTTTCCTGCATCGTCTTGCCGTCGCCGCGTGAATCGGCGTAGCTCACCAGCCAGCGGATGCTGAGCGACAGGCGGCGGTTGGGATTCACTTCGACCGGCACCTGGTAGTTCGACCCGCCGACGCGCCGCGATTTGACCTCGAGGCTCGGCTTCACGTTGTCCATCGCCTTCTTGAACACCTTCAAGGGGTCGTCGCCGGTCTTCTCCTTGATGATGTCGAAGCTCTTGTAGAGGATGCGCTCCGCCGTGCTGCGCTTGCCGTCGTTCATGATGGTGTTGATGAACTTGCTCACCAGCGTGCTGGCGTAGATCGGATCGGCGGCCAGTTCGCGCTTGGGAATCTCTCGTCTGCGTGGCATCTCTCTAACCTCGACGTCGTTACTGCTTCGGGCGCTTGGCGCCGTACTTCGACCGGCCCTGCTTGCGGCCCTGGACGCCCACGGCGTCCAGCGTGCCGCGCACCACGTGGTAGCGCACGCCGGGGAGGTCCTTGACACGGCCGCCGCGGATGAGCACCAGCGAGTGCTCCTGCAGGTTGTGGCCGACGCCGGGGATGTAGGTCGTGACCTCGATGCCGTTGGTCAGGCGCACGCGGGCCACCTTGCGAAGCGCCGAGTTCGGCTTCTTGGGGGTCTGGGTGAACACGCGGACGCAGACGCCGCGCTTTTGCGGGCTGACCTGCAGCGCGGGACTCTTCGTCTTGGTGACGATCTTCTCGCGGCCCTGTCGAACAAGCTGGCTGATAGTCGGCATAACTTCCTGCAGTCTCCCTCTCGTCCCCGCAACGACACGCGTACAGGCGCGACGTCATCGCCCCACGACGGGAAAGCTGCGCCCGTCGGCTCAACGCGTTCCACGATGCCGCGGCATCGCTTCAACGCGCTTCCACGATGCCGGCGGCGAGCTCGACGCCCGGCACGTCGCCTCAGGCCTGAAGGAGCGCTACCCACGCGGAGGCGCGACCCTGGCACCTGAGACACTGACCCTATCTATTTGAATCGCTGGCGGTTACGGCAAACCCGTCCACCAACACACGCTGCTGAACGTGCGGCTGGGGGCTAGATAGGGTGTCCTAGCCCTCAGAAGAACCTAGGGAATATAGCACGCGCCGTCAGAAATGCACAAGGGACGCCGCGGTCGCCCAACGGCTCTGGGCTCTAGGCTATAGGCTCTAAGGCCTCTAACGCCTGGTCAGCGAACGCTCACCGCGGTCATCTCCCTCGAGAACGCGCCCATCGGCGATCAAAGGTCAGACCCGCTCTGGGCAGCAGCTTCGCCCTCAGAATCGGCTCAGGTCTCGGAGCGCGCCAGGGTCCTCCGCAGGGGCCCATGGACCTTGCCCTGGCGCCGTAGCCCGGCTACGGCACCGCCGCCACCGGAACCGCGCCGGGGAAGACATAGGCAAACAGCATCGAGATCACGCCCATCACGATCATCAGCAACACGCTGTGCTTGATCGTGAAGCGGAACAGCCGGCCCGCGTCGGTCAGGCGTCATCCCGGTGGCGGCTATGGCCACGGCGATGCTCTGCACCGAGATCATCTTGCCCATCACACCGGCGGCCGAGTTCACACTGGCCGTCAGGATCGGATTGAGGCCGAGCGCGTTCGCCGTCACCACCTGCAGGTTGCCGAAGAGCGCGTTGGCCGACGTGTCGCTTCCTGTCAGGAACACGCCCATCCACCCGAGCACGGCGCTGAAGAACGGAAACGCCACACCGGTGCTGGCGAGCGCCAGGCCCAGCGTGGACGTCATCCCCGAGTAGTTCATGACATACGCCAGACCGAGCATGCACGCGATGGTGAGGATCGCCATCTTGAGCTGCTTGAACGTCGCTACGTAGGCGTTGACGACCATGCCCCGGCCGCACGCGCAGCACGAGCGCCGTCGCGAGGGTCGCAAGCAGGCACGCCGTTCCGGATGCGCTCAGCCAGTTCAACTCGTACAGCGCGGCGTAGGGCGCCGGGGCCGCCACCACCGGCGGGATGCGCGTGATCAGGTTGTGCAGCCCGGGCACCATCAGACGCTCGGCCAACGGGCCGGTGCCGGGCACGGTGTTGAGGAAGGCCGGCAGCAGGCTGTCCGCGAAACGGTTGATCGCCGGCTTGATGTCGGGTTCGCCCCAGATCAGCACGAACACCACGAGCAGCAGATAGGGCACCCAGGCCATGAACACCGCGCCGCCCGAGTGGCGCGCCAGCGTCACCGAGGCCGCCGTGTCGCCCTCGAGCCGAAAGATGTTCTTTGGCTTCCACAGCTTGAGCACCGCCACCATCACCACGATGCAGGTCAGCGAGCTGAGGATGTCGGTGAGCTCCGGGCCCATGTTTCGCGAGACGTAGAACTGCACGCCGGCAAACGAGACGCCGCAGGCGATGATGGCCGGCAGGACTTCCAGCGCCTTCCTGGCGCCGGCCATGACGACGATCAGATAGCCGGGGATGATGATCGAAATCATCGCGCACAGCGTGCCGACCATGCCGCTGAGCGGCAGCACCGGCAGGCCGGTGACGGCGGCCAGCGTCGTCACCGGAATGCCAATCGAGCCGAACGCGACCGGCGCGGTGTTGGCCAGCAGGCAGATTCCGGCGGCGTAGAACGGATTGAAGCCCAGACCGGCCAGCATCGCGCCCGACACCGCCACCGGCGCGCCGAAGCCGGCGGCGCCCTCGATGAAGGCGCCGAAGGAGAACGCGATGAACATCGCCTGCAGCCGTCGGTCCTCGGTCAACCCGCCCACCGAGTCCTTGATGATCTCGAACTTGCCGGTATCGACCGCGAGCCGGTACAGCATGATCGACGTGAAGACGATCCACGCGATCGGGAAGACGCCGTAAGCGGCGCCGTAGACGGTCGAGACCAGCGCCAGACCGGGCGGCATGCGGTAGGCAACGAGCGCCACGAGCAGCGCCGATCCCAGCGCCGCCACTGCCGCCATCCACGCCGGCTTGCGCAGGACGCCCAGCATCAGGAACAGCACCAGGATGGGCATCGCGGCCACCAGGGCCGACACCCCGAGACTGCCCGCTACAGGCTCATAGTTGTGCTGCCACATATCTCCCTCGCTCACCCGCTCACGCCCGGCGCGGATCGGTTCCACGAATCGAGGCGTCCACCAGCTCAATGGGGTGAAAAACCGGCCAGTCGTGCCCGATGCGCCGCGCCGCGGCCGCGATTTGCAGCGTGCAGCCCGGATTGGCGGTCGCAATCATATCCGGAGAGGCGGCGGCCAGGTGGCGCACTTTCCGCTGACCGAGGTCCGCGGCCGGTCCCGGGGTGACCAGGTTGTAGATCCCGGCGCTGCCGCAGCAGATTTCGGGCTCGCCCGGCGTGACCAGCTCGATGCCAGGAATCGCCTGCAGCAGCGCTCGCGGCTCGGTGCGCACGCCCTGGCCGTGCGCAAGGTGACAGGCGTCGTGGTAGACGACGCGAGCGGCGATCGGGTGGCGTGCGGCCCGGGCCGGCCCCAACTCGGCCAGCACCTGCGAAATGTCCCGCACCTTGGCGGCCAGGGCTCTGGCGCGATCGGCCCATGCGGGGTCGTGGTCGAAGAGCTCGCCGTATCCTTCATCGCGGAGCCGCAGCCGGCGGCATTCACGGCGATGCAGTCCACGTCCAGCCGCTCGAACACCTCGATGTTGTGGCGCGCCAGCGCGCGGGCCTGCTCGATGTGCCCGGCGTGCAACGGGAGCGCCCCGCAGCATCCCTGGGCCTCGGGCGCCTCCACTCGGCAGCCTTCCGCGGCCAGCACGCGCACCGTGGCCTGGTTCACGTGCGCGAACGAGAGGCGCTGCACGCAGCCGGTGAGCAGTGCCACGCGGCGGCGCTCGGATCCGGAGGCCGGCGTCACCGGGGCCACGCGCCGTCGCATTCCCGCCAGCGTCACGGGCGGCGCCAGCTCCACCATCGCGACCAGCCGTCGCCACAAACCGTTTCGCGTGCCGGTTGGGAGCCGTCGCGCGAGGCCCCGGGCCAACCCGCCGGCGATGGCCAGCGGCGCAAGCGCCCAACGCATGCGCGCGGGATACGGTACCAGGGCCATCAGGAGCGCGCGAAAGAGGGCGTCGCCCGCGGACCGCGGGTACCGCTGCTCGATGCGCGCGCGGGTGCGCTCGATCAGCGGTCCGTACTGCACACCCGACGGACACGCCGTCACGCAGGCCAGGCAGCCGAGGCAGTTGTCCATGTGCGTGACGAGCGACGGCGTGAGATCGGCGCGGCCTTCCACGCCCGCCTTCATCAAATAGATGCGCCCGCGTGGCGAGTCCATTTCCTCGCCCCAGAGCAGATACGTGGGACACGTGGGGAGGCAGAAGCCGCAGTGGACGCACGTGTCGATGCCGGCGATCGAGGGGCCGTCCGGGCCGGCAAGCGGCCCTGTCCATGGCACGTGTGACTGTCCGGTGGCGGCGCTGTCACACCGGCCCCCGCCCAGCGCCCAGGATGCCCGCGGGATCCAGCGCGCGCTTCAACGCGGCAAGCGGCTGCGCCCACGGCACCGGCGCGCCCCACGCGTCCACGGCGTTCTTCAGTTCGGGCGGCGCGCTCAGCAGCACTACGTGGCTCAGCGCGCTCGAGGCCGTAAGGCGCGCGATGGCCGACGCCTGTGCGGTTGCATCGCCGTCGAGGCGGAGGAACCCCGCGCCCACGGCCGCGCGGCCCACGAAGACGAAGCCCGGCAGATCCGCGGAAGCTGATTCGACCAGCGTCACCACCTCCGCCAGCGCCGACGGCGCCCAGGAACACCGCACGGTGGCGCCGCCCTGCCACGGCAGCGTCAGCTGATCGCTCCAGCACTCGGCTCCCGTCATTGCCGCTGAGCGCGGTCACGCCGGGCAGCATCGCTTCGAGCGCCGTCGCCTGGGTGGCGGTCGCACGCGGGCTCGACGCAAAACCCACCAGCATCTCGCGAGTGGCGGCGTGGCCGGGCGTGCGCGCGACGCGCAGATCGAACGCGGCGGGCTCGATCTGGCTCGACGTCACGGTGGCGCACGCGGCGGCCATCGCCATCGCCGTGTCGCAGCGGATGCGCAGCGTCGCCGACGATTGCGGCACACGGCGCCAGCTTGAACGTCGCGTCCACGATGACCGCCAGGCTGCCCATCGAGCCGCTGATCAGCCGGCCCAGGTCGTAGCCGGCGACGTTCTTCACCACGGTGCCACCCGACTTGACCAGACGGCCGTCGGGCAGCGCCAGCGTCACGCCGATCAGCAGGTCGCGCGGCGTGCCGAAGCGGTGCCGGAACGGCCCCGATTCGTTGGTGGCCACCAGCCCTCCGATCGTCGCGCCGGGAAACGGGCTCTCGACCGGCAGCCACTGTCCCTTCCGGCCCAGGTGGTCGTTCAAGTCGGCGAGCCGGACGCCGGATCCGACCGTGGCCGTCAGATCGCCGTCCCGGTGCAGAAGGGGCGATACCAGCCGGGCCGTTGACAGGATCTGATCGACGACGGCCGGGCGCCTGCCCCAGTCCAGCTTGGTGCCTCCGCCCCGAACGATGGTCGAATGTCCGCTGGACGTGGCGTCGGCGAGCGCAGCCGCCAGCTCCACTGCGCTATCGGGCTCGACGACCCGCGCCGGCACCACGCCGTCGATGGCGTCGCCGGGCGTCCCGGCCCGGCAGGCGGCGGACTCGGTCATCAGAAGCGCTCGGCGAGCCCGGCCTGCTCCACCGGGTGCCGGCGGTACGGCCCGGGCACTTCCCCGCACAGGCGCGGCGTGGGCAGCACCTTGCCCGGATTGCAGAGGCGCTGCGGATCGATCGCGTCGCGCACCTGCCGCATCGCCTCGAGGTCGGTGTCGGAGAACATCCGTGGCATGTAATCCCGCTTGTCGGCGCCCACGCCGTGTTCGCCGGTGATCGAGCCGCCGGCCTCCACGCAGTAATTGAGGATCTCGCCGGCAACCTCCTCGGCCAGCTGCGCCTGCCCCGGGATCGACTCGTCGTAGCAGATGAGCGGGTGCAGGTTGCCGTCGCCGGCGTGGAACACGTTGCCGATGCCCAGCCCGGTGCGCTCCGACAGCGCGCGGATCCGCGCCAGCACCTCCGGCAACTTCGTGCGCGGCACCACGCCGTCCTGCACGTAGTAGTTGGGCGAGATGCGCCCCATCGCGGCGAAGGCGGCCTTGCGGCCCCTCCAGATGCGCGCTCGCTGGTCCTCGTTGGCGGCCACCTCGACGACGGTGGCGCCCGTCCGCCGGCAGATCGCCTCCACCGTGGCGAAGAGTTCCTGCACCTCGGCCAACGGCCCGTCCAGTTCGACGATCAGCACCGTGTCGGCAGGCGGGAAGTTGGGGTGGACGGCGGCTTCCGCGGCCCTCAGCGCCAGCGCGTCCATCATCTCCACCGCCGCCGGCACGATTCCCGCGCCGATGATCTCGGACACTGCGGTGCCCGCGGCGTGCAGCGTGTCGTAGGCGGCGAGCAGCGTCTGCACGGCCTCCGGCTTGCGCAGGATGCGCACCACGACCTTGGTCACCACGGCCAGCGTCCCTTCGCTGCCGATGATGAGCGCCAGCAGATCCGGCCCCGGGGCGTCGGCGCGCGCGCTGCCGATGCGCATCATCTCGCCGTCGGGCAGCACGGCCTCCACCTCCACGACGTGGTGCACCGTGAAGCCGTACTTGAGGCAGTGCGCGCCGCCCGAGTTCTCGGCGACGTTGCCGCCGATCGAGCACACCTGCTGGCTGGAGGGATCGGGGGCGTAGTAGAAGCCGTGCGGCGCGACCTGCTTCGTGATCTCGAGGTTGGTGACGCCGGGTTCCACGGTGACCTGGCGGTTGGGCAGGTCCACGTTGAGCACACGGTTCATCCGGGCCAGGCTGATCACGACGCCGCCCGGCACAGGCAGCGCGCCGCCCGACAGCCCCGTGCCGTGGCCGCGCGCCACGAACGGCACCTTCGCACGCGCGCAGGCACGCACCACGGCCTGCACCTCGGCGGCCGTCGTGGGCAGCACGACGACCGCAGGCGCCTGGCGCAGATGCGGCAGCGCGTCGCACTCGTAGGTCATGAGCTGCACCGGCTCGCGCAGCACGCCGGGCGCGCCGCAGATGCTCACGAGCTCGTCGAGGAAGGTCGTTGTCCATCGAGGCTGAACTGCCCGATGGTACACTCTCGGACCGTGCTCACGCGCTTGGACTACGGCACGAGCGGGCTCGACGTGGACCTGCCCGACGCGGGCGTCACCGTCATCGAGCCGGTCCACCGGCCCGCCGCGCCCGACCCGCACGCCCTGCTGCTGAAGGCCATCCGGCACCCGATGGACAGTGCCCCGCTCTCGGCGGTGGTCAAGCCCGGCCAGCGTGTTGCCATCTCGGTGTGCGACATCACGCGCGCCCAGCCCCGGCAGGAGTGCCTGAAGGCCATCTTCGAAGTCCTGCCACACATGCGGCGCTCGGACGTGACGATCCTCATCGCCACGGGCACCCATCGCGTGAACACCGAGGCCGAGCTGGAGCGGATGCTGGGCCGCGACATCCTGAACACCTGCCGCGTGATCAACCACGACAGCCGCGATCAGACTTCGCTGGCGCGCGTCGGGCGCACCACGAGCGGCGTGGAGGTGTACCTCAACCGCGAATGGATGGCGGCCGATGTCCGCATCACCACCGGCTTCGTGGAGCCGCACTTCTTCGCCGGCTTCAGCGGGGGGCCCAAGATGGTGGCCCCCGGCCTGGCCGGGCTCAGCACCGTCCTCACACTGCACGACGCCGAGCGCATCGGCAGTCCGATGGCCACGTGGGGCATCATCGAAGGCAACCCGATTCACGACGACGTGCGAGCCGTGGCCGCGATGGCACCGCCGCACTTCGCCATCGACGTCGCGCTGAATCGCGACCAGAAGATTACGGCGGCGTTCGCCGGGAACCTCTTCGCGGAGCATCGCGTGGCGTGCGCGCACGTGAAGCAGACGGCGATGCGCGCGGTGCCCGCCCCGTTCGACGTCGTGGTCACGACCAACTCGGGCTACCCCCTCGACCAGAACCTCTATCAAGCGGTCAAGGGCATGTCGGCCGCGGCCCAGATCGTCAAGGCCGGCGGCGTCATCATCTGCGCCGCGGAGTGCCGCGACGGGCTGCCCGCGCACGGCTCCTACGGCGCGGTGCTGGCCTCGCAGCCCAACCCGCAGGCGCTTCTCGACATGATCTGCATGCCGGGGCGGCCGACCCAGCCCGACCAGTGGCAGGTGCAGGTGCAGGCCCAGGTGCAGCTGAAAGCGTCGGTGCAGGTGAAGACCGGCGGGCTCTCCCACGCCGAGGTTCGTGCGGCGCACTTCACGCCGATCGACGACGTGTCCGACGCCGTGCGGAAGTCGCTCGAGCGGGCCGGCGCCGCCGCCACGCTCTGCGTGCTCCCCCAGGGCCCGCAAACCATCCCTTACGTGTCCTAGGAGCGTAGATGTCGCCCACCGCCGTCCTGATTGCCACGCTGCTCGTCATCGCGCGTCGCGTTCGCCGTTTTCTGGGTCGCGGCACATCGCCACGGGGCGCGAAAGCGCGGCGCCTGGCGCGGTTCATCTCGGCATCGGCGTGGTGACCGACTTCTTCGACACCCTGGGCATCGGGTCTTTCGCGACGACCACGACGATCTACCGGTTGAAGCGCCTCGTGGACGACCACCTGATTCCTGGAACGCTGAACGTCGGCCACGCGTTGCCGACGGTCGCGCAAGCCTGGATCTACACGACGCTGGTCGAAGTGGACTTCACGACCCTGGCGCTCCTGATCCTTGCCGCCGTCGGCGGCTCGTGGATCGGTGCCGCGATTGTCACGCGGCATGCCCAAGCGCGCCATCCAGCGCGGCATGGGCGCGGCGCTGCTGGTCGCGGCCGTGATCATCACCCTGCAGGCGCTCAATCGGCTGCCCGGCGGCGGCGAGGCCACCGCGCTCACAGGCGGCAAGCTGATCCTGGCCTGCGGCATCAACTTCGTGCTGGGCGCGCTGATGACGCTGGGGATCGGCCTGTATGCGCCCTGCATGATCATGGTCAGCCTGCTCGGGATGAACCCGACCGCGGCCTTCCCGATCATGATGGGCTCGTGCGCGTTCCTGATGCCGATTTCCGGTGTGCAGTTCATCACGAAGCGCCGCTACGACCTGCGGGCCGCGGTGGGATTGACGCTCGGCGGCATTCCGGCCGTACTGGTCGCCGCCTACATCGTCAAGTCGCTGCCGCTCAACTACGTGCGCTGGCTGGTGGTGGTCGTCGTGATCTACACGGCGGTCACGCTGCTGCGCTCATCATCGTCTCGACAGGAGGCCTGACGATGCGTATCTGGTTGCTGACCCTCGCGACACTCGCGGTGCTGCCGGCGCTGCTCGCCGCGCAAGCGCCCGGCGCCTGGCCAGCCAGCGGCCCCGCCGGCGCGGCCGCTGACGCTGACCACGACGGCGTTTCCCGACGGCGGCGTGATCCCCGACCGCTACTCTCAGGCAGGCGAGCAGGTGTCTCCGGCTCTCAGCTGGACCAACGTCCCGGCAGGCACGGTCAGCTTCGTTCTCAACATGCGCGATCCGGACGTGGCCCGCAACAAGACCAGCGAGGACCAGGTGCACTGGGTGGTCTGGGGCATTCCCGGAACGGCCACCGGCCTGCCCGAAGGCGTCCCCAAGGGGGCCGTGCTTCCTGACGGCAGCCAGCAGATCAGTGCCAGCGGCCCGGTGTATCGAGGCCCGGGCGCGCCGGCGACTGGCCCCCGGCACCACTACACGTTCGAGCTGTTTGCGCTCGACACCAAGATCGACGTCAAGGGCACCGACGACCCCTGGGCGACGCGGGCGGCCGTGTACACCGCCATGCAGGGGCACATCCTCGGTAAGGCCGTGTACGTCGGCCTGTTCCGCCGTCCCTAGACTTGCCCTACGCTTTGCGCCGCCGACGATACGCCGCCGCGCCGAGGCCTGAGGCGATCAGGAGCAACGTGGCCGGCTCAGGGACTGCGGTCGCCGTGAACTCGAAGTTACCGTAGGTGTAGCCTGCACCCGTCGAGCTGTCGTCGATGAAGAGGCGCCTGATTCCTGCGAGTCCGCTCAGGCCGTTGACCGCCGTATTCGCCGTGACGTTCAGCACGCTACCGAGAAAGACGTCCGCGTTGTCGTAGGCGAAGAAGCTGACCGAATCGCCGGTGTTGAAGCCACCTGTCTCGAAGGTCAGATTGCTGATCAGGTCGCTGAACACGATGGTGAGGTCGGCTTCGCACGACCCGACGTTGGGATTAGTCGAAAGGGCGCAGATCGAGTTGACGATGCCGCCGGCGCCTCGGAAGAGATTCCCTTCGCTTGACGTGACAGTCGCGTTCGAGAGAACGACGTTCGTCGTGCCCTGATTCCCGGCTGCGAGAGTTGTAAAGTCGATGATAGCCGCCTGTGCAACGCCAGGACTGAGCGCTAGCGTGCAGGCCACGGTCAGAACTCCGAGCGGGATTCGTCTCATGTGTCTATACCTCTGGACGTTGGAAGCCGAAATCGATCGGAAGCCGTTTTGCAAGACTGAGACCCGAGGGGTCAGGACCATAGAAATCAATGACTTAACGGAGCTCGAGAGAGCAGCGGTCTGGGTTGACGCCGACTAGAGTCTCCCTGTGTGGCGACTTCTTAACGGGCAGAAATGAGCGCGCGCACCAGCCCGCGGCAGGCGTGGGGATACGCGGTGACATGTAGGTGACATGTCACGGGAGGACCTCCCGTCAGACCGCCACGACGCTACCATGGTCAATGGCCTCGTCGATCCGCTTCGGACCCTTCGAACTGGACGTCAACGCACGTGAACTGAAGTCAACTGCCGGCCGCGTCCGCCTGCAGGATCAACCCTTCGAGATCCTCCAACTGCTCCTCGAGCAGCCCGGGCATGTCGTCACTCGCGACCGCATTCGGGAACGCTTGTGGCCCGCGGGGACATTCGTGGACTTCGAGCACAGTCTCAACGCGGCCGTGAAGCGGCTGCGCGCCGCGCTGGGCGACGACGCCGAGGCCCCGCGCTTCGTTGAAACCGTGCCGCGCCGCGGGTACAGGTTTGTCGCGTGTCTATCGGGGGAGGAGCCCGAGCCCGTGGCCCATCACGTCCGGCTGGCCGTGCTGGCCTTCGCCAATCTGAGCGCCGATCGCGAGCGCGACTACTTCAGCGACGGATTGACGGAAGAGATGACCGCCAAGCTGGGCCAGGTGTGCGGCGATCAGGTGGGGATCATCTCCAGCCATTCCGCGATGCACTTCCGCAACTCGCCGCTCACCCGGCAGGAAATCGGTCAGAAGCTGCGCGCGGACTACGTCCTGGAAGGCAGCGTCCGCTGGGAAGGCGAGCGCGTCCGCGTCACCGCGCGGCTCGTCAAGACGTCGGACGAGACGCAGCTGTGGAGCGAGATGTACGACCGCCACTTGACCGACTGTCTGGAGGTGCAGGCCGAAGTGGCGGCGAAGATTGCGCGTTCACTGGCCACGGAACTCGTGCCCCCGGCTACCCCGGCGGCGGCACCGCCTGATGCCGCCGCCTACCAGTCGCTCTTGAAGGGCCGCTACTACTGGCGCAAGACCGCCGACAGCGGCGTGATGCAGGCGCTCAGCTACTACGAGGAAGCGCTGGCGCTCGACCAGACGTTTGCGTCGGCGCACGCGGGCGTGGCGCGCGTCCACATCCTGCGCGCCGAGTACTACCACGAGGTGCCGCGGGTGGCGCTGGAGAAGGCGCGTGAGGCGGCGGAGTGCGCGCACCGGCTGGCGCCGAACCTGACCGACGCGCACCTGACGCACGCCGACCTGACGCGGTACCTGTACCGCGACACCGCCCAATCGCGCGCGATCCTACAAACGCGCCGTGTCGCTCAACCCGAGCCACGAGGGCGCCCGCATCGGGTACACGAAGATGCTCGCCGCCGTCGGCGAGTTCCCGCAGGCCGTCCGCGAGGCGGACCGGGCGCGCGAGCTGGATCCGATGTGCCTGACGGCCAACGCCACGGTGGCGTGGGTCAGGTATTTGTCGGGCGACTACGACACGGCGGTCAGCTTGTGCCGCGACACGCTGGAGATGGACAACGACTACGTGTGGGCGAACCGCCTGCTGGGCGGTGCGCTACTGGCGTCGGGTCGGCGCAACGAGGCGTTACGCACGCTGGAACGCGTAGTCGAGACGCACCCGCGCGACCCGATTTCGCTTGCGTGGCTGGCGTATGCCCGGACGGTCACCGGCGACCGCGTGCATGCTGCCGAGTTGCTCGAGCATCTGGAGCGTCTGGCGGGTGAGCGATACGTCTCGCCATATCACGTGGCCATCGTGCACTTCGGCCTCGGCGACGTGGAGGCGACGTGCCGCGCGCTGCGACAGGCTGAAGAAGATCGCGACCCGATGCTCGCGAACTTGAGCGTCGACCCTCGGCTGGCCGAGCTTCGACACCACCCGGACGTCGCAGCCGCGGTCGGTGTCGGGCTCTAGGCTCTAGGCTCTGGGCTCTGGGCTCTAGGCTCTAGGCTTTAGGCTTGGGCTCTATTTCGTTAGTCGTTAGTCGTTAGTCGTTAGTCGCGTGTCGGGCCTGGAGCCTGGAGCCCGGAGCCTGGGGCCCTTCAATTCACGAAGTGTTCCGTCTTGTGATTCTCGTGGCAGATGTACTCGAGGATCTCTTCGCCAGGCGCGAGATCCAGGAGGCGGCGGACCTTCCAGGGTCTGGTGTAGGCCCCGGGATCGTCGATCGTGATCTCGACCTCCAGGTGTCCGAGGTCGGGACGGCGGTAGCGCTCGATGATGTGCGCCTTCTCCGTCTGTGGCCTGCCGGTCAGGTCCTGCCACACGCGATCGTTGAGTCCGATGGTGTCGATGACCAGCGTGTCCCCTTCCCATCGACCCACTGAGTGGCCCAGCCAAGACGGGTTCACGTTCGGGCGGATGCGGACGCCCGTCGAGGAAGACCTGACGCACGCCGGGCACGCTACTTTCGACCAGCATGATCAGCACGTCGGGCGTCTGCACGAATTTCGCGAGGTCGAGCCCGTGGGTCCGGACGATGCCCGACGGCAGGCACTGGGCACGCGGATCGTCGCCCACCTTGGCGCTCCGCTTCTTGAACAGCTCCTCGGCCCACGGCAACATCGGCGGCACCTCGGGCTCGAGGTCCGGACCTGGATACCACACGCCACTTAGATCAGGCTTGCCATCCCTGGTCCTCGGCGCAGGGCCGGTGGGCGGCTTCTTCTCGGCGCGCTCGTAGAGGAAGAAAATCTCTCCCGGGGTTCCCGCGTTCGCGTTGTCGCCGAGCTTCGCATCCACTCGCTCCGTGGCTCCCGCCTTTACGGTCACGCCACGACGAGCCAGAACCGCGTACCCCACTGTCGATGAGAAAACATCGTAGGTTCCGGCGGGCACCGTCGCCGAGAACTCGCCGGTTTGTGAGGTGGTGGTCACGGTGACCTGCTCGGTCGCGGTGTTCTTGATGCGGACCTCGGCGTTGGGGATCGGTCCACGGGCGCCCGACAGCACTCCGCGAATCTGGCCGCCGTCTGTTTGCGCCGCAACAGGCGCGGCGCAAACGAAAACTGCCAGGACCACGATCGCTGAGGCCGCGCGCATAGAACCTCCCCTGAAAACTCCGGTCCCGTAACCCGGCCATACTACTGCCGAAGAAGGCCACGGTCCACGGCCAGCCCTGGTGTACCTCTCGTGCGAGTTCCGCCGGGTCGTCCACATCTACACGGAGAAGTCACATGAAACGGCTGCTGAAAGTTGTCGTGGTGCTGTCGGTCGTGACGGGGACCTGGTGGGTGGTCGGTGCCCAGAACCGCGGGGGCGGGGACCAGGGCACACAGGCACCGGCCAGTGGCACACCAGCACCCCAGGGCCGGCAGGGTGCGCCGGCCGGGCGCGCTGGCGGCGCCGATCCCTACGCCCTCAACCCCGCCGCGGGCGCACTGACCTTCCCGCTCGCCGCACCGGCCGGCAAGGACAGCAATGCCCTGACGACGCCGCCGATGGGGGCGATCAACCAGGGTCCGTTCGATCCCGCCACGTGGAAGTACGGCACCGCCTTCGCCGCGCCGCCTGGCTCGAAGATCTGGAATCCGGTGAAGCTCAAGATGCTGCAGGGCGGCAAGGTCACGGGCGGCACGTTCTTCGGCGCCGGCGACGCGTCCACCTACTGCGCGATGGCCAACGCGGGCTACGACTTCATCTGGACGGAGATGCAGCACGACCAGCGCGACTGGGAAACGGCCGCGCGAATCTGGCGCACGTGCCCGCACGCCAAGGCGGTGCCGGGCGTACGCGTCGCCTACGCCGACGAGCGGGAGATCCAGCACGCGACGGACGCGGGTGCGCTGGTGATCGTGGTGCCCACGGTGGACACCGTCGAGGAGGCGATCGAGGCGCGCAACTGGACCTACTTCCCGCCACTCGGGCGCCGCAGCGCTGGCGGCGGTCAGGCGTTCGGCCAGGAGATGTGGGGCGGCGTGCCCGGCGGGTACCGCAATACCGTCAACGACAACATCGTGCTGATCCTGATGATCGAAACGCTGGAAGGCTTGAAGAACGCCGACGCGATCGCGAAGGTTCCGGGCGTCACGGCGCTCTTTGCCGCCAGCGGCGACCTGGGCAACTTCACCGGGTTCCGACAAGGCTCACCGGACTACGAGCGCGCCATCAACATCGTGCACGACGCGACGCTCAAGGCCGGCGTCCGGCTCTGCGGCCCGCTGGCGTGGCGCGATCGTCCGGACTTCACGTGTTTCCAGGCGGGGAGCGAAACCGCGGCCATCACCCGCGGCGTGGCCGCGGAGCTCGGGACGCTCGCGAATACACAGGCTGTGCCGGAAGTTGGACCCCACGCTACCCGGCGCTAGGATCGCGTCCGGGTAAAGTCACAAGGCAAAAGTCACAATTCACGAGACAGGAGATCGGAACTGCAGTTCCGGTCTTCTTGTGAATTGTGCCTTGTGAATTTGACTTTCAATGCGTCATGGCATGAACGAGCACATTCACGCCCAGCGCATAACCGAGAGGTGAGTACTGCTCGAAGAAGCCGGGGTCCTCGCCCTCGCGCTCCCACGAGTCGGCCACATCGGTGTTGTGGCTCATCAACACCATGATGCGGCCCTTCTCGTCGCGAATGGCTCGCAGGTGCACCACGTCGCTGTCGGCCCCGCGCTCGGACGTGATACGGCCACCGGACCGCCGCCAGAACTGGAAGTTGGTGATCTGCGGCACCTGGCTGACAAGGAACTGGGCGTTCAACAGCGGGTCGCCTAGCGACACGTCTTCGATCGGATACTCGGCGGGTGACAGGACGCGTCCGATCTCGCTGGCCCACTGCGTCCAGGCCGGCGTGCCCCAGAAGTCATCGACCCACAGGAAACCGCCCTTCAGGAGGTACTGCCGCAGCGGCTCCAGTTCCGCCTCGGAGAACCCCACGGTCCCCGGGTCCGATGCCATGACGAACGGGCAATTGAAGAGCGCGTCGTCGGTCGGCCGCACCACGAAGTGGTTGGGCTCCTGGTTGGCGTCGCGGCTCACGCGCGTCCTCGTCAGCTCCGACAGCCGCGTCATGAGGTTGATCTCGGCGTACGGATAGTCGGTCTGCCAGCCGATGCCCGACTGCTCCATCCGCACGCTGCGATACGCCAGGCGGCAGAAAATGAACGACGAGTCGGGCATGTCGGGCGGCGCGTAGCGCGCCGGGAAGCTGCCCTCGCGGAAATAGCGCTGCGCCGAGGCCGCGCCCGTCAGCGCGACAAGCACCGCCATTGCCACTGCGCCGGCCGTCAACCGCCGCGCCGTCATATCAGGAGCGTAGCCCTATTCGAACAGCCGGGCAACCTGAGGCTTCACGACTTTGCCCATCGCATTCCGGGGAAGCGTATCCACAATCGAGAGCGCCCGCGGCACCTTGTAGGGCGCCAGCAGCGTCCGGGCCCAGGCCTGCAGGTCGTCGAGCGCCAGCGTGGCGCCCGACCGAAGCTCCACGGCGGCCGACACGCGTTCGCCCCACTCGTCGTCGGCCACGCCCACCACGGCGCACTCGGCGATGGCGCCGTGCGTGCGCAACACCTCTTCGATCTCGAGCGCCGATACCTTGAAGCCGCCGGTCTTGATGATGTCCACGCTGGTGCGGCCGAGCAGGCGGTAGTACCCCTGCTCCACCACGGCCATGTCGCCAGTGCGGAACCAGCCGTTGCGAAACGCGGCTCGCGTTTCCTCCGGCCGCTGCCAGGTACCTCACGAAAGACCGATGCGCCCTGGACTTCGACCTCGCCCGGCTGGCCCTCCACCACCTCGATACCGTCCTCGTCCACCAGGTGCACGTCCACGCCTGGCAGCGGGACGCCGACGGTGCCGGACCGGCGGTCCCCGTGGAGCGGGTTCGACAACGCCATGCCGATCTCGGTCATGCCGTACCGCTCAAGCAGCGTGTGGCCGGTGATCTCGCGCCATCGCTCGAGCACCTGCACGGGCAGCGCCGCCGAACCGGACATCATGAGGCGCAGTCCGCGCGTGCCTTCCGAGCGCTGCCGGCGCACGTCGGGCGCCGCCGCCTCCCAGGAGGCAATCAGGCGGCTGTAGATCGTGGGCACGGCGGTAAACACGCTGACGTCGCCCGATGAGAGACGGTCCCATACGCGATCGGGATCGAAGGCCGGCAGTATCTCGCACGTGGCGCGCACAGCCAGCGCCGATCCCAGACCATTGACGATCCCATGCACGTGGTGCAGCGGCAGCACGAGCAGCAGATGGTCCGAGGGTTTCCAGCCCCATGCCTCGACCAGCGACGCGATCTGCGCGCCGATGTTCTGGTGCGTGGTCACGGCACCCTTGGGCCGGCCCGTCGTCCCGCTGGTGTAGATGATCATGGCCCGGCGGGTGGACGCGAGGTGCGGCAGGCTGGCCGCCGGCACCGCAGCCAGGGCCTCGGTGGTTGTCACGAGGCGCACGTCGAGATCCTGGGTGGCCGCCGTCAGCGCGCCACCACAGGACGGGTCGCCCACGACGATCGTCGAGGCCGAGTCGCGAATCACGTACTCAAGCTCCGGGGGCGGATGCGACATCGCCAGCGGCACGGCCACGCCGCCGGCGCGCCAGATGCCCCGCTGCACCGCCGCGTACGCAAAGCTGGGCGGCACCAGGAACCCGACGCGCTCCTGCTCCAGGTCGTCCCGCCCGTCGAGAAGCGCGGCCGCCACGCGGCGCGACGCGTCGTCCAGCTGGTCGTAGGTGAACTCGCCTTCGACGGCGAGGATGGCGCGACGGGACGTCGACATTCGTGGTCGGCTCTGGGCTCTAGGCTCTAGGCTCTTGCCAAAGCCAAAAGTCTAAAGCCAAGAGCCATAATGTCTCTCATGTCTCTCATCGATCCCGGCAAGAAGGCCCCGGCGTTCACGTTGAACGATCAGGACGGCACGCCGCACAAGCTGGCCGACTACGCCGGCACGCCCGTGGTGCTGTACTTCTACCCCAAGGACGACACGCCCGGCTGCACCCAGGAATCGTGCGACTTCCAGGCGCGGTTGCCGGCGCTCAAAAAGGCCAAGGCGGCCGTGTTTGGCGTCAGCATCCTCGACGAGAAGAGCAAGGCAAAGTTCGCGGGCAAGCACGGCCTGACGTTTCCGCTGCTGGCCGATGCCGACCACGAGGTGGCGGAGAAATACGGCGTGTGGCAGGAGAAGGTCCGCTACGGACGCAAGTACATGGGCATAGCCCGGACGACGTACCTGATCGGCCCGGACGGCAAGGTGGTCCAGCGCTGGGACAAGGTCAAGGTGGACGGGCACGCCGACGAAGTGGCCAAGGCCGCCGCCGCGCTCACGTAAAATGCCGCACGTGCGAACGCTGACCGTTCTTCTTGTCGCGTGCCTGTCCGCCGCCGGCCCGGCCCTGGCGCAAACCGACTTCACGGGCCAATGGGCGCCGCTCTACCACGAAGACACCATCGAGCGCGTGCCCGGACCGGAACTCGGCGACTACACGGGCCTGCCGCTGACCGATGCGGCGCGGATGAGGGCCGACAGCTGGGACGCCGACCGCATCTCGGTGGTCCAGGAGTACCAGTGCCGCCCGCACTCGGCGGACTACTCGCTGCGAGGCCTGGCCCCGATGCGGATCTGGGCGGACTACGACCCCGCCACGCAGCGCATCACAGCGTTCCAGACGCACCTGGGCGCCTATGAGAATCGCCGCACAATCTATCTCGACGGCCGCGCGCATCCGCCGGAGTTCGCGGCGCACACGTTCCAGGGCTTCTCGACGGGCGTGTGGGAAGGCAATACGCTCACCATCACCACGACTCACCTGAAGGCGAACTACCTGCGCCGCAACGGCCTCCCGCGCAGCTCGAAGGCGCGCCTGACCGAGCACTGGAACCTGCACGGCCAGTATCTGACCATCGTGAGCGTGCTGGAGGACCCCGTGGTCCTGACCGAGCCGCTCGTCCGCAGCCAGACCTGGTTCTTCGACCCCGGACAGCGAGCGGGCCTCTTCCCGTGCGAGTACGTGCCCGAAGTGCCCGCGCCGCCCGGCACCGTGCCGCATCACTTGCCTGGGGCCAACCCGAACCTGAAGGAGTACCTGGACTGGTACAACGTGCCGCCCGAGGCGGCCCGCGGGGGCGCTGAGACGCTCTATCCCGAGTTCCGCTCGAAGATCCAGTCGCTCAAGCCGAAGGACCGGTGCGAGCGGTTCTGCCACTGCGTCGGGTTCGTCGGCTGTCTGAATCCTGTAGGCCCGTACACCGGCCCGTAGCGCGAGACGACTGATGCTTCGATTGCTTCTCGCCAGTGCCGGCTGCATGGCCGCCGCCGCCTTCGTTTCGGCGCAACAGGCCCCGGTGATCCGCCATCTGCACGTGCAGAAGAGCGTGCACATGCTGGTGGGCGCCTCTGGCAATTCCGTGGTGCAGGTCGGCGACGATGGCGTGCTGGTGGTGGACAGCCAGCCGGCCTCCGCGGCGCAGCCGTTTCGCGCGGCCATCCAGGCGCTCTCACCCAAGGCAATTCACACCATCATCAGCACGCACGTGGTCGAGGATCGCGCGGGCGGCGACGACGCGCTGGTGAAGATGCGGGGCACGGGGGCGACGCAGCAAGTGAAGGTGATGGCGCACGAGGCGGTGCTCGATCGCCTGCTGAAGGGCGCGGCCGAAGCCAATCGGCCCGTCGGGGGCCTGGCCCTCAACCAGGTGATCTCGCTCCCGATCAACAACACCTACACGTCACCGGGACGCGACTTCTATCTCAACGGCGAGTCCGTTTTTCTCTACCACGCTCCGGCCGCGCATACCGACGGCGACACCATCGTGCACTTTCGCGGGTCGGACGTGCTGGCCGTGGGCGATCTGTTCTCGCCCGACACCTACCCAGTGATCGACCTGGCACGTGGCGGATCGGTGAACGGCCTCATCGCGGCGCTGAACCGGATCCTCGAGCTCACCGTGCCGGCGCGCTTCCAGGAAGGCGGCACGTACGTGGTGCCTGGCCGCGGCCGGTTGTCGGACGAGGCGGACGTCGTGGAGTACCGCGACATGGTCACGATCGTGCGCGATCGGGTGCGGGCGCTGATTGGCCGGGGCATGACGCTGGCCCAGGTGAAGGCCGCCAGGCCGTCGAGCGACTACGACCCGGAGTTCGGCGGGACTGGAGTCTCCAGTCCTGATGCGTTCGTGGAGTCCATCCACAGGAGCCTCGGCGGGAAATGACCAGATCGATGCTGTGCGCGGTCGCGCTGGGCTGTCTGACGGCTGTCGGCGTGTCGGCCCAGGGCCCGCCTGGCGGCCGGGGTGCACAGCCGCCACGCACCGCAAAGGCCGCGGCCCCTGTGGATCTGACGGGCTACTGGGTGTCGGTCGTCACCGAAGACTGGCGGTGGCGCATGCAGACCCCGTCGAAGGGCGACTTCGCGGGCGTGCCGCTGAACCGCGCCGCGCGCGCGATCGGGGCCGCATGGGACCCGGCCAAAGACGAAGCCGAGGGCAACCAATGCAAGGCCTACGGCGCGGGAGGCATCATGCGGATGCCCGGACGGCTCCACATCACGTGGGCCGACGACAACACGCTGAAAATCGACACCGACGCCGGGACGCAGACGCGCCTGCTCCGGTTTACTCCACCGGTAGCCCCGGCAGCGAGCGGCCGCGGCGCCGCGGCACGCGCGTCATTCCAGGGCGACTCGGTGGCCAACTGGGAAGGGATCCAGCGCGGGCCCGGCACGCCGGACTTTCTTCCGATCGGGCTCAACCCGCGCGAGGGCACGCGCGGCCGATCGCTCGAGGTGGTCACGACGAACCTGCGGCCGGGCTACCTGCGCAAGAACGGCGTGCCGTACAGCGGCCGGACCACCGTGCGCGAGTTCTTCGATCTCTCCACCGAGCGCAACGGCGACACCTGGTTCGTGGTGACGACGATCGTGGAGGACCCCGAGTACCTGACCGAGCCCTTCGTCACCAGCTCGAACTTCAAGAAGCAGGCTGACGCGACCGGCTGGAATCCGCAGCCCTGCTCTGCTCGATAACAGAAAGGTAACTTGGGGGGATTGGGGTCGGGCCTAATTGCTCGCGACGGGTTGCAATTAGGCCCGACCCCAATTCCCCCGACTTACCGTTCTGTTATTGCGCGGCGGTAGCGCCGCTGGCGAGGCGCTGGCGCGCCTTGTCCACGTCGCGGTGGAACACGAACAGCTTGTCAGCGTTGCCGGTGGGGTCGGTGAAGTTGTACTGCTTGCCCTTGCGGACGCGGACGCGCAGGTTCTTCTCCGTGTAGTCCACCTGGAAGGCCTCGAGGTCCGCGAACGACGCCGCGAAGCGATCCTCCCTGTCGTCGGTCTCGTATCGCAGACCCTGCGGTGTGGCGACCAGCGTCCCGTTACACGATCCCATCCGGTGACGGTGCACCACCGGCAGCCGCACGTCGAGCCGGACTTCCTTGAAGCGCACCACCAGGTCGCGGGCTCCGGCTTCGACCTCGATCGTCCTGGCGATCCCGTCGAATCCCTCCGCCGACACGTTCAACTGGTGTGTCCCCGGCGTCAGGTTTTCCGCGGTGACGGGCGTGGCGCCGATGAACTGCCGGTCGATGAAGACCTGCGCGCCCGGCACATCGGAATCGATCCGCAGCAATCCGGCCACAGGCGCCGCTTCAGCGGCGGGCGCCGGCGATTCGGCTGCGGCGCCAGCGGCGGCTGATGGACGCCGCGGGCCTCGTGACGCACCGGCACGAGGCTCACCAGCCGGAGCCGACGCGTCGGCCGGGGCCGACGAGCCCGCGCCGCGTTCCGCGATGCTGGTCGATGGACCCGGCGCCGCCTCGGAGCCCGGCTCGGTCCCAACCGGTTGCGTCCGCTCCGGCCAGAAAACCAGCGCGGCGCCGCCCACGACGAGGGCAGCCACGAGAGCCACCGCCAGCACGCGGATGTTCATCCGTTCAGGCCTCTGTCTCAGCGAAGGTGATGACGTAGCCGTCCGGATCCGTGAATGCAAACTCCGTCGGGCCGTACCACTTCTTCTCGAGCGGCATCACGACGTTCACGCGATCCCTCAGATGCTCGTGCGCCTGGCGAATGCCCTTCACCTGGATGAAGAGCGTCAGGCTGCCGCCGATGTCGCGCGCCGCCAGTTCCGGATACTCCGCGTGAGCGGGTCCCGGCGCGTTCAGGAACACTTCCACGCCGCCGCGCTGCAAGATTGCGAAGACGAACGGGCCCTTGTCTGGCACAGTCTGCGTCACCGTGAACTCCAGCACATCGCGATAGAAGTCGATGCTGCGTTGCACGTCGGACACGATCAGGTTGGGCGTCAGTTTCTGCAGGTCGTAGGCCATCGCACACCTCCAGTGTGCTCGCGAAAGCCTACGTCCGCGACCCGGCGAGAACGGATCCGCAGGTAGGGGCCGTCATCGGTTCGGCAGCCCCGCTAGGTACAGCCGCAGAATACCACGCGCGTGTTACACCATTCCTCTCCGTACGCGAGGCACATCCATGACGCGCGCGCGCGGCCGACTGGGGCCGGCTCAGCACTCGGACCCGATGTCCCCTCGCGTGCAGTTCCGCGGCAAGACGCGATCCCACGTAGCCCGTCCCGCCAGTGATGAACACGCCGCCGCCCGCCACGACGCGATGCTATCCGATGCCAGCCCCGCCGAAGGCGGGGCAATTAGACGCTGGACTAGCGAGGCGGAGCCTTCATGCTCGTTGGTGCGAGGCGCAGCCTCGCTAGCTGCTAGACTGAGCCGATGGCCACGAGCCCTGGCCGCTTTCCCGCGCGCCGCGTTGCCGCTGCCCTGGCGGCCGTGGTGGTGCTGTCGAGTGTCGCGATCGAGCTCCAGGCGCAGTTCCGCAGAGGCTTCGGCGGCATCCGCCGCGCCACGGCGGAGGACCATGACGGCGCGTTCCATTTCTGCCGCGCCGTCTACCGCAGCGACAACCGCGGCGACGGCGGCAACTGGAGCGTGGACTATCCGCGCGCGGACATCAACCTGACGGTCCGCCTTGGAGAGCTGACCCGGGCCCACATCAGCCGCACCGGCGGCCAGCCGAACCCGCTGCTGGTCCAGCTGACCGACGACTCGCTGTTCCAGTGTCCGTTCGTGATGATGACGGAGGTGGGGAGTGCGTTCTTCGACGAGAAGGAGGCCGCCCGCCTGCGCGAGTACGTGCTGAAGGGCGGGTTCGTGTGGGCCGACGACTTCTGGGGCAGCTACGCGTGGGAGTGGTGGGAAGCCCAGCTGCGCAAGGCATTGCCGGCCGCCGAATTTCCCATTGTGGACCTGCCGCCGGACCATCCGCTCTTCCGCGCGCAGTTCATCGTCAAGGAGACGCCGCAGATCGCGTCTATCGGTTGGTGGTACGAAAGCGGCGGCGGGACGTCCGAACGCGGGGCCGATAGCGCCATCGCACGTTCGCGCGCCGTCGTGGACGCGCACGGCCGGATTATGGTCCTGATGACCCACAACACCGACGTCGGCGACTCGTTCGAGCGCGAAGGAGACGACCCTCAGTACTTTCTGACGATGTCGGTACCGGGCTACGCCTACGGCATAAATACACTGTTGTACGCGTTGACTCACTAGGATTCGTTCGTGTTGTTCGTAGTTCGTAGTTCGTAGTTCGTAGTTCGTCGTTGGTCGTGGGGGCGCCTCCCGAGGCGGGGCTGCTACACTGATCCCAGGCAACCCAGCCATGGCAAGGCGCAGCCTTCGCCCCATCGTCGTGCTCTCGGTGCTGACACTCGCGCTCGCCGCCGCGAGCGTGGAGGCTCAGTTCGGCCGCCGGCTGAACACGCGGCTGGCCACGCCCGAGGACGCGGACGGCAGCTTCCACTTCTGCCGCGTGGTCTTCGGCAGCGACAGCAACGGCGGCGCCGACGGCGGCTGGAACGTGGACTGGCCGCGGGCCGATATCAACCTGTCGGTGCGGCTCTCTGAGCTGACCAAGACCCCCGTCAGCCGCGGCGCGTCTGGTGATCCCAACAATTGGCTCATACGATTGACCGACGACGCTCTGTTCGCGTGCCCGTTCATCATGATGACGGAGGTAGGGTCGGCGTCACTCAATCCCGCCGAGGCCGCGCGGCTGCGCGAGTACCTGCTCAAGGGCGGGTTCCTGTGGGCCGACGACTTCTGGGGTGAGTATTCCTGGGAGTGGTGGCATCGACAGCTGCGCAAGGTGCTGCCGGCCGAGGAGTACCCGGTCGTGGACCTGCCGCCCTCGCACCCCCTCTTCAACGATCACTTCGAGGTGAAGACGACGCCGCAGATCCCGTCCATCAACTTCTGGGCGGGCAACGGTGGCCAGACCTCCGAACGCGGCGCCGACAGCGCCGTCGCGCGGTCACGCGCCGTGCTGGATGCGCACGGGCGGATCATGGTGCTGATGACCCACAACACCGACATCGGCGATTCGTTCGAGCGCGAGGCCGACGACCCGCAGTACTTCATGACGATGTCGGTGCCGGGATACGCGTACGGGATTAATGCGTTGGTGTATGGACTAACGCATTGATCGGCTCTGGGCTCTAGACTCTGGGCTCTAGCTAGAGCCTAAAGCCAAGAGCCTAGAGCCAGACGGCCCTCGCCAACTAATGGGCCGTCTTCAAGTGCTCGCGCAGTAAATCCCGGCCAAAGTCTCCAGCGAAGTCCCGCCACACGGCGTGCACGTGGTTGCCGTTGCCCTGGGTGTTGTCGAACTCGATCAGGATCGTGGGCCCCTGGACGCGGTAGTAGTGCTTCTGCCCTCGTTCCAGCGGACCTGCCCACGCAAACGCCAGCCGATCCAGGCCGGCGGTCCGAATCTTCGCCATCCGGTCGGCGGCAATGTCGTCGGCCATCAGGCCGGCGTAGGCGTCGAGCACCTTCATCAACAGATCGCGCTGCGCCGGCGTCATCGCGGCGTAAGACAGGCCCGTTGGTGAGAGCGGCGTGATGTCCAGCTTGTTCTCGGTCAGGATGTCGTTCGGTGCCGTCGCCGACAACACCGCGGTCCCGCGCTGCGCCGCGTCCAGGGCGGTGACCAGGGCGCGGCCGGTGTCCTCGAGCTGGGCAAGGATGCGCGTGCCCTTCTGCGGGCCGTCCTTGACCTCGGCGGGATTGGTACCGCTGAACGACGGCGTGCTGGCCACCACCTTGCCGTCGATGACGGTGTAGTGCAGCGACACGTGATGCCCTTCCACCCGCCAGCCCCAGGTGCCTTTGTCGGCGGGTGTGCCGAACACCGAGAACCGGTAGAGTTCCGGATCCCGCGCCTGTGCCCGGCCCTGTTCGATCTCGCGCAGCACGGCCTCCAGCTGGATGATGGCGGTGTAGGTCTGGTAGCCGCGCGCACTGAGCCCGGTCTTCAGAACGTCGTAGGCAGCGGTACGCTGCGCCTCGGTCATGTCCTTGATCAGCAGACCGTTGCGCGGAAAATTCTCAGTGGGGATGAAGTGCCAGCGCAGCCGTTCCGGGGCCTCGAAGGCGAACGTGGCGCGCTGCCGCTGCTCAGGGGTCAGCGACGACAGGAACTTGCTGGCGGCAGTCTGCATCGACGATGCCGACCGCTGCGCCTGAATCACGACGCCCGCGGCCCCAACGGCCAGAAGTGCGACCGCAACAACGATTCTCCGAGACATTCGTTCCATCATTCCGCGCCTCCCGCCTTACAGCTTGATGAGATCAGCGAGCGTCCACCCTATGGCTGGTGTCTTTCCGCCTGTTGCCTTTGCCCGTACGGTGTAAACAACCTGGCCCTCCAACGAACCCAGCGTTTTCGTGAGCGTGATGGCATATATGCCTGGCATGCTCGTGGTTCCTTGCGGCACAACAGACGAGATTTGCAGCGCCGACATTCCTCTCCATACATTGAAATTCTTCTTGGCGAGTCCTGTTACCGGATCACCACCCGCGTCTGTCACCTGGACAAAAATGAATATCCTGGAAATCCCGTCGCTCGGATTGAAGGTACATGAAACCTTTGCCAACAGATTGAGAATTGCCATGGCGTATTAGCCTTTTACCTTTAGCCTTTTGCCTTCAGGGCTGTGAGCCCCACGAGCAGCCTGCCCTACGGCCACAACCAACCAAACGCACCCCCCGTCGCCAGGGCGAACAGCAGTCCGTCGAACGTAGCCTTCGCGGCCGTGGTCGCGCTCCGCCCGTACCAGATCACGCTCGGCCACAGCGCCAGCACATGCCCCGCGAACGCGACGGTACTGGTCACGCGAAATACCGGCCGGTACTCCGCTCCGGCCCCCAAGGTCAGGCCCGCGACGTAGCCGGCGAACACGCTGACAATCACCGCGTAGAGAAACCACAGGGCCAGGTTGCGTCCCATGGGCATGCCGCCAGGGGGCATGACGGTCAGCATCACCATCTGATAGCGCTTGGCCTTGGCCGCGAATTCGGCCGTGTCGGCCGAGGATCCGGGCCTTGGCAGCGCGTAATCGCCGGGCGTGAGGTTCAGGCGTTTCACTGCCTCGAGCGCCTCGTCTTCGGCAGGCACTTTGCCGAAGTCGCTGTGATGGTAGCCCAGCAGCATGTGGATGAGAGAACTGACGAAGAAGACCAGGACCGCTGAAACGAGAATGGGAGCCCACAGCGTCGCCACCGAGACCATCGAGGCCACCTCCTCTCACTCCGCGAGTGAGGCGGATGCTAGCACGCTCGGCGTCGGGGGACTCCGTATAAGATTGGGGCCGGCAAGGAGGCGTATGAGCAACCCCACTTCACCGGGACGCCGGGAATTCTTCAAGAATGCCGCGCTGGGCACGGCCGGCCTCGTGGGCGCCGCGGGCGCCACGGAGTCCGCGGACGCCGCACCTGTGGCCGCGAGCACTCCAGCCGCGCCGTCGGTGCTGATGCCGACCGAAGCCCAGGAGTACGGCGCGCTCGGGCGACCCACGACGGCGCAGACCCAGGGGCCCGCCGCCGCGGTACAAGGGACCTCTGTCGGGCCCACGCCGGCCTCAGATTTCATGGTGGACGTGCTGAAGAAGATCGGCTTCGACTACGCCGCCATCAACCCCGGCTCGACCTTCCAGGGCCTCCACGAATCGTTCATCAACTACGGGCAGAACACCGCGCCCGAGCTCCTGACCTGCCTGCACGAGGAAGCGGCGGCGGCCATGGCGCACGGCTACGCGAAGGCAGCCGGCAAGCCGATGCTGACGATGTTCCACGGCACCGTGGGGCTGCTCCACTCGTCGATGGCGCTCTTCCAGGCATGGGCGGACCGCGTGCCGGTGTTCGTGATCGTGGGCCACCACCGCAACCCCTCCGGCGTCATCAACCGCCCGCACAGCGCGCAGGACATGGGCGGGATCGTGCGCGACTTCGTGAAGTTCGACGACGAGGCCACCACGCTCGACCGCTTCGCCGAAGCCGCGATGCGCGCGTATCGGATCGCGATGACGCCGCCGATGGGCCCGGTGCTGCTCACGGTGGGCGCGGAACTGCAGGAGTCGCTGGTCACCAACCGGGCGTCCTTGCGGATCCCCGAGCTGGTGCATGGCATCGCCGCCCCAGGGCGAGGCTGGCGCCGTGCGTGAAGCGGCGAAGCTGCTGGTGGGCGCCGAGTTCCCGCTCATTCAGATCGCCGAAGATGGGCCGGACGCCTCGCGCGTGGGATCTGCTGATCGAGCTGGCCGAAACACTGCAGGCGCCCGTGGACGTGATGGGCTACTCCTCGTGGCAGAAGTTTCCATCGTGGCATCCGCTGTACGGTACCGGCGGCCGCGGCTACACGCCCGACGTCACGCTGGGACTCGAGGTCACGCGACATGTCGGCGCAGGCGCGCACCGCGCGCGCCAACGGCAAGAAGACCATCAGCATTTCGGCCGAGCACCTGTTCCAGCACAGCAACATCCACGACTACGGCCGCTACGCGGACGTGGACCTGGCGATCGGCGGGGACGGCGAAGCCACGCTGCCGAGCCTCATCGAAGAGATCAAGAAGCTCATCACGCCGGAGCGCAAGGCCGCGATGGCCGCCCGAGGCCAGCGTATGGGGGCGGCGCACAAGCAGGCGCATGTCGCGGCGATCCAGGACGCTCGCCACGGCTGGGACGCCAGCCCCGTCAGCGTGCCGCGGATGATTGCGGAGCTGGGCGAGCAGGTGAAGAACGACGACTGGGCCATCGTGTCCGGCCACCAGTTCACGGGCGACTGGCAGCGCCGGCTGATGAACCACGACAAGCCGTATCGCTACAACGGCGACTGCGGCGGCTTCGGCATCGGTTACGACACACCGGCGTCGGTCGGGCGCCGCGCTGGCGCACAAGAAAGCGGGCCGCTTGTCGGTCGCCGTCGTCGGCGATGGCGACCTGAACTTCAGTCCCGGCGTTCTGTGGACGGCGGCGCACCACAAGATTCCGTTGCTGCTCGTGGTGCACAACAACCGCGCCTACCACGCCGAGGTGATGATCATCCAGCGGATGGCCGGGCAGCGCGGCCGCGGCTCGAGCCAGTCGCACATCGGCAACGTGTTCACCGACCCGAGCATCAACTACGCATCGCTGGCCAAGTCCTACGGCATGTACAGCGAAGGCCCTGTCGAGCACCCGCGGGATCTCGCCGGGGCGTTCCAGCGCGCCCTGGCCAAAGTGCGCGCCGGCGAGCCGGCGCTCGTGGACGTGATCTCGCAGCCACGGTGACGGTCATGACGCGCCCGATTCGTCTCCTCGCGCTCGCCGCAATCACCGCCAGCCTGCTGCTCGGCGTCGCCGCCGCGAGCCTCGCACAGCAGGCGCCGGCCGCAACGGCGCCGCTGGCGCCGCCAACCGGCGACGCGGTCCGCGGGAAGGTGGTGTTCGAGCAGACGCTCCGCTGCTACGCATGCCACGGCTTCGACGCGCAGACCGGCTCACCGCGCCTCGTGCCGATGGCGCGCACGCAGGAAGTGTTTCTCGCGTACGTCAGGAAACCCGCGACGGTTGGCATGCCGTCATTCAGGGACGCTGCCGAGCGCGACCTGCTGGACGTGTACGCCTACATTCGCTCGATCCCCCCAGCCGCGCCCGCTGCCGACAGCCTCCCCCTGCTGAAGTCGATCATCGATCGCCGAACCGCGGCCAAGTAGCCCGATCGGCCCGCAGGAATCAATGTCCAGATCTGTCTGGCTCGCGGTGTTGATCTGGGCTCTGGCCGCCCCCGCGGCGCTGGCCCAGCAGCCGCCGGCCGAACCGCCGATCTGGGCCGGTACCTTCGGCGCCGGCCTGGCCTTGACGAACGGCAACGCCGACACCACCAGCTTCAATCTGGCGTTCAAACTCACCCACGACCCGCGCAATCCGCACCTCGTGACAGCCGACGCGCTCTACCTGCACAGCACGAACGAGGGCGACACAACCGTGAGCCGGACGGCGTTCAACGTGCGCGACGAGTACGCCTGGACGGAACGCACGTCGTTCTTCGGCCAGTTCCGCTACCTGCGCGACACGCCCAAGGCCATCGAGTATCTGATTTCGCCCACCGCGGGCGTGGCCTACAAGCTGGTCAACCTCGAGGCGACCAAGTTCACCATCGACGCCGGCGGCGGCGTGGTGTGGGAGGGAAATACCGAGCTGGACGGCACAACGAGCGGCGCATTGACGCTCGGCGAGAGCTTTCTGCACAAGTTCACCGACACGGCCGCATTCACGCACTCGGCCACCGGACTCTGGAAGACCAGCGACTTCGGCGATTCGCTCTACACGATCGCCGCGGGCCTGGCCGCAACCATCACGCAACGCACGCAGCTCAAGGTGGAGCTGTTGGAGCTGTACAAGAGCCAGCCGCCGGCAGGCATCGAGAAAGGCGACCTGTCCCTTCTCACGAGCCTCGTATATACGTTTTAGCGGGTCGCGGCAAGCCGCGCCCCCTATAGTTCTAGCCATTCAAGGAGCGACACATGCTGAAAGAGTTCAGGGAGTTCGCCATGAAGGGGAACGTCCTCGACATGGCTGTTGGCATCATCATCGGCGCGGCGTTCGGGACCATCGTCAGTTCGCTCGTGGCCGATTTGTTGATGCCGCCAATCGGCCTCGCTCTGGGCGGAATGAATTTCGCCGACCTGTTCGTAACGCTGAAGGACGGCGCCAAGGCTGCTGGCCCGTACGCGTCGCTGGCAGAGGCCAAGGCGGCTGGTGCCGTCACATTGAATTACGGCGTGTTCGTGAATGCCGTCGTCAGCTTCCTGATCGTCGCGTTCTCGGTGTTTCTCCTGGTGAAGGGCGTCAACAGCATGCGGCGGGATGAAGGGGCCGCACCGCCCCCTGGGCCGACGCCCGACCAGGCGCTGCTCGGCGAGATTCGCGATCTGCTGAAGTCGCGATCGTAGGACGCCACTAACTACGAACCACGAACCACGAACTAGTTCGGCCGCTCCGCGGCTCGGGCGGCCTTGAGAATGTTCGCCATCCCGTAGTTGTGCTCGTGACACTCGAACGGCATCACGGGATGCCGATCGCGTGTCAGCGGCATGGCAATCGTCCAGGGGCGCGTCCAGGTCGCCGGGTCGTCGATCGTAGCCGTCCACTCGATCCGGTCGGCGGCGACCCGCTTGAACCGCTCGGTCACCTTGAGGCTGTCGCCCCGCGCGCCACGATAAGCCGCCGCGTCGGTGAAGTTGGTCGTCTCGACCACCAGCACGTCGCCCTCCCACCGGCCCCGGGCGTCGCCCATGTGCGTGCGCAGGCGCGGCCCCACGTGCGGCCGGCCGTCGAGCGGGATGACCCGCGCTTCGTGGACGATCTCGTACGTGATGAGCACGTGGCCGGGTGATTGCACGATCTGGTACGTGTTGCCGTACATCACCGGAATCATCGAACCGGGCACGCCCCGCGTGATGCAGCGCTCCAGCAGGCCCAGATCCTGGGGGCCGTTGAACGGCCCGCCCAGGAAGCTGCTGCGCGCGGGGTTCGCCTTGAGCCGACGCTGCCCTTCTGGCGTCAGCGGCGGGATGGCGCCGTCCGGATCGACCACGAGCCACGGCTGCGCGCGCTTGGCCAGGTCCAGGTTCTCGAGCCACCAGTAGTCGGGCCCTCGAGGCCCCGGCGCCAGGCCGGCAACGGCTTGCTGCTCGGCCACCCGGCGCGCGTCCGCCAGGTCTTCGGGCGACAGGTCGTCCAGGCGGCGGCCCTTGAACGCCGCGGGGCGCTCGAGCGGGGTTGCGTACTCGTTGGAATTGGTGAACACGCCCTGGAGGTCCGGGTCGCCCCACGGTGTCCGTCCGGTCGTCCACGCAGAGCGCTGCGCGCTCACGTCGGATGCCAGCAGCGCCGCCAGCAGCCCGCAGGCGACGACGCTCCGCACTACTTGCCCACCTTCTTCCGCCACAGCTCCCACGCGCGGGCGTACTCATTGGGATCGCCCATCCGCTTCTTCGCTTCTTCCGGCGACACGCCGCGGATGGTCCCGCCGAGCGACATCGCCTGCACTTGCGCGCGGGCGTTGACGTCCAGGTAGACGCTGCGCCCGACGACGTTCGGCAGCGAATCGGCCACGACCACCGCGCCGTGGCCGCGCATCAGCACGACCGCACGATCGCGCAGCGTTTCGGCCAGCGCCTTCGCCAGCTTGCCGTCGCGCACCAGGAGATCGGTGACGCCGGCCGTCGAGGCAATGTCCCACACCGGCACGCCCGCGGCCACGAACGCGGCCATGTGATACATGGCGCGCAGCGGCACGGTGGAGGAGGCAAACGGGATGAGCGACGGCGTGTGGCAGTGCACCACGGCCCGCACGTCGGCGCGGGCCCGGTAGGTCTCGCCGTGGATGAAGCGCTCGAGGTATCCGGTGCGGGTGGACGGCGTCACCGCGGTGCTGTCGAGGTCGTATTCGACGATATCGGCGGTGGCCACGAGCGCAGGCGCCATCGACCGGGCCAGGAAGTACCGATTGGGCATAGTGGGATGGCGAACGCTCACATGGCCCATCGCGTCCAGCACGCCTTCGGCCGCCAGAATGTGATTGGCGGCCACCAGGTCCTCAACGATTTGGCCGGGGGTCGGCGAGCCGGCCGGCACCTGTGCGCGTGCGAGCCGCGCCGCCGCGAGCGACAGGCCCACTGCTCCGAGGATGAACCCCCGTCGGTCGACCGGTCCCGCGTACCGCATGCCTCCGTCCTCTCTGGCGAATCGTCTGCTACCGGGCTCCTGGCTGGTTCGGGAGCGCGAACACGTACAACGCGTTGTACCCCCGATTCGGCTTCAGCCCCGCCTGATCCGCAATGCCGGCGGTCAGCCCCCCGCTGCCCGTCATCACCGCGACGTACCTGCTTCCCGTTCACTGCGTAGGTGATGGTGCTGTTCTGGATGGGTCCGCCGAGAGTCTGTTCCCAGAGCACCTTGCCCGACGCCGCGTCGAGCGCCCGGAACTTCTGGTCCACGTCGCCCCAGAACACCACGTCGCCGGCGGTGGTCAGGACCGCGCCATTACTGGGCGCGCGCCCCTTGTAGATGGGCGTCATCTGCCCGGTAGAGGCGTCGATCTTCATCAGCCCCGCCCACGTGTTGGGATCCGAGCCCGGTCGTGGAATTCCCACGCGCCGTTCCGGCGGCTTCCGGTCGGGCCCGGCCGTGGTCATGTCCAGGCAGTTCTCGACGTACGGAACGTAGAGGGCGTTGAGCCCGGGATGGAACGCCGTTGGCCAGTAGCTCCGCGTATTCCAGTAGCAGATGACCTTGCGGTCCTGCGGGCCGGTGAACATGACGTCCTTGTTCAACTGGACGCGCCCGGTCTTGCCGTCGATGTTCGAGATCAGGAAGTTCGGGGTGTCGAAGGGGAACGGATTCGCCCAGAGAAACTGGCCGGTCAGCCGGTCGAGCGCCCAGACACCGCCGCCCTCGCCCACCACCAGCGCGATCTCGCGCATCTCGCCACGACGCACGTCGGGGTTGATCCACTTGACGAACTTCGGGTCGGGCCGCACCGCGGCCCGCGTCAGCGTGCGCTCGTGCGGGTAGTCTTCGTCCCAGTCGTCGCCGGGCAGGTGCTGGTAGTACCAGGCCAGCTTGCCAGTGTCGATGTGCAGCGCGATGGTCGAGTTGCTGTAGAGATCGGCCGGCGACTGCGCGGGGATCGCCGCGGAGTTGCCGCCATGGCGATCGGCGCGGGTGTTCGGCGTCGGGTTGGCCACGCCCCAGTAGACCAGCCGCCGCACGGGATCGTATCCGCCGGGAAGCCCCCAGGTGGACGCCGCGCGGGTCTCGTCGGGCGCACCGCCCCAGGTGTCGCCGCCCGGCTCGTTCGACCCCGCGGCCGTGTAGAAACGCCATAACTCCACCCCGGTTTTCGCGTCGTGCGCGGAGATGTAACAGTTCTCGCGGCGCGGGGCGCAGGTGCGGCCGGTCAGCACCTTGCCCTCGATGACGACCGACCCGGCGGTCATGCCGCCGGTGGTCTTGGTCTCCCACCGCACTTCGCCCGTCCGGGCATCCAGCGCCACGATGAAGCCGTCGGGGGAGGGGTAATAGACCATGTCCTCGTAGATGGCGAGGGTCTTGACGCGAGACGCGCCCG
The DNA here is from genome assembly GCA_963807235.1 of uncultured Acidobacteriota bacterium. GTDB lineage: Bacteria > Acidobacteriota > Vicinamibacteria > Vicinamibacterales > UBA2999 > CAWEBF01. Next base: position 162,623 of record CAWEBF010000022.1, read on the forward strand.
TGGGCCGGCGGTGCTCCCAGATGAGCGAGCCCGTTGTGGCGTCGAGGGCCTGCACGGCGGCCCCGGGCGTCATCAGGTAGATCACCCCCCGATACACAATCGGGATGCCCTCCACGGTGCCGGTGCCGAGCTCCTTCTTGAAGACCTCCTGCAGCCGTCCGGCGTTCTGGCGCGTGACTTGCCGGAGCGGACTGAATCGCTGCGCATCGTAGGTGCGGCTGTACATCAACCAGTCGTCGGGGCTCGGCTTGACCAGCATCTCGCCGGTCACGGGGGCAAACGGCGGCCGCTGCGCGGTCACCACCGAGCCCACGAAGCCGAATGTTGCAAGGAGAATTGTCAGTCGGAGGATCCGGCTCATCGCGGCGGATGCTACCATGCGCCGGCTTGCCTCGTCCCGGGATGGCCTGGTGATGCACAGTCCGGCCGGCACGCCATTGCAACACGTCTAAAGGATTGACCCCCGGCGCTCGACACGCAAATCCAAGCCCCCCGTTTCACGAATCGCAGGAGCTCATGCGTAAGTCGTCCATCCTTCTCGTTGCCGCCGCTCTCAGCGCCCTTCCCCCGTGGCCGCGAGCCGCCGCGCAGGAACAGGTGCCGTCGCAGGAACTCGAGCGCCCGCAGGCTGTGTTCCGGTCCAGCGTCAACCTGGTGTCGATGGCGGCGATCGTGCGGGACAAGCGCGGGAAGGTCGTTCCGTCCCTGAAGCGGGAAGACTTCGAGATCTTCGACGGAGGTCAGAGCCGGCCGCTGCTGGACCTGCGAACCGAACAGGCCGCCCCGGCCAGCGTGGCCTTGCTCGTGGACGGCAGCGGCAGCATGAAGGTGGGCTTCTCGGCCGACGCGGCGCTCCGCGTGTCCAGCGCCATCCTGGGCAGCCTGGACCGCACGCGCGACGACGCGGCGCTCTACTCCTTCGATACCCGCCTGCTGACCATTCACAACTTCTCCAAGGACCTGAAAGCCGTGGGTGGGGCCCTCTCGGAGGTGGAATCCTGGGGCTCGACCTCGCTCTACGACGCCATTGCGGGCACGGCGGGTATCGTGGCGAAGCGCACCGCCAACCGCCGCGCGGTGGTGGTGTTGACCGACGGGGCCGACACGTCGAGCGCCTACACGCCGGACCAGGTGGCCGAGGTGGCCAGCGGCGTGGACGTTCCCGTGTATGTCGTCATCTGGGATGCCCGTCCACCGGAGTCGAGGGCCACGTTCGAAGCCGCCCGCCTGTCGGAACTGGGACGGCTGTCGGACCTGACCGGCGGCCGGCTGTTCATCGCCGGCGACCATCCCTCCATGAACCACGCCATCACCACGCTGCTCGAAGAGCTTCGCCACCAGTACGTGCTGGCCTTCGAGGCGGCCCCCAACGGCGGGTGGCGATCGGTGCAGGTCAGAACGAAGAAGAAGGGCCTGCAGGTGCGCACGCGCGCCTGGTACCTGGCCGGCTCAGCCGACTGACGCATACTTGAGGACGTGGCCCGGCGGCGTCCTCGCCCCTACACCTACCTGCTCGGAGACAGCGCGACGGAGTCAGCGCGGCTGCGCGCCCAGGCGCGTCTCTGGGATCCGACCGGGGTCGCGCTGTTCGAGCGCCTGCGCATCCGGCGGCGGTGGCGCGTGCTGGAAATCGGCCCCGGCAACGGGTCGCTGCACCGCGAGCTGCGCCGACGGGTGGGTGGGCCGGTGGATATCGTGGAGCCGTCGTCGGTCTTCCGCGAGCGCATCGCCGCGCTGGCGCGTCGAGACGGGCTGGGCGCGGGCCGAGCCTGGGGCAGCACGCTGGCCGAGGCCGCGCTCCCGGCTCGCACCTACGATCTGATCTTCGCGCGCTGGGTGTTCCTGTTCATGCCCGACCCCGCCGAACGGATCGCACAACTGGCGGCGGCGCTGCGGCCGGGAGGCCTGCTGGCGATCGAGGACTACGAGCGCAACACGCTGCGGATGCTGCCGACGCCGCCGGCCTGGGACGCGTTTCTGGCCGCCGACCATGCCTTCTTCGCCTCGCAGGGCGGCCACGCCAGCATCGCCGGCCTCCTGCCGGGCTACTACGCGCGCGCGGGGCTGACGCTGGTGGAAATGACGCCGACCATCAAGACCGGTCACCCCGGCTCGCCCGTCTGGCGGTGGCTGTCGGCGTATTTCCTCGGCGTGATGGATCAGCTGGGCGGCCGCGCCGGGTTCACGCGTGCCGACGCGTCGCGGCTGGCGCGGGCCTGGCTCGCCGCCGCCGAGTCGCCCGCGTCGTTCCTGATCGGGCCGACGGTGGTTGACGTGGTGGGGCGCAGGCCCGGCTAGTGAACGATGCGGGCCTCGAACGGTTTGTCGGCGTAGACGACGCGGCCGCCCACGACGGTCAACAACGATACGGTGGAGCCGATCTTCTCCACCGGCGCGGTGAGGTAGTCCTGCGACAGTACGGCGAGGTCGGCCAGCTTGCCGGTTTCGATCGAACCGCGGGTGCGATCCTCGTGCGAGAACCAGGCGCTGCCGATGGTGTAGAACCGCAGCGCGTCCAGCCGGCTCGGCGTCTCCTCCGGACCGCGTATTGCGCGGCCGCTGACGGTCTTGCCGTCGAGGAACCACTGCAGCGCGGTGAACGGGTTGTAGGAGGCGACGCGGTGCGCGTCCGTGCCCGCGCCGATCGGAATGCCGAACTTCGACGCCGTGACCACCGGAGGCGCACGGCGTGCCGCGGCGGCGCCGTTCTGGCGCTCGAAGCCGTCGCCGCCGAAGTACATCGCGTCCTGCACCGTCCAGCCGATGCCCAGCCCTCGCATGCGCTCGAGCGACGCCTCGGAGGCATCGTTGAGGTGCGCGATCGACCAGCGCAGCGGCGCCAGCGGCACATCGCGGTTGACACGCTCGAAGATGTCGAGCAACTGTCGGACAGTCGCGTCGGGCCCCCAGTGCATCGTCAGGCCCATGCCGCGGCCGGCGGCCCAGCGCGCGATCTCTTGGTACTTGGCGAGGTCCTCAGCGGTCGGAGCCGGGTTGTTGTTCATCGCTTCTGTGACGCGCTCGCCGAGGCCGATGAACTTCAGCCAGTCGTCGCCGAAGCCCATCGGCAGGAGACCCGTCCAGGCCTTGAACTCGTCCAGCTCCTTGCCGCGTGTCTGGCCGTTCAACGAATAGCGCACGCGCACCGTCATCTGGCCGCGCCGCCACACGTCGAAGAGGGCCGCATAGTCGGGCGGCGCCAGGTTGTTACCACCGGGGTCGCCCACGCCGGTCAGGCCCAGCCGGTTTAGCTCACGGAAGAACGCCCGGGTCCCCTCCACCTGCTCGGCGTAGGTGGGCTTGGGCAGCCGATCGAACAGCGCCACGATGCCCGGGTTGCTGCCGGCAATCGTCCCGAGCGGCTTGCCAGCGGCGTCCAGCTCCAGGCGCGCGCCGCGCGGCAGATCGGTGTCGGCCTTGATGCGCAGCGCGGCGAAGCCCTCCTCGGTCATCGCCACCCAGCCGTAGCCCAGCTGCACGTAGACCGGGTTGTTCGGGGCGGCGGCCTCGAGCTCCGCCTGCGTCGGACGGCGCTTCTCGACGAACTGCTGCTCGTTCCACCCGCCGGCCACGATCAGCCAGGCGCCCGGCTTCATCGCCTTGGCCGCCGCGGAGATGCGCCCCAGCGCGTCCACGAGCGACGGCGAACCGATCCAGTTCACCTCGGTCGAGAAGCTGAGCGCGGCGCGGATGGCGTGCAGGTGCGAGTCGATGAGGCCGGGAATCAGCGTGCGCCCGCCGAGGTCGATGACGCGCGTGCGCGGGCCCGTCAGCCGGCGAACGGCCGACGATGTGCCCACCGCGGTGATGCGGTCGCCGGAGATCGCCACGGCTTCCGCGATCGTGGCCTGCGCATCCAGCGTCACCACCTTGCCGTTGACGAGCGCAAGATCGACGGCTTGCGCCCACGCACCCGAGGCGGCGCAAGCCCAGAGAGCGGCGGCGCGCAGCAGGCCGCGGATCACGCCTTCCGCCTCAGCGCCCGGCTTCGGGGTCTTTGGGCGCGCCCGTGCCGGACGAGCCCATGAACAGTCGCTTGCCGTCGGGCAGGATCAGGTCCGCGCCGTTGGCGCGGTTGGTGCCGTTCTTGGCACGGTAGCCCTCGACCGTGATCTCGGTACCGGGCAGGAGCGAGTTCTTCGTGAAGCCGCGGCGGACCAGCGTGTTCGGCGTGCCGCCCTCGATCATCCACTTGGTGACGGTGCCGTCCGGGTTCTTCACGTCCATGTGGATCCAGGAGTGCGGGTTGATCCACTCCATCTTGGTCACGGTGCCCTTGAGGGTCACCGGCTGGTTGCCGTCGAATTCGGCGGCAAACGAATGGTGCGCGCGGAGAGGTGCCGACGCGATCCCGACGGCCACGGCCATCGTGGCCACTACGATTCGTGCTGTACCCATGGCTTTCATTTCTGACCCTTGGCGGCGGCTTTCTCCGCGTCGCGCGCGACCTCCAGGATGTTGCTCATGCTCAGGTTGCCCTCGTGGCACGCGTACTCGATGAGGTCGCCTTCGGTTGGCCGCATCGGCAGCAGCACGGTCCACGGCTTTTCCCAGGTGGTCGGATCGCTGACCGTCAGGCGCAGTTCGAGCCGGTCCTGCCCGACGCGGGTGTAGCGCTCGGTCAGGTGCAAGCCGGTGGTCGAGCCGCGATAGTTGTTCTGGCCGGAGAAGTTGGTGGTCTCGACCACCAGCGTGTCCCCTTCCCACCGGCCGCGCGAGGATCCGATCCAGTGCCGGATCTTGTCGGTCAGCCTCGCCCGCCCGTCGAGCGGGACGACGCGCGCCTCGTGAATCATCTCGTGCACGATCACCGCCGTGTCCGGCGTCTGCACGATCTGGATGTTGTTGTTGTAGAGGGTCGGCAGGCTCGCGCTCGGCAGCCCGTAGGTGATGCAGCGCTCCTGGTTGCCGCGGTCGAGCCATGACGACACCTCGGCGCCGCTGGCGGCCCGGTTGGGCGCGCGCGCCTGACGGGCACGACCTTCCGCGGTCAGCGGCGGGATGCGGCCGTCGGGCGGATCCACGACAAGCGAGGTCCGGTAGCCGTCGGCAACAAACCGCCCCGGATCGGTCCAGTACTGCGCGTGCGTCAGCCCTGGGCGAATCTCCTCTGGCGGCCCGTCCATGCGCCGGCCGGCGCGCGACTCCAGCGTCTTCTTCTCTTCCTCGGTGTAGAACTCGCGCGTGCCGAACTCACGCGGCCGTTCGAGCGGCGTGATCGTCCGGTAGTCCCATGTGCCTTGCAGGTCCGGGTGTCCCCAGGGGGTCCGGGGCGTGGGCGCGGGCGCCTTGTTGACGGCGCCAGCGGACGCGGCTGCTGGCGGGGCCTGGCCGGCGATCGACGTCGCACCCCACCACATACAGGCCGCCATGGAGGCGGCGCATAGAACGCGGGAACTGATGCGGATCTTCATGGGGCCGATCGTAAACCAATCCCGTGCTGGGAGGTGTCCGGAATTGTGGAATTGGGGTCGGGCCTAAAACATGAGGCGGCGTGGTTTTAGGCCCGACCCCAATTCCACAATTCCGGACAGCCCCAGCCTTACCAGTTCGGCGCGTTCCGGACGTCGGGTGTCATGTAGTGCATGGCGGCCCAGATGCCGCGGATGCGGTCGTTCTCGATGGCAAACACCTCGGTCAGCAGGTTCCGCGGGAAAAGGCTTCCGTCCTGGCGCTTGGCGCCGGGCGGGCGATTGAAGACGGCCGTGCCGAACACGACGCCCGCTTCTTCGTCCACCACGGGGAACCGCCGGGCCACCACGGCTGCGATGGTGGCCTTGAACGTCGCCAGGTTGTTCGCGCAGTCGCCGACGGCCGGTTGACCTGGCGCGGCGTTGGCGATCGGCCGCCCGGTCAGCGTCACGCCGTTCTCGATGCGCACGCAGCCCGGGTGAAACAGCACCCGGCTGCTGTCCCAGTGGTGGATGCCCTCGAAGTAACTGCGCGCCGCGGCCAGGAGCGCCTGCCGGGACGACCGCTTCTCCTTGGCGATTGGGCCCTCCGGGGGCGGCGCGGCCGTCAGTGCCACGGGGTCGAACACCCCGTCGGCCTTGCGCCCGACGACCAGCTCACCTTCGGTGACCTTGCGGTCCACGACCTTGATCCGCAGGCTCGCGATGTTCTGCACGCCCTCTTCCTCCAAATGACCGAAGTAGACGGCCTGTCCGCTGACTGGATCGACATAGCGCCGCTGCACGGGCCCGAGGCCACTCGCGGTCTTCCAGACACCCTCGGGGGGCACCACCACCTGGGCGTTTTCGGTGTAGCGGAACGGCGTGGCCAGCGGAGCCAGCTTCGGGTCGTGCTTGACCATCGCATCGATCACCTGATTCAGCGTGGTCGTCAGGCAGGCGCGGTCGCACGCCGCTTGAGCCGACGCCGGCCGGGGATGGGCTGCAACCAGGGCGGTGACCGCCAGGAAAAACAGGGTTCGAACGCTCATGTCAGGTCACCTCCGGTCTACTTGGGGCAATCGATTCGTCGATACGGAAATTCAACGCGGCGCTGCTTCCCCGACACCGTCCCTTCGATCCACGCGAGCAGCTGGTCGCCGGCCACTCGCCGGTAGCCCACGCGTTGCGGGAAATCGTGCGCGGGATCCTCGAAGACCACCGATGTGTCGTCCGTCTCCTTGGACATGAACGTCGTGGACGGCTGGCCGGATGGATGCGCCTGGTAGGCCAGGCGGCCGTCGCGCTCGGCCAGCAGCACGAACTCGTGCTCGACCAGCTTGCCGGCCCGGATCGTCGGCCGGTGCCCAGCATGGCTCCCGCCTTGGGCGAGGTCCAGTTCTCTTCAACGATCCGATCGCCGCTGGTCAGCTGCCAGCAGCCCTGCATCCAGACCACCCGGTCGATGGTGGTCTGCGCCGTCGGCCACTGTAGGCGATGCGCCCGCAAGCAGGGCCGCCAATATCACGGGTCGCACCATCGGCTCCTTTACCTTTCACTCCCGGCGACGATGAGCACCACGGCAGCAAGGGCGCACATAAGGCCGATCACCTGCGTCCGATGCAGCCGCTCGCCCAGCACCACGCGGGCGAGCGCCACGGTGCTCGCCGGATAAAGCGACGACAGTGTGACCACCACAGCCAGCGAACCCATCCGGGAGGCGAGCAAGTACAGCACGTTCGCCGTCATGTCCACAATCCCGGCGGCCGCGGCCGTGAGAACGGCACGGCGCGGCACGAGGCGCAGGGGCTGGCCGCCTAGCGCGCCCGCCAGCAGGCAGAACGGCAGCGCCCCGCCGCGCGCGCCCACGAGGGGCCACAGACCGGATTGGGGCCGGGCCTCTGCCAGCACGACGAAGAACAGGCCGATGGCGACCCCTGACACGAGCGCGTGCGGCACGCCAGGCGGCAGTCCGCGGCGACCGGCGGTCGCAGCCACGCCCGGAGTGTCGGGCGGCTGCTGACTCACGAGCGCGATCGCCACCATCGCCAGGACGATACCTGTCAGCGCCATCGGAGCCGGCTGCTGACCGCGCACGATGGTTACCAGGACGGGTAAAGCTACGGCGCACACGGCGGTGATGGGCGCCACCACGCCCATGGTGCCGATGGCGAGGGCGCGGTACAACAGGCCCACTCCGAGCGTGCCGCAGAGCCCGGCTGCCGCACCCCACAGCACGTCCGGAAGCGTGGGGTCTGCGGGGGAGAGAAAGCCGATCGTGGCCAGCAGCACCAGCAGGCCGGTGGCCTGGGCAATCGACACCACCCAGGCTGTGCCGGCGCGCTTCGAAGCCAGCCCGCCCAGAAAGTCCGCCGCGCCGTAGAGGGCCGACGACGCCAGCGCGGCCAGATAGACCATCGGGCTGTTCGCTAGTTCGTAGTTCGTAGTTGGTCGTGCGTCGTCAGGAACGATTGAGATCGCTGCGCTCCACGTTGAACTCCACGACGTTGCCGTCGGGGTCGGTGACGTAGATCTGGGCCCATGGCGTGGAGTTGTCGGGAAGCTCCAGGCATTCCAGGCCGAACGACTTCAGCCTGGCGAGTGTCTCCTCGTAGCTCTTGACCCGCAGCGCCAGGTGGCCGTCCCGCGGATCGATCGACCGCGTGCCTCGCACCGTCCGCGACCGGTGGTGGACGATGAGGTGCAGCGTGCGCTCGCCAATCTGGTACCAGGCGCCACCGAAATCGAAGGGGGGTCTGGTGATCTTTTGCAGGCCCAGCACTTCACCATAAAACCACGTCGCACGGGTCATGTCGGTGACCGTCACGGCGACGTGGTGGATGTCGAGGTTGAGCACTTTCTTCGTTGGTCGTTAGTCGTTAGTCGTGGGTCGGGGTTACCTGAGCTCGACCAGCAAGCCGTCGAGCGACGCGTTGATGTGGAAGTCCGCGTAGCTGAACTCGGCCCTCAGCATCTTCGAGATGTCCTCGCGCGACGCCTTCTTGACGATCATCTCGTGCACACGGTTCTTCAGGCGCTCCGCCGTCGCGCGGTAGGCCCGCATCGCAGCCTTGTCCACCACCATCCCGTGGCCCGGCACCACGGCGTCGAAGTCGAGCGTCAGCACGCGATCCAGGGTGACCGGCCATTCCTTGGCGCTGCCGCCGCCAGGATAATCCACGAGCTCCGGCACGTCGGCGCCCACCGTGAACATGTCGCCGGCCGCCAGCACCCGCTGCGCCGGGAAGAGCACCACCGTGTCGCCGCTCGTATGGGCCCGGCCAAAGTGATAGAGATCCACGCGCTTCCCGCCCAGGAACACGCTGGCGTGCCCGTTGTACGTCATGTTCGGCAAGCCCGGCTGATTGCCGTCCACCATGTGGTCGCGCGCCTGCTGCGAGGCGACTACCTGGACGCCCATCGCCTGCATCTTCGCGTTGCTGCCGCTGTGGTCGGCGTGGTGGTGCGTGTTGATCACGTACTTGATGGGCTGATTGGTGACCGTCTTCAGCTGGGCCAGGATATTGGCGTGGTCGATGTCGAACTTGTCGTCCACGAGCACCACGCCCTCGTTGGTCACCATCGCCGTGGTGTTGCCAGGCACGTAGTCGTTGCGGATGACGAAGATGTCGTCGCGCAGCTTCTGGACGGAGAGCTTGGCTGGCTCGGTGCCGAACTGGGCGTGCACGTAAGCGCCGGCGAGCAGGAGGCCGAGCGCCGCCAGGAGACTGGGTCGCGTGAGCATGGGTGAAGTATATAGAATCGTTGGTCGTTGGTCGTGAGTCGTTGGTCGTTGCATAAGGACCCGTTCTGCTCATTCGGTCGCTGATCGTCGTCGTGGGCGTGCTGGGATGCGCCAGCGTGGCCGCGGCACAGGGCGGCTCGACCGACGACGACCCGGCCCCGCCCGTGGCGCCCGCTTCGGTGAACCGCAACGCGCAGGGCCGCGCGGTCCTCCGCGCCACTCGCGTGCGGGAGCCGCTGCGGATCGACGGGCGTCTGGACGAACTGGTGTATGCGGAGGTGCGGCCCATCGGCGACTTCGTGCAGATGGAGCCGGTGAACGGCGCCCCCGCGACCGAACAGACCGAGCTGTGGATCCTCTTCGACGACGACAGCTTCTACGTGGCCGGCAAGGCCTACGACAGTTCCCCCGACCGGTGGGTGCTGAACGAGATGCGCCGCGACATTCCGAACGTGTCGCTGAACGAGAGCGTGGGCTTCTCGATCGACACGTTCAACGATCGGCGCAACGGGTATTTGTACGAGGTCAACGCGCTCGGCGGCTTCCTGGACGCTCAGGTGACCAACGAGGGCATGCCGCCGAACTCGAACTGGAACTCGGTGTTTGATGTCCAGGTGGGCCGCTTCGAGGGAGGCTGGACGTTCGAGTTCCGCGTACCGTTCTGGTCGATCCGGTATGCGCCGGGCCCGAACGCCATCTGGGGCTTCAACATGCGCCGCACGGTGCGCTGGAAGAACGAAGAGTCGCACATCGTGCCGCTGCCGTTGGCCCTTGGGCAGCGCCGGGGCCTGATCCAGATGTCGCTCGACCCGCGCCTTGTCGGCGTGGAGGTGCCGCCCCGGGCCAAGAACCTGGAGTTTCGTCCGTACGGCATCACCACCGCCGCCACCGATCACCTGGCCCGTCCATCGCTCCCGAACGACCTGACCGCCAACGCCGGGCTGGACGTGAAATACGGCGTGACCCAGAATCTGACGGCGGACCTCACGGTCCGCACCGACTTCGCCCAGGTGGAGGTGGACGAGCAGCAGGTGAACCTGACCCGGTTCAACCTGCTCTACCCGGAGAAGCGGACGTTCTTTCTCGAGGGTCAGGGCATCTTCAATTTCGGGATTGGCGCCGGGCCCAACGTCAACGGCGCCGACGTGCCGACGCTCTTCTTCAGCCGCCAGATCGGCCTCAGCCGCAACCAGCCGGTACCGATCCTCGGCGGCGGCCGCGTGACCGGGAAGGTCGGCGACTACCAGGTCGGGGCCCTCAGCATCCAGACCGACGACAAGCCGTCGCTCGGCGCGGTGTCCACCAACTTCGGCGCGGTACGGCTGCGACGCGACGTCCTGCGGCGCAGCACGGTGGGCGTGCTGTTCACCAACCGCGCGCCGTCACTGGCGGGGGGCGGGCACGGACGCACCTACGGCGCGGATGCCGGCTTCAGCTTCTACGACACCTTGAACATCAACGCCTATGTGGCTCGCACCGAAACGCCCGGCGTCCCGGGACACGACCGGAGCTACCGCGGGCAGTTCAACTATGCCGGCGACCGGTACGGGCTGGTGCTCGAGCGGCTGGTCATCGAGGAAGGGTTCAAGCCGGAGGTCGGCTTCGTGCGCCGACCCAACATGAGGAAGTGGACGGGCACGACGCGCTTCAGCCCCCGCCCCCGCAGGGTCGGGCTCGTCCGCAAGTATTCTGTACAAAGCCAGCGGGAACTACATCGAGAACAACGCCGGGCTTCTGGAAACGCGGCAGTGGGACGAGACCTTCGGTCTCGATTTCGACAATGGCGACACGATGCGCGTGCAAGCCACCCAGGCGTATGAGTTCCTGGCGCGTCCGTTCGAGATCGATCGCGCCGCCACGATCCCGATCGGCGGCTACTCGTTCAACAACCTGGCCCTCCGCTACACGCTGGGGGCGCAGCGCTGGTTCGCTTCGACGCTCAGCGTCGAACAGGGCGGTTTCTACGACGGACACAAGACGACGGCCGGAGTCAGTTCGGCGCGGTTCAATGTGACCAACCAGATCCAGGTCCAACCCGGCCTTGTCGGTCAATTGGGTTGACCTGCCCTATGGTCGCTTCACTGCCACGCAAGCGCAGGGGCGCGTGGTGTACACGCTGACGCCGCGGGCATTCGTCGCGGCCCTGCTGCAGTACAACTCCAGCAGCCGGCTCCTCGGCACCAACCTGCGCTGGCGGTGGGAATACGTTCCGGGCAGCGAGCTCTTCGTGGTCTACACCGACGAGCGCGACGCGACGGCGAGGGGCGTGCCGGATCTGAACAATCGCGCCTTCGTGGTCAAATGGGCGCCGTTGGTGAGTTTTTAGAGTGGCTCCAGTCTCCAGTCTCCGGTCTCCAGGATCCCGGAGCCTGGAGACCTGGAGCACATCTGAGAGCGACCGCACAAACGCGTCCACGAGCTGATCCGCAGGCATCCGATTCATCGTCTCGTTCGTCGCGAAGCAGGAACACGCCGCCGGGGCCGGGCGCACCCAGCTGGATCGCCGCGGGCGGCGAGCTTTCGACGGAAGGCCTGGGGATCCGCGGTCTTCACCGCGACTCGCATGAGGTTCGTGCCGGATGGTTCGCGCGTGACGGTGAAGCGCTGATCCGCGCCAAGGCGCCGCGCGAGATTCTCTGAGACGCCGATGGCCGTGCGATACCGTTGGTCGAAGCCGTCCAGATAGTGCAGCGCCACGGCCGCAGACGTCCAGGCGTGCTCAGCCCGCCGCCGAACATGCGCCGCGCGTGGTAGATGCCGTCCAGCAGGCGCCGCGGTCCGGCCAGGATCGCGCCGAACGACGCGTTGAAGTACTTGTACAGCGACACATAGACCGTGTCGAAGGGCTGGCAGTATTCCGCCACGTCTCTGCGGGCGTACGCCGCTTCCAGAAACAGGCGCGCGCCATCCAGGTGCAGGCCGATGCCGGCCTCCTCGCCACGGCGATGACCTTCCCGAGCTCCGCCGGATCGAAGATCTGGCCCCGCATCCGCCGCACAGGGGACTCGATCGACAGGACGCCGATCGGCGTGGCCACGCGGCCGGATGTCGTTCTTCTGGAGAGGCGCTCCAGCTCGTCGGCGGTGAACGTGGCGCGCCCCTCGCCAAGCGGCATCAGCGTGACTGGCTCAGCGTCTGCACGCAGTCCCCGAGTCCAGGTAGATGTGGCTGTCGGCCTGCACCACGGCGCGGCCGTGAGCTCACCGGCCAGCGTCCGAATGGCCAGGTTGTTGGCCAGCGTGCCGGTGGGCATGAAGACCGCGCGCTCCTTGCCCAGGAGCGTCGCCATGCGGGCTTCCAGCTCCTCGACTACGCCGCCGAGGATGTAGTCGTCTTCCGCGATCCCCGGTCGGCCAACTGCGCCAGCACCCTCGCGTACTGGGCTGCCGTCAGCCCCAGGCCGTCACCGGTCAACCGCACCACCGAGTCCTCGGCGGCGTCGCGGCCCGGCGATGCGTTCTGCGAAGCGGCCAGGATCGCGGGTAGCCGCTGCGGCCGCGTACGCGCCGCCGAGGCTGCCCAGGTGAAGGAGCGTGCGCCGGTTCAGTTTGGTCATCGAGGCTGCATCCGTATCTCGGAGGACCTGGGTCGTGCCGGCGTTCGCCATACCGAGTCGCCAGCCGCTGACGCGAGCGGAGGGCGCGCCCGTAAGTTGCAGCGAACCAAGGCCCATCCGCGCCAGCTCCGCAAACGAGTGCGTCCTGAACTTGCGGGCCGACGTCACGACCGCTGGCTCCACGAGCACCAGGCGCCCTACGCGCTTGATCGCGCGGCTGAACGCCAATTCCTCCGCCGCGTACAGGCGCTCATCGAAGCCGCCGATGCGGTCGAAGGCCTCTAGCGAGCGCGTCGTCGGCGTTCGCAACCGCCGCGAGGAGGCTCAGGAGGTCGCGGATCTCCTGACACTGGAAGAAGCCGCGGCCCTTCACCACGTAGTACGGGATCTGGCTCCGCCGCAGCGCGTGCTCGTAGAGCTTCACCTCGCTCAGCGCGCGGAAGAGGACGGTGATCCGCCGAAGGGGATGCCGTCGACGTCGTGGAGGCCCGGATCACGCCCGCGAGCGTCCGGGCCTCGAGCTCGCGCATCTCGCCCGTGCTCATGTCGCCGCCGCGCTCCTGCTCGGCGACGAAGGAGACGAGGCGGACGCCGGGTCCCTTCCACGTCTGCGGGCGGTCCGGGACAGGCGCTGCGAGTCGTCGAAAACCGTCCAGTGCGCCGGGTCGAGCGCCTTCGGCGGCAGCCGCAGCGTCGCCGTGGCGAGCGCATTGACGAAGTCGAGGATGGCCGGTTGCGAGCGGAAGTTCGTGCCGAGCGAGAGGTCGTGCTCGAGCCGCTCGCGCATCGACTGGAACACCGAGACGTCGGCGCCGCGGAAGCCGTAGATCGACTGCTTCTCGTCGCCGACGACGAAGAGCGGGACCGAGTCGCCCGCGAGGGCCTGGACGAGGCCGGCCTGGACCGCGTCGGTGTCCTGAAACTCGTCGACCAGGATGGCGCCGAAGCGCCGCGCGTACCGATCGCGGACCGCCGGATGGCGCGTGAGCACGCCGTACGCCTCGAGGATGAGGTCGTCGAAGGTGAGGACGCCGTCCGCGGCGCGGCGTGCGCGGACGGAACGGCGACGTCGGCGAGCAGCGCCGCGACGGCCGCGCTCGGCCCGCGCCCGCGAGCGCCCCCCAGTGCGCGGGGATGGCGCCCCAGCCGGCCGTCCCTCAGGGGAGGTCGCCCGGATGTGCGTGACGACGTTGCGGAGCAGGGGGAACAGCTCCGCCAGCCGAGGATATCCGCACGGGCGCTTCCCGTCCAGCCGGCGACGGCGGGCTCCCATGCGGCCACGCCTCCCGGAGCCGCGCGAGCCCTCCCCTTGCCCTTCCCGCCCATGCGCCTCCTCGATCCTCGCGACGAGCCGGTCGCGCGCCTCGCGGAGGGCCCGCTCCGAGGCGGGCGCCCGAGCCCCTGCGCCGCCGTCGTCTCGACGATCCAGTCCGCGCCGCGGCCAGAGGTCGCGAGACGCCCAGGAGGCGCATGACGTGGCCGACCGCGCCGCCGTCGCGCCCGCGCCGCAACCCGAAACGGCCGACGAGGATGCGCGCGCCGGCGTCGCCGGCGCGGAGCCGGCCGTCAGCGCCTCCTCGACGGCGCTCTCGAGCCAGGCGCGGCTCTCGTGCTCGTCGAGCAGCACCGCCGCGGGATCGACCGCGGCCTCGAGGGGGTTCTCGCGGACGAGCGGTGGCAGAACGCGTGAATGGTGGAGATCTGCGCGCCGAGGAGCTCCCGCCGCGCCCGCTCCCAGCGGGGCCATTCGGCCGCCGGCGCGCCCGCCGCCTCCGCGGTGAGGAGCGCGCGGATCTTCGTCTTCATCTCGGCGGCGGCCTTCTCCGTGAACGTGATGGCCAGGATCTCGCTCACCTGCTCGACCGGCCGCTCGCCGTCCTCGCCGCGGAGCAGGTGGAGGAAGTGCTCCGAGAGGACGCGCGTCTTGCCGGCGCCGGCGCCGGCCCGGACCGCGGCGGAGCCGACGACGCGGATGGCGGCGAGCTGCTCGGGTGTGGCCGCGCGCTCAGCCATCCTCGGCCTCTTCCTCCGCCAGGGGCGGCTCCTGATACCGGCATACGCCGCGGAATGCGCAGTACGGGTCGCACGGCTCCGGGTCGACGTCGAAGCGTCCGGCGTGGGCGCGCTCGACGAGCTCGGTCAGGCGGGCGAGGATGGCCCCGCCGTCGCCCGGCGTGCCGGTCCCCACGAGCGCGGGGGTGACGGCGCAGGGGACGATCTGCCGGTCGGCGACCGCGCGCGCGAGCACGTAGCTCCCGCTCAGCCGCGCGTCCCGCCGCCGCATCCGACGTGCGCCTGCGCGAGCAGCAGGTAGACGGGAATCTGGAGCGACGTGCGCCCGAGCTGCTCGCCCGCGAGCTTCCCGTACTTCTGCCTCTCGCCGCTCAGCTTGTAGTCGCGCACGAGGATCTCGACGAGCCCGCCGCCCTGGCGGTGCAGCTCGACGCGGTCGGGGCGGCCCGTGAGCGCGACGGGACCGAAGGTGGCGCGGAGTCCGTCTCGATCAGGTGCTCGACCGTGATGCCGGCCGCCGCGTACTCCTGCTGGATCGCGTGCTCGCAGACGACCACGCCGTCGAGGGCGCGCTCGATCTGATCCCATTCGACGCCGAGGAACGCGGGGTCCTTCGCGCCGATCGTGTGCGTGACGACGCGGCGGACCTCGCCGGCCTCCCGCCGCGCCAGCGCCCGCGCGGCGTCGAGATCGGCCGGGAGGACCGGATGCCGCCGGAAGAGCTCGGCGACGACGGCGTGGAAGAGCGTGCCCGCGCTCGCGGAAGTCCACCTCGAGCGTGGGCAGCTGGCTGTCCTCGAGCCCGAGCACGCGCGCCGCGAAGAACTTGAAGCCGCAGGTCGCGAACTGCTCGAGCGACGTCGGGTGCCAGCGCTGCCCGTCGAGGCGCGCGGCCAGCGCCGGCGCGGCCGCGGAGAGGCGCCCGACGAAGCCGCTCGTCAGCGCCTCCTTCTCCTCGCCGGACGGGCCAGGAAGTAGCGGGCGCGGCCGTCCTCGATCGCGGCCCGTCGGTCGATCTCGTTCATGCGCGCGGCGCCGACCGCCGGGTCGGCGCGCAGCACCGGCGTGAGCCGGTCGGGCTCGCGGCGGGTCCAGCGCTCCAGCACCGCGCGGCCGATCAGCTCCCCGGGCTCGCACGCGTCGCGCACCTCCGGGACGATGCGGCCCGGGATCCGCGCGCTCCGGGATCAGCCCGCCGCCGAGACAGGCGTCGACTTCGTCGAGGAACGGGGAGCGCACCGTCGTGCTCCCCGACTCGTCGACCGCGGGATACGAGAGCACCAGCTCGCGCTCCGCCATCGAGAGCGTGAGGAAGAAGAGGAACGGCTCCTCGAGGCTGCTCTCGCGCGCCGTCCGTAGGAGGCCGCCGAGCGGGAGGCCGGCGACGTGCGCGCCGAGGGTCGCGCGCAGGCGGTCGGACGCCAGCGGGTTCAGCTGCCGCTTGAGGGCGTCCGGGCAGAGCGGGCTCTCGCTGCGCGCGGCCGGGAACGTGCCGTCGTCGAGCCCGAGCACGTAGACGGCGTCGAAGTCGAGGCCGCGCGCGTCGAGCACCCCGAGGGCGCGGACGCTGCCGGCGCGCTCGCTCCGGTCCTCGATCTCCAGGGTGTCGAGCGAGGCGACGAGCGTGCGCGTGAAGTCGTCCAGGTCGATCGGGCCGAGCCGCATCGTCTCGGCGAGGCCCGCGAGGCCGTCGAGGGTCTCGTCGAGCAGCGCCGACGCGAGCGCGTCACGTCGCGCGGCGACCGGCGACAGGTCATGCGAGGCGACCGGGCGGAACGCGAGGCGCCGGAGGGCGCGCCTCAGAGACTTCACGTGGGCGGCGAGCGGGCGCCGCCCGTCGAGCGGGCGGAGCGCGGACAGGACCTCCTCGAGGCGCCGGGCGTCCCGTGCCAGGTGCTCGCGCGGCTTCTCGATGCGGTCGCGCTCGGCCCCGGATTTGGCGGCGGCCCGGATTCGCCAGGCGCGTGCTCTCGTGCTCGAGGCACTCCGCCAGCGGCCGCGCGCGCTCGGAGACGAAGCCGATGCGGGCGAGCGTCCGCGCGAGCGCGCCGCCGCCGTTGCGGAAGTAGTCGCTCTCCAGCACGGCGGCGAGCCGCGCCCGGGGAAACCCGTCGGTCACGCAGCGGAGCACGTCGAGGCAGGCGCCGACGACGCCGCTCGCCAGGAGCGGGCGTCCCTTCCGGAAGTACACGGGGACGCGATAGCGTCGGCACACGTCCTCGATCAGCTCGCCGTAGACGGCGAGGTTGCGCACGACGATGGCGATGCGCTCCGCGCGCTCGCCGCGCTCGAGCCGGCGGCGGACGTCGCGCACCGCGGCCTCCACCTCGGCGTAGCGTCCCGGCGCCGCGACGACGCGGATCGTGCCGTCCGGCGCCACCGGCGCGGGTGGCGCCTCGGCGAACACCCCGCGCAGCACCGCGGCGAGGTTCCCTGCCGCCCGCCCCGCGCCACGAACGAGGGCAGCACCTGCTCCGAGATGCTCGCGTCGGCGACGAAGCGGTTCCAGGTGCGCTCGACGAAGCGCGTGGCGTCGACGTTCTCGGGATGCGCGAAGGCGATGGCTCCGCGTCACCGACCAGACGGATGAGCGCCGTCGCGAGGAGGAACTGGAGCGCGGAGAAGTCGTAGAGCTCCGCGAACACGATGCGCTGGACGCCCGTGAGCAGCGCCGGCCGGCGGCCGGCCTTCTCATTCGCGACGAGGCGCTCCCAGACCGCGCGCTCGCGGCCGCGCCGATCGACCGCGCCGAGCCGCGCGAGCTCCGTGTGTAAACGTCGTAGGCTCGCGCGATCTCGGCGACGCGTGCGGCGGCCGCG
>CAWEBF010000023.1:0-79998 GCA_963807235.1 uncultured Acidobacteriota bacterium
CTCGCGGAGCAGCGACAGGCAGAACGCGTCGATGGTGCTGACGGCGATGTCCCCCATGCGATCGCGCAGTTCCCGCCACCGGGCCGGCGTGAAGTCCCCTCGTCCGGCCGCCTCGGTCATGGCGGCGAGGATGCGGTCGCGCATCTCGGCGGCAGCCTTGCGCGTGAAGGTCATCGCCAGGATGTGGCGGGGGTCCACGCCAGCCCGCAGCAGGTTCACATAGCGATCGACCAGGACGCGCGTCTTGCCGGTGCCGGCCGAGGCTTCGAGCGCCACGTTCACGCGCGGGTCCACGGCGAAGGCGCGCGCCTCCTGATCGCGCGCCATCGCCGGAGACAGAACAGGCGCCGGCTCCCCGTCGAACGGCAGGCGAAAGTTACTCATCGCCGACGTAGTCCTTGCGGCATACCGAGGCATAAGCGCACCAGCGGCAGCTCATCTCGTCTACTGGCCGCGGGGGAAACTCCCCCGCGCCCACGTTGGCGAGCACATCCAGCACGCGGTCGCGCGCTTCGGCCAGCCGTTCGTCGTCGTGGGAGCCCGCCTTCACGATCGGCACGAGCGTGCGTGGGCCGCGCAAGCTCACGTAGGCGGCCTCGTCGATCGACCATGCCGCGCCGTCCCGGCTCGACAGACGCTCCTGCGCACACAGCGCGTACACCGGGGCCTGAAGCGCCAGCTTGGGCTGCGGCGCGCTGCCGGACTTGTAGTCGATGACGCGAAGGCGGCGGCCGGGCAGCAGATCGATGCGGTCGGCCATGCCGCGCAACGCCACCGCCGGCCCCTGGCCGCCCAGCGTGAAGTCGCCTTCCAGGCGATGTTCCAGCCAGCGCTCGGCGACAGGTTCGGGACGGCGGCTGGCCTCGAGCGACAGCACCGTCTGGGCGACGCCTGGAGAGATGGCCGAGCCGAACAGACGCGCCCGCTCATGGGCGGCGTCGGTGTCGGAGAGCCTGGCGAGCAGCGGCTCGACCGCCGCGGCAAAGACCGTACGCGCGCGATCCAGGTTCGCCGGTGTGATGGGTCCCGCGCCTTCCCGATCCCAGGCCTCGAAGAAGCGCTGCAGCGCCTCGTGGACGAATCGTCCCCTGGCGCGCGGCGAGACGCGCCGCGTCGTCCTCGGGCGGTTCCTCCAGCCGCAGGACGTCGGCGGCGAAGAACTTGAAGGGGCAATCGAGATACCGCTCCAGGGCGCTGAGCGAAAGCGGCGGCGGCGCGAACGCCCCGGCACGCCCGTGGTACCCCACGCCTTCGCCGGCCGGAGCCTCGATGCGCAATGCGGCCCACGCCGCGGCGGCCTCGTCGAGCGCGTCCGGGCGCGGGCGCGCCGGCCGCCAGCGCCTCATGGTCGAAGATCCGGCGAGGCTGAAGGGGCTCCTCGACCCGCGGATGGCCCGCAGCCGCCAGCTCCTCGACGAACGGAGACGGGCTGACGATCGCATCCGACTCCAGCAGGAAAGCGGATGCCACGAGGCGCTGCGCCGGCAGCGTCACCAGGTCGTCGAAGGCGGCGCGCGCGCCGTGCAGGCGCGCCTGCTCTCCCGGCCAGCCGAGTTCCCGAAGCACCGCGGGGGAGTAGAAGATGTCGCGGCGCGGCGGTTCCGGCCATTCGCCCTCGACCAGCCCCGCCAGCTGCACCAGATCGAACTCGCCAAAGGGCGCGCTGGCGCTGTCCACGACGTGGACGCCTGCGTCGCCCGTGCGCGGCGCGAACGTCTGCGCGTCGATCCAGCGCCGCACCAGCGCGCGGACCTCCTGGAAGCCCACCGGCTCGGCGTCGAAACGCGCGAACGCGTCCCGCAGCCCCGCCAGCGTGGCCAGCACGGCGGCACGCGCGCGCCGATGGCGTTCGAGCAGCGACGTTTCCAGCGGTGAATCGTGGAACGACGGCACTGCGCTGCCGCCGTCTGTCGGCGGCGCGTCGTCCACTGGTGGCGCCCCGCCGCGCGCGGACAGAAACGCCAGCAGGGTGTCGAGATGCGCCGCGACCGGCTGAGCGTCCAGGAGCGGAGCCAATTCGGCGGCCGTCCGCAACAGGACTCGGCCGGCTCGCGCCGCGCGCGTCATCCGTCCGCGCTCGTCGGCGACCTGCTCCCACGCCGCCACCAGACGCGCAAGCGCGCCCGGATCGCCGAGGTAGGACTGCTCCGCCAACGCGCGGTCCAGGCCGTCCACATCCCGTGGCGTCACATCCAGACCCAGATGCGGGGATCGCAGCAGCACCGCGGCGGGCCCGCGCGCGAAGTTGGACCCCACCGCCGCCAGCACCACGTCGAGCGCGGCGGCGAACGGCTCGGCGGCGAGCGGCAGCGCGTCGAACATCTGGCACGGCACGCCGGCCGACCGGAACACCTCCCGCGCCACGTAGACGTACGGCAGTCGCTGGTGCACGACAATCGCGGCGCGAGCGGGCGCGCGCAGCTGTCCCGATCGCACGGCCGCTTTCACGCGCCTGGCAAAATCGGCCACCTCGTCCTCGCGGTCGCGAGGGCGATGGATCACCTCGCCGTTAGAGGGCACGCAGAGCACGGGCGCGGGCGCGGATCCGCCATCGAACCGCACCTCGTCCAGGCCCGGCAGGAAACCGTGGATGACCTCGTGGAACTCGCCGGCGACCACGCGGTCGGTGGCGACCACGTCGAGCTGTTCGAGGCCAGGGATGCGAGCCAACAGATCCCAGTGAGCCGGCGCGAGTCCGTTCGGGTCGAAGGCGCGGTCGCCCACCGCCACGATCACATGCCGGTAAGGCTTCGGCGATGCCGCCGCCAGCACGCGCTCGATGACACCGTGCTGATCGAGGCCCGCTCCGCGGCACCGTTCCTCGAACGCGCGAAAGGCCGCGGCCAGGAAGCGCGTCTGGCGCACGAGCCGTTCGGCGCCACGGTCGTCGGCGGCGCCCGGCTCGAGGTGTCCGAGCGTCAGCCGCTCGAACACGTCCACCGTCTTCTGATTGAGACGCAGCGTGTCGTAGAAGCGCAGCATCTCGGTGACGAGCCCGGGACGCAGCCGGAAGGGCGGCTCGAAGCCCATCGATCGCGCGGTCCGGCAGGCGACGCCCAGCAGGGCCTCGCGTTCGGCGTCCGAGAGCATGGGCGGCAGATCCACGAGGCGCTGGGCGAATGCCGTCACCAGGGCGCCGACGGGCACGAAGTCGGGCAGCACCAGCGTGGGACGGCCAGCGAGCTGCCGGTCCTCGATGCTTCGACGCAGCTGCTCGCCGGCGGCTTGTGTAGGGACGAGGATCAGTCGATCGCGGGCGGCGAGCGGAGGACCCTGGCTCGCCAGGGTGGCCAGCGCGATGCGGAACGCGCTGAGATCCGCCACGCGGATCAGGCGCGTGGTCCGCGGGGTGATCACTGGAGTCTGGGCAGCTCGAGCATCTCGCGAATGTTCTGCTGGGCGCGCGTCAGCATCATCAGCGCCCCAGCCGCCGCCGACGAGGCCTCCCACGCGCGTGCCAGGTTCCCCGACGAGATGGCATCCGCGCGCTGGCGCGTGGCGTTCTCAGCGAACCGCCAGGCGCCGACGATGAGATCGTGCGTCGGGCGCAACTCGTCGGGCACGCGCAGACGCTCCAACCGCTCGGCCCCGCCGCTCAGGCGAGACCGAAGCGACTGCAGAGTGGACAGCTTCGGCCCGTCCAGGCGCCGAATGGCTTCGAGCGAGGCGCGCGCCTTGACGAGCCCGATGAACTGCGAACCGACCATGCGCTGGTAGCTCTGATAGACGTCCTGGCGCAGGAGCCACTGATCGCGGCGCAGGCGCAGCACGCGGGCCGCCTCCAGGTCGGCGGCCACGGTGGCCCGCAGGGCGGTCACGACGTCGGGACGGCGTCGCCCCAGCTTCTGGTCCTCGTAATCGATGCGGTCCAGCACCTTCTCGACGCCGGTCACGCGAGCGCGCGCGGCCTCGCGCGACGACGCCTGGACCAGACGGCGCGACAGGTCCGAGTAGCGGCGCTCGATGTCCAGCTCGCCCTTGATGCGAATCTCGAGCGACTCGCGCAATGCCGCGGCGTTGGGAATCACAACGCCCTCGTCCAGCATCGCGCGCGCCGTCTGCAGCAGCATCAGCTTGTCGGCCGGCTGAGTCGTCAGGCCGGCCAGCCGGACCACCTGGTCGAACTGCTCGGCCGGCGTCGGCAGGCCCAGCAACGGCTCCAACTCGACGACGGGCAGCGACGCGACGAGCGACAGCTCGAAGGACGTTTGCCCCGCGGCGGCGCGCAGTCCCGCGATGGCTTCATCGATGAGGCCGACAATCTCGCGAACGTCGTCCTGCCGGTAGCCCTGGTGCGTCACGGGCCAGGTCGCGAGCGCGGCTCGCGCCCGCGAGGCCAGTTCCATCGCTCGCGCCCGGTCGGTGGTGACGGCGATCTCGTTGAGCACCCGGGCCACGTCGTCGTTGAGGGCCCGGAAGTCTTCCTCACCCCGTGTCTGGGCGTACTGCTGAAACCTCGCCGACGCGGCGTACCGGTCGGTCCGGGGCCAGTCCACCGCCTCCGCGGCGACCCACACGACCTGGAGGCGCGGCTCTTCCGCACCTCCGCCGACCGGCATGGAGAAGATGACCCGGTCCTCGACGCGGCTGAACTCGCCGTAGCTGACCAGGACCCCCCCGTCGCGCAGGAAGATGCGGAACAGCGTGGCGTCTGCGGCCGAGGCGGCCGAGGCGCATGCCACACTCAGCAGGAACACGAGTCGGGACAGCACGCGCATGACCTTGGAAACGCAGCCATTGTACCTTCGGCTCACGGGCGGACGCACGACAGACCCGCCCGCACGAAGTGCGGGCAAGAAGACACTGCGCTGGCGAGGCGGAGCCTGGAAAATCGCGGGAGGCGCAGCCTCGCCAGCCTGTGTGGAAAAGCTGTGGACCGCCCGTGCAAAACCTGTGGAGAGCCTGCGGGCGAGAATTTTTTTACGGCCTGGATCACGCCCGAAACCCGCGACCGCGCCCGTGAACGGCGGTCTTCGCGATCGCCTTCGCTTGATCGCTCGTGCCCGCGGGCCCATGATCGTGCGCTCGTCCATTTGACTATCCGATGACCAATCGATGAACGTGATCGTCCACCGCTTCGAAGAAACCATTGGCGGGCGTCCCTATGAGATCGAGGTCACGTCCGCGGGCCCCCGCTGGCGTGCCCAGCTGAGGCGACGCCCCGGCGTCCCCACGGCCATGATGCCGTTCTATGGCGAGACGCCTCCCGAGGCGGCTCAGCGCCTGACCGATTGGCTGACCCTGGCCCATACACGGCGCTTGAACACGCGGCCCGCCTGACAACTGCCCACGGCCAGTAAGACGCCGGGCCCGTGGCCCCGGACGGGGCCGGGCGGGCCATCGTTGTGTGCTGTGGTGTATATTTGCCCGCTCTAAACAGGATGGGGGCGCACCGATGGCATATGTCGACTGGCAGATGCAGGGTCTCGAAATGGTCAACTGCAGTTGTGAGTGGGGCTGCCCCTGTCAGTTCAATGCACTGCCGAGTCACGGTCATTGCCGCGCGTTGACCTTCGTCCAGGTGGAACGCGGTCGCTACGGTGACGTGCCGCTCGACGGCCTGCGGTGGGGCATTCTGGCGGCCTGGCCCGGCCCGATTCACTTCGGGAACGGAACCTTTCAGGCCATCGTGGATGAGCGCGCCGACATCAAACAGCGCCACGCGCTCGAAGCGATTGCCCACGGCCGCGACACCGAGCCGGGGGTACTCATCTGGCAGATCTTCTCGACCACGGTTTCGACCGTGCTCCCGACCCTCACGCGGCCGATCCAACTCGAGATAGACCTCGCCGCGCGCACGGCGGCTCTGTTCGTTCCTGGTGTGATCGAGGGCTCGGTGGCCGCGATCAAGAACCCGAAGACGGGGGCACCGCATCGCGCTCGCGTCTCGCTGCCGAACGGCTTCGAGTACACCGACGCCGAGTTCGCCAGCGGGCGCGCCATCGCCGACGGCGGCATCCCGCTGGAGTTCAGCGACACGCACGCCCATCTGGCCCGAATCCACTGGACGACTCACGGCGTCGTCCGGTAGGTCGCCGGAGAGGTTCAGCGACCTGAATTCACAATGCACAAGTCACAAGTCACAAATCGGACTAGGACCGGAACTGCAGTTCCGGCCTTCTTTGTGAATTGTGAATTGTGACTTGTGAATTGAATGGCTCCTCACCGCCTGCTGCGGCTGAGCAACAGCTCGTCGGGCACGGTTTGCCGCGCATACGCGAACACGCGCACGAGGAATTGCTTCCTGATTCGCGGGTCCTGCAAGCCGTCCTCGTCTTCGACTGGGAGCATCGGAAGCGCTCTCGTCAGGGCGGCGGCGAAAAGCCCGCGCCCCGTTCGCTCGACAGCCCCGCCGCGGGTGTAGACCTTGACACTCTGGAGACCGCACGAGGGCGAATCCTTCTTGAGGACGTAGCCGTCCAGGTCGAGCTCCCCGAGCTGCTTCACGCGACGGTCGGCAGCCATGATCAGCTGGGCGGTCACGTCACGTCGGGTCCCGGCGGTGACCAGCCGCACCTGGTCGCCTGTGCGCTCGAGCCGCATGGCCTCGCGCGGCGTGCCGAAGCCTGCGTCCTCTTCGGGGCACACTGGCACCCACTGCACGAAGCGGGCAAGCACGTCCGTGAGGAACGCATCACGCTTGTGCCCGCCGTCGTAGCGCACCTCCTGGCCCAGCAGGCACGCCGACACCCCGATGCGCACGACCCTGGCGCTCGCCATCGAATCAATCCTAGCGAGGCTTCGCACATTCGCATAAAAGGCTCCGCCTCGCTAGGGCAGTGTCTTTTGGCCCCGCTTCGCGGGGCGGGGGGGTAAAAATTTCGGCAAAAACGCCCGATCCTATGGACATCCCGCGGGCAACGCCGGATACTGGGCCGGTACGGGTGTGTGCGTCCGTCCGGACGAGTCGGGAGGAGTTGGGCGATGAGCAAGACCTTACGCGTCCTGGTCCAGGGAGTCCTTTTCGGCGGCTTCGTTGCCGTCATTCCCGCATCAGCCGAGGGCCTCTCCGCCCCCACCTTTACGAAGGACGTCGCGCCCATCTTCCAGGACAAGTGCGAAGCGTGTCACCGGCCCGATTCGATCGCGCCGATGTCGCTCGTGTCCTTCGAGGAAGTTCGCCCGTGGGTGCGTTCGATCAAGGCGCGCGTCGTCGCGCGCCAGATGCCGCCGTGGCACATCTCGAAGACCGTCGGTATCCAGCACTTCAAGAACGACCGGTCGCTGACCGACGCCGAGATCGATCTGATTTCGCGCTGGGTCGATTCGGGCTCGCCCAAGGGCGACCCGAAGGACATGCCCGCGCCGAAGATCTGGCCGAGCGATCAGAGCTGGAACCTTGCCGCGATGTTCGATCAGAAGGAACCCGACCTGGTCGTCCGCTCGACGCCGTATCTGATGAAGGCCCGTGCGAACGACGCGTGGTGGAAGCCAGTCGTCGAAACCGGCCTGACCGAAGCGCGATGGGTCCGCGCGATCGAGATCCGGCCGGGCACGGTAAAGGGCCGGAAGGTCACGCACCATGCCATCGCGCGTCTCCAGCAGGATGAGGATCAGCCCGGCCTCCAGAATGCCGATCAGGGCGACTCCTTCCGCAACGCCGGCACGTTCATGGAATGGGCCGTCGGCAAGCAGGGCGAGATCATGCGGCCGAATTCCGGCAAGCTGATGCTGCCGGGCTCGAAGATCATCTGGGACATCCACTATTCAGCCACCGGCGAGGACGTCAACGACGTGGTCGAACTGGGGCTGTACTTCTATCCCAAGGGCCAGGAGCCGAAGTTCCGGCAGACCCTGCACCTGATGGGGTCCGGCGGGATCGACATCCCGCCCAACACGGTGAAGGCGACCGAGGGGTTCTTCCTTCTTCGGCAGAACGCCCGCGTGGAAAGCTTCCAGCCGCACATGCACCTGCGCGGCAAGGCGATGGCCATGGAGGCGATCCTTCCAAACGGCCAGACGCAGGTCCTGAGCCACGTGGACAACTTCAACTTCAACTGGCACAACTCGTACGTGTACGCCGATGACGCCGCGCCGCTGCTCCCGAAGGGCACGCTGCTGAAGATCATCGCGTGGCACGACAACACGGCCACCAACAAGGCAAATCCGGAGCCCAACACCTGGGTGGGCTACGGCGACCGCACGGTCGACGAGATGGCGCACGCGTGGGTCAACGTCACCTACATGGACGACAAGGACTACCGCGCGGAGATCGAGACGCGTCGCGCCGTGCCGCAGAGCGGCACGCGCTGAACGCGGGCGTGAGGGCGCGATTGGCGGGTACGTCCGTGTCCCGATGGTCCACCGCCGTGGTGGTCGTCGCATCGATGGCGCTCGGCTTCACCGGCCCTGGCGCCGCGCAGCAGCCAACGCCGGGGGCCGGCCGGCTGGCGCTTGAACCGCTTGGAAAAACACAGGAAGCGGTCTTTCCGTATTTCGAGGGCTGGCACCGCAACGACGACGGCACCGCCACGATTCTTCTCGGCTACTACAACCGCAACGTCGACCAGACGCTGGAGGTCCCGATCGGTCCGAACAACCGCATCGAGCCGGGCGGGCCGGATCGCGGGCAGCCGACGCACTTCCGGCCGCGCCGCCACTTTGGTGTGTTCGCCATCACCGTTCCAAAGGACTTCGGCACCGAGAAGATCACCTGGACGCTGACGGCGAACAACCTGACCAATTCGACGACCGTCTGGTTGAATCCGCAGTACTTCGTCGAGCCGTTCAAGAACGCCGCGAACGGCAACACCCCGCCCCGCCTGAAGTTCGCGGAGAACGGCCCGGTGCTCCAGGGTCCCCCGCGCGCGCTCGCCCAGACGCTGGACGCCGTCGCCGGCCAACCCGTGACGCTCGCGCTGTGGGCCACCGACCTGCCCGCGACCTACGACGGGGCCACCAACAAGTTCCTCACGCCGGAAGAAGCGGCCGCCAAGCAAGCCAAGGCCGCGGCCGAAGCCGCGGCCCGTGGTGCCGCTGCTCGCGGGCGCGCCGCGGGGGCACGGGGCGCGGCTGAGCCTGCCCCGCTGGCTCTCATCAACGGTCAAGTGATCGCCGACGGCCGGGCTGCCGGTGGTGGTGGCGCGGCTGGTCAAGCTGGCCCCGCGGCGGACGTCACTATTGTCTGGCACAAGCATCGGGGCCCGGGTGACGTGACCTTCGCGCAGGCGCGAACGCCCGTGCAGTTGAAGGGCAACTTCACGGCGTTCCAGAAGGCCGAGACCACGGCGACCTTCAGCGCGCCCGGTGAGTACATGCTGCGCGCGGTGGCCAACGATTCGTCGGGCGACGGCGGCGGCGGCGATCAGTGCTGCTGGACGACCGCGTTCGTACGCGTGAACGTCAAGTAGGCCATCCCTCCAGATCTGCCCTCGTACGTGCAACGCCCCACCCGGTGTGGGGTGGGGCGTGTGAGGGATGCCAGACGAGCGACTACGAAGAGCGACGGCGCCGTGCCAACTGGAGGCCGCCGAGGCCGACCGCCAGAAGCGCCAGCATGCCAGGCTCGGGCACCTGCTGACGGATGCCGCCCTGGAAGAAGAACACGTTGTCGTTGTAGTCCTGATCGCCGCCACCGAACAGGTCCTCGAACCCAACCAGGTAGCCGGACCCAAGCGTCGCGTGGATCATCGGTCCGTCCACGGTGTTGTGGAGAACGTTGTCGGGGTTGCGGCTGGCCGCGCCCATGAAATACTCGCGATTCGAGTCGCTCAGCACGCGGATCCCGAAGATCAGCTCGTCGCCCGCCACATGGCCGAACGCGCTGGGGTCGAACGTGACCGCCACGCCTGCGGGCTCGTCGTTCACGAGATACAACACCCGGCTGAACGCGGCGTCGTACAACCCGAGTTCGCTGACGTAGCCTGAACTCACGGGCTGGGTCGTAATCGTGACGTTCCCTCCCGCGTAGACGAGCGTCGCGCCGAGCACGGGCGCCGCGGACGCGGTCTGACCAACCAGTGCAGCAAGCAGCACGCTGGCGCCGACGATGACTGTCTTGACTCTCTGTGCCGCTTTCATCAAATCCTCCTGTGACCGGTCCGACCGGTTTCCGGTCAACCTTTTCGCAAGAGGAACGCCACGGACAGGGGTGCGACCTGGCGTGCAACGGCCTGCGACCGCGGGCGACGCGCCGCTCAGATAAGTCGGGGAATGGAGGACTTAAGGGACGAGAAGATGCGGCGATTCGACTGCGGCCTCCGCGCCGGGAGGGCGGTTGCGCAGCGATTCACCCGTCCTGTACCATGGAGGTCTTACCACAGTGGGCCAGTAGCGCAGTTGGGAGCGCGCATGAATGGCATTCATGAGGTCACCGGTTCGATCCCGGTCTGGTCCACCATTCCTTCATTCCCGGCGTCGATCGGCCGCAAGTAGCTGAAGGCCGGCTTCGCCGATCGTCAGGGGCTTCGTAACCCTCACCAATTCCTCACAGAATCCAGCTAGGATCGCGCCCTGACCGATGGCCATCCGTGACTGGCTGAAGCCGCCGCGACGTCTCATCGCACTGTTTCTACTAGTGACGCTCGTGCCGTCGCTGGCGCTGGTCGCTTCGGGCTGGCGTCTGCTGGAACAGGATCGCGCCCTTTCGGTCAATCAGCTCGCCGAGCGTCGCGATCAGGCAGCCGACCTGGCGGTGTCTGATCTCGAACGTCTGGTCTCTCTGGCTGAACAGGCGCTCGGCGACCCACAGTTGCTCCGTTCCGTCGCCGACCGCGATGACGATGTCGTGGGCGTGACGTTCGGAACCGAGCGAGTGGATGCGTTTCCGGACGGGCGGTTGACGTTCTATCCGCGCACCGAGGCCGGCGTCGAAGCACAGCCAGAGCACTTCGCCGAAGCCGAGCGCCTCGAGTTCCAACAACAGGCGTTGCCGGCAGCGACTTTGGCGTATCGCGGTTTGGCGCGATCGCCCGATCCCGCCCTTCGCGCCGGGGCGCTCATCCGTCTGGCGCGGACGCTTCGCAAGACCGGAGAGAACGGGAAAGCGCTGGACGTGTATGCCGACGTCGGTCAGTTGTCAGGCGCGGCTGTCGGCGGCGTTCCAGCCGACCTTCTCGCGCGCTGGGCCAGATGCGAACTGCTCGAGTCAGCGCAGCGACGCGACGACCTTCGGCGGGAAGCGCGCGCCCTGCACGCGAACTTGATGCACGGACGCTGGCATCTCGACCGCGCCACCTACGAGTTGCACGCAGCAGATGTCCGTCGCTGGGCGGGGTCGGATCCGGCAGCAGCTGGTGCCAGAGACCGTCTTGCCCTGGCCGCGGCCGTCGAGATTCTCTGGAACGACTGGCAGGCGGGGGCGACCGATCGCACCTCCGGATCAGGCCGGCGGGTGATCAACACGTCGGGGGCTCGCATCACCGTTTTGTGGAAGGGCAACGGCGATCGGCTGGCCGCCCTTGTCGCCGGGCCCGCATTCATCGAGCGGCAGTGGCTGACCGGGATCAAGCCCGCCCTCGATCGGCAACGCATGCACGTCGAGCTTGGCGAGGCCACGCGCGACACCGGCAACCCGAAGGCACGCCGGGCAACGGACGAAACGGGCCTGCCCTGGGATGTGGTTGTCGGCGACGTCGATCCGCAGCGCGAACTGACGCGCATCGCCGGGCGACGGACGCTGTGGCTGTGGGGCCTCGTCCTCCTGATGACCGTCACGGCCGGAGGCGTCGTCATCATCACGCGCACCGTCGTCCGCGATCTGGCTGTTGCGCGCCTGCAGACCGATTTCGTGTCGGCGGTGTCACACGAGTTCCGCACGCCGCTCACCTCGCTTCGCCAGCTCACCGAGGTCCTGCTCGATGGCCGGTTGGTCGCCGAGGACCGGCGCGAGACCTACTATCGCGCGCTGGCGCGACAGACCGAGCGGTTGCACCGGCTGGTGGAGAGCCTGCTCGACTTCGGTCGCATGGAAGCGGGCACCTCGCCGTACCGGCTGGAGCCGCTCGACGCTTGCGCGCTGATCCGCTCGGTCGTCGAGGAGTTTCAGCAGGACAGCGCCGCCGACGGGTATCAGGTGGAGCTGCATGTGGACGGCCTGGGCGCTGCACCGCCGACGATTACCGGCGATCGCGAGGCGCTGACGCACGCCGTCTGGAACCTTCTCGACAACGCGGTGAAGTACTCCCCCGAGTGCCGCACGGTATGGGTGGACGTCGAACGAACCGGGTCGCGCCTGGCGATCCGCGTGCGCGATCGCGGACTCGGCGTCCCACACCACGAGCGCGCGGAGATCTTCGGGCGATTCGTGCGCGGCACCGACGCGAAGGCGCTGGGCATCAAAGGCACCGGCATCGGCCTCGCCATGGTCCGGCACATCGTCTCCGCGCACGGCGGCGACGTCCTGGTGGCGAGTGAACCAGGCGGCGGCAGCACATTCACGATCGTCCTGCCATGCCCCGCATCCTGATCGTCGAAGACGAGGCCGACATCGCGCTGGCGCTGAGCGACGACCTGACGCTGGAGGGGCATCAGGTCGAAGTCATTGGAGACGGAGAGACAGCGGTCCGGCGCGGCCGCGAACCCGGCTGGGAACTGATTGTGCTCGACGTCATGCTCCCGAGGAAGGACGGGTTCGATGTCTGTCGTGACCTGCGACGCGGTGGCATCCTCACGCCGATCATCCTGCTCACGGCAAAAACACAGGAAGCCGAGAAGATTCTCGGCCTCGAACTTGGCGCCGACGACTACGTGACCAAGCCGTTCAGCCCACGGGAGCTGCGCGCCCGCATCAAGGCCGTGCTCCGTCGTCAGGCGCCGGGCTCCGGCGAGACCTTCCACTTTGGCGACGTGGAGGTCGATTTCGCGCGAGCCGAGGTGCGCCGCAACGGCCAGACCCTTGACCTCACGAAGCTGGAGTTCAAGCTCCTCGAAACGTTTATCCGCCGCCGCGGCCGGCTTCTCACGCGCGATCAGCTGCTCGACGCAGCCTGGGATCCCAACACGCACGTGACCGACCGCGCCGTGGACGCGCACATCGTCAACCTGCGGCGGAAGATCGAGCCGCGTCCGGCCGAGCCGCGCTATCTGCAGAGCGTGCGGGGATTGGGGTACCGGTTCGATGGCTGAAACCTTCATCGGATCCTCACGGTCGCGCTCATCGCGTGCTCGCAGTCGTCCGCCAGAGTGGCGTCAGGAGGCGAATATGAGAGTCATGCCACTTGTGCGGGTCGCGTTCGTCGATCGTACTGGCCGGTGTCAGCCTGTCGGCGCAGAGCCTGAGCGTTGAACTGCAGCGGATCACCCAGCAGGCCACCGTCAGCGGAGATTTGCGCGCGGCAATCGACGGTTACAAGCGAATCGTGGCCAGGGCCGGCTCGAACCGCGAGGTTGCGGCCCAGGCGCTGGTGCGGATGGCCGAGTCGTATCAGAAGCTCGGCGACGCTGAGGCGCGGACGGTCTATGCAGCGCATCGTGCGCGAGTTCCCCGACCGGAAGGAAGAAGCGGCCCTGGCGAGCGCGCGCCTGGGCGGCGCAGCGCCCGTCGCGAACGTGAAGGGTGACCGGGCAGTGTGGACCGGCCCCGGCGTCGACATGACCGGCCGCGTCTCTCCCGATGGCAGGCTCATCAGCTTCGTCGATTGGAGAAACGGACGTCTGATGCTTCGCGACGTGGCGACCAATGTCGATCGCGCGCTGACAACGGCCAATCTGCGGGCGCAGTGGTCGGCGGTGTCGAAGGACGGCAAACAGATCGTCTACGAGGCGGTGGGAGCCAGTCCCGAGGTCCACATCGCGGCGCTGTCCGCGAGCGGGCTGTTGGAACCTCGTCGACTTGTCATCGCGAACGCGGTCAGTTTCAGTTCGTTTGACTGGTCTCCTGACGGCAAACGGGTTGCGGCTGCATTCGACCACATGGACGGAACCGGCCAGATTGGGGTCATCGCGGTGGCAGACGGCTCGTTCCGGAGCTTGAAATCCGTCGACCGGGGAACTGTCGGCAAAGTCGCCAGCCCCTACATCCATCTTCTTTTCGCCCGATGGCAAGTACCTCGCGTACGACCGTCCCCCAACGGGCACGAGTCAACAGCGCGACGTCTTCGTGCTCGCTATTAACGGAGGTCGCGACCTCCCAGCGGTCGTGCATGGTGCCAATGACCTCGTCATGGGATGGTCCCCCGACGGCACCCGGCTCCTGTTCCGCAGCGATCGGACAGGCTCGTGGGGCCTGTGGGCCCAGCCGTTCGCGGACGGTGTGTCGCAAGGGGGACCCGAACTGCTCAAGTCCGACATCGGACGGAGTGTCTCGCTTGGTGTGACGAC
Source organism: uncultured Acidobacteriota bacterium (assembly GCA_963807235.1). Lineage (GTDB taxonomy): Bacteria > Acidobacteriota > Vicinamibacteria > Vicinamibacterales > UBA2999 > CAWEBF01. The sequence goes on from CAWEBF010000023.1 coordinate 14,260, forward strand.
GTCCGGCGCACTCTACCTTTACAAACGCATCAGCACTCGTGACCTCACTATTGCTCGGGTCGATCTCGCCGCGGGCAAGCTCCTCGGACCTCCCGTGGGCTTCCCGCAGGGCTTCGTTGAAGGCGCCCAGAATGCCACGTGGTCGCCGGACGGAAAATACCTGGCGTATCTTGTGACATGTGACGACGGCTGCCTTGCGATCCGATCGGTCGCCACTGGGGCGGTGCGTCGACTGGCGCCGACCATGACCAACGTCGGCGGACCAAGTTGGTCGCCTGACGGCCGCTCGATCCTGGCCAGTGGTAGAGACGCGATGGGACGTGAGGGAATGTTTCGGTTCGATGTGCAGTCGGGCGAGGCGTCCCCCGTGATCCTGGGTGACGGACTCCAGGCGCTCCTTAGAGGGTGGTCACCGGACGGCACCAAGGTGTATTTCGGTCGTATCGATGGTGTCGTCGAGCGGGACCTGGCGTCTGGATCGGAACGGATGGTCCACCTGGAGGCTGGGGGATTGAGACTTGCCCAGCTCTCGCCTGACGGCCGATACGTCTTCGGCATCGCAGGTTTCGACCCGTCGACGCAATCGGCCAGTCTCCTGGTGGTGCCGGTTGCCGGAGGCCCGCCTCGCGAGTTGTTCCGGGTGTCGGCAACCGTGGGATTCACGCCCGGACCGTTCGCCTGGACGCCCGACAGCAGCGCAATGCTCGCGATCAAGAACATCGGGTCCAGCAGGGAACTCTGGCTGGTTCCGGTCGCGGGCGGGGCACAGCGAAAGCTCGATATCGACCCGGACATCTGGCTGGAGGGAAGGACGGGCGGGCGGGACTCGGGCTTCAGCCTGTCTCCGGACGGACGCAGCATCGCGTTCCAGACCGGGAGAGCAGCAGCTGAAGTCTGGGCGCTCGAAAACTTCCTGCCCAGCACGAGTGCCACCGTTCGGCGCTGATTGGCAGCCTCGACTCGACCCGTGCAGGAATTCGGATTGAGGTGAACGCCGGCAAAAGCCGGCGTTCAACTTTCCTACTGAAGCTTTGCTGCTTCTGCTTGCGCCTGCTTCAAGAGCGGAACGTCCGTGTCGGCCTGCTTCCACAGGGTGAGGAAGTCCTCGTAGGCCACACGGGCGCGCGCCGTGTCGCCGCTGGCGACGAGCGCTCTGGCCAGTTGCAGGCGCGCGAGGGCGTCGACGGGATCTTCCATGACAATGCCGCGGTGGCTGATGATCTTCTGGAACTCGTCGGCCGCCTCCGCGGGCTTCTGCGCGCTGAGGTACGTCAGGCCGCGCACGTACGCGGGATAGAGGCTGCCGAAACTGGCGATGAAGGCCGTGGCCGGCAGGGCAAATTCGTTCGCCAGGGCGGGGTCGAGCCCAGTGAGCGCTTCGGCAAGCTTTCCCTGCTTCAGTGCAATCAGGCCACGAAGCGCGGGGAGATAGCTGATGTTCACGGTCGTGTCCTGCGGAAAGCGCGCTTCGAGATCCTTCAAAAGCGTCTGCGATCGCGACAGCTCACCGGTCAGCGCCAGCGCGAAGGCGGCGGCGTATGACACGTCGCGGCCTGTCGACATGTCCAGTGCCAGCGCGGCGGTTCGACGAGCCTCCGCGACGTTGCCCATGAGCGCGTGCCACACCGCCGGCGCCGCTTGAAACACCGCCGCAACTTCACGCTGGCGGGCCTTCTCGGACAGATCGACCGCGCGCCGCGCAAGCGAGCCTGCGCGCTCCAGCTGGCCCGATCGGGCGAGGGCGAGCGCCTTGAAGTGGGTCAACTCGGGCTCGGCCGCGTTACCTTGGGCCCGCGCGAACTCCCGTTCCATGGCCGCGTCGTCCCCTCTGAGGAACGCGAGGTTGAAAATGGTGGCGAGTGAACTCGGGCCCCGATACCTTCCGGTCCGCAGCTCGCTGGAGCGCCTTTGCAGCTTCGTCGAGCCGATCGAGATACATGTAGCAGGCTGCGGCATTGAGATATCCGAACTGCGACTGGGGATCCGCAGCCTCCGCTTTCGCGGCGCGTTCAATGCAGCCCTCATACTGGCCCGATCCCTTCGTCACGAAGCCGGATGCCAGACCGTACTAGTTGAACGTGCGCGGATAGGTCTGTGCCCACAGGTCGAAGGCCTGGAGCGCCAGCTCGAGATTGCCGGTGACCTGGCGATGATAGGTCGCCGTGATGAAGAACTTTTCATCGTCGGTGGCCCGCTCGCGAAGCTCGAACGCCCGCGTTGTGTGTTGCATCCCGAGCACGGACTCGCCGGCGATGCTGTACGCGGTTCCTAATCGTGCGTGCGCCACAGCAAAGCCGTCGTCGATCTCGACGGCGCGCTTGAACTGCTCTATCGCAGCAGGCCGCCCTCGTCCCGCGCACCTGCAAACCTGCGCTGTACGCTTTCAACGCGTCGAGCGATGCCGTGCTGACGTCGGGAAGCGGCCGGTTGTGCTCATCGAGCGTCGAGAGTGACTCACCGAGTCGCACTCTCAACCGGCTCGCGATGTCGCTCAACGCGTTCAACACGTCTTCCTTCCTCGCGACCTGCTCCTGTTCCTCGCCGAGCACTTCGCCGCTGCGGCATCCGGTGGCGCGCACACCAAGAACGTATTGAGCGCCGAGGCTGGCGATGCTCCCTTCGAGAATGGCGCCGCCGCCCATCCGCTCGCAGATGTCACGGGCGATGGCCGGAGTGAGCTTCGCGCCCGCCGGCTGGCCCATCAGCCGCAGCAGCTGCTGGATGCGCGTGTCCGAGGTCAGGCTGAGGAACGTTGACTGCTGGAGCTGAATCGCCAGCCCTTGTCGCAGAGTGCCGTCGAACACCGGATCGCCAGTGGTGTTTGCGAAGTCGGCGAGGACCACGGTTTCCTTGTCGGTGAGCGGCGCCGGACGGCGCGAGGACAACGATACCAATAGCCGCCGCCAATCGCCGCGATCGCAAGCAGCGCTCCCGCGGTCAGCAACAGCATGCCTCGTCGCGCGGGCGCGGGCGCCGCGCGACCGACAGCGGCAGTCGCGGTTCCGTCTGTATCCCGCTTCAGCCGCTGCAGGTCGGCGCGCAGATCGGCCGCCTGCGTGTAGCGCAACGTTCGATCTTTTTCGAGCGCCTTCAGAACGATCTCGTCGAACCGGACCGTCAGCTCGGGACGCAGCGTCGATGGCGCTTGCGGCTGTTCATGAAGGATCGCCGCCGCGACGACCGCGCCGTTCGCGCCCGCAAAGGCCGGACGCCCGGTTGCCATCTGGAAGAGGACGAGCCCGAGCGAGAACACGTCCGTTCGTGCGTCGACCTCGTCGCCGCGCAGCTGCTCGGGTGACATGTAGGCGAGCGTGCCGACGGCCGCCCCTTCGGCGGTCAACATCGGCCGTGCGGCGTCCATTTGGGTGACGGAGTCCGCATTTGCGACTCGCGGCGCCGTCTTGGCAACGCCGAAGTCGAGAAGCTTCGGGCCCCATGCCGTCAGAAAGACATTCGCCGGTTTGATGTCGCGATGAACGATTCCGGCGGCATGCGCCGCAGCGAGCGAGTCGGCCAGTGCAATCGCCGTCTCCAGCAGGATCGGGAGGTCGAGCGGTCCCTTGCGCAGCCGCACCTCGAGCGTTTCGCCCTGGAGGAACTCCATGACGATGAACGCCTGCTGATCCGGGGTTTCGCCGACGTCGTAAATCGCGCAGATGTGTGGATGGTGCAGCGCCGCGACCGTCCGCGCTTCGCGCTGAAAACGCTCGTGTGCCAGGTCGGAGCTGGTGAGCCCCGGCGACAGCACCTTGATGGCGACCTCGCGGTCCAGGCGTGTGTCGCGCGCGCGATAGACCTCGCCCATGCCGCCTGCGCCGACAACGGCAACGATTTCGTATCGGCCAAGCCGAGTGCCAGCGGACAACGTCATTCGAACAGCTGAAGCGGGAGCCTCGCGGCGATTCTATACTTGTCGCTGCGCACACGCCGCCGCGCGCGGCAACATCGATTGTCAGCGCTACGCGTGGGCAACGATCTGATGCCTCGACCCGCCTCAGCCACGGCATTACGGGTTGGTTCCAACTGGAGGCCGTTCGACAGCGGCACGTTCACAGCCGTTCGAGCTGCCCCACGGCATTTCGGAAGTTCCTCACCACATATCGCAGCTCGTCCGGCCGGATGAACGAATCGCCCGCGGGTGGTTCGTGCGCCGGCGTGAAAATCCCAATGAATCGGCCGGACCATGCCTTCCTCTGCGCCGGCATACGCGTTGCTGCCGAAGCACGCAGCAACTTGGAGGAGCTCATGACAACACTGAGCGTGGCCTGTGAGAAGTGGCGCCATAAACGAGTGATTGCGGCCGCGGTGACACTGCTCGCCCTTTCGATGCCCGCCGTGGCACAGCAGGCGCCATCGGGGGCCGCCCAACAGCCCGCCATCAAGGTAGAGGCACAGTCAGGGCCCACCGAAACTCTGTACCGGTGGATCGCGCCGAGCGCCAAAGAACAGCTCGCCGCCGATACGACCGTGGTGCCGCCCGGCTCCGGCGCCGTGTTCGTGCCGGCCATGACCAATGGCGCCGACGAGCCGGCGACGCTCGTGTATCAGGGGGATCAGCGCGTCGCCTCCGGCCAGAACGGCATGCGCATTGTTCTTGCGCCCGGCAGCTACGTCCTGCGCATCGGATCGAGCCCGCTCAATCAGATGATGACGGTTCCGGTCCAAGTCACGGCCGGCAACACGACACTCGTGCCTGTGACGTGGGGCGGCATCATCGTCGAGGTCGTGGACAAGAACAACGTTCCCCATCGCGGTACGTACGAGCTGATCTACGTCGCCGACCGCCAGCCGTACACCGTCGGCTTCGGCGCCGACACGCTCCTCGGGGAAAAACTCAAGACGATTCTGGCGACGCCGGGCCTCTATCGCATCGTGCGGCCAGGCGCCAACTATCGCACGCGCGTTGACTTCTCCACGGTCGTCATCCCGGAAGGGGCGATGGTGTATTTCAAGCTCGTCCAGGATCCGGACGACGGGAGCCTGCTCGGGGCAGGCGTGGTCCCACCCAATGAAATGGGCATCGTGCAGCCAGGCTCGGCCTGGACGCGCACCTTCACAGTCGGCGTCGGTCTGCCGATCACGGGGTCCTCGAATGTCGTCGGCACATCCAACCAGACGACGGTCGGCGCGGACTTTACGTTCGACACCTACATGATTTACGACCGCGGCAAGAACTACGCGGGGATCATTTTCGAGGTCGAGGAAGGGTTCGTGTCGATCGATCCGGAGGTCTCGCCCAAGCTGCCGCTGCAGAAGACAGTCGACCGCCTGCGGTTCGACACGATCTACACGCGGTTGCTGACCACGCGCGTCGGGCCCTACGTGCGCTTCGGCGTGCTGACGAACTTATGGGAGTCGAATGTGCTGGTCACCGAAGACACCACCGTGGTGAAGCACCTGCTGGACGGCACGACGAGCACCGAGTTCGTGCCGGCGAACGAAGACTTCAATGTCGGGAAGGCCTTCGCGCCGGTGTCGATCAGGGAGGGAGTCGGCATCAACGTCCGTTTGCTGCGCGGCCGGATAGCGTCGCTCGACTGGCGCGGCGGCCTCGGCTTCCGGCAGAACCGGTTCAATGGCGCGTTCGTGCTCGACGACAGCGCGGAAGGCTTTCAGGAGTTCTCGGAGCAGGAGAGTTTCAACGAAACGGGTCTCGAGACCACGGTCGTCGGCACCGTCAGGCTGTCCCGGCTGCTGCTGAACACGAACCTCGATCTCTTTGGCGACTTCAACGAGCTCGAGGATCCGACGCTCGACTGGCGCAACACCTTCAGTTGGAGGCTGACAGGAGGCTTGTCCCTGGACTACCGCATCGACGTGTTGCAACAGCCACAGGTGACCGACGACACCCAGTTGAGGCAGACGCTGCAGTTCAGATACTCCTGGGGCCGGTAATCGCTGGCTGGATGCAGGACCCCGCTCTTCTGAGGAGTCCATCCACGGTGCGCACCGGAGCGTTGATTCTGGCGTTGCTGCTGCTGGTCCCAACATGGTCCGGCGAAGCCAGCGACAAGGCAGTCCTGATGGAGCTCGACCTGAGGTCCGCCGCGCAGCCCTTAGGCGTCAGCGCGGGCGGCGCCGTCGTCGTCGGCGGGCTCGGCAGCTGGCGGCGGGTTCTACTGGATGCCCACGACCGGCGTGATTTTCACCGGCGGTCTGTTCGCGACGAAGGTGAGCCGCGACGGCAAGGTGATCGTCGGACAAGCGGTCGACGCACGCGTCCGGCAGGCTGCCATCTGGCAGCGCGGCGCGGAGTGGCGAGTCGCTCGGGTCGTTCCCGAACGCGCTGCCATGTGACGCGTTTCTAAGCTCGGCGAACGACACCAGCCGTGATGGAAAAATCGTCGTCGGCTACGCGTGCAACGGGTGCACGCTGGCGCACGCATTCCGGTGGGAAGAGTCGACAGGCATGGTCGATCTGGGTTCCAGCGTTGCGGGCCAAGGCACCCAGGCCCTCGGCGTGTCCGCGGACGGGCAGGTTGCCGTCGGCTATCAGGAACAAGCGGGGGGATTCGTTGAAGGCACGAAATGGGTCGGGACCAGACAAGAAAGAGTGCCGGGTGCCGACGGTTTCGTCGGGACCGCGAACGCCGCGAACGTTGACGGCTCGATCGTCGTCGGCCGTATCTGCAGGCCAACGGCTGCTCGTCCGAGTGATCCGGACTATCAGAGCGCGTGGGTCTGGACGCGCGACGGCACACAGTGCTTGCCCCCGCCGAGACTGCGCGTCGCCACCGGCGGTCCGTTGATCATCGTTGAAGCCAACGCGACGAGCGACGACGGCAGCGTGATCGGTGGCGGGCAGGCGGTCGCGAGCTCGCCGGATTCCGACGCGATCATCTGGATCGATCGCAAGCCGGCGTACTTGAAGGAGTTCCTGCAGGCCAACGGCGTGCCCGACGCGTTCCAGACGTGGATCAATACGGGCGCGATTAAAGGCATCTCACCCGACGGCCGTGTCCTGGTGGGCACCGGAGCCGCGCTCGGCGGCTTCCGAGGCTACATCGTGATTCTCGGTTCGAGCAGGGTGATGCCATGAGCCGCCTCAAGGTCCTCGTCGTTGCGCTCGGCTTGCTGTTCGCGTGTCAGCGGGCGGAGGCGCAGTCGTGGGAGGCGTCGGCGTTCGTCGGGTACACGCCTGCGGCCGACATCGACCGTCAGCGCGTCCGATCTGAATCAGCTCGACGTCCGTGGCGCGTTCACCTGGGGCGTCCAGGCGGCCCGCCTGTTCACGACCCACTGGGGCGCCGAGGTGCTGTGGACGCAGCAGCAGTCGGCACTCGAAGGGGGAACCGCCACGTCCGGTGCGTTCGATTTTTTCACCATGACGGTCAGACAACTGCAGGGCAACGTGCTCTATGAGTTCGGCGCTCGCGAGGCAAAGGTGCGGCCGTTCGTGTTTGGCGGCATCGGCGCGACGTTCTTCAGCGCCGCCGATCTGCAGTCGGAGACCAAGCTGTCGTTTGATGGCGGCGCGGGCCTCAACTACTTCGCGTGGCGGCGCATCGGCTTGCGTGCGCACGGCCGTTTCAAGCCGACGGCACTGGACGACAAATCGGCCGGTGACTTCTGCGATCCCTTCGGCTTCTGCCAGTCATCGCTTTCACAGGTTGAGTTCGCAGCGGGGGCGGTTGTCCGCTTCTGAGCAGTCGTCATCGACTGGTCCGCGAAAAGCTACATGAGATCATTCCTGAAGAAACTTGCTCTCGCAATAATATTGGCCGCTGGCCTCAGCCAAGGGGTCGCGCTGTCCCAATCACCGCCGCCCCAGACCGAGTCGAGTCTTTCCAGAAATCCCGCCCTGGTACGTGACTGGGCAAATCGCCTGCTGGCCAACGACCGGAAGGTCCGCGCAACCGCCGAAGCCGCCTTGGTTAAAGCGGCGGGGCGTTCGCTACCTTTGCTGAGACGATTCCTCGCGAGTGACGATGACGACCTGCATCAGCAAACTTTTGAAATCATCCGGCAAATCGGTCCGCCGGCCATTCCGCTGCTGGTCGATCTGCTTCGGCATGAGGAGGTCTCCTTCCGGGGCTTTGCTGCTGATGCCTTGATCGACCTGGCGCCCGATACAGAATCGATTCAGCCGGCGTTGAGACGGGCGCTGAGAGACGAGGATTCGATGGTCGCGGCCGATGCCGCACGTGCCCTGGGCGCTTTGGGCGAGAGGGCCAGTCCTTCGGTAGCCACTCTAGTCGAGGCGCTGTCGCACAGCGAACCACACGTCCGTATTTACGCGGCGGAGGCCTTGGCGTCCATCGGTCCGAAGGCGGGCGCGGCGGCTAAGGACCTCGCCATAGCCTTGGGCGATCCGATTCCCGGGGTCCGATGGGCGGCAGGTGAGGCCCTCGCAGGCATCGGTCCGGCCGCGCAGTTGGCCGTGCCTCAGTTGATCGAAGCTCTGAAGGATGAGTTCCTCTACGTTCGCATCTGCGCCGCCGAGGCGCTCGGACGCATCGGGCCGAAGGCAGAGACAGCCCGGGAGGCGTTGATCGCATCCGCAAACGAGCCTGCATTGCGTGACCAGGCCGAGTGGGCGTTGAATCGCATCGCAGGCATCGAATCTGGAAAGCCTGTGGTCTCACCCCATTTGCCTGACCCTTCCGTCCCGCTCCAACCCCAGACGACTGTGGCTCAAACGGGCAATCCTCCCGTTGACTGGGATACGACCACGCGGCGGAACATCGTCTGGAGCGTCGAGTTGGGAAACGAAGTGTACGGCAGTCCCGTGGTTGCCGGCGATGTGGTCTATGTGGGTGCCGACAATACCCGGCAAATCAACCCCGCCTTTCAGGAACATTCAGGCGTGCTCATGGCGTTTCGGGCGACGGATGGCGCGTTCCTTTGGCAGGATGCGGCCCCGCGGGTGGAGCGCGGCCTGAGGGAGTGGCTGTTGCCTTCGACGACAAGTGCTCCTTATGTTGAAGGCGACCGGTTGTACTACGTCACCGCCCAGTGTCAACTCCGTAGCCTCGACACGCAGGGTTTCGGCGATGGTGAGAACGATGGTCCATATCGGGAGGAGGTCTTCAAAGACAAGGGTGCAGCAGACATCGTCTGGCAACTGGACATGCCCGCCTTGGGTGTCTTTCCGCATGAAGCCTGCAATAGCGACGTGTTGCCCCTTGGTGATCTGCTCATGGTCGGTACCTCCAACGGCCAGAATGAAGGCCATACGCGCGTCCCATCGCCGCGCGCTCCAAGTTTGATCGCGGTGAACAAGCACTCGGGAGGGGTGGTCTGGCGCGCCATCGGAGCAGGAGACCGGGTGCTGCACGGCGCCTGGTCCAGCCCTGTGGCGGCCAACGTCAACGGGCGCGTGCAGGTGCTTTTCGGGGGAGGAGATGGTTGGCTGCGCGCCTACGACGCAGCGTCGGGTCAGGAAGTCTGGCGATTTGACGGCAACTCGAAGGATGCCCGCTGGCTTCCGCGCGCCGGTGTCCTTTCGCGCAGCTCCATCATTGCTTCACCGATCTTCGCCGACGGCCGCATCTTCGTTGCCATGGGGCTGTCTCCTGGGCACGCCAACGGACCTTCGTTGATTCATGCGATCAGTCCCAACGGCCAGGGAGACGTTACTGAGAGCGGGCGCCTGTGGACTTCGCGTGAGGTCGGCCGCGTGGTGGGAACGCCCATCGTGAAGGACGGTCTGCTGTACGTTGGGGACTTGGGCGGAACCGTTCATTGTTTGGACGCAGCAACCGGTGCCCACCTATGGAAGCACGAGACGAACGATGCCATCTGGGGATCCCTCCTGCTGGCCGGCGACCGCCTTTACGTTGGGAACGCTGGAGGACTCATGACCGTTCTTCGTGCCGGACGGCGAAAGGAATTGCTGGCGCAGATCGAAATGGATGCCCCGCTCTATTCGCGTCCGGCTGTGGTCGGCGATGCCCTTTATCTGGCCACTGCGAGCCGGTTGTACTCATCGCGACAAAGCATTGATTCTAAACGCGCGTCAGGGGCCTCCATCCTGATCGGACTCATCGTGCACTGATACTCTACATTCGCATGCGAGCTGGCACCCGCCTCGGCCCGTACGAGATCGTCGCCGCCATCGGTGCGGGTGGCATGGGCGAGGTCTACAAGGCGCGTGACGAGCGACTTGCAAGAGACGTGGCCATCAAGCTGCTGGCGGCGCATTCCACCGATTCGACTCGAGCTCGCGAGCGATTCAAGCGCGAAGCGCAGGCAGTGGCAGCCCTGCAGCACCCCAACATCTGCACGATCTACGACGTCGGCGAAACGGCCGATGGCCGGGCATTCATTGTCATGGAGCTGCTCCAGGGTGAGACCTTGCAGCAGCGAATCGCGCACGGCCCGCTGGACCTGCGGGTCATCCTCGAGATCGGCGCGGCCCTCGCCGACGCCCTTCAGGCGGCTCATGCCGCCGGCATCGTCCACCGCGATATCAAGCCCGCCAACATCCTGTTGACCTCGCGCGGACCGAAGATTCTCGACTTCGGCCTCGTCAAAGCCGACCCGCGCGTTCCGCCAGGAGACGCGGCAGCGGCGGAGCTCGAGACCCGAGCGCTCCTGACCGACGCGGGCAGCGCGGTCGGCACGTTGGCCTACATGTCGCCGGAGCAACTGCGCGGCGAAGAGGTCGACGCGCGAACGGACCTCTTCTCGTTCGGGTTGGTGTTGTACGAAATGGCGACCGGCCGTCCGGCGTTTGCGGGAAGCAGTGCGGTCGTCGGGGCCGCGATTCTCCATCAGCAACCGACGCCGCTGCGGACCATTCGACCCGATTTGCCCGAAGGCTTCGAACAGGTCGTGCTGAAGGCGCTCGAGAAGGATCGACAGCTCCGGTATCAGACTGCCGCGGACATCCGCGCCGATCTGCAACGCCAGAAGCGCTCCACCGATCAGAACGCCGCCGCGATCTCTGCGGTCGCGGCGCCGCCGCCGCGCCGATCGAAGCGCGCGCTGTTGGCTGGCACCGCCGCCGCGCTTGCCGCCGTCATCGCTGCTGGATACTGGGCGTTCTCCAGACCGGGCACGCCGAAACTGACCGAGACCGACACCATCGTGTTGGGCGACTTCACCAACACGACTGGCGATGCGGTGTTCGACGAAGCCCTCCGGCAAGGCCTGATCGTCCAGCTACAGCAATCGCCGTTCCTCCACGTCCTTCCCGATCAGCGCGTTCGCCGCGTGCTCACGATGATGGGCCTGCCGCCCGATGCGCGGCTGACGCCGGCCGTCGCGCTGGAGGTCTGCGAGCGAAGCAGCAGTGCCGCCGTCATCGAGGGATCGATTGCCAGTCTCGGCAACCAGTACGTCCTGGGGCTACGGGCGACCGATTGCCGGTCTGGAGAGGTGCTCGATACGCAGCAGTCGCAGGTTCCCGGCAAGGAAAACGTGCTCAGCGCGCTCAGCGGAATGGCACGTGCGTTCCGGGCGCGCGTCGGAGAGTCCCTCGCGACGATCCAGACACATGAAAAGCCGCTCGAAGAAGCGACAACGGCATCCATCGAGGCGTTGAAGGCGTACAGCGCCACGAGGGCGCCAGGATTCGGTGGATGCGATGCCAGGATTCCGCTGCTCGAGCGCGCGGTCGAGCTCGATCCCGAGTTTGCTCTGGCCCACGCCGGCCTGGGTGTGTGCTACAGCGGGACCGGCCGGCGGGAGTTGGCGATTCAGAGCGCGACCCGCGCCTACGAGCTGCGGCAACGAACGACCGACCCGGAACGATTCAATATCGAATACGCGTACCGACCGCGACGTCACCGGCGATCTCGAAAGGGCATTCCAGACCGTCACGCTATGGACACAGACCTATCCTCGCGATCTCAATGCGTGGGGCCTGCGCGGTGGCTACAGCGCGCATGGCACCGGCAGGTACGAGGATGTGATCCAGTCGGCGCAGCGCGCCCTGGCGATCGATCCCGATTTTGTCTTTGCCCACAGCGAGTTGGTCTCGGCCAACATGTTTCTGGACCGCTTCGATGCGGCCAAGCGCGCGCTCCAGCGCGCGGGCGTCGTGGTCGATCCGGCCGCGCTTGCGCTCGGCTACTACATCGCGATGCTGGAGCACGACACCGACGGCATCGAGCGGTTGGCCGCGCGATTCAAGGAATCGTCCAGCCCCCAGCTGCTGCGACACGCCCAGTCGCTCGCCCTGGCTCGCGCCGGACAGCTCGAGCGCGCGAGGACGCTCGGGCGAGAGGCCATCGACGCCGCCGAAGGACTCGGCCAACGCGAGACCGCGGCGATCTACGAATCGGCGGCCGCGGTGTGGGAAGCGTGGTCGGGAAATCAGTCAGCGGCCAGGCGGCGTGCGGCGACGGCCCTCAATAAGTCGAGTGGACGCGACGTCACCTATGCCACCGGGCTTCGCGCTGGCCCTCGCGGGGGAGACCGCACGATCGGAATCGCTGGCGAACGATCTCGAGCGCCGATTTCCACGCGATACGATCGTCAGATTCACGTATGTGCCGACGCTGCGCGCGCTCGCGGCAGTCGCGCGCAACGAACCGGCCAGGGCGATCGAGCTGCTGCAGGCAAACGTCCCCTACGAGCGTGCAATCCCGCCGACGGCATTCAACTTTTTCTTCGGAAGCCTGTATCCCGTGTATGTCCGTGCTCAAGCCTATGCCGCCAACGGACAGCATCAGCAGGCGGTCGCGGAGTTTCAGAAGATCCTCGACCACCGGGGATTGATGATGGGAGACCCGGCCGGCGCTCGCGCTCTCCTGGAGAAAGCCCGATCGCTGGCGCGCGCGGGTGATCAGATGGGCGCACGAGCCGCGTACGAGGAATTCCTGTCGTTGTGGAAGGACGCAGACCCGGATGTGCCCGTTCTGGCGCAGGCGCAGGCAGAGTACGCGAAGCTGAAGTAGGGTGGGCGCCACATATAATTTGGGCGCTTAGACGATGGATCCCAACGGGAGCGCTGGCGGACGAAGGCGGGGCGCCGATGACGTCGAGGACGCCTGCGATCCGCTGATCGGTCAGACACTCTCACACTACCGCAGCGTATCCAGGCTGAACCGCGCGAACATCTGCACCATCCACGATGTCGGCGAGCAGGACGGGCGGTCGTTCATCGTCATGGAGTATCTGGAGGGCAGGGGGGACGCCGACGCCAGGATCGCACTCATGGACGAAGCACGGGCGGAACGCGCCCGGTTGCGGTGAGCGCTGAAAGCGCCGACGCTCGGCGCAGTGCAAGGCAACCCTCGAATCCGCGCATCGTCATCGTCGCGACCGGCGGAACGATTGCCGGCAGCGCCGAGTCCTCGACCGCTGCCGGTTACCAGTCCGCCGCAGTCGCCGTCGATGTTCTCATCGCCGCCGTGCCGCAAATGAAGAGGTTCGCGGACGTCCGTGGCGTGCAGGCGTTGTCGGTCGGCAGTCAGGACATGAACGACGAGCTTTGGGTGATGCTCGCGACCGAAGTCAATCGTCTGCTGGCGTCAGCGGATGTCGACGGTGTCGCAATCACGCACGGCACCGATACGATGGAGGAAACCGCGTACTTCCTCAACCTCGTCGTCAAAAGTGACAAGCCGGTGGTCCTCACTGGTTCGATGCGACCGTCCACGTCGCTCGGCGCCGATGGCCCGTTGAATATCTACAACGCAGTCGGCGTGGCGGCCGATCCGAGGGCGAAAGGGCGTGGCGTACTGGTGGTCGCGAACGACGATATCCACGATGCGCGCGCGGTGACGAAGCGTCACACGAGCGACGTGCAGACGTTCGTCTCATCGGAAGCCGGGCTGGTCGGCGTCTGCCTGTTCGACGATCGTGAGTTCGAGCGCTCGCCCGCGCGGGCGCACACGACGGCCACACCATTCGCGATCGTCACCGGCCAGGTGCTGCCGCGCGTCGACGTGATTTACGCACACGCCGGGATGTCGCCCGATGTGATCGACGGTGCCGTTGCCAACGGCGCGAAGGGCCTGGTTGTCGCCGGCGTCGGCGGCGGCAACATGACCACGCCGGCGCTGGACGCCGTCAAGCGCGCAATCGGCAAAGGCGTCGTCGTCGTGCGCTCGACGCGAGTGGGCGACGGCATCGTCCGCCGCAACATCGAGGTCGACGACGACACGGTCGGCACGGTCGCGTCGAAGGGGCTCAATCCGGCGAAGGCGCGCGTCCTGCTGAAGCTTGCACTGACTCAGACGTCGGACCCGAAGCGAGTGCAGGAGTTCTTCGACACCTACTGACGCGCGCCCTCCCATGCCAGAGGACCAATCATGGGACCTCTCGCCAGGATGCGTCCGGGTTGTAGACCGTCATCTTTCGAGCGACGGCATCAGTCTGAGGGCCCAGGTCTCGTTCACGCACGATGCCGTCTTGATTGACGACGAACGTCATGATCCCGGTCGCGTCGTACTGAGCTGGCCAGGCGACGAGCGCGAATCCTCCAGACATGTCGCCCTTGACGACATAGTTCCTGGCTCCACCTGGTACCGCGGCTCCCTGGCGGGTCAGGATCTTGAAATAGTAACCACGAAGGGGCGTTGGCTTCGTGCGATCCGCGTTGAGCTGACGTCCTTCCTCCGCTGCCTGTGCCAACATGTCACCAAGTGGACTCCGCTTCTGGCCGCGCGCGGTCGGCCAATACAGGCCGTTCTCTTTGCCGGGATCGCTCTGGAACTTCGTCGCGTGAACCCCTGCGGGCTTGCCGTCGTGTCCTTGTTCCGCGTAGCGCCGCTGCGCGGTGACGTAGGCACGGCTGCTCGCGATTGCGCTCATCTCGTTGCGTCCGATCCGCCGCGCCAGCACTTCTTCCTTGCCGGCGGCTGTGTCGAATCGCCATCCGTCCGCCCCCTTGACGAGCGGCACCGGGAAGGGCCACTCCTCGTTGCCGATGACGAGCGTCTTTCGGTTGGGCGCCGCATCCTCGAGATGCCACTGCTCGCCGACCGCGACAGTGAACACCCGCCGGTTCATACGAGCGGTCGCGGGATCGGATGACGCCGCCAGCTCCTTTCCTCCGGGGCCGAAGATCGGCAGCAGCGCGTCGGGGTTCCCGGTCTTGACGGCGTCGACAAGCGCCTTGACGGCGTCTTCAGGCGTCGCAAACGCGCGGTGCGTCGCGGTCTGTCCCCCGGCGGTCGCAGATGATGCGAGAAGCGCCAGCAATGCACCCGCGAACACTCGAGCGCTGAGGCTGCGGCGCACGGGGCCGAGATCGTCGCCCGATCGATTCATACCGATCGTCCTGGTCATGTGTCGCCCTCTTTCGAAGCGCTCACCGGCGGCGGCCCCCGCCCCCGCCCCCGCGCGAGCGCGAGCTGCCTCGGCTCTGTTGTCCACGAGCACTGGTCGAGCGTTGTGATTGTCCGCTCGAATATCCCGAGAATGCGTCCGAGCCGCCGCTGGTCCGTTGAGGCGCTGCCTGACTTCTGCTTCCTTCGCCGTAACCGCGCGCTTCCGCACTTCCTGTGCGATCCGAACGTTGTGCCTGCGACGTCGCGCTCTGGGTCGAAGCGCCTTGTGCCTGGGCGCCCCGCTCCGCTCGTTGCGCCTGCGCCTCAGGTCGATTTTCCTGCCGCGTCTGTTGACGGTCCGTCCGCTGCTCCTGGGTCGTGCCAGTGCGCTCGGTCCGCTGCTCCGACCGGTTCTCCGCGCGATCGCCGCGGTCCTCGATGACGTCCTCGCGGTGGTCCATCCAGTCCTCGCGCGCGTCCTCGCGATGGTCGTAGTAGTCGTCCCAGGCATCGTTGTACATGTAGCCGCCGCCGTAGAATCCGTACGGACCGTAGTAGTAGCTGTTGTCCATCGCCGCGCCCATAGCAATCCCGGCCGTGAACCCGATGAGGCCGGCCGCGATCGCCTCGTCAGCGTCATCGTCTTCCTCGATGACGATCACCGACGTCGGAGCCTGGGTGTAGACCACCTCGGTGTTGTATACCGGGACATAGACGACCTGCGGATTGGTGGGCTCGATGACGATCACTTCCTGGCCAGTCGAGGTTTTCTTGGTTTCGACCTCCTGCTGTGGCGAACTCTTCAGAGTCCCGACGTTCTTCGCCTGCAGCCGCAGTTTCTGAATGCTGGCGAAGACCGCGCTGCGATCGGACGTGAACGCCTGCCCCAGGACCTTCGTCCACGCGATCTGGTCCGCCATCCTCGCCACGACCTGAGGGAAGAGCACCAACGCCACGAAGCTCGCATCGAACCCGGCCTTGACCGCGGCGTCCTGAAGCTGCGTGCCTTTCAGCGTCTGGTTGGCCTTCAGCCACGTGTCGAGCTCCGTGATTTTCGCGGGGTCGGCCGCGCTCATCAGCATCTGGGCGAGCAGTGGATCTGGGTAGAGCGCAATCGGAGCGAGCAATTGGTCCAGCGTGCCTGTCGGTAGCGGTGCGGCCTGTGCGGCCTGCGCGCTCGCGGCGGCCTGGTCCTGCGGCGAACCGCACGCCACGAACAACACGACGGTTGCGGCAATCAAGCGTGTGGTCATAGTCCGCCTTTCAGTCGCGCGCGAAGCAGCTCGTCGCCAGTTACTGCCGCTGGTAACGGAGTCACGAAATACCGTGGCACCGCCGATGTGATGGAGGCGGTTTCCGCGGAGATCCGTCGATCCGCCGATTCCTTCGGACTGCTGAGGCAGAGATCGTGCCGGCTTACGGTTTCGGGCCGCGTGGGCTCGAGGTTCGGGACTCGACGCGGCCAGCTGATCAGTGGGTCCAACTGGCGATGATCTGGTCCTCAGCTCGTGCCTTTCACGCCGGGTCCATGAATTCGGCCTCCCACAGGCCTTCGTAAGAAAGCACGCGTCCGAACACGTCGGTGTCCAGGCGCGCGACGAACGGTTCGTTGTCGATCTGCGCGCGATATCGAAAGGTCTGCTCGCTCTCCCGCGTGTACGTCTGTTCCAGCGGCTCGAGCCGAAACTCTGGAAAGCGAAGCCAGGCACTCCGCACGGGAGCGCTCTCCCCAACCGCGAGCGCAAGGCGCCGGATCGGCAGCGTGTTGGTCGCAGGCGTGAACCCAAGGTCCACGTCCAACGCACCCGCCAGCTCGGGCGCCAGCACGCCGTCACGCATCCAGTGCCCTGTCCCGCTCGCAGTGAGCGAGAACCGAACAGTGGCACCGCCCACGTCGCCCTCGATGAGTGCGGAGCGCGTACGCCATTCGGGGTCGCAGTCGATGCCGTAACGGAGCCTCGCGGCGACGCCGGCTTCTTCAATATCGAGCTCGCCGCTCAATCGCCAGCCGGTAGCCGGTACGGCCGGCGCGCGCTTCTTCGCGTCCTGGTACGTCGAGGCGGCGCCACCTCATGAGCGATGTAGTGGGGAAAGGCCGAAGAGTCATGATGCTACCCTGGTGCGCACGATCCATGATCGCTCGAGCGTTGACATTCTTTCTTCTCGCGGCGCCGATTCTGCTGGGTGTCGGCAGCACCTTCGACGCCACCGCACAGCAGCCGGTAGCTCCCATTCGGCGAATCGACCACATCATGATCAGGGTCGATGACCCTGCGACGCTCTATGGCTTCTTCACTGAAGTCCTTCGGCTTCCCGTGGCGTGGCCACTGATGAGCCCGCGCGATGGCGTCGCGACGGGAGGAGTCGGATTCGGCAATGTGAACGTCGAGGCGATTCGGGTCCCTGGCCAGAAGACCCAACCCTCAGGAGCGCACCTACTCGGATTTGGATTCGAGCCCTCTGCCCTCGCCGAGTCCCTTGCCGAATTGGACCGAAGGGGTATCACACACGGGGATCCGCGACCTTTGATCGCCTCCGGACCGAACGGCTCGAAGAACACGCTGTGGACGAACGTGACTCTGCGACAGTTCTCCGATGGTGAAGTTGCGGATGCGACGATACACGTCTTCCTCAGCGAGTACAGTCCGACGTACGTCAACGTCGAGGAACGTCGTGAACGTCTGCGCCGGCAGTTGACAGAGAGCGGCGGCGGGCCTTTGGGCGTCGAAGCCGTGAAGGAAGTCGTCATCGGCGTCCGCGATCTCGACGCGGCCCGACGTCTCTGGCAGAAGCTGCTGGATCCCACCCCGATATCCAGCCTGGGTTCGTGGCAGGTGGGCGACGGGCCCGCCATACGCCTCATCCAAGCTCGGGAGAATTCGCCTCAGGGGTTCGTGATCGCCGTCGCATCGTTGCCGCGGGCGAAGGCCTTCCTTCGGGAGAATGGCTTACTCGGCGCCGATTCCGCCAGGGAGGCGACGATCGATCCGTCCAAGATCCATGACCTCAACATCCGGGTTGTGGAGACGGAGAGATAGATTCAAGAGGTCTTGGACTTCCGAGCCGTCTTGCCGCTGGTCGTCGCCTTCGCGGTCCGGGCCGCCAGCACCTCAGGGAACTCGTAGGCCTCGCGCAGCCACTCGGTGAGCGGCGGCTCCACCTCGTCGCGGTGCTGCACGTGCACCAGGTTGGCGAACTTGTTCTTCGACTTCTTGTCGGCGCGGCGAACACGAGGATTCTTGAGCGCCCGACCCAGGAAGATGCACACCTCGAGCGCTTTGCGCTTGGGGCGGACGAAGACGTAGCAGGCCTCGCGGGAAAACATGATGCAGCTGCCCGAGGCGTAGATGCGCTGGTCGCCCAGTTCAGCGAGCGACTCACGCAAGCGCTCCCAGGCATCGCGCAGGTCCTCGGAAAGATCCCCGGTCAGCGCCTTTTCGGTGGTGGTCCAGCAGTCGTGCGCCTCGCCGTCCTCGATCCACGACTTGCAGTGATAGCACTCGTGTCCCGCCATCGATAGATCCTACATAGATAGAATAGCCGGGCCATGACACTGACGCCCGGCACACGGCTGGGTCACTACGAGGTCGTGTCCACCCTCGGCGCAGGCGGCATGGGCGAGGTGTATCGCGCGCGCGACCCGCGCCTGGACCGCGACGTCGCCCTCAAGGTGCTCTCGGGAAATCTGGCCGGGGACGCTGCGGCCCTCGCGCGATTCGAGCGCGAGGCGATGAGCGTCGCCAGGCTCTCGCATCCGAACATCCTGTCCATCTTCGAGTTCGCTCGCGACGGCGCCACGGCGTTCGTGGTCACGGAGCTCGTCGAAGGGGAGACGCTGCGGGCGCGCCTTGCCGACAGCCCACTGACACCCCGGCGGGCCGTGGCGTACGCCCTGCAGATCGCGCGCGGCTTGGCGGCGGCCCATGCGCGCGGGCTGGTGCATCGCGATCTCAAGCCCGAGAACGTGATGATCACGCGCGACGACCAGGTGAAGATCCTCGACTTCGGGCTCGCCAAGCCGGTGGATGCGGGGGTCGCCGACGAGACCCGCGCCGCCACCTTGCTGACCAGCGCCGGCGTGGTGCTGGGCACCTTCGGATACATGGCGCCTGAACAGGTGCGCGGCGTGGCCGTGGATCACCGTGCGGACATGTTCGCGTTCGGGGCCGTCCTGTACGAGATGCTCACCGGCCGGCGCGCCTTCGAGGGAGAGACCGCCGCCGACACCATGACGGCGGTCCTCACCAAGGATCCACCGGAACTGGACACCGCTCGGCTCGCGATTCCCGCGGGTCTCGACCGCATCGTCCGGCGCTGTCTCGAGAAGGCGCCCGACCTGCGCTTTCAATCGGCCAACGACCTGGCCTTCGCCCTGGAGACGCTGACCGCTGGCTCCGGCGCGTCATCGGCAGCGACCGCCGTGGCCGCGCCCTCGACCCGCCCGGCGCGCGGCCCCTGGCTGCCCTGGGCCGTTGCGGCTGCGGCACTTCTGGCAGCCGGCGCCTCCTGGGTCGGGCGAAGCGCCGCACCGGACGCCGAGGCGCGCTGGAGCTCGTTTACCCGCGTCTCCGAAGCCGCTGGCGAGGAGACATCACCCGCCTTGTCGCCAGACGGGACGACCGTCGCGTATTCGATGCGCGTGAACGGAAATTGGGACATCTACGCGCAGCGCGTCGGCGGGCGCAACGCGACGCCCATCGTGAACGACCCCGTGCGCCACGAACGCGGAGTGGCGTATTCGCCGGACGGATCGCTGATCGCCTTTCACGACTCGACCGCGACAGGAGGCATCTTCGTCGCGGGAGCGACCGGCGAAGCGGTTCGGCGCGTCACCGACAACGGCTTCGACCCCGCGTGGTTTCCCGACGGAAAGCGGATCGCCTTTGCGACCGAAGAGATCAATGACCCAAGCTCACGCTACGGCGAGAGCCGCATCTGGGTCGTGGACCTGAGCGGCGGCACGCCCCGGAGGGTCATGGAGACCGACGCGGTGCAGCCCTCATGGTCGCCGTCTGGCGAGCGCCTGGTCTACTGGCGGAACGTCGGGGGCCAACGCGACATCTACACTGTGGCGGCAGTTGGCGGCGAGCCGTCGTCCGTAACCACCGATGCCGCCGTGGACTGGTCACCGGTCTGGTCTCCGGACGGCCGCTTCATCTACTTCTCGAGCGACCGCGGCGTCTCGATGAACCTGTGGCGCGTCGCCGTGGATCAGTCGAGCGGCCGCGTGCTGGGCGCCCCCGAGCCGGTCACCGCGGGCGTTCAAGCGTCGGCCGGGCTGCCTCGGTTGTCGAGGGACGGCTCCAGGCTGGCGTTCAGGTCCCGCGTGGCGTCGGTCAATCCCGTGGCGATTCCGTTCGATCCAGTCGCGATGCGCGCGGGCGAACCCGTTCTGCTGGACGCGCAGAACAACATTCGCATCCCGAGCGGGATGTCGCCGGACGGCAAGCAGCTTGCCTATTACTCCATCGGCGAGCAGCAGGAGGACCTGTTCATCGGGCCGGTGGGCGGGCCCATGCGCCGCCTCACTGACGACTCCGGCCGCGATCGGATGCCGGATTTCGCTCCCGACGGCCTTCCTTGTCTTCTACTCGACCGGCGGCCTTGGGCCATCTAACGGCGTAGACGAGGCGGCCTCGAAAAGTAGCGGGACCGGCGACAGGCACTTTATATCAATCTGTCTCCCCAAGCCTCGGGTTCCGTTTCCACTAATAAAAAAAACAGGGTTTCCACGGCGCCGCTCGCCCCCCCCCCCCCCCCCCCCCCCAAACTCCCCCCCCCCCCCCTGGCCCCGCCCCCTCCTCTCCCCCCCCCCTGTCCCGGACCGCCCGCCGCGGATCTCCCCCCCCCGCGGCCCCCCCGGCCGGCCCCCCCCACCCCCCCCCCCCGTCACGCGGTCCCGCACGCCAATCCCCGTCCGGCTGCCCGGACCAGCGGGCGAGGAGTCGATCGTGATCAGCCCCGACAACCGGACCATCTACTACGGCGCGATGCGCGTCGAAGCGGATATCTGGATCGTCGAGCGCAAATAGCGTTCAGGCCACTGCGAGCCGTCGTGGCGGCGCCATCAGCTTCACGAGGACCAGGCCGGCGACGAACCCGCCGATGTGGGCCATGTAGGCCACGCCGGCCGTCTCTGTCGTTGCCGTCACCGAACCAACGCCGTTGATCAGCTGGATGACGATCCAGAAGCCCAGCACGACAATCGCCGGCACCTGCGTAACCCCGCCGCGCACCAGCACGCGCACGCGGTTGTGGGGAAACAGCAACAGGTAGCCACCAAGCACGCCGCTGATCGCGCCCGATGCGCCGACCGCTGGAATACCCGAACCAGGACCGAAGGCGATGTGCGCGAACGAC
The DNA here is from genome assembly GCA_963807235.1 of uncultured Acidobacteriota bacterium. GTDB lineage: Bacteria > Acidobacteriota > Vicinamibacteria > Vicinamibacterales > UBA2999 > CAWEBF01. Next base: position 35,784 of record CAWEBF010000023.1, read on the forward strand.
GCGACGAGACCGCAGACGAGGTAGAAGGCCAGGAACCGAGCCGCACCCATGACCTTCTCCAGGTTGTCGCCGAAGATCCACAGGTAGAGCATGTTGCCGCCGAGGTGCATCCAGCCGCCGTGGAGGAACATCGAGGTGAAGAGCGTGGACCAGAATGGCAGCGGGATCATCGGCGGCAGATCCTGTGCGGCCGAGTATTCCTGCGGCACCACGCCCCAGGCCTGGATGAACGACTGAAGCGCCGCCTCCGACGGCTGCGCCAACTCGACGAGAAACGCCACGACGTTCAGCGCGATGAGGCCGAACGTCACCACGGGCGGCGGACCGCCCTGCACTCTTTCATCGCCGATTGGAAACATGCGCTGGCCCTCACCCGATTACCAAGCAATAGAGGTACCGGCCCGGGCGACGGAACAGCTGGCGCCGACTCGGTTCAATCGCTCGCGTTGCCCTTGAACTGGTCGGCCTCGTCGGCGAACAGCACGTTGAAGCTGGTCAGCGATCCGTAGCAGCCGCTCACATAGGCCTGCAGCTTCACCTTCACGTCGTCGGACAGGTCCGACGCGTTCACCTGCTGCTCGAGCGTGCGCAGGCGATTCCGCAGCATGACCACCTTGTGGAAGAAGGTCTCGATCGGCCAGCTCTTCTCTTGAAGGCCTGGGGTCGCCGGACGCAGCACCAGCGTGCCGCCCCGCCACTTCGGTGCGGGCGTCACCGTCGTGACGCCAGCCTCTTCACGGATGATGCGGCGCAACAGGCGCTCGAGGTCTGGCGAGGCATCTGGAAGCGTCATGGGTGGCGTGGTCCTTTCGTCCTCGCTCAGGTTGGGCGCGCTCGGGATCGGTGATAGCGCACGGGAAGGCCGCCGCGGCGGGCGCGTCAGCGCCGATGCGTGGACCGCCGCGGTAGTTGTGCTGGCTCTGGCAGTAGTCGCACGTGACTCGCAGGGGTCTGCCACCGTCATCGACGACGACGATCGTGTGTGTTCGATCGGTCTTGCAGGCCCGGCAGAAGTCCTCGATTGACCCGCCGGGTCGATGCACGCGATCCATCACCACCCGGCCCGCGTCGCGAACCACACGGCAGCGCCCAAGACAATGCCGACAACTGTCATGGATGTCGTGGTAGTCGTGAAGTAGGGGTACACCATGAAGACCAGGCCGGCCACCACGTAGATCCAGCGCTGCTGCTTCTTGCCGTAGACGAACATCACGAACCCGATGCCGCCAGGGATGAGCGACAGGAACAGCCAGGTCGCGTCCACGCCTCACACTGTAGCAGGGTGAGCGTGCGTCAACTCAGCAGGGTGCTGTAATCCTCGGGCGTGTCGATGTCGCGAAGGCAGCCGTCGTCGGGCGGCACCACGTTGACGATGCGCGATTCGTGACGCCGGATCACCGTCTTCGCGCCTCCATCGAGCGGCGCCTGGCGCAGCTCGTCGAAGAGCGATTTGTCGAACAGGACCGGGTGGCCGTGCGCGGTTCCGATGGCCGGACGGACGATCGGGGCGCGCGACCGGCGCCACTCGTCCACCACGGCCTCGACGGTGGCCGCGCTCAGCATCGGCACATCGACCAGCGTCATCAGCAGCGCCTCCGTGTCGGGGGTGACGGCCACAGCCATGCCCGTCCACAGCGACGACAATTGCCCCCGGCCCGGGTCGGGGTTGCGGACCAGCCGCACCGAGCGCGGAAGCGCCGCCTCGCCAACCGCCTCGACAATCTGGTCGTGCGCCGAGCCGGTTACGACCACCACCGGGTCCACGCCCGCGTCGGTGAATGCCCGGCTAATCCGCACCACGAACGGCCGGCCGTCCGGCGCCGCCAGCAGCGCCTTTGGCGTCCCCATCCGGGTCGATTCCCCCGCGGCCAGCACGACGGCGACGACCACTCGGCCGAATGTTAGTGCCAACTTGACATTAATTGGGCCTGTTCCTACACTTCGCCCAACGCCGACGCTGGCGGTTCGCGATTGGTTCGTTCGTGGCCCATGCGTCCGCTCAGGCGGTCTGGACGCACCTGGGATTTTCTCAGCCATGCGCCTCAGGCACTCGCGCGTGGAGGTCACGGCTATGGCGACCGGCACTATCGCACGTCTTCTCATCGACAAGGGATTCGGGTTCATCCGCGACGAGGGTGGCACCGAACATTTCTTCCACCGGAGTGCCGTGCGCGACTCGGTGTTCGAGCTGCTCCGCGAAGGCCAGCGCGTGGACTTCCAGCCGGAAGATTCCACCAAGGGCCCGCGTGCGGGTAACGTGCGCCTGCTCGAAGGTTAAGCTCCTACGCGAACCACCGTCGCCAGCCGCTCGATGAGCTCAGCTCACCAGTGGCTGGTTGCAGCGTCAGCACTTCCTTCCCGACAATCTTCGCGAACTCCTGATCGGCGGTGAGATACACCGCCGCCATGCGGCGCCGTGCCACCACGCCGGCGAGCGTGCGGGCGAACGGCGCGACATCGCTCCGCTCGACGTTCGCCGTCGGGTGCTCGGCCAGCAGGATCTCGGGATCCAGCACCAGCACCTTTCCGAGACGCACGCGCGCCAGGTCGAGGGGCGCCAGGCCCTCAACGGACGCGGCCATCAGGTCGTTGGAGAGACCCAGCTCGCCGGCAATCCCGCGCACGGTGTCGCGCACCTCAGGCGGGATGGGGTCGACGGCCAGGGTCTGCGGGATCGCCAGGTTCTGCTCCACCGTCAGCTGATCCACGAGCACGGTCCGTTCGCTGAGCAGGGCGAAGCGCCGCAACGACTCCAGCCAGTCCTTGGTGTCGGCGATCTCCGATGTGGCGCGGCCGAACACGCGCACCACGCCTTCATCGGGCAGGCTCGACCCCGTGAGGAGATTGACCAGCACTTCGGCGGCTGTCTTGTCGAAGCCGTGAAGCGCCACCGCCTGCCCGCGAGCTACTCGCCAGTCCCGAAGGCGAAGGGGGCGCAGCGCGTTGTAGTGCTTGACCACACCGGCGACGTGGATCAGCACATCGTCGGGAGGCCCGGTTGTCATTGTGGCCGGTGCCGGTTTCGGGCCGCGCGCAGCTGCTCCCACTCCCTCGGCGGGAGCGTGACCGTGCCGACTGTCAGCGGTGACGCCGGATCCGCGTGGAAATCGGTGCCGCCCGTCATCAACACGCCGAGGTCCCCGGCCATGGCCCGATAGCGCGACACCTCGCCGGCGTCGTGGTCCGAATGGAAGACTTCCAGCGCGTCCAAGCCGTCGGCCACCATTTGCGGAATCTCTTCGTCGATGCGTGTCCGGCCTGGATGGGCCAACGAGATCAGGCCTCCCGCGGCGTGAACGATCCCGATCACGGTAGCCGGAGACGGGCCGTTGCGCTCGATGAAAGCCGGACGCCCCTCGGCGAGCCACGCATCGAACGCGGCCTGGACGGTCCTGGCATAGCCGGCGGCCACCATCGCACGCGCCACGTGTGGGCGCGCCAGCGACGTGCCCGTCGGCAGCCGGGCCACTGCGATCTGCGCCGCGAAATTGAGCGGCATCCGCAGCTCCGCCAGGCGCGCGACGATGGCCTCCACGCGCGCGATGCGCTCCTCTCGCTGCTCGGCCAGGAACGCCACCAGGCCGGGATAGCGGGGCTCGAAGAAGTAGGCCAGCATGTGGACGTCGCGGGAGTGCAGGACGGCCGTGATCTCGATGCCCGACACGGCCTCGATGCCGCGGGCGGCCGCAAACTGCTGCACGTCGGCCACGGCCGCTGTGGTGTCGTGATCGGTGACCGACATGGCCGTCAGGCCCGCGGCGCCGGCAAGCTCCACGAGCTCGCTGGGCGTGGACCGGCCGTCCGACGCGATGGTGTGAAGGTGGAGATCGATCACCGCGCGCCGGCGCGCGAGGTCGAGGCGGCGCGCCCGGCGCGACCGGCCTTGCCCTGGCGCTTGACGAGCGCACGGTATTCGCGCATCAACAGGTCGAGGTGCTCACGCTCCTCGTCGGCGAACTCCAGGAAGATCTGCTTGCCCTCGGACTCCTCGAACTGCTCGCCGTACTTCTTGAAGAAGCGGTGCGAGCCGCGCTCGCACTTGATGCCGATGAGCAACGCCTGCTGGTCGTCGCCGTGGACCAGCCGCTCGGTGCCCTCGGCGAAGATGCCGCTCGCCGCTCCCTTGAAGAAGAGGAACGTCGGGCGCGACTCCAGATGCGCGTCGCGCCGGATCAGCTCCTTGTAGCGCGACTCCAGCTTGCCCAGGTGTTCCTTCTCTTCCCCGGCCAGGTGCTCGAACACCACACGGGCGCGCGCGTCGCGGGTCACCTTCGCGGCGCGCGTATAGAATTCGAGGCCGCTGCGTTCGGTGGCGATGGCGATGCGCAGCGCGTCGCGCGCGAACACCAGAGTCGCTGTGGCCGTCGTCGGCCGATCGCCTTGCGGCCCTCCCGGCAGTCCTCGCAGGTCCCGTAGATCTGCACCACGCTCTTGGCGGCGAGAACGACCGTGCCGTGGCCACTTCCTCGATCAACAGCTCGACGTCGGAGCTCAGGAACTCGAAGGAGCGGTGGCAGGTCTGGCAGATCAGGTGGAAGTGCCGCGGCTGGCGGTACGAGTGCTCGAAGCGGGAGCGCCCTTCGCCGAAGTCCACTTTGCGGGCGATGCCCGCGTCCACCATCCACTGCAGCGTGCGGTAGACGGTGGCGCGGCTGACGCGATGGTCGTCCTTGCGGATGATGTCCACCAGATCGTCGGCGCTCAGGTGTCCTTCCTGGCGCAGGAACACGTTGACGATCTGCTCGCGTTTGCTGGAGCGCTTGCCGCCTTTCGGCTTCAGCCGGCTGAAATCAAGGGGCGTAGTGGACACACTCGTCGTGAACCCCTCTCGAGCCTTAATGACTGTGCCCGCCGCCGCCCTCGCCGTCCACACTGAAGGACGACCCGCATCCGCAGGTGGACGTCGCATTGGGGTTGCGAATGGTGAAGCCGCCGCCCGTCACGGTGTCGACGAAGTCCACTTCGGCGCCCTTCAGGTAGCTGATGCTGACCGGATCCACGAACAGCCGCACGCCGTTGGACTCGTAGACCTGATCGCCGGCGCCGCCGGCCTCTTCGATCATCAGGCCGTACTGGAAGCCCGAGCAGCCGCCGCCCTGCACGAACACACGCAGGCCGCTGCCGACCTTGCCTTCCTCGTTGAGCAGCTCGGAAATCTTCTCGGCTGCGTTGGGGGACACGTTGATCATTGCTCTCCGCTCCTAGTCAAACTGCTCGAATACCGTTCAATTATACGCCGACAGTCCGTTGGGGGCCCGTAGCCTGGAGCCTGGAGCCCGGAGCCTCTGTTTCAGGCCCCGATCGACGCCAGCTCGGCGGCCGAGGCCTTTTCCACGTCGGCGTGCAGGCTGCGGCCGTGGGCGTCCATGGTGACGATTGCGGGAAAGTCCTGCAGTTCCAGGTGCCACATGGCCTCGGGCGTCCCAAACTCCATCAGCGACACCCCGTGGACCTTCGTGATGGCCCGGGCGTAGAACTGAGCAGCGCCCCCGATGGCGTTGAGGTACACCGCTCCCGCGTCCTTCAGCCCGGCAAGCGTTTTGGCGCCCATGCCGCCCTTGCCCATGACAGCGCGGACGCCGTAACGCTTGATGATGTCCGCCTGGTAGGGCTCCTCGCGAATGCTGGTCGTGGGTCCGGCGGCAGTCACGCGCCAGCCCTCGCCGTCCTTGGCCACCACGGGCCCGCAGTGATAGATGACGCCGCCGCGCAGGTCCACGGGGGGCTCGTGCGACATCAGGTGATGGTGCACGGCATCCCGCCCGGTGTACGCGCGTCCGGACAGCAGGACGACGTCGCCGACGCGCAGCGAGCGCACCTGCTCCTCGGTCAGCGGCGTGCGCAGCGCCACCTCGCGGCCCGTTCTCTGGAATCCCGCCTGGTCGGCCAGCGGGATGACGGGCGTGGACGGATCACGATACAGCCAGCGCGTGATCTCGCCCGATTGTGCGTCGAGCACCACGCCCAGCCGCCGATACGCCCAGCAGTCATAGGCTACCGACACGAAGAAGCTGGCGGGCAGGCGATTCAGCGCGCCCACCTTGCAGCCGATGAGCGAGACCCGCCCGCCGAACCCCATGGTGCCCACGCCCAGGTTGTTCACGGTTCCCATGATCGACGCTTCCAGCTCGGCCAGCCGCGAGTCGGGGTTCACGTCGTCGAGGGTGCGGAACAGCTGCTCCTTCGCGTGGACGTAGCCGGATGTGCGATCGCCTCCGATGCAGACGCCGAGCGCGCCTGGCGCGCATCCCTTGCCCTGTGCGTGCCACACGGCGTGGAGGATGCACTTGCGGACGCCTTCGATCGACCGGTCGGCGCGGCCCAGGTGGGCGAGCTCCGCCGGCAGCGAGGACCGCGAGTTCATGTTCTCGCAGCCGCCGCCTTTCAGAATGAGCTTCACCTCGATCTCGCGGTCGTTCTCCCACTGCTCGAAGTGCATGATGGGCGTGCCCGGGCCCAGGTTGTCGCCGCTGTTCTCGCCGGTCAACGAATCCACGGAGTTGGACCGCAGCTTGCCGCGCCGGGTGGCCTCGGCAATGGCCGCGCGGATCTCCTTCTTCATCGCGATCTGGTTGGCGCCCACGGGGGCCTTGACCTCAAAGGTGGGCATCCCCGTGTCCTGGCAGATGGCGCCCTCGCCTTGCGCGGCCTGGTCGATGTTCTGCGCGATGATGGCCAGCGCCTGCGCGGAACGGGTGCCGGGTTCCTCCTGTTTCATGGCCGCTTTCATGGCGGCGCGCACGTCCGGGGGCAGGTCCGTGGACGTGCGGACGACCAGCGACAGGACGCTCTCGAAGAAGGCGGACGGCATGTGGTCAGTATAATTTGATCGGATGAGCCGCCTGGCCGCTGCCCTCGTACTGGCCCTGTTCTCGTGCGCCGAAGGCGCGCGCGCGCAGACGTCCGCCAACCAGGAGCACCGGCGGCTGTTTCCGCCAGAGAACCTCGGCCTGCTCGAGGGCCCGGACCGCGCGATCTGGCAGAAGCCGGATCAGATCATGGACGCGCTGAGCATCGCCGATGGCGCCAAGGTCGCCGACATCGGTGCGGGCGCGGGCTGGTTCACCATGCGGCTGGCGCGCCGAGTCGGACCAAACGGCGTCGTGTATTCCACCGACGTGCAGCGCGAGATGCTGGACGTGATTCGCCGCCGCGTCGCGCGCGAGGGTCTGCAGAACGTGCGGCTGCTGCAAGGCGACGACAGCTCGCTTGGCTTGCCGGTCAAGGGAGAGCTGGACGCCGTGCTCGTCGTGGACGTCTATCCGGAGGTCAAGGATCGCGTGACCTTCCTCCGCAATCTCGCCACGGCGCTCGCGGCCGACGGGCGGATCGGCATCGTGAACTACAAGCTGGGCGGCGGTGGTCCTGGACCGTCGCCCTCCGAGGGCCCGCGCGTGGCGCAAGCCACCGTGGAGACCGACGCGCGCGCCGCCGGACTGCGCGTCAAGGGCAGCGCAAACCTGCCCTACCAGTACTTGCTGATCCTGGGCAGGGAAACAGCGGCTGCTGGGACCCGCTCCGCGGGGCGGTAGACAGTGTCTGTTTGGCCCCGCTTCGCGGGGCGGTAGTAATATGCCCGACATGCACGCGCACACGCCGGGCACGCTGTTCCAGGTCCTCGCACCGCGGACGCGGGCCGACAGAACGCCGCTGCCGGTGCAGGCCGCCTCGGTCGCTTTCATCGCCGTGCTCACGGCAGCGGCGGCGCAGTTCAGCGTCCACCTGCCGTTCACGCAGGTGCCGATCACTTTCCAGCCGATGGTGGTGCTGCTGGGCGGGCTGGTGCTGGGCTCGCGCCTGGGGGCCTACAGCCAGTGCGTGTACCTCGCGGCGGGCATCGCCGGCCTGCCGGTGTTCGCGGCCTCGGCCACGTTGCCGCCCGGAATCTTCCGGCTGCTCGGCCCGACCGGCGGGTACCTGATGGCGTACCCCCTTGCGGCCTTCGTCGTCGGGTTGTGCGCCGAACGCGGATTCGATCGGCGCTGGGCGACGTCGGTGGTGGCGATGCTGACCGGGCTGGCTGTCATCTATCTGGGCGGCACACTCTGGCTCGCCTACTTCGCCCGGCTGGGTGGAGCCTCAGCGGCAACGGGGCTGGCGGTGGCGGTCGCCACCGGCGTGGCGCCGTTCGCGGTGGCCGACATCCTCAAGGCCGCCGTTGCCGCGGGCGTGGCGCCAGGGCTGTGGCGACTGTTCCAGTCGCGCTGACGATCGCGGGCAGCGACTCGGGCGCCGGCGCCGGCATCCAAGCCGACCTCAAGACGTTCGCGGCACACGGCGTCTACGGCGTGTGCGCCATCACCGCCATCACCGCGCAGAACACCCTCGGCGTCTCGGCTGTGGAAGTGGTGTCGGGGGACGTCGTGCGGGCGCAAATCCAGGCGGTGATGGCCGACTTTGCCGTGCGGGCGGCCAAGACCGGGATGCTGGCCACGGCCGATCTGGTGCGCCTGGTGGCCACAGCCGTGCGCGACCTGCGCGTGCCCAACCTGGTGGTCGATCCCGTGATGATCGCCAAGAGCGGCGACACGCTGTTGGCAGACGATGCCGTCGAATCCATGAGGACGGCACTGTTGCCGCTCGCAGCGGTGGTGACCCCCAACCTTCCCGAGGCCGAGGCGCTGGCGGGCATGGCGATCCGCTCGGAGGGCGACGTCGAGGAGGCCGCACGACGCATCGCGGCGCTGGGACCGGGGGCTGTCGTGGTGAAAGGCGGGCATGCGGATGCCCCAGACATCGTGGATGTGCTGTTCGATGGGGTGAGCGTGCGTCGCTTCCCACAGCCGCGCGTCCCCGGATCCGCGACCCACGGCACCGGCTGCACGTTTGCGGCGGCCATCGCCGCGCACCTGGCCCACGGGCGTTCGCTGGCGGACGCGGTGCCCGTCGCGCAGCGCTACGTGGCGGGCGCTATCGCCGCCGCGCCGGGGCTCGGCCAGGGACACGGGCCGATGGACCACTTCTGGCAGCTGCGCCGCGATAGTTAGCGGGGCTGGCGCGCCCTTTATACTTGAAGGGCATGCCGACACCTCTCGTGGCGGTCACCCCGAACCGGCTGGACCTCGAGGGTTTGACGGCCGTGGTGGCGAGTGCGTCCGGAGCGGACGGGGCCGTGGCGTCGTTTGCCGGCCTGGTGCGGCAGCAGAACGTGGGCCGGCACGTGGCGTACCTGGAGTACGAGGCGTACGAGCCGCTGGCCGTGCGGGCGCTCCAGCGCATCGTGGACGAGGCGGTGTCGGCCTGGCCGGGGGCCCGCGTGGGCGTGCACCACCGGATTGGCAGGCTGGAACTGGGCGAGGCAAGCATCGTGATCGTGGCGGCGTCGGCACACCGTGCAGATGCGTTCGCGGCCTGTCGATACACGATCGAGCGCGTGAAGCAGATCGTGCCCATCTGGAAGCACGAGCACTTCGACGGGGGCGACGTGTGGCTGGAAGGTGCGACGGCCGACCCCGACGACGAGGCGGCGCGCCAGACGGCGTACCGCATCGCATGCGCGTAACGGTTCGTCTCTTTGCCCGGCTGCGCGACCTGGCCGGCACCGGCGAGCTGGTGCGGGAGGTGCCGTCCGCGTCCACGATAGACGGCGTGTGGCGGAACCTCGTGGCGGAAATGCCGGCGCTCGGTGAGTACGAGCGCACGATGTCGGTGGCGCTCAACGCCGACTACTCGCGGATGTCGGCAACGGTGAAGGATGGAGACGAGGTGGCGTTCCTGCCTCCTGTCTCCGGCGGATGACAGTGGGGTCGGGCCTAAATCAGGTCAGGTGACATTTCAGTATGTTCGATAAGCTGGCCACGGTCGAATCGCGCTACGACGAGCTGATGACCAAGATCGGCACGGCCGAAGTGCAGGCCGACCCCGCCGAATACACCAAGTCGGCCAAGGCGCTCGCCGAGCTGGAACCGCTGATCCAGAAGTACCGCGAGTTCAAGGCACTCGACGCCAACATCGCCGGGGCCGCCGAGCTGGCCAAGGGCGGCGACGCCGAGATGCGCCAGCTGGCCGAAGAGGAGCTGACCACGCTGCACGCCCGGCGCGAGCCGCTGCTGCAGGAGCTGCGGACGCTGCTCATCCCGAAGGATCCCAACGACGAGAAGAACGTGATCCTGGAGATTCGTGCCGGGACCGGCGGCGACGAAGCCGCGCTCTTCGCCGCGGAACTGTTCCGGATGTACAGCCGGTTCGCGGAGCGCAGCCGGTGGCGGCTGGAGGTGCTGTCGTCGAGCGACAGTCCGGCCGGCGGGTTGAAGGAAGTGATCGCCACGGTTGAAGGCCGCGGCGTCTACAGCCGGCTCAAATACGAGAGCGGCGTTCACCGCGTGCAACGTGTGCCGGCTACCGAGGCAAGCGGGCGCATTCACACGTCCACGGCGACGGTGGCCGTGCTGCCGGAAGCCGAGGACGTGGACATCCAGATCCACGAGAAGGATCTGCGCATCGACACCTTCTGTTCGAGCGGCCCCGGCGGGCAAAGCGTGAACACCACCTACTCCGCCGTGCGTTTGACCCACATCCCCACGGGCCTCGTGGTGTCGCAGCAGGACGAAAAGTCCCAGATCAAGAACCGCGCGAAGGCGATGAAGGTGCTGCGGGCGCGTCTCTACGAGATCGAGATGCAGAAGCAGCAGGACGCCATCGCCAAGGAACGGCGGGGATACGTGGGCACCGGCGATCGATCCGAGAAGATCCGCACCTACAATTTTCCGCAGAGCCGCATCACCGACCACCGCATCAACTTCACGACCCACCAGCTGCATGCGGTGCTGGAGGGCGACATCACGGAGCTGCTCGATCAGGTGACGGCGTTCTACAACGCCGAGAAGCTGAAGCAGGTCACGCAGGTCGCCTGAGTGCAGCAGGCCACCTCGCTCGGCGACGTGCTGGCCGGCGCGCGGACGCTGCTGGAAGCCGCAGGGATACCGCCGACGAGGCGGCCGTGGACGTGGATCTGTATGCGCGCCGCATCCTCGGATGGGATCGCGCGCGCGTGCTGACGAGCCGGACCGAGCCTGCGCCGGCCGCGCTCGAGCCCACGTTCTCGGCCTGGGTCGCGCGGCGCGTGCAGCGCGAGCCCTCGGCTTACATCATCGGGCACCGCGAGTTCTACGGGCGAGACTTCGACGTCTCTCCCGCCGTGCTGATTCCCCGTCCGGAAACGGAGCACATCGTCGACGCCGCGCTGCCGCTGCTGGCCGCGCGGCCGGGGGCGCTGGTCGCCGACCTGGGCACCGGTTCGGGCAATATCGCCGTCACGCTGGCGTGCGAGTCCTCGTGCCTGGTGCTGGCCACCGACGTATCGGCGGAGGCGCTCGACGTGGCCCGGCTCAACGCCGCCCGCCACGGCGTCGGCGACCGCGTGTCGTTCGTGCACACGTCATATCTGGACGGTGTCGAGAACACGTTCGACGTCATCGCGGCCAACCCCCCCTATGTGCGTGACAGAGATCGCGCCGGCCTGTCGCCGTCGGTGCGGCGCGAGCCGGCCGTGGCGCTCTTCGGGGGCGAAGACGGCATGCGCGGCATCGAGAGCGTGCTCGACGCCACGTTGGCGCGCCTGCGGCGGCAGGGCTGGCTGCTGATGGAGTTCGGCTTCGGCCAGGAAGACGACGTGCGCGCGGCCGTGGCCCGCCGGCCCGAACTGCGTTTCGATCGCGTGATCGCGGACTTGCAGGGGCTGCCGAGAACGGTCGTCGTGCAGCGGCAGTAGCGAGACTGGAGACTTCGGATGCTCGACTGCCTTTTCTGCAAGATTGTCGCGGGCAAGATTCCATCCTCCGTGGTCTACCAGGACGATGAGCTCTTCGTCTTCCGCGACATCAACCCACAGGCGCCGTTTCACGCGCTCGTGGTGCCGAAGCGCCACATCGCGACGCTGAACGACATCACGGCGGACGATCACGATCTGGTGGGCGCCATGGTTCGTCGGGCCGCGGCGCTGGCCGGCGAGAACGGCTATGCCGCGCGCGGGTATCGGACGGTCTTCAACTGCAACGCCGACGCTGGACAGAGCGTCTTCCACCTGCACTTGCACGTGCTGGCCGGGCGTGGGCTCGCCTGGCCGCCTGGGTGACCTGGAGGACTTCAATGCATCGACCCCTACGAGCAGGGCTCGCGGCGGTCATCGCGGCGCTCGTCGCGCACGCGTTCGACGGATAGCCCGGCGACTGCCCAACAGACGCCGGCCTCACCCATGAACGCGTCGGCCTTCGCGGAGGCCGACCTCCGCGGCTGGCTGACATACGTCGCATCCGACGAGCTGCAGGGCCGACAGGCCTACACCGAGGGCATCGGCCTGGCGGGCGCCTATATCGCACGCAACCTGGAGCAGTGGGGCATCGCGCCCGCCGGCGACAACGGCGCCTACTTTCAAACGGTGCGCGTGCTGGGCATGCGCGCCCGCAGCAACTCGAGCGTCACGGTGACCGTGAAGGGGCAGACCCGGACCTTCAAGGACGGCGAGGGCGTGACCTTCCCGCTCAACCAGGGCGGCAAGCAGACCGTTTCTGGCCGCGCGGAGTTCGTCGGCCACGGCATCGCCTACGCGCCGCTGGGGCACAACGACTACGCGCGCGCGAACGCCGCCGGCAAGGTGGTGCTCTACACTGGAACCAAGGGACCCAGCGGCTTCACCGACACACACAACCGGCTGCTGAACGCGCGCGGCCGGAACGCCATAGAGGGCTTCGGTGCCGTGGCGGCCATCGGACCCGCGTCTGCAGCGTCCGCGTCGCGGACTCCGCAGCCCGGCAACCAGCGGGTGGATTTTCAGACCGCGCAACGCGTGGACACGCCGGTGGCGCCGCAGATCACGGCCAGCGACGAGTTCTTCAACTTCGTCCTCAGTGGATCGGGCCAGAGCTACGGCGACCTGAAGTCGAGCGCCGAACGCCAGCAGGCGGTGCCGGCCGTGTCGCTCGGCGACGTCACCATCACGATCAACGTCGATGCGGAGTACGAGGTCATCCAAACGAGGTTCACGCGCAACGTCGTCGCGATGGTGCGCGGCGCCGACGCCGCGCTCGCCGACCAGTACGTGTTGCTGGGCGCGCACTACGACCACATCGGCTACCAGCAGTTCGCGCCCACGGCCGCGCCGGGCGCCCCCGATTCCCTGATTGCCAGCTGCGCGGGCCAGTCGCGGCCCACGCCCAGGACCGGCGACAACATCAACAATGGCGCCGACGACGACGGCTCCGGCACGGTGGGCCTGATGGCCATCGCGCGCGCGTTCGCCAAGGGGCCGCGGCCGCGTCGATCGGTGATCTTCATCTGGCACACGGCCGAAGAGGGCGGTCTCAACGGCTCGCGGTACATGGCGGACCATCCGGTGGTGCCGCTGGATCGCGTGTCGGCCCAGCTGAACATGGACATGATCGGCCGCAACCGCTGCGACGACCCGGCGGAGTCGAACACCGTACACATCGTGGGAGCGGACCGCATCAGCACGGACCTGCACAACACGAACGAGGACGCGAACGCGTCCCTGCCCCGGCCACTCACCCTGAATTACGAGCTGAACGACGGCGCCGACCTGGAGTCCCTATACACGCGCAGCGACCACTACAGCTACGCGGCCAAAGGCGTGCCGGTGATCTTCTTCACGACCGGCCTGCACCGCGACTACCACTACGTGACCGACGAAGTGGACAAGATCGTCTTCGACAAGATCAGCCGCATCGCGCAGCTGGCCTACACAACGGCCTGGCGCCTGGCCAACAACGACAAGGCGCCGGCGCGCGATCGGCGGGGACCGCGCGTCGGCAAGGGTCAGAGCGGTCGATTGTGAACCCGACTTGGCGGACATGCGCACGCCAAGCCGGTTGATGGTCAGTAGATGAACTGGCGGCCATCGGAGCCGTCCGCCGGGTACCACACCTTGATCGGCTGCGCGGCGTTTCGAGGCGCCTCACCGAGGGTCACCGCCGACAGCCCCTTCAGGCGGTCCGGCCGCGGCACCCTGTGCGTGAAACCCATGAACTCCGCGGCATTCGAGCTCCCGTTCCGCACACGCACGATGTCGAGGTACCCGCTCCCTCCACGATCTCGAACGTATAGCGGCCGGGAGCCAAGGTGACGCCCGGCAGCGCGACGCTCCGACTGAACGAGAGCGTTGCCGAATCACCCCGCGTCCCCGAACCGGCCGATTCGGTAGCCAGGGCGGCCAGCGCCAGACCACACGCCACGGTTGCCGCAACCACCGACTTTTTCTTCAGCATTTTCTGTCCTCCTCTGCCCATGGAAACGCAGCTCATCGCTGAATCGCACTGGCATCGCCTCAAGGCGCGGTCCGTGCGGTTTCTGGGCGCCCAGCGTTTGCTCAGGTGAGGGCGTTGTCATCGGCAAGCAGTTGTGGCGAGTGGTTGGCTGGGTGCAAGGACTAGTAAGATTCGCCACACGACAGCCGGCCATTGGCAAGGGCGCCCCGCAAAGGAGGCGTATGGAAACCACGATCGAGCTGTTGGAACGGGTCAAAGGGGGCGATCAAGCCGCGCTCGACGACCTGGTGGAACGTTCCGTTCCGCCGTTGAAGCGCTGGGCGCGGGGCCGGTTGCCGCAGCATGCCCGAAGCCTGCAGGAGACGCAGGATCTGGTGCAGAACGCCGTCATGCGGGCCATCCCCCGCCTGAAGACCTTCCAGGCGCTGCACCCCGGAGCGCTGCAGGCGTTCCTGCGCCAGGCCGTGGCCAACGAGATCATCGACGAGATCCGCAAGGTGAAGCGGCGGCCCGAACCAGTCGCCATTGCTGATGAGCTTCCGTCACGGGAACCGAGCCCGCTGGAACAGGCGATCGGCCGGGAAGGGTTCGAACGCTACGAGACGGCGCTGGCGCGGCTGAAGCCGTCGGACCGCGAGGCCATCATCGCCCGCATGGAGCTGCAGCAGAGTTACGAGGAAGTGGCGCTGGCCCTTGCCAAGCCCAACGCCAACGCCGCGCGGGCCGCCGTGAAGCGGGCCATCGAGCGGCTGCTCAAGGAGATGGTCAGCCTGCGCGCGGCGGCTGGCCCCAGCAAACCGAGCTGAATCGCAGAGCTCAACGGCTGAGACGGCTGGAACAGGAGTAAGATTCGCGCGGCGGGGTATCGCGCGCGATGGCCGACGACGATCCGTTACCGGAGCTGATCGAGGCCGTCGCGGATGGTACTCTCGACCGCCGGCGGCTGCCCGGCACCCACCAGGACCCCACCATCTCCAAGCTTCTAGCCGAGCTGCAGATCCTCGCGGGTGTCTCTGAGGTCCACCGCTCTCAGGTGGCCGGCGACGAACCAACCACCGCGACCGCCGGCTTCGACAGCGTTTCCACGTCCCGAACCCAGCCGACACCGGTCACCGGTGCGGACGATGGCTCCGGCCCCATCGACGTATCTCCCGCGCGGCTCACGCAGTGGGGCAACTTCGAGCTGATCAGAAAAGTGGGCGAAGGCACGTTCGGCGAGGTGTTCCAGGCGCGCGACCTGTGGCTTGGTCACGACGTGGCCTTGAAGCTGCTGAAAGCCAATGTCACCGACAGGGCCAGGATGCTGCACGAGGCTCGCATGCTGGTGCGCGTGCGGCACCTGAACGTGGTCACGGTGCACGGGGCCGACGTGCACAGCGGACGTCTGGGCTTCTGGATGGATTTCGTGGAAGGCGCGACGCTGCACGAAGCCATCCGCCGGGAGGGCCCACGCAGCGCCGGCGAGGCCTTTGCCTGGGGCCAGGACTTGTGCCGCGCTCTGGCGGCCGTCCACGCCGCGGGCATCGTGCACCGCGACGTGAAAGCGCAGAACGTGATGCGCCGCACGAGCGATGGCCGGCTGGTCCTGATGGACTTCGGAGCCGGAGAGATACTCGGCAAGCCTCGGGCTGGCGCCGCGGCAGGTACGCCTTTGTATCTCGCGCCCGAGCTTCTGCACGGGGCCGTGGCATCGCGCAGCTCCGACATCTACGCGCTCGGCGTGCTGCTGTTCTTCCTCGTGTCGCGCAAGTTCCCGGTGCAGGCCACGACCTGGGACGAGCTGATCGCCGCGCACCAACGGCACGAACGCGTGCGGCTCGAGGACGTGCGGCCCGACATGCCGGCCGCGTTCGTGGACGTGGTCGAACGGGCGCTGCGGACCGACCCCGCGCACCGCTTCGCCAGCGCGGGCGAGATGCTGGCCGCCATGCGCGGCCTGGATTCCGGTCCGTTGAGCATCTCTTCCACGCCGCTGCCGGTCGTGACCCCGCCGCCGACGTCTCAAATGCGGCAGACCGCGATCCGTGTGGGAGGCGTGTCGCTCGGCTCTGTTCAGTCTGACGCTGGTGCTCGGGTATGTGGCCTGCTCGTCGTTCGAAGTGGGGTTCAAGATCGACCCGTTCTTCGCCAGCGGCTTCTCGAGCTACCTCACGGTCGGCGCCGGCGCCGTGCTGCCAATCGTGCTCATCTGGGTCGTCGCATCCGCCGCCGTCGCGGTGTCCGGGGCCGGCCGGCACCTGTTCGCGACCTGGCGCGCGGCCAGCGAACGGCGCAGGAACAGTCTCCTGGCGCGCGTCGATCCCGTGGTCCTCGGCACGGCGATCTGCGTCGTCGGCGCATTGGGTTGCGTGGCCACGACAATGTGGTTCTATCCGGTGTTCGCGGCGCTAGACGGAACTGCGGACGGGGGCGACCACGCCTGCCAACCTGGCGGCGCTCGCGCCGGGTGGAGCCAACACGAACCATGGAGTGCTGTCGGCCTTTCTCAGTTTCGCGCTTGGTTTCGCCGCCTGGAAGTGGTTTCCGGCACTCGAAAGGCGCGGCGATGTTCCCGCGGCACTTCGGGCCCTGCGATGGGCGACGGTCGGTGTCGCGCTGCTGACGATCGTCCTGTACGGCGATTCCTCGCCGATTCGTCTGGGACGAATTCGAGGTGGTGCAGTACCAAAACCAGCGTGCGTTCGTTTTGGCGAGTAGAGGGGAGCAGCTTCTCCTCTATCTCACCGATTCTCCGGGATCCCCGCTGCGGAGAGTGTCTGCCTCGGCCAACACCCTGGAGCGGACGGGTGAGACACGAAAATTGTTCGAGCCGCCGTCATAGTGGCGCGGCTGGGAGGTCATGATGCGTCGATCTTCGGGATTGCTGCGTCCTTTTCGCTCTCGTGGCGGGCGTCGTGCTCTCCGCGCCCGTGAACGCCTCGCGCGGGGATTATCGACTACATCTTCGACATGAGCGGGCCGCAGATGATCGGCAAGGTGGGGCGATGCCGTGTGCCCGTTTCGGGTGGCGTGACGAAGTGCAACCTGTTCGGGATCCCCGTTCGGGAGAACATCGACATCATGAGCGAGAGCCGGGTGTGGGTGAACCTCGAGGGTTCCGTCCACTTCTCCACCGGCAAGAACGAGGGAGATACCGACTATCGCGCATTCCGCACCTACATGGCGTCCTTCGAGCCGCTGATCGAGGTCACCTCGGGGAGCAGCGGAAGGGTCCGGTTCTTCCACGGCGCGGGCCTGGCGTCTCACTTCCTGGCCGGACCGGACTTCCGCCGGTTCACCAACGCGGGGTACAAGGTGCGGCCGGTCGGCGTGGAGATCGGTGACCGCTGGGAGTTCGCGTTCAACTTTCGGCTCTATCCGGACGGCTTCGGAGCCGACCAGTTCGGCTTCGGCCCGTCGCCTTCCGGGGATCGCGCCTTCGAGTACACGTGGGGCATCGTGGGGGGCTACAAGTATTGAGATTTCGTCGACTCGTTCGAGTGGGGCCGGCAGTCGTCGCGTTGCTGGCGCCTGTCGTTCTGCTGGCGCAGGCACCGAATCCGATTCCGCCGTCGGTGCCACTGGCGGCCGACGCGCCGTTCACGGTCGCGGTCAACACCTCCACGATCGAGGGTGCGCCGGTCTACGTCGCCGACAACGGCCCGGCGGGCGCCGGCTTCACCGTGATCAACGGCGGCGTCCGCAACCTGGCCAACGGCGGCGCGCATGCCGCCACTAACGCCGAGACACAGCTGCTGGTCGTGGGCACGCCGAACGTGCGGTTGCTGTTCACGGTCGCGGAGGGCCTGTATCGCGTCGTCGCCAAGCGGTCGGCAGGCATCAGGACGCCGGCGGACCTGCGCGGCAAACGCATCTCGATCCCGCGTGACACCTCGGCGCACTACTACCTGGTGCGCACGCTGGCCGCCGCGGGCTTGAGCGAGACGGACGTCACCCTGGTGGTGGACTTGCCGCGCGATCAGATGGCGGCGGGCGTGGTGGCCGGCCGCGCTGACGCGCTGGTGATGTGGGAGCCGGAAGCTGAAAAGGCCGTGGCGGCCCTGGGCCAGGACGTGACGATCTTCCAGGACAACCGGATGTACCGGGAGTTCTTCAGCCTGTATGCCTCCACCGAAACCCTGGGCAACCCCAAGCGGCGTCAGGAGCTGGTGGCGTTCGTACGCGCGCTCCTGGCCGCGACCGACGAGGTGAAGCGCCGGCCCGAGCCGCACTTTCCGCTCATCGCCAAGACGGTCAACCAGTCCGTGGACTGGGTGACGCGCAGCTGGCGCCATCACGCATTTCCGGGCGCGCTGCCGACTGAGCTCCTGGACGTGATGGTCGAGGAAGACCGCTGGGTGGCGCGCAATCAGAAGCGTGAGCCGCGGTCGCGCGCCGCGCTGCAAAGCCTGATCGACACGAGCATCCTGACCGAGGCGCGCACGCCGGGCGCGCGCTGACGCCCGCCCTAGAGCAGCGCCGCCAGCTCCGCCAGCGTCCGGATCACGGGTACGTCGACGGCTGACGCTGGCGCCGAACCCTCGGCGCGGTGCAAGAGCACCGGCCGCATGCCCACGCCGCGCGCGCCTTCCACGTCGTGAGCCACGCTATCCCCCACCATCACGGATGCGTCCGCGCGGACGCCGGCTCGCTGCAGCGCCTCGTGGAAGATGCTGGGGTGCGGTTTCAGATACCCATGTTCGGCCGACGATACCGCGGCCACAATCACGGCGCCCAGCCTGAAGTGCTCCTGGAACTCTTCAAGCGAGCGGTGCGAGTTGGAGATCAGGCCCACCTTGATCTGCTGCGCCGCCAACTCGCGCATCACGCCGTCCACGTCGTCGTAGAGATGAAAGTGGTGGCACCGCGCCCATTCCACGTAGATCTCGGCCGCGCACGCGTCCAGCACCTCGTCGGTGGCACGGCCGCCCATGCCCTCGATGATGCGCCTCGTGTATCGGATGAAGATCTCGTCCTCGTACACGTGCCCCGCGTCGTCCAGGCTGGCCAGCGCCGCCCGCACGGCCTCGTCGAAGTGCACCTCGTCGACGGCGATCCCGTGCCTCGCGCAGAACCCGCGATAGCCAATGCCCTGGAAGGCCGGCCCCGGATAAATCAGCGTGAAGTCGACGTCGAAGAAGACGGCGTCGGTGCGCCGCGCGGCGGGTCCCAGCCTCATGCCGCCGAATCAGCCCGGCACATCCCGTAATTGTACAATCGGCTATCGACCATGCCCGAGTGGAAAGAGACCGTCAACCTGCCGCGCACCGGGTTCCCGATGAAGGCGAACCTGCAGACCGCGGAGCCCGAGGCCAACGCGCGGTGGGAGGCCATGGACCTCTACGCGCGATCCAGGAACGGCGCAAGGACGCGCCCTCCTTCGTGCTGCACGACGGACCGCCGTACGCCAACGGGCAGATCCACCTCGGCACCGCGCTCAACAAGATCCTGAAGGACCTGGTGATCCGGTCGAAGTCGATGGCCGGCTTCGGCGTGCCCTTCGTGCCCGGCTACGACTGTCACGGCCTGCCCATCGAGTTGCGCGTGGACCGCGAGCTGGGCTCGAAGAAGCGGGAGATGTCGCGCGCCGACATCCGCCGCGCGTGCCGCGCGTACGCCGAGCGGTTCATCGGCGTGATGACCGGCGAGTTCAAGCGCCTGGGCGTGATGGGCGAATGGCACCACCCGTACCTGACGATGGACTACCGCTACCAGGCGGACATCGTCCGCGCGCTGGGACGGTTCGTCGAGCAGGGGCTCGTGTACAAGGGCAAGAAGCCGGTGCACTGGTGCATCCACTGCCGGACGGCGCTGGCCGAGGCCGAGGTGGAGTACGCCGACCACACCTCGCCGTCCATCTACGTCGAGTTTCCGCTGGCTCAGGAGAGCGCGGCGACGCTCGCCGAGCGGGTGCCAGCCTTGGCCGGGAAGCCGGTGTCGGTCCTCATCTGGACCACCACGCCCTGGACGATCCCCTCGAACCTCGGCATCGCCTTTCACCCGGAGTTCGACTACGCCGCCTACCCGGTGGACGGCGGCGCCGTAATCGTGGCCGAGGCGCTGGCGCAGCGCGTGGCCGCCGCCGTGGGGCGCGAGCTGACCACACCGGTGGCCCGCATGAAGGGCGAGACGCTGGAGGGCATCTCCTTCCAGCACCCGCTCTACGATCGCGTGTCGAAGGGCGTGCTGGGCGACTACGTGACGCTCGAGCAGGGAACCGGGGCCGTGCACACGGCCCCGGGCCACGGCGCCGACGACTTCCTGACCGGCGTGAAGTACGGCCTCGATATCTACGCCCCGGTCGGGCCTGGCGGGCACTTTCTGGAGGACGTGGGCCTGTTCGCGGGCCTGCGCGTCTTCGACGCCAACCCGAAGGTCGAGGAGGCGTTGCACGCACGGGCCCGGCTGTGGCACCGCGAGAACTTCGAGCACCAATACCCGCACTGCTGGCGCTGCCACAACCCGGTGATCTTCCTGGCCACCTCCCAGTGGTTCGTTCGCATGGACGGCGATCCGGTGATCCTCTGCGAGGACGGCCAGAAGCGGACGCTGCGACAAGCCGCCCAGTACGCGATCGATCACCAGGTCCGGTGGATCCCATCCTGGGGTCGCGACCGCATCTTCAACATGGTCACGAACCGGCCGGACTGGTGCATCTCGCGCCAGCGCGCCTGGGGCGTGCCGATCCCCGCCGTGGACTGCGAGGCGTGCCGCGAGGCGGTGCTCACGCCGGAAATGGTGCGGATGGCCGGCGACGTGTTCGAGCAGCACGGGGCCGACGCCTGGTACGAGCGCCCGCTCGAAGAGTTCCTGCCCAAGGGGCTCGCCTGCCCCAAGTGCGGCGGCACGTCCTTCGAGCGCGAGCAGGACATCCTGGACGTGTGGTTCGACTCCGGGTCCAGCCACGAAGCGGTGCTGCCGCGATGGGAGGGCCTGCGCTGGCCATCCGACATGTATCTCGAGGGCAGCGATCAGCACCGGGGCTGGTTCCAGAGCTCGCTGCTGGTCGCGCTGGCCACGCGGGGGCGGCCCCCCTACAAGGAGGTCCTCACCCACGGCTTCCTGATCGACCTGGAAGGCCGCAAGATGTCGAAGTCGGTGGGGAACGTGATTGCCCCGCAGGCCATCATCCAGGAGAGCGGCGCCGAGATCATCCGCCTGTGGGTGGCGATGACGGAGTTCACGGAGGAGCTGCGCGTCAGCAAGGAGATCCTGACGCGCGTGGTGGACACCTACCGCAAGCTGCGCAACACCTGCCGCATCCTGGTCGCCAACCTCTACGACTTCGATCCGGCCGTGGACATGCTGCCGCTCGCGTCGCTGGACGCCGTGGATCGGTTCGCGCTGGCACGTTTTGCGGACGCCGACGCGCGCATCAGGCGCGGCTACGCGGAGTACGACTTCTCCACCGTGGCCCAGACACTCAACACGCTGGTGACGGTCGAGCTGAGCGCGTTCTACGTGGACGTGACCAAGGACCGGATGTACACCTTCGCCGCCGGCTCGAAGGCAAGGCGCTCGACCCAGACCGCCATGTACCGCATGTGCGACGGGCTGGCGCGGCTGCTGGCGCCGATTCTGCCGGTGACGGCCGACGACTTGTGGCGGCACATGCCGGGGAAGCGATCCGAATCGGTGCACCTGGAGCGCTTCGCGCCGGCCGATGACGCGGCCGACTCGGCACTGGTCGCCACGTGGAACCGTCTGCTCGCCGTGCGTGAGGCGGTGAACGCGGCGCTGGAACAGAAGCGCAAGGACAAGGTGATTGGCACCTCACTGGGGGCCCGCGTGGTGCTCACGGCATCAGGTCCCGTGGCCGCGCTGCTCGATGCGCACCGCGCCGACCTGCCCATGCTGTTCATCGTGTCGGACCTCGAGCTGCGGCTCGGACCGGCCGACGGTCCCGATACGGTCACCGTGGAAATCGAGCGCGCGCCTGGCACGAAGTGCGAGCGATGCTGGCGGATTGTCCCGGCCACGAGCGCGGACCCGGCCTGGGCGGGGCTGTGCACGCGTTGCGTGGACGCGCTGGCCGAGCCGGCGGCGCGCTGAGCCCCGCGTGACCCGTACCCGGACGCTCGTCGCCATTGCCGGCCTGGTCGTCGTGGTCGATCAGCTCACGAAGCTGATCGTCAGGCGGCAGTTCGAGCTCCACGACAGCCTGCCGGTCGTCCCCGGCTTCTTCAGCCTGACGCGGGTGCACAATACCGGGGCGGCGTTCGGGATGCTGAATGCCGTGGAGATACCATACAAGGCGGCCGTGCTGACCGTGGTCCGAATCGCGGCCCTTGGCGGCCTGACGTTCTTCGCCGCCACGCTGCCGGCCACGCATTGGCTGGCACGGGTGGGGATTGCGCTCGTGGTCGGAGGGGCGGCCGGCAATCTGGTGGACGGCTTGACGCTTGGCTACGTTGTGGACTTCTTCGACTTCTACTGGAACGCCTGGCACTTCTGGGCGTTCAATGTCGCGGACGCATCGATTTCGGTCGGGATGGCGCTCGTCATCCTGGACCAGCTCGGAGTAGGACGTCACCGTGTATCCGGAACTGTTTAACGTCGGCCCGCTGACCATCTACTCGTACGGCGTGCTGCTGGCGGCGTCCTATCTGCTGGGCCTGCGCCTGGCGATGTCGCGAGCCAGGAAGTGGGGCCTCGACGCCAATCGGGTGCTGGACCTCGGGATCTACATCATCATCGCGGCGCTTATCGGGGCGAAGCTCCTGCTCCTCATCGTGGACTTCGACCAGTTCAGCACGTCACCCGCGGACCTCTTGTCCCTGGCGCGCTCGGGCGGCGTTTTCTACGGCGGGCTGCTTCTCTCCGTCGCGGTGGCCTTCTGGTACATCGCCAGGCACGGCATGCCCTTCTGGACCACGTGCGACGTGTTTGCTCCGGGCATCGCGCTGGGTCACGTGACCGGCCGGCTGGGCTGCTTCGCGGCCGGTTGCTGTTACGGCAAGGCGACGACGGTGCCGTGGGCGGTCGTGTTCACCGATCCCGCCGCGGCGGCCAACGTCGGGACGCCGCTCGGCATCCCCCTGCACCCGACGCAGCTGTACGAAGCGGGCGCCGAGCTTCTGATCCTCGGCGTGCTGCTCATGGCGGAACGGCGGGGCCGCGGGTTCGCCGGCCGCACTTTCTGGGCGTACATGTTCTGTACGCGGTGTCGCGGTTCGTGATCGAGTTCTATCGGGGCGATCCGCGCGGCACGTGTCTTCGGGGTCCTGTCCACCTCGCAGTTCATCTCGGTGGTGCTGGCGCCGCTCAGCCTCGTGATGTTGGCGTGGCTGGCGCGGCTGAAGCCGACGGCCCCGCAGGAAGCCCGCGCGCGCCGCCGTGCGGCCTGAGCCTCTCACGTTCATCGCCGGCGCCGAACACGAAGGGCAGCGGCTCGACCGCTTTCTGGTCTCGGTGCTGGAGTCATACTCCCGGTCACAGATCCAGAAGCTGATCGCCGACGGGCTGGTGACGCTCGGCGCGCGCGTGGCCAAAGCCAACACCGCCCTCAAGGCAAACACCGCTGTTAAAGCAAACACTGTCCTGCGCGTTGGGGAGAGCGTCGAAGTGCAGCTTCCGGAGCCGGTCGCCGCCGAAGCCGCCGCCGAAGCCCTGCCCATCGAGGTGCTGTACCAGGACGCGGACGTGGCCGTGATCGACAAGCCCGCCGGCATGGTGGTGCATCCCGGCGCGGGTCACCCGTCGGGCACGCTGGTCAACGCGCTCCTGCACCACATGGAGGACCTGAGCGGCATCGGCGGCGAGCTGCGGCCCGGCATCGTGCACCGGCTGGACCGCGGCACTTCCGGCGTGATGGTCGTGGCCAAGCACGACGCCGCCCACCAGGAGCTGGCGCGGCAGTTCCACGATCGCGAGGTGGAGAAGGAATACATCGCGCTCGTGTGGGGCGTGGTGCAGGCGGGCCGCCGCATCGACGCCGCGATCGGCCGCGACGCGGCCGATCGCCTGAAGATGTCGGCGCGAGCCAAGCATGCGCGCCACGCCGTCACGCGCATCACGCGGGCGATGCCACTGCCCGGGCTCACGCTCTGCCAGGTGGCGATCCACACGGGGCGCACGCACCAGATCCGCGTGCACCTGAGCGCGATCGGGCATCCGATCGTCGGCGACTCGGTGTACGGCGGCGTGCATCGCCGCGTGGCCGGCGACATCAGGGCCGTGCAGCGGCTGGAGCGCCCGTTCCTGCACGCGGCGCGCCTGGTGTTCCACCACCCCACGGACCGGCGCCGCATGGAGTTCATGGCGCCGCTGCCGGGCGACCTGCAGAGCGTCCTCGACGATCTCGTGACGCGCGCCGAGAACGCCTGAGGGACGTAAATTCACAATGCACAATTCACAATTCACAAACTGCAGACCTGGAGCCTGAAGCCAGGAGCCTGAAATGACCGACAAGGCCGCAGTCCCTCACGCCGTGCGCGTCGTTCACGCTGGGCGCGTGTTCACGGTGCAAGTCGAATCGATCACGCTGCCCAACGGCATGCCGCTCGAAGCGGAGATCGTGCGGCACCCCGGTTCGGTGGTGGTGGTGCCGGTGGCCGACGACGGTGCGCTGGTGCTGGTGCGCCAGTACCGCCATGCGGTCGGCCGGCACGTCTGGGAGCTGCCCGCCGGCACGTTGAAGCCGGGCGAGGAGCCCGAGGCGGCCGCGATGCGCGAGTGCCAGGAGGAGATCAGCCTGATCGCCGGGCGGCTGGACTATCTAGGCGCCTACTACCCGACGCCCGGCTACTGCGACGAGGTGATGCACTTCTATCGCGCCACGGGCCTTCGACGCCCCGGCGCCAGACGACCCGAGGCGCACGCCGACGAGGATGAGGACATCGAAACGCGCGCGTTCGACCGCGACGCCGTGCGCGGGATGATCGCGGCTGGCGAGATCGTGGATCTGAAGACGATCGGGGGGATGGCGTTGTTGCCGCGCGACTGATGTGGTCTTCACGCGATGAAGTCGATCTCGCGGCCGACACCACGAAGCTGGGCAGCCTCGTAAATCGCCCAAGCCGCGACAACGTCCTGGAACGCCAGGCCGACACCTCCGTAAACCGTCACCTGTTCCGAGGAGCTGCGGCCAGGGTGCAACCCCGCGAGCACTTCGCCCAACTCCGCCGCTACAGCGTCCGAACCGATGCCGACTCCCCCGAGGGCACCCATCTCGACAGCGAGCATTCGATTGTCGCAGACGAACAAGGCGTTGCGAATCACGGCGGCAGCCACTTCCGCCTTGCCAGGCTCATCGGGCCTAGTGTCGTCACGTGCGTGCCAGGAGCGAGCATTCCCGCCAGAATAAAGGGTTCTCTCGCCCAACGTGGGCTAGTGAACACGACTCGCGGCCTCGCGTATACGGGCATCGGCGACGGACTCGACGGCCTCCACGACCATATCCGAAGTTCCGATGACAACTCGCGCGCGAATGTAGCTGCCCGCTCCGGCACACACATCGTAGACCGACGCTTTATGGAGCCGCCGAAGGGCGGCGAACGAGCGAAGCTGGCACCGTCCTTGAACACCGGCACCGATGACAGCGACTGTCTCCGCTTCCTTGCAGGCGAGCACGTCCGCGGCGAGAGCGCCCGCAAGTCCCGTTCGCACCGCCGTAAGGTGCGTCGAGTCCATCACCGCAAGGAGTTCCCCGGTCTCAAGGCCGTGCAAACACAGCACGCCGCGGAATTGCCGGGCTCTGACCCGGAAACTTCGCGTGTACCTTCACTGAATACGCAGGGATGCCAGGCGTGGTGCCCGGAAACAAGACGGTCGCCGTGCCAAGTCCCGGCAGTTGAGAACGGACCCGATGTGCTTTGGCCGCCGGACTGGTGGAGTAGTTGATGAACGCCTGGCGAAGACCCGCAAGCAGCGTCATCGGATCGAGCAGCGACTCTATCTCGGACCTGATCAACAGCAGCGTGGACATCGATTCTGCTGCTCTACGGCAACTCGAGCTGGAAGCGCGTACCCGCGGTCCAGTAGGGCCGTCCTTGCCGGCCTCGGGCGCGGAGCGGTCGTCGCTGAACGTGTCCACGCCGCCGTTCACCAGGACGCGCGCCCACCGCATCGGCTGCCATGACGCAGTCAGGGTGGCAGATCGCGCGGCGCGCGCGCGGATGTCGGTGGCCCGAAGGCGCGTGCTGTCGCGCCCGGTGTCCGGGCCGGTGTCGTCGAAGCCGAGGCCATCGAGGCGAATCCCCAGGTCGAACTCGCGCAGGCGTGCACGCGGCTGGCCCTGCGCGCGGCGCCCGAACTGTCTGACGAGCGACACGCTCCACCCGATCGTCTCGACACTGGGCAGGTCCTCGAAGTCGAGGCCCTGCTCGTCGCGCGAGTCCGCCACGCGAAGTCCCTCGGCCGTCACGCCGCCACGGCCCAGGCGACCACTCGACGTCGCCGCCGAAACGAACCCGGCGGCCATCGACGTACACACGGTCGAAGAAGCGATATCCCGAGGAGGTGCGGCCGTCGATGCCGTTGGCCGCAAGCTCGTCCACCGCGTCGGTTCGTCCCAGCGCCGCCGATCCCGCAATCTCCACGTCGCGGAATGCGTCCCACACCACACGCCCCGCCGAGGTCAGCTTGGCCCTGGAGCCGCGACCGCGCCCGTCGCCGGCGAAGACGCCGACCTCGTAGTCCACGCGTCCGAGGTCGCCCAGGACCATCGCGCCCACGTCTCGTCCCGCCGCAGCCAGCTGCGCCAACGCCGGCCGCTCCATGAAATCCAGCGTCCGCGCCGACGCGTCGTAGTCGCGGCTGCCCGGCACCTTGAACTGGCCCGCCTGGAGCTCGATGGTCCGCGAGAAGGGCCAGCGGCCGTACGCGTCGCGCACGAACGTGTCGTCCAGGTCCTGCGGATCGACGGTCACTTCGTAGACGAGTCGCCCGACCCGTCCATCCACGCCGACACGGGCACGCCGCACCTGCAAGGTGTCGTGCACCAGCCGCCCCGAGCCTGGTGTCACCGGCCAGTCGGGAAAACCTCGCCAGTCGAACTGGACATAGCCCCGTGGTGCAATCTCGAACCGCGTGTTCTGGGCCTGTGGGGTCTCGGTGGTTTGCGCGTACGCGGCTCGCGGTCGCTACGAACGACAACAGGGCTCCGAGCACCACGCGGGACCGTGTGAGCGGGCGTCGCATCATGGC
Source organism: uncultured Acidobacteriota bacterium (assembly GCA_963807235.1). Classification (GTDB taxonomy): domain Bacteria; phylum Acidobacteriota; class Vicinamibacteria; order Vicinamibacterales; family UBA2999; genus CAWEBF01. The sequence goes on from CAWEBF010000023.1 coordinate 63,128, forward strand.
GCCACTCCAAGCGCCCGGCGAACCGCGGCGACGCGATTCGTGTAGGAGGCGATCAGGCCGTTGGCGCCGAACAGCACGGCGTCGAACTGCGCGGCGCCGCCAGCAAAGGTACGGCCCGGCCGTCTCGCCTTCGGCGCCGATGACGAACGGCGCGATGCGCGCCTGCTCAGAACGAAGGATGGCGCTCACGCGCGCGGGCTCGAACGAGGTGTTCAGAAGGTCCTCGACATGTGCGCGGTAGGCGGCGCGATACACCGGATCGTCCATGAAGAAGCGAATCAGCGGCCAGTTGGCGCCGATCGCCTGGTGGAACAGGTCGACGGTCGCCGCGCCTCCGGCAGCCACCCCCGAGACCACCGCCGCCGGACATGGCCAGGTCGTGATCCCACGGGATCCAGAACAGCCGGTCACGGTGCCGGGGGCTGCCATACACGTAGTAGTTGTGGGCCGACAGCCCACCGTAGGTATCGAAGTTCCCCACGATTGTGTTGGCGGCCAGCCATCGCAGAAATCCATTCACCTCGAAGCGCGCCTCGATTCGGCGGCGCCAGGCGTCCCGATCGGTCCGCGAGGCGTTCACGGCGGCGATCGCGTCCTCGATGTCGGTCCAATCCTCGTCGTCGGCGTTGGTGCGTTTGGGGAAGTTGTTGCGGTTGAACACGGTCCACCGGCCGCCGGTTCCGTTTGGTTTGTATAGGTTTCCGTCGTCGGACCCGAAGAGGCGAATGAGATACGGCGAGTCGGGCACCTCGGTCATGGTGTAGAGCCCGAGGTAACCGGGGCCGGCGCCGGTGTCGAGGAACACGCGGACAAACGCGCGTACGCGCCACGGGCAGTGCGGCATCGCGCAGCAAATCGGTCACGACCTTGGCCCGAAGATAAGAGCTGTCCAGCGCGCCGTTGCTGAAGGTGAGATTCGTGAAGCCGAAGAAGGTCTGGTCGCGCGCGTCCGGGAACTCCGACTCCAAGCCGTCGATGTTCAGCCGGAACGGCATCTTGTCGGTCCCGCTCCGCCAGCTGTTGATCAGACTGGAGTTGCCCTTGAACCTGAGGCCCACGTGCTTGAACGATTCGCCGTCGAACGTGAGGTCGGCCGGCACGTAGATCGGATTTCGCTGCAGCAGTTCCACGTCGTCGCGCGCCTGGTTGCCGCCGCCCCCGACCATGCCGCCCCCGACCTGGCCCCCGCCGCCACCCGGCAGCGCCACGCAGGCAAGCTGGCCGGGTGCGCCCGTCTGAATACATCGTCCGGCAGTGGGCGGCGTTCCGACAGTGCAGGCGGAGGCCTCCAGCTGTCCCGCGCACGCGGCGATGGCCGCCTGGGGAAACATGAACCCCCGCCGGGCTGTCCCCCGCCGGGTTGTCCTCCGCCCGGCTGTCCCCCGCCGGGTTGTCCCCCGCCCGGCTGCTGCCCTCCGCCTCCTCCGCCGCCACCGGCAAGGCCGCCCTGGCCGCGGGTGCCGGCCAGCGACACCATGTCGGCCAGCATCGTGTTCCAGCTGGCGGGGCTGATCGAGATGTCGAGGCGATTCACGATGTCGGACGGGAAGACGCGCGCGTAGTCAGGCACCGCGTCGCGCCCGCGCACGTCGTCTGGGGATGCCAGGGGACGACGTTCGAACAGCACCAGGGCGGTGCACATCGCGAGGACGACGAAGGCGAGCCGGTGTGAGGGGGACAACATCAGTCCCCCGATCCTAGTACAGGTGAGCAGGGGCTGGTGTTAAGCCCCTGCTAAGACTTCGCAAAGATTAGGCACGGGATGCGGATCAGCGCTTCAAGGTCACGCGCTGCACCCGCCAGTTGCACATCTCGCCCACCAGCAGCTCGTTCTCGGAGCGGCAGTCGATCGAGTTGGCGACGCCAAACTCCTTGGGCAGCTTGCCGGCGGACCCGAAGCGGCCCACGACTTTGCCGTCCAGCTGCACCTTGTAGATCGTGGCGTCGTCCATGCCGCTCTGGTCCCCCACATGCGACACGTAGAGATACTGCGTGGCGCCAGTGGTCATGCACAACGCCACGGGCGTGCCCACGCCGCCGAATTCCGATTTGAAGGCGCCATCGGCGTCGAAGACCTGGATGCGTTTGTTGCCCATGTCCGCGGCGTACACGTTGCCCTGCGCGTCGATCGCCAGAGCCTTCACACCGCTGAACTGGCCGGGGCCCGACCCGGTCGAACCCCATTGCCTGATGAAGCGGCCGTCCTTGTCGAACTTGGCGACGCGGTTGGTGGTGCCCACGCCGTCGGCCACGTAGATGTTGCCGGCACGGTCCCAGGCCACGTCAGTCGGCTGGCTGAACGTCGAGCCCGGAATTCCCGATCCGGGCGGAGGCGCGGGCGCTCCGCCGGCCCGACCGCCGCCCGCGGCTGCCCCTGCGGCCGGGGCTCCACCGGCCGGCGGCGCGGCGGGACGGACCGCGATGGCCTCGGGTTTCCGGCCGAGCACCAGCACCACCCGGCCCTGGCCGTCGAACTTCACCACTTGATTGGCCGACTGATCGATGGTCCAGACGTTGTCCTGCGGATCGACACGCAGTCCAATCGCGGTGTTGAAGCCGTAGACGTCCTGACCCAGCTCCCGCAGGAACTTGCCCCCCGAGTCGAACTCGAACAACCGGGAGCCGCCCCGATAGAACGTGCGGTTGTCGCCCAGTGTGGCGTAGGGATGCCCGGTCCGGGTGTAGACGAAGATGCGTCCCTGCGAGTTGCGGCCGACGCCGCCCACCTCGCCAAGGTAGATGCTGGCCGGCGTTCGCAGCAGGTCGGCGTTGGCGTCGAAGGCCAGCTCCGGAACCGTTCCCTGTGCCAGCATCGCCGCGCCCTGCACGAGAGCGAACGACAGAACGAGAGCCGTAATCAAGCGTCGCATGGTCGTGGACCTCTAGTTCGTGCTGGTGCGCGTAGCCGCGGGCTTCAGTCGAATCTTCTGCGACCGCCAGTCGTTGATCTCGGCGGTGTAGAGGACGTCGGGGTCGCGGCAGTCGATCTGGTGAGTGGTGGCGAACTCTCCAGGCGCCTTGCCGCCGCGGCCGAACTTGCCGACGATGGTGCCGTCGAGCTCCATCTTGTAGATCTCGCCGGTGAACTCCGCCGCCGCCGCCGGAGCGCTGTCGGGCCACGAGTTGGAGACGTAGAGGTACTGCTTGCCCGGATTCTTCGGCCCGGGCCCGCCCGACACGCACACCGCCCACGGGTTGCCCACGTTCGGGTAGTTGGCCTTCCAGTTCAGATCGTTGTCCAGCACCTGGACGCGCTGGTTGCCACGGTCGCCCACGTAGACGTTGCCCTGGAAGTCGGTGGCGATCGAGTGCGGCGTATTGAACTGGAGGTTGCCGTTGCCGCGCGTCCCCACGGCCTTCACGAAGCGGCCGTTCTTGTCGTACTTGACGACGCGCGCGTCGAAATAGCCGTCCGACACGAAGATGTTGCCCTGCTGATCGAAGGCCACGTCGGTCTGGCGGCCGAATGTGTACTTCCCGTTGCGGCCGTGATACACGCCGGCGCCCGGCATGTTCACCAGCATCTTGACCGGGTCCTCACGGCGGCCGATGGTCATCAGCACGCGCCCGTCGGGCGCGAACTTGACCAGCATGTCGGTGCCCTCGTCCACCGCCCAGATGTTGTCCTGGGCGTCCACGCGCACCGAATGTGCGAAGGCGAAGCCGTAGTTGTTACGTCCGATCTCGCGGATGAACTGGCCCTGCGGCGAGTACTCGAAGAGCCGCGTCTCGTAGGCCCGGTGGTAGATGTAGACGTTGCCCTTCGAGTTGGTGGCGATGCCCATGTTCTCGCCGGTGTAGATGCCGGGCGGGTTCTTGAAGAAGTCGGGCACCACTTCGTGCGGGATCACCGGCACGTTGGTGGCGGTGGCCCGGTTCTGCGCCGCCACGGGGGCCACGCGCTGAGACACCAGCCCGACGAGCATGGACACGGCGATAGCGAGACCAAACCAGCGTTTCATGAGCTCCTCCAGCAAAACCGACCGCACTCTATCACCACCGCCCTCCACTTTAGCCCTTTGCCTTTTGCCTTTTGCCTTCGAGGCCGCGCTCAGTTCCCGCGGCCTCGACCCGGCCCCCCCTGGCGGTTTTGCTGCTGTTCGGTGGACGGCGGCACCACGCCCTTCAGACGCTGATACACCGTGCCGATGCCATACATCTCGTTGCCGTGCTCCAGCACGGCGCTGAGAATGACCGCCCTGGCCCTGGGGCCGCCCCGGCCGCCCGTCACCATCTCGACGGCCGACTGATCGGTCAGCGACGCAAACGCCTCGTCGCAGAGGACGAACGAGTCGGCGAGGGCCTTCACCACGGCCGCCTTGGTGGTCGCCGTCTGCTCCAGGTTGTTGCCCTGATTCGGATTCGGAACGCCCCTGGCCTGCGCGCACTGGCCGTACTGAAAGTTCGCCACGTGCCCCCAGAGCTGCCCGTAGCCGCGGATCTCGTTCGTCGGCTTGAAGGCGTAGTCCGCCTCAGACAGCTTGTCGGCCGACGCCACCAGCAGTCCCTTGATCCGGGCGTAGGCCGCCTGCATCCCCGCGGCCAGCCCGACAGGCTGCCCCCCGGGCCCTCCCTGCGCGTACGCGGCCGGGGCGACAAGCGACAAACAGACGACGAGACACACGAGACATTTCATGGTTTCAGGCTCCCTTGGTTTGGATCAGGTCAGGATGATGCGTGCGGGCGTCCCACAGTTGGAGCACGGCGCCAACTGCCGCGTCCAGGTTCACGCCGCTCGTGTCGATGGTCAGCTCCGGATCCGACGGCGCTTCATACGGATCGCTGACGCCCGTGAATGAGCTGATCTCGCCGCGCCGCGCCTGCGCGTAAAGGCCCTTCGGATCGCGCCGTTCGCATTCGGCGAGCGGCGTCGAGACGTAGATTTCCAGGAACACCCGGCACATCGACCGCACGGTCCGGCGGGCCTCGGCGTACGGAGAAATCAGCGCACACAGCACCGTGACGCCATGGTGTTCGAGACGGCTTGCAAGGAAACCCACCCGCTGTACGTGGGCGTCGCGTTCGGCGCGACTGAATCCGGTAGGCGACAACGCGCGGACAGCGTCGCCGTCGAGAAGCTCTGTGGGAATCGCGTGAGCGTGCAGCGCGCGCTCGACCGCTGTGGCCAGCGTGCTCTTCCCCGCTCCGGAAAGGCCCGTGAACCACAGCACCGCTGGCGCTCGCATCCGGAGCGCATTTTACCGGCTCGCGCATGGACGATATGTAAAGACGTGATTCTTGCGCCATTGACGACCCGTTGGAACAGGAGTAGCGTCGAAGTACGCCTAAGACGCCAGCACGACTGGCGACACGGGGGACCCAATCGGTGGGGCGAATCCGGTATTACGCCGGACGAGGACTTCCAACCTCGAGCCCGTCAGCTAACCCCGTCGGCGCGATTGGAGGCCTGCCATGTTCGCGTTTGGTTCTACTTCCCCCGTCCGACGTGTGCCTGCCGCCGCCCGCGTGGGTGTCGCGGCGCTCGTTGTCTCTACAGTCGCCGCCAGCGCCCTGGTGTGGCTCGCCGGCTCGTCGAATCCCTTCACGCCCGCGGGCTACGTGGGCTACCTCACGCGAGGCGCCGTGTTCGGGCGCTCCTCGTTCTACGCCACGCAGCGCGGCCCCACCTCTCCCGGGCGCGGCTGGCTGCTGCGCGTCGCCAACGTCAGCGTGACGCCGTACACCTACTCCGACGACTTCGTGGGCGACGACGCCGTGCTGAGCCGCGACAACCTGATGATCGGGTTCAAGGTGCACACCGTCTGGCGCGTGGACGATCAGCGAGTGCCGCTCTTCATGGAGCGGTATAGCACCACGGTCACGAACGGTCGCACGGAAGATCACCCCGACGCCATCGTGAAGGTGGCTTACGGCAACTTCATCCGCGAGCCGCTGCGAACCTATGCGAGAGACGAGGTGCAACGGCGGAACGGTCTCGAAGTGAAAGACGCGCTGGTCGCGATCGGCGACGCCGTGCTGGCGCGCATCAGGGCCTACGCGCTGAACAGCCCCTTCGTCATCACCAGCGTGGTCGTGGGCAACGTGCAATACCCCGAGGAGATCGCCACGGCCGTGTCGAACAAGCTGGCGGCCACGCAGGTTCTGCAGCGCAAGGACACGGAAATCGAGATCGAGCGCAAGGAACGCACCAAACGTGAGGTGCAGGCGCAGGGCATCGCCAACGCCATGCAGATCATCCGCGGGCAGCTCAGCCCGCTCTACGTGCAGCACGAGGCCATCGAGGCGCAGAAGCAGATGGTCAACTCGCCCAACCACACCGTGGTCTACATTCCCGTGGGGCCTATGGGCGTGCCCGTGACGGCCACGATGACGGCCGACCAGGGAGCGGCCGCACGCTAGTCGCGCACCCGCGGCCCCTCCGCCCAGTCGGAGGGGCGAGCGCGGGAGTGCATGTTAGGCTAACGCTCTGCTGGCGAAACTCTGTGAGCGAATCTCCATCCTGGGCCGACGCCAAACGGATTTTCTCTGAGGCGCTGGATCTCCCTCTAGAGCAGCGGGAGGCGTTCCTCGGCGTCCTCCTGCGCGTCCGACGGCCAGCTGCTGGGCGAGGTGCGGTCGCTGCTGGCGTGGCACGACCAGTCCACTGGCTTTCTCGAAGAGCCGGCCGCACGCCTCGAGCACTTCGGCCTGACCCCTGCCGGCTATCCGAATCTCGTCGGCACGACGATCGGCGCCTGGCGCGTGGACTCACTCGTGGGCACGGGCGGCATGGGCGTGGTGTACCGCGCCGAGCGGGCCGACGCCGCGTTCCGGCGGCAGGTGGCGCTGAAGGTCATCCGCCCGGGGTCTGATTCGGACGGCATCGTGCGGAGGTTTCAGGCAGAGCGCGAGACGCTGGCCGCGCTGGATCATCCCAACATCGCGAGGCTGCTCGACGGCGGCACGACCGCGGACGGGCAGCCGTACTTCGTGATGGAGTTCATCGAGGGCGTGCCGATCGACCGCTACTGCGACAAAGAGCGCCTGCCCGTCGCGAAGCGGCTCCAGCTCTTTCGATCGGTGTGCGCGGGGGTGCAGTACGCCCACGAAAACCTGGTGGTGCACCGCGACATCAAGCCCGACAACATCCTGGTGACGCGCGATGGCACCCCGAAGCTGCTGGACTTCGGCGTGGCGAAGCTCGTTGCGAGCGGTACCACCACGGTGGACGAAGCCGCGGCGGCCGCCACCTGGCTGATGACGCCCGACTATGCAAGCCCCGAACAGCTCGGCGGCCGCGCCAGCACCATATCCACCGACGTCTACTCGCTTGGCGTGCTCCTCTATGTGCTCTTGACCGGGGACCGGCCGTACCGCCTGCAGTCGGTCACGCCGCTGGAAATCGAGCGCGAGCTGCTGGACCGGCCGCTGGTTCCGCCGAGCCGGATGGCCGTGTCGGGCCCGCGCGCGGAAGCAGCCGCGGACGAACGCGCAACGACGCCGAAGCGGCTGGCGCGGCGGCTCGCCGGCGATCTCGACGCGATCGTCGGTCGCGCGATGGGCCTTGAGCCGACGTCCAGGTACTCCAGCGTGGATCAGATCACGCAGGACCTGGAGCTTCATCGGCGCCGCTACCCTGTCGCCGCCCGCGAACGCGCCCCCGCGTACGTGGCGGGACGCTTCGTCCAGCGGCATCTGACGGCACTCGCCGTGGCCACGACGCTGGTCGTAGCCATCATCGGCGGTCTTGGCACGGCGCTCTGGCAGGCGTCGCGGGCCACCGACGCCAGGGCGCGTGCCGAGCGCCGGTTCGGGGACGTCCGCGACCTGGCCGGCTCGTTCATGTTCGAGGTCTACGACGCGCTCGAAAACGTACCCGGCACCACGCCCGCGCGCGAGCTGATCGTGCGAAAGGCGGTCGATTACCTGGAAAGCCTCGCGAGAGAATCCGCCGGCGACATCGGCCTCCAGCAGGAGCTGGGGCGCGCGTTCGTACGGGTGGGCGACGTGCAAGGCAACCCTACCGTGGCCAACGTGGGCGACGCCAGCGGCGCGCTCAAGAGTTACAGCCGCGCGATGGTGATCGCCGAGACCGTGCGCACAGCTGCGCCCGGAGATACCGACGCGCTGCGGACGTTGGCGTTCGCCCGCCGCCGGCGAGCTGACGTGCTGGCGCTGACCGGGGCCAAGGCGGAAGCGCTGGTGGATCTCGAGAAATCGTCGCAGCTGTATCGGAGCCTGGCCGACGAACCGAGTGCGCCGCTCGACGACAAACTGGAGGCCGGGATCGCGCACGTGAAGCTGGGGGATCTGTTCGGGAACCCGAACTTCGAGAACCTTGGACGCGCCGGCGACGCCGCGGCCGAGTACGCCGCGGCCCTGTCTGCCTTCCGGCGGCTGCAAAACCAGGCGCCGGACGACTGGCGGATTCGCCGCTTCGTGGGCCTTACGCTCGAGCGTCAGGGAACGCTGTCTGAGTACGCGCGCGATTGGCATGCGGCCGAGCAGGCGTACCAGGAGTCGTATCGAGTGCGGCTTGAGCTCGCCGGCACCCGGCCCTCGCATCGGGACGTGGTGCGCGACCTGGGCGTGGCGCTCGAGAAGCTGGGCAACGTGCACGGCGCGCAGTCGGGTCCGGCAGCCGCGGTGCCGAGCTATCGTGAGGCGCTGGCCGTGTTCGAGCGACTGGCGCGTGTCGACCCCAGCGACGCCAATGCGGCGCGCTCGGTGGCCATCAGCCGCGAAAAGCTGGGCGAGGCCGTGCGCGAAACCGGGGACCACGCCGAGGCGATCACGATGCTGAAAGCCGCATTGGTCACACATCGGGATCTCGCGTCCATGGATGCCGGCAACGTGCGCGCCTCGTGCGACCTTGCCCGGGTAGCCGAATCGTTGGGCGACCTGCGCGCGGACTCCAAGAGCACCTCTCAGGCGTGCGCGCTGTGGCGCGAGAGCAACCTGGCGCGCAAAGCGCTCAAGGGCCGGTGCGGCCAGCCGGCGGACGCGCAAAGCCTGGCCGCCAAGCTTCGTGACTGCGGGTCCTGAGCCGTTGCCGTGGGCGACCGCCAAGTCACGACACTCCTTCAGCGCGCATCGGCCGGCGACGATCAGGCTCGGGCCGCACTCTTCGACGTGCTGTACAGCGAGTTGCGGAAGCTGGCCGAGGCGGCGATGCGCCGGGAGCGGCCCGACCATACGCTGCAGCCCACGGCCCTGGTCCACGAGACCTACGTCCGCCTGGCCGACGACAGCGGCCGCTTCGAGAACCGTGCCCACTTCTTCGGCGTCGCCGCCAGTGCGATGCGCCGCGTGCTCGTGGATCACGCGCGGGCACGCGGGGCACAGAAGCGGGGCGGAGGCGAGGCTTTCGTCGCCGTGGACAATCTCGACAACCTGCCGGGCGCGCCTCCAGGCACGGTGGACCTCGTGTCCCTGGACGATGCGCTTTCGAGGCTCTCGGTCCTCGATTCCAGGCAGGGGCGCGTGGTCGAGCTACGGTTCTTCGGGGGCCTGTCGGTGGAGGAAACGGCCACCATCCTCGACCTGTCGCCCCGGACCGTCAAGCGCGAGTGGCAGATGGCCCGCGCCTGGCTGCGTCGCGAACTCGCTCAGTAGGACGTCTATTCCTTTTGCCTTTAGCCTTTAGCCTTTTGCCTTGTTTTTCGACCTTGGCCCCTGGCGCCGGAATTTCTCGCCATGTCTGGGTATGGACGAGGTGTGGCTGGTGGCCGACGACTTTCGATTGGACGGGCAGACGCGCGCGATGTTGGAGCGGTGGGTCCGCTCTTCGTCCTCGCAACAGCGGGCGGTCAGACGAAGCCGCATCATCCTGGCGCTGGATGACGGCCTCTCGGTGACGGCCGTGTCGGCCCGAGAGGGCATCGGCCGGCGAACCGTTGCCGTGTGGAAACAGCGCTTCCTGTCGGAAGGCCCCGATTCGCTGCTGCGGGATCGTCCCGGCCGCGGGCGGCCAAAAGGCCGGCGGGCCGACGCGGTGGCGTCCATCCTGACGGCGACGGCCACGCCGCCGCCTGGCACGAGCCGCTGGACGTCGCGCGCGCTCGCCAAGCAGTTGGGCGTCAGCCACTCCACGGTGCTGCGCGTGTGGCGCGACGCCAGCATTGCTGACCTTCGCCGAAATTAGAGCGCTCGCTTGGGCTCTGGGCTCTGGGCTCTGGCCAAAGCCTAGAGCCTAAAGCCTAAAGCCTCCGACGGCCTAACGAGCGGAACAGGCCGTCGGATTCCAACCGGCCGCGCCGGGCAACTTCTTGAAATCGGAGCTCGTGAGGTGCGGCCGGGTGAAGTAGACCGGGTCCTCCACCCTGGTCGTCACCGTCAGCCACCGGTCGCCGTTCGGCAGCTCGTTCACGTCGAAATACTCGGTCACCGACGTCCGGTCGCTGTAGGGCGCGCCGTTCTTGCGCACGTAGCCGCCGCGAAGGTGCGTGGTCGTCACCTTGAGGCCGCCGCCGCGGTTCTGGACGCCGCGGCCACCGGGGCCCAACTGCCACACCGCCACCGAGTGCCCCTGCCAGGTCGGCGTGGTTGGCGGCGTCGCGGCTGGGTCGAAGCGCAGGAGGCGCGTCTGGGTGCCGGCGTCGGTGTCGATCTGGAGCGTGTTGGCGTCGGGCCAGGTGATGTGGAGCCGGCCGGGAACGCGCATGATGTTGCCGGCGCCGTATGCGCGGCACTGCTCGCCGGCGGCTTCATCGCGCGCCGGATCCCAACTGTCGCCCACCTTGCGGCCCTCGGCGTTGAGCGGCAGCGTCTGGTAAGCGCCCTTTTTGGGCGTGACCATCCGAAATTTCCAGTCCTCGGTGATCACGGACACCCAATAACCGGTCAAGTCGATGGGGGCAGCATCGCGCGGCGTCGTCGCCGTGCCCCGCCCGCGCCCCTGCGCCGCGGCGGTTGCCGCGATGCCGAGGCACGCGACCGCGAGGGCTAGCGAGGCTGCGCCTCGGACCAACGAGCAGGTAGGCTCCGCCTCGCTAGCGCAGTGTCTTCTTGCCCGCGCGTTCGCGCGGGCGTAGACCAAGTCCCGATCAGTCAACGGCTTCGCCCGACCGCGCGCCCCAACTGAAACCGTCGAGCGGGCGCTTCAGGCTGACCATGAGCAGCCGGAACTCGCCCGGCACCCGCGATGGCCGTCCGACGATCACGATCTGGTCGCCCACTCGCAGCGTCTCGCGGGTGATGCCCTGGCCGCCCAGCTGGCCGGTGCCGCTCCACTCCACCGCCCAGCGCTGCGGTACGCCCTTGTCGTCCGGCGCCTGGACGGTCACGAACGAGTGCGGGTTGCGGTAGACGAACTGGACCAGTTTGCCTTCGACCGTCACCTGTTTGGCCAGGTCGTAGGTGGCGCCGTAAGAGTGATGCGCACGCGTTGCCACCGGCAGCAGCAGCGCCACCGCGACACAGAGGCCGAGCCACATTCTCATCGTCGTGTCTCCTCCAGGCTCCGATACACCGCCTCCACGAACATCGCCGTCGTCCACGGTCCCGTGGTCGACCCATAGCGGCCGTCGAAGTCCATCGTCGGCCGCGCCGCCTGTACCTGCGCCAGCGTCATCCCCTTGCCCTTCAGATCGCGCACGCGGTCGCGGATCATCGTCAACATGTTGCGGTACGACGCCACGTCGGCCGTGTCCCCGACGCGGCCGCGCGCCGGCACGATCCAGGTGCCGCCCTGCGAGCGGTACTCGGCCACCGCCAGATCCAGGATCTTGTTCAAGCCGTCCAGCACTCCCTGGATGGTGCCGCCCTTCGCCAGGTCGATCACCGGATAGCTGATGGTCGAGAACAGGTTGCCGGCGCTGATCACCTCGGAGCGCCGGAAGTAGACGAAGCTGTCGCCGTCGGTGTTGGCGGCCGGCGCGTGGTGCATGATCACCGCTTCGCCGTTGAAATAGGCCGGCAGCTTGAAGAACTCGTCGAAGTAGGTGTCGGTCGGCCATGCCGCTTCCGGCATCGGCCGCCTGCTTGCCGGCCGGCGCGCTGATGCGGTTCAGCACGTTTTCGTGCGCGACGATCGACGCCTTCTGCCCGAGTGCGGTGACGGCGGTGCCAAACGCGGCCGTGCGCGGGAAGAAGCCGGCCGCCGACAGCTTCTCGTTGCCGCCGACGTGCTCGGCATCGGCGCTGGTGTTCATGATGAAGCGCAGCGGCTTCGGTGAGCCCGGCGAGGTGGTGACTGCGTTGATGTAGGGGCTGGACCAGCCCCACGTGCCCGGGCAGTTGACGCCGGCACAGGCGTTGGCCATCGGCGGTGTCACGGTCGCGTTGGCCAGCTGGCCGAGCGCCGCGAGCACCTTGTCGGACATCGCCGCCGCGCCGGTGTTGACCAGCAGCACGCCTTCGGCGCCAACCGACGCCGTGATGTTCACGCCGTCGGCGACCAGCATGAAGACGTTGCCCTGCACCGGCAGCACGTGCACCTGGCCGTCCTTGGGGCTCTGGTCGGCGATGCCTTCTCGACGGCGACCGCCGATTTGGACGACGGCACGCGCAGCGTCCGCGCCGCCGCGGGATCCGCGAGCGCCGCCCTGTATTCGGGGTAGAGCGTGGCAACGCCGCCGCGCACGGCTGCTTCGGGCACCCACGGCTCGTTCTTCAGCAAGTCGCCGAGGGCCGTGTTCTGGCCCGGCAGGAAGTGCGGCACCCAGTGCCGATCGGTGCCGCCGTTCTCGGCGAACGCCGACGCGCTGCACGTCTCGTTCTGCGTCGTCCCGGTCAGGTCGGAGACGTAAGTCGTGGAGTGCACATACGGCTCGTCCATGTAGACGGGGTCGTCCACCACGCTGGTGATCGTCAGGATGTCGTCGTGGCGGGTGATGAACTCCGTCATCGTGTACAGGTCGCTCGTCTGCGGCCCGCCGCGCTTCAGGTAGCCGTCCTTGAAGTGCGTGGTCGTGATCTTCAGCGTGTTGCCGACCCACTGGCCGGTCGAGAAACCGGTCCAGGTGTGCGGCGCATACGCGGGCGGGTGCGGCCGGCCGTCCATGAAGATCGGCCGGTCCAGCGAGCGCATGAACTGGATGTGGTAGACGCTCACGTCGCGCGTCAGCGGATCCTGCTCCTTGAGGATGCGCGCGCCGCCCAGGCCGCGCCACTGGTGCGGCGCGGAGTGCGGGCGGCACTGATACTCGGGCGTGCCCCAGATCGACTCGGCCGACGTATCGGCGCGCAGGCGGCCGGCGTCGTTGAACGGGATGCCCAGGTAGTCGCCGAGCGGCGGCTGCCCGGAGGTGTCTTCCTCCCACGTCTCGAGCGTCCACTCGCCCGAGATGTCGGGTGGCGCCTGCGGCCGCGGCGGCTGCGCGGACGGACGCGCCGCCGTCAGGAGCGGCGGGTGCAATCGCCAGCAGCGCAACGACCGCGTCATCGTGCTAATTCGCCAGCGGATCGGGCCGCAGCTGGAACTTCACCAGCTTGCCCTTGGTGCCCTTGCCGCCCTCGATGTGCCACACGAAGTGGGTGCCGTAGTTCGCGTACAGCGCGCGGCCCTTCCAGCCGCCGTTGGGATCGTCGATGCGGCCGTCGAGCCCGCGCGAGTAGAAGCCGAGCGGATACGGCACGCGCAGCGTGACCCACCGCCGCGTCTGCGGATCGAGCACGAGGAGCGAGTCGGAGTTCGATCCGGTGGCCATCGGCTTGTTGGCGCCGAGCCCGAGGATGTTGTGCTGGTCCACCCAGTTGTAATAGTGGAAGTCGGCCGGGATGTTGGTGCCCTTCAGCTTCGGGCCCGGCGTCTGATACAGCGTCCAGCCCTCGGGGCACTCGCTGCCGTCGGCCTTGCGCGGCCCGGTGATCGCCTTGCACTTGCGGCGGTCGAAGCTGGCCATGTGGCTGCTGGCCGCCAGCGCCGTCCACACCACGCCGTTGGTGTCGATGTCCACGCCGCGCGGATCGAAGCCGGGCTCAGGCACCTTGTAGATCTCGGTGATGCACGACTGCGGCGGGTTCTTGCCGCGATCGAGGCGCACCAGATAACCGGGATAGCGCTCCGAGACGCCCCACACCGAGTCGTCCACCGGGCTCGGGATCACGGCGTAGAGGCTGAAGCTGACGAGCGTGTCGAGCTTCGGATTGGGTCCGCCGGCCGGGGCTGGGGCGCCGCCGCCCGCGGCCCGGCCACCTGGGGCCGGCGCACCGCCGGTATCACCCGAATACAGAATCGACTCGCCGCGCGCCGTGATCTGGTTCCACGGCGGCGCCGTGATCTTGCCGTCGCCGTTGGTGTCGACCACCTGGCCGCACCAGCCGACCGCCTTCTGCTCGTCCTTGGTCTGGTCGAAGATCTTGGTGTCGATCCAGCCGAAGATCGGGCCGGTCAGCTCGTTGAAGTACAGCGTCTCGTTGGCGTCGTTGTCGAACTGCAGGTGGTGCGTCGCGTAGCAGGTGTCGATCAGCACGAACTGCCGCGTCTTCGGGTCGTAGAACGACGCCTGGCGGCCGCTCTGGCGCAGCGGGAACCACGACGCGAAGCTGTTCTTGCCGGGTCGATGCACCACGCCGCGTTCGCGTTCGGACGGATCTTCGACGTCATCCACACGCGGCCCTTGCTGTCCAGCATCGCGTTGTGCGGATCCGCCGGGTTGTAGGGCGGGTTCGCCCACAGGTGCTCCTCGCCCCAGTGCAGCGACGGGCGGTTCGGCTGCGGGAACCGCGACGGCACCTCGGCGCGCGGCGCGCGCGTCGGGATCTCGATCTCCTCGGTGCGATGCGTCTTCGGGTCGACCATCGTCAGCATGCCGTGGCCGGCCGAGACGGCGTAGACCGGGCCGCCGGCGTTGACGGTCGGGCCGGTTCTTGTCGGTCGAGATCTCGTCGTGCATGAACGACTTGTCCGTGCCCCAGTCCCACAGCGTCAGCACCACGTTGCGCTCGACGCCGGTCGGACGCGGCGGCGTCGGCGGCACCTCGCCCTTGGCGACGCGCTCGGTCCAGTCGGAGTAGGTCTTGAGCGCGCGCGGCGGGCCCTGGTTGGTCAGCACGCCGTACATCGAGTTGCCGCGGACGCCGGTGCCGAGCCGCCACTCCCACGCCTCGGCGTGCGTCTTCAGCTCGGGCTTCGCCTTGAGCACGTGGTCGACGCTGCGCGTCAGCTGGTTGCCGAGCTGATGGCAGAAGTTGCAGTCGGACTTGAGCGAGTTGACCCAGTGGTTCTGCGACTGCATCGCCGTGCCGATGCCGTTGCCCTGCGGTCCCGTGCCGGTGCCCGGGAACTCGCTCGCCGCCGGCGGCTCGAGCAGCGACAGCCAGTAGTCGCCCGGATAGACCTTCGCGGCTTCCTGCGGCGAGGCCGCGGCGCTGGCGCGCAGCGTCACCGACGCGGCGCCGGGCTTGAGCTGCTGCTTCTGCGAATCGGCCAGCCCATAGCCGCGCACCCACACGCTGTAGCTCGCGCCCGGCAGCTCGGGCAGCATGAAGCGGCCGCGGTCGTCGGTGACGACGATCTTGATGAAGTTGGTCGGCAGGTCCTTGGTCTCGGCAATGACCCAGACGCCGGCCTCGGGCCCGTTGGCGCCCTGGACGACGCCGCTGATGAAGCCGGTGGCCGCCGGCGGCGCGCCGCGTCCCTGCCCGCTGACCGTCACCACCGCGGCCACGAGCGCCGCGAACGCCACCGAAATCGCCACCTTCAGATGTCGCCTCATCGCTCTTCCTTTTGCCTTTGGCCTTTTGCCTTTAGCCTTGTTTTGCCTCGCTGAGCCCCGCGAGCGAGAATTCTACTCCCTTGCCCCCGCCCGACGCCCTCCGGCCCCGCTCTCGGACGTCACCGTCCTCGACCCCACCACGGCGCTGGCGGGCCCCTATGCCACCCTGCTCCTGGCCGGGCTGGGCGCCCGGGTCATCAAGATCGAAAACCCTGTCGGCGGCGACAGCTGCCGCCACAACCCGCCCTACGTCGGCGCCGGGGGCCTGCGCCTGACCCGGGAATCCCCCGACGACATGTCGGTGTCGTCGCTCAACCGCCTCCGCAACAAGCTGGGCGTCACGCTGAACCTCAAGCACCCGGCCGCGCGCGACGTCTTCCTCGATCTGGCGCGGCGCGCCGACGTGCTGGTCGAGAACTTCAGCCGCGGCGTGCTGGACCGGCTGGGCGTCGGCTACGCCTTCGTCCACGAAGTGAACCCGAAGCCTGGTGTATTGCTCGATCAGCGGGTTCGGGTCGACCGGCGGCGCCGACGACGGCAAGGCGATGGACACCATCATCCAGGCGCTGAGCGGCGTGATGTACACCTCGGGGCAGGCCGGCGACCCGCCGGTGCGCGTGGGCTTCCCCATCGCCGATCTGGCGTCGCCGCTCTTCGGCGTCATCGGCGTGCTGGCGGCGCTGCACCAGGCGCGCGCGACCGGGCGTGGGTCAGCACGTGGACGTCTCGATGCTCGGCGCGCTGACCTCGCTCATCACGGACGAGCCGTTCGACGCGCTGCGGCCGTTCGGCGTGCCGACGCGCACCGGCCCGACCATGCCGCGCCTGGCGCCCTTCGGCGTCTACGGCGCCACCGACGGCTACGTGGCGATCTGCGCCTTCACCGATCCGTTCGCGCACGCGCTCTTCCGCGCGATGGGCGAGCCCGGCCTCAGAGGCGATCCGCGGTTCGGCGACGCGCGACATGCGCGTGCGGCACGCCAGCGAAATGGACGCGTGCGTGGAGCGATGGACGAGCGCGCGAAGCGTGGCCGATATCCTGACGACGCTCGAGAAGGAGCAGGTGCCGTGCGCGGAAGTGCGGGACCCGTCGCAGGCGATCCGGGACCCGCGCGTCGTGGATCGCGGCGACACCGTGCCGCTCGAGCATCCGGTTCACGGCCGCGTGGCCGACATCTATGGGACCGGGCTCCCGTGACCTTCTCCGAGGCAACGGCTGGATTCGACAAGCCGGCGCCGACGCTGGGCCAGCACAACCAGCAGGTCTACGGC
>CAWEBF010000024.1:0-141281 GCA_963807235.1 uncultured Acidobacteriota bacterium
GCGAGGTGTGGACCGACGGCCGCGCGCTGCCGGGAATCGACGAAGTCGAGCCGACGTGGAACGGCTATTCAGTGGGGCGCTGGGAAGGGAATACTCTGGTCGTGGACTCGGTGGGGTTCGACCCGCGCACCTGGCTCGATCACAACGGCTACCCGCACAGCGACCAGATGCGGCTGCAGGAGCGCTACCGGCTGGTGGACGCCGAGACGCTGGAACTGCGCATGACGATCACCGATTCGGAGTATTACGCGCAGCCCTTCCAGAGCGACGTGAAGCTGTTTCGCCGGGATCGCGAGAACGAAAAAGCCTGGGACGAGCAGATCTACTGCGTTCCTTCAGAGGAACAGCGCTTCAACCGGCTGATCCGCGACGGCGGAGTGGGCAAGAATTAGCGCGTGCCGGTGTCGGCCTATACGCCCCACCTCCTGTGTCTCGTCCGAGTTGTCGCCGGGCTGCTGTTCTTCCTGCACGGACTCGAGAAGCTTGCGGGATTCGCCGGCGCACGGCCGGAGCCGACGCTCTGGGGCATCCGGGGCGTGGGAGGAATCCTCGAGGCGTTCGGGGGGCCGCTGCTAGCGGTCGGCCTGTTCACCAGGCCGACCGCCTTCATCCTCAGCGGCGAGATGGCGGTCGCCTATTTCCGTGCGTGGGCGCCACGCGGGTTCTTCCCGATCGCCAACGGTGGGGAAGAGGCGACGATGAACGCCTTCATCTTCCTGTGGCTGGTGGCGGCGGGTGCCGGTGCCTGGAGCCTCGACGCGATCATCCAGCGCCGCCGCGGTCTGGGTGCGCTGGGCCGCCGCGTCGCCGCGTGGGAACCGCAGCTTCGCTCGGTGCTGAGGCTCATCCTCGGCTTCCTGATCACGCTGCACGGCATTCGGAAGGTGTTCGAGGTGCTGCCGTCGGTGGCGGGCCGGCGCGGTGCGCCGCCGTTGGCGCTCGACTCGTTGCCGGCGATCACGGGCTATATCGAACTGGTGGCCGGCCCACTCCTGATGTTGGGGCTGTTCGTACGGCAGACCGCGCTGGTGGTGTCGGTGGAGGCCCTGCTGGCGTACGTGCTGATCGCGCAGCCGCGCGCGCTATGGCCGATCCGGAACGGCGGCATCGAAGCACTCCTGTATTTCGCCATGCTGCTGTACTTTGCCGCGGCGGGCGCCGGCGCGTGGAGCCTGGATGCACAGCGGTCGAGCGCCGCAGCGGTGGCATCACCGAAACCGCGGGTCGCTTGACACTTCGAGGATGAAACCAATGATGAGCATGCGCTTCAAGACCGGTTCGCTGTTCACGCTGACGTTCCTGGTTGTCGCCGGGACACTGCACGGCCAGGCGCCCCAGGCGCCCGCGGTGCCGCCCAAGCCGGATACGCCCGCGGTGACGCAGCACATCGACCTGGCCCGGAAGGCGGCCGGGACCGAGTGGACCCAGGCCGTCGACTTCATCTGCAAGGTCAACCCCGATCGCGCTAACCGGGTCGACGATCCGCTGATCGCGCCAACGAAGATTTTCGACAACGTCTACGCCATCGGGAGAACCGGGACCGTCGTCCATGCGATCACCACCTCGGCGGGCATCGTGCTCATCGACGCCGGCTACGCGGACCAACTCGAGACCGTGCTGCTGCCAGGCCTGAAGGCGGTCGGCCTGGACCCGAACAACGTCCGGTACATCCTGCTCGGCCACGGTCATGGCGACCACTTCGGCGGCGCCGCCTACTTCCAGGACAAGGGCGCGCGCGTGGTCCTGTCGGCCGCCGATTGGGATCTGATGGAGGCCCCGGCCCCCGCGCGCGGCGGGGGAGCGCCGGCGCCAGCCGCTCCCCGGCCGCCGAAGCGCGACATGATTGCGACCGAAGGCCAGGCCATCACCGTTGGGGACGTGTCCTTCACGCCGGTGGCGATCCCGGGACATACGCCTGGCTCGATGGGTTACATCTTCCCGGTGAAGGACGGTGCTCGTACTCACATGGCAGGCCTCTTCGGCGGCTCGATCCTGATTCCGGGCCGCATCCCCGACGAGGGCCTGCTGCAGTACATCCGGTCGGTGGAGCACTTCGGCGAGACGGCCCGGAAGATGAACGTCGAAGTCGAACTGCAGAACCACCCGCTCTACGACGGTCTGGAGGGCAAGCTCGAGCGGCTGAAGACGCGTCAGGCGGGGCAGGCCCATCCGTTCGTTGTGGGTCAGGCCTCGTATCAGCGCTTCCTGACGGTGATGACCGAGTGCACCCGGGCGCAGATCGAGCGGAGAAAGCTCTGATGCTAATCTGCTGGGTGTCGTGTCCGTCCCCACTGTGACCCAGCGCCGAACACGCGTGCCCGACCTGCGCGAGAAGAAACAGCGCGGCGAGAAGATCGTGATGCTGACCGCATACGACGCCACGATGGCGCGGCTGCTCGACGCCGCCGGCGTCGAAGTGCTGCTCGTCGGCGACTCGGTGGGCGTGGTCGTGCTCGGCTACGAACACACGCTGCCCGTCACGCTCGACGACATGCTGCACCACACACGGGCCGTGGCGCGGGGCGCGACCCGTGCTCTGGTTGTGGCCGACATGCCGTTCATGACGTATCAGGTGAGCGTCGAGGAAGCGGTCCGCAACGCGGGCCGGCTTCTGCAGGCGGGAGCCGCGGCGGTCAAAGTCGAAGGCGGGAGCGCCATCACCGGCGCGGTACGTCGGATGACCGAGGTTGGGATCCCCGTGATGGGGCACATCGGGCTGCAGCCCCAGTCGGTGCACCAGGTGGGCGGCTATCGCCGCCAGGCGTCGCGCCCGGAGGATGTGGACGCGCTGATGGAAGAGGCGCAGGCGCTCGAGCGGGCAGGCGTGTTCGCCATCGTGCTGGAAGCCATTCCCGCCGAAGCCGCCCGGCGCGTGACCGAGGCGGTGGCAGTGCCGACCATCGGTATCGGCGCCGGTCCCGGCTGCGACGGGCAGGTGCTCGTGAGCCACGACATGCTGGGCCTGTTCGATGGACACATCCCGTCGTTCGTCAAGCAGTACGCGCACCTGGGCGACGAAGTCGGGCGGGCAGCGCGCGCCTTCGTGCACGACGTCAAGGCCGGCCAGTTTCCCGAGGTACCGAGCCCGCTCGAACCGCGGCGCTGAATCCGGGCGCGCCCGGACGGATCATCGATGGCCCTGCACGTCCACGACGATATCGCCAGCCTCCGCGCGTCGCTTGCGACACGGAGGCCAGGCGGTACGATCGGTTTCGTGCCGACAATGGGGGCCCTGCACCCTGGACATGCCGCCTTGATGAATCGCGCGCGCCACGAGTGCGCCACCGTGGCCGTGAGCATTTTCGTCAACCCGCTTCAGTTCGACCGGGCCGAGGATCTGGCCCGCTACCCCCGTCCGCTGGACGCCGATGTGGCGCTGTGCGAGCGGCTTGGCGTGGACATCGTCTTTGCGCCCCCGCCGGAAGTCATGTACCCGCAACCGCCGCAGTGCACCGTCGCCGTGGGCCAGATGGCCGACCATCTCTGCGGCGCGTTTCGACCGGGGCACTTCGCCGGCGTGGCGACGGTTGTCGTGAAGCTGTTGAACATCGTGCAGCCCGATGTCGCCTACTTCGGGGAGAAGGACGCGCAGCAGCTCGCCATCGTGCGTCGTGTGGTGGCCGACCTCGACATGCTGGTGAGGATCGCAGCGGTTGAAACCGTGCGGGAGTCGGACGGCCTCGCCATCAGCTCGCGAAACCAGCATCTGAGCAGCGAGGAGCGGCGGCTGGCGCCGCTCCTCTTTCACGCGTTGCGCGCCGTGCGCGACGAGGTGGCCAGTGGCACGACCGACCCGGCGCTGGCGCTCGCCCGCGGTGCCGCCGTGGTTCCCGACGACAGCCGGCTGCGCCTCGAGTACCTGGAGGTCGTGGAGCCCGCCAGCTTCGAGCCAGTCGACCGCATCACCGGGCCGGTCATCGCGGCCGGTGCCTTGTGGGTCGGCAGTACCCGGCTGATCGATAATCTGCTCTCCACCCCACCCCTATGAAACCGTTGCGCGCTGTCGATGTCATTCACGCCGTCGGCGTCGCTGGCCGCGCGGTGCTCGACAGCCGGCGCGCCCGCATCCTTCCCCACATGCTGAACTCGGCGGGCAGTGTCGCCGCCGAGTGGTACGTCGAGTCGCTCTGGCACTACCTGTCGAAGCGCTCGCTGCTGCAGGGTGTGAGCGCCATCGATGTCGAGTTCGAGCAGCCGGCAATGCTTGCCGACCGGCAGGTGTTCTTCTCGCTGCCGCGGCCCGAGGCGGACGATCTGGTGATGGACTTCCACGTGCTGCGCCAGCCAGCCAGTGGTGGCCGCAAGGCGCCGGTGCCGGTGGCACGAATCAGGATCCACCGCGCCAGGCGGCGACGCCTGCCCGCGGACGTGCCCGATCCGCCCCACCATCCGTACGGCATCGAGGTCCGCGCGCGCCATCTCAACGAGGCGAAGCAGGTTTCGTGGCACACCATCATCTCGATGGCCATGGACGTGGCCCGCCGCGGGGCACAGTTCGCCGACTCCGCCGTCTACGAGCAATTCGATCCCACGCGGCTGTACGTGGTGCCGCGTTTCACGTTCACGCCGCTGGCCCACGCGGCGGCTCAGGCCAACCTGTTCGTTTACCCGGAGTTCTCGCTCGAACAGCCCTGGGTGCCCGGCAGGACGTCGGCATCCGCGCGCGTGATCATCTGGGCGGTCGCGCAGGAGGACCCATGGCCGCTGGCTTCAACGGAGGTCACCGTGGTCCGCACCAGTCTCGTTGGTGGAGTGAGGAAGGCCGTAGACGAGCGCGGCGCGACGGCCCCGAAAGGCTCGAGGCGCACTCCGGCACGATGACCTGGCGAGGCTCCGCCTCGCTAGTCCAGTGTCTGCTTGCCCGCACTTCGTGCGGGCGGAGTTACTTGAAACAGGGCCAGCCCGTTTCGGGATCGCGCGCCGACACGGTCAGCGTGGTGTCGAACAGAACCTGGATGCTGGTGCCTGCGTCTTCGCCGTATGTGCCCAGCGGCGCGTAGCGGCCGCTCACGTAGGCCGCCAGCAGCGGAAATCCCTGCGCGAAATTGCCGGCGTAGGACTCCCCGGGTATCAGGGCCAGGGGCACGACCTGCCGCCCCAGCCGCTCCAGCGCCTGTCGCTGGTACGCCTCGGAGTCGTAGTAGCCGCCCAGAAACGCGGGCATGCCGCCCGCAAAGGCCCGCCGGGCGAAGACCGGCACCTCGGCGATGTTGCCGACGGCCAGCAACCGGTGCTCGGGCCTGGTGCACCGATCGACGTACGCGTAGAACGGCACCAGTGCCACGGCCGCACGGCTTGGCAGCTGCCCCTCCGCGTGTCGCGCCTTCAGCGCCGAGCGGGTCGAGGAGAGCGTTTCCCGCCAGCTGATGCCCTCGTCCAGGAGCCCCGTCCGGTCGAGTTCTTCGCCAATGCGGCCCACCGACAACACCGAGGCGGCGACGGCAACGAGCAGCAGCGCCGAGAGGGGACCCCGAATCCACCGATGCCGAGCGCGCCACGCGTACGCCATCAGCCACGAGCCGACGACGACGGCTGGCACGATCGCGTCGGGCAGGCGAGTGTGGAAGGGGCTGCGAAGGAACGTCCAGTTGACCAGGAACGCGACGACGAGAATCGGCACCAGACGCGCCACCGTCGACCCGCTGTCTTCACGGTGGCGGCGGAGCAGGAGCAGCAACGCAGCGAGCGCCGGGATGGCCCAGGTACTCGTAGATCATCAGCGCCTGGAACGGCTCCTCGAACGACGCGGGCCAGGCCAGCTCCTGGCGTCTCAATTCGGCCGCACGGAACTCCAGCCCCGTCTGCAAGTACGCCCACACGCCGCCGTTGACCTGCACATACACCAGATACGGAACCGCAAGGAGCACGACGAATCCGACCAGCAGCGCCGATCGACGGAGCCGCGCCGCCCACGGCAAGGGCGGCCCGGCCAGCCACGCCGCCAGCACTCCGGCGACGCCCAGGTAGATGCCATGGTCGTGGCGAAACAGGAAGCCGGCGACGATGCAGACCGCCAGGGCGAACAGGCGACCCGTAGTCGGGCGGGTCACGAATCGCTGCAGCAGGAAGAACGCCGCCGCATAGACCAGCAGCTTCGGGTAGCCGTACGTGCGAGGCACGATTGCCACTTCGAGCACCGCGGCCAGCACGGCCAGCACGCGTGAGCCCGTGAGCTCCTTCACCGCCAGGGCGGTCAGCACCGCCGCCAGCGCGAACGCCAGCGACACCAGCACCGCCTCAGCGAAGAGCGTCTGCCCCAGAAGCAGCTGCGCGAGCGCCGCCGCGCCGTACATCAAGGGAAAGCCGGGATCCAGGAAGTCACGCGTTGGCCAGTCGCCTTGGAGGATCTGCTGCGCGCCGGCCAGGAACAGGAAGTGGTCGTTGGGAAAGCCGCCGGCCAGGTGCCCGAAGCGGAAGATCGCCGTCAGCAGGAACAGCGCGACCAGACAGGCGGCAAAGATCGTCGTTTTCAAGGTGGCGGAAAACGCGCAACCTGCGCGATGAGATATCCCGGCCGCCCGCGCGTCGTCTGCAGAATCAGCCAGACGTACTGGCCCAGGATCCCGAGTCCCAGGCTCGTGATCGACCCGAAGAACATGATGGCCAGAACGGTCGGTGCATAGCCGGGGACGGGGATCCGGCCGCTCAACGAGGCGACTATCAGCAGCACGGACACGAGGACCGCGCTCAGGGCGCCCAGGAACCCGACACCGAGCAACACACGAATCGGCAGATCGGTGAAGCTGAACACGCTCTCGAAGCCATAACGGAGCTTCTTCGCGAGCGTCCATGCACTGCGGCCACCGACCCGGGGCTGCCGGTCGTAGGGCACGTAGGCGCGGCGGAACCCCAGCCAGAAGAGCAGCGCAATCAGGTTGACCGTGGGCTCCTGGAGTTCCAGGAGGCGGTTGCGAACCACGCGCGCGCAGGCGAACGCGTGCACACCGCCCGGCGGCATCTCGGGCAGGACGAGGCGGCGGTACAGTGCCCAGAAGGCCCGCGACGTGACCTCGTCGAACCAGGGGTCGGCGCGGCTCGACCGAGTACCGAAGACGATGTCGGCATTCCCCTGCCGCAGGACGTCCAGGAACGTCAACGCCAGGTCGGCCGGCTCCTGGAGATCGGCCGGCAGCACCGCCATGTACTCACCCGAGGCTTGCTCGAGCCCGCAGCGCACGGCGTTGAACGCCCCGAAGTTCCTGCTGAGCGACACGACCACCGAGGGGAACGTCGCCGTGCGCAACGCCTGATGGAGGAGGTCGAGCAATCAATCGGGGCTCCCGTCAACGACGCAGACCACTTCGAGCGGCAGCGGGCAGATCGCCGCGATCCGTTCCAGCTCTCGCACCAGCGAGTCGATGTTCTGCTCGTTCTTGTAGACAGGGATGACTATCGACAACATGGCCGGTCGAGAAGCAGAAAACTGTATCATGTCGGCTCTGTGCGGGCCCAGCGGAGCGTGAAGGACCACGTGCTGTCGAAGGGGGAACGCGAGGACGTGCGCTCGCGGTTGCTCGAGAGCCTGCCATGGTCTCCCCTCGACTTCATCCGGGGTGTGTCGCCCGCGGGGGACCGCGCGGTCCACGTCGGGTCGCTTCTTCGCGACATCGATTCGGTCAACGACCTGCGGTTCGTCTGGCAGCTCGGCGCGGATGCCAACGTTGTCGTGTGCGCGGAGCGGCTGCCCTGGGACTCGGCCTTCTTCGGCTATGACGTCGCGCGGCTCCACGGCGTCTATCCGCTGCGGAAGGACGCCTATGCGCATGACGCCAACTATGCTCCAGCCGTCGAGGCCCTCTGTGGACTGGCCAGGGATCGAGGCATCCGCTACCTGTTGGCCGTCGTCGATGCACGCGACCAGGCGACGTCAAGGGCGCTGACCGGCGCCGGTTTCGGGCTCATCGAGACGCGGCTCTACTACCACCAGCCGCTCCAGTCGTATCACTATCCGCGACGCTTTCGCTGCCGCCTCGCGACGCCCGACGACCTGGCGGCGCTGACGGCCCTTGCGCGCGCGGCCGAGAACCCCTACGACCGCTTCAGTGCCGATCCGTTCATCGCCAGGGCGGACGTGGTGCGGCTGATCGACACCTGGGTCCGCGCGTCGATCGTCGAGGGGTTCGCCGACGCCACGATGATCCCCGACTCCGGCAGCCCTGCGGCCATGTGCACCGTGAAGTACCACGACGACAAGTCCGCCGCGTGGGGGACCTCGGTGGCCCAGCTGGTACTGGCGATGTCGGCTCCAGGAAAGGGGACCGCGTTCGTCGGGCTGATCTCCGAAATCAACTACCACCTCAAAGAGCGTGGCACCGGCCATCTCTTCTACACCACCCAGATCGCCAACCGGTCCATCGTCAGGGTAGGCGACCACCTCGGCTTCAAGCTGGGGCGGGGCGAGTACGTGTTTCGACTTCTCCTCTGAGTCGACCAATGTCTCCAGCGCGACTCTTTCAGGCCAGCTGCGTGGCGCTCATCGCCACGGCGATGTCGTTTGCCATCCGCGGCGACATCATGGGCGACTTCGAGCGTGTGTTCGCGCTATCCAAGACGGAGGTCGGCTGGATCGCGGGCGCCGCCTTCTGGGGCTTTGGTCTGTCCATCCTGATTGGCGGCCCGCTGTGCGACGTCCTGGGCATGCGGGCGTTGTCGCGCCTGGCCGTGGCCGGGCACGTCCTGGGCACGCTGCTGACGATCGCCGCACCGAACTTCGCCGTGCTCTTCACGGCCACGCTGCTCATCGGCATCGCCAACGGCCTCGTGGAGGCGTTCGCCAACCCGCTCGTGGCCACGCTGTTTCCGCGGGACAAGACCACGAAGCTCGTGGCGTTCCACGCCTGGTTCCCGGGCGGCATCGTGATTGGCGGGCTGCTGTCGTATCTCTTCTCGCAGATGGGGCTGGGCTGGCAGGCCAAGATGCTCCTGCTGCTCGTCCCGACCGCCGCCTACGCCGCGATGTTCGCCGGGCAGGCGTTTCCACCCACGGAGGGCCGAGCCGCCGGCGTCACATTGGGCCGTGCGTTCAAGGAGATCGGTCGTCCGCTCTTTCTCGTGGTGTGGCTGTGCATGTGGCTGACCGCCGCCACCGAGCTCGGGCCCGGGCAGTGGTACGCCAACATCTTCAACGACGTGATGGGCGCCGGGACGCAGAGCGGCATCATTCTGCTGGTCTGGGTCAACGGCATCATGTACCTCGTCCGCCAGTTCTTCGGCTACGTGCCGCACCGCGTGTCGCCCACGCTGCTCATCGCCGTCACGGCGCCCATGGCCGCCGCCGGACTCTACCTGTTTGGGTGGGCCGCGACGCCCCTGATGTGGTTCATCGCGGCGGCGCTGCTGGCCGTGGGCACCGCGTTCTGGTGGCCGACCATGATTGGCATGACCTCGGAGCGCTTCCCGCGCGGCGGCGCCGTGCTGCTGGCCATCATCGGCGCGTCCGGCTCGATTGCCACGGCGATTTCCGGGCCCCTGATGGGCTGGATCAACGACGGGTACGGCGCCGCGGCTGTGCTACCCACCTGGGCTATCCTCCCGGCCGCCCTTACGGTCATCTTCGCCTTGCTCTACGCCCGGGATCGGGCCCAGGGTGGTTACGGAGTGGAGCGGCTCTGAATTCACAATTCACAATTCACAAGTCACAATTGACAAGTCTGTCAGATGGGTCCCTGGGTTCTCTATCTCCTGTTTCTGGGTTCGGGCATCAGCGGCCTCATCTACCAGGTGGCGTGGGTGCGCCAGTTCGGCCACGCCTTCGGCAACACCATTCACTCCACGTCCCTCATCGTCGCCATCTTCATGCTGGGGCTCGGCGTGGGTGGCTACGCCGCCGGCATCTGGGCGGACCGCCGGTATCAAGCCAGCGCCACGCTGATCAGGGCCTACGCATGCGCTGAGGGGCTGCTGGCGATTCTGGCCCTGGCCCTCACGCTGGGCCTGCCGCTCCTCGGGAGCCTGGTCGCCACGTTTTCGTCCTACACGACCAGCGCCGAGGGCTGGCACGTCCTGACGGTCGGCTCGTATGCGGCCAGGGCCGTCGTGGCCCTTGCCTTGTTGACGCCCGTGACCCTCATCATGGGCGCCACCCTCACGCTGCTCATCCGGTCTCTCGTACGGACCGACGTGTGGACCGGCGGTTGGAAGATCGCCTTGTTGTACGCGGCCAACACGGGCGGCGCAGCCGTCGGCGCGTTGCTCACCGACATGGCCCTGGTCCCGCTGCTGGGTCTGCGGGGAACCCAGCTGGTGGCCGTGGCCATGAATCTCCTCATCGGCGGCGTGGCCTGGCTCCTCATGGTGCGGCATGGCGAGGCGGTTGCTCCGGTCGTGCGCGAACAGCCGCATCGCCCTCCGCCGGGGCAGAGCCCCGCGCTCGCGCGCCCCGAGGCCGGCGGCCGCGCCGTCTTCCGGGCGGTCGGCATGGCGCTGGCGCTCTCGGGGTTCGCGGTCATGGGGATGGAGATCCTGTGGCTTCGCCACGCGGTGCTTCTCCTGGGTGGGTTCCGCGCCGTCTTTTCGATCCTGATGACCGTGCTGCTCCTTGGCCTCGGCACCGGAGCCCTCTTCGGCGGATGGGTGCACCGACGATCGGGCAGGCCCGGTGAGGCGCTGGTGCTGACGCAAGCGCTCTTCGTGGTTCTGGCGCTGCTGGGACTCGGGTCGGCCGATATCGCCACCGTTCAGGCGCACGGTGACGCGCTGACGGCGACGCTGAGCGGGCTGGGTCCCTGGCGGGGCCGCTGGCCGAGTTGTGGTACACGGCACGTCCGCTGCTCGTGGAGGTGGGCCTTCCGTCATTCGTCGCCGGTTGTGCCTTCCCTCTGGCCAACGCCGTCGTGCAACGCCTGCCGGAGGCCGTCGGCCGTCGCGCGGGCGGGTTGTATCTTGCCAATGCCGCCGGCGCGGTGGCCGGATCCGTTGCCGCGGGATACCTGCTCTTGCCTCGCTTCGGCATGCAGGGAGCGGCCTTCCTGCTGGCTGGCGTGGCCGGCGCCGCCATCGTGCCGTTGCTCCGCGTGTCTTCGCTGCCGTGGTCGGCGGCGTCGGCTGTTCTGGTGGCTCTGACGCTGACAGCGTGGTCGATGCTTCCCTCCGACTACCTCCTGCAGCGGACGCGGGCCCGGCAGATGCCGGGAGAGCGCCTGGTGGCGACGAGCGAGGGGCTCACCGAGGTGGTGAACGTCGTCGAGGTGGCAGGGCGGGGCAGGGCGCTCATCACGAACGGCCACGCCATGTCGTCCACGGCCGCCCTTGACCAGCGCTACATGCGCGCGATGGCCCACCTGCCCCTGCTCTCGATGGACGGTCCGGCGCGCGTGCTGGTGATCGGATTCGGCGTGGGCAACACCACGCACGCCGCATCCCTGCACGCATCGGTCAAGCAGGTGGACGTCGTCGACCTGTCACGCCACGTACTCGAGCAGGCACACTTCTTTCGCGACGCGAACCAGGACGTGTTGCGAAGCTCGAAGGTGTCGGTCTACGTGAACGATGGCCGCCAGCATCTGCGAATGGTCTCCGCAGGTTCATACGACCTGATTACTCTCGAACCCCCGCCAATCGCCTATTCAGGCGTGGCCGCGTTGTATTCCCGTGAGTTCTACGAGCTGGCCCGATCCCGGCTGACGGCCGACGGGTACATCAGCCAATGGCTCCCCGCGTATCAGGTGCCCGAGGCCAGCAGCCTGGCGATGGTGCGCGCGTTCCTGGACGTGTTTCCCCAGACGGTGCTGCTGTCAGGCACGCAGGACGAGCTGCTGCTCGTGGGCACGGCCGCGTCGCGCGTGGAGATCGATCCGCTGCGCCTGGCGAATGCCCTGTCGAAGGAGCCGGCGGTCCACGCGGATCTGGTCCGGTTGGACCTCGGCACCCCGCGCGAGATCGTCGGCACGTTTGTGGGGTCAGCGGCCACGCTGGCCCGCGCCACTCGCGGCGTCCAGGCGGTAGTGGACGACCGTCCGCTCCAGGATACGCCGTCCTGTCGGGGTTGAGAAGGGGTCAGCCGCCGGCGGCGCTGTTCGAACTGGATGACGCGGAGGCGTGGTGTCCCCGTTGTTTCGATGGTGAAGACGGCGCGGCCCGCGTTCCAGGCCTGGATCTGTATCTTGGGCTCCTGCAGGAAGCCTACACGGCGCGGTTGGCGGCGCCTCGGCCCGACCGTCCGCGTCTGTTGCTTGGGAGCGCCTACCTGGCGGCCGTGGTGCCCGACACCGCCGAGGTGCACAACGTGCTTGGCGTGGACCACCTGCGGAACGGCCGCCACGAGGATGCGGCGCTCGAGTTCGAAGAGGCGTTGCGAAAGGATCCGCGGTCGTCACGAGCCCGCTCGAACCTGGCCGGCGTTCGCGCGGAGCAGGGGTCGACGCTGCTGGAGGCGCGCCGCTTCAGCGAGGCGTCGCACAAGCTTCGGGAGGCCCTCGATCTGGAGCCGGGCTCCGCCGACGCGCACAACAACCTGGGCGTCGCTCTCGCGTCGATGGGCCGGGTGGACGAGGCCCTGCCGCATTTCCGACAGGCGGTGGCGCTGTCGCCCAGCCACGCCGCTGCACAGCGCAACCTGGCCGCCGCCCAGGCGGCGACGCGGCGCGACACGCGCGACGTCTCGTAGCGGAATCGCCGGCGCGTCAGTCCAGTGGCACCGATCCGGTGTAGCGCAGGATGTACAGTCCCCCGGTAAACCGGTCGTTCGTGTAAATCAACCCGCGCTCGTCCACGATCGCGTGGTTCAGCTGGATCGTCTTCGTGGGATTGCGCGCCGGGGCCTCGGGGATATAGAAGCCGATCTCCTCGATCTGCGGGGGGACATCGGGTACGTCCTTCACCGGCGGCGTCATCCGGTAGATCCGGACGCCGCCGTTGAACCAGGTGGAGACGGTGGTGTTCTCCAGGCGCCTGTAGAGTGGCCCCGGAAAGTTGGGGTGGAGGTTGTGCGCACCGAACCGGCCGCCGCGCGAACACAGCAGGCCGTCGTCGGCGTGCAGCGGCGCCGTGCCGATGATCACCGGGTGCGTTTCGGCGCGGATGTCCACCAGCCACACCAGCTTCGGCATGTCCTTGCAGTTGTCGGACGTGGCCTCGTCGGCCGCCCATGCCATCTTCCGGCCGAACACCGGCTGGAACGTGTGCGTCCACGCGGTGAAGGGCGGATGGAAGTCCACGCGGCCCAGAAGGCGCGGCGAGTAGGTGCTGGCGGTCCCGGCTTTCACCGCCGCCAGGCCCGAGACGTCGAAGATCATGCCGCCCCCGTCGATGTAGGCCACGTAGGCGCGATCGGGGCGATCCGGCCAGATCTCGATCTGGTGCGGACGGTAGCCGTTGTCGAACGGCGCGTGTCGCGTCGGCAGGCACCCCGGCAGGCACGCATCGCCACGCCTCGTGCCAGGCAGCCACCAGCGTCCCACTTCACGGGGCTGTCGTGGGTTCCTGAGGTCCACCGTCACCCAGAACTGGTCGTCGTTCGGATGCGTGGGCCTGAAATCCGCGCTGCCGGTCGTCAGGTGCGCGAACTCACCGTCCACGAACCACAGGTTGTGCACGCCGCGCGACTCTGGGCCCGAGGTGTCGTAGAAGGACAACTTCAAGTCGTCGAGCGTCGTGGCTTTGGCGACACGGTCGAAGTCCGACACGTCGAGCGCCCACATGCCCGCAGGTCTGCCGCCGATCTTTGCGGCCTGGTTGGCGACGGCCAGCACGGTCCCCGACAGCCCCAGCGAGTTGCAGCGTGTGACACCGGGTGCCGGTGAGGCCAGCTGCGTGACGACTCTCGGCGCCTCGGGTTTGGTTACGTCCACAACGCTCACACACAGCTGTGGCGCCTCGTGGGCGAGATACAGGATGCGACGACCGTCGGGCAGCTGCTGAAGCGCCAGCCCCTCGCCGCCGTCGCCGCGGCCGGACAGGTCGCTGTGACCGACCAACTCCATGTTGCGGGACTCGGCCTTCGACTGTGCACGGCCAGCGGGCACGCCCACCACGGCACTGCACAGAACAGCGACCAGAACGATGCGTGGAAGGGTCATGGCTGCGGATTCTATGCTCGCGTCGCGCGAATGAGATTGTTAACGAGAATGCCTGAAGTTCTCCCATTGTTCTCCTGGTTGAAACCAATCGCTCCCAGCGTTGACAGAACATTGATCGGAGCGTACGCTCTCGCCACCTGTCAGAGCGAGGCGTCGGTACCCCTGACCGTTATGTGGCGGATCCAGGGTCGGTTCTGGAACGCAGTTGGGTACGCATAACGGTCGAGGCGCGCGAAGCGTGCCTTAAATGGCGCTTGGCTCAAGCAACGGCTCGGGTCACCGCGCTCAGGAGACAAGAGCACATGCGAGCAGTGGCCAGGTTAGCCGCCGTCCTCGTCTGGACGGTTCTGTTGTTCCCTTCAGTCGCGTTCGCTCAGGCATCCATTGCCGGCGTCGTACGTGATACATCGGGCGCCGTGCTGCCCGGGGTGACGGTCGAAGCCGCCAGCCCCGTGCTGATCGAAAAAGTCCGGACCGCCGTCACCGACGGCAACGGTCGTTATCAGCTGGTCGATCTACGTCCTGGCACCTATTCCGTCACCGTGTCGCTGGCCGGATTCAACACCGTCAAGCGCGACGGCGTGGCGCTGACCGGTTCAGGTGTGGTCGCCGTTGACGTCGAGTTGCGAGTCGGTGCGCTCGAGGAAACGATCACCGTGACCGGCGAGTCGCCGGTCGTGGACACGCAGTCGCTCACGACTCAGCGCGTGCTGAACGCCGAGGTGATCGACGCGCTGCCGAGCGCCCGCAACTACTTCGGCCTGGCCCGCATGGTCCCGGGCACCCTCGGCGGCGGCAACGACGTGGGCGGTTCGCTGATCCAGGACGTCGGTCAGAGCCTGACCGTGCACGGCAGCCGCAACGTCGATCAGCGCATCACCATCAACGGCGTCAACACCATGACGCTGCAGGCCGGTGGCAACATCGGCGGTCAGACCCCGGACATGGGCTCGGCCGCGGAAGTCACGGTCGACACCTCGTCGCTCGGCGCCGACCTGCCGACCGGCGGCGTGCGCGTGAACTTCGTGCCCAAGGACGGCGGCAACACGTTCAGCAACTCCGCCATCTTCTCGTTCACGAACGAGTCGCTGCAAGGCGACAACTTCTCAGACGAACTTCGTGCGCAGGGTCTCGGCACGCCCAACAAGATCCTGCACGCCGTAGACTTCAACGAGTCGTTCGGCGGACCGATCAGCCGTGACAAGGTGTGGTTCTGGGCGTCGTTCCGGATCAACGACGTGGCCAACGAGGCGCCGATCTTCGTCAACAAGAATGCGTTCAATCCGAACGCGTGGCTCTACGATCCCGACACCAGCCTACCGGGCGTGAACCGGGGCGAACAGTTCAACAGCAGCGTTCGCGTCACCTGGCAGGCCAATCCCAAGAACAAGATCGCCGGCACCTACAAGGCCGACAAGTGGTGCAATTGCCCGAGCCAGATGAGCGCCACCATCGCGCCGGAGGCGGCGCGTGACCGCCGGTTCCCTCGGCTTCGCCAGGAGCACGCGGAGTGGACCTCGCCGGTCACCAACCAGCTCCTCTTCGAGGTCGTGGGCATGCACCTCTACGAGCGTTGGGGCGACATGCACCTGCGGTCCGATACGGGGTCGATCACGGAGGAGCAGGAAGCGATCCAGTCGCAGATGATCGCGGTCACCGAGCAGAGCAGCGGGCTTGTCTATCGCGGCCGCGGCCCCTTCTACAACAACACCGCGGTACCCAGCCTGGCGCTGCGCGCGGCGGCGGCGTACGTGACCGGATCGCACGCGGTGAAAGTCGGGTGGAACCGGACCTCCGGCTACCTCGATGAGTCGTTGTACCAGTTGAACGACGGCCGCAGCTACCGCTTCAACGGTGGCATACCGAACCAGATCACGATGCGCGGCAATTACCACGCCCGCACCAACCTGGACGCGGACATGGGACTCTACGCGCAGGATCGCTGGACGATGGACCGGCTGACCGTCTCCGGTGCGATTCGCTTCGACTGGTTCCGGACCAGCTTCCCCGAACAGACCCTGGGCCCGGTGCCGCTGGCGCCGAACCGGAACATCTCGTTCCCGGCCGCGGACAACATCAACTGGAAGGATCTGACCTACCGGAGCGGCTTCTCCTACGACCTCTTCGGCACCGGGAAGACGGCCGTGAAGTTCAGCTACAACAAGTACCTGCTGGGCCAGACGCTCAACGGCCTCGGCCGGGAGCCCAACCCGCTGATCGTCGCCGGCGCGGTCGCGCCAACACGGACGTGGAACGACGCCAACCGCGACTTCGTCCCTCAGTGCGACCTCACCAACCTGCTGGCCAACGGCGAGTGCGCGCAGGCCAGCAACCTGGCGTTTGGTTCGGCGGTCGCGACAGAGCAGTTCGACAAGGATCTCATCACCGGCTTCAACCATCGCCAGACCAACTGGGAAACGTCCGTTAGCATGGTGCACGAACTGATGCCGCGCGTCGGCATCGACGTCGGCTATTTCCGCCGGTCATGGGCGAACTTCCGCGTGACCGACAACATGGCCGTCACGCCCGCCGACTACACGCAGTTCGACATCGTCAATCCCGTCGATGCGCGGTTGGGGGAAGACAGCGGGGCCACCGTGCGAGGCTTCGTGGACGTGGTGCCGACCAAGTTCGGCCAGGTGAACAACTACAACACGCTGTCCACGAAGATCGGCGATCAGACCGAGGTGTGGCAGGGCGTGGACTTCACCGTCAACGCCCGGCTGCAGAACGGGCTGAACATACAAGGCGGCGTCAGCACCGGCTCCACGCATGAGAACGATTGCGACATCCTGACGGCGCTGCCGGAGATGCGCAACATGGCGGCAATCGCCGTCGCAAACCGGCCGGCCTCGCAGCGTCCTCTGCAATACTGCGATCGCCAGTCGCCGTACCTGACACAGTTCAAGCTGTTCGGTGTTTACGTCATCCCGAAGGTGGAGGTTCAGGTCTCGGGCACGTTCCGCAGCGTGCCTGGGCAGATTCAGGGCAACATCGCCGAGAACTTTGCCAATGTGGCGCTGGTGGCCACCAACGCGTTCCTGGCCACCAACTCCACCCTGGGCCGCCCGTTGTCGGGCAACGCGCCGAACACGACGCTGCAGATTCTGGCGCCGCAGGAGCACTACCTCGATCGTCGCAATGAACTCGACTTCCGCGTCGGCAAGCTGTTGCGCGCGGGGCGGCATCGCGCCCTCGTCAGCATCGACTTCTTCAACGCGCTCAACTCGAACGCCGTCGTCAACGTCAACCAGGCTTCGAACCTGGCGGCGACCGGCGGCGGGCTGGCGTCCTACTGGCGGCCGACGGAGATCCTGAACGCCCGCACGATGAAGTTCACTGTGACTTACGACTTCTAGCTAGGGCTCCGGGCTCCAGGCTTCAGGCCTGGAGGTGCGGAAGTGAGGCGGGCCTGGGAAACCAGGCCCGCCTTTTTTTTGGCCGGAAGCCGGAAGCCGGAGGCCGGGAGCCGCTTTCACTGTTAACCAAACTAACGCAACTAGCCGCACTCTTATCGCCGGCGCACCAATGCGCTTGAGCCGTTGACAAAACCTTGAGCGGGGCGTAGCCTCCCGGCCACTGTCAGAGCGAACGGTCCCGGGTTTCGGAAGTGTCTTCCGTTGTTAGCGGGGCTAACAGCAGTCGGCGCCTGGCGTCGGCCAGCCGCCTAGGAGGCGATACACATGCGCGCAGTGGCCCGGTTGACCGCCACCCTTGTGTGGATGGTCGCGTTGTTCCCCTCGTTCGCGTTCGCTCAGGCATCCATCGCCGGCGTGGTAAGAGACACGTCGGGCGCCGTGCTTCCAGGTGTGACGGTCGAAGCCGCCAGCCCTGTCCTCATCGAAAAGGTCCGTACCGCGGTCACCGACGGCAACGGCCGTTATCAGTTGACTGAGATGCGGCCGGGCGCGTACATCGGTCACCTTCACGCTCGCCGGATTCAACACGGCCAAGCGCGACGGTGTGGTGGTGTCGGGCAGCGGCATCACGTCGGTCGACGGCGAGATGCGGGTCGGCTCACTCGAGGAGACAATCACCGTCACCGGCGAGGCGCCGGTCGTGGACGTCTCGTCCTTGACGCAGCAGCGAGTGATGAGCTCGGACACGGTGGACGCGCTGCCGACGGCGCGAAACTACTTCGGGCTGGCGCGCATGATCCCCGGCACGCTCGGCGGTGGCAACGACGTCGGCGGATCGCTGATCCAGGACGTCGGCGGCAGAGCGTGACCGCTCACGGCAGCCGCAACGTGGATCAGCGCGTGACGGTCAACGGCGTCAACACCATGACCCTCCAGGCCGGTGGCAACATCGGCGGTCAGACACCCGACGTCGGCTCGGCGGCCGAGGTCACCGTTGACACGAGCTCCCTCTCCGCGGACTTGCCCACGGGCGGCGTGCGTATCAACTTCGTGCCGAAGGACGGCGGCAACCGCTTCACCAACTCCACGTTCTTCACGTTCACCAACGAGAGCCTGCAAGGCAACAACTTCTCGGAGGAGCTCCGGACCGCCGGGCTGCCGACGCCCAACAGCATTGTCAAAGCGGTGGACCTGAACGAGTCGCTTGGTGGTCCTTTCAAGCGGGACAAGGTGTGGTTCTGGTTCTCCACCCGGTTCAACGAGACCGCGAACGAGGCCTCGGTCTTCCGGAATCTGAACGAGTTCAAGCCGACTGAGTGGCTCTACGTTCCCGATACCGGCAATCCAGGGGTGAACGAAGGCACCCAGATCAACAGCAGCATTCGAGTCACGTGGCAGGCGAGCCCGCGCAACAAGATTGCTGTCACGTATAAGTTCGACAAGTGGTGCAACTGTCCCAACAACATCAGCGCCACGCAGGCGCCGGAGGCCGCACGCGACCGCCGATTCCCGCGCCTGGCCCAGGAGCACGCCGAGTGGACGTCGCCGATCACGAACAAGCTGCTTGCCGAAGTCGTGGTGCTGCATCTCTACGAGCGCTGGGGCAATATGCACCTGCGCGTCAACGGGGGGTCGCTGGACGATCCGGCGCAGGAAGAGGTCCTGCCCCAGCTGATCGGCGTACCGAGCAGACACCGGCCTCAACTACCGCGTGCTGACGGCTTACAACAACACGGCCGTGCCCAGCTGGACCTATCGGGCGGCCATGGCGTATGTCACCGGGTCGCACGCCGTGAAGTTCGGGTTCAACCGCACCCACGGGAGCCTGGACGAGAACAACTACACGCTCAACCCGGTGTCCTACCGGTTCGCCGGCGGCTTTCCCAACCAGATTACTCAGCGCGCTCTGGTGCGGTCGATAACCAACCTGGACAACGACCTGGGACTGTATGTGCAAGACCGGTGGACGGTGAACCGCTGGACGATCCAGGGGGCGCTCCGGTTCGACTACTTCGCCACCAGCTTTCCCGAACAGACGGTCGGGCCGACGACGCTTGCCCCGAACCGGAATATTACCTTCCCGGCGGCTGACAACATCTCGTGGAGAGACCTGACCTACCGGTCCGGGTTCGCCTACGACATCTTCGGTACCGGGAAGACCGCGCTGAAGGTGTCCTTCAACAAATACCTGCTGGGCCAGACGCTCAATGGCCTCGGGCGGGACCCGAACCCGACGCTGGCCATGACCACGACGGCCAACCGTCCGTGGAACGACCGGGGCGGGCTTGGTATCAACGGCGACTTCATTCCGCAGTGCGACCTGGCCAACCTGCAGCCCAACGGCGAGTGTGGCCTGATCGACAACCTGACGTTCGGGTCGGCGGTGCCGGCTGCGGTATTCGACAAGGACTTGATCTCGGGGTTCAATCACCGCCAGACCAACTGGGAGATGTCGGCGGGCGTGCAGCACGAGCTGATGCCGCGGGTGGCCCTGGACGTGGGCTACTTCCGCCGCGCCTGGGCGCACTTCCGCGTCACCGACAACCTGCTGACCGCTCCGGCGGACTTCACCCAGTTCAGCATCGTGGCGCCCGACCGACCCGCTCCTGCCGGGCGGCGGCGGATACACACTGGGCGGGTTCTACAACGTGGTGCCGGCCAAGGCCGGGCAGGTCAACAACCTGAACACGCTCTCGGACAAGTACGGCGACCAGATCGAGAACTGGAACGGCGTGGACGTCACGGTGAACATGCGGCTCCAGAACGGGCTGACGTTTCAGGGTGGCCTCAGCAGCGGCAAGACGATGGAGGACAACTGCGAGATAGTGGCGGCGCTGCCCGAGATGAACAACCAGGGGGCTAACGGCACGCTGCCTTCGTCAGCTGGCGCTCAGCGGAGTACTGCCATCGGGAATCGCCGTTCCTGACGCAGTTCAAGATGTACGGCGTCTACATCGTCCCGAAAGTGGAGGTGCAGATTTCCGGCACGTTCCGCAGCACGCCTGGCATGACGAGCGTGGCCCCACCCGAGACCTACTCAGCGTCGCGTTCCCGGCCACGAATGCGTTCCTGGCCGCCAGCTCGACCCTCGGCCGGCCCCTGTCGGGCGGCGCCCCGAACCAGATGCTCCAGCTGATCGAGCCCAACACGCAGTACACCGGAACGCCGTAACGAGCTGGACATCAGATTCGGGAAAGTGCTGCGGGTGGGTCGCAATCCGTGCGGTCGTCAGCCTTGACCTCTTCAACGCGCTCAACTCCAACGCGATCATCAACACCAACCAGAGCTACGCGGCGTTCATGAGGCCGACCGAGATCCTCAACGCGCGTGTGATGAAGTTCAGCGTGGCGTACGACTTCTAGGGGGCTCTAGGCCCTAGGCTCTAGGCCCAGGCTCTAGGTTTAGGCTCTAGGACGGCGGAACTGAGGCGGGCCCTGGGAGACCAGGGCCCGCTTTTCTTTCTGGCCAGAGCCCAAAGCCTAAAGCCAAGAGCCAAGCCAGCGCCACGAGCCCCCTCGCGGCGCTATCATCTCCCTCATGCTCGAAGGCGTCGATCGACTCATCGACCTGACCGGATTTCGCGCCAGCGGCCTGACCGGAGCCGACGAGCGCGACATCGTGGACGCCGTCCAGCGCGGCGACACGGATCGGCTGGCCGCAACGGACGGCCACTTCGCCGCCGTGGCCCGCGAGGGCAAGACGGTGCGGCTGGCGCGCACCATCGGCCTGCCGCTGCGCTATTTCGTGGCGAAGATGTACCACGGGCCCTTCCTCGTGGTGGCCGACCGCATCGACGCGCTCTACGCATGGTGCGTGTCCCAGCGGATCGGCTGGCAATTCGATCCCGCCTACACGCGCATGGTGCCGGCGCACTATCTGGTGGAGATCGATCAGGTGGGCTGCCCCGATCCCGTTCCGCGATACCGGCGGTTCTTCAACGCCCCGGCCGGCGTGGGCGCGGCGGATCTCGAGACGGCGGGGCGGACCTATGTGCGAGCGGGGCTGGCAGCCACCAAGCAGTGGTTGGAGGCCGTGCCCGCGGGGGAGGCCGTCGCCGTAGCGTTTTCCGGCGGCGTGGACAGCACCGCGGCCTGGCTGCTTGCCCGGCGCGCCTCCGAGGAGCTGGGCCGGGACCCGGATCTGCATGCGCGCCTTCACGCTCGACTTCGGCGGAGGTGCCGATGCCGCCCAGGCGCACGCCGTGGCCGGGAGCCTGGGCCTGGAGCGCACCTGGGAACGCGTGGAGGTCCCCGAGGCGGAGTACGACTTGCGCGAGGCCATCGTCACGATCGAGGACTACCACCCGCTCGACGTGGAGTGCGCGGCCGCGGC
The DNA here is from genome assembly GCA_963807235.1 of uncultured Acidobacteriota bacterium. GTDB lineage: Bacteria > Acidobacteriota > Vicinamibacteria > Vicinamibacterales > UBA2999 > CAWEBF01. The sequence goes on from CAWEBF010000024.1 coordinate 21,707, forward strand.
GCTGTGCCTGCTGCGCTGCCGTGCGCCGCCGCCACCCGCGGCTGCGGTATCTCATCGACGGCGACGGCGGGGACGAGAACCTGAAGTCGTACCCGCTCGAGGACTCGGACCTCACCCTCTCCAGCGTGCTCGGCAACCCGCTGCTGTACCAGGAGGGCTGGGGCATCGACGCGATGAAGCACAGCCTGGTGTACTCCGGCGGACTCTCGCGCGGGTACATGCGGACGTTCATGCCCGCGGCCCGCTACGCCTTCTCGGCGTTCTCCCCGTTCACCTGCCGGTCGGTGATCGCCCAGGCGCAGGCCATGCCGTTCGACGCGATGCTGGCCGGCGACCCGGCGCGCCTCGTCACGCTGAAGCAGGACGTGGTCCGTGCCGGCGTGCGGGCGTGCTCGACGTGGACATGCCCATCTCGCCCAAGCGGCGGTTCCAGGACGGCGCGCACGCGGTTCCGCGCGGCCGCGTGACGAAGGCCTGGTGCCGGCGCACGTTCGACGAGTACCTGGGAGCACGCGCTGCGCGAAGACGAGGCTCCGGACCGGCGTTCGGGCAACGAGACAACGGTTCCCTCCGGAGCGCGCTGACGTGCCCCCGGACGTGGACGCGTGGGTCCTCGAACACCGGGGACCGAAACGCGTGCTCGATCCCGCTCGCGCCTACGCAACCGCGTGGGAAGAGGAGGCCGACGGGCAGGGAGGCGTGGCGTCTACCGCGGTCGTCTTCATCACCAACCACGAGTGCCCGTTCCGGTGCGTGATGTGCGATCTGTGGACGAACACGCTGGACGAGGCCGTGCCGCCGGGCCTCATCCCCCGCCAGATTGAGGGCGCCTCCAGGCGCTGCCGCCGGCTCGCTGGGTCAAGCTGTACAACGCCGGCAGCGCCTTCGACCCTCGCGCGATCCCGCCGGCTGACGATCCCGCCATCGCGCGCGCGGTCGCGGGGTTCGAGCGCGTGATCGTCGAGTCGCACCCGGCGTTCCTGGCCGGTCCCTACGCGTCGCGGTGCGTGTCGTTCCGCGACGCCCTCGAGGGGACTCTCGAAGTGGCCGTCGGACTCGAAACCGCGCACGCCGGCGTGCTCTCGAAGTTGAACAAGAAGATGACGCTGGCCGGTTTCCGCCGCGCCGCCGACTTCCTGGCTGGCGAAGACATCTCCATGCGGGTGTTCATCCTGCTCAACCCGCCGTTCCTGCCGGCCTCGGAGGGGCTGGAGTGGGCGTGCCGCTCGCTGGACGTGGCCGCGGCCGCGGGCGCTCGCGTGTGCACCGTGATCCCGACCCGCGGGGGCAACGGCGCGCTGGAGGCCCTGGACCCGCCCTTCGAGCCGCCGCGGCTCTCCGCGCTCGAAGCCGCCGTCGAGTACGGCTTGTCGATGCGCGGTCCGGTGGTGCTCGCCGACCTGTGGGACGCCGGCCGCTTCGTGCGCTGCGCCTGCGACACTGAACGCCTGTCGCGGCTGGCCTTCATGAACCGGCACCAGCGGGTGCCCACGCCCGCCCTCGGCGCCTGTGAACACCAGAAAACTTGACCAATGAACCGACCAAACGGGTCAAGTTTTCTGCGCCCCGCCGGAGGCGGGGCAATGAGACACTGCACTAGCGAGGCAGAGCAAGATGAGCCTCGCTAGTGATCTCGTCATCGTCGGGTCGGGCATGGGCGGCTCGATCCTGGCGATGGTGGCGCGGCGGCTCGGCCGCCGCGTCGTCCTCCTCGAGCGCGGCAGGCATCCGCGTTTCGCCATCGGCGAGTCGTCGTCGCCGCTTGCCGGCATCCTGATCGAGCAGCTGGCCGCGCGCTACGACCTCCCGCGGCTGGCCCCGTTGGGGTCGTATGGCGCCTGGCAGCGGCACTACCCGCAGATCGTCTGTGGCCTCAAGCGGGGCTTCACCTATTTCAAGCACGAGGCCGGGCGGCGCTATGCCACCGCGCCCGATCGGTCGAACCAGCTGCTCGTGGCCGCCAGCCCCTGCGACGAGCTGGCCGACACGCACTGGCTGCGATCGGACGTGGACGCCTGGCTGGTTCAGGAAGCCGTGGCCCTGGGCACCGAGTACATCGACGGCTGTCAGATCGAGGGCGTGGACTGCTCCGACACCGGCGTGCGCGTACGCGCCTCGCGGGGCGGACGGACGGTGGCGATCGACGCCGGCGGGCTCATCGACGCGTCGGGACCGCGGGGGTGCCTGCATCGCGCGCTCGGCCTGCCGGAGTCGGGCTTCGACGGCTACCCGGCCACGAGCGCCTTCTTCTCCCACTTCGAGCACGTGGCCCGCTGCGACGCGCTCCACGACTTCGACCTGGCCGTGCCCGGGCACGCACACGAGGCGGCGCCCTATCCCGTCGATGACGCCGCGGTGCACCACGTGTTCGACGGCGGGTGGATGTGGGTGCTGCGCTTCGGCAACGGCGTGACCAGCGCCGGGGTGGCCGTGGAGGATTGGCTGGCCGCGGAGCTCAGGCTGGCCGACGGTGCGCCGGCGTGGCCGCGCCTGCTCGCCAGGTTTCCGTCGCTGGCCACGGCATTCGCGGACGCGATCCCCATTCGTGGCTTCGACTGGCAGCCGCGGCTCGCCTACAGGACACGGGAGATCGTGGGACCGCGATGGGCGCTGCTGCCGTCGGCCGCCGCCTTCGTCGATCCGCTGTTCTCGACCGGGTTTCCGTTGACGTTCCTGGGCATCGAGCGGCTGGCCTGTCTGCTGGAGCGCGGTCTGTTCCTGGACGCGCCGGAGGACGAGGCGCGCACTGGGCTCGCGGCGTACGCGAAAGCCACCGCCGCCGAAGCGGATCAGACCGCGCGGTTCGTGGCGGGGTGTTATGCGTCCTTCGGCCGATTCGACGCCTTCGCCGCGTACTCGATGTTCTACTTCGCGGCCGCGAGCTTCGCCGAAGCCAGCCGGCGCCTGACACCGGATGGTCCAGGCTTCGGCTTTCTGGGCACGGCCAACCAGGCCTTTGCGTCGGCGCTGGTGCGCCTGTCGCCTGCCGTGCGCGCGGCGGGGCCTTCGGGCTGCCTGGCTCAGTACGTACGCGATGCGATCGAGCCGCTGAACATCGCGGGACTGTGCCGTCCGGAAAAGGCGAACTGGTACGGCGTGGACAACGCCGATCTGGTGGAGGGTGCGCCGAAGCTGGGCGTCTCGGCCGACGCCGTGCGCCAAGTGCTCGCGAGCCTCGGACTGTAGCGCCGCCGGCGCTACGTGCCGTGACGTGCTTTGGCTCTCCCGCCTTCCTCGAGCGCGCGCGCTTGCGGCGAGACCCGGCACTGCTCTCGCACCAGATTGGCCAGCGCCGTCGCGGCGGGAGAAAGGTAGCGTCCCTGCAGCGTGATCATCCCGACCGTCAGCGCGAGCGCCGGATCCGTCAAGGGATACGCCTCGAAATCCTTCCACGGCTGGGGCGGCAGGACGCCACTCGGGACGATGGCGGGGCCCACGCCGGCCTTCACGTGATCCACCATCGTGGGGAACCGCCCCACGATCACCGCGTAGCGGATGCTGAAGCCCAGCGACGCCGCGGCGGTCTCGGCCGCCCGGCGGAAGATGGTTTCGTTGGGCATCGAGACCAGTGCTTCGCCCTTCAGCTCCACCAGTCCGACCGACTGGCGCTTCGGCTTGCACAGCTTGTGTCCCAGCGGAAGCGCGACATACAGCGGTTCCCGGAACAGGAACTCGGTCTTGAATGGCTCGTCGGCGGTGTCGATGAGGCCGACGCCGAAGTCCGCCACGCCGCTTCGGATGTCCTCGTAGATGTCGAATTGCAGGCCTTCGCGAACGTGCAGCTCCACGAAGGGCCTGGTGGAAAGGAAGCACTTGGCGAGCGGCGGCATCGTCTGGCTGGCGAAGGCCGAATAGGTGGAGACCGTGATACGGCCGCGCTGTTCACCCGCGATTTCACCCAGGCTGCGCGACGTGATCTTCAAGTCGTTCAGCATCCGCTCGGCGACGGCCACGAACTCGCGCCCCGCTGGTGTGATTTCCACGCGCCGCGTGTTGCGCGCGAACAGCAGCACGCCGAGCACGCGCTCGACACGCTTGACGGTGCGCGTCAGGGCCGGCTGCGACGTCTTCAGGTGCGATGCGGCCGCCACGAAGCTGCCGTACTCGGCAAGCGCAATGATGGTCAGCAGTTCCTTGGTGCGCAGGTCTGGGATGTCGAGTCTCGTCATATGGGTTATGCGAATCTGGCAATTATACTCGGCAACAGTCGGCCCGGGCGGTCCCTCCTGCAAACGGTTTCATGGTGCCGGAGCCCTAGCCTTGAAAGAATGGCAGGGGCGGGTCATCATTCCGTGTTCGACTAACAGCCCAGCCCGCGGGCTGGGCGCAGTGTCTGGCGAACCGGCTTAACGCCGGTTCGCTATTTTGGAGATTCCGGATGATCAAGTGTTTGGCGCGAGCGGCGGTCCTCGTGGCGTTTGGAGCGGCCGGCGCCCTGCCCGCCTACGCCCAGGCGGACTTTGACGGGGTGTGGCAACCCCGGTACCACGAAGACCAGCCCGAGCGGATTCCGGGACCCGAACTGCGGGATTACCTGGGACTTCCCATCAACGACGCCGCCCGGCAGTACGCCGACAGCTGGGATCCCGGCCGCATCGCCCTTCAGGAGGAGCAGTGCCGGGTCCATGTGTCGCCCTATATCTACAGGGGGCCCACCAACCTCCGGATCTGGGAGGAGCGCCACCCCAAGACCCAGGACCTGATCGCGCTGAAGCACTACCACAGCACGTACGAGCAGACCCGAACCATCTGGATGGATGGGCGGAAGCACCCGGGCCCCAACGCCCCGCACACCTGGATGGGGTTCTCGACCGGCCGCTACGACGGCGACATGCTGATCGTCGAGACGACCCACATCAAGCACGGGTGGGTGCGCCGCAACGGCCTGCCGATGAGCGACCGCGCCACGCTGACCGAATACTTCGTCCGCTTCGGCGACGTCATGCAGCAGACGACCGTCCTGATCGACCCGGTCTACCTGACCGAGCCGCTCGTCAAGAGCCAGGAGTTCCTTCGCAGCGCCCGCGAGCTTCCCGCCGGGACGTGGCTGTGGGTCTGCGATCCCGTGGTCGAGACGGTCCGGGATGAGGGCACCGTGCCTGCCTACCTGCCCGGTGAGCATCCGTTCGCCGACGAGTTCGCGCGCCGCCATGGCATTCCGGTGCAGGCCACGCTTGGAGGCGCCGCGACGATGTACCCGGAATATCAGGAGGTCCTGAAGAAGCTGCCGAAGCCCCCGCCGTTGCCGGCACCCGCGGCGGGCGCGGCGCGGGTCACAGGACCAGGCCAGCAGGCTCCCGCCCCAGCCGCGCCGGGCGGTCGAGGACAGGGACAGGGACCGCGAGGAAATTGATGATGAGACCCACGCTTTCCCTGTCCAGGCGCGCGCGTCTCGGCATCGCGGTTCTGGCGGCCGCGGTCGGCGCGGGCGCCGCGCTGACGCGTCCGGCCACCGCGCAGAACCAGAACTTCGACACCGTCCAGATCGACACCGTGAAGGTGCGCGACAACATCTACATGCTCGTGGGGGCGGGCGGCAACCAGACCGTCCACTTCGGCGACGAGGGCGTGCTGGTCGTGGACACCCAGTTCGCACCGCTCAGCACGAAACTGCTGGCCGCGATTCGGGAGGTGACCGACGGGCCCATCCGGCACGTCATCAACACGCACCTGCACGGCGACCACATCGGCGGCAACGAGAACTTCGCCAAGGCCGGCCGGTTCCGCGCCGGCGGCAACGTGCTCGGCGACATCGGCGGCGCCGCCACCGCCACCGCGCACATCATCGCCCACGAGAACGTGCTGACCCGCCTGAGCGCGCCGCCGGCCGCCGGACAGACCCAGGTGCCGTTCGCCGCGTGGCCGAACGAGACGTTCTTCGGCAAGAAGCGCGAGTTCCTGTTCAACGGCGAGGCCGTGCAGATCATCCACCAGCCGAACGCCCACACCGACGGCGACAGCGTGGTGTTCTTCCGCCGCAGTGATGTGGTCTCCACCGGAGACCTCTTCACGACCGTGATGTATCCCTTCATCGATGTGGCCAACGGCGGGTCGATTGACGGCTATATCGACGCCCTCAACGCCATCATGGACATCACCGTCGCCAGCAACGTCAACGAAGGCGGCACGTTGGTGATCCCCGGTCACGGGCGGCTGTCGGACGAGCAGGACGTGATCGAGTACCGCGACATGGCCACCATCGTTCGCGACCGCATCCGCGAGTACGTGAAGCGCGGGATGACGGTGGACCAGGTGAAGGAGAAGAAGCCGACGCTCGACTTCGACGGGCGCTATGGGTCCGACACCGGCTTCTGGACCACCAACGCGTTCATCGAAACGATCTACAAGGAAATGGCCGCCAAGCACAAACCGGCGCCGCCGCCTGCGGGCAACCAGCGGAACCGGACCCAGAATCGAAACCAGAACAGGAGCGGCCAATGAGGGCGGTGCAGAGCGTGGCAGGACCGCTCGCGGCGATTGTCGCCGCGGTGCTGGTGTTCGGTGCGGGCGGTGAGCTCCTTGCCCAGCGTGGCCGCGGCGGTGGTCCGCCGCCAGGCCCGGCCCGGCAGACGGCGCCCGTGGACCTCGCCGGCAATTGGGTGTCGATCGTCACCGAGGACTGGCAGTGGCGCATGCGCACACCGCCCAAGGGCGACTACGCCAGCGTCCCGTTGACGCCGGCGGGCCGGCAGGCGGCCGACACGTGGACCGAAGCCAAGGACGGTCAGTGCGAGGCCTATGGCGTCGGCGGCTTGATGCGGATGCCCGGACGCCTGCGCATCACCTGGCAGGACGACAGCACGCTGAAGATCGAGAGCGATGCCGGCCAGCAGACGCGGCTCCTGCGGTTTGCGGCGCCTCCTGGCGCGGCGCCAGGTCCGGTTTCGTCGGCGCCGGGCGCGCGATCGCTGCAGGGCACCTCGGTGGCCGAGTGGCAGCGCGCCGGTGGCGCGTTCGATGCCTTCATGGAGCGCGGCGGCAACGCCGTGCCTGGCCAGCGGTGGGGATCGCTGAAGGTGACGACCACGAATCACACGGGCGGATGGCTGCGGCGCAATGGCGTCCCCTACGGCCAGAACGCCGTCATCACCGAGTACTTCACGCGCTTCACCCACGCGCAGGCCGGTGACTGGTTCACCGTCACGACCGTGGTCGAGGACCCGCAGTACCTGGCCCAGCCGTTCATCACGAGCTCGAGCTTCAAGAAGGAAGCCGACGGCTCGAAGTGGGCACCGGTGGCGTGCCGCGTGTCCTGAATAGTGGAATTGGGGTCGGGCCTAATACGTGGTCCAAGGGGTTTGAGATGAGACTGCGCATCGCGGCCGCTCTGGTGGCCGTCAGCTCCGTCGTGCTTCCGCTCGGCGCGGCGTCGCTGGTCGTCGGCAAGCCTGAAGAAGGTGGATTCTCCAGCGAGCGGCTGGCGCGCGTCCGCGAGGCGGTGAAGCGCCATCTCGACGCGGGGTCGCCGTCGGGCGCCGTCACGCTCGTGGCGCGTCGCGGCAAGATCGTCCACTTCGAGGCGCACGGTCTGATGGACGTCGAGTCGAAGAAGCCGATGCCCAAGGACGGCATCTTCCGTCTCGCCTCCACGTCCAAACCGATCACCGCCGTGGCCGTGCTGATGATGGTGGAGGAAGGCAAGATCCGCCTCACCGATCCGGTGTCCCGGTTCATCCCCGAGTTCAAGAGCATGAAAGTGGCCGTTGCGCGTCCAGGCGCGGGCGCCGGTCCGCCCGCGGGTGGCCGGGGAGGCGCGGCACCGGAATTCGACACCGTGTCCGCATCGCGCGAGATCACCGTCCGTGATCTCTTGACCCATGGCTCCGGCCTGATGAGTGGCGGTCTGGGCAGCTCCGCGGCGCCGCGACGCGAGCCCACCGACACGCTGGCGACCTACATCCCGAAACTCGGCACCGTTCCGCTGGATTTCCAGCCGGGCACGCTGTGGCGCTACAGCGGCCAGGCCGGATTCGATGTGCTGAGCCGCATCGTCGAAGTGGCCTCGGGCCAGCCGTTCGACCGCTTTCTCCGCGAGCGGCTCCTGGACCCGCTGGGGATGAAGGACACCGGTTTCTTCGCGCCGCCCGACAAGGCGTCGCGGCTGGTGACGCTGTACCAACGGACGCCCGCCGGCGCGCTCGAACGCACGCCGAATCAGAGCGGCCTCAGCAGCACCACGTATTTCGCCGGGTCGGGCGGCATGGTCAGCACCGCCGAGGACTACGCGCGGTTCGCGCAGATGATGCTGAATGGCGGCGAGCTGGACGGCCGCCGGTACCTGGGTCCGCGCACCGTGCAGCTCATGACCACGAACCACACGGGCGACATGGTGAACGGACAGTTCGGCCGGCCGCCACGTGGCATGGGTTTCGGATTGGGCGTGCAGGTCAACGAGGATCCCAACGCCTCGGGCTTGCCGCAATCCAAGGGCGCGTGGGGATGGGCGGGCGGCTTCGGCACCAACTTCAATGTGGAGCCGGCCGAGCAGTTGGTCACCGTCGTCTTCATCCAGACGCCGAACGGCGCGCTGCAGCGCGACGTCGAGACCGCGATCCGGCAGGCCATCGTGGACTGACGATGAGAGGGGCGCGCACGTCCCGCCGGCGCGTGCTGTCGCTCGGTCTTGCCGCCGCGGGCGGCGCCGCACTTGCCCCCCAGGCTTCGGCTGCCGCGCAGGGCGCTCCCGCCGTGGTCACGGCCCGGCGCTTCCGTGGCTGGGTTTCGCGCGGCGCCGGATCCGGACGCACGACGCTGCAGGAGCTGACGCTGCGCCCCATCGGCGGACGCCAGGTCGTGGTCCGCACCGAAGCCACCAACCTCTGTTACTCCAACGCGGGCGTCGTGCTGGGCCTGCCTCCGAATCCAGCGTTCGCGCCACCGGCCGGCGCGACGCAGCCGCCGCGTCCCGCGGTTCCGCCTGCAGCGGGCGCGACCGGTCCCGGACGACTCGCGTCGATGGCGCTCATCCAAGGGCACGGCGGCGTCGGTGTGGTGGAGGCTGTCGGTCCAGAAGTACGGCGCGTGCGCGTGGGCGATCGCGTGTGCGTCTCGGGCACCCCCCAATGCGGCTCGTGCTACCAATGCCTGCGCGGGCGCGCCGACATGTGCCAGTTCCTTGGACGCCAAGGGCCCGACGACCTCGTGGCGATGGCCGACATGCGCGACGGCACGCCGGTGTACGCCAACTCCCACATCGGCGGCCTGGCCGAGCTGATGGTCACGTTCGAGGAATGGGTGGTGCCTGTGTTCACCAAGGCGGCGCCGGTGGCGCTGGGCATGGTGTGCAGCTGCGTCAGCGTGGCCGGGCTGGGCGCCACGACGGGGCCGGCCCTCGCGCTGGTGCAGGCGGGATCGAGCGTCGCCGTGGTCGGGTGCGGGCCGCTGGGGTTGAGCGCGGTGCAGGGCGCACGGATCGCGGGGGCGTCCACAATCGTGGCAATCGACCCGATTCGCGCCAGGCGCGAGCTGGCCATGCGCGTCGGGGCCACGCACCTGCTGGATCCGAACGTCGAGGGCGACAAGCTCGTCGCCCGCGTGCGGGAGCTGACGGCGACACCCAACGACCGGTTGTGGGCGGGCGGGCGCGACTCCGGCGGCCTGCTCGGGGGCGCCGGCGCCGACTTCGTGATCGAGGCTGTTGGCGCCGACGCCGCGGCACCCAAGCTGGAGGCCGGGCCCGATCCCACGGGGATCCTGCCCTTGCGCCAGGCCTACGAGATGTGCGCGCCGGGCGGGCACATCGTGACCACCAGTCTGCCGCGCGGCACGATCTCGCTTCCCGCCGTGATGTTCACGATCGGTGGGCGGACGCATCATGCCGGCCAGGCCGGCGGCGCGAGCCCGATGCGCGACATCCCCCGGTTCGTCGAGATGCTCGACAAGGGGTTGTACAACGCCGCGGCGCTGGCGACGACGGTCGTGCCGCTGGCCGATATGCGCGACGCGTACGAGCAGGCCGCCTACCGGACGACGGTGACGGCCATCATGACGGCGTGAAGACAATGCACAATTCACAATTCACAATTCACAAACCAAGACCGCAACTGCTGGTCGCGGTGGTCACCCTGTTACTCTCGACTTTCGGGTTGGCCCAAAGCGGCTATGTGACCCCGCGTACCCCCTGGGGCGACCCGGACCTCCAAGGCATCTGGCCCAGCACGCACATGGTGGGCGTGCCGCTCGAGCGCCCGGTGGAACTCGGGACGCGGGCGACCCTGACCGACGAGGAGTTCACGTCCCGGGCGGCGCAGAACGCCCGGCAGGCGGCGGCCGACGACGAAGAGTTCGTGGCCCCGGCGGCCGGCGGGCGTGGCGGTGGCGACGGCACGGGGCCGCCGTCGCACTGGGGTGAGCGTGGCCGGCCGCAGCGCCAGTCGTCGCTCATCGTCGAGCCCGCCAACGGGCGCATGCCGCCGATGACGCCCGACGGCGAGAAGCGGATGGCGGATCGCGCGCGGCGGAGCAGCACCGGGGCGGGGCCGTTCAATGCCCCGAACGACCTGGACACCTACGACCGCTGCATCTCGCGCGGCGTGCTGGGCGGCATCCTGCCCGTGGTCTACAACAACGGCACCGAGGTCGTGCAGGCGCCCGGCTACGTCGTCATCCGCTACGAGATGATCCACGAGGCGCGGGTCATCCCGCTCGACGGCCGCCCGGCGGTGCACGGCGCCATCCGCCAGTATTCTGGTGAGGCGCGGGGGCGCTGGGAGGGCGACACGCTGGTGGTCGAGACCACGAACTTCAACGGCGTCATCGGCGTGACGGGCAACGGCCGCCTCCGGCCGCCGAGTGACGCGCTGCGCATGGTGGAGCGCTTCACGCGCACGGGCCGCGACACGCTCCAATACCGCGCAACCGTGGACGACCCGAAAACGTGGACCGCGCCGTGGACGGTCACGTTCCCCCTCGAGCGCGACGACGACTACGGCTTCTACGAGTACGCGTGCCACGAGGGCAACAACGCGATGCGGAACATCCTGAGCGGCGCGCGGGCAGCCGAGCGCACGGCGCCGCGCTGACCCTTGCGTTTCGCAGTCGCGACCGCGCTGGTGGCGGTGTGTATCGCCGGCTGCGGCCAGCCTGACGCAAGCCGGCCGGTCGAGCGCGCTACACCGCTGCCGGCGACCCCCGACTGGTTCGTGGACGAGGCCCGTCAGTCGGGGCTCGACTTCACCCATGTGAACGGCATGTCCGGACAGTTCTACATGCCCGAGGTGTTGGCTCCCGGCGTGGCGCTTTTCGACTACGACAACGATGGCGACCTGGACGTGTACCTGGTGCAGGGCCAGCTGCTTGTGGCCGCCGCTGGGAGGGGTGGGTCCCCGCTTCCTTCGGGAGATCGACTCTTCCGGAACGATGTGGCGGCTGAGCCGGATGGAACACGCCGCCTGAAGTTCGTGGACGTGACAGCCGCTTCCGGCATCGCTCCCCGCGGGTATGGGATGGGCGTCGCTGCGGGCGACGTCGACAACGACGGGCGCGTCGATTTGTACCTGACCAAGTTCAATGCGCCCAACGAGCTGTGGCACAACAACGGCGACGGCACCTTCGCCGATCGATCGGCGCGCAGCCGAACCAACCATACGTCCTGGAGCACCTCCGCGTCGTTTGTGGACATCGACCGGGACGGCTGGCTGGATCTGTACGTTGCCAGCTATCTGCGTTACAGCGTGGAGAACGACGCGCCGTGCGCGAGCGCCACGGGCGCGCGGGACTATTGCACGCCCGACAGCTACCAGCCGTTGCCAGGCCGGCTGTATCTGAACCGCCGGGATGGCACCTTCGCCGACGTGAGCGTCACCTCCGGCATCGCACGCGAATACGGACCCGGACTTGGACTGGCAACCGCGGATTTCAATGGGGACGGGTGGCTCGACATCTACGTGGCCAATGACGGCAAGGAAAACCAACTCTGGATCAACCGGCAGAACGGCGGGTTCGAGAATGCGGCGTTGCTGTCGGGTGTGGCGCTGCCCGTGACCGGCAAGGCGGAGGCCAGCATGGGCGTCGACGCCGGCGACTTCGACGACGACGGGGACGAAGACCTCTTCATCACGGAGTTGACGGGCGAAGGGAGCAACCTCTTCGTCAACGATGGCTCGGGGCTGTTCCAGGACCACAGCGCGCCATCGGGATTGGGACCTGCCAGCCTGGGGTTCACCGGTTTCGGCACGGCGTGGCTCGATTTCGACAACGATGGCCGCCTGGATCTGCTGTCGGTGAACGGCGCCGTGCAGGTCATCGAGAGCCTTCGACAGGCGGGCGCGCCGCTGCCCCTCCACCAACGCAAACTGCTCCTTCAGAACCGGGGCGAGGGCCGCTTCGAGGACGTGACCGCTCGTGCCGGGGCGGCGATGGCGCTCTCGGAGGTTGGTCGCGGCGCAGCCTTTGGCGACGTCGACAACGACGGGGACGTGGACGTGCTGGTGGGCAACAACAACGGACCCACGCGACTTCTCGTCAACCGTACGGCGCGTCGTCACTGGGTCGGCCTGCGGCTGACCGGCGCCTCTGGGCGCGACATGTTGGGAGCGCGGGCAGAGGTCCTGCGGCCGGGCGCCCGATCAGCGTGGCGGCGAGCCCGTGCCGACGGCAGCTATGCCTCCGCCAACGATCCCAGGGTGCTGGTGGGGTTGGCCGATTCGGCGGATGTCCGCACCGTGCGCGTGAGGTGGCCCGCCGGCACGACCGAGGTGTGGACGCAGGTGCCCGTGGACCAATACACCACGCTGGTCGAGGGCCAGGGCCGGTGATGGCGCCACGCGCAATCGGTGTCGTGCTGGCGGCCTCGCTCGCCTGCGCGTCGATTGGCTGCCGAGCCGATCGCCAGGGGAGCGTGCCTGCGCGTCCGGCCTTGCAAGCGGTATCGCTGCCCGACCTGTCGCGAGCGGCGGCGCCGGTCCAGGAGCGCATACGAACGCGCTTCGGCTCGCTGCAGGCCGCCCTGGGTCGAGCCGACACCGCGCCGGCCGAATTGGCGAATGCCTTTGGCGAGACGGCGAAGCTCTTCATCGCGGCCGAGTTCTTCGACCCCGCTCAGGCGAGCCTGGTCAATGCGCAGCTGCTGCAGCCGGGCGAGATGCAATGGCCGTATCTGCTTGGCCATGTGTTCCGGTTCAAGAACGAAATCCCACAGGCCGAGGGCGCCTTTGCCGCCGCATTGAAGCTGGCGCCCAATCACGTACCCACGCTCGTGTGGTTGGCCGACATGCACCTGGCGCAGAACGAGGCCGACCAGGCCGAGCCGCTCCTCCTCAAGGCGCAATCGCTCGATGCCGAGAGCGGCGCCGTACGGTTCGCGCTCGGACGGCTGGCGCTGGCACGCCAGGACTACGCGCAGGCGGTCATGCACCTCGAGGCCGCGTTGGCTCGTGGACCCCAGGCCACGCGCATTCACTATCCGCTGGCGCTGGCGTATCGGGGCCTCGGTGACCGCCGCAAGGCCGAGGAGCACCTGGCCTTGCGCGGGGAGGTGGATCTGCCGCCTACCGATCGGATTCTCGAAGAGCTGGGGAACCTGCTCGAGAACGCCGCCGCCTACGAGACACGAGGATCGAAGGCCATCGACGCGGGGCAATGGCCAGAAGCCGTGGCCAATCTGCAGAAGGCCGTGTCGCTCGAGCCAGGCAACGCCCTGACGCGGTTGAACCTGGGCACGGCCCTCTACATGCAGCGCGACGCCGAGGGTGCCTTGACTCAGTACCGCGCCGCGACGCGCCTTTCCCCGTCGCTGGCGAAGGCGCACTTCGGCATCGCCGTGATTCTGGAGACCCGCAACCAGGACCGCGAGGCGATCGAGGCGTTCACGGCCGCGGTGACGAGCGACCCCGCCTACCTCGAGGCGCGTTTCGGTCTGGCGCAGGCGCTTCGCCGGAACGGGCAGGTAGAGCAGTCACTGCCGCACTACCAGTACGTGCTCCAATCCAGCCCGGCAGCCTCGCAGGCGGCCTTCGGGCTGGCGATGGGACTCGTGCGGCTGGGCCGCTATCAAGAGGCGCGGGTGCGCCTGGAGCAGGCGGTCAAGGCCTTTCCCGATCAGCTGGGCTTCGCCCACGCACTCGCACGTCTGCTGGCGGCGGCGCCGGACGACCGGGTCCGCGACGGGGCACGGGCCGAATCCATGATGGCGACGCTGCTGAAGACAGTGCGGACGCCCGCGATGGCCGAGACCATGGCGATGGCGTTGGCCGAAGCCGGCCGGTTCGACGAGGCGGTCAAGTGGCAGCAGGACGCGATCGCGGCGTCACAGGGCGCCCGCAGCGACCTTGCGAGCACGCTCGCGGTGAACCTCCGCCGATATCGTGCAAGGCAGCCGTGCCGCGTGCCCTGGACCGACGACGATCCCGTGCATCATCCGTCGCCCGCATCCGAATGAAGCCTGGAGCCTGGAGCCTGGGGCCTGGAGCCTGTGTCGTCCTTGCGTGCGCGTGCGCGGCTCTGTCCGCCGCGCAGGACGGGCGTCGCGCGGCCGCACCGGCCTTCGCCGACCGGACTGCTGACGTCGGGCTGGACTTCGTTCACGTCAACGGCGCGACCGGGGAGCTGCTGCTGCCGGAGGTGATCGGCGCGGGGGGCGCGCTCTTCGACTACGACAACGACGGGGATCTCGATCTGTTCGCGGTGCAGAGCGGTCCGCTTCGGCGCGGTGCGGCCGCTGGCGAAGCCCTGCCTACGAAGCCGGCTCTTTCGCAACGACCTGTCGAGCGCGGGCGGGCTCCACTTCACCGACGTGACGGAGCGAAGCGGCATCGTGGCCACGGGGTACGGGATGGGGGCCGCCGTCGGGGACATCGACAACGACGGCTGGGCGGATTTGTATCTCACGGGTCTGGGCGCCGCGCAGATGCTGCGAAACAACGGCAACGGCACCTTTCGCGATGTCACCGCGGCATCCCGCACCAACGACGCCCGATGGAGCACCAGCGCCAGCTTCGTCGACTACGACGCGGACGGCTGGTTGGATCTCTTCGTCGTCCACTACGTCAACTTCGGCCTGGACATGAAGCGCGGCTGCTTCTCGGCAAGCTCGGCGCGCGACTACTGCAACCCGGCTGTCTACGATGCAGTGCCCGCCAGGCTCTTGCACAACGAGCGCGACGGCACGTTCTCGGACGTGTCGGCTCGAGCCGGGCTCGCGCGGTCCGGCGGGCGCGGCCTGGGGGTACTGGCGGCGGACGTGAACGGGGACGAGTGGACCGATCTCTACGTGGCCAACGACGGCGATCCCAACCATCTGTGGATCAACGCGCGGGGGTCGGGCCGGTTCACCGACGAGGCGCCGCTGGCGGGCGTGGCCGTGAACCGGACCGGGCAAGCGCAGGGCAGCATGGGGATCGACGCCGGCGATGTGGACGGCGACGGGGACCAGGACTTCTTCGTCACCAACCTCGACAACGAAGGCAATGCCTTCTACCGCCAGGTCGAGAAGGGAGTCTTCGAGGATCGGACGGTCGAAGCGGGGCTGTTCCGCCTGGGCTTCACGGGATTCGGAACGCGCCTGTTGGACTACGACAACGACGGCTGGCTGGATGTGATCGTGGTGAACGGCGCCGTGCGGCACCTCGCCGCGCAGGCGAGGCGCGGAGACACGTATCCGCTCAAGCAACGGAGCCAGTTGTTTCGGAACGACGGGCGTGGTCGGTTCGTCGACGTCTCCGATGCCGCCGGGCCGGCCTTTGCGCAGCTTCAGGTGGGGCGGGGCGTGGCCACGGGGGATCTGGACAACGACGGCGGCGTGGACGTGGTCGGTGTTCAACAACAACGGTCCCGCGCGCGTGCTGATGAATCAGGTGGGCTCGACCCGCCACTGGCTGGGTGTGCGCGTGATGGACAGGCGCCATCCTCGTGACGCGCTGCAGTCGCGGGTAACGCTGGTTGGTCCCGCGGGACGCGCCATCACCCGCGTGGTGCATACCGACGGCAGCTACGCCTCGGCCAGCGATCCGCGTGTCGTCTTCGGGCTGGGCGGTGACGCGGCGGCCCGGACCATCCGCGTGCAGTGGCCCGGTGGACCTGTCGAAGAGTTCCGTGGGCTGGCCGTCGATCGGTACTGGGTGCTGGAGCCGGGGAAGCCGGCGCGGATGGCTTCGGGGGCAGGGAAGTGACCGGCCCGTGGCGGCGCGGCTGGCGCCGCGGCTGTTCGAGGGCCTGCCGCGGTGTCCAGGCGGCGGTCGTGGCCGGCGCGACGCTTGCGGCCGGCGCATCGGGTGTGGCCGCGCAGGCGCTGGTCGAGATTCCGGCGCCGGCGGGGCGAACCTTGCAGCCGATTCCTCTCCCGGCAGTCGACGACCTCGAGCCGGCCGTGGCCGCGCAGGTTCGGGAACAGAGCCAGCGCGTCAGCGCGCTGGCGACGGAGGCACGAGCCGGCGCGAGGGACCTGTCGGACGCCTACGGAGCCCTCGGCCAGGTGCTCCACGTGTACGAGTTCTTCGAGTCCGCCGAGCTGTCGTATGCGAATGCGATTCGGCTGGCACCCGGCGACGCAAGGTGGCCACACCTGCTGGGCTATCTCTATCAGCAGACCGGCCGCCTGAACGACGCGGTCGAGCAGTTCACGGCCGCGCGTCGCAACCAGCCGGGCGACCAGGCGGCGACCGTCAGGCTGGGCGACGTGTATCTCGGTCTGAACCAGCTTCGAGACGCCCGCCAGGAGTTCGAGCAGGTGCTCGAGATTTTTCCGGCCCTGGCGCAGAAGGGGCTCGGGGAGGTGGCGATTCGCGAACGACGGTTCGGCGATGCGGCCCGGCATTTCGACCTGGCACTGCAGCGAGTGCCCACCGCGACGTCGCTCCACTACTCCCTGGCGATGGCGTACCGCGGCCTGGGCCGGGCGGCCGACGCACAGTCGCACTTGGACAAGCGAGGGCCGGGCACGATTCGCGTGGGCGATCCGATCGTGGATGGTCTCCAGGCTCTCGTGCGTGGCGAGCGAGGGCTCGTGGTCCTCGGCCGGCGGGCCTACGATGCGGGCCAATACCAGGAGGCCGCAGAGGCGTTTGCCAAGGCGGTCGACGCCGCGCCCACGAGCGCCACGCCTCGCGTGAATCTCGGGTTGGCCCACCTGCAACTGGGAAACACTGTCGAGGCGACGCGGGCGTTCGAGGCGGCCCTGCGTGTCGATCCCACCAACGCCGTGGCGCACGCCAGTTGGGGGGCGCTGCTGGCGCGTGAGCGCAAGGACGCCGAAGCCGTTCTCCACTTCCAGGCTGCCCTCGACCAGTCTCCGGACGATGCGATCGTCGCTCGCCAACTGGTCCGAGCGCTGGTTCGCCTGGGACGAGCCGATGCCGCCATCGCCGCCCTGACCCGGATGCGCGCGAGCGATGGGGACGACGAGGACGCGCTCCTGGGACTGGTGATCCTGCTTTCCGATCAGCGCCGTTACCGTGAGGCGCTCACGCTGCTCGACGACGCGAATCGCCGCGCTCCGGATCGGCTGCCGACGGCAACCACGCTGGCGCGCTTGCTGGCGTCAGCGCCCGATCGGCCGCTGCGTGACGGACGCCGGGCTCTGGAACTCGCGACCGAAATCCACGCGTCCGATCCAGCGCCCGTCCATGCAGAGACGGTCGCCATGGCGCTGGCCGAACTCGAGCGGTGCGACGAGGCACGAGCGTGGATGACGCGTGCTCTGACAGCCGCCCAGGCGGCCCGCGACTCGCCCGAGGTCTCGCGTCTGAAGGCCGCCGCCCCGCAGTACGACGGCGCGACGTGCAGGCCGTGAGCGGTCGCGGGCTCTGGGCTTTGGGCTCTTGGCGCTCGCTAGAAAAGAAAAAGGCGGGTCCCAGTCACCTGGGACCCGCCTCAGTTCCGGTTCTGCCTAAAGCCTAGAGCCTAGAGCCGAAAGCCTAGAGCCTCAGAAATCGAACTGCGCGCTGAACTTGAAGAGACGCGGAAGCAGAATGGCTGTCGGCGCCCTCCACGTCGGGCCATACGCGAAGTTCTCCCCGGTGACCGAGTTGGAGTTCATCACGTTGTAGAAGTCGAAGTTCACGTTGGTCCGGGTCGTCGCCGAAGCGGAGGATCTTCGAGACAGCGGAAGTCGATCTGACTCAGGCGCTCGACATAGAGCTCGCCCGGCTGGACGATCTGGAACGCCTTGAACGGGATGAACGGGCCGAAACCAGCCACGCCCGGAATGACGCCGTAGTTCGCGTTGGCCTGGACGACCGGGCCCGGCAGGTTCTGGATCGTCCCGCTGACCTGCACGTCGATCTTCGGGATGGTGTAGGCCGCCAGCCCCTGGACTGACGTGCGGAAGCCGTTGTTCTGCTCGCAGAACTCCCTGGGGCGCGCGGCGAAGAAGAACGCGCGCGTCGGATCGCCGAAGAACGTATGGAGCATTTCGGGCAGATCGTCCACGACCTCGCAGTCGTTGAGGACCTGACGCCCCGTGCCGACGCCGCCCTGAATGAGCAACCCATTCTGCAGCCGGGCGTTGAGGGTGATGTTCACGCCGTCGAAGTGCTCGGTCTGCTTGCCGAAGTTGTTCGACAACGTGACGAAATAGCTCTGCGGCGCGGCCGTCGGGCTGAGAGCCATCCCGGTCAGCGGGTAGCCGCCGCCGTCGGGCAACCGTGAGTCCGAGGGTGCGGTGAACGGGAACGGTGTGTAGCTGGCCGGCGTGACGGACAGGTCGTCCATGACGCGGATGTTGCCGTACCACCGCCGGGCATACTGGACGTCGATCGACATGCGAGGCATCAGCTCCTGCTGAACGCTGGTCGTGAACTCCCAGTTGAACGCCCGCTTCCCCAACCCGGTCAGGAGGTCCGGATCGTAGCTCGTACCCGGGATGTACGGTGCCGAAGTCGCTGCGTTGTCGACGGCGCCGCATTCGCCGTTGGCCGCGAAGTTGTTCAGATCGCAATCCGGAACGAAGTTGCGGTCGGCGTCAGCCCACGTCCGCTGTGTGGTCTGGTTCGCAGCCGCATGATCGGGTTCGGCGCGTCCGATACCTGCGCGGCCCCGAATCCGGTGGTCCCCAGGCCCTCCAGGTACTTGTTGAGCGTCACCTTGAACGCCGTCTTGCCATTGCCGAAGACATCGTAAGTGGCGCCGAGCCGCGGCGTGACGTCGTTCCAGCTCAGGTTGTCGATCTTCGGGTACGTAGACGTTCAGGTTCCGTCCGAAGAACGTGCCCGCGATCGCCTGCTCAGGGAAGCGGTTCTTGAAGGAGTCGAAGCGGAGGGCGCCCGCCAGCGTCCACCGCCCGGTGGTCCACTTGTCCTGGACAAAGAGTCCCATGTCGCGATTGACGTTGACTTCGACCGTGCGGGGCACGATTCGGTAGGTGATCGCGGTGGGCACCATCGAGGTGAAGTTGTAGCTGAACGGCATCGCCGGCGCACTGTAGGTCGTGTTGTCGTGATGCAGGTACGCGTTGTTGAAGCCCACCTTGAAGGCATGGGATCCGGTGATGTAGGACACCGCCGCCCGGTAGTGGAGATTCCAATTCCAGGAGTTGTTGTAGGTCGCGGCCGCACGATACGTCAGCGGCGTGCCGGTGACAGGGTTGAGGGTGTCGACGACCGAGATCATGCCCGGCTCCAGGTGATCGATGTTGCCCAGCTTACCCATCTGCGGTTCCATGCCGCCCCACCGTTCGACGCGGTGGATGCCGCTGGCTTCGACCAGCAGCCTGTTGCTGACCGGCGTGTTCCAGTCGACGGTGACGAAACGCTGCAGCGGGAAACGGCGGTCGTTGCCGGCCTCGGGCGAGGTCGATACCGCCGGGGCCCGGGCCGATGCCGGTCGTGCAGGCGCAGAAGTTCTCCTGGTCGAAAGTTGATGCCGATCTTGTGCTTGGGGCTCACCTGCCACGTCACGCGGGCCTGGTAGATGGTCTGTTCCTGATGGAGGATCGCCTGGTTCGGCGATCGCACGTAGTCGAAGCGGTCCAGCTTGTTCGCGTTCTCGTTGAAGAACGTGCTGGCCACGTAGTTGTCGGCGAAGAGCTGGCGCCCGGACAGGAAGAACCAGAGCTTGTCTTGTTTGATCGGTCCGCCAAAGCCCGGATTGAGGTCTCCGTTCGCCTTGATCGTTCCCGGGACCGCCAGTCCGCGCTGCTGGACGTCGGTGCCGGTGAAGTTGTCGGCCGCCCAATCCCCGGTCGCGTAGCTGCCGAAGACGGTTCCGCTGAAGCGGTTGCCGCCGTCCCGCGGAATGAAGTTGATCCGAACCCCGCCTGTCGCGGCCTGGGCATCGACGCCCGAGACATCGATCGCGAATTCGGCTGTCCCGGTCGCATTCGGGACCGCGCCACCGCCCCATCCACCGGCGATCCCCGAACTGAGCGCGACCCCGTTGACCATCATGCGCTGGTCGGAGGTTCGGCCACCGTTGGCTTCCAGCGAGGCCACTTCCTGCACGACGGAGCCGCCCACGTCCTGACCGGTGAACGCGCCCTTGCGAACGCCCGGGATCAGCACGCCCGTGGTGAAGGGGGTTCGGGAGCTGGGAATCGCCGTCACGACCTCCTGGTCCATGACGGCTTGTCGAGTCGTGGACGACAGATCGACGACCGGTGTTTCACCGCTGACCGTGATCGTCTCCTGCACGCCGCCGACCGTCATGTCGGCATTGATGGTGAACACCGCCGTTCCGCTCAGTTCGACGCCCTCACGGACGACGGGCCTGAACCCGGGGAGCGTGAAGGTGACCCGATACGTGCCGGGCCGGAGATCCGGAATCGTGTAGCGGCCGGTCCCGTCGGTGACCGTCGAGCGTAGTTTCTCGATCAGCACCGGGCTGCTGGCTTCGACAGTGACGCCGGGGAGCACCGCCCCGGACGCGTCTCTGACTAGACCCGCCAACGACGCTTGGGCAAGCGCCGCGCCTGGCAACGCCAGGACGAGCGCCGCCGCCCAAAGTAACGCCTTCAATCCCCTCATGCAGCCTCCTAATACGCCGAACCAGAACGAGCTTGCCCGTGCTCTGACGGTCACAAACGGTCGCCGATCAGGCCCAAAGTGTCCAATACATCTTTGCTTCCGCCGCCATACCGGTTTGGTATAGGATCCGCGCCCCGATGGACTTCAGGCACATTCGAGCGTTCATAGCGGTGGCCGACGCGTCCAGCGTGACCAAGGCCGCACAGCGCCTCCACATCTCTCAACCCCCCCTGACACGCCAGATTCAGCAGCTCGAGCAGGAGCTGGGGATCACGCTCTTCGTGCGCCACCGGCACGGCGTCGTGCTGACCGAAGGCGGCCGCCGGCTGCTCGAAAAGGCGCGACAGTGGGATCTCGCGGCCGCCGAGTTCGCCGAAGCGGCCGAGCAGCTGAAGGCGGCCCAAAGCGGGCGGCTGCGGGTGGGGATCGGGTGGGGCCTGTGGGATCTCGTCAACCTGGCGCGGGTGCAGTTCGCCAAGGAGCACCCCGACACGCTCATCGAGGCCCTGGACGCCCACTGTCATTTCGACTCGGACGCGCTGCTCCGGAACCAGACCATCGACGTGGCGTTTGCGCGCCCGCCCTTCGACGTGGAGTTCCAGGTGTCCGACGTCGTGGCCGAGGAACGGATCCAGGCGATCCTGCCCGCCGACCATCCCCTGGCGAACCGGTCCAGCGTGTCGATGGCCGACCTGGCGAGCACGACGCTCCTGCTCTGGGATCGCCACAACGCGCCCGTGCTGTACGACCAGATCTTCGCCCTGTACAAGACCCTCGGACTGCAGCCGCGAACGATGGCCACGCCGGGCGCCGGTCCCTTCAACCACGCCGGAATCCTGCTCGTGGCATCGGGCAAGGGCTTCTACTTCGGGTACGGCGTGCCGACCAGTGCTCCCCATCCCCTGAGCGGCGTCACCGTAGTGCCGGTGTCGGATCCCGCGGCCACCATCGAAGTGCGGATGGTGACGCGAAAAAGCGAGCGCCAGCCGCTCGTGGACAGCTTCGTCGAGTGCGCCCGCGTCGCGCTGGTTCCTGCCCCCGAGCCCGTGCGTCGCCGCGCGTGACGGCCGGAAGTCGGATCCCGGGAGCCGGATGCCGGAAGCCGGAAGCCGGAAGCCTGACGATCAGAGGTAGACGAACCATGAAGACGATGAAGACCCTGCTTGCGATGACGATGGCGACGGCCGTGGCGGCGGCGTTCGGGCTCTGCGGGCCGCCGGTGCTGGGCCAATCGCGCTCGACGGCCGCGTATGTGGCCGAACGCACGCCGTGGGGCCATCCGGATCTGCAGGGCACATATTCCAACGACGACGAGACGGGCACGCCGATGGAGCGCCCGGCGTCGCTCGAGGGACGCTCGCACGAGAGCCTGACCGACGAGGAGCTGAAGCGGATCGTCACGCGAGCGGAACGAGCGATTCGTGGACGGCGTCAGCGGCGACGAGTTTGCCGGCGGCCTGCGTCCGCCCGCGCACCTCATCTTCGACACCTTCGATCGCAAGAACAAGCGGGCGTGGCTCGTGGTGGACCCGCCCGAGGGCAAGATTCCCCCGATGACCGAGGCCGCGCGCAAGCGGCCACGGGTGCCGGGCGGGGTCAGCACCAACGCCAACCCCAACGGCCCGTTCAACAGCTGGCTCGACATGGGGCTGTACGACCGCTGCATCACGCGCGGGATCCCCGCGTCGATGATGCCGGCCGGCTACGGCAGCCGGTACGAGATCGTGCAGTCGCCCGACAGCGTCGCCATCCGCTACGAGATGATCCACGAGACGCGCGTCATCCCGTTCGATCGGCGTCCGCTGGTGTCTTCCGGCATCCGGCAGTATCTCGGCGACGCCCGTGCGCGGTGGGAGGGCGACACGCTGGTGGTCGAGACGCGGAACTTCCCAGCGGAAACGGCGCCGCAGCGCGGCAGCGACCGCGTGGTGATGACCGAGCGCTTCACCCCGGTCAGCAAGGACGTGGTGGAGTGGCGCGTCACGTTCGACGACCCGAGCACGTGGACGCGGCCGTGGACCTACCTGATGCCGCTCACAAAGGTGGACCGTTCGCAGGAAGTCCACGAGTACGCCTGCCACGAGGGCAATCTGGCCATGCGGAACATCCTGAGCGCCGCCCGTGCGGCAGAGCGCCAGCCGCCGTCGCAGACCACGAAGACACCGTAGAGGAGGCCCGTCGGTTCGTGCAGTCAACCATTCGTTCGTTCGATCTCGCGCACCTGGCCCATGTGGAGCTGCTGACGCCGAAGCCCGACGAGAGCCTGCACTTCTTCGTCAACGTGCTGGGGATGACGGAATCGGCCCGACGCGGCGATTCCGTGTACCTGCGCGGGTGGGACGACTACGAGCACCACACGCTGAAACTGACTGCCGCCAAGGCGGCCGGCATGGGACATTTCGCGTTTCGGGCGTCGAGTCCCGAAGCGCTGGAGCGGCGCGCCGGCATCATCGAGAAGGCGGGCTACGGCACGGGCTGGACCGACGGGGACCTGGGGCACGGCCGCGCCTACTCGTTCAAGACGTCGGACGGCCACAACATGGAGATCTACTGGGAGACCGAGTGGTACCGGCCGCCGCCCGAGTTGAAGCCGTCGCTGAAGAACCAGGCGATGCGGTTTCCGGCGCGCGGCGCCAGCGTGCGCCGGCTGGATCACCTCAACCTGCTCACGTCCGACGTCGAGGGCCTGCAGCGGTTCATGGAGGACGTGCTCGGGCTCCGCAGCACCGAGGTGATCCGGCTCGACAGCGGCGCGCTGGCCGGCGCCTGGGTGACTTCGAACAACAAGACCTACGACGTGGCCTTCACCAAGGACCACTACGGGGCGGTGGGGCGCTTTCATCACGCCACCTGGGCGCTCGATTCGAAGGACGAGGTGCTGCGGACCGCGGACATCGCGCTCGAGCACGACATCAAGATCGAAACCGGCCCGCACAAGCACGCGGTGCAGCAGACGTTCTTCCTCTACATGATCGAGCCGGGCGGCAACCGCGTGGAGGTGGACAGCGCCGGCGCGCGCCTGATGCTGGCGCCGGACTGGCAGCCGATCGTCTGGACCGAGGCCGAGCGCAAGAAGGGCCAGGCATGGGGGCTCAAGACGGTGGAGAGCTTTCACACCTACGGCACGCCGCCGATCGAGGACTACGAGGGCCCACGAAAGTGAAGGGGTGGTGTGTCCTGAAATGTGGAATTGGGGTCGGGCCTAATTGGAGGCGTTACTCGGCAATTAGGCCCGACCCCAATTCCACATTTCAGGACACCCCACCCTCTACGAAACCGTGATGCAGCCCGCCATCCCATGCACGCTGATGCGCGGCGGCACGTCGAAGGGCGCGTACTTTCTGGCGTCGGACCTGCCCACCAACGAGGCCGCGCGCGACCGCGTCCTGCTGGCCGTGATGGGGTCCCCCGATCCGCGGCAGATTGACGGCGTCGGCGGCGCCGATCCCCTCACCAGCAAGGTGGCCATCGTGTCGCCGTCCACGCGGCCGGGCATCGACGTGGACTATCTGTTCTGTCAGGTGTGGGTGGACCAGCCGGAAGTGTCCACGCAGCAGAACTGCGGCAACATCCTGGCAGGAGTGGCGCCCTTTGCGATCGAGCGCGGGCTGGTGGCCGCCAACGGCCCGGAAACCAGGGTTCGGATTTTCATGGTGAACACCGGCCAGACGGTCGTGTCCACCGTGCAGACGCCGGGCGGGCGGCCGCGCTACGACGGCGATACCGCGATCGACGGCGTGCCCGGCACCGCCGCGCCGATCGCACTCAACTTCTCCGACACGGCGGGCTCGACCTGCGGGGCGCTGCTGCCGACCGGCAATGCCGTGGACGTGGTGAACGGGGTGCGCATCACCTGCATCGACAACGGGATGCCAGTGGTCGTGATGCGCGCCGACGAGTTGGGCCGTACCGGCTACGAGTCGCGCGACACGCTGGATGCGGACACCGAACTGAAGACGCGGATCGAGGTCATTCGTCTGACCGCAGGCCCGATGATGAAGCTGGGCGACGTCAAGGCGAAGACCGTGCCGAAGATGATCCTCGTGGCGCCTCCGATCAGGGGCGGCGCCATCTCCACGCGCTCGTTCATCCCGCACCGGTGCCATGCGACGATCGGCGTGTTCGCGGCGTTGAGCGTGGCCACCGCGAGTCTGCTGCCCGAAGGGCCGGCGCGCGAGGTGGCGAAGATTCCCACGGGCGCGCCAGCGCCGTATGCTGATCGAGCACCCGACTGGCGCCGCCCCCGTGATGCTGACGGTGGAGGCGCGGGACGGTCGCGAGGACGTGATCGAGGGGGCGCTCATCAGCACCGCGCGCGCCATCTTTGCCGGGGAGGTGCTGGTGCCGAAGGCGGCGCTGTCCCGGCGCCGGTGAGGAAGCGTTCGGAGCGATCTACTCGACCCGCCAGAACCTGACGACGACTTCGGTCGGGTACCGCTCTCCGGTGCCCACGAACACCGCACGCGTCAGCCACTGCAACTCCGCCGCCGCGGTTTCGAACCTGGGCACCGTCCTGAAGTACACGAGCGCCGGATCGACCGCCTGGCCCGCCAGCAGCTTCTGCATCACGTCGGGAGGCGCGTGGCGCATGCCGGCGTTCTGCACGTAGATCAGCTGCCCCTTGTCGGTTTCGATGGTGTAGCGCGTGTCGAGCTCGGTGAACCCATCGGCACGCACGATCTGCCAATCCGCGCCGCCTGGCCGCACTTTGCCTTTGATCCCCGGCCCCTCGAACGTGCCGCCCGTGATCTCCACGATGCGCCGCCGCCCGCTGGCGATCTGACCGAGTTCCGTCGGCGCCGCCACCGTGGCGCGCAGCTCGAAGGCGAACGCGAGGCCCGGTGCCGGCGGCCGCGCCGCGGGAGTTGTCCCCCGCGCGCCGGATCCCTGCGCCCACGTCTTCACCACAAGCGCTTCACGGTCGATGCAGCAGACCGAGACCGCAAATGCGATTGCGACAGCGCGTGTCGTTGTCATGAGCGTTCTGCCCTCTGCCTTTCGCCTTTAGCCCTTGCCTTTTGCCCTTTGCCTTTTGCCTTGCGCTCTCTACTCCACCACCGCCACCGGCTCATCCACCGGCTCGAGATTCGTCATCTCGGCGGCCAGCAGCTCCTCGCCCGAGTTCGGCGGCACGCCCCGGCCGAAGTCCACGTGCGGCAGGAAGAGCGTGCTGACCAGGCCCGCTACCGACACCAGCGCGCCGGCCACGAACACCCGGTGGAGGGCGGCAAAGAATTGCAGCCGAACCGCCGGGGACAGCTGCAGCACGCTGGACGCGGTCTCGGTCCCCGGCAGCGGCAGACCGGCCACGCCGCGCGCCAGGATGGCCCCCATCACGGCCACGCCCACGGCGGCCCCGATGCTGCGCGAGAACTGGTTGAGCGACGTCGCGATGCCCAGCTGCGATCGCGGGGCGCCATGCTGCACGGCCAGCAGCAGCGACAGCATCTGAAGACCCATGCCGGCCCCCATCACGAAGCACGCGGCGAAGAGCGACGCGCGCGTGGCGTCGGGGGTCAGCAGCGTCAGGCCGCCGAACCCGAGGACGATCAACACGCCACCGGTCACCGACACCACCCGGTAGCCCAGCTTCACCGTGGCCTTGGCGCTGATCACCGACATGATGACCCAGCTGAGAAAGAGCGGCGTCAACACCTGGCCCGCCTGGGTGGCGGTGCCCCCCATGACCGTCTGCACGAACAGCGGCACGAACGCGATGGCGCCGAAGAGCGAGAACCCGACGAGGAACACCACCCCCAGCGTGCGCGACATCACGGGATGGCGCAGCACCGCGACAGGCAAGATGGGCTCGGTCGCGCGTGCTTCCACGAACACGAAGGCGGCGAGCACCGCCGCCGCGACGGCCAGCCAAGGCACCAACGGCGCGTCGCCGCTCAGGGCGACCAGGAGCGCACTGACGCCGAGAAAGAGCAGTGCCGCCCCGGTCCAATCCACCTTCACCGTGCGCAGTACCTTCGACGCGGGGTAGGCCGCGGCGATGACGGCCGTGCACAGCAGGCCGAACGGGATGTTGATGTAGAAGACCCAGCGCCACGACAGGGCGTCGGTGATGTAGCCGCCGACGATCGGCCCCGCGACGCTGGCCACACCCCAGACGCCGCTGAAGAGCGCCTGCGAGCGAGGCCGCTCCGCGAGCGTGTACAGCTCGCCGATGATGGTCATGCTGAGCGGGATGATGCCGCCCGCGCCCAGGCCCTGCACCGCCCGGGCCGCCACCAGCTGCAGCATCGAGACCGAAGCGCCGCAGGCCACCGAGCCCACCAGAAACAGCACGACCGCGATCAGGTACATCAAGCGGCGGCCGTAGAGATCCGACAGCCGTCCCCAGATCGGGACCGAGGCCGTGGACGTCAGCAGGTAGGCCGAGAAGACCCAGCTGTAATGCGCCAGACCGCCGAGGGAGGTGATCACCGTGGGCATCGCCGTGCCAACGACCGTCGCCTCGAGCGCCGCGAGGCTCATACCCAGCAGCAAGCCGGCCGTGATCGCCCGGCGCCGCTTCAGGCTGATATGAGGTGAGGAAAACTCGTCCACCATGAACCCGTTCAGCGTACCACGCGCGTTGGCCTGGAGCCTGGAGCCCGGAGCCAGCGAGCGATAGAATCCCTGCATGGTCACCCCCCGCGCGCTCCCGATCGTCCTCTGTGCCGCGTTGGTCATCGCTGTGGCAGCCCGGCCATCGCACGCCGCGTCGTGCGACAGCTTGACGACGATCGCCATTGCGCACGGCTCGGTGACTGCTGCGCAGCAGGTGGCGGCTGGCGCCTTCACCCCTCCAGCCGGACCCGGACGAGCGGGCGGCGCGGGATCGGCGAGCCCGTTCAGCCGCATCGGCGCCTTCTGCCGCGTGGCCGTAACGCTCAAGCCGGCGCCGCAATCGGACATCAAGGCCGAGGTGTGGATGCCCGCGAGCGGGTGGAACGGCAAGCTGCAGGTGGTCGGCAACGGCGGCTTCGCGGGCACCATCAGCTACGCCGCGATGGCCAATGCGCTGGCGGCCGGCTATGCCAGCGCCAGTACCGACACCGGCCACACGGGGCCCGCCGCCAACACCTTCGCGAACGACGACGTGCTGGTGGACTTTGCGTATCGCGCGATCCACGAGGCCACAGTGGCAGCCAAGCGCGTCGTGGATGGCTTCTACGGCGCGGCCCCCAGGTTCGCGTACTTCAACGGCTGCTCGACCGGCGGCCGGCAGGCGCTCACGGCCGCGCAGCGCTTCCCCGAGGACTTCAACGGCATCGTCGCCGGCGCTCCGGCCAGCTTCACGACCAGGCAGGCGTTTGGCCAGATCTGGATCCACCAGGCAATTGCCGTCGGTCCAGGCGCCATCCCGCGGGAGAAGCTGGCGACGATCCACGCTGGAGCGATGGCCGCGTGCGACGCCAACGATGGCGCGACGGACGGCATCATCGAGAATCCGCTCGCCTGCTCGTTCGATCCGGGTGTGCTGGCCTGCAAGGGGTCCGACGACGTCTCGTGCCTGACGGCGGCGCAGGTCGACGCGGTGCGGCGCGTGTATGCCGGCGCCTCCAATCCGCGGACGGGTGAGAAGATTTTTCCGGGTCTCGAGCGGGGGAGTGAGCTGGGCTGGTCACCGGTACCCGTCGGCTACGCGGTGGACTACTTCAAGCACATCGTCTTCAAGGATCCGAACTGGGATCCGAAAACCCTGAACTTCGACAGCCACCTGGCCGAGGCGTACCCCGTCGCGCACCAGATCTTCGACGCGAACGACCCGAAGCTCGGCGCGTTCGTCGGTCGCGGCGGCCGCCTGATCATGTATCAGGGGTGGGGCGAGCCCGGAATCCCGCCGGGCAACGTCGTCACGTATTCAGGCAAGGTGCAGGCGCAGACCACCGGCGCGCGGGACGCGGTACGGCTCTTCATGGTGCCGGGCATGGGTCATTGCGGCGGCGGCAACGGCACGAGCACCTTCGACATGGTGGCTGCCCTCGACGCATGGGTGGACGGCGGGCGGGCGCCAGAGCAGATCCCGGCGTCCCGCGTGCGGGAGGGCAAGGTGGATCGCACGCGACCGCTGTGCGCCTGGCCCAGGCTGGCTATCTACAGCGGCTCGGGCAGCGTGGACGACGCCGCCAACTTCGTCTGTAAGTGAGCCCTGGGGCCTGGAGCCTGGGGCCTGACTATCCCCGATAATTTCCGAACTGCAGCGCCACGCCGAAATCGGCTTCGCGCAGCAACCGCATGACGTCCTGCAACTCGTCCCTGGAAGGGGAGGTGATGCGGAGCTGATCCGCCTGGATCGTCGCCTGCACCTTCTTCACCTTCTTGTCCTTCAGGAACTTGACGATGTCCTTGGCTTTTTCGGACGGGATGCCCTGTTGCAGCGCAATTTCCTGCCGGACTGTGCTGTTGGCCGAGGGCGTCACGGTGCCGCGCGTGAGATTCCGGACGGGGACGTTCCGCCGGACCAGACGCGTCTGCACGATTTCCCACAGGGCGTTCAGCTTGAAGTCGTCCTCGGCCACCAGTACCAGTTTCGATTCGGCGGTGTCGAACTCGATGGACGCCTTCGCGCCCTTGAAGTCATACCGCTGAGCTATTTCCTTGCGGGCCTGGTTCAGCGCGTTGTCGACCTCCTGGAGGTCGACGGTCGATGTGATATCAAAGGAACACTGGGTGGACATCGTGGGGGCGACGACATGAATTGTAAACCCTCATTGCACTTGATGTAACGGCCGCGCGTCGCGCGTCGTAAAAGGTCTAGCGAGGTTCCGCCTCGCTAGACGCAGTGTTTGATTGCCCCGCCTTCGGCGGGGCGGGGGTTTGCATCGCATACAATCTTCACCCCGTGTGTGCGCCGCGGTGGAAACGGACCCTCGAACCTGGAGCGAGCTGATTGAATGGGTGACGCTGGAGAAGGACTAGTCGATGCGGAGTCTCGTCTCGCCGAACGCATGGAGGAGCGAGAACAGGAGCGCCGTCAGGCTCGTCTCGGGCCCTCGAAGGTCGATCCCGAGAAGGCCCGGCAGATAGAGTCGCTGCGTCTGGCCAAGACCGAGATGGAACGTCAGCTCGAGGCCACCACGCACGATGCACGCCGGAATCAGCTCCGGCAGGCCCTTTCAGAGATCGAGAAGCGCCTCAAGGCCCTGGCCAAGTAGGCTCCCAGGGCACCCGGTCCACGCCACAATCCGCCAGGATCCGCCGAGTCAGGCGCGAGCCATCGGCGTCCAGGTGCGCGGGCCAGCCGTCCGGCCGGGCTGGGACGGACAGCGTGCAGGCGTCGTTCAACACAGTCAGCCAGCTGTTGGCGGCATCCTCTAGCGTCGCGTGCGCGGCCCACCACGCATGGGCTGCGCGTCCAAGGTCGGCGCGGAGACGCTCGTCGGCTGCCAGGCGCCGAAGGGCCAGCACCAGCGAGTGTTCCTCGTCGCGGGGATCCACCGAAACGACCACCGGTTCTTCAGGCGTCCGCGACTGGTCGCGGACCCTCCAGGTCTGGGGATCGAGGGCAGGCCATCCGGCCGTGCTGTAGGTCTCGGCGACGATTGTGGGTTTGCCGCGCGCGAGCGCCCGAAACGCCGTCACGAGCGGCCGGCCCTGCAATGGCCATCGCAGTGCCACGACCACATCGGCATCAGCTGCGGCCGGCCCGGAGGCCAGATCGATGGCTGCACCGTCGGCCGCGACGCGGGCCACGGCACGCTCCACCACTTCGCGCCGTGACGTCTCGGTTACGCCGACCGTCAGGTTTCCCGATCCAGAGGACACGCGGGGCTGACCGGCCGGGGGCGCCGCGACGCCGAGTGCCACGACTCGCACTCGCGCCTCCGGCATCGCGGCAGCCAGATCCGCGGCCAGTTCCGCGTCGGCGACCACTGTGAGGCGCGAGGCAGCAACCGGTACGCGGAGCATCGGCCACTGGCCGCGCGCCATGTGCCACGGAGGGCGGACCTGCGCGGGCCCACCCGCAAACGACACCTCCGTCTGGTAGTCCTGCTGCCGCCCCTCGTGGACGAGCCGGGCGCGCCGCGCGTCGTGAACCGTGGACGACTGCAGGGCCAGGACGCCGGGATAGTGCAGCAGGTACGGCCACATGTACCTGATGGCGCGCGGTGTTGTCGAGTTCGTACACGCAGAGGTCGAACCATCCGCGCGCGTGCTGCCACACGAAATCGTGGGCCCGGCGCTCGTCCACGTACTCGATCGCGTGTGCAGCGCCCAGCGTGCCGACCACCTCTGCCAGGTGGTCGTTGTCGCCGTCCGCGGCGGCCGCCGACGGCCGAAACCACGCGATTGTCATCGATGCGTTCGCCGCATGTTCACTCGTGTCATCAGCGCGTTCACAGAATTGACCTTTGAGGTGCCGTTCTATAGCATGAACGGGTTTGCGAAAGTCTTCACAAGCGCACTCTAGCGCCGCTAGACGAGCGAGGCCTTGATGACATTTGACGGCTGGCTCGGCGTCCTCATCATGACCGTCCTGGGCGTGGGCTTTGCCGGCGTGATGATCGGGCTGTCGCTGCTGCTGGGCCCGAAAAACCCCACCCCCGAGAAGCTGGCGCCCTACGAATGCGGCATGCCCGCGGTGGGCAACGCGCGCGAGCGGCACTCGGTGAAGTTCTATCTCGTGGCGATGATTTTCCTGCTGTTCGACATCGAGATTGCGTTCCTGTACCCCTGGGCGATGGCCCTGCGCGATCTGGGATGGGCAGGATACTTCCAGATTCTCACGTTCTTCATGATCCTGGTGGTGGGCTACGTGTACGTGTGGCGCAAGGGGGTCCTGGACTGGGGTCCCGCGGTTCGGCGCCGCCCCCAGGGCCAGACGCAGACCACGCAGAGGGCTGCGTGATGGCGTCGCCGGAGCCCCACGCCCACGGGTTGGACCCCGAGCTGCCCATCATCACGGCGAAGCTCGAGTGGCTGGTCCAATGGGCGCGGCAATCGGCCATCTGGCCTGCCCAGTTCGGCCTCGCGTGCTGCGCCATCGAGATGATGGCCATGGCCGCCAGCCGCTACGACATCGCGCGGTTCGGCGCCGAGGTGTTTCGAGGCTCGCCGCGCCAGTCGGATCTGATGATCGTGGCCGGCCGCCTGTCGCGGAAGATGGCCCCTGCGATGCGCCGGGTCTACGACCAGATGCCCGAGCCCAAGTGGGTGATCTCGATGGGCGCCTGCGCGTCGATCGGGGGAGTCTTCGACAACTACGCGATCGTGCAGGGCGTCGATCAGGTCGTGCCGGTGGACGTGTTCGTGCCGGGGTGTCCGCCGCGGCCCGAGTCGCTCATCTACGGGATCGTCCAGTTGCAGCAGAAGATCGCGCGCTCGCGCATGTAGCCGGGCATGACCGCTGCCGAACTCATCGACATCCTGAATCCGCTCGTGCCCGGCGCCACCTACGAAGTGGGCGTCAGCGTGGACTTTCCGACGCTCTACGTCCTGCCCGAACATCTGGTGGGCACGTGCCGCGCCCTGCGCGACGAGCCGAGCCTCAGGTTCGAGGCGTTCATCGAGGCGACCGCGGTGGATTATCTGCCGCGCGTTCCGCGGTTCGAGGTCGTGTACCACCTCCTGTCCGTGGCCAATCGCCAGCGGCTGCGCCTGAAAGTGCGGGTCCTCAACGCCGCCGCCGCGGAAGCGGGCGTCGTGCCGACCGTGCAGGGTGTCTGGCCCGGCGCCGGATGGCCCGAGCGCGAGGTGTGGGACATGTTCGGGATCGTCTTTCAAGGCCACCCAGACCTGCGGCGTCTGCTCATGCCGGAGGACTGGGAGGGGCACCCCGGCCGCAAGGACTACCCGGTCCAGATCCAGAAAACGACACAGACCTACTCGCCGCTCGAGGTCAGCGAGGCGCAGTTCCGCGCGAACCTCGAACGCGATCGCGTGAAGCGCGCGCAGCCGCACTGACGGGCAACGACCAGCCATGCCTGAAATGCGCACCGAGACGATGACCGTGAACATGGGGCCCCAGCACCCCAGCACGCACGGCGTGCTGCGCCTGGTGCTCGAGCTCGACGGCGAGGTCATCCAGTCGGTCATTCCCACCATCGGCTATCTGCACACGGGGATCGAGAAGACCGCCGAGCAGAAGAAATGGCAGCAGGTGATCCCGCTGGTCGAGCGGATGGATTACCTGGCCCCGCAGTCCAACAGCCTGGCGTACGCACTCGCCGTCGAGAAGCTGCTCGGGCTGGAGATGCCGCAGCGCGTGAACGACATCCGCGTGCTGCTCGCCGAGCTGCAGCGGCTGGCCAGCCATCTGATTTGGCTGGGCACGCACGGCCTGGAGATCGGCGCCGTCTCGATGCTCTTCTACGCCGTGCGCGAGCGCGAGCTGCTGATGAACATCAACGAGCTCATCGCCGGCTTCCGCTTCTTCCCCAGCTACTTCCGGGTCGGCGGCCTCCGCGAGGACCTGCCGCGCGGGTTCCACGACGCCGTGAACGCCTTCCTGGACCGGTTCCCGGCCAAGATCGACGAGTTCGAAGGCCTGCTGACGAAGAACGACATCTACCGCCGCCGCACGGAAGGCGTGGGTGTGATCACGCTGCAGGACGCCTACGGCTGGGGCCTGGTGGGCCCGATTGCTCGCGCGGCCGGGTCTGATTACGACGTCCGCAAGATACTTCCCGTACTGCGGCTACGAGACCTACGACTTCAGGGTGCCGACCGCGACCGAAGGCGACGTCTACGCACGGTATCGCGTGCGCATCGCCGAGATGCGCGAGAGCATCAAGATCTGCCGCCAGGCCATCGCACGGATCACCCCGATTGGCGCCTGGGCCTGCGGCGACACGCGCGTCGTGCCGCCGCCCAAGGACAAGGTCTACTCGGAGATGGAGGCGCTGATTCAGCACTTCCTGATTTATTCGCAGGGGTTCACCGTGCCGGCCGGCGATGCCTACGTGCCGATCGAGGGCCCGCGAGGCGAGCACGGCACCTATATCGTGTCGGACGGGTCGAACCGCCCATGGCGCGTGAAGATGCGGCCGCCGTCGTTCATGGCCATTCAGGCGCTGCCCGCCCTGGTTCAGGGAGGCCTCCTCGCCGACGTGGTGGCGGTCATTGGTTCCAACGACGTCGTGATGGGAGACTGCGACCGGTGAGCTTTCATCCGCAGATGGAGTACGCGCCGGCCCGGTTCCACCGGTCCGAGCGCAAGCTGGCCGACGAGGGCCAGGCCTTCGCCTTCACGGCCGAGAACCAGAAGAAATTCGACGAGAACGTGGCGCGCTATCCCGCGGACCAGCGCAAGTCGGCGATTCTCTTCGCGCTCTACCTCGCGCAGGGGCAGCTGGGGTACCTCACCGGCGCCGCCATGCGCCACGTGGCGCAGCAGATCGGCTGCAGCGCCGCGGACGTGGAAGACGTCGTGTCCTACTACACGATGTTCTACACGAAGCCGGTCGGCAAACGCGTGCTGAACGTGTGCCGCACGCTTTCGTGCGCGCTGCTGGGCGCCGAGCGCGTGACCGAGGCGCTGTGCCACGCGCTGGGCGTCAAGCTGGGCGAAACGACCGCCGACGGCGAATTCACGGTCATCGAAGTCGAGTGCCTGGGCGCGTGCGACCGGGCGCCGGTGGTGATGGTGAACGACGACTGGCACGAGCACCTGGCGCCGGAACAGGTGGCCGCGTTCGTGGAGGGGCTGCGCGCGCGCGGCGCCGCGTCGCTGACCGGCTGTTACCTGCACGTCGAAAACCGGGAAAAGCCTCATGGCGTTTGAACCCGTCCTGACCTCCCACATCCGGGAGCCCAACTCGTTCACGCTGGACTTCTATCTCCAGAAGCTGCGCGGTTACGAGGGGCTGCGCAAGGCCCTGACGATGAAGCCGGGCGAGCTGATCGATCTGGTGAAGGCCTCGGGGCTGCGCGGGCGCGGCGGAGCAGGGTTCCCGACCGGCATGAAGTGGCAGTTCGTCCTGAAGGACACGCCCAAGCCCAAGTACGTGTGCTGCAACGCCGACGAAAGCGAGCCCGGCACGTTCAAGGATCACGTGCTGATGGAGCGCAACCCCCACCTGCTGATCGAGGGCTGCGCGATCTCGTGCTACGCCATCGGCGCCAAGGTGGCCTACATCTACATCCGCGGCGAGTTCTACCACGTGCAGGCGGTCCTGGAGGCCGAGATCGAGAAGGCCTATCGCGCCGGCTACCTGGGCAAGAACATTTTCGGCAGCGGGTTCGACTGCGACGTCTACGTCCACCGCGGCGCCGGCGCCTACGAAGCCGGGGAAGAGACCGCGCTGATCGAATCGCTGGAGGGCAAGCGCGCGCAGCCGCGCCTCAAGCCGCCGTTTCCAGCAGTCGCCGGGCTGTATCAGTGTCCGACCACGGTCAACAACGTCGAGACGCTGTGCAACGTGCCGCCGATCGTGCTCAACGGCGCCGAGTGGTTCGCCGGGATGGGGCCGGAGAAGAACGGCGGCCCCAAGCTGTTTTGCATCAGCGGCCACGTCAAGCGGCCGGGCACCTACGAGGCGTCGATGCACACCACGCTCCGCGAGCTGATCTACGGCGATCAGTACGCGCAGGGCATGCGCGGCGACCGCAAGTTCAAGGCCATCATCCCGGGCGGGTCGTCCGTGCCGCTGCTCCTCGACGAGCACCTGGACACGCCGGCCAGCTTCGACCACGTGCAGAAGGCGGGGTCGATGCTCGGCTCCGCCGGCCTGATCGTGATGGACGACTCGGTGTGCATGGTGTGGCTGGCGATGAACCTGCTGCACTTCTACCGCCACGAGTCGTGCGGCAAGTGCACGCCCTGCCGCGAGGGCGGCGACTGGCTGTACAAGCTGCTGATGCGGGTCGAGAACGGCGAGGGGCGCACCAAGGACATCGACCTGCTGTTCGGCGTGGCCAACAACATCGTCGGCAAGACGCTGTGCGCGTTCGGCGACGCGGCGGCCACGCCGGTGCTGACCACGTTGAAGCTGTTCCGCCACGAGTTCGAGGCGCACATCAAGGAAAAGCGCTGCACGCTGCCGGCACCCTGGCGCGCCGAGCATCCGATGGTGGGAGCTCACTAGACATCTTCTGGGGCATGATTGTGACCATTCAAATCGATTGCCGACGCACTCCGGAAGATGTCCCGCCCCGCGAAGCGGGGCAATCAGACACTGCACGTCCACTAGCGAAGCGGAGCATGCCGCCAACATTTAGGGCACCGCAGGCGGAGTATCGCTAGTGGACCTGCGGCTCGCGATCCAGCTCGCGATCATCGGCTTCACGTTCTTCATGCTGATCAATGCGTCGGCCATCCTGGTGCTGGCCGAGCGGAAGATCATGGGCTTCCTGCAGCAGCGCTATGGCCCGTACCTGGTCGGGCCGCACGGCGTGTTGCAGCCGCTCGCCGACATCCTGAAGCTCCTGATGAAGGAGGAGCTGCGGCCCAAGGGCGCCGACAAGTGGCTGTTCACGCTCGCGCCCATCCTGGCGGTCACCGCGGCGTTCGCCGCCTTCGCCACGGTGCCGTGGGGCGCAGAAACGACGTTCTTCGGGCTTCTGGACGAGCCCGTGGGCCTCGGCGCGGCCGATGTCAACGTGGGCGTGCTGGTGGTCTTCGCCGTGACCTCGATGGGCGTCTACGGCATCGTGCTGGCGGGGTGGGCATCCAACAGCAAGTACTCGCTCTTTGGCGGCCTGCGCGCGTCGGCGCAGATGATCAGCTACGAGCTGTCCTACGCGACGGCGCTGGCGGCGGTGATCCTGCTCGCCGGCTCGATGTCGCTGCGCGAGGTGGTGGACTCGCAGGCCGGCACGTGGCTGGGCGTCATTCCGAAGTGGTACGTGTTCCTCCAGCCGGTCGGGTTCATCATCTACGTGATTGCGGGCGTGGCGGAAACCAACCGCGCGCCGTTCGACTTCCCTGAAGCCGAGCAGGAGCTGGTGGCCGGCTTCAACACCGAGTACAGCTCGGTGCGCTTCGCGCTCTTTCCTCAGGCCGAGTACATCAACATGGTCACGATGTCGGCCGTGGCCACCGACCTCTATCTGGGTGGCTGGCATCTGCCGGGCGTGCCCATCTGGTTGGGCTGGGCCGTGTTCCTCGGCAAGATCGGCCTCATCCTCTTCACCTATATCTGGGCGCGCTGGACGCTGCCGCGCTACCGCTACGACCAGCTGATGTACTTCGGGTGGAAGTGGCTGTTCCCGGCCTCGGTCATCAACCTGCTGGTCACCGCGGCGGTGGTGCTGTATCTGAATGGCTGAGACCCTGGCCTTCTACGTGCTCTCGGGCCTGGCGGTCGTGGCGTCGGCGCTCGTCATCGGCCAGCGCAACCCGATGTACAGCGTGATGATGCTCATTGCGTCGTTCGCGGGTCTGTCGGGCTTGTACATCCTGCTCGACGCGCCGTTTGTCGCCATGGCGCAGGTGATCATCTACGTCGGCGCCATCATGGTGGTCTTCCTCTTCGTGGTCATGCTGCTCAACGCGCCGCAGGAGGACGCGGCCGAATGGGACCGCACGCATCCGCTCCGCCGGCCGGGTATCTCGCGTGTCGGCGCGGTGCTGGCGACGCTGCTCGTCGTGCAGTTGGTGTGGGCGCTCAGTACGGCCACTGGGTTGACGGCCCCGGTGGGTAGCCAAACAGGGGCCGCCACCGTGAGCTCCGTGCGCGAGTTGGGACGCGTGCTCTTCACCGATCACGGCTTCGCATTCGAGGCTACCTCGATCCTGATCCTCGTGGCGATGGTAGGTGCCGTGGTGCTGGCGCGTCGCGAGGGCGATTCGTGATTCCTCTCGAACACTACCTGATCGTCTCGGCGCTGCTGTTTGCGATCGGCAGTGCGGGGGTGTTCCTGCGCAAGAACCTGATCACGGTCCTGCTGTCGGTCGAGATCATGCTGAACGCCGTGAACCTGACCTTCGTCGCGTTCGGGCGCTACCACGGCGACGTGGACGGGCAGATCATCACGTTCTTCGTCATGACCGTGGCGGCCGCCGAAGCCGCCGTCGGGCTGGCGCTCGTCATCGCGCTCTTCCGGCACCGCGAGTCGCTGAACCCGGACGCGTTCACGTCCCTGAAGTGGTGACATGCTCGCGCTGATCCCGCTGCTGCCGTTCCTCGGCTTCGCCATCAACGCCTCGATGGGGAAGCGCCTGTCGAAGGGCGTCTCGGGCGGCCTGGCCTCGTTCGTGATGCTGGCGTCGTTCGGTGTGTCGGCCGTCAGCGTGTGGCGGCTGGCGGGGATGCCGCCCGCCGAGCGCGCGGTGGAGCAGACCCTCTACACCTGGATAGCGTCCGGCGATTTCTCGGTGGACGTTGCCTTCCGCCTCGACACGCTGTCGGCCGTGATGCTGCTCGTGATCACGGGCATCGGGTCGCTGATCCACATCTACTCGACCGCCTACATGCACGACGAGGTGGACAGCGAGTTCGCGCGGTACTTCTCGTACCTGAACCTGTTCGCCGCCTTCATGCTGGTGCTGGTGCTCGGGTCCAGCTTCCCGGTGATGTTCGTCGGGTGGGAAGGCGTGGGCCTGTGCTCGTACCTGCTGATCGGGTTCTGGTTCAAGAAGAAGTCGGCCAACGACGCCGGCAAGAAGGCCTTCGTCGTCAACCGCATCGGCGACTACGCCTTC
This sequence comes from uncultured Acidobacteriota bacterium, assembly GCA_963807235.1. Lineage (GTDB taxonomy): Bacteria > Acidobacteriota > Vicinamibacteria > Vicinamibacterales > UBA2999 > CAWEBF01. The sequence continues at coordinate 60,179 of CAWEBF010000024.1, forward strand.
ATCCTGGGCATGCTGGCGCTGTTCGCGCAGTTCGGGACGCTGGACTTCCAGGCCATCGCCGGCCGCGTGGACGCGATGCCGGCCGAAACCGGCTTCGGCATCCTCTCGATCGCCACGCTCCTGCTCTTCATCGGCGCCACCGGCAAGTCCGCCCAGATTCCGCTCTTCACCTGGCTCCCCGACGCGATGGAGGGGCCGACGCCCGTTTCGGCGCTCATCCACGCGGCCACGATGGTCACGGCCGGCGTCTACATGATCGGCCGCAACGCGGTGCTGTTCAGCCACGCTCCCGAGACGATGCTGATCGTGGCGGTGATCGGCGCCGCCACCGCGCTGATGGCCGGCACGATTGGCCTCGTGCAGAACGACATCAAGCGCGTGCTGGCCTACTCCACGGTGTCGCAGCTGGGGCTGATGTTCCTGGCGATGGGCGTCGGCGCGTTCGGCGCGGGCATCTTCCATCTGTATACACACGCCTTCTTCAAGGCGCTCCTGTTCCTGGGGTCCGGCGCCGTGATTCACGCGCTCCACGGCGAGCAGGACATCCGGAACATGGGCGGCTTGAAGAACTATCTGCCCATCACCTACTGGACGTTCGTCATCGGGTCGCTGGCGCTGGCCGGGTTCCCGGGGCTCGCGGGCTTCTTCAGCAAGGACGAAGTGCTGTTCGAGACCTTCGCCGAAGGTCACCGGATCCTGTGGGTGATCGGGGCACTGACGTCGCTGCTGACGGCGACGTACATGGGCCGCCTGGTATTCCTGACGTTCTGGGGAGAGCCCAATCTGGATAGACACAGCGCGCATGGGCATGGCTCGCAGAGCCATGCCCCTGCAGACCACGGACACGCAGAGCACGGGGCGCCGCATGACGCACCGCCCGCGATGGCGTTCGCGCTGATCGTCCTGGCCGTCGGCTCGGTGCTGGCGGGCTACATCGGCGTGCCGCATGCGCTCGGCGGCCACAACCTGCTGGCCACGTGGCTGGAGCCGTCGTTCTCAGCGCCAGCCGTGGCCGGGGAAGCCGCCGCTGTTGAGGAAGGTGTGGAAGCCGAGGTGGCCGGGGAGGAGGCGCTGGAGCTGACGCTCATGGCCGTGTCGAGCGGCATCGCCGTGGCCGGCATCGCCGTGGCGTGCTTCATCTGGGTGATGCGGCGCGAGCTGGCCGCGACCCTTGCCGCGACGTTCGCGCCGGTGTACCGCGTGCTCCTCAACAAGTACTACGTGGACGAGATCTACGACGCCACGGTGGTCCGCCCCCTGGAGGCCGTGTCACGCGAGGGTCTCTGGCGCGGAGTGGACGTCGGGGTGATCGACGGAGCGGTGAACGGTGTGGGATCGATCGTGGATGCGGGCGCCGCGACGCTGCGCCGCCTGCAGACCGGATCGATCCGGACTTACGCCAGCTCACTCTTCGTGGGCGTAGTGCTGGTGCTGGGCTACTACCTGTGGAGATGAGGTAACGGTGCCGCTGCTCACCCTGTCATGGGGCGTGCCGCTGGCCGGCGCGATCCTGCTGCTTCTCATCGGCAACGCCGGCGGACGCCGCGACAGCCTGTTCCGCTGGCTGGCGCTTGGCATCTCGCTGGTGGAGTTCGCGCTGACGCTCGCGATTTGGGCGGCGTTCGACGCCGGCTCGGCCGAGTTCCAGTTCGTCGAGCGCGTGCCGTGGATTCCCGCCTTCGGCATCGACTACTTCGTGGGCATCGACGGCATCAGTCTGCTGCTGGTCGTGCTGACCGGGTTCCTGACGCCGATAGCGCTCCTGTCGTCCTGGGAGGGCGTCGAGAAGAAGGTCAAGGAGTTCTCGATCTTCATCCTGGCCCTCGAGGCCGCGATGATCGGCGTGTTCGTCTCGCTGGACCTGTTCCTCTTCTACGTGTTCTGGGACGCCATGCTGATTCCGATGTACTTCCTGATCGGGATCTGGGGCTACGACCAGCGCATCTACGCCGCCGTGAAGTTCATGCTCTACACGATGGCGGGCAGCGTCCTGATGCTCATTGCCATCCTGGGGCTGGCCTACCTGCACAGCGAGGCGACGGGCACCTACAGCTTCGACCTGCTGAAACTGTACGCGCTCGAGATTGCCCCCCAGACGCAGCAGTGGTTCTTCCTGGCGTTCGCCGTGGCGTTCGCCATCAAGGTGCCGCTGTTCCCGTTCCACACCTGGCTGCCCGACGCGCACGTGCAGGCGCCCACGGCGGGCTCGATCATCCTGGCCGGCGTGCTCCTGAAGATGGGCACCTACGGTCTCGTGCGCTTCGCGTTCCCGCTCTTTCCGCTGGCGGCGGTGACGTTTGCCCCATGGATCGCGGTGCTCGCCGTCATCGGCATCATCTACGGCGCGCTGGTCGCCATGGTGCAGCCGGACATGAAGAAGCTGGTGGCCTATTCGTCCGTGAGCCACCTGGGCTTCGTGGTCCTGGGCATCTGCGCGATGAACACGCAGGGTGTGCAGGGCGCGGTGTACCAGATGCTGGCGCACGGCATCAGCACCGGCGGGCTCTTCCTCCTGGTCGGCATGCTGTCGGATCGCCGGCACACGCGCCTCATCGCCGAGTTCGGCGGGCTGCGAAACGTGATGCCACGGCTCACGGCCACGTTCCTCATCATCACGCTGGCGTCGATCGGCATGCCCGCGCTCAACGGGTTCGTCGGCGAGTTCCTGACGATGATGGGCGCGTACCTGTGGGATCCGCGTTTCGTCGTGGGGGCGGGCCTCGGCGTCATCCTCTCGGCCGTGTACATGCTGAGCCTCTTCCAAAAGGTCTATCTGGGCGACGTCACGAACGCCAAGAACGCGAAGCTGCCCGATCTGCAGCCGCGTGAGTGGGCCAGCGTGGCCCCGCTCTGCGCGATTGCGATCGTGATGGGCGTCTTCCCGTCGATCTTCCTGAGGCCGATGGAGCCGTCGGTGCGCAAGATCGTGGAACGCGTGCAGGCCGTCCGGCCCGTGCGCGTGGATCTGCCACGGGAAGCGGGGCCAAGAGACACTGCGACTGGCGGGGCGGAGTTCGCCAAGTTTCTGACGGAGCCCCGCTAGTCATGCTGAGCACCGACTTCGACGCCATCGTCCCGATGCTCTGCGTGACGCTGGCGGCGCTCGTCAGCCTGCTGGCCGAGGCGTTTCGCGAGCGCGACGAGCGCATGCCCATGGCCGCGTGGGGCCTGATCGGGCTTGCGGGGGCGGCCGTCTCTTCGGCACTGCTCTGGGACCGCGCCGCCACCGGCTTCGGCGTGATCGCGTCGGACAACTTCGGCCTCTTCGTCACGTTGATCCTGGTGGTGGTGGGCGCGCTGACGCTGCTGTTCTCGGCGCCCGTCGTGGAGCGGGATGGCCTGCCCGCCGGCGAGTACTACGCGCTCGTCCTTTTCGCGATCGTCGGCATGATGATGATGGCGACGGCCACAGACCTGCTGGTCATCTTCGTCGCGCTCGAGATCCTGTCGCTCGCCGTCTACGTGCTCACGAGCATCCGCCGCGACAACGCCTCCAGCACGGAGGCCGCGTTCAAGTACTTCCTGCTGGGCGCGTTTTCGAGCGCGTTCTTCCTCTACGGCATCGCCTTCACCTACGGCGTGACGGGCAGCACGCGGCTGCAGGCCGTGGGGGCGTATCTGGCCGCCCAGTCGATGAGCGACAACCCGCTCATCCTGGTGGCGCTGGGCTTCTGCTCGTCGGGTTCTGCTTCAAGATTTCCGCCGTGCCGTTTCACATGTGGACGCCCGACGCCTACGAGGGCGCACCGGCCGTGGTCACCGGGTTCATGTCCACGGGCGTGAAGGCGGCCGCCTTCGCTGCCTTCGCCCGCGTGTTCCTGTCCACTTTCGAGCCCTTCAAGGGCGACTGGGCGCCGGTGGTGTCGGTGGTGGCCGTAGCCACGATGGTCCTGGGCACGGTGGTTGGCGTGGCGCAGACCAACCTCAAACGGATGCTCGCGTATTCGAGCATCGCGCACGGCGGGTATCTGCTGGTCGCCCTGGTGGCGGCCAACAACGTCGGCAAGGCGGCGATCCTCTTCTATCTGCTCGCGTATTCGGTCACGAACCTCGCCGCCTTCGGTGCAATTGCGCTGTTGGGCCAGCGCGACAAAGGAAACGACGAGCTGCGCGACTATGCCGGCCTGTGGCACAGCCACCCGGCCGTGGCGGCGCTGATGACGGTCAGCCTCTTGTCGCTTGGCGGACTGCCTCCGACGGTGGGCTTCATCGGCAAGTGGTACGTCTTCAGCGCGGCGGTGAGCGCCGGGTACTACGGACTCGCCATCGTCGGCGTGCTGACGAGCGTCATCTCCGTGTTCTTCTACCTGCGCGTCGTGGTGATGATGTACATGGCCGAGCGCGGTCCGGCCGAGCCGTTGCCGCGCGTGGCCGGCCTGGGCATGGCGGCGCTGGCCGTGGCCATCGCCGTGATCGTGTGGCTGGGCGTCCTGCCCACGCCGGTGCTGGATCTGGCGCAGGCGTCGATCGCGACGATCTTCTAGGCTCCAGGCTCCAGGCTCCAGGCCACTGGGGCGCTGGCCGACTACCGGATCGGCTCGGCCTTCTCCCTCTCCTGTTTGCGCGCACCGGCGAGAATGTTTCGCAGCGAGTAGTTGCCCTCGTGGCAGGCGTACTCGAAGATCGGTTCGCGGACTCGTGTCAGCGGCATCATCGCGGTCCACGGCCGGGTGTACGAGGTCGGGTCGGTGACGGTGAATTCGTACTTGAGCGTCTGGGCGTCGATTCGCGTGAAGCGTTCCACCAGCTTCGTGTTCGCGGTGGAGCCTTGCAGGCTCGTCTCGCGGCGGAAGTTGATCGTTTCGACCACGAGCGTGTCGCCGTCCCAGCGGCCACGAGAGTCTCCCGACCACTGGCGCAGCGAGGTGTGCGGGCGCCCGTCGGTGGGGATGACCCTGGAGTTGTGCACCATCTCGTTGACGATGACGACGACTCCCGGCGCCTGCACGATTTCCACGTTGTTGTTGTACGAACCAGGCGTCATCGGTGGGCCGGAGTTGAAGCCCTGGAGGCACCGATCGGCGAGAGGCCGGTCTGCATACGAGTCGCCAAGGCCCGAGTCAGAGTGCCGCCGCATCTCGGCGACCCGGCGTCGCGCGGCATCCGTCAACGGGATTCGTCCGTCCGGGGGATCGACGATGAGCGAGGTGCGCCTGTCCCGGGTCAGCTTGTTGCCGCGCTCGTACCAGAACTCGTTGTACGACAGCACGCCACCCTGGGAACGCGGCGCATAGCCGGCGCTTGGCTGGCCCTTTTCGGGATCGAACAGGTCCCGGTTGAGCCGTGTGTTCTCCGCGGCTTCGAACGCGGCAGCCTCCTCGTCAGTGAGCGTTTCCTTTCCCGCGAGCGCATCCGGCCGCTGGAGGGGTGTGACCGTGCTGAACGAGTAGGTGCCTGAGAGGTCTGGCTTTCCGTCGGGAGTCCGAGCTGGAGTCGATCCTCGACTTTGGGCCGACGCATGAAGGAGCGCCAGCATAACCGTCGTGAGCAACGTGAACGCCTGGACCAGCGAGCGATTACGCGCCATATCTCCTCCACGTCGGCGGGCGCCGATCGGGTGCACGGTAGCCCAGCTTGTCAGGCCGGTGCAAGGAAATCATAGTCTCCGGTCTTCAGTCTCCGGTCCCGCCGACGGCTAACGCCGCGTTTCGGCACCTTGCGCGGCTGGGGCTGCCTTTACATACGACCAGGGTGAACGTGAGCAGCGCTGCGTCGCCAACCTGCTGAACAGCCGCTCCGTTCATCTCGTAACGAAGTGAAGGGAAGACGCAAGTTGTTCATTGGTGCCAAGCGTGATCAAGCGATCGAGAGCGCCCCGCTCGAGCTTGATCGAGACTGGAGACTGGAGACTGGAGACTGGCCACCTCGCCGAAGTCCGCTGAGTTGACACCCGCACATTATATCTACTATGTATATCTAATGAAGTCCGTTGCGCCCGTCGGCCAGTTCGAGCAAGTGGTGCTGACCGCCGTCCTGGCGCTGGCGGAGAACGCCTACGGCGTCACGATCCACGCCGAAGTGGGCCGCCTGCTTGCGCCGAAGCCCGTGTCCCTCGGTGCCGTGTACGCGACACTCGACCGGCTCGAGGAGAAGACCCTCATCACGTCGTGGTTGTCCAACCCGACGCCTGAACGTGGCGGCCGATCGAAGCGCCACTTCCGCTTGCAGGCGTCGGGCGAACGCGCGCTGCGCGAATCGGTGGCGGCGTCGCGGCGGGTGTGCGAGACCGTCGAAAGCATCTGGCCTGGCCTGCCGGCCTCGGCGGGGCGGCGCTGGAAGCCCGTACGGTGATGCCGGGAGGTTTCATGAGCAATGTTCCTTCTCGCCGGCTGGAAGCGCTGGCGACCCGCCTCCTTCCCCCGTCAGCGCCGAAGACGTGCTCGGCGACCTCGCCGAATCCTCGCGCTCCAACCGCGAGTATCTGCGGCAGTTCATGTCGGTGCTGCCCCGCGTCGTGTGGACGCAGGTTCGCCGGCGCGCCACCATCGGCGGCCTGGTATTCCACGGCGTCGTAGCTGCTATAAGCCTCCTTGCGGTCCTGGTACCCCTGGGGCAGCCGCTCGACTGGCTGCGGGCAGCGATTCCGTGGGCATGTTGGCTCGCCGGGTGCGCGCTCGCGGCTGCGTATGGACCTCATCGGACGCCGGTCACGTGGAACAACCGCGTCCTGGCCGCTGGATATCTCGCGGCGCTCGGCTCCGCGGCGGCACTGGGGCTCCCTGTCCTCTGGGTCGGCGCGGCGCTGGCTGCGGGATTCGCGTTCACGTTGCTCTTGTCGATGCCGTGGGTGACGTCGGCCGCGCCGGCTCCGCTGTCGCCCGAAACGCTCGCCGATCATGCCCGGCACTTCCAGCGCCTGATCTGGTGGCGCAACGCGCGCGAGTCGTTGGCGGCCGCCTGGTGGTGATCACCGCGAACCGGGAGACTGCGCGACGGGCCGGTCGGGCCTCGAGTGGACGAGCCATGCGCTCTTCATCGTCGGGGCGCTCTGCGTGATGGCGTTCACTCCACACCGGCGCGGCCTCCCGCGTGGTTCCGAACGGGCTTTCCCCGGACGCGCTCCTTCGGTTTCACCGTGACGAGATCGCGCGACAGCAGCGGGTGCTGCGAGCCGTACCGTGTGGTACTTCGGCCCCCTGGTGCCTGGGATGCTGTTGTCGGGCGCTGCTCGATGGAGCACACAACCCGGTGCTGCCGTGTCGGGGCTCTCGGTCGTCGTTCTCGTCTTCGCGTTTGTCTGGTGGATGAACATCAAGGCCGGCCACTCGCTGGCGCGCCAGGCCGTCGAGTCGAGGCCCTGGGGAGGCATTTATGAGCATCGTGTCGCTGTCGCATTGCTGGTCTGATGTCGGGACTACTCGTGCTGGCGGTGTTCCGGCGGCCGCGTCACCGCCAGCGGGCAGTCCGCCAGCCGCAGGAGCGTGTGTCCGACGCAGAAATCGCGCGGATGCTCGCAGAGCGCATCGACACGCAACGCCAGAGTGTCGGCATCGTGGTGGGCGTGCTCGAACCCGGCGGGCGCCGCGTGATCAGCCACGGAAGTGCGACCAAGGGCGAAGCCCGCCGGTTGGACGGCGAGACCGTCTTCGAGATCGGCTCGATCACCAAGGTGTTCACGGCGCTGCTCCTGGCCGACGCGGTCGAGCGCGGCGAAGTGGCCCTGACCGACCCGGTCGCCAAGTTCCTGCCGGCGGCGTGCGAGTGCCTGAGCGAGGCCGTGCGATCACGTTGGGCGATCTGGCATCCCACGTGTCCGGGTTGCCGCGCCTGCCGTCGAACATGACGCCGAAGGACGCCAACAATCCGTACGCGGACTACACGGTGGAGCAGTTGTATGCGTTCCTCTCCACGCACCAGCTGGCGCGCGATGTCGGCGCGCAGTACGAGTACTCCAACCTTGGCGGCGGGCTGCTCGGCCACGTGTTGGCCCTCCGCGCCGGCATGAGCTACGAGGCGCTGGTCGAGACGCGGATTACGCGGCCACTCGGCATGACGAGCACCGCCATCACCCTGTCCCCAGCGATGCGCGCCCGGCTGGCGTCCGGCTATACATCCACGCTGCAGCCGGCGGCCAATTGGGATCTGCCGACCCTGGCAGGCGCAGGGGCGTTGCGGTCCACAGTGAATGACCTGCTGCTGTTCGCGTCCGCGGCGGTGGGGGAGCGGCGACACCTCTCGACAAGGCTTTCGCGCGCATGCTCGCCGTACGCCATCCCACCACGGCGCCTGGTCTCCAGATCGCGCTGGGGTGGCACGTGTTTACGGCCAACAATCACGACGTGGTGTGGCACGACGGCGGCACCGGCGGGTACCGCTCGTTCGTGGGTTTCGACCCCGTGGCTCGGACGGCCGTCGTGGCGCTGTCGAATGCCGGCACGCTCGCGGGGGTGAACGACATCGGCCGCCACCTCCTCGACCGCCAGGTGCCGCTGCTCGCGGCGAATTCGCCCCTGCTGGCGCCTTTGAAGGAACGGACGGCAATTACTGTGGCGCCCGAAGTGCTCGACGCGTATGTCGGCCGGTACCAGATGGCGCCCGCGGCGTTCTTCACGATCACCCGCAAAGGCAGCGCGCTCTTCGCGGAGTTGACAGGCCAGGGACCGGCCGAGATCTTCCCCGAGACGCAGCGGGACTTCTTCTACAAGGTTGTGGACGCGCAGATCACGTTCGAGACCGACACGGCGGGCAAGACGATGGCGCTGGTTCTCCACCAGCTGGGCCGCGATCAGCGTGCCGCACGGATCGAAGGCGAGCCCGTGGTTTCGAAAGAGATCGCGCTCGACTCTCGGCCGTGTTGGACGGATACGTGGGGCGGTACCGGCTGACGCCGCAGATCGAGATCGTCATCACCCGCCAGGAGGCGCGACTCTTCGCGCAGCTCACGGGGCAGCCCGCGGTGGAGGTCTATGCGTCGGGCCCCCGCGATTTCTTCTACAAGGTGGTCAACGCGCAGCTGACGTTCGAGGTTGGAGCCGACGGCAAGGCGACAGCCGTCGTGCTCCATCAATTCGGGCAGGACATGCCCGCCCCTCGCGTTCCCTGAAGGCGCAGGCGGCGTCTAGTTGCCGCGGCCACCACCGGGCGCCGGCGCGGCGCCGCGACCGGGGCCGCCGCCGCGCGTCGGCTCGACGTATTCGGGGATCTTCTCGCCTCGCGCCACCGCTTCGGCGCGCCGCTTCTCCTCGACGCGCGAACCGGCGAGGAGGTTGGGCATGGCGTAGTTCCCCTCGTGGCACCCGTACTCGTAGTAACCGTAGCTCTCTTCGCGCGGGATCGGCAGCCGCAGCGTCCACGGCGCGGTGTACACCTTCGGATCGTTGACCGTCATGCGGTAGTCGAGCGTGTTCGCGTCCGCCAGCGTGAACCGCTCGATCAACACGCCCTCATCCGACACCGGCTGGCCGTTGACGGGTGATTCGGGCTTGATGTTGCGGGTCTCCACGACGAGCACATCGCCTTCCCAGCGGCCGACCGACGTGCCCATCCAGTTGCGGACCGAACCCACCTGCTTGCGGCCGTCCGTCGGGATGACGCGCGTCTCGTGGATCATCTCGTTCTGGAACGCCAGCCAGCCCGGCCCCTGCACGATGCGGCTGCCGGAGTTGTAGATTTTCGGGGTGATCGAATTCAACACGCCGGTGCTGATGCAGCGGTCGTAGTTGCTGCGATCGGTGGTCCATTCGGCTTCGATGCCGTTCAGTTGCTTGCGGCGTGCGGCCTGGGCCTGCTGGCGCTGCGTCGCCGCCGCCTGAGCCGCGGGCGTCAACGCCGGAATCCGTCCGTCCGGCGGGTCGATGACATAGGAGGACACGCGGCTGACGCTCCTGGCGCGCTCGAGCCAGTGCGGTGGCGGTGACACGGCGCCGCCCACGGTGCCGAACCGCGCCTCGAACTCTTCCGCGCGCTCCAGCGAGAACTCGTCGCTGTTGTCGTTGGCCACGTTCTGGTCGCGCTGTGCGACGCGCTGTTTGAACTCGTCGTCGGTCAGCCTGTAGCGCGTGCCGACCGCCTGTTGGCGCTGCATCTGGACGCCCTGCAGGTCGTTGGCGTTGTAGGTGCCCTGGAGGTCAGGCTCACCCCACGGCGTCTTCGGCACCTTGTAGCTGCCGAGCGCCGGCACGCTGCCCTCCGCCGTCATGACACCGGGGGAGTCGACGCGGCCTTGGCCTGATACGCCACTGGTCGTAAGAATGACGAACGTGGCCAGTGCCGTCAGAACTCCGAGAACGAGACGTGTCATATGCGCTCCATCGGCGGGTCTGAATCTGAGGGCCCGCCCGCTCCTGCACGAGTAGTTTACAAGAGCCTGGAGGCCAGGGCCCAGAGCCGTCCCCGACAGTCCGCCCTGTGTCACAATTCCTGTGGTGTCCGACTCTCCTGTTGAGATCAACCAGCAGTTGACGGCCCTTGAGGCGGACCTCAAGCGGCTCGAGGCGGAGTACCAACATGTACTTTTCGGGCCGCTTGCCGCGTCCACCGTGGGAAACGCGCGCCCGAGTGGACGCCACAGTCAAGCGTCTGGACCGGCTGCACATCGCCAACTACGGCATCCGCTTTCGCTTCACCACGCTGCAGACCCGCTTCAGCCGCTTCTCGGACTTGTGGGACCGCGCGCTGCGCGCACGCGAGGAAGGTCGCCCTGGACCGCTGTCGCACCTGGCGCCCGCAGCCGTCCGACGCGGCCGTCTCCACCGGTCCCGTCGAGGACAAGATCTTCCGTGTGGCCACGTTCAGCAACCCGTCCAAGGAGCCGGTCAAGGTCCGTGAGCTGTACAACAGCTTCATCGAGGCTCGAAAGCAGGCCGGGCAGGATCGCGTGGACTACGAGCGGTTCGAAGAGTTGCTCCAGGCGCAGGTCAAGGCCATCAGGAACAAAGGCGGCGCCTCCGAGGTGGCGTTCCGCGTGGCCATCCAGGACGGCAAGGTTGCGTTCACCGCGCGCGCGATGCGCGGCTCGGGCGACGACTGAGCGTCGCACTTTGCCGATCGTTTCGAAGTGCGATCGCCGGTCGTTTTGTGTTGTGGGAAGGAAAGGTCGGGGGAGCGGAGGGCGCCCGGCGCCCTTGGGCGCCGGGCTGGTCTTCAGTGGTTCTTACGCTCGGGTGACGTTCCCTGCCTGGGGGCCCTTGGGACCGTCCACAATCTCAAACTCAACGGACTGACCTTCCTCGAGAGAGCGGAAGCCGTTGCCGCTGATCGCCGAATAGTGCACAAACACGTCGCTGCCGCCTTCGCGCTCGATGAATCCGTAGCCCTTGGCGTTGTTGAACCACTTGACCTTGCCTGTAATACGCATCGTTCGTCCCTACTTGCAAAGCGAGCCGACGGTGCACCGCCGTCTCGCTGATCGCATGCCTGACGAAGTCGAGCTTCGACTTCGGGGCACAAAAAAAGACCGCAATTGCTGGCGCGGCCTCGACTACACGTTTGGGCCTTCCCGTATAACGCGGCACATATCGTATGAGCCTGCACCGAGCCGTGTCAAGCAACCGGCTTGCCGGAATGCGCGGAAAGGCGCCTAGTTTTGCCATGTTGAGAGCCCTGGTGAGCCTGTCGGACAAGAGTGGCCTGGTGGCATTTGCCCAGGGGCTCCGCGCCCGCGGCGTCGAAATCGTCTCCACCGGCGGTACCGCCAAGACGCTCGTCGACGCGGGGCTGCCGGTGGTGAGCGTGGCCGACGTCACCGGCTTTCCCGAGATGATGGACGGGCGGGTCAAGACGCTGCATCCCAAAGTGCATGGGGGGATCCTGGCCCGGCGCTCCGACCCGGCGCACGTGGCGTCGGCGCGCGACCATGGGATCGGGTTCATCGATCTCGTGGTGGTGAACCTGTACCCGTTTGCCGCGGCGGCCGCGAACCCCGACACGCCCTTCGATCGTCTGGTAGAGGAGATCGACATCGGTGGACCGAGCCTCGTGCGGGGAGCGGCAAAAAACTTCGCCGACGTGCTGGTGGTGGTGGACCCGCAGGACTACCCGGCGGTTCTGGCGGCGCTGGATCGGCCGGGTGGGCCGTCGATGGAGTTCCGGTTCGATCTGGCGCGAAAAGCCTTTGCCCACACCGCGGCCTACGACGCCGCCATTGCCTCCACGCTGGAGCAGGTCTCGGAGTCGGACGGCGTGCTGGCTCGCCGCGCGGATCAGGGGATGCCGTCACGGCTGACCCTAGCGCTCGAGAAGGTGCGCGACCTGCGGTACGGCGAAAACCCTCACCAGGCGGCCGCCTGGTACGCACCTCCGCGGCGTGCGGGGCTCGGCGATCCGGCGGTGCTCCAGGGAAAGGAGCTGTCCTTCACGAACCTGCTCGACCTGGATGCCGCCGCGCGCCTCGTGCTGGAGTTTTCGGAACCCGCGGCCGCCGTGGTCAAGCACACCAACCCGTGCGGTGTCGCCACCGGGGCAACCGCCGCCGACGCCTACGTGCGGGCGCGGGAGGCGGATGCCCTCTCGGCCTTCGGCGGCATCGTGGCCCTCAACCGCGCGATCGATACGGACGTGGCGCGCGCCATCGCCTCGACCCGCATCGACTGCGTGATCGCGCCGGCGGTGGACGCCGAGGCGCTCGGGGTCCTCGCGCGCAAGCCGCAGATGCGGGTCGTCACCGCCGACTTCTCTCAGCTGGCGGCGGGCACCGACTTCGACCTGCGTTCGATTCTCGGTGCCGTCCTGGTGCAGGAGCGGGACCGCGTCGTCGAGGCCGCACGGCCCTGGCCGACACAGGAAATGAAGGTCGTCACCAGGCGCGAGCCGACCGACGACGAGTGGCAGGCGCTGCGGTTTGCGTGGCGCGTGATGGCCCACGTGAAGTCCAATACCGTGATCTTCACGCATGCGGATCGTACGGTGGCCATAGGCGCCGGGCAGATGAGTCGCGTGGACGCCGTGCAGGTGGCGCGCCTCAAGGCGCAGTCGATCGGGACAGACCCCTTGCGTGGGACGGTGGCGGCGTCCGACGCGTACTTCCCATTTCGCGACGGCCTGGACGCGGTGGCGGCCGCAGGGGCCACCGCGGTGGTCCAGCCGGGCGGATCGGTGAAGGACGCCGAAGTGATCGCCGCCGCCGACGAGCATGGCCTGGCGATGGTCTTCACGGGCCGCCGCCACTTCCGCCACTGACGCATATGAAGCTGCTTGCAACCGTCACCACCCTGTTTGCCCTGGCCTGGCTGGCCGCGCCGGCGGACGCCCAGAGCAACCCGCGCTACGTGCAATTCCAGCCGAGGCAGGTGAAGGGCGCGCTGTATTCGCCCGACGCCGGTCCGGCGCCGCACGTGGGCATCCTGGCCATCCATCGCACGTCGAACTACCTCGGGTACCACGGGTGCCGGGAGCTGTCGAGCAGGGGTTATCTGGTCCTCTGCATGAACCCGCGATCCGACAACAACGAGGCCCTGGTGCGCTGGGAGTCCAACGCGCTCGACGTCAAGACAGGCATCTCTTTCCTGCGTTCCCAACCCGGAATCACCAAGGTGGTGCTGTATGGATTCAGCGGGGGTGGGTCCGCGACCAGCTTCTATCAGGCCGTCGCCGAGTCCGGCATCGGCTACTGCAGCGGCGCCGCCAAGCTCGTGAAATGCGGGAACGAGCTGGCCGGCCTCCCACGGGCGGACGGGATCATCCTCGTGGACACCAACCCGGGCAACGCCGCCAGCGCGCTGCGGCGGCTGAACGGCGCCGTCACCAACGACAAGGCGATCGTGGAGCGCGGGGAGCCCGCCCAGATCGATCCCAGCCTCGACCCGTTCAACCCGGCCAATGGCTACAACCCCAAGGGTGGATCGCACTACAGCGACGCGTTCGCCGACAGATACTTCAAGGCGCAGACGGCTCGCATGAATCAGCTCATCGATCTGGCGCAAGGACGGCTGCACGCCATCGAGGCAGGGCGAGGCCGGTTTACCGACGACGACGTGTTCCTGCTGGTCAAAGCCGACACGGCCGAGCTGATGCTCCTGGATCCGCGCATCCACCACACCACCGTTCGTCCGCAGAAGGTCTTGAAGAACGACGGCTCGGTGGTGCGTCAGATAGCGGAGAGCGTGCGCGTGGCGCAGCCGGAGCAGGCGAGCCAGAACCGCTCGTTCGCCCAGGGCACGCTCCTGCTGACGCTCCGTTCGTTCCTGAGCGCCAACGCCATCCGTTCACGCCACGCCATGGACGATGTGGACTGGTGCTCGACGAACAACTCCGTGCCGTGTGCCGTGCAGGCCATCTCGGCGCCGATGCTGATTGCGGCGATGGGCGGCAACAACTATCTCCGTTTCAACGAAACGCACTTCGATCTGGCCAAGAGCCAGGACAAGGACTACATCGTGGTGGACGGCGCGAATCACGATCAGACGCCGTGCGTGCCGTGTGAGACCACGCCCGGGCAGTATTCGAACACCGTGAAGAACTGGTTCGACTACGTGAAGGCTTGGGTAGATAAGCGTTACTGAAGGCTCCAGGCTCCAGGCTCCAGGCTCCAGGCCGGAAGCCGGAAGCCTTACTGTTTCTCCGCTCGTGCCGCAGCGAAAGGCAAGGTCACGAGAACCAGAAACAACATCAGGAACTCGGAGTCGCCGAAGTTGTACTCGAACAGGCCCGCCGCCAGCATCGCAACGATGGCGGCGAGGCCGGTTGCGGGCAGCACGCGGTCGGCTCCTGCCGCGCTCCGGAACAGCCGGTAGAGCGCTCGCGCGAGGATCGCGATGAACCCGAGCCAGATCGCGAGCGCGGGCAGCCCCCGCTCCGCCGCGATCTGCATCGGCACGTTGTGCAGGTGCGGGTTCACCGCCTCGACGGCGCTGGCGTCCCGGTAGGTCGGGTACGCGCGCGGCACCATGTTCGGGCCCACGCCCGTCAGCGGGTCGGCGGCCACCATGTTGACGCCGGTCTTGATCATGGCCACGCGGTCGCGATTGGACGGGTCCTGCAAGTCGAACATCGACATCATCCGGCTCGTGACCGTGTCCGGCGCCAGTGCCAGGACCGCCGCCACTGCCAGCGGCAGAAACGCGGTCAGCCGGAAGTCCTTCAGCCCCAGCAGCAGCGCCACGGCGGCGCTGGTCCCCACCCACGCGCTGCGGCCGAGCGTCAGCGACAGCGCGGCCACGAGCGCCGGCATCACCAACGCCGGCCAGGCCCGATCGCGCGTGCCGAACACCACGCGCGCCAGCGCCGCGCACACGACCAGCATCAGCACGCCGGAGTAGGTCATGTAGTGCGTCAGGGCGCCCTGTGGCCGCTGGCCCAGGTTGTCGTAGTGGAATACCGCGTACTGAATGACGCCGTAGGCCGCGCTGGCGGCGCCCACGGCTATCACGACGTCCACGACCGTTGCGGCCCGCCGGCCCCGCGCCAGCGTGAAGACCGCCGGCACCAGCGCGAAGAGCACCAGCTGCTTGCTGTCGGCGATGCTGGCCTCTGGACTCATCGAAAACGCCGCCGACACCAGCGTGGCCGCGGCGTAGACTCCCAGCAGGGCAAACGCGGACGGCGCCGACGGCCGTGCACGATCGCGAACCAGCACCGCGATCCAGCAGAGAAAGGTCAGCGTAAGCAGGATGCCGGCCGCGGCGATCGAGATCTGGACCGAGGCCACGAACGCCAGCAGGGCGGCCTGTGCCAGGCGATCCAGTGCCGGCGTGGCGGCGGCCGGCGCGGCCGGAACGGTCATGCTGGCCGTGGTGCTCATCGCGTCAACCATCCGCTCCGCTTCACACCCGTGAGGCTGCCAATGCCCGTTCCGCGGCTTGGGCCACGCGGTCCGGCGTAATCCACGTCAGGCACCGAAAGTCCCCGGGCTCGCACGTTCGCTGGTGGCAAGGCCGGCACGGCAACGACAACTCGACGATCTCGCTGAAGTATCGCGGGTCGCGCCAGGGCCGCGAGCGTTCCGCCAGCGTGGGGCCCAGCATGGCCACAATCGGCGTCCCGGTCGTGGCGGCCACGTGCAAAGGCCCGCTATCGCCCCCAATGTACACCGAGGCACGGTCGATGAGGGCCCGAAGCTCGGTCGGGTCGAAGTCCCCCAGATCGAGGATCGACTGGCGATTCGTGTCCAGCCGGCTGCGGGCGGCGTCGCAGACGGCGCGAGCCGCGCCGGGTTCGGACGGACCGGCGGTGACCACCACGCGCCGGTTCTGGTCGCTCCGCACCAGGCTGGCGGCCAGATCCGCGAACGACGTCGCCGGCCAGCGCCGGAACGCGTTGCCTGCGCTCACGTGCATGACAACGAGCGCGTGCGAGCGGCTCACGCCGGCCGGGCGGAGTCGGGCGTCAACGCGGGCTTCAGCGCTTTCGTCGCGGGCCATCTCGAGGCTGTCGTGAACCTGATCGCAGACGCCGATGTCGAGTGACCTGAGCAGATCCCACTGGTTCTCGACGGAGTGCCGCGGCGTCAGGTCCGCCGCCCGGCTTACCACGGTCGTGTACATCCACTGCCGGCCCTTGATCGCGTAGCCGATGCGGCGCGGCGCGCGGCTGGCCCACGTCAGCCAGGCGCTTCGCGGTCCGCCATGCAAGTCGATGGCGATGTCGAACCCACGTCTCCAAAGTTGCCAGCCGAGCCCGATGTCGGTGGTGAGCCGCGACAGCCCGCGTGCGGCCGGCACGACGATGATCTCGTCGAGGTGCGGATTGCCCCGCAACACGCCTGCGGCCATGGGCTCGACCGCATAGGTCAGCACGGCGTCGGGAAACTTGCGCCGAAGGGCGCGAAGAAGAGGCGTCGTGAAGATAACGTCCCCGAGCAGCCGCAGCCGCACGAGCAGTATTTTCACTAGGGCTCGATCGTGGCCTCGTCGATGAGCATCACCGGGATGTCGTCCTTGATGGGGTAGACACGATGACACTGGGCGCACTTGAGCGCCGTGCCGTTCTTCACCAGGGTCACCGGTGTCTTACAGCTGGGACAGGCGAGGATTTGAAGCAGTTCTGCATCGACGGGCACGAAGTTTCTCCTTGAGGCCCGAGAATACCGCACCTAAGCTAAGATCCGTACGTCATGACGCGCCTGCGCCTGTCGGCTGTATTTCTCGTCGCACTGGTCGCTACGCCCGTCGTCGCGGCGGCACAGGACGCCGGGGGGGCCTATTTCGAGTTCCTGGTGGCCCGCCGCCTGGAAGGGCAGGGCGATTTCCCCGCCGCCAAGGCAGCGCTGGAGCGCGCCACCAAGCTCGACGCGCGGTCGTCGGAGATTCGGGCTGAGCTGGGCGCGTTTCACCTGCGCCGTAGCCAGCCCGAGGAGGCCGAGGCCGCGGCCCGCGCGGCGCTCGCGATCGACAGCGAGAGCATCGAAGGCCACCGTGTGCTCGGTCTGGTGTATGCGGGTTACGCCGATGGGGGTTCGCAGCAGAAAGGCGCCTCGGCGGCCCAGACCGCGCAGTTCCTGAAGGACGCCATCACGCACCTGGAATTGGCATCTGCCTCGGCGCTGTCGGGCGATCTCGTCCTCAATTTCACGCTGGGCCGGCTGTACCTGCGCGCCGGCACGCCGGACAAAGCGGTGCAGTCGCTCACCCGCGTCGTCGGGCAGAACCCGGGGTCGGTGCAGGCGCGCCAACTGCTGGCGCAAGCGCACGCCGTCTCCAAGGATCTGCCCGCGGCAATCGCCACGCTCGAAGCGATCGTGGACGAGGAGCCCCGGGTCGCGGCCGCGCTGGGACAGTATCAGGAGCAGGCCGGGCTGCTGCGCGAGGCTGCCGACAGCTACACCAAGGCGCTTGCGGTGCAGCCGATGAGCCGCGAGTTGAAGTCGCGACGCATCGCGGCGCTCTACAGCGCCAAGGACTACAAGGCCGCGGCGGCGTTTGCCACCGACGCGCGCCGCCAGCACCCCGAGGACGCGCGGTTCCCCCGGCTGCAGGGCCGCGCACTCTTCGACGCCGGCGATCGCGCGGGCGGAGTGGCCGTTCTCGAAGAAGCGGCCAAGGCGTTTCCCAAGGACACGCCGACGCTGTATGCGCTGGCCGACATCTATCGGGACGCGGATCGCAGCACGGACGCCGAGACCGCGCTGCGGCAGGTGCTCGTGCTCGAGCCCACGAACCCCAACGCGCTGAACTACCTGGGGTATCTCCTGGCGATGCGCGGCGACAAGCTGGACGAGGCCGTGCAGCTGGTGCGCAAGGCACTCGAGGCGGAGCCCGACAACGGCGCGTACCTGGACAGCCTGGGCTGGGCGCACTTCAAGCGCGGCGATCTGGCCGAGGCGGAGAAGTATCTCGGTGCGGCGGCGCAGCGCATGCCGAGCAACTCCGAGGTCCAGGACCACCTGGGCGACGTCTTTGCCCGCCGTGGACGCGTGGACGACGCCATCGCCGCGTGGAGCAAGGCGCTCGACGGGGACGGCGAAGACGTGGATCTCGCGGCCGTGCGCCGCAAGATCGACGACGCGCGCTCCAAGCGTCGCTGAGACGCCTCCTCACACCGTGACCGTGTGTCGCGTGCTCGCCGACGCCAGGAGACGCCGGCTTCTGGTGGCGGCCACGTTTGCCCTCCTGTCGGCCGGGTGCGCGGCACGGCGCGTGGCGTTGCCGCAGGACGCAGGCACGCCCATGGCCGATGCGGCCACGGTGCACGAAACGGTGTCCGCGGCGTGCCGGGGCATCAAGACCTTCACCGCCGAACTGGCGCTCTCGGGCCGTGTGGGCGACCAGCGGTTGCGGGGCCGCGTGATTGCCGGCTTCGACCGGTCGGGCTCGATGCGCCTGGAGGGCGTGGCGCCGTTTGGCCCACCGGCTTTCGTGTTGGCCGCGCGTCCGGGGTCGGCCATCCTGCTGCTGCCCCGCGACGAGCGCGTGGTGCGCCATCCCGACGCGCGCGACGTGCTGGGCGCGTTGAGTGGTGTGCCGTTGGCGCCGGCGGACCTGCTGGCGGTCGTGACCGGGTGCGTGGTGCCGGATCCGGCGCCGTCGGCGGGGCGCCTGCACGAGCGAGGGTGGGCGTCGATCGAACTCGGCGGCGGAGCCACCGCTTACCTGCAACAGGTCAGTGGCGCCTGGCAGGTGCGCGCGGCGCGCCGCGCACCATGGGAGATCGAGTACGACCAATGGCTGGGAGGCCTGCCCCGGCTGGTCCGGCTGCGCGCATCGGAGGGCCAGGCTCCCGTGGATGCCGCCGTGCAGGTTTCGCAGATTGAAACGAACGTCGATCTGCCCGCGACGGCGTTCACGCTCGACATCCCTCCCAACACGGCCGAGTTGACGCTCGACGAGCTTCGCCGAGCCGGCCCCCTGCGAGGACAATGAGCGCGACGTGTCCGCCAAGGTTCGTGACGGCGACGTGGGCACTCTGCGCCGCAGTGGTGTGCATGTGGTCCGCTGACGCCCATCAAAACGGTCCGGCGCCGATCTGGCGCCACGACGTCGTACGTGCGTATCCGCACGATCCCGACGCCTTCACGCAGGGGCTCGTGTATCGCGATGGGTTCCTGTACGAAAGCACGGGGCTCAACGGGCGATCGTCACTTCGCCGGGTCGCACTTGAAACGGGCAAGGTCGTCCAGCGTCAGTCGGTCGATCGGCGCTACTTCGCCGAAGGCCTGGCGTCGTGGGGGCCCAACCTTCTGCAGCTCACATGGGACACGGGCGTCGGGTTCGTCTACGACCGTGCCTCGTTTCGCCTGCTGCGCACGTTCACCTACGCCGGTGAAGGGTGGGGGCTCGCCGACGATGGACGGCAGCTCGTGATGAGCGACGGCACGCCGACTCTCCGCTTCCTCGACCCCGCCACGTTTGCCGTGACGCGCCGTGTCACCGTGCGCGAGGGCACGGCGCCCGTCGACGAGCTGAACGAGCTCGAGGTCGTGAAGGGCCTGGTCTACGCCAACGTGTGGCACAGCGAGCGGATCGCAATCATCTCGCCCGACGACGGCCGTGTCGTGGCCTGGCTGGACCTGTCGAAGCTGGCGCCCAAGGCCATCTCGGGCGACGCCGTGCTGAACGGCATCGCCTACGACGCCGCCGGCGACCGGCTGTTCGTAACCGGCAAGTTCTGGCCACAGCTCTTCGAGATCAAGGTGCGCCGTCCGTGAGGGCAGGCCGCGCCGTGCGGATGCGCGCGCACGCCAAGATCAACCTCGACCTGCGCGTGCTGGGGACGAGGCCCGATGGGTTCCACGAACTGCGCACGGTGTTCCAGGCGATCGGCCTGCACGACACCGTGGAGTGCGTGGCGAGAGAAGGCCCGTTCGCGATCGAATGCGACGTGGCCGGCGTGCCACTGGACCGCGCGAACCTTGCATGGCGCGCTGCCGAGACGCTGTGGCGATCGGCGCGGCGCACCGGTCCGTTGCGCGACGTCCTGGTGCGGCTGACCAAACGCATCCCCCTGCAGGCGGGTCTTGGCGGCGGCAGCGCCGATGCGGCGGCGACGCTGCTCGGTCTGGTGAAGCTCTGGAGACTGCCGGTGCGGGCGTCGCAGCTGACCGACGTGGCGGCGACGTTGGGCTCCGACGTGCCGTTCTTCCTGTCAGGGGGCACGGCGCTGGGCCTGGGCCGCGGCGACGAGGTGTATCCGCTGGCGGACCTGCCGCGCCATTGGATCGTCCTGCTCGTGCCTGGGTTCGGCGTGTCGTCGGCCGACGCGTACCGCTGGTACGACGACGAGCGCGAAGCCAGCGGTGGCACCAACCGTCGCGAGCCGCAGTACGTGCCGGGGCCGTGGCCCTCGCGCGCGGCGCAGATGATCAACGACCTGGAGGCGTCCATCGCCCGCCACCATCCGGAAATCGACCAGATGCGTGCGGCCCTGCGCCGGTCGGGTGCGCTGGCGGCCGCGATGACCGGCAGCGGGTCCACCGTGTTTGGCCTTTTCCAACGCCGGCGCGACGCCACGGCGGCCGTGGCCCGGCTGTCAGGAGGCGCCTGGCGGGCACTTCTGACCGAATCGCTCGACCGCGGCTCCTACTCGCGCCGCCTGCGACTCGGGTAGCCCTTGCCGGTCCCCATAAGTCTCGACTACACTTAGGGTTTGCGTTGGCCGCGCGAGCGGCTCCCGAGGGTAGTGGGGCGTGGCCAAGCGGTAAGGCGCGGGACTTTGGATCCCGTATTCGGAGGTTCGAATCCTCCCGCCCCAACCAGCCTTCGCTCACGCCTGCTTCGCGTGAGCGAGCTACGGCTGGCAGGCCAGGCGAAGGCTGAACGAGACTTGATGAAGCGACCTTTAAGTGGCGACGGACTCGTGGCAGCAGGCTTCGGCGACCTGAAAATCTTCTCCGGCAGCGCGAACCCGCAGCTGTCGCGAGAGATTGCCGACGTCCTGGGCATTCCATTGGGCCAGGCCCGGTTGCGGCGGTTCCCCGACAGCGAGGTGTCCTTCCAGATCGACGAGAACATCCGCGGCGCCGACGTCTTCATCGTCCAGCCGACCTCCACCCCGGTGGACCAGCACCTGATGGAGTTGCTGGTGATGATCGACGCGTTCCGCCGATCGTCGGCCGCGCGCATCACCGCCGTGGTGCCCTACTACGGCTACGCCCGGCAGGACCGCAAGGACAAGCCGCGCGTGCCGATCTCCGCCAAGCTGGTCGCGAACCTGCTCAGCGCGGCGGGCACCAACCGCATGCTGACGATGGATCTCCACAAGGCGCAGATCCAGGGCTTCTTCGACATCCCCGTGGACCACTTGTTCGCCGCGCCGGTGATCATCGACTACTGCTCGCGCATGCGGTATCCGAACCTGACGATGGTGTCGCCAGACGCGGGTGGCGCCGAGCGCGCGCGCGCCTACGCCAAGCGGCTCGATGCCGAGCTGGCGATCGTGGACAAACGGCGCACCGAGGACGGCACGGCCGAGGTGATGAACGTCATCGGCGACGTGCGCGGCCGCACCTGCATCCTGCAGGACGACATCATCGACACCGCCGGGACGATCCAGAAGGCCGCTACGGCGCTCAAGGAAGCCGGGGCCGAGCGTGTGGTCGCGTGCGCGGTCCACGGCGTGCTGTCGGGCCCGGCGATCGAGCGCATCGAGAAGGCGCCGCTCGATCAGCTGATCGTCACCAACTCGGTCTCGCTGAGCGAGGCGGGGCAGAAGTGCAAGAAAATCGTCGTGTTGTCGGTGGCGCGGCTGCTGGGCCAGGCGATCCGCAATATTCACGAAGAGACGTCGGTATCGTCGCTGTTCGTTTAAGGAACAATCATGGACGCCACACTTGAAGCGGTGAAGCGATCGGATCGGGGCAAGAACGAGGCACGGCGCCTCCGGGCGGCAGGCGGCCTGCCGGCGGTGGTGTACGGCGCACGCAAGGGAGACGCGGCGCCAGAGGGCGTGCCCGTGTCGGTCGATCCGAAGGTGCTGATGCGCATCCTGCACTCGGATTCGGGCGTCAACACGCTGATCAAGCTGCGTGTCGATGGCGCGGAGACCTCCGTCCTGGTGCGGGAGTACCAGCTCGATCCCGTGACCAACAAGCTCCTGCACGCGGACTTCTACCAGCTGGCGCTGGATAAGCTGCTCGTGGTCACCGTGCCGATCGCGATCAAGGGCGAACCCAGGGGCGTCAAGCTTCAGGGCGGCCTCCTGGACTTCGTGACCCGCGAGATCGAGGTGGAGTGCCTGCCGGCCGACATCCCGGAGCACATCGACCTCGACGTCAGTGAGTTGGAGCTGCACCAGTCGGTCCGCGTCCGCGACCTTCCGCCGCACCCGAAGTGGAAGACGGTCAGCGACGGCGAGACGATGCTGGTACACGTGGTGATGCCGAAGGTCGAGGAAGCGGCGGCGGCGACCGCGGAGGCCGCACCCGACGCAGCAGCGGCCCCGGCGGCCGAGCCGGAAGTGGCCAAGAAGGGCAAGCCGGAAAAGGAAGACGACGACAAGAAGAAGTAACTTCCTTCATGAAGCTGCTGGTCGGGCTCGGCAATCCCGGCAAGGACTACCGCGACACCCGGCACAACGTCGGGTTCATGGTGGTGGACGAGGTGGCGAAGCGGCATCAATTGGCCTGGGCCATGGCGCCGGGTCAGGTGCCGGACGCATTCGTGGTGAAATGGTTCGGGCCGCAGGCGCTGCTGGCCAAGCCGCTGACCTACATGAACCGCAGTGGGGAAGTGGTGGGGCCGCTCGTGCGGTACTACGATGTGGCGGCCGCAGACGTGCTGGTGGTGGTGGACGAGGCGGCGCTCCCGTTTGGCAAGCTTCGGGCGCGCGCGCGGGGATCGGCGGGCGGCCACAACGGCCTGAAGTCGGTCATCGAAGGGTTGGGCACCACCGAGTTCCCGCGGTTGCGGGTGGGAGTAGGACGTGGCGACGGGAGGCGGGACCTCGCGGACCACGTGCTGGCAAGATTCGAGAGCGGCGAGAAAGCCGAGCTCGAAGAGATCATCGCCCGGGCGGCCGATGCCGTCGAGATGTTCGCCGCAGCGGACATTGCCAAGGTGATGAACACGTACAACCCGGAGACTGCGGGGCCGGAACTAGACTGACTGACTCCTTGCCTCCCGCATGTGCGGGCGGCCGTCGGGACCGAGATGTCGGCCCCAGTCACGTCCAGAAGGAGACGTAATGACACGGAAGTACGAACTCGTCTACATCGTGTCGCCCGAGGCGACCGACGAACACGTGGCCGAGCTGCACACCCAGATCGAGGGGATCGTGCAGCGCATGGGCGGCCAGATCGAAAAGACCGAAAACTGGGGCCGCCGCAAGCTGGCTTATGAGATCGGCCGGCACAAGGAGGGCACGTACGTCCTCGAAGTGATCCTCGGCTCGGGCGATCTGATGAAGGAGATCGACCGCCGCCTGAAGGTCGACGACACCGTGATCCGTCAACTCACGGTCCGCGTTGACGAAGAGCAGGAAGTCATCGAGCGCGTGAAGGCCAGACGCCTGACCACCAGCCGGCGCCGGCGTGTCACGCGCGGGTTGCCGGAGGATCGGCAGCCGGGCGAGGGCCAGCGGAACGATCCGGACGACGACCGCGACGACCGCTTCGACATGGGCATGTAGGGCGACCAGCCACACGAGGTAGACGACTATGGAAGGACGACGAAGTTTCGGCCCCAAGAAGACCGGTCGCGGCGGTGCGGCGGCGGGCAAGGACGGCCAGCGCCGCCCGATGTTCCGCCGGCGCAAGGTCTGCAAGTTCTGCAGCGACAAGATCGACGACATCAACTACAAGGACACGCGGCTGCTGCTGCCGTTCGTGCCCGAGCGCGCCAAGATCCTGCCGCGGCGCATTTCCGGGACGTGTGCCCTGCACCAGCGCAAGCTGCGCGTGGCCCTGATGCGGGCGCGCCAGCTGGCGATGATCCCGTACACGTCTGAGTAGGCGGGGCAACGTCATGGAAGTGATTCTCAGACAGCACGTCGACAACCTGGGCAAGCGCGGCGAGATCGTCAAGGTCGCGGCCGGCTATGCCCGCAACTACCTGCTGCCGCGGAAGCTGGCGCTTCTGGCCAGCGAGGGCAACAAGCGCCACGTCGAGCGCGAGCGCAAGATCATGGAATCGCGCGAGGCCGACGAGCGGGGGCAGGCGCAGGCGGTTGCGGCGCGGCTCGAGTCGGTGGAGATCAAAATGGCGCGGCGTGTTGGCGACACCGAGCAGCTGTACGGCTCGGTGACGTCGTCCGACATCGCCGACTTCCTGAAGGGCAAGGGCTTCGAGATCGATCGGCGCAAGCTGATCCTGCCGGAGCCGATCAAGACGCTGGGCGAGCACTCGGTGCCGCTCCGCCTGCACCGCGACGTCACCGTCGCGCTCAAGGTGCAGGTGTCCAAGGAAGGCGCGACCAACTAGAAGTGAAGGCTCGGACCGAATCACTCGGTCCGGGTCGTTAGCCGAGCACGGCCTCCCGACCTGTCGCTTCTGCGAATTCTGCGCTCTGCGTTCTATGCTGATTCGCAGATCTGGCCACGTGAGCGTCGAGACCGCACGATAGACAGGCGCACCGAGGAAGCCTACGCCGGATGGATTCGGCGGTACGTCGGCTTCCATGGGATGCGTCATCCCGACGCCCTCTGGCCCAATCACATCGCATCATTTCTATCTGGGTTGGCGACCGAGGGTCACGTCAGCGCCTCCACACAGAATCAAGCGCTCTGTGCCGTGCTCTTCCTCTACCGCGTCGTGCTTGGCCGCGAGGTTGGCGCGGTTGAGGGAGTCGTGCGCGCCCACGCCTCCAAGCACCTGCCCGTGGTGCTGACGCGGGTCGAGGTGTCGGCCATCCTGACGCGTCTGCACGGCCCGCAACACCTGATTGTCAGCCTTTTGTACGGGGCGGGCTGCGTCTGCGGGAGGCGCTCGAGCTGCGCGTGAAGGATCTAGATCTGGAACGCGGGCCTTAGCTGGCCGTGGCAGTTCGTATTCCCGGCAGCCCGGATCTGTCGCGATCCGCGCTGGGGTCCTCCGTGTCGTTTCCATCTGCACGAATCGGCGGTTCAGCGGGCAGTTGCGGCCGCGGTCCGCGCCGCCGGGATTCCGAAGAAGGCCTCGTGTCATTCATTTCGACATTCGTTCGCGACTCATCTTCTCGAGGACGGCTACGACATCCGCACCGTGCAGGAACTGCTCGGTCACAGCGATGTCAGCACCACAATGATCTACACGCACGTGCTTAACCGCGGCGCATTAGACGTGCGAAGTCCAGCCGACAGGCTCTGAGGCAGCGTTACCTGCGGACCCCGCGGCTAAAGGTCGGCAGTCGATCACCCCTGCGCTTACGGGAACTCGGTTCCGTCCAGCGACTTACTGCCGGGGGTGCCGCCGTCTTTACCTGCTGGCGCCGCAGCTAACGGCGGGGCAGACGTTTGCAGCCAATGCCGATAGCCACCTGGTGCTGAGCGCGTGCTAGGATTCGCGGCATCAATGACTTGGACGATCGGGGGGGCCGAGGCCGAGCGGTCGTTGGCTGCAAGACCGCTGCTGTTTCGCGGTCTACTTAGTACGTAGTTATGCAGATATTCTCAGGTCGGCCTTCAGCAGGCGTTAAGTTAATCGGTTGACCGTGGGTCTGACGCCGCCGTCTGGACAAGGGAGAGTGACCATGAAGAACGTCTTACATGTGGTTGCGATCCTATTCGCAACATACGCTCCAGCCTTTGCACAGACCGGACTAACGGGCTCATGGCAGGTTGAATCGACGCCGCCGTGGACAATAGAGCTCAGAGTGGATGGGCCTAGACTGGCTGGGACGGTGAGTTCGTGCTCGTCGCGAGCCTCACGGATTGAGATCTTCGAAGGGAGCACCAACGGGAACACGTTCCGGTTCAAGTGCAAGAGTC
Organism: uncultured Acidobacteriota bacterium; assembly: GCA_963807235.1. Classification (GTDB taxonomy): domain Bacteria; phylum Acidobacteriota; class Vicinamibacteria; order Vicinamibacterales; family UBA2999; genus CAWEBF01. The sequence goes on from CAWEBF010000024.1 coordinate 86,388, forward strand.
TGGACGGCGATCGCACAATCACGGTCACGGGCACGATTGACGGTGCCGGCATTACGCTGACGTGGGAGAAGCAGGTTCGGAACGGAGGCTTTCCCAGCGCCGACGAAGTAATGTTTGGTACCTGGGCGCCCGGGCGTTACACGGCGAAGCGCGTGACCGAGGCAGCCAACGACGAGGTCCCGGGGGTCGAGCTCGTAGCGGCTGCAAATCTTCTCCAGAAAGACGCGAAGGTCGAAGGGGCTCTCTTCCTTCCGAAGAAAGTCAATCGTGTGCGTGCGGTGATTGTAGCGATCAACTGGGGCCTCGGCGGCACCGTTGTACCGCGACCTACAAGTGCGAAGACTCTTGGAGACAACAGAGTCTGCCTTCCTTCTCGTCGGAATCAGCAGGATTGCGACGGGGACAGACAACATTACGGTGGTGGATGACGCCGCGCTGGGCGGAGCCGACGGCCTCCTCATGTTATTGCGAAACCTCGCGGAGGAATCCGGGCATCGAGAGCTAACGGACGCGCGGCTTCTATTCTGGGGACATTCCGCCGCTGGACCGTTTGGAACCACGTTCGCAGCGATACATCCAGACCGAACGATCGCGTTTGTGCGCTACCACTCGCGCGAACGCAACACACCTGTGGATCTGAGCATCGCCAAGCACATCCCTGCGCTGCTCCTTGCAGGCGGCAAGGATACGAACGCTGGTGTCGACAACACCGAGACCCTTTGGAGGAGTGGGCGGTCACTTGGGGCACCGTGGACGTTTGTCGTCGAACCGGATGCGCCACATGGCTCCGAGGAGTACCGAAGAAGGCAAACGCTCTTGTGATTCCCTGGATCGCGGCCGTTCTTCGTCAGCGTTTGTCACCGGATGGCGCAACCTTGCGTGCTGTCACCGATGGGTCCGCGTGGATGGGAAACAATCGGACTGGGGATGTTGCGTCGGCCGATACGTTTTCCGGATCGAAGGCGGAAGCGAGCTGGTTGCCTGACGAATCGAGCGGTCGAGGATGGCGAATCGTTATGGGAGCAGCGAAATGAGAACTGAACTGCGTTGAGGACGTTGAGGAACTGTGAACGCATGCCACAAACTGCATAACAGCGCCATGCAGCCGACGCCAGAAATCGGCGCGGCTGATGGCGAGCGTTAGCCTTCTAAGCAACGACAGGATGACGATGACGAGGGACCGATAGAATCTAACGGTGCGACTGCCGAACGCCGACTTGGCGATCATCGACTGAGCCAAGCTCGAAAGCTACCTGCTGTCCGCGAGCCATCCAATCGGGCGATTCAAGAAGAGGTTCTTCGCAGCGCTGGGGTTTTCAGAGGCGGCGTGGATGGATTCGAAGCCGCCTTGCGGAGGGATCACCTCACGACCGACGCGGAGTTGGTCGAGACCCTGGCATTAGGGCGGTCTGTACAGGATTCAGGCTATTCTGAACGGACCAATCGCGTCTGCTCCGGTGGTCAGCGTGTGGTTCGTCCGGAAAGGCGAGGAGGTTCCGCGGCTCGTCACCGCGTACCCGGGAGACAAGCTATGACCCCGCAGCTGCTTGATGTTGTTGTCCTTGAACGCGACATACCGCCACAGGGCCTGCGGCGAGGAGACCTCGGCGCGGTGGTCGAAGTGTATGGGCCCGACCAGGTTGCCGTGGAGTTTGTGGCGGCCTCGGGGCGGACGCAGGCTTTGGTGACTCTCCGAACGAGCGACTTTCGGGCGGTCAGCGACACCGATTTGGTGTCCGTACGCTCGATGATTGAGTCGAGAGCCTAAAATCCACGAAGGCTAACAACGAATGGAGCCGACGCCCTTGGCCCGCTCGCGCGTGCCCGCGGGCGCGGCTTATTCGGGACGTTAGGCGGGTCGTCGAAGCAGCTGAAGAGGGACTACATGCGTGCCTTCATTGTCGGTGCCTTGCTGGTGCTTGGCGTTGCGGAACCCGGCCTAGCCCAGGTCGTCCGCTGCAAGCTCTCCGTGTATCACGTCGGCTACGGCCTAGGCGGAAGCTGCGTTACGGGAGCGGCCAACGGCGCTGCAGAGCAGACACGCACCAATCGCACTCGCTTCTGGCCCAAAGGGGCCGTAACCATTTTTGTCGCTGCCGGTCCGGGTTCTCCTTCCCCGGTGCCAGGGTTGTTCTACCAGTCCGATTGGAGTGACCCCTTCCAAATTGACCTCGAGCGCATAGCCTCTGGCGACGGCCGGCTCGTCATTCGAACCAGCGGGGCCACCCTGATCGTTGACGAATGGAAGCAATTAGATCGCGATGCTGTCTCCCTTGTGTTCCACTTGAACTTTGCGCCCGCGACAATCAACGATGTTGCGATTCTTCAATCGGTCTTGACCCGATTCAATGCGGCTAAGCATTGGGACCGTAGTGGCGACCAAGATTGTGACGACGATGCTCCGGGAGGAGTGAACCTGTTTTGTGCATTGCAGGCGGCAGTGAAATCACAGATGGGCCGCTATCATCACGCCCAACCTGCGGTCGACATCGTGCGAGCACTAATCAGCGAAGGCTTTCGGGATCGTTATTCCGGTCACATTCTCGTGGACTTCAATAACCATGCGAAGACCACGGTCGTTGAGGTACGAACGCTGTTCGAGTCCGCCATCAATCGCGCTCGCGTGGAAGTGAGCGGTCGCAAGTAGATGTGGACTGTCGCGCGTATGCCGCCTAACAGGGGCTGGACCCGTCGGCGGCCGCGCGGCGAACGAAACTGGTTCCATTGACGGCCCCGGGCGGCCGCCGCGGGTCAGCCCCGATGCGTTAGACGCATGCGAGACGTTGCGGTGGAGCGCTTCCCGGAACAGCACGACTTGATCAGCTTCTTCGGGTGCGAGCCGACCGTTTTGGACCCTGGCGTGGTCTGGGCGGCCTGCCGCATGATTGTCAACGTTGCGTCGTCGACGAACGCGGCTGGGGACACTCTGAGCGCCGATAGTTCAAAGCCGTCGCCAATTATCGAATCGAAGGCTGCGGCCCGCTCTCAAAGGCAAAGTCGATCAAGACTGATCGATTTGCCGGTCGTCCTACGCTTTGGATTTCCCCGCGACGAGGAGTGCGACACCGATGCGCGGTGAGGACGATATACGTGACGGACACGTACCAGAACGAACCGACTGCGTACATGCCGACGGCGTTCGCGCCTTCCGCCGCGACCACCGCGGCAAGCATCGTCCACAGAGCCCACCGCTCGCCGCGACGAACTGCGAAATGCACCAACGCAAAGGATGCGATGCCAATGCCGACGAGGCCGCCGCCGAGAGCATGCAGCAAATGAAGGATCAACGACGTGGTCGCCGCAGGCACATCGGCCGTACCGAGGAAGCGCTTATGCACTTCGAACAGCGCGCGGATCGTCAAGTCGCCGACGCCGCCAAGCGCGATCGCCGTCGCCACCACATAGAGGATGAGCAAGCCGGTACGCCGCATCCCGTCACGGTACTACCGTTCCAACTCAAGCTGAGGCGGCACATCAGCTACGACGGCGTCAAACCGCGCGTTGCAGCGGACGGCGCTTGCGCGCCGCCGCTGAACGCGTGATCGTTAGCCAGACCAATCTTCGTCGCGCTTCAATGGAGACCTATCGCGCCCTCCGGATACTTCATGCCGCCCGCAGCGGCAGTTCGTGGCCGGTGTTGATCGAGACCGACGCGGGTGTCTTCCACACCAAGCTGCGTGGTGCCGCTCAAGCACCGGCGAGTCTGGTGGCCGAGATCATCGTGGGCGCACTGGCCGACGCGCTGGAGTTGAGCGTGCCCGCTCGCGTGCTCATCGACATTCCGTCGGACGTCCCGGTGGACGATCCACACCAGGAGCTGGGGGAACTGCTTCACCGGAGCGTCGGTCGGAATCTGGGGTTCCAGTACATGGCGGATGCGCGGAGCTTCCGGCCGATAGATGGGTTGCGTGTTGATCCGGAGCTGGCGTCGACGATCGTGTGGCTCGACGGCCTGGTGCAGAACCCAGACCGCACCGTGAAGAACCCGAATCTGTTGTGGTCGCACGGGGCGTTGTGGCTCATCGACCATGGGGCGAGTCTCGGATTTCAGCATGACTGGCGGCGTGTGACCGAGCAGTCCCCGCGTTCGAACGGATGGCAGGTCGGCGGCCATGTGCTGTGGTCCCGCGCCACTGAACTCCAGGTGGTGGACGCTGCGCTGGCCTCACGACTGCATCGCGGTGAGCTGGAGTCGGCCGTAGACGCTGTCCCGGATGATTTTTTGTCCGAGGATGGCCGGGAGACGACACGACGCCGTCGTGCGGCATATGTCGCGTTCCTCTGGAAACGGCTTCAAGGCCCTCGCCCGTTCATGCCGGCCGCTTGGCCGACAGCTGGCTAACATCCGCTTGCAGCCGGCGGCGCCAGGTGCCATCGTGAAGCGCCGCGGCTGAAGCACGGCGTTAGACCGACCTCTGATAGACCGACTTCTCGCCTGGGGAGATGCTCGACTGAGTTTGCGGCTTAAATGCAACCCTGGCTTGTTACCACTTATCCACACAAAGGAACACATTGCCGATCACAGCTTTCAGCAGTTTCACCGATGGCCTCGACCCGAGTCGGAGAAGCCGTGAACATTTCATCACCAACATCGATCTGGAAGACGAGCGTCGCTGGGTTCCGTATGCCGATGGCGTCTGGTTTCAGCCCTGCCACTTCAATGTCACCTCCGGGGGATTCAGCGTGGTCCTGAAGGGGCTCCCCGGCGCCAAGCTGGGCACTCACTACCATGTCGGCACGGTACGTGGCTACACGATGCGTGGTCATTGGCGGTACCTTGAGCACGACTGGGTCGCCAAGCCTGGAACCTTCATCTACGAACCTGCCGGCGAGGCTCATACTCTCGTCATCACCGAAGACTCGCCAGAGCCGGCGGTGATCATGTTCGTGGTTGAGGGGGGCCTCATCTATCTTGACCGTCCGGTCAACGGCAACGTTGCTGCCTACGAGGATGGATTTACCGCTCTTGAGTTGACGCGAAAGTACTACCGTGAGGCTGGTCTCGATGCGCGTGAACTGGACCTGCTGGTGCGCTAGTCAGGCTGGCGGTCTAACAAGCGCTTGCCGCCGACGGCGCTCGGTGGAACCCTGGACGCGCCGCGGCTGAAGCGCGAACGTTAGACGCTCGCCCAAGGAGTAGGTGCGATGAAACATGTTTTCGCGAGGCGAGTAAGCTTGCTCGCCCTAGGCGTCGTGGTTGGCCTCTGCCTTGATCGGCCAGCTGAAGCTCAGCAAGCGCCATCCGAGCGCACTGCGGATCGCCAGCAGATTTCAGCGATTCTCACTCGCTGGGAGAATGCGTGGAACACGCACGACATGGCAGCTTTCGCTGCCCTGTTTCACGAGGATGGGGTTTGGGTGCTTTGGACCGGTGCGGTTTGGACCGGGCGACAGGCGATCCAGGAAGGTCATGCGGAAGCCCACAAGACGATCTTCCGCAACAGCACGCAACGCGAACGCCTTGAAGAGCTGACATTCGTCGGGCCGGACGCCGCCGTGGCGCGGTTTTGTAGCACGTTGACGGGCGACGAACGACAACCGGATAAGCTCGTACATGTAGTCATAAGATCCTGGTCCTAACCAGACGTTTGGGGACTTGGAGGATTGGCTGGGGACAGAATACGCGGCTGGCCGAAACAGTGCCCGATTCGGAGTGCTTTACCTCGCTTCGAAAGGCTCACGGCGGCGCCTAACGCTATCCGTTAGCCGGACACGTCGATGCTCGACGAACCCATTCATTTGGAACCATATCAACCGGACTGGGAAGAGCAGTTTCGAGTCGAGCGGGATCGCTTGGCCACGAGCCTCGGGATTCCAGTTGCTGCCATCGAGCACATCGGCAGTACCGGCGGTGCCAGGTCTGTCGGCCAAGCCGATCGTCGACATCATGATCGGTGCCGAGCGGGTGCCTCCGCCGTTGCCATGGTCCGAAGTCCTGGCGAAGTTGGGGTACGAGGCGCTCGGAGAGGCGGGAGTGCCCGGCCGTTGGTATTTTCGTCTTCGTGTCATCCCCTTCCGGAACGCGCACGTTGTCGAGCAGGAGGGAGGGCACTGGGTGAAGAATCTGGCGTTTCGAGACTATCTGCGTCGATCGCCTGAAGCGGCGAGCGAATATGAATCGGCGAAGCAGGCCGCCATCATGGCGGGCGCCACGACGCTGGTCGCGTATTCTCGGGCGAAGAGAGCTGTGGTCGAGGATTTGCTGACTCGCGCGCTCAAGGCCGATGGAACCTGGCAACCTTGACGCCGGCTAGTGTGAACATCGAACCCAATCGGCAGCAGGTGCTAAATACGTGTGACCTTTACCTCTTTCCTATCTACTTGTGGGAAGTCGCCGAGGGGCTGAAGACGTCCGAACCGCCGGCTGAGACCGCGACGACCCGTTGACCCAGGAGGTTCCCATGCCGCCCCTCTACACGCCAGCCGCCCGCGCGTTACAAGACAAGTTCGACACGCGCCGCCTGGCTGACCGCGTCGCCGAAGTGACCGTCCACGATCGGTTCACGCCAGAGGACCGGGCGTTTCTGGAGCGGCTGGACATGTTCTTCCTTGCGACGGTCGATGCGCTGGGACAGCCCACGTGCTCGTACAAGGGTGGGGACCCTGGCTTCGTGACGGTCGTCGACGACAGGACGCTCGCGTTTCCGAACTACGACGGAAACGGCATGTACCTCTCCATGGGAAACGTGGAGGCGACGCGGCGCGTCGGCCTCCTCTTTGTCGACTTCGAGCGCCAGCGTCGCATGCGGGTCGATGGGACCGCGGAGCTTCGGCATGATGATCCGCTCCTCGCGGGGTACCCGGCGGCCCAGTTCATGGTGCGGGTGCACGCCGAGCGCATCTACCCGAACTGTGCGCGTTACATCCACAAGTACCACCTGGTGGAGCGCTCCGCATTCGTGCCGCGGGCAGGGTGCTCAACGCCCATACCCGGCTGGAAAAAGACCGATTGGGCGCGAGACGTGCTTCCCGCGGACGACCCGGCGAATGCGCAGTAGCCCGGACGATCCTGGGGGCACACGAGCCAAGCGGCCGTCTTGATCGACTGATTAGCCACGGGCGCGGGATGCGTTCAGCCTCACGGCCGCGCGAATCAGAGCCTTCAATGCCTTCTCGTCAATCTTCGCGCCCTCGTGGAAGTCGACGGCGCGCCGGGTGTTGCCATCGAGGCTGGAGTTGAAGAGACCCGATGGGTCCTCGAGTGCGGCCCCCTTCGCAAAGGTCATTTTCACGGCGTTCTTGTACGTCTCGCCGGTGCAGATCAATCCGTCGTGAGACCACACCGGAACCCTCCCCACTTCCACTCCTCGACCACCTCGGGGTCGGCTTGCTTGATCAACGTGCGGAGCTGGGAGAGCATCTTGCCCCGCCAATCGCCCAGTTCCTTGATCCTTTCGTCTATCATCCGGGCTGGAGACTGTCCTTTCTGAGACCCGCTCGTCTTCATGGTGTTTGCCTCACATGCTGATTCTAGGCAGAGATCTGCGATCGACCACGGTCCGACGAGGCCCTGGTGGCGAGTAGCAGGAGCGACAACGGGCCGCAGCTCGAGCGAGTCATCGGCGTTGGCGGCCTCGGCGCCGCCGCCGTGAACTGCATCGTCGGCTCCGGAATCTTTGGATTGCCGGGAATAGCGGCGGCGATGTTGGGGCCGGCCGCGGTTCTCGCGTATCTGGTCTGCGCCGTGCTGGTGACTCTGATCGGGCTTTGCCTGGCAGAAGCCGGCAGTCGCGTCTCCCACGCCGGCGGGCTCTACGCCTACGCGACGGAGGCGTTCGGCCCGGTCGTCGGTGGCATCGCGGGCACGCTCCTCTGGGTTGCAAACTCAGTCGTGACTTCGGCAGCCGTGGCGAATCTCCTGGTGAACACGATTGCCCTGGCCTTTCCGGCGTTTGGTACAGGGGTGTGGCGCGCCGTTGCTCTCGTGGCGCTCTACGCAGTTCTTGCGGTCGTGAACATTCGCGGGGCGCGTGCCGGCGCGCGATTGTCAATCTCTCTGGCAGTCGTCAAGATTGCGCCCCTGATCCTGCTGGTGGTCGCGGGCGCGTTTGCGGTACGCATGGAGAACCTGCAGTGGGTTGGCGTGCCGGCTGTATCCCAGGTCGGTCAGACAGCGGTGCTCCTGTTCTTTGCCTTCATCGGGGTCGAAGGTGCCCTGAACGTCAGCGGCGAGGTGTCCAACCCCGCCCGCACCGTGCCACGAGCCATCTTTCTTGCCTTGACGCTGGTGGTTGCGCTCTACATCGGCCTGCAGGTGGTCGCACAGGGTGTGCTCGGTGCCGGCCTGCCAGATGCGCCGGCTCCGCTCGTCGCGGCGGCGACCACGATTTTTGGCCCGTGGGGCACACGGCTTCTGTTCGCGACGACATTGCTTTCCATTGCCGGTTTCATGTCCGCGGACGTGCTGGGTTCTCCTCGGAACCTGGCCGCGTTGGCGGAACGTCGTCAGCTGCCACGGGCCCTCGCAGCCGTGCATCCGCGCTTCAAGAGCCCCGCGATCGCGATCGGCGTTTATGCACTCCTGTGCGCCACGGTCGCTGTGTCCGGATCGTTCCGGTATCTCGTCATCGCCGGCACGTCCGGGACGCTGGTGCTGTATCTGATTTGTTGTCTCGGACTGCTTCGGCTTCGCGCCCGGAGAGTGGCGGCATACGGGCCACCGTTTCGCGCACCCGGTGGATCGCTGGTTCCGTTGGCGGCTTCCGCGATCATCCTCTGGCTCTTGTCGACACTCGCCTGGGCGGAACTGGCCGCGGCGACGTTCCTTGTCGTCTCATCGGGTGTCGCGTACGCGCTGCAGGAGCGCTGGCGAAGGGATGAAGTGGGGGTTGCGAGCGTTGGAGTAGAGTCGGCGCTCTGATGGCGATTCGCGCCGTTCTCTTTGATCTTGGAAACACACTGGTTAGCTACTACACCTCGAGCGAGTTCCCGCTCGTGCTGCGCCGCTGCTTGGGCGAGTGCGCGACGGCGCTAGGCTGGCCCGAGGATCCCGCTCGGGACGCCGACCTGTTCGAGCGAGCGTTGGTTCTCAATCGGGAGCGATCCGATTACGCCGTTCGGCCACTCGAGGCTCGCTTGCTGGAATTGTTCGGCGCCAACGAGTCGCTGGACGAGGCATCTGTTGCGGCGCTTGGCGCCGCGTTCCTGACGCCTATCTTTGCCATGGCGCGCCTCGATGCTCAGGCCATGCCCGTACTGGACGACTTGCGGCGTCTCGGCATCAAGACCGCCATCGTGTCCAATACCCCGTGGGGCAGCCCCGCCAGCGCGTGGCGAGCGGAGCTGATGCGCCACGGGTTGCTCGAGAGGGTCGATGCAACGGTGTTCTGCATGGATGTCGGGTGGCGCAAGCCGCATCGAGCGCCGTTCGATCGGGCGCTGTCGTTGCTTGATGTTGCAGCTGCGGAGGCTCTTTTCGTCGGCGACGACCACCGGTGGGACGTGGTCGGTGCCCAAGCCGCCGGGCTTCGTCCTGTTCTTCTCGGGTCTGGCTTGCGCGAGGCGCCGCCCGATTATCAGACGATTCACGACCTTGGAGGCGTCGTCCCGCTGGCGACCCAGGCATACTCATGACGTGAAAAATGGGGAGGGACTATGGTTCTGACGAAACCCGAGCTCATCGCCTTGCTTCAGAAGGAGGTCCGGAAACTCCTTCACCTCGCCAACAAAGTTGACCAGACGTCGCTCGACTACCGCCCCACGCCGAAGCAGCGCAGCACCATCGAGCTTCTCAGGTATCTGAGCACGATGGGCCCCGGGCTGGTGGGATATGCGAAGGGCCAACCCATGGACCCGTCGGCCATGGCGGAAGCCACGAAGGCCGCCGAATCGCGGGACTTCGACCAGACGCTGGCCGCCATCGCGGCGCTCGCGGATTTGTATCCCGTGCTTCTCGCTGAGATGTCAGACGATGATTTCCGCGCCGAGACCAAGGAGATCGACGGCAGCCCGACGACGCGCGGAGAGTTCATCGTCGATCACGTCATCGGCCAGTATGCGGCCTACCGGATGCAACTGTTTCTGTACTTGAAGGCGTGCGGGCGCGAGGAATTGAACACGATGAACCTGTGGCTGGGGACGGATGCTCCAGTGCCGGCCTAGGGTCTTCGGATAGACGTGTCAGGCATCGGGCTGCTGAACGAAAGGCCACTCCACGCATCGCTGAAGCAGTGGTACGCGCAGCCGGGAGATCGGTTCGAGGTCCCGGTAGACGGATTTGTCATCGACATCGTCCGGGACGGTCTCTTGCTCGAAATCCAGACGGGCAAGTTCTGGTCCATCAAGCGGAAACTTGCAACGCTGGCGGCCTCACACCAGATACGACTGATCTATCCGATCGCCCAGGAGAAATGGATCGTCCAGTTGGCGAAGGACGAGATTGGCGCCGCGGCTCGCCGCAAGTCACCCAAGAGGGGGCGACTGGAGGATCTCTTCTGGACGATGGTCAGCATCCCGCGGTTGATATCGAACGGCAATCTCTCTGTGGAAGTGCTGCTGATCAGGGAGGAAGAAGCCAGGCGGTATGCGGGCAGGCGGAAGTGGCGCAGGAAAGGCTGGGTCATCGCCGAACGGCGGTTGCTGGACGTCGTGGACCGGAGGGTGTTCGAAAAGCCGGAGGATTGGCTCGCGCTTCTTCCGGAAGGATTCGGACAGTTCACGGCCCGGGATCTTGCGGACGCGATGGGTCTCCGGTTGCAGCTGGCGCAGAGGATGGCGTATTCGTTTCGAGAGGCGAATCTCGTGAGTTTGATAGGTAAGCGGGGGCGGGCCAATCTGTACGCCATTGGCGCGACTCCTGAGCCGTTGGGGGACAGGCGACGCCGTCGACGGCGATCGGAGGAAGCATGTACGGATTGATCGGAAAGGTCACTTGCGTGGCCGGCCAGCGTGACACCTTCGCGACGCTCCTGCTGGAAGGCACCCAGGCGATGGCGGGGTGTCTGAGCTATGTGGTTGCCACTGATCCGGCAGACGCGGACGCGCTCTGGATTACCGAGGTATGGGACAGTCAGGCGAGTCACAAAACCTCGCTTTCCCTGCCCGCGGTCCAGGCGGCGATCGCCAAAGGCCGTCCCCTGATTGCCGGCTTCAGCAATCGCGTGGAGACAGTCCCCATCGGCGGGCACGCCCTTCCGATGACCTCGCGGTGAGCTCCATGATCTGGTCCGCGGTTCTCACCACGATCCTGTTGGGCCATCTGGCGCAAGGCGAAGTCACATCCAGCGGCGTCCTCTCCCGCGTGGATCACCTCGTGTACGCCACACCCGACCTCCAGCGCGGCATCGACAGGATCGAACAGCTACTCGGTCTGAGAGCCACCCCGGGTGGGCAACATCCTGGACGCGGCACACGCAACGCGCTGGTCGCACTTGGGCCGTCCAGCTATCTCGAGATCATCGGCCCCGATCCTGAACAGCCCACGCCAGCGCAACCGCGTCCGTTCGGCATCGATGCCCTGAAGGAACCGCGGCTCGTGACGTGGGCCGCCAAGGGTGCGAACCTCGACTCCTTGGCTCGGGATGCCGCCGGCGGGGGCGTAAAGCTGGGCGAGGTGATTGCGGGCAGCCGCCGGCGGGCAGATGGTGTACTGCTCACGTGGCGCTACACGGATCCACGGACGGTGGTCGCAGACGGCGTTGTCCCCTTCGTCATCGACTGGGGTGGGACGCCACACCCAGCCGGCACCGCCACTCCTGGAGCCACGTTGGTGGAGCTGCGTGCCGAGCATCCCGACCCGCAACCGGCTCAGGCCGCGCTCAAACGGCTTGGACTCGATCTTCGCCTGCAGCGGGGCCCGCGGGCGGGCTTGATCGCCACTATCGACAGTCCTCGCGGCCGCGTGGAGCTGCGGTAGACAGCGGACGCGTTCCCTGAGGGACGCAGTGCTCCCTTTAGGGACGCAGGCGCCGGATTCGCTGGATGAGCGCTGTGTCGTTCGGAAAGAGGCCAGCCGCAGGGAGGCGAGTCAGCAGATCCGCCCAGACGGGCTCTTTCGCGAATACGGCCTTGAAGATCGGCGCCGCCTCCGCTTCGCGCCCGATCGACGCGAGCGTGACGGCGTGCCAGAACGGCAATTCGAGGATCTCCGGGGCGAGCTTGCTGGCCGCGGCATACTCGCGCAGCGCCTGATCCACCTTCTTCTCCGTCATCAGCTCGTCGCCGCGGTTCGCGTGCGCGTAGGCGCGTTGGAGGCGGACCAGCCTGCGCAGCTCCCGGATCGGCTCGGGATTGTCGTCCACACGGAGATCGAACGTCCGATCGCCCCCCACCCAGGGCCGCCCTGTGCCCTTGGCTTTCACGATCAGCAACGCGGCCGACTGCTTGCCGCGCATGTCGCCCCCGGCCGCCTGGCCCGCATCGAGCGCGGCCAGCATGCGGTCGGCGAGGTCTCCCTTCGTGCGTTCGAAGGCAGCGGCCATCGCCGGCCACACCTTGGCATTGGCCATCATGTTGGCTTGGGCGGAGAAATCGCGGCCGATGTGGTGACCTGCCGCCGCGATGGCGGACTTGCCGGTGTAGGCGGAAGCTCGCCCCGCCGAATCCACCATGGCGACCTGGCGTCCATCACGCTGCTGATCGGCGGCGACCAGCTGCTGCAGCGCAGCGGGCGCCCGCACGCCCTTCCGCATCAGCTCCAGCCCTCGCGGTCCGTAGGCCGGGTCGATGAACGACTGCGTGGCAACAGCACCGACGCCCGCCTCGGCCCACGTCACCACGGAACCCACGGAGAACCAGTGCGACTGCACGGCCACGCCCATCTCGCCCGTGGCGGCGTCGCGGGCGACGATGGAGAAGGTGTGCGCAAGCGGACCGCCCGGCGCGCCCGCGAGCCCGATTGACATCAGCCCGAACGCGAGAAGGCACGAGAACGTCGATCGCATGGTGCCTGTAATATACGCCCACGATTCATGAGGCCGTGGAGCGCAGGGACTCACACGGCAGGAGGAAACATGCGCGGAAGAATCGCGACCGCTGTGCTGCTCTGCCTGGCTCTGACCGTCTCGGCGGATGCCCAGTGGATCAACCATCCGTCCGCCGGGATTCCCAGAACCAGCGACGGCAAGCCGAACCTGTCGGCGCGTACACCGACCATGGCGGACGGCAAGCCGGATCTGAGCGGCGTCTGGACAACCGACAACACGCCATTGGCGGAGCTGGAGCGTCTGTTTCCGGGCATGAGCGACCTTTCGGTTCCGGGGGACGGCCCCGAGGTGGTGAACAAGTACTTCATCAACCTGCTGACCGATTTCAAGCCCGAGGACTCTCCGCTGCGCCAGGAGTTCGTGCCACTGCTGCTGCAGCGCGGAGTCGAGGGACAGAGCAAGGACATCCCGAGCGCAAGGTGCCTGCCTACGGGCGTGCCGATGGGCGACCTGCTGGCCCTCCCCCGCAGGTTCGTCCAGGTGCCGGGGTTGCTCGTGATGCTCTCCGAGGCCAACCCGCAGCGGCTCGTCTACACCGACGGGAGAAAGCCTCCCGTCGATCCACAACCCGCCTGGCTGGGCTACTCAGTCGGTTCGTGGGACGGTGACACGCTCGTGATCGAAACCCGCGGCTTCAACGACAAGACGTGGCTCGATGCCTTCGGTCATCCGCGCAGCGAGGCCATGCGGATCACGGAGCGCCTCAGGCGCCGCGACTTCGGCCACCTGGACGTGCAGGTGACGATCGACGATGCCACGATGTACACGAGGCCGTTTTCGATCCGGTACTCAGTGACGCTGACGCCGGATACCGACCTGCTAGAAACCGTGTGCGAGAACGAACGGGACGTGCCGCACCTGGTAGGCAAGTAGCCCTCCCGCGCCGACGTGTACACAGGACGTCGCGTCTTTCGAGCGGGCCCGGTCATGGTCGGGATCATGATCGCCCTTACCCTCGGCTTCGCCGCCGGCGCGATCTTCACCTACAGGACGGCCGGCTGGACCTGGGTGTCGATCGGTTTCGCCCTCACCACGATGGTGCTCGGTCTCGGAAGCGTGATCGAGTCGCTGGTGCAACGAATCGAGCTCACGGACGACGCCGTAGTGGTGACGCGGCTCACGGGTAAACAGAGGATTCCCCGCGACTCGATCCAGCGCGTCGAGGAGGCCAAGGGCGTGCCGCCAGCGCTGCTGCTCCGCGACGGCCAGTGGGTGAAGCTGCCGTCGGTTGGGTCGTATGTCGGCAACTCCATCCGGAGCTGGCTCAAGGGCTGACCTGCGGCACCCCTGACATCTGAGCCAGCACCTTGTACAGGACGGCGAAATCCTGCTCCCCAAGACCCTGCGCGCGAGCGGACGACAAGAACTCGTTGACCACGGCGCCGGTCGGCAACGTCACCTGCACCTCGCGGGCCAGCTCGAGCGCGAGCGTCACATCCTTTTGCATCATGTTCGCGCTGAACATCGGCTGCTCGGGCATCTTCAGGACGCACGGTCCCTTGTATTGGACCAGCGGCGACGCGATCGCGCTATTGGTCAGCACCTCAATCGCCGTTTCGCGGGAAACGCCGGCCTTCTCGGCCAGAACGACGCTCTCTGCCAACGCCAGCATCTGGACGGCGATACTGATGTTGGTCGCGAGCTTCATGGACAATGCGAGGCCGTTCTCGCCGATGTAAGTGACTTTCTGGCCGATGTCCTCGAGCAGCGGCTTGGCGCGGTCGAAGGTCGCGCGATGTCCTCCGACCATGATCGACAGCTTGCCCGATTCCACCATCCCGATGCTGCCCGATACCGGTGCGTCGATCATGTCGGCGCCTTTTTCCCGCGCCTTGGCCGCCAGCGCGCGGCTGGTGGCAGGGCCGACCGTGCTCATGTCGATGAGCAGCTTGCCGGTGCCGAGGCCGGCCAGCAGTCCGTCCGGTCCCTCCGACGCGCCTTCGAGCGCCGCGGTGTTGGTCACCATGACGAAAGTCGTGTCGGCGGCTTCACACACGGCGCGAGGCGAGGACGCCCACTTTCCGCCCATTGCGACCAGCTCCGGCTGCTTCGCAGGAAAGAGATCGTAGCCCGTCACCACGTGCCCCTTGGCCAGCAAGCGTTTGGTGATCCGGCTGCCCATTGCCCCGAGCCCGACAAATCCAAGATTAGCCATAACCGCCATTCTACGGGAGGACCGGGGGCACGTAGGTGAGGGTGTAGTTGAGGACCCAGACCAGGAACAGTACCAGCGGCACGTGAACCACGAACTGCAGCATCGAGTAGCCGACGATGTCGCGTGCTTTGAGCCCCAGGATGCCGACGAGCGGCAGCATCCAGAACGGGTGAATGAGGTTGGCCAAAGCCTCGGTGGCGTTGTACGTCTGGACCACCCACCCCAGGTGCACCTCGAGCGACTTGGCGGCCTCCAGCATGTAGGGCGCCTCGATCAGCCACTTGCCGCCCGCCGACGGGATGAAGAGGCCCAGGAACGCCGAGTAGATGCCGATCATCACCGGGTAGGTGTGCTGCGTGGAAATGGATACGAAGAAGTGCGCCATCTGCGTCGCCAGCCCCGACTCGGTCAGCATCTTCACGATGCCGGCGTACATCGGATACTGAATCAGCACGCCACCTACTGGCGTAATCGCGGCGCCGATCGCCTGCACGAACGACTTGGGCCGCCAGTGCAGCAGCAGGCCGACGACCAGGAACATGAAAATGTACTGGTTCAGCTGCAGCAGGATGCCCAGGCCGTTCAGCGACACTTCGCGCGCCAGGTAGCCGAACCCCAGAAGCGCGATCACGATGGTCAGAAACGGGCTGTACTCGAGCCATTCCCCCGGCGTATGGCGCGCGCCGATGTCGTGCGACACCCGTTGGTAGGCCACGCCCATCTCGGCCATGCCCTTGGCCAGCGAAGGCGGCGGGGCCGAGTAGTAGGACACGCCCATCGAAACCACGATCAGCGCGCCGGCGATGACCAGGCTCTGCCAGAGGCCGAGCGTCTGGCTGAGGGGGATGACCCCGCTGATCTTCTCCACCGCATCGGGCAGCGACGCCGACGACGCCATGATCAGGGCCGCCGACGACGACAACCCCAGCGCCCACACGCTGCCGACGCCCAGGTAGGCCGCGGCGCCGATGGCGCGATAGTCCGCGCCCTTCACGCGATGAGCGACTTCCTTGGCCAGGAGCCCGCTGAAGATCAGGCTGAAGCTCCAGGACAGCAGCGACGCCAGCATCGAGAACAGGCCCACGTAGGCCGCCGCGCCAGGGCCCGTCGTCGGGAAGGCGGCCAGCTTGCGCACAACGGCATACACCGGCGGCGCCGTCGCCACCGCGTAGCCGGTGACCACGATCATCGACATCTGGATGGTGAACGTGGTCAAGTCCCAGAAACCCGAGCCGAATCGCTGCGCCGTGTCCAGAACCGAGCTGCCCGACAGGACGCTGGCAGTGGCCACGACCGCGGTGGCGGCGAGGGCAAGGGCGAAGGCGTCGGGAAACCAGCGCTCGAACCAGTCGGAGAGCCGCAGGCCCAGGGTTGCCAGCGACGAACGGTCGGCTGCGGTCTGAGAAGGCACGGTCTGAGAGGTCATGGAAGGCCGATAGAAACGGCGAATATATCAGAAGCGCCTTTGCCGAAAACGCGGAGGCGCCGGGTGCGCTGCTATAATCAACGGCTGTCTTCTCTGTTGAGTGCGGCCGTTTTCCAGGTGCTGGCCAAGCTGTCAGGAGTGAGTGAATGAGTGCTGCGAAGGGCAAGGCGCCCGCCTCGGACATCAGCCGCGACCAGCTGCTGCGGTTCTACCGCCAGATGGTGGCCATCCGGTTGTTCGAGGAGCGGGTCAACGATCTCTATACGCGCGCGCTGATGCCGGGCCTCGCACACCTGTACATCGGGGAAGAGGCCATCGCCGTCGGCGTTTGCGAGGCGCTGAACCGGGACGACTACGTGACCAGCACCCACCGCGGCCACGGGCACTGTCTGGCCAAGGGCGCCGACTCCCAACCTGATGTTCGCGGAACTGCTCGGCAAGGAAGCCGGCTACTGCAAGGGCAAGGGCGGGTCGATGCACATCGCCGACCCCGGCACCGGCAATCTGGGCGCCAACGCCATCGTGGGCGGGAGCGCCGGCATCGCCACGGGCGCGGCGTATGCCTCCAAGTACCTCAAGAACGGCCGCGTGGCCGTGTGCTTCTTCGGCGAAGGCGCGCTGGGGCAGGGGCTCCTGTACGAGGAGATGAACCTGGCGCAGCTGTGGAAGCTGCCGGTGATTTTCGTGTGCGAGAACAACGGCTACAACGAGTACACGCACTTCTCCGAGTCCACCGCGGGCGACGTGCCGGCCCGCGCCCAGGCCTTCGGCATCGCCACCGAGACGGCCGACGGCCAGAACGTGCGCGAGGTCAACAGGCTGGCAGCCATCTATATCGAGCGCGCCCGGCGCGGCGAGGGGCCGGCGTTCCTCGAGTTCAAGACCTATCGCTACCACGGGCACCACGTGGGCGACATCGCCCGCGCCTACTACCGGCCGAAGGCCGAGGAGCAGGAGTGGGTCACCACGCGCGACCCGATCACGCTGCACGGCGAGTGGCTGATGTCGAACGGCGTGGCCGATCGCGCGACGCTGGATCAGATCCAGGAAGAGCTGGTCATCGAGATGGACGCCGCCGTGGAGTTTGCCGTCGCGTCACCGTATCCCGACCCGGTCCGCGTGACCGAGGACATCTACGCCTGAGACCCCGCCATGGCAGAAACAGCATTTGCGGTTCGGGAACTGACGTTCGGCGACGCCATCAAGGAGGCGATTGCCGAAGAGATGCGGCGCGACCCCAAGGTCATCCTGATGGGCGAGGACGTGGCCGAGGCGGGCACCACCTTCAAGGTGCTCACCGGCCTGGTGGACGAGTTTGGCAAGGACCGCGATCATCGACACGCCGATTTCGGAAGCCGGCTTCACCGGGCTGGGGGTGGGCGCCGCCATGGCGGGCCTGCGTCCGATCATCGACATCATGTTCGGCGACTTCATGACGATCATCATGGACCAGCTGGTGAACCAGGCGGCCAAGATCCACTACATGTCGGGCGGCCACTGGAAGGTGCCGATGGTCGTGCGGTGCACGATGGGCGCCACGCGCCGATCGGCCGCGCAGCACTCGCAGTCGCTGCACGCCTGGCCGAGCCATGTGCCCGGCCTCAAGGTGGTGGTGCCGTCCACGCCGTATGACGCGAAGGGCCTTTTCAAGGCCGCGGTGCGCGACGACAACCCCGTGGTGATCTTCGAGCACAAGATCAGCTACCGCAAGGTGAAGGGGCCGGTGCCGGACGAGGATTACATCATTCCGCTGGGCGTCGCCGACGTGAAGCGCGAAGGCACCGACATCACCCTGGTGGCGCTGAGCAGCATGGTCCAGACCGCGCTCGGCGCGGCGCAGATGCTGGAGGAAGTCGGCATCAGCGCGGAGGTGGTCGATCCGCGTACCGACCTGGCCGCTGGACGAGCGCACGCTCGTCGAATCGGTGAAGAAGACGTCGCGCTGCATCGTGATCGACGAGGGCTACGGCCGCTACGGCGTGACGGGTGAGCTGGCGTCGGTCATCCAGGAGGGCGCGTTCTACCACCTGGATGCGCCGGTGCGCCGGATGGGCGCGATGCACGTGCCGATTCCCTTCTCGCCGTCGCTCGAGGACGTCACCGTGCCGAACGAACGTCAGGTATTCGACGTAGCCCGCGAACTATGTAACAAGTAGAGGACATTGGGGTCGGGCTTAATTTCTGGAGCAGAACCGTGGCAATCAAGACATACGGCACGATGGCGGTGGACTGGGAGCGCCGGATCGACTTCGATCGGCTGCGGCGTGAGCGGCTCGCGCGGATCAAGGATCTGCTGGCCAAGTCGGAGATGGGCGCGGTGCTCTGCTTCGACATGAACAACGTCCGCTACATCACGTCCACGCACATCGGCACCTGGGCGCAGGACAAGATCAGCCGGTTCACGCTGCTGCCGCAGAACGACGAGCCGATCCTGTGGGACTTCGGCTCCGCCGCCCGGCATCACCAGCAGAACTGCGACTGGCTGGGCGAGCGGTCGCGCGCCGGCATCCCGCTGATGCGCGGCGCGATGACCCCCGAGATGGGGCGCTCCGAGGACGTCGCGCGCAAGATCAAAGTCGAACTCGAAATGCGCGGGCTCCACAAGGAGCCGATCGGCGTCGACGTGGTCGAGCCTCCGGTGCTCTTCGCGATGCAGAAGGAAGGGCTGAACATCGTCGACGGCCAGCAGCTGATGTCGGACGCGCGCGAGATCAAGACGGTGGACGAGATCTCGCTGCTTACACATTCAGCCGCGATGGTGGACGCTGCCTACTACGACCTCTACAAGGCGATGCGCCCCGGATTCCGCGAGAACGACGCAGTGGCGCTGGTGGCGCAGCGGCTCTATGAGATGGGCTCGGAGTACGTGGAGGGCGTCAACGCCATCTCGGCGGAACGCTCCAGCCCGCACCCGCACGTCTTCTCGGACCGCATGATGCGGCCCGGCGACCCGGTCTTCTACGACATCCTGCACTCCTACATGGGCTACCGCACCTGCTACTACCGGTGCTTCGCCATCAGCTCGGCATCGCATCAGCTGGTGGATGCCTACAAGCGGTGCCGCGACTACCTGGATGCGTCGATCGACCTGATTCGGCCGGGCCGATCGACCGCCGAGGTGGCGTCGGTGTGGCCGAAGGCGACGGAGTTTGGCTTCCCGAACGAGGAAGCGGCGTTCGCGCTGCAGATGGGCCACGGCATCGGCCTGGCCATCTGGGAGAAGCCGATGATCAGCCGCCTCGTCTCGCTCGAACACCCGCACGAGATCAAGCCGGGCATGGTGTTCGCGCTCGAGACCTTCTGGCCCACGAAGGACGGCACCAGCGCGGCGCGCATCGAGGAAGAGATCGTCGTGACCGCGACCGGTCACGAGGTGATCACGCGCTTCCCGGCCGAGAAACTGCTTGTTGCCGGCGCGCCGTTCGTGACGGTGAGCGGCGATCTGCCGACCGTGCGCGAGACTGAGGCCCCGCCCAACGAAGACGTCAAGCGGATGGTTGCCGCGGCTCAATCGGAAGCGGTGAAACCCGCCAACGTCGGGGTGAAGTAGATGGCCGTTAGCGTCGTGATGCCTGCGCTGGAGATGGCGCAGGAAACGGGCAAGCTCGTCTCGTGGAAGAAGAAGGAAGGCGAAGCGGTCAAGAAGGGCGAGATTCTCCTCGAGGTCGAAACCGACAAGGCTGTCGTCGAGATTGAAGCCGGCGGCGACGGCGTCCTGGGCGGCGTGACCGCCAAGGTAGGGGACGTCGTGCCGGTGGGGCAGACCATCGGCTGGCTGCTCAAGAACGGGGAAGCCGTGCCGGCCAGCGCGGGTCCGGGGTCCGGCACCAGCGGGCGCAAGATGGACACGGCCGCGGCGACCGCCGTCGCGCCGCCGCCGGCGCCAGTCGCACCGGCCTCGGTTGCGGGCGCCCGCATCTCACCGAAGGCGCGCCGGCTCGCCCGCGAGCAGGGCGTGGACATCGGCAGGGTGAGCGGCTCGGGCCGCAACGGCGAGATCCTCGCGGACGACATCCTGAAGGCGTCCGCTTCCGCCGCGCACGCTGCGCCTTCCGCGGCTACGGCGCGACCCGCCGCTGCGGCGCAGCCGATGGCCGCGCGGCCGTCCGCGCCGCAGGCGCCGCGCGTGCCCTCGACCGACGACGGGTCGGTGACCTCGATCGGCCGCATCATGGCCGAGCGGACCACGCAGAGCTGGACCACCGTTCCGCACTTCTTCCTGATGCGCGACGTGGACGCCACCGGCCTCAACGGCGCGCGCGAGCGCCGGATTCCGGTGATCGAGCGGTCGCACGGCGTGAAGGTCACGCACACCGATCTCATCGTGGCCGCCGTGGCGCGGTCGCTGCGGCAGTTCCCGCGCATGAACGGCACCTGGGCGAACGGCACCATCCAGCTGAACCCGGAAGTGAACGTGGCGCTGGCGATGGCGGTGCAGAACGCGGTGGTGACCGCCGTGATTCGCAATGCCGATCAGATCGCGCTTGGCGACATCGCGAAGCAGCGCAAGGAGCTGGCTGAGCGGGCCCGGGCGAATCGCCTGACGCCGGCCGACATCTCGGGCGCCACCTTCACGATCAGCAACCTCGGCATGTTCGGCGTGGATGCGTTCACGGCGATCATCGTCCCGCCGCAGGCGGGCATCCTGGCGGTGGGCGCGATCAAGGAACGCGTGGTGGCGGCCGGCGGCTACATCGGCGTGCAGCCGCAGATGACGATCACGCTCTCGTCCGATCACCGCGTGGTGGACGGCGCCAGCGCCGCCGAGTTCCTGCAGGACGTCGTCGCCGGACTGTCCGACCCCGAGAAGTTCCTCTAGTTACGGATCCGTAAGATGGGGTCGGGCCTAATTCTCCGGCGATCGCGGACCACCTGATGGATCTCAGGACTCAAGGGCCGCGCCGCGCTGGTCACCGGGGCCAGCAAGGGCATCGGCAAGAACATCGCGCGCCGGCTGGCCGACGAAGGCGTCCACCTGGTGCTGCTGGCCCGCGGCAAGGAGCTGCTCGACGCGGCCGCCGCCGAAATCTGCAAGGCGACCGGCGTCCGCGTGGTCGCGATCCCCACCGACATGCGGGAGCTGACGCAGGTGCAGGCTGCGGCGGACCAGGCCCGCGCCGAGTTCGGCACCGTCCACATCCTGGTCAACAACGCCGGCGGCCCCATCAAACGCCAGGAGCGGCAGATCACCTGGCCGGACGCCGACTGGGCCGACGACATCAACATCAAAACGCTCGGCATGCTGCGCATGACGCAGTCGCTGCTGCCGGTGATGCCCACCGACGGCACCGGCCGCATCATCAACATCAGCGGCATCGCCGGGTCCAGCGTGCTCTCCTCCGCCATGACGCATGGCCTCAACAACGCGGCGATGAACCACGTCACCAAGTACCTGGCCAAGGACCTGGGCGCCGGCCGCATCACCGTGAACGCGGTCATTCCCGGCCTGATCGCCACCGAGTGGCGCGAAGGGTGGGCGCAGGCCAAGGCCAACGAGGGCAGCGTGACCAAGCAGGCCTGGCTCGACGACACGTGCCGCGAATGGGGCATCGTCTCGGGCCGCTGGGGCACGATGGAAGAAGTGTCCGACGTGGTTGTGTTCCTCGCGTCCGATCGCGCCTGCTATGTCAACGGAGCCGCCATCCCCGTGGACGGCGGCTACAGCATCAACGTCCGCGCCTAGGGCGCGAGATAAAGGATTCCATGCTCGAAACGAAGGCGCCTGCACCGCAGGCCCTGCCACCGCACGCGCAGCTGATACAGATGGCCGTGGGCTCATGGGTCGCGGCCGTGGTCCACGCGGCCGCGAAGCTGGGGCTCGCCGACCACCTCGCCGGAGGCGCGAAGAGCGCCGCCGAACTGGCCGGCCCCTCCGGCACGCACGCGCCGTCGCTGCACCGGTTGATGCGCACGCTGGCGGGCCTGGGCATCCTGACAGAACGAGAAGGGCAGCGGTTCGCGCTGACGACATTGGGCGAGGCGCTCAAGACCGGGGCACCCGGGTCAGCGCGCTCCACCGTGCTGGCGTTCTGCGGCCCGGCCTTCTGGCACGCCTGGGAAGGCTTCGGCCATTCCCTTCAGACTGGCGAGACGGGCTTCGAGAAGATGGTCGGGTCGCCGTTGTTCGATTACCTGGCGCAGCATCCCGAGGAGGCGTCCCATTTCAGCGAGGCGATGGTCGGCTACCACGGCGCCGAGCCGCCCGCGGTGGCCGCGGCCTACGACTTCGGCCGCTTCGGCACCATCGTGGATGTCGGCGGCGCCACCGGGAACATGCTCGCCGCCATCCTCTCTCGTCATGCCGCGCCTCGTGGCGTGCTGTTCGACCGGCCGCACGTTGTCGCGGAGGCTCCCGCGCTGTTGCAGGCTCACGGCGTAGCAGACCGGGTCACCACAGAGGGAGGCAGCTTTTTCGAGCGTGTGCCGGCAGGCGGCGACGCGTATGTGCTGTCGCACATCATCCACGACTGGAACGAAGATCAGTGCCTGACCATCCTGGGCCACTGCCGCAAGGCGATGGCGCCGGATGGACGGCTGCTGATCGTCGAGACCGTGCTGCCGCCAGGCGACACGCCACATCAGGGCAAGGTCCAGGACATGGTCATGCTGGTCGTTCCCGGTGGCCAAGAACGCACCGAGGCCGAATACGCGGACCTGTTCGGCAAGGCCGGCTTGAGGTTGAGCCGCGTGGTGCCTACCGACTCGATCGTCAGCATCGTGGAGGCGGTGATAGCCTAGCCACGTCGACTCAGCCCCCCGAAGGGAGACCAATATGAGCTCGTATCGAACCGTACGGAGCGCCCTCACACTGGCGCTCCTGGCAGTGACAGCGTTCATCACGACGCTGACCTACGCGCAGCAGCCGTCGCCGCAGATGAGCTTCTTCATCACCAGCGTGGGATCTGGCCGAGGCGCCAACCTCGGCGGGCTGCAGGGGGCCGACGCGCACTGCGCCATGCTGGCGAAGCAGGCGGGTGCCGCGGGAGCGCGGACCTGGCGAGCCTACCTGAGCACTCAAGCCGGTCCGCAGGCGGTGAACGCCCGCGACCGCATCGGTACGGGACCCTGGTACAACGCCAAGGGCGTGATGATCGCGAAGTCCGCCGAGGACCTGCATTCCGACAAGAACAACCTCACCAAGGAGACCCAGCTCACCGAGAAGGGCACGATCGTGAACGGTCGCGGCGACACGCCGAACATGCACGACATCCTGACCGGTTCGGGGCTCGACGGGCGGGCGCCGGCGGGCGGAGGCGATACGAGCTGCAACAACTGGACGAGCGACGGCGCCGGCAGCGCCATGGTGGGGCACCACGATCGGCAGGGCGGCGGCGCCAACCCGTCGTCGTGGAATTCCGCGCACGCGTCCAAAGGCTGCAGCCAGGAGAACCTGATCGGCACCGGGGGCAACGGCTTCTTCTACTGTTTCGCGGGCAATTGAACGCGGCGGCGGCCGGCGCCCCGGCCGCACCTACTTCCGCGTGAACGTCAGCACGTCCGCGGCCAGCGTCACCTCGAGGGCGTCGAGCCCTTCGTGGCCTTGCTGGCTGCGGCGCGCGCCGCGGTAGGTCCCCGCGAGCAGGTCCCGCAGGGCCGGGCCGTCGAGTGTGTGACGCTCGTCCAGCCGGGCGCGCGCGGTGAGATCGAAGAACGGCGCGTGCTCCTCGACGACGGCGTCGGCGCGATCCCGCTCCGTGCCCGCACCCTGAACCAGCGTCCGTAACTCGATCAGGTCGTCCGGCGCGGGCACGGCCACCAGCAGCCGGTCGTCCGGCGCCAGCACTCGCGCGCATTCCGGAGGGTTGCGGCGGGCGTTGAGCGACAGCACCAGGCCGACGCTCGCATCGCGGATCGGCAGGCGCCTGTCGGCGTTGGCCACGAGCCAGGTAAGGGCCGGTGCGCGCCGCGCGGCCCGATCGATCGCGTCCACCGAGATGTCGATGCCGATGCCGCCGACGCCGGAGGCGACGGCGAGGCGCTCCAGTGCCTCGCCCGTGCCGCAGCCGAGGTCAAGGGTCACGGCGTCAGTCTGCGCGCCGAGCGCCGCTGCGGCGCGCTCGACGAATCCAGCCAGGATGGTGGTGCCGATCCCGGCTGCAAGCAGGCGCGCGCGGGCGTCCAGAGCGGCTGCGGCGTCGCCGGGCGCGCGCGAACGGCGGTCCTGCGGCTGGAGGAGGTTCAGGTAGCCGCTGCGCGCGATGTCGAAGCTATGGCCGCGGTCGCAGACGTAGGCGTCGGCGCCGCGCGTCAGGGGCTGATGGCAGCCCCTGACAGAGCACGCCAGCGGAATTAGGCCCGACCCCAAATTACGAGAGTGTAATCAGGCCCAGATTTCGGCGTCGGTCGGCACCTTCTTGTTCGTGATCACCTTGCCGATGCGCGACACGTTCATCAGGTGCTTGTAGTCCAGGTTCTCGGAGATCGAGTTGCCGCCCCACGAGCCGCAGCCGAGCGTGGTGGTCGGGGCGAACCCGTTGCTCAGCGATCCGCCCGCCGTGAGCGATGACACCTGGTTGACCACCAGGCGGCTGATCGGCAGTTCCAGGCCGGCGCTGCGGATGTGTCCCTCGTCGTTCGAGTGCACCGCGGCCGAGTGGCCCGCGCCTTCCACGAGCAGGTTGGCCTTGGCCTTGGCCACGGCTTCCTGAAAGTCCTGGTAGGGGAGGATCGCCACCACCGGGCACAGCTTCTCCTTGGCCAGGACGTCCTCGGTGCCCGCGCCGTGGGCGGGGAGCAGGATGATGCGCGCCGAGGCCGGCACGTCCACGCCGATCATCGCGCCGATCTCCCGGCACGACCGGCCCACCACGTTCTTGTTCAGGTGTCCGCCGGGGAACACGAGATCGCGGAACTTCTGGATGACGGCTTCGTCCTCGGTGAACCACACCTTGCCAGTGGCCTGGAACGAGACGATCACGTCCTTGTACAGCTCGGCCGGCGCGAACACGAACTGTTCGTGCGAGCAGATGATGCCGTTGTCGAAGGACGCCCCGGTGACGATCTTCTCCGTGGCTTCCTTGATGTCCACGCCGCGGTCGATGATCACCGGCACGTTGCCGGCGCCCACGCCGAAGGACGGCTTGCCGGACGAATAGGCGGACTTCACCATGGCGCCGCCGCCGGTGGCCACCACCACGTCCACCATCTTCATCAGTTCCTGCGTGGTCTCGACGGAGCCGTTCTGGATGCTCTGCACCAGGTCGTCGGGACCGCCGTTGGCCTTCACGATCTTCATGAACTCGCTGGCCAGGTGCGTCGTGCACTTCTCGGCCTTCGGGTGCGGCGCGAAGATCACGGCGTTGCCGGTCTTGAGCGCGAACATGCCGTTGCACATCGGCGTGACGATCGGGTTGGTGATGGGCGTCACCGCGCCCACGACGCCCACCGGCTTGGCCACGAAGACCAGGCCCATGTCCGTCGTCCTCGCCGATGATGCCCGCGCGATTTCTTGTCCTTCAGGTTGTTCCAGATCACCCGGGCCTTGCCCTTGTTCTTGAGGATCTTGTCCTCGTAGACGCCGATGCCCGTCTCGTCCACGGCCATCCGGGCCAGCGGCTCGGCGTTGTCGTAGACGTACTTCGCGATGCCCTTCACGATGGCGTCCACCTGCTCCTGCGAGAAGGTCTCGAAGACAGCCTGGGCCGCGCGGGCCTTGGCCATCAACTGCTGGACCTGTGTGTCGGCGGTGGTCTGGGGCTCCTGGGCGCAGGCGCTGGCGCTGGTGCTGGTGCTCATGCTGTTCCTCGTTGGGCGATTTCGTGAACGATCTGATCTCGAATTGTACCGCCCCGCAGACGTGGCTCCAAACGCGCTTGTCGCCATCCCGGCCTGCGGTATCGTCCCAAGGCTCTTCTGATGGCGAGGCCCAGAAAACTTGACGCTCCGATCTCCAACCAAATGAGTCAAGTTTTCTACTCCCCGCCGCAGGCGGGGAAATCAGACACTGCCCTAGCGAGGCGGAGCCTCGATGGTCTGAGGCGCAGGCTCGCTAGGATTCGTGGGTTGGCGTGGCTGGCGGCCACGGGCGCGGTGGTGGCCACGCTGGCCGCCGCCGGCGCGGCGCGATCCGGCGACGAGGACACGCACGGCCGCGACGCGGTCCCCGACTACGCTCGCGTGTTCAATCAGGATCAAGTCGGCCGGCTCGACGTACGGATCGGCGCCAGCCGACTGGCAGGCCGTCCTGGCCGACATGCAGAACATGGCCGGGCCCTCCGGCTTCGGCTTGAACGTCCCGTTCTCCAACGAGCAGTTCGCCGCGTGCGCCGGCCGGCTCGAAGCCAACGCGTGCGTGGCTGGCGACCCGCCCGTGGCGGGCCGCTGCGCGCAGACGTTTCCGCCAGGCCGCCTGGCCTGCCTGCCGATCGGTGGCGCGGGCGCCGGCCGCGACGAGGTGGAGCTGCTGCCGCGCACGCCGATCTACGTGCCGGCCGACATCTCGTTCGACGGCGAGACGTTCCGCCGCGTCGGCTACCGGCTGAAGGGCAACTCCACGCTGCTCCTGACGTGGCGCCGCGGCAGCGACAAGCTGCCGTTCCGTCTGAACTTCGACGGCTTGGAGGCGCGTTTCCCGGAAACACGCGATCAGACGTTCTTCGGTTTTCCGAATCTCAGTTTCACCAACAACGGTCTGGACAACACGTACCTGCGCGGCAAAGTCGTGACCGATCTGTTCCGGGACGCCGGTGTGCCGTCGGCGGCCACGGCGTTCATGCGCGTCTTCCTCGATCGCGGCACCGGCCCGTCCTACCAGGGGCTCTTCACCATGCTCGAGGTCCCGGACCGGCCGATGCTGGAGCGCGTCTTCGGATCCAACGACGGCAATCTGTACAAACCCCACGGCACGGGTGGGCGCTGGACGATCTTCGATCCCAACGCGTTCTCGAAACGAACCAATCAGGAGGCGGAGGACTGGACCGACGTCGAGGACGCGATCGCGGCGCTGCACGCGTCGCGCGCGGATCGGGGGCACTGGCGGAGCCGCCTGGAGGCGCGCTTCGACGTGCCGGTGTTCCTGCGGTGGCTGGCCCTCAACACGATCATCGGCAACATCGACGTCTACGGCGGCGTGTCGGGGCACAACTACTACGTGTACGGCAGCCCGCGCCATCGGGACCGGCTGTTCTGGATCCCCTGGGACCACGATCTGGCGATGCCGACGGGGTTCACGCTGGGCGGGCCCCCGCCGCTGGATATCTTTCACAGCAGCACGCAGTCGAACTGGCCGCTCATCAGGTTCCTGTTGGACGACCCCGTGTATCGCGCGGCCTACCGCGCGAACCTCGAGAACCTGCTCGCCACCGTGTTCGAGCCTGGCCGCGTCACCGCGACGCTGCGATCCGAGCAGGCGCGCATCGCGCGCTTCGTCGTCGGGCCCGAGGGGGAGCCCTTCGGGCGGAACCTGGCAGGGAGCGCCGCACAATTCGACGCCGCCTTGTTCGGCCCCACGGGCCTCCTCGCCTACGTGAACAACCGCGCGGCCGCGGTGCAACAGGTCCTGCGGAACACTCCCTGAGGGGGCATGGCTGGTCACTACTGGGTCGCGCTTTGCGCGGCATCAACGTGGGCACGGCCAAGCGGGTGGCGATGGCCGACCTGCGCGCGATCGTCGAGAGGCCTGGGTTATCGGGATGTGACCACGCTGCTGAACAGCGGCAACGTGGTGTTCCGCCACCGCCAAACCAGGTCGAAGACATCGCCCGCGCGCGCGATCGAAGACGCCGTGAAGAAACGCCTTGGTGTGTCGTCGGCCGTAATCGCGCTGCAGGCCGCCGAACTCGACGCGATCCTCCGCGACAACCCGTTGGTGAAGCCGTCCCGCGATCCGTCGCTGTTACTGGTAGCCATGGTGCGAGACGCTGCGGCGTTGTCGCGGCTGGCCGCGCTCGCCAAGCAGGACTGGGGGCGGGAAGAGCTCGCTTGCGGCCGCGGCGCGGGCTATATCTGGTGCCCCGGTGGCAGCATCGCCGGCGAGGTCTTCACCGCGGTGAACAAGGCTCTCGGCGACGGCGTCACGACGCGCAACTGGTCCACCATGCTCAAGCTCCAGGCGATGACCCGACCAACGACTGACGACTGACGGCGAACCACGAACTACGAACCACGAACCACGAACGAGACCCCATGGATCTGCAACTGAACGGCCGCGTGGCTATTGTGACCGGCGCCAGCCAGGGCATCGGCGAGGCGATTGCCAGAACGCTCTCGTCTGAGGGCATGTCCGTGGCGCTCGTGGCGCGGCGCCGCGAGGAACTGGAGCGGCTGGCATCGTCGCTTTCAACCGAGTGCCTGGTGCAGGCGACCGACCTGCGCGATCCGGGGGCTCCAGCCGCCGTGGTCGCGGCGGTCATCGCGCGCTTCGGGCAGCTGCACCTCGTGGTCAACAACGCCGGATCCGCGAAACGCGGGGACTTCCTGGAGCTGACCGACGAGGACTGGGCCGACGGCTACGCGCTGAAGTTCTTCGGCGCGATGCGGCTGTGCCGCGCCGCATGGCCGCATCTGACGGCGAGCGGCGGCTGCATCGTGAACATCGCCGGCATGGGCGGGCGCACGGCGTCGGCCGAGTTCACGATCGGCGGCAGCGTGAACGCCGCCATGCTCAACCTGACCAAGGCGCTCGCGGACCGCGGCGTGCAGGACGGCGTGCGCGTCAACGCCATCAACCCCGGGCTGGTCGTCACCGATCGGTTGAAGACGCGGATCCTGCAGGTCGCGGCCGAAAAGGGCGTGGACGAGGATGCGGCCGCGCGCCTGCTGGCGAGCGGCATGCGGATCGCGCGTTTCGGGCAGCCGCGAGAGATTGCCGAAGCCGTGGCGTTTCTGGCCTCGCCCCGCAATGGCTACTGTCAGGGGACGCTGATGGACCTCGACGGGGGCCAGACGCGCACGCTCTAGACGGCTCTCAAGGCGTTGCCGGCGGCTGCGGATTGTCGAGCGTGAACCGCCGGATCCACAGCCCGCGCGCGGTCTCGTGTTGGCTCGAGAGCGGCGTCGTGAACATATCCGAGAAGCGCGGCCCCTTTGCGGGCGTCACGGTGGCCGGCGTGAGGCCTCCCACGCCGCGCAACTGTTCGAGCGCCGTCATCGGCAGCGGAGCGCTCGTCACGGGCTCCCCGATCTTCGGGCTGGGCAGGCTGGCGAAAGCGTCTTCGAAGGCCTCCACCCGCTGGGGGCTGACGAACACCACGAAATGCTCCCGTCCCCCGGCCGTTGTGACCTGCCAGTCGACGTTTTCCGGCACGCGTGTCTGGGCGCCCGCCGGCAATGGGTTCTGGCGCGGCTGGCCGGGGAGCGGAAACAGCAGAAACGGTTGCCCTTCCTCTGGCTCGTTGACGATGTACAGGTAAGCGGGCACGGACGTCTGCAGCTTAAACGAGAGCCGATCGCCGAGCGCAAGCCGCTGGCCCTCCGCCAAGCGTTCCTCGCCCACGTTGGACATCCGATAGAACGACGCATCGACGCCGTAGGGCGCCGCGGCATCAACCCCCGGCGCGAGGAAACCGCCGGTGCCGGCATTCGTCAGCCATGCACCGAGCGCCATCAGGGCCACGAGACCCAGCGCGGCCGCCAGCACCAGCGGCCGCCGAGAGCGCCCCTGCGGTGACGGCACCAGAATCGAGGGGTCCACATAGCGCGCGAGCGCCGATTCCAACTCCCCTGGCGTCTGGTATCGATCCGCCGGGCTCGCTGCAAGCGCTCGATCCACTACGCGCACGAACTCGTCCGACAGATCGGGACGCACGTCCCGGAGGAGCCGCCGGCCGCCTAGCTGGCGTCGGGCGCTCAGGTCTTCACGAGTCTGGCCGAGCACGGGATAGTCGTCCGTGACCAGGTGGAAGAGGAGCACGCCCAGCGCATACACGTCGGAGGCCCGGGTCAGATCCGAGCCTTCGAAGATCTCCGGTGCCATATAGGCCGGCGTGCCCCGGATCACGCGCCCGGCGCGCGGCGCGGCGGCGGGCTCGATGGCAGCGCCGAAATCCATGAGCACCGTGCGCCCGCCGGCCTCGCGCATCACGTTGCTGGCCTTGATGTCCCCGTGCACCAGGCCGACGCGGTGCACGGCGGCCACGGCGCGCGTCAGGTCCAGGCCGACGTTGGCGGCCTCACGTGCGCTGAACGCTCCCTGGGCCTCGAGAGACTGCTCCATGGTGCGGCCCCGAACCAACTCCATCCAGATGCCCAGGTGACCGTCCAGGAAGTCCGCTCCGTAGACGCGGACCACGTTGGGATGCTGCACGCGCGCCAGTCGCTGGGCTTCTTCGAGGACGGCCTTGACCCAGGAGGCTTGGTCCTCCTGTGGCGCCTTAATCAGCTTCAGCGCGACGTCCAGCGCCAGGCGTTCGTCGTGCGCCTTGTAGACGACGCCAAACGAACCTCGCCCAATCACGTCGACGATACGAAGCCGGCCCCAGGCAGCGGGGCGCGCCGCGACGCCGACCGGCGCTATCGGCGGCGCCGAGTCGCCGGCGATGTCGCGATGGGCGCGCACGATGCGCTCCAGGAGCTGGAGTTCCGCGAGGAGATCCGCGCCGCCCCCCGGTGTGCGCGTGGACTCCTGGCCCCAATTCACCGATGCCCCGTCGGCAATCGAGCCGGCGATGGCCACCAGCCGTGCGTCGTCAGCGTCGTTCGTCAAGGGACATCTCCTTCGCCAGGCGCACCAGCGCCCGGCTGACGGCCATCTGCGCGGCCCCCGGACTGTTCTTCTCCAGCACTTCGGCCGCTTCCGCCCAGCTGAGCCCCATCTCGACCCGGGCCACAATCGCCTCCCGGTCCGAGGGCTTCAACCGCTCGAGCGCCTCGTCGTACCGGTCCAGCAACTCCTCGCCGATTGCCTGCTGAAGAGGGGACGGCTCGGGGGATTCGTGGTCGGTCTCCAGCGGCTCCGGCGGCGCCTTTCTGGCGGCCGAGCGGATCTGTGACCGGATCTGATTCAGGAGCGCCTGCCGGACGTAGGCCTGGAACGCGCCCTCGTGGCGGGGCTCGAACCTGTGGACGTTGCGGGCCACCTGCGTGATGGTCAGCTGCGCCAGATCTTGCGTGTCCGTGGCACTTCTCGCCCACGCTGGCAGACGCCCACGCGCCCACCGCTCGAGGCGGGGGAGGTACCGAGCACACAGGTCGTTCAGCGCCGCGTCATCCCCCTTGCGCGCCCGTTCCAGCAGTGTGACGGTGGTTTCGGGTCCGGGCCCAGCCGCAGGCTTCGCCGTGGATGGCGAGGGGGCGTCCCGGACCGGCTCGTCGGCGCTCATGGGCGGAAAATCAAGCTCGAACAGCGTTGCCGAGGTGCCAATCATAGCGCCGCGAACTCCTTTCGGCTGAGCCGGAGCCTGGGAGCGCCGACACCCCTACAAACGTCGTCCGGGGCCAATCCTCACAACGGGTCCAGTCTGGCCTGGGAGCCCCCTATTTCCAGTCGCCGACCGCGACGAACGCCGCCCAGTAGAACGGGTGCGTACTCACGCGGCGCGCGCGTCGGTCGTGCAGTACGGTCAGGCTGGCCTCGCGGACGGCGTCCGTCGTCGAGAGTTTTCGCTGCAGACGCCCATCGTAGAGCGCGCGCATCCACACTCGTGTGGCCTGATCCTCGACTGACCAGAGGCTCATGATGATCGTGCGCGCGCCGGCGATCTGAAATGCCCGGCGCAGCCCGAAGACGCCTTCGCCAGCCCTGATCTCTCCAAGGCCCGTGTCGCACGCCGACAGCACGGCCCACTCCACGCCCTGCAAGTCGAGTCCGGCGATCTCTTCCGCCGTCAGGATGCCGTCGTCCCGATCCGCGGGCGCGGAGGCACGACGATTCGCGCCAGCCAGCGCCAGTCCGGAGAGCAGCAGCGGATTGTCTGGAACGGCTGCGGTGGCGCCGTTTCCCACAGGCGTCAGCCCGCCAACGGCCCGCACGCCTCCGGCAGCCGGGGTGCAGTCGGGTCCCAGAAAGAAGCCGTGGGTGGCCAGGTGCAGTACGCGGCGACGGGGCGCTAAATCCTTGAAGACGCGCTCGCTCGCCTCACTCGCCACGAGCAGCCGCGCGCCGCGCGCCTTGCCCCACGCCTGAACCACTTCGCGCGCTTCTTCGAGCGTGCCGTCGAGTCTCGCGAACGTGAGCGCTTGCAGGCTGCCGCAGGTCGAGGCTCGAAGCCGAGCGCCATCGGCCGTTTCGCCTTCGGACTGCTCTGGTTCGTCGAACGACGGGCCTCCGAGTGCCAGCAGGCCGACTGCGGCGTGCCCCGGTGTCGTCGCTCTCGTCTCGACGAGATCGCGCTCTGCTGACAGGTAATGAATCACCGCGGCTTCCTCGAGCAGGTACTCCGAGCGCGAACCCGGCAACGCGACGAGCGGCACCAGGCTCAGGCTGCCGTCGGGCACGACGAACACCGTAGTAGCGCCGGCCACGCGACCGGCAAGCGGATCCCAGATGGCGCGGCGCAGCCTCGTTCCCGAATCGCGCGGCGAGCGTGCCGCCGCTGACGGGGAGCGTTCGCTCCGGAGGGCTTCTGCGGCGACGTCGGCCCTCCATCTCGCGATCAGGCGATCGATGGACTCGGCGGGACCAAGCGGGACGGCCGACGCGTCGCCGCGCTGATCCAGCACGAATGCCAGGTACGACGGCGCGTTGCGCTGCAGCTTGTTCTCGTAACGCACGAACGACACGAGCGCGCTCCCCGGGGGAAGCGCGCGTCGGAGTTCGGTCAAGCCCGCCTGCGCATTTGCGAGCTCGTCGCGGAACGAGACGCTCAGTTCCGCCAGCGCCCGTTCCGCGGCTTCCCGCTGGCGCCGCGCGTCGTCGAGGACATCTGTGTATCGCGCCGACGCTTGTCCGCCTGGACCCCTGACGACAAGGTTCGCGTAGCGCTGCCGCGCGGACACGAGTTCGTTCCACAGCGCTCCTCCTTCCTGGCTGGCCTTGGCTACTCTCTGGCGGCCGGCCATCTCGTCGAGCACGAGCGCGCGACTTCGCACCACTGCATCCAGCGCGGATGCGACGCCGCCTGGAGTGTCCACGAGCGAAAGGAGGAGATCGAGGGCTCGAGGACGACTTGCGGCGTAGTCCAACGACTGGCGCTCCGGGAGGTACCGCGACATCAGGCGCATGTGCTCCCGGCCGCTGTCTTCGGCCTGCCTCGCAGCATCCAGCGCCGCCGGGCGATTGCCAAGTTTCGCGAGCGCGAGGGCCAAGCCCGCCTGTGTTTCGGCAAACAGCGGGTGAGACGTGCCGAGCGCCCGCGCTCGCATCGCCGCGGCGCGCTCGTAGTACCGCCGCGCGGATGCCGTGTCGCCGCGCGTGGCCTGCAGCTCCGCGTAGAGATTGAGGACCGTGGCGTGGTCGGGCGAGTCCGTGGCATCGGTCTTGTCCCAGATGGCCAGGGCCCGCGCCGCAAGTGCCTGAGCGCGAACGTCACGGCCCATGCGCGATTCCGTGAGCGCGATGTCCGCAAGTGTGCGAGCAACATCCGGATGATCGGTACCCAGGCTCGTCTCGCGAATGGCCAAGGCCCGTTCCAGGAGGCCGAGCCCCTCCGTGAGCTCGCCCCCTTCGCGGTACGTCTGTGCGAGCTCCGTCAAGGCGACCGCGACGAACGGATGGTCGCGGCCGAACACACGCTCCCAGATCGCCATGGCACGGGTGTGTTGCTGACGGGCGGTGCCGTAGTCCCCGAGGCGGGCGTTCACCAGCGCCAGGTTGTGAAGCGGAGTCGCGACCGCGTCGTGGTACGGTCCAAACACGGCCTCCGAGATGCTCAACGCCTGCTCGAACTCCGTGCGGGCGGCGGGATAGTCGCCGAGCATCAGGCTCGAGTTCGCGAGGTCGTTGATCCGCAGTGCCGTTTCGTAGTGACGGGGTCCCAGGTTTCTTCGAGTAATGTCCAGCGCCCGCTCGAGTGCCCGGTGTCCCTCGGCCACGTTCCCCAGGGAGGCGAGCGCGAACGCGAGGTTGGTCAGGCCGTGTGCCTGATCGGGATGATCGGCTCGCAGGAGCTGTTCCGTTGTTTCGATCGCGCGGCGGGAAATCGCGCGGGCTTCCACCACTCGTCCCTCGAACCAGAGCTGAAGCGCGAGGAGGTTGAGCGTCCGTACGTATCTGGGGTGTGATAAGCCGACGGCGTCGTGAATCCGCATCGCACGTTCGAGCGCGCGCCGCGCTTCAGGATAGTCGCCCTGCTGCTGACGCGCCGATGCGATCGTTTCGAGCGTCCGTGCAGCATCGAGATTCTCACCCAGGCCGGCGGACTCCCGGATGGTCAGGCTGCGTGTCAGGATGTCCAGCGCCCGCGCGTAGTGGCCAGCCTGGGTGAGCGTGAACGCGAGCGCATCGAGCGCCTCGGCCAGCTCCAGGCTGTCAGGCCCCAATCGCCGGACGCAGATCCCGACCGCGCGCTCGAGGGTCGCTATCGCGCGCGTGAATGCGCCGGAATCAGTCAGCGCCTCGCCGAGCACGAGCAGGCTCGGGACCGTTGCCGGATCGTCCTCAGCCGATCGCGCCACGTCGATCTGAAGTGCTTGTTCGGCACGAGCCACCGTCTCGGAGTTGGTGCCATGTCCGTTCAGCGCCATCGCGCGAGCAAGCAGTCGTGACGCAACCGCTATCGCGCCCGAGTCGGTCTCGTCAGATGCGATGAACTCTGCCAGGCGAACGCGGGCTTCGGCCTCGGCGCGCTCGTACAGCCCCTGCGCGATCAGCGCGGCCACATCGAGCCCGCCCTGTACCTGGCGCCCCGCGGTCAGCGGCAGGAGGCCGCCGCCACGGCTGCCGATGACCGTGAGGCAGAGGATCAGAGCAAGTGACGTACGTGCCCAGGGCATGGATCGCACATGCTCGCGTTATTTCCGCTTGGCGACCGACTTTTTCGCGGCCTTCTTCCTGGCCACGATCTTTCCGAGGGCGGCCATGTCGGGCCCACTCGGACGCCCGCCCATGTCATCGTGGGCCCGCCCGTTGCCATTGCCACTCACCGGGCTCACGAAGGCGATCACGAGGAAGCCACCCGCCGTCGTGGCCTGGGTGATCACGTTGCCGAAGACTTCGACGACGCTGCGACCGGACCCCTTGTCGTCGTCGACTCCGGCGCGCCCCGATCCTTTGTCGGCCGCTGCGCGGCCAGATCCCTTGTCCATGTCGTCGGCCATATGCCTGTCCTCCTCAATAGGTGCCACTGTTATGTCGTCGCCCCCGCGAGGGCGTAAACGACCTGACTCCATGCCGTCTCCTGTCCCTCCTGCAGCAGATTCCTGGGCACGCCGTTCGCCAGCACGCTGTACACATCCATCGCTTTCCCAATGTCGTGGCTGTCAAGCGCCACGCTCGGCGCATACAGGCTGATGCCCTGCAAGATCGCCGTGTCGTGCGAATTCCGCCCGTGCTCAACGATGAACGAGCCGCGCCCTTCGCCGGCCGTTCCCGGACGGAGCAGCAGGTCGCCGAGAACGATGGCCGGCGTCCTGACCTCGTTGGACTCGGCATGACGCGCCAGGTGGAAGCAGAGCGTCGCCACGTCGATGAAGGGCTTCTTTTCCGCAGTCTGCGAGAACTGGAAGAGGTCGCCGATCCTCGTCACCTCGGCCTGATCGCCCTTCTTGGCGACCGTTGAGATGCCGAGCGCCAGTGCCTCGACCGCGTTCGCTACCGCACCGGCCTTCTCGAGGTCGAGGAGGGTCATCGAGACGCTCGTCGTCTTGCTTTTGCTGTTCTTCTTCGCGTAGTCCTCGCAAAACCGGCGAACGATGTATTCTCCGAGGTTCTCGGGTTTCATCAGCACGCCGTTGCGCGATCGCTTGAGATGATCGAGAACCTTGTCGTACGGCCATCCAGGCTCTGGAACGATGGTCTCGGACGCCACCATGTACGCAGCGTAGTTGCGCAGCCGGTTCGCGACCTCAATCGTCGCGACCTCGCAGGCGTCGAATCCGATGATGCTGTGTTTCCCGTCCAGCCGCGGGTTCAATTTGGCCCTCCACAGCACGTTGGCGAGCTCGCCGAAGTCGAGCGCCTCGGTCCGGGTGGGTGCCAGCGTATGGCTGACGGCGAAGCGGAAGGCATGACCCCAGAGCACCAGCATCGAGTAGTCGTGCCTGTTGTGATCGGCCTTCGTCAGCGCCCAGTCGATGAAATCGCTGAGGACGCGGCCGTCAGTCTGATCCTGCTCTTCCTGCGGAACCTCGATCGGCTTGCCCTTTCCGATGTGATGCCGCTGAGCCGGGCCCTTGCCGTGAAGCTGGACGAAGATATTGAGCCCTTCGCCCGACCCGATCTTTTCCATTTCCCTGATGTCGTCGCGGGCCTCGGCGTCGAGCGACGTACCTCCCGTGGGGTGGGCGGTGCCCATGAACACCATGACCGTCCATCGAGGAGGTGTCTTGACAGTTGTCTTCGCCACTTTGTTCACCTCTGGGGTAGTCGATTAGGGGCGAGACCATACCTCAGCCATTCCCTGGCACTATCGGCCAAGCGGTCCCGATAGGTCTCGATACCTAAAACGCCGAGCGACCGTGAATATAACGCCGAGTTGGGTCCGGCGTTCCCTTTCAAATCCGCAGACCCTCCGGAGGCGGCGGCGCCGGATGAGCTCGAACTGAATCCCACCCGGAGTGGTTCGGACGTCCCGAGCGTAAGATGCGCAGGAGCGGTTGGACCGAATTCGGCCGACCGGCGCCAACATTCGCGGAGGTCGGCTGTGACGCAGGAAGACGAGCTGGCTCGCTGGCTCGAAGCTGTCCGCAAGCTCAACGGCAGCGACCTGCTGCTCGTTGCTGGCCGGCCGCCGATGGTGCGTGCGCGGGGCAGCCTGCACGCCGTCGACACCGCCGAACTGACCGCCGACGACATCGCGCGCGCCACCAGGCCGCTCGTGCCGGCACGGCTCGAAGCTGCGGTTGCCGCGGGGGACGCGGTCGATCTCGCCTTTTCGGCGGGCGAGCTGGGCCGCTTCCGCATGAACCTGCACCTCGAGCGGGGGCGCATGGCGGCGGCCATCCGCGCGCTGCCCACAACGGTCCCGACCTTCGGTTCGCTGGGATTCAGCCACGACATTTCGCTGCTCGCGCGCCTGCCACGCGGGCTCGTGCTCGTCTGCGGCCCCACCGGTTCCGGCAAGACCACCACGGTGGCGGCCATCGTCGGGGAGATTAATCTGCACCACGACCGGCACATCGTCACCATCGAGGACCCGGTGGAATACGAGCATGCGCACGCGCGCAGCGTGGTCGAGCAGGTCGAGATTGGCGTGGACGCGCCCACATTCCCCGTGGCGCTGCGAGCGGCGCTGCGGCAGGCGCCCGACGTCATCGTCATCGGCGAGATGCGCGACACCGAGTCGATTCGCATCGCGGTGACGGCGGCGGAGACGGGCCACCTGGTGATCGCCACGGTCCACGCCCCCGACGTCGCCGGCGCCGTGTCGCGCGTGGCTGATGCATTTCCAGCCGAGCGCCAGAACACCGTGCGGCAGGAGCTGGCGATGGGCCTCGCCGCGATCCTCGCGCAGGGCCTGATTCAGGGCGGCGACGGGCGCTTGATGCCCGCGGCCGAACTGCTGGTCGTCAGCTACGGCGCGCGGCAGCACATCCGCAAGAACGCGCTGCAGAACCTGCACCAGGAGATGACCACCACGCGCAAGCTCGGTTCCTTCACGTTGGAGGAATCCTTGGCAGCGTTGGTGCGGAGCGGACGGCTCGAGCGGTCTACCGCCGCACTGCGGGCTGCGCATCCCGACGAGCTCGACCTGCTCCTGGCTGGTAATCCGGCATCCCGGGCGTAAGATTCCCTAGGACGCGGTTCGGCCGAATTTTGCCGCCCGGCGTCCAAACGTTGCGGAGGTCGGTATGCGGCTGAACGTCGCACTCACGGCGGGCGTCCTCGCGTTGGCGTTGACCGGTTCGACTGCCATCGGGCAGGGGCAGGGAGGGCCGACCAGCGTCTTCCTGCCAGCGCCGCAGGGGGGCGCAGTCCCTGGTGTCGCGGGACCGGCGGTCGCTCCTCCACGCGACCGCGCGCGGGCGGCTGCAAAGGGCACCGCGAGCCTTCGGGGGCGGGTGACCGCCGCCGGCACGACCACGCCCTTGCGTCGTGCCCAGGTGCAGGTCATGGGCACCGACGTGCCCACGCGATACGCCACGACGACCAACGGCGAGGGCCGCTACGAGGTGCTGGAGCTGCCGGCGGGCCGCTATTCGATCAGTGTGACCAAGGGCGGGTACGTCAGCCTCCAGTACGGCCAGCGCAGACCGTTCGAGCCGGGCACGCCGGTGGCCGTCACGGAAGGGCAGGCGCTCACCGGACTGGACGTTGCCTTGCCGCGTGGCAGCGTGATCGCGGGCCGTATCACCGACGAGTTTGGGGAGGCAGTCGCGCAGGCGCAGGTGTCGGCCCAGCGTTATCAATACGGGCCGGATGGCCAACGCCGCCTCACCATGTCCGGGGGTCCGGTCACGACGGACGATCTGGGTCAGTTCCGGCTGCACAGCCTGATGCCCGGCGAGTACATCGTGAGCGCCACCTTCAGGTCCACCTTCGTGTCGATTGGGGGTGCCACCGGCGGCAGCGACACGAGCGAGGGCTTTCTGCCAACCTTCCACCCGGGCACGGTCAGCGCCAGCGAGGCACAGCCGGTCACAGTCACGCTGGGGCAGGAGTCTCACGTGCAGTTTGCCTTGAGTGCGGCCAGGATGGCGCGCGTCTCGGGCGCGGTGGTGGACTCGTCGGGGCGCGCGCTGGCCAACGCGATGGTCGTGCTGATGCCATCGAGTGGGTTCCCCACGGCAGGCCTCCTCACGACATCGCAGACGGCGGCTGATGGATCTTTCACGTTCGCCAACGTGCCCCCCGGCGACTACGTGGCGAACGTGCAGTTGATCCCGGCGCTGACCGGCACGAACGTCACGGAATCGGCCGCGGTACCCGTGTCGGTGGGGGGCTCGGATCTCAATGGCCTTCGAATCGCCACGGGCCCCGGCACACTCGTCCGCGGACACGTGGAGTTCGAAGGCACGTCCTCGCGCACGTCGCCGACCCCGTGGCGTGTGTTTGCGCAGTCGATGACGCCGGCGCAAATGACGTTCAGCGCCGGGTCGCCGGCGGCCAACGGACTTGTCGGTGAGGACGGGTCGTTCCAGCTGCAAGTCGGCGGCAGGGGCGGCGCCCTCCTCAGGCCCACGACGACGGGTCAGTGGACGCTCAAGGCGGTGACGCTCGACGGCGAAGACATCACCGATACGCCCATGGACTTCAGCAAGGGCGACGTAAGCGGCGTGCGCGTGGTGCTCACCGACAGGCTGTCCACCGTCTCCGGGCGCGTGATCGACGCCCGCGGAAAGCCGCTGACGGATTACGCGATCATCATCCAGCCGGAGGAAGCGAAGGTCGGAGTCGTCGCGACGCGATACTTGCGAGTGGTGCGGCCGGATCAGAGCGGCAGTTTCAGGGTGACGGGGCTCCCGCCCGGCCGCTATGCAGCCACGGCGGTGGAGTCGTTCGAGCAGGGACGGCAGTTCGTGCCGGAGGTCCAGGCGCGCCTCAAGGCGCGCGGGCGGATGTTCTCGATCGACGAGGGTGGAACGGTCTCGCTTGACCTGCCGCTGACGACGGGCGTCGACTGACTCGTCTAGTTACTTCAGGCTTTCACCGGCGCCAGCGCCGGCGAGACAGCCTGATTCCGGCTGAGCACCAGCCAGATGGCGATGCCCGTCGCCGGCAACAGGGCGATCAGCCAGAAGATTTCTTCCCATCGGCCGGCGTTCATCCACCCCGACCAGGCGCCGATCGTCCGCAGCAGGACGAAGTTCACGAGCGACCACGCGCCAGACGCGATGCCCGACATCATCGCGGCCTGCTCGCGCGGGAAGGCGTAGGAACCCACCTTCAGCGCCACCATCTGAAAGCCGCCGCCGATGAACGTGGAGAACGAGATGAGCGCCATTGCGATTGGGACCGACGTGGTCCACGTGGCGGCCCCCAGCGTCAGCGACGCCACCGTCAGGATCAGGAACAGTCCAACAGGCCGCGCGTTGTTGGCCGCGTACCGGTCGGCGGCCCAGCCCCAAAAGAAATACCCGATGCCCCAGGTGAGGGGTGGAATCCACGCGAGCTGGTTCACGTCCACCTGCGTCAGGCCGAGACGCCCGGTGAGGTACAGGGACAGGATCGTCAACACGGGGCCCGGCGAGATCGCCGGCAGCGCGTAGCTGAAGACCAGCGCCCACACCCGCCGTTCCCGAAGGTTCGGGAACGTCCACTTGGACGGCTTCGGAGGCGAGGCGGGAAGGTACGGCGGCCTCGCGATGAAGGCCCAGATGAGCAGCCAGATGGCTCCCAATGCGCCGGTCGTCAGGAACGCCGCCCGCCAGCCGTACTTGATGGCCAGCGGCCCCAGGAGCAGCGGCATCATCACCGCGCCGATCGTGCCGCCGCTGAACGACAGCGCGATCCCCCGCGCACGCAGATGCGCGGGCAGCGTCTCGACGGCCGTTCGGAGCCCTCCGGGAAACGTCGCGCCTTCGCCCAATCCCAGCACGGCTCGCGCCATCGCGAACCCGAGAAACGAGGACATCATGGCGTGCGACATGCTGGCCCCGGTCCAGACCGCCACGGCCAGCAGCATTCCGAAGCGCAGACCCAGGAAGTCGATGGCCGATCCCCACACGGGATTCCCCAGCGTGTAGGCGAGAAAGAAGAACGACGCGGCGTCGGTGAAGTGCTGGGGCGACAGCCCCGTGTCCGCCATGATCGTGGGCGTCAGAATCGCCAGCACCTGCCGGTCCACGAACGAGAGCCACGAACACAGTGCCAT
Organism: uncultured Acidobacteriota bacterium; assembly: GCA_963807235.1. Lineage (GTDB taxonomy): Bacteria > Acidobacteriota > Vicinamibacteria > Vicinamibacterales > UBA2999 > CAWEBF01. The sequence continues at coordinate 127,677 of CAWEBF010000024.1, forward strand.
GCCGATGCACGGCACCCACATCTGCCACCCCGTGACGGCGGGCGTGGTGGCGGCGGGTACTCCAACGGTCGCCTGTGTCATCGTCTCTCCGTTCATGCTTCGAGGGCCTGACCGCTCCGATTCGGAAGCGTGAAGACCAGTGCACCCGCCATCAGGAAGAACGCCGAGGTCACGCTGAGGGCCAGGCCAATGCCGACCCCCGGCTGCGTCGCCAGCACGCCAATGGTATACGGCGCGATGGCGCCGGCCATACGCCCGATGTTGTAGCTGGTGCCCTGTCCGGTCGCGCGCACCGCCTGCGGGTACAACTCCGCGACGAAGCTGCCGAACATGCTGAAGTAGCCATAGCCGAAATAGCCGATGAGCGGCCCGAGCAGCAGCAACACGACCGGGCTGCGAGCCATCTGCCCGTAGATAGGCACGAGCACCGCCGCCGACACCATATACAGGACGAACGCCTGCCGCCGGCCAATCCTGTCGGCGATGAACCCGAACGTCAGGTACCCCACATAGGCCCCGAGCTGCACCGGGATGATCCAGGGGAGCGAGCCCACGATGCCCATGCCGGCGCCGCCCTGGTCCACCGGCCGCGACAGGAAGGCCGGCAACCAGAAGAACAGGCCCCAGTTGGCAAACTGGACCGCCGAGCCCAGGGCGATGATGAGCAGCGTGCGCTTGAGGAGCGTCGGCCCGAAGATGACCGCGAAGGGGCTCGGTCCATCGGCGGTCTGGGCCCTTTGTTTCCAGGTTTCAGGTTCCTTGACGTAGCGCCGAATCCACAACGTGAAGAGCGCTGGCGCGACGCCGAGCACGAACAGCCACCGCCAGGCGTCATCACCCAGCGCCGGGGATCCCAGGATGATGGCCGCCGAAATGGAGGCCATCATGTAGCCGAGCGCCCAGCCGGACTGCATGATGCTGATCGCCTTGTTCCGCAGGTGCGCCGGCCATGTTTCGCTGACGAGCACGGCCCCCGAGGCCCATTCCCCGCCCATGCCGATGCCCAGGACGGCCCGCCAGAAGAGCAGCTGGATCACGCTCTGCGACGTGGCCGCGCCCAGCGACGCGAAGGAGAAAATCAGGATGGTGCCCATCAGGGCGCGCGTGCGCCCGAAGCGATCGGCTACGTACCAAAAATTGCGCCGCCGACACCGGACATCACCAGCGTGACGGTGCCCAGCATGCCCGCGGTGTCGTCCCCGAACCCGAAGTACATGCGGAGCTGGCCGACCGCCATGGTGTAGAGCATGAAGTCCATGGCGTCGAGCATCCAGCCGAACTTCGCCGCCAGCAGCACGCGCCATTGTTCGCGCGTGACCGTGCGGTACCACGGCACGTCGAGTGTCGCGCCGCCGGCCAGAGTGGCGCCGGCCGATGCCAATCGGGGGTCCATGCGCGGCGGAGCGTACCAACGTCGGCAACGCACGGTCAAGCGAACGCGCACGTGGTGGCGCGCGGAGGTACAATGTGCAGCTCACACAACTCACAGCGGGCACGCCCCAGAAGGAGACAGCAATGGCCGTCGACGTAGGCGCCGCGGCGCCGGATTTCACCCTTCCGAATCAGGATCGCGAGCCGGTCACGCTCAGCAACGAGCTCAAGAAGGGCCCCGTGGTGCTGGCTTTCTTTCCGGCCGCGTTCAGCGGCGTGTGCACGACCGAGATGTCGAACTTCCGTGATTCTGTTGGCGAGCTGAAGAAGGTGTCGGCGCAGGTGGTCGGCATCAGCGTGGACACGTTCTTCGCGCTGAAGGCATGGAGCGACGCGAATAAGCTGAATTTTCCACTGCTGAGCGACTTCAACAAGGACGTGATCGGCAAATACGGCGTCGTGAACCCCGACATGATCGGGCTGAAGAACATCGCGAAGCGTGCCGTATTCGTCATCGACCAGAAGGGCGTCGTACGCCACAAGGAAGTGCTGGAGGACGCGCGCAACGAGCCGGACTACGGCAAGGCAACGCAGGCGCTGGCGGCCCTGTAGGCCGGCACGAGGCAAGGCCAGGGACGGGGGATGGCAGACACCGCGGTTGCGCCGGCGCAGCGTACGCTGCCGCACAACCTCGAAGCCGAGCGCTCCGTGCTCGGCGCCATCCTGATCCACAACGACGCCTTCAACCTGGCCGCGCAGGTCATCGACAGCCGCGATTTCTATCGCGACGATCACCGTCGCATCTTCGACTGCATGGTGGCGCTGAACGAGCGTAGCGCCGCCATCGACTTCGTCACGCTCAAGGAAGAGCTGTCGCGCGGCGGTCAGCTGGACGCCGTGGGCGGGCCTTCCTACGTCGCGGGGCTCGCCGACGGCGTGCCCCGGGCGACCAACGTCGAGTACCTACGCGCGGATCGTCAAGGAGAAGTCCACCCTCCGCAACCTGATCTTCGCGGCCAACAAGATCCTCACCAACGCGTACGAGGCCGACCAGGAGGCCGACATCATCCTGGACGAGGCCGAGAGCGCGGTGTTTGCCGTGGCCGACGACCGGCTGAAGGCCGGCTTCGTGGCCATGCGCGACCTGGTGAAGGAAAGCTTCCCGAAGATCGAGCAGCTCTTCGAGCAGAAGCGGCTCATCACCGGCGTGGCGACGGGCTTCGCCGACATCGACGAGATGACGCGCGGTCTCCAGCCAGCGGACCTCGTGATCGTCGCGGCCAGGCCGTCGATGGGCAAGACCAGCCTGGTGCTGAACATCGCGCAGTACGTCGCCGCGCAGCCCAACCAGTCTGTGGGCTTCTTCAGCCTCGAGATGTCGAAGGAGTCGCTCTTCCTGCGCCTCCTGACGTCGGAGGCGCACATCGACAGCCACCGGTTGATGAGCGGAGCGATCGGACAGAAGGACTACGGCCGCATCGCGCACGCGCTGGAGACGATGAGCGCCATGCGGCTCTTCATCGACGACACGCCGGGGATCGGTGTGCTGGAGATGCGCGCCAAGGCGCGGCGGCTGCAGTCCGAGCACGGGCTGAACCTGCTGTGCGTGGATTACATCCAGCTGATGACCGGGCGCGGCCGCTTCGAGAACCGCACGCTGGAACTGGCGTCAATCTCGCGGTCGCTCAAGGGTCTCGCCAAGGAGCTGAACGTCCCGATCGTGGTGCTGTCGCAGTTGAGCCGTGCCCCCGAGTCGCGCTCCGACCATCGCCCGCAGCTCTCGGATCTTCGTGAATCTGGCGCGCTTGAGCAGGATGCAGACGTGGTCATCCTGATCTACCGAGACGACGTCTACAACCGGGACCCCAACAGCCCCGACGCCGGCACTGCAGAACTAATCCTGGCGAAGCAGCGCAACGGCCCGACGGGCACCGTGAAGCTGGCCTTTCTGCGCGAGCAGACGCGGTTCGCGAACCTCGCTCCAGGCGGAGGCTAGGTAACCAGCGTGCCCGCGACGCGCAGCACGGTGGCGCACGTCAATCTGGCGGCGCTGCAGGACAACTACCGCGCGATAGTCACGCACCTGGCCGACGACACCACGCGCCGGCCGCCGCAGGTGATCGCGGTCGTGAAGGCCAACGCCTACGGCCATGGCGCAGGACCCGTGGCGCTGGCGCTCGAGGAGGCCGGTGCCACGATGCTCGCGTGCGCCGACATCGAGGAAGGCGTGGCGCTGCGCCGCGCGGGCACGCGCGTGCCGATTCTGGTGTTCGGCGCGTTGAGCGTGAGCGACCTCGAGGGCGTGTTCGATCACCGCCTCACGCCGACGATCTCGAGCCCGTATGCGGCGCGTGCCGTCGAAGCCGCGGCGGCGCGGCGCGGTCTCGCAATCGCCTACCACCTGAAGATCGACACCGGCATGCACCGGCTGGGCTTCCGCCACGAGAACCTGGCACGCACGCTGCCGGAGGTGCTTGCGAGCCCGCACCTGAAGCTGGAAGGCGTATTCACGCATTTCGCCAGCGCCGACGTGCCTGAAAGCCCCGTCTTCGACGAGCAGCGCACGCGGTTCGACGCGGCGCTGCAAACACTGGAAACGCTGGGAGGACGGCCCTCGCTGCGGCACGCGGCCAATAGCGCGGCACTGCTGCGCGACTCGCGTGTGTGGTACGACGCCGTGCGGCCGGGCCTGCTGCTGTACGGCATCGTGCCGCCCCCGCTCGCATCCACGATCGCGCTGGCTCCCGCGATGTCGCTCACGAGCCGCGTCGTGGCGGTGAAGGGCCTGCGCCCCGGCGAGGGCGTGGGCTATGGCTGGCGGTTCACCACCGACGAGCCGCGGTCCATCGCCGTCGTGCCGGCCGGATACGCCGACGGCCTCGATACGCGCATGGCCGGCCGGGCCTCGGTGCTCGTGCGCGGCCATCGAGCGCCGGTCGTGGGTGCGATCTCGATGGATTTGATGACGATCGACGTGACCGGTCTCGGCGATGTGGAGCCTGGGGACGAAGTGGTGATCATCGGCAGGCAGGGCGACGAGACGTGGCAGCAGATTGATGCCCGTGAGATGGCCGCCGTCATCGGCACCATCCCCTGGGAGGTCGTCTGCCGTCTTGGAACCCGTGTGGAGCGGGTCTTCGAATGAAGGCGCCGAAGGTGGTCTTCGTCTGCCAGGAGTGCGGTGCGCAGGCGCCCAAGTGGTTGGGGCGGTGTGTCGAGTGCGGCGGCTGGAACACGCTTGTCGAGGAGCGCGCGGTCGAGCCCACGGCTGCACCGGCCACACGCTACTCGCAGCTGGGCGCGTCGACCGGCGCCACGCTCTATGCGGACGTGGAGACCGCAAGGGCCGTCAGGCTCTCGACGGGCATCGACGAGTTCGATCGCGTACTCGGAGGCGGGATAGTGCCGGGCTCCCTGGTGCTCCTCGGAGGCGAGCCGGGGATCGGCAAGTCCACGCTCCTGCTCCAGGCCGCGGCCCACTTCGCGCGCGCCGTCGGTCCCGTGCTGTACGCCTCAGGTGAGGAGTCCGAGCATCAGGTGAAGAGCCGCGGCGATCGCCTGGGCCTGGGCGCCGCACCGCTATACCTGCTGGCCGAGACCTGCCTCGAACGCATTCTCGAGGAGGTTGCGCGGCTGAAGCCGGCGCTCGTCGTCGTGGATTCGGTGCAGACGGTGTGGTCCAGCAAGTTTCAGTCGGCGCCCGGCAGCGTGGGCCAGGTGCGCGAGGCTGCCACGCAGTTCCTGTTCGCGGCCAAGGGGCAGAACATCCCGATGATCCTCGTGGGCCACGTCACCAAGGACGGCACGCTGGCCGGGCCCAAGGTGCTCGAGCACGTCGTGGACACGGTGCTGTCGTTCGAGGGCGAGCGCCATCACTCGCATCGTGTCGTGCGCGCGGTGAAGAACCGCTTCGGAGCCGTCAGCGAGCTGGGCGTCTTCGAGATGACGGGGACCGGCCTTCGGCCGGTCCCTAATCCCTCGACGCTGTTCCTGTCCGAGCGGGCCTCCGGCGTACCTGGCTCGGCCGTGCTGTGCTGCGTGGAGGGGTCGCGGCCGTTTCTCGTCGAGGTGCAGGCGCTCGTCAGCACCAGCATGTACGGCAACGCCAGGCGCATGGCCGTCGGCATCGATCAGAGCCGGCTGTCGCTGCTGCTGGCCGTGCTGGAAAAGCGGGCGGGCCTCAGTCTGGCCGGCGACGACGTCTACGTGAACATCGCCGGCGGAATGAGCGTGGAAGAGCCCGCGGCCGATCTCAGCGTGCTGGCGGCGGTGGCGTCGAGCGTTCGCAACCGGGGCCTGGCGCCGTCCACGGCGGTGTTCGGGGAGGTGGGGCTCAGCGGCGAAGTGCGCGGCGTGCCGCAGGCGCCGCTGCGTATTCGAGAGGCTGCACAGATGGGCTTCACGCGCGTGGTGCTGCCGTCCGCCAACGTGGACCCCAGCGAAGAGGCTGGCGCCGAGAACGGGTGCGCGCTGGTCGGCGTGCGTACCATCGGAGAGGCGCTGGACACCATTCTTGGCTAGCACCGCTCTTGGGCTAGCACTGTCCTGGGTTAGATTCTCCGTGTGACGGGCTTTTACTGGTGGCGGACGGTCCTGTTTCTCATCCCCGCCATCAGTGTCTACACGCTGGTCCTCGGCGTGCTGTCGATCGCGTCGAGTGTCTTCGACCGCCAGGGGTTCTTCGGGCACTGGTGCGCGCGCACCTGGTCTCGGTTGATCCTCGCCACGACCGGCGTGCGCGTGACCATCACGGGCCTCGAACAGCTGGACCGTGGCCGGACCTACGTGTTCGTGTCGAACCACCAGAGCATCTACGACATCCCGATCCTGTTCCGGTCGCTGCCGTATCAGCTGCGCATCATCGCCAAGGCGTCGCTTGGCCGCTTCCCGATACTGGGATGGCACCTGCAACGCACCGGGCACATGCTGGTGGATCGCCGGCATCCCGATCGATCTCGAATCTTCTCGTGGGCCTCCCGGCTCACGGCGAATGGTCTGTGCCTGATCGTGTTTCCCGAGGGGACGCGGAGTGCCGATGGCCGCGTCGGCGCGTTCAAGGCCGGCAGCTTTCTGGTGGCCCTGGAAGCCGGCCTGGCCGTCGTTCCGATCTCAGTCGTCGGCAGCCGTCACGTGATGTTGAAGGGGCGGCTCGCGGCGTTTCCGGGACGCGTGCGTGTGATGATTCACTCCCCGATCGAGACGGCGGACCTGAAGGGCAGCGATCCGCGCGCACTTGCCGAACGCGTGCGCCTGGCAATCGCCGCCGAGGCCGAGTCCGATCTGGGCGTCGCGCCCCCCGACACCACGCCGGCGGCGTCCACGGTGCCTGCCCGTTAGCCTCAGATTCCTGTTCCACCATCTCAGCCGTGCCGATACGTCCCTCACTACGCGCTGAGAGTCGACGACCAAAATGTCTGAGTCCGCACCAAAAGATTCCACCAGTGCCCGTGATGGCAACCCCTCGCTGCGCCGCAAGGACCTGCGCGTGGCCGGCCCGTTCGATGGCCGATGGGTTGGCGCGCTGACCGTCCCGGTCCACATCCACGACTTGAGCATGGGAGGGTGTCTCCTCCAGGCCTATCACGAGCAGGTGCCCGGCCGGCGTTTTACGCTCGAGATCGAGTTGCCGTACCACGGCTGGCTCAGAGTGCAAGCCGAATCGCTGTACGTGCGTGAGGGCTATGGGTTCGCGGCGAAGTTCATCGACCTGCCCGACGAGGCTGCCGACATCCTCGAAAACATCATCTGGCGTTTGATGTCGAAAAACCCCTCGGACCTCTAGAAGCGCGCCACTTCGCGGCAGCCGGTGAACTCGGCCATCCGCGCCACGGTCTCATCCAACACGGTCCGCAGCCTCTGTGGCGCGGTGTCGACCGGAGCAAACACCACGACGATCGCCCGTTCAGTGGCGGTCGTCACCATGGTGCGGGCCGAATCCGACGTCGGGTTGCCGAAGGGGCCGCGCGCGTCGGCGAGCGTCATGCGCCCGGCCACGTGCACGGCGTCCTTGCGGATCCCTGGATAGGATTCGCCCTCCGCTCCGAGCCGCAGGGTGATGTCGCCCTCGACCTGGGCCGCATCGTAGAGGCCGTAGGGCAGCTGAAACTCCACTGAGCACCAGTTGCACACGTCGACCAGGGAGTTGACGCGCGGCAGCGGATCGCCCTTGCGAACCCGGCGCAGCAGCGCCTCCGAGGACGGACGGGTCTTGGTGGGATCGAGGCCGATGCGCTTGTACATCGTTCGCACCGCGGCCACTTCCGAGGGCGGTTTTGCGCGAAGAGCCTGCTCAACCAGCGTCAACCGCGCGTCCAGCCGCTCGTCGCGCTCCACGACGCGCACGCCCTCGAGCCATGCGACAGCAGGCTTGCAGATCCCGATCAGCTCAGGCGCAACGGTAAACCCCGGCACCTCTTCCTTTGGCCCTTCGCCTTTAGCCTTTTGCCTTGGCTACCTGTCCTACGTGATCCAGTTGATCAGGACGAATATCAACCACCCCACCACGACGACCTGAAACGCGCGCGCCGTGCTGCGGTAGTCCAGCGCCTGCCGCACCGCGACGACCGTCGTGGCCAGGAGCCACAGCGCCACGCAGCCGCGTATCAGGTTGCCGACGATCGGCAGCACGCCGAAGATTGAGAAGAAGTTCGGCGCGTAGGAGAAGCCGATCACGCGCAGCAGCTCTCCCATGTCGGTCCGCGTTTCCGATTCCGGCCACACCCGCGTGCCGAGCAGATACGTCACACCGGCCCACATGACCCACCCCGCCACCGCGCCCACGGTTTCGCGCACCAGCCCCGTCACGCCCAGGCTCAGTCCGGCGCCCAATCCGGCCGCCAGGCTGGCCAGGATCACGATCGTCAACGCCTGCGCGTTGGCCCTGTGGTCGCGCTCGATGTCTTCGTATGCGACCGCATCGAGCTTCAAGACGCCCAGGAGGCGGCTGGTCAACGTCATGGCGGTGATCATGGCACAATCGGTAGCGCTTGCCGCGGCATCACGCCGCGCACATCGACGGCCCTTCTTGCACGTATCAGCCATCATCGCCGCAGGTGGACGCGGATCCCGCGTGGGCGCCGGTTTGCCCAAGCAGCTGCTCGCGGTCGCAGGTGTCCCGATCCTGCAGCGCAGCGTGGAGGCGTTCCTCGACCACGGTCTGGTGAGCGAGGTCATCGTGGCCCTGCCGCCGGAGATTCTGGCGGCCCCGCCGCCGTACCTCTTGTCCCGGAGCAAGCCGGTGTCGCTCGTCGAAGGCGGGGCCAGGCGACAGGACTCGGTGGCGCTGGCGTTCGCCCGCGTGTCGTCGGGGGCGGATGTCGTGGTGGTGCACGACGCGGCGCGGCCGCTGGTGTCGTCCGATCTCATCGACCGCACGCTGGCGGCGGCTGTCGAACACGGCGCCGCGCTGGCCGCGCTGCGGGCCACGGACACCGTGAAGCGCGCGGGCGCGAACGGCATGGTGGTCGAGACCGTCCCCCGCGACCAGGTGTACCTGGCGCAGACGCCGCAGGCGTTCCAGACGGACCTGCTGCGGATAGCCTTGTCGAGCGGCATGGATGCCACGGACGAGGCCACGCTCGTCGAGCGCGCCGGGTTTCCCGTGCGGCTTGTCGAAGGCGATCCCCGGAACGTGAAGATCACCACTGCCGCCGACGTAGCGCTGGCCGAACGACTGATGAGCGATCGCGGCACCATCGGCATCCGAGTGGGCAATGGCTACGACCTGCATCGCCTGGTGGCGGGCCGGCCACTCGTGCTCGGCGGCGTGACCATCCCGTTCGAGCTGGGACTTGCCGGGCACTCGGACGCCGACGTGGTGTGCCATGCGGTCACCGACGCCGTGTTGGGTGCCGCGGCGCTTGGGGACATCGGCCGTCACTTCCCCGACACGGACCCGCAGTGGAAGGGCGCCGACAGCGTGAAGCTGCTCGCACACGCAGCCTCGCTGGTGCGCGCGGCCGGGTGGACCGTGACCAACGTGGACGTGGTAGTGATCGCCGAGCGCCCGAAACTCCTCCCGGTAGTCGCGCAGATCCGCGAGAACCTGGCCGCGGCGCTGCAGTGCGGGGTGGAGCAGGTGAGCGTCAAGGGCAAGACCAATGAAGGCGTGGATGCCACAGGGGCCGGCCAGGCCATCGCCGCGCACGCTGTGGCGCTCATCCAGCGATGAGTGCCCCAACCTCTCCGCTCCGCGTGCGGTTTGCGCCCAGCCCCACGGGCCAGTTGCACGTCGGCAACGCGCGCACCGCGCTCTTCAACTGGCTGCTGGCTCGCCGCACGGGCGGCGTGTTCCTGCTGCGAATCGAGGACACCGACTTCGAGCGCTCGACGCGCGCGTCGGAAGCCGCCATCCTCGACGACCTTCGCTGGCTGGGGCTCACCTGGGACGAAGGGGTGGAGGCAGGCGGCGACTTCGGCCCGTACCGCCAATCGGAGCGGCTGCACGTATACCGGGCCCACACCATCGAATTGCTGTCGCGCGGCGCGGCTTACCACTGTTTTTGCACGGCGGAGGAACTGGAAGCCGATCGGGAGCGTGCACTCGCCGCCGGGCTGCCTCCGAAGTACAACGGCCGTTGTCGTGCGGTCGCGCGCGATGCGGCGCGACGCCGCATCGAGGACGGCGAGAAGGCCGTGATCCGATTTCGCGTCCCGGACGATGGCGACGTGGTGTTCGACGACGTGGTGCGTGGGGAGGTCCGCTTCAGCACCAGCGTGATCGGCGATCCGGTGCTCGTGCGCTCGGATGGGGTGCCTGCCTACAACTTCGCCGTGGTCATCGATGACGCGCTGATGGGCATCACCCATGTGGTGCGCGGCGAAGATCACATTTCCAACACCCCCCGCCAGGTCCTGCTGTACGCCGCGTTCGGCTGGGAGCCACCGCGCTTCGCGCACGTCTCCCTGGTGATGGGACCCGACCACGCGCCGTTGTCCAAACGGCACGGCGCCACCTCGGTGGCCGAGTTCCGCGCCCGCGGCTATCTGCCGGAGGCGCTGACGAATTATCTGGCGCTCATCGGCTGGTCGCCGGGCGAGGGCCAGGAGCTGCTGCCGCTGGAGGAACTGGCGCGCCGCTTCAGCCTGGAGGACGTCGGCCACAGTGCCGGTGTATTCGACCTGGAGAAGCTGGCGTGGGTGAATCGGCACTACCTGAAGGCGGCCGCACCCGCGCGACTCGCCGAGCTGTCCGTGGCGCACCTGCAGGCGGCGGGGTGGCTGACGGAGCCCTCGCCGGCGGACCGCGACTATCTGACCAGCGTGGTGCCTGTCGTGGCGGCGGCGATCGATCGACTGGACCAGCTGCCCGAGCGCCTGCGGTTCCTGTTCGACTTTTCCGCGGAGCGCGCGCTCGCGTCAGAGACGGCCCGCGCAGAGGCGCAGCAGTCGGCGGCCGTCATTCGCGCACTGGCGGTGGAGCTGTCGACCACACCGCCGATGCTCGATCGAGAGGCGTTCCGCGGCATGGCGTCTCGAGTACGCGCGACGACCGGGGAGAAGGGTAAGGCCTTGTTCCACCCGATTCGCCTGGCGTTGACGGGCGAACCCGAGGGGCTCGAGCTCGATGCCGCCGTGCCGGCGATCGAGCGGGGCGCGTTGCTGTCGCCGTCTGCTTCCGGCTTGCGGCCGATCGCGAGCGCTAGAGCGCGCGCGGCGTCCGTGGCAGCGGCGCTTAAAATTCCGGCCATGAGTCAGCCCCAAGCGGGGCAAAAAAACTTTGCGAGGCGGAGCAAGTCTGCGCTAACTTGTCCGGGCGGAGCCTCGATAGCGCCATGGTCGTTTTCGGGATTCACCCCGTGCTCGAGGCGCTGCGGGCCCGGCGTGTCGCGGCGGTGCGTGTCGCCGACAAGGACAGCCCTCGACATCGCGAGATCCTCGACCTGGCCCTCTCGCAGGGCGTCCCGGTGCATCGCGAATCGGCCGAGCGTCTGGAGGCGCGTGCCAGGGGACGGGTGCACCAGGGCGTGGTTGCGGAACTGGCCGAGGCGCGGTCCTACGATGTCGCCGACCTGGTGAAGGAAGCGGCCGGCGCTCCGCTGATCGTGGTGCTGGACGGTATCGAGGACCCGCACAACCTGGGGGCCATACTTCGCACCGCCGACGCCGCGGGCGCCGATGGCGTCGTGGTGCAGGATCGCCGCTCGGCGGCCCGGTCCGGGGTGGCGGCCAAGGCCTCGGCGGGGGCGCTCGCCCATGTCCGGCTGGCGGAGGTGGTCAACATCGCCCGAGCCCTCGAGGAGTTGAAGGAACTTGGGGTGTGGACGGTGGGTCTGGCGGGCGACGCCCCCAACACCTACGATGGATTGGACTTAAAGGGTCCGACGGCGCTCGTGTTCGGGGCGGAAGGGGCGGGCCTGCGCCGCCTGGTGCGGGACCGATGCGACTTCCTGGCCGCGATTCCGATGGCGGGGCGCGTCGGAAGCCTGAATGTGTCTGTAGCTGCTGGGGTTGCGCTGTTCGAGGCCGTCCGGCAGCGCCGTTTGGCACAGCCGGCACCCTAACACTGGTGCCGTTGCCGAAATGGCATGGGAAGTGCTATTATCTGCTCTTTGTCTGGCTGGCGTAGCTCAGTCCGGTAGAGCAGCTGATTTGTAATCAGCTGGTCGGGGGTTCAAATCCCTCCGCCAGCTCCACCTGTCCGACCGCCGCCCCTGTCCGACCCGATGGTACACGCATCAACGCACACACATTCACGCATTCTTCTTCGTTGGCATCGCGGGGTTGAAGGGGGCTGGGCGCGCAACGGGTTAGGGCGAATGGTTTTCGGGGAGGTGGCGGAGCGGTCAATCGCAGCAGACTGTAAATCTGCCGCCCATGTGGCTACGGAGGTTCGAACCCTCCCCTCCCCACCAACCTCGCTTTCAGATTCCGCTCACGCGAGCGGAGTCGAGCGTGAGTGAGGTTGGAGGCGAGGTTGGTGGGGAGGGGAGTAGCGTTTTTTCCGCCAACCCACTGCGTGGGTCGGCGGTAGCGAGTGGACGTCAGAGATCTCGGGTGCTGGGGGGCTTTGGGGGCGCTCGCTTGATTGTCGGGAGCGTTGGGGTGCTGGGAGCGTTGGGGCGCGAGGGCGGGCTTGCCCGCCGAAGCACAGAGCGTGGTGGTGCGAAGGCGGGAGTAACTCAGTGGTAGAGTCACAGCCTTCCAAGCTGTTGGTCGCGGGTTCGATCCCCGTCTCCCGCTCCACTCTTTGCCCCGCCGGCGCGCCGCACGCGAGTGAACGGAACTGAGTTAAACAGGGCCGATGTAGCTCAGTCGGCAGAGCGCGTCCTTGGTAAGGACGAGGTCACCAGTTCGATTCTGGTCATCGGCTCCAGCCTTCGCTCGCGATAGCGAGCTTCGGCTGGTGAACCAAGCGAAGGTTGACGAGTAGCAAGGCGAATTACTTAACGAGAGCACACGACGCATATGGCGAAAGAGAAATTTGATCGTTCGAAACCGCACGTGAACGTGGGGACGATCGGGCACATCGACCACGGGAAGACGACCTTGACGGCGGCGCTGACGAAGGTGGCGGCGGACAAGGGGTGGGCGAAGTACGTGCCGTATGACGAAGTGGCCAAGGCGTCGGAGTCGCAGGGGCGGCGGGACGACACGAAGATTCTGACGATTGCGTCGAGCCACGTGGAGTATGCGACGGCGAACCGGCATTACGCGCACGTGGACTGTCCGGGGCACGCCGACTACATCAAGAACATGATCACGGGCGCGGCGCAGATGGACGGCGCGATTCTGGTGGTGAGCGCGACGGACGGGCCGATGCCGCAGACGCGGGAGCATGTGCTGCTGGCGCGGCAGGTGAACGTGCCGCATCTGGTGGTGGCGCTGAACAAGGTGGACGCGGTAGATGACGCCGAGCTCCTGGACCTGGTGGAGCTGGAAGTGCGGGAGCTGCTGACGACCTACGGGTTCAAGGGGGACGACATCCCGGTGGTGCGGGTGAGCGCGCTGAAGGCGATCCAGGGGGATCCCGACGGGGTGGCCAGCCTGATCAAGCTGATGGACGCGCTGGACACGGCGATTCCGTTGCCGGAGCGGGAAGTGGACAAGCCGTTCATGATGCCGATCGAGGACGTGTTCTCGATCTCGGGGCGCGGGACGGTGGTGACCGGGCGCATCGAGCGCGGCACGGTGAAGGTGGGCGAGGAAGTCGAGATCGTGGGCTTCAAGCCGACGGAGAAGAAGGTGGTGACCGGGGTGGAGATGTTCCGGAAGCTGCTGGACTCGGGCGTGGCC
>CAWEBF010000025.1:0-181368 GCA_963807235.1 uncultured Acidobacteriota bacterium
TCTTGCCGAGCGTCTCGTTCATCCTCCGCCCGGTTGCCTTCGGGTACCAATAGTAGATTCCCGCGAAGAGGGCGAAGATCGTCCCCGGCGCGACGACGTAGTGGAAGTGGGCGATGACGTAGTAGGTGTCGTGCAGTGGGATGTCCGCGATGTTGAAGGCGAGCGGAAGCCCCGTGAGCCCGCCGATGCCGAACATCGGGAGGAAGGCGACCGCGAAGAGCATGGGCGTGTTGAAGCGTATCGACCCGCCGTAGAGCGAGATGACCAGGGCCGTGAGGATCACGACCGATGGAATCGAGATGATCATCGTGGTGGTCTGGAAGAACGCCGCCATCGCCGTCCCCATGCCGGTCATGAACATGTGGTGTGCCCAGACGATGAACGACATGAAGCCGAGGAAGATCAGCGAGTAGACCATCGAACGGTAGCCCCACAGCGGCTTCCGCGTGTTGTTCGCGATGATCTCGGCCACGATTCCCATCCCGGGCAGGATCAGGACGTACACCTCCGGGTGCGCCAGGAACCAGAACAGGTGCTGCCAGAGGAGCGCGTTGCCTCCGCCCGCGTTGGTCAGGGGCTGGCCGCTGACCACGAGGCCGCTCGGGAGGAAGAAGCTGGTGCCGGCCACACGATCCATCAGCTGCATGACCCCCGCGGCCTCGAGCGGCGGAAAGGCCAGCAGAAGGAGAAATGCGGTGACGAACTGCGCCCACACGAAAAAGGGGAACCGCATGAACGTCAGCCCTTTGGCGCGGAGCTGTATCGTGGTCGTGATGAAGTTGACCGCTCCAAGCAGCGACGAGGTGATCAGGAAGATCATCCCGATGAGCCACCACGTCTGACCCGTGCCCGCGATGCTGGCGAGAGGCGAGTAGGAGGTCCATCCGGACTGCGCGGCCCCGCCGGGGACGAAAAAGCTGCCGAGCATCGTCATGCCGCCGAGGAAGAGGCACCAGTAGCTCAGCATGTTGATCTTCGGGAAGGACATGTCCGGGGCGCCGATCTGGAGCGGGAGCACGAAGTTCCCGAACCCTCCGACGGCCAGCGGGACTACCCCGAGGAAGACCATGATGGTGCCGTGCATCGCCCCCAGCTCGTTGTAGAACTCAGGGAGCATCGTCCCGCCCGGCATGCGCGCCTCGCCGAGGAGCGAGCCGATCAGCGGCAGCGGGACGCCCGGGTAGGCGAGGTTCCAGCGCATCAGCATCATCAGGCAGAAGCCGAAGAGGAGGAACAGGAGACCGGTGACGGAGTACTGGATGCCGATGACCTTGTGGTCGGTGGAGAAGACGTACTTGCGCCAGAAGCCCAGCTCCTCGTGGTGGGCTTCGTGCGCGACGTGCGGCTTGGGTGCGACGCCTACCGGCTCACTCATGCGGCTTTTCTCCGGATCTCTACTTCACGGCGAACTTGAAGTTCGCGCTCTTTGTATCGCTGCCGCTGACGGTCACCGAGGCCGTCTGGGTCCCCAGCCGCTCGTGCCAGGCGGTGAGCTCGTAGGTCCCCGCGTCGAGGCCCGCGATCGTGAACTTCCCGTCCGTGCTCGTCACCGAGAAGAAGGGATGGGTGTGGACGCCGATGTAGGCGCTCATCCATGGGTGGACGTCGCACTTGACCTGGAACATCCCCTCCGGCTTGGGGAACGTCGTGGTCATCTCCTTGACCGTCGCCGGCTGACCCCGGTTGAATGCGGGGTTGATCTTCGGAAGCGTGTGGATGTTGTGGAGGATGCCGTCGTTGTTGAGGATCCTGTAGGGCTGGCCGACCATGATTCCCATCACGTGCGGCAGGTACTGACAGCCTTTCTGATCGAGCACCACCGGAGTCTTTGGAGCGGGGTAGGTCTTGCCTGCCGGCAGCCCCTTCGAGACCCAGACCATGATGTTCGCCATGGTGTTGCCGCCGCCGAGGACCAGCATCTCGTTTGCGACGGGTTTCCCCCCATGCGCCTTGTGGCACACGGGTTCGGCGTCCATCGCGAGCGGCTTGAGAGCGGGGGCTTTCCCGTCGAAGGTGACGGTTCCGGTGACGGTCGAGGCGGCGAGAGCCACTCCCGGCCACAGCGCCGCCGCCAACAGCCCAGCCGCCAGCCACAACCCGTTCGGTGTCCCGCGCATGTTCAGCTCCTTGGTCATCGCAAACCTCGTCCTTGTCGTCACAGTCGACGCCATTCCAGCAGTTTATAGGGCGGCGGGCCGACTCTACACCGATCCCCGCTATCCGGGCAACCCTCGCACAGCCTCGGAGCCGTCCGAGTCCGACGGTACAGGCCCGATCCGCAACTCAGACGTTTTCGAAGGCCAGCGATTCGGCAAGCCTCGGGTCGCGCATTGGAATGAGCGCCTGCCGTCGCATCAGCCAGCCCGCCGCCGCCACGAAGCAGCCGCCGATGGCGACGAGCGCGGCCACGTCCAGCGCCGACGGGCGGAGCCCCTCGGGATGGAGCGTCGGCATGACCTGCCAGTAGAGATCCAGGAAGTGCATCGCGAGGAGCCACGCTCCCCCGACGGCCAGGGTCGCTCCCCTTCGCTTGACGGCGCGCCCCATCAGGTAGAAGAACGGCGCCACGAAATGTCCCGCCATGAGGAAGACCGAAACCGTCATCCAGGACCCTTCCATCCGCGCCCTGTACCAGGTCGTCTCTTCCGGAAGGTTCGCGTACCAAACGAGGAAGAACTGAGAGAACGCGATATACGCCCAGAACACCGTGAACGCGAAGAGGAGCTTCCCGATATCTTGCAGGTGCTCGGCGCTGATGACCGTGTCCAGCAGCCCCGCCCCGCGCATCGCCGACGCGACGACCGAGAGCAAGGCGATGAACCCCACGAAGGAACCCGCGAAGAAATAGACGCCGAACATGGTCGAGTACCAGTGCGGCGTGAGCGACATGATCCAGTCCACCGAGGCGAAGGTCTGGGTCAGCGCAAGGACGATGATCGCAGGCCCGGCCAGGCGGCGCAGGCGGGCCGACACTCCGGGATCGCCCGTCACGTCCTGACCGCTCGAGCCGCGGTAGTAGAGGATGGCCATGAACGACCAGCTTCCGAAGTAGATCGCCGCCCGGATCAGGAAGAACGGGACGTTGAGGTATGGCGCCTTCCAGCGAAGCAGCGCATCGTGCTCGGCCGCGTCGGCGTGGGACCATTCGAAGAGATCGTGCAGGCCGAGGAGCAGCGGGAGGAACAGGGCCGCCATCACGGGGATCGTCGCGAAGGTCGTCTCCGCGATCCGTCGCAGGACGATCCCCCATCCTGCCTGGGCCGCGTACTGGGTCAGCACGTAGAAGAGCGCGCCGAGGGCCAGGCTCAGAAAGAACAGGAACGACACGAGCCAGGAGAAGAAGAACTGCTTCGGATTCGATACCCCGAGAATCGCGCAGGCCACTATTCCCAGCAGGGCGGCTACGGCGCCAATGACGGGAAGGCGGTTCCACGGGTGCCCCGGTGGGATGGTTGCCTCCTCGGGCCGCACCGAAACGCGTTCGGGAATCATTCAGACTCCAATGAGCTCGACGCTTCGTGCGCCCAGGGACGACAGCAGCTTGCCGGTGGCCGACGGATCGAACCGGGGATCCCACGACTCGATCGAGATGAAGAAGGCGTCGTCGGTCACCCGCTCGAAGACCTTGGATCTGAAGAGCGGATGGTGGTGCATGGGGAGCCGGTTCAGGCCGAGCATGCCGAAGACGGCGCCGAGCGCGGCGAAGAGCACTCCCAGCTCGAACGTGATCGGAATCATGGCCGGCCAGGCGAAGTACGGCTTGCCGCTGATCACAAGGGGGTAGGCGCGGGCGTGGACCCACCACTGCAGGACGAACCCGAGCGTGGCCCCCGTGAGTCCCATGCCGAGGACGATCCATGGAAGCTTGGAGCGCCGGAGCCCCATGGCTTTGTCGAGACCATGGACCGGGAAGGGAGTATGGGCGTCCCACCGGGTGAAGCCCGCGTCACGCACCTTTTCGCACGCGTGGTAGAGGTCCGTCGGCGTCGCGAATTCGGCCAGGATTCCGTAGTTGGGCCCCTTCGGAAGCCGGGGAACGAGGAACGGCATCAGGAGGCTCCCTCGGGAGCGAGCTCCCCACCGCCCGGCAGCTTGCCCCGGTGGGCCTTGACCTCGTGTTCGGGGCTGGACGGGCCATGCGGATTGGCCTGCGGCAGAACGTTTTTGACCTCGGACGTGGCCACCATCGGAACGAAGCGCACGAACAGGCAGAACATCGTGAAGAACAGCCCGAAGCTCCCGAGCAGGCACGACACGTCCCAGATCGTGGGAGTGAAGTGCCCCCAGGACGAGGGGAGGAAGTCACGGTGCAGCGACGTCGTGATGATCACGAACCGCTCGAACCACATGCCGATGTTGATGACGATCGACATGACGAACAGGATCGGGATGCTCGTGCGCGCCTTCTTGAACCAGAACACCTGGGGGCTGATCACGTTGCAGGAGACCATGATCCAGTAGGCCCAGGCGTACGGTCCGCCCGCGCGGTTCAGGAACGTGAAGACCTCGTAAGGGTTCCCGCTGTACCAGGCAGTGAAGAACTCCGTGCCATAGGCAAAGCCGACCATCGACCCGGTGACGAGAATGATCTTCGCCATGTAGTCGAAGTGCCGGAGTGTGACGATGTGCTCGAGGCGGAACACCTTGCGGCAGATCACCATGAGCGTCAGCACCATGGCGAACCCGGAGAAGATCGCGCCCGCGACGAAGTAGGGCGGGAAGATCGTCGTGTGCCATCCGGGCAGGACGGAGACCGCGAAATCCATCGAGACGATCGAGTGGACCGAGAGGACCAGCGGCGTCGCGAGGGCTGCGAGGACGAGATAGGCACTTTCGTAGTGGTGCCATTGCCGCATCGAGCCCCGCCATCCCAGGGCGAAGAGGCCGTAGACAAACTTCCGGGTGCTGGTCTTTGCCCGATCGCGCATCATCGCGAGGTCCGGGATCAGGCCGACGTACCAGAACAGGAGCGAGACCGTTCCGTACACGCTGACCGCGAAGACGTCCCAGAGAAGAGGGCTCCTGAAGTTGGGCCACACCCCCATCTGGTTCGGGAGCGGGAACATCCAGTAGGCGACCCAGACGCGTCCCACGTGGATCCCCGGGAACAGCAGGGCGCACATGACCGCGAAGATGGTCATTGCCTCCGCCGCGCGGTTGATCGACGTGCGCCATGTCTGGCGGAAGAGGAAGAGGATCGCCGAAATGAGCGTCCCGGCGTGCCCGATCCCGATCCAGAACACGAAGTTCGTAATGTCCCACGACCAGCCGACGGGGACGTTGAGTCCCCAGACGCCGATCCCCTCCCAGAACAGCCACGAGACCGCGACGCCCAGGAGGCCCAGGAGCGCGAGAGAAGGGATGAAGAAGAACCACCAGCCGATCGGTGTCTTCCGCTCGATCGGCTCCGCGACGGCCTCGGTAATCGAGTGGAAATCCGGCGACCGCAGAATGAGCGTGGGGTGGCCCGCGACAGGGTTGTCGAGCAGTTCCGATTCCGTCTGCGCCAAACGTGGTCCCTGCCTTGGGTTAAGAGTCGCGAGTTTGTACCATCGCGCGTTGCGGGAGTCAAGCCGACTCCGCGCTGCGCGCTTCGTCGAGCTAATCCGTGTTCGCCAGCTGCGCGAGGATCTCCTCAATAGGCGCCTTCGCGCACGTGAACATCGGCGTGTCCCGCTGGGTATAGAGGCTCGCCTCCGTGTAACGCAGCCGCCCCACCAGATCGACGAACTCCTGCGGGTAGTCCGAGTCGAACGCGACCACGAAGTCCTGATCGTCGATGCCGTAGCTATAACTGGTGTTCAGGCGGACGCCCTTGAACGGGGCGGAAGCGGCGATATGCTCGTCCATCATCCCCTGCCGCGCGTGGGGCGAAAGGCGGTACCACGACCGCGTCTTCGTGAAGGGGTACACGAACAGGAACTTCCCCTGGCCCGGCAGCAGCTCGACGCCTCCCTCCCCGGCGCTCTTGATCCGGTTGACGTACGGCGACCGCAGCTGCAGCGAAAGGAAGCTCTGCACCTGCGACAGGTAGGCGCCCAGCCGTGATCGCCTGATCGCCGCTTCCATCGACTGGAAGCACGACGGGTCGAACGCGATCCGCCAGAGCATGAAGTCGACGTCCGCGCGCAGGCCCACGAGTGAGTACGTGCGGAGGATCAGGTCGTCCGAAGACTCCCACTTCCGCACCAGTTCGATGAACCCGGCCGCCGCCACGTGCTGCTCGTCGGCGGGGAGCCGCCGGAACACCGGGTCGAGCCGGTAGAACGAATAGTTCAGGAACTGGCGGCGTTGCCTGTCCGGGCTCTTGCCCGTGACGATCCCGGTCGGATCGAGGTCGACGGAGGGGCCGCGGCGGGGCGGCGGGCCCGTGCCTTCGGGAGAGTGCTCCATGCTCAAACCTGATTATCTGATAGCTTGTCGATTCATGCGCGCGATCGTCCTCGAGGACTTTCCTGAATTCAACGCCTATCGGCCCGAACCCGTGCCCGCCGACGGCGAAGTCGGCGTTCGCGTGCTCTGCGCGGGCGTCTGCGAGACCGACATTCAGCTGATTCGCGGCTACATGGGCTTTCGCGGCGTGCTGGGCCATGAGTTTGTGGGCGTGGCGGAGTCGGGACCGTATGCCGGGCGCCGGGTCGTCGGCGAGATCAATTGCGCCTGCCGCCGCTGCTCGACCTGCCTTGCGGGCTATCCGACTCACTGTCCGAATCGCACGGTCCTGGGAATTCTGAATCACGACGGCGCCTTCGCCGATCGCATCGCCCTGCCGCAGGCAAACCTCCATCTGGTTCCGGACTCGCTGCCGAACGACATTGCAGTGTTCACCGAACCGGTCGCGGCCGCCTATCAGATCCCCGCGCAGCTCGCGGTCGGCCGACACGATCGCGTGATCGTCCTCGGGGACGGCCGTCTTGGGAACCTGTGCGCCCAGGTGCTGGCGGGCCTCTCCGATCGCGTGCTCGTCGTCGGCAAGCACCAATCGAAGCTGGCGCTACTGGGGGCGAAGGGTATCGAGACGGCACTTCTCGGCGACGTGACTGGCAGCCGCATGGCGGACATCGTGGTGGACTGCACCGGCTCCCCGACCGGGTTGCCGGCGGCCCTGCGGCTGGTGCGTCCCAGGGGGACCATCGTGCTCAAGACCACCGTGGCCGGATCGCAGGAACTGGCCTGGGCGCCCTTCGTCATCGACGAGGTGACGCTCGTCGGCTCGAGGTGCGGTCCCTTCGACCGGGCGCTTCAGGGCCTCGAAAGCGGGGAAGTGGACGTCCGGCCGCTCCTCAGCGACCGATTCGATCTGTCGAGCGGCATGGACGCCCTGGCGCGGGCTCAGGCGCCGGGCGTGCTGAAAGTGTTGCTCGACGTTGCGCCCGCCTGAGTTGAATCCGGACTAGCGCTGCGATGGGGCGGCCGGGGCCGGCGCGCCGCTCAATTCGGCCACCAGCGCGGCGGTGCGGCCGCGCGCGAAGTCGGCCGGCGTGCGCCCCTGCTTGTTCTTGACGTCGAACTTTGCGCCCTGACCGGCCAGGAACTGGATGATCCGGTCCGATCCGCGCTGCGCTGCGTAGTGCATCGCCGTCATGCCCGCGTCGTTGACCGCGTTCACGTCGGCGCCACCGGCGACCAGCACCTTCAGCACGTCCACCGGATCGTTGCGGTCGCCGGCCTCGGTCACTTCCTCGTCGCCGCCGCGTGGCGCGCCCAGACCGGCCGCGGCCATCACCGGCGTGGAGCCGTCCTTGATGGCCAGCCCCGGCTTCGCGCCGCGTTCGACCAGGAGCTTCACCGCCGCCAGGTCCACGGCGCGGACGGCGCGGTACAGCGCGGTGCCGCCCTGGGGCACGTTGATGTTGCCCTGCGCTTGCCGCGGCGGAATCTGTTTCGTGTAGGCGGCGTTCGGGTCGGCGCCCTTGTCGAGCAGCAGCGTCGCGATGTCGAGGTGCGAGACGCCGCGGTCCGACTCCGATGGGTTCGGCCGGTTCGAGTAGGCGGCGAGGTTCCGCATCTCCATCGTCACGTACAGCGATCCGTCGTTCACGTTCGCGCCCTTTTCGATCAGCATCTTCGCAAACGCGTACTGGCCGTTGAAGATCGCGGTCTGGAGCGCGGAGAACTGGTACTGCGGCTCCACGGCGTTGAGGTCGGCACCCGCGGCGACCAGCGCTTCACCCGACTCACTGGCACCCTGCCGGGCTGCCAGGATCAGCACTGTGAGCCCCCCCTGCGGGCGATCGTGGATGATGCCGCCCGCTCCACCGGTCAGCTTCTGGAAGGTGTATTCCGTCGTGCGCGCGTTCACGTTGGCGCCGGCGTCGATGAGCGCCTTCACCACCGCCGCGTGGTTCTCGTTGGCCGCCAGCATCAGCGCGGTCTGTCCACGGAACTGCTCAACGGCATTGACCTTGGCGCCGCGCTCGACAAGCGCCTTCACCGCGTCCACGCTGCCGGCGCGCGCCGCGATCATCAAGGGAGTCTCGCCGTCGCCGTACGCCGCGTCGGCCTCAGCGCCCGCGCGCAGCAGCGCCGACACCATCGCCGCGTTGCCGACCGTCGCCGCTTCGTGCAGGGGCGTCACTCCGTAGCGGTTTGCCACGGTGGCCTTCGCGCCAGCGGCCAGCAGCGTTCGCACCGTGGCCAGGTCGTTGTGGTGCGCCGCCCAGTGCAGCGCGGTCATGCCCTCGGCATCCGCCGCGTCCACCGGAACGCGCTGCCGCAGCAGTGACCGCACGGCCGCCGCGTCCTGCTTCTTGACGGCAGCGGCCAGTGGCGCCGCCGCGTCGGCGGCGAGAACGGGCACCTGCGCCGCAACCAGCGCGGCCAGAGCCAGACGAGCGATGACGCGTGCGCGCATGACGTCCCTTGACCCCGTTCCCTAGATGCCTACCCGGCCGGAACTCTGGCCGAACTTCTCCGTGTCGATGCCCGCCGTGTCCATGATCGAGAGCATCAGGTTCGACAGCGGCGTGCTCTTCGACATCTTGATGTGGCGGTTGCCCTTGTGCCTGCCAGCGGCGCCGCCGACGAGCAGCGTCGGCAGGTTCTCGTGGTCGTGCTGGTTGCCATTGGTCATGCCGCTGCCGTAGAGGAACAGCGAGTGATCCAGCAGGCTCCCGTCGCCGTCTGGCGTCTGCCGCAGCTTGTCGAGGAACTGCGCGAAGAGGTCCAGATGGTAGATGTCCACCTTGATCTTCTTGGCCACCTGCTCCGGGATGTTGTTGTTGTGGGACACCGGGTGATGGCCGTCGGCCACGCCGATCTGCGGGTAGCTGAGCGTGCTCAGCTCGCGCGCCATCATGAACGACGTCACGCGCGTCAGATTGCCCTGGAAGGCCAGCGCCATCAGCTCGAACATCAGGTTGACGTGCTCTTCCCAGTTCTCCGGGATCCCGACGGGCGTCGCAGGCGCCTCGATGCCCGTCTCGTCGCGCTGCTGTTCCGCGCGCAGGATGCGGCGCTCGATCTCCCGCACGTTGTCCAGATACTCGGAGATCCGCACCTTGTCGCGGGCACCGACCTGCACCTTCAGGGCGTTGGCGCTTTCGCGCACCGCGTCGAGCAGGCTGGAGTTGCTCTCCAGGCGCGCGCGCCGCTCCTCTGGCGTGGCGCGGTCGCCGCCGAACATGCGCTCGAACACGACGCGCGGGTTGATCTCCATCGGCAGCGGCTGCGTGGGCGACGCCCAGCTGATCGTGCTCATGTAGGAGCACAGGAAGTCGCCGGCGCAGCTCCCCAGGTGGCTGGAGTGGTCCTCGGTGGCGAACTCCATCGACGGAAACGTGGTGTCGCCGCCCAGTGCCTTGGCGATGTACTGGTCCACGGTGGTGCCCAGCTTCAGGTTCGTGCCCTTGGCCGGGAACGTGCCGCTCAGCCACATCGCGGAACTGACGGAGTGCCCGTTCTCCCCGTAGTTCGCGAGGTTCGACAGCACCGTCACGTCCTTGCGGAAGTCCTCGAGCGGCTTGAGGATTGGCGAGAACTCGAAGTCCGCGCCCTCCTGTGCCGGAGTCCACTGCCGCATGATCGAGCCGTGCGGCACGTAGACGAACCCGAAGCGCTGCTTCGGCGACGCGGGCGTGGCGGCCAGGGCCGTGGCGGCCGGCACCATGCTGTCGAGCAGCGGCAAGGCCACGGTGGCGCCGATACCGCGCAACACGGTCCGGCGGGCGATGGCCTTCTTCGTGATCATCATGACTCCGACCTCCTCTGTTGGAACGGGAGACTGCGGGCGATGCCGAGGACGAGCGACGAGAAACGGTAGTTGGCGGGGGCGGCGTCCTTCAGGACGCCGCGCACGAACGGCATGTCGGTGTAGGTGACGCCGTGGCCCAGCGCGTAGGTGAAGAGCATCTCCGTCATGTTGCGCGCAAACACCTCGGGCCGCTGCAGCACGGCCTTGCGCAGCGCCGCCGGGCCGTTCACGTTGGTGCCATCGGCCAGCTGCGACGCCGCGTCGATCGCGGCGCCATTGTCGGTCGAGCGCCACTTGCCGATGCCGTCGAAGTTCTCGAGCGCCAGCCCGATGGGGTCCATCAGCTTGTGGCAGCCGGCGCAGGCCGGGTTGCGGCGGTGGGACTCCATGCGGTCGCGCATCGACAAGGCCTTCCCCGGCGTCTCATCGAGCGGCGGCACGTTGTCGGGCGGCGCCGGAGGCGGCGTACCCAGGATGTTCGTCAGCACGTATTTGCCGCGCGTCACCGGCGACGTCCGGTTGTTGTACGAGGTCAGCGACAGGATGCTGCCATGGCCCAGGATGCCGCGGCGCGCGTCGTCCTTCACCGGCACGCGGCGGAACTGCATGCCGTAGACGTTGGGGATGCCGTAGTGCTTCGCCAGCCGCTCGTTCACGAACGTGTAGTCCGCGTCCAGAAGCGTGACGACGCTCCGGTCCTCTCGCACGATGCTCTCGAACAGCATCTCCGTCTCCCGCTGGAACGCGTCCCGCAGGTTGTGGTCGAAGTCGGGGAACACGTCGGGATCCGGCGAATGCCCGCGCACGTTGCGCAGGTACAGCCACTGTCCAGCGAAGTTGTGCGCGAGGGCGCTGGAGCGCTGGTCCTTCAGCATGCGGCGGACCTGCTGTTCGAGCACCAGCGGGTTCTTCAGTGCGCCCCGCTCGGCCACCGCCAGCAGCTCGTCGTCGGGGATGCTGCTCCAGAGGAAGAAGGACAGGCGCGACGCCAGCTCGAGATCGGTGACCCGGTAGACGGCGCCCGGCGCCACGTTGGCCGGGTCCTGCTCCACGCGGAAGAGGAACCGCGGGTTCACCAGCACGAACCGCAGCCCGGCCTCGATGCCGTCGGTGAAGCTGCCGCCTTTCTTGCGCTCCTCGTCGTAGAAGCCGATGAGGCGCTTCGTTTCCGCCTCGTTCAGCGGCCCGCGGTAGGCGCGGCGGGCCACCGTGGTGAGGATCCTGGTGGCGCATGCGCCAGCGTCCGCGCCACCCGTGGGCTCGCAGACGAAGATCTTGCGGCGGCTTGGCGACGAGGCGGAGGTCGCCGCCGGCTTGAAGGGGCCTTCGAGCGTGACGCGATCGAGCTCGGGGATGCCCACCGGCGTGATGGGGTCGATGCGTTCGCGTCCAAACGGCTGGAGCAGCTCCAGCGTGGTGGCCGAGCTTTTCTTGATGAACGCGACCGTGATGGTGTGCGGACCCGCTGCCAGCGGCATGCGCACCTGGAAGCGCTTCTCCATCTCGTCGCCGGCGAGCGTCGGCTGGAGGTAGTTGGCCTGCTCGTCTTTCGGGCCACCGAACGCGGCCAGGCGCACGCGCTGGCCGTCCACGGTCACCTCGAGTTCGTGGGGCAGCTCCAGGCCGCGGATGATGTTGACCGTCTCGCGATAGAGCCGCGGGCTGATCACATACTCCGCGTCAACGGGGAAGTAGTGCGTGATCGAGATGCCGCCGCGGGTGCCGATCGGCAGGCCCTCCACGTGGTCGTGCTGCGACAGGTCGCCCCGGACACGGAAGGTTTCCAGGCTCGCCGTGATCTTCGGGCTCGCCACGGCCACGCCCGCCACCTTCCAGGCGGCCGACAGGTATCGCTCCATCAGCGACGGTGGAGATGCCCAGCACCGTCGGCGTTGTTGTCGAAGCCGTAGGCTTCCTCGTCGGGCGGCAGCATCGCCGCGACGTCCAGCGGCACCGCGAAGAGGTCCCGGACCGCGTTGCCGTACTCCGCGCGGTTGAGACGATGGATTGCCGGCCCGCGCAGCTGTGGCCGCGTCGCCGCCGCCTTGTCGATCGCCGATTCCACGTGCGCGGCCAGGCTCACGAGATCGGCTTGAGCGGGCCGCGGCGCGCCGGCCGGCGGCATTTGTCCCGCGCGGACCTTGCGCGCCACCTTCTCCCACGTCTCCGCGGTGGCGGGGATGTCCGTCAGCTCCGATCCATCCAGCGCCAGGTTCCCGGTCTTCAGCCGCTGGTTGTGGCAGGTCACGCAGGACCTGCTTCACGAGCGCGGCGGGCTGCACGGCAGCCGGCCTGGCCGGCGCGCTTTGCTGCGACGCCTGGAGGCGCGGGTGGTTCGACGCGACCGCCATGGCCGCGCACCACACCCCGACGAGCCCGAAGACACGATTCCTCATGCGGGAAAGCCCACTATTATGTTGCAGATCATTTGGCCCTTCGGGGGCCTTTTTTTGGGCTTTTCGGCGGCTCAGGGCCCGCATTTCGACGTCAGCACGCGCATCGACGTCACGGTGATCCGTTCTTCCGGCCCGCCCTGGGTCAGGAACCCCTTGGCCGCCACGCGCTGATCGGTCCAGCCGGTGGGCCCGCCGAACACCTGCTGCAGGCGGAACGACCGGGTGCCAGGCGCCGTCCCGTCCAGCTTGGCCGCCTCGTCGTCCTTGGCTGGCTCCGGATCACGGGTCCGGGCCGGGTCGGTCGCGGCGCTCAACGTCCAGTTGCGTCCCGACCGCGTCAAGCAACCCACCGCCTGCACCAACGCCTGGTCCAGGCTGCCGGACTGCCCTGGGATTTTGATGCCGGGCATGTCCGCAAGGGCCAGCTCGCTCATGCCATCCGCGTAGCTGTTGATCCGCAGCAGGTGAGCCACGATGTCCGTGTACTCCGCGTCGGTCAGCGTGCCGGGCGCGTTGCGCGGCATGGTGGTCTTGATGGTCGTGAACACCGTCTGCAGCGTGGCGTCGCCGAACGACTTGGCGAAGCGCTCGCCGGCCAGGATGGGCGCCGTCCCTCCCGGCTCCCGGTGACAGCTCGTGCAGTTGGTGTCGAAGATCTTGGCGCCGCGAGCGGCCTGCGCGGTCGTGTAGACGCCCTGCTCGACGGTTTTCTCTTGAGCGACGGCGCTGACAAGACAAGCGCCCACAAGCAGGACGGACAGAAGCAGTATTCGCACCTGGCGTTTCCTCGGGGGCAGTGTACCGCGTGTTTCTTCCGGCGCCGTCACCGCATTGCACGACGGTCCACGGCGCTGCCCATCGGCCTACGGCCTAGTGATCGCCCTTACAGTTCCGACGTCACAGGGGAACGTTGTGAGTCTGGAACGCCGCGATTTCGTTCCACTTTGCGTCACGCGTCGTCCTGGCACCGGTCGTGCGAATACCTCTGCCGTGACCCGCACGGCACTGGAGCCGCGCCCTCGGCCGGCCCGCTAGGAGATTTCTTCGATGGAACGATACAACTCGACGATGCGCGCTGCTCGACACGTGATCGGCGCGGGAACCTTTGCGGCGGCGATGCTGGCGATGACGGCCGCCTCCGCGAGTGCGCAGACCACGATCTGCGACGATGGCGGCGAAGGCGACACCGGACGTCTGCGGCCACGTCTTCACCGACGCGAACAATGACGGGAACTACGACGCTCGGAGAAGGCACGCCGGAGCGTGAGCGTCGCGATCACCGATAGCGTCGGGGACCAACGTCGCCGGCTCGCCGACGGCCGTCGGGCGATTGCGCCGACCCGGCGAACTGCGGCCTACTACGGCTTCCAGGTGTTCGACGCCGGCGACGTACTGGATCTGCATCGTCACCGATCCGGCGCAGCGTTGATTGCCGCGACGCGTCCAGCCACCCCGAGGCGGTCAAGGTCACCGTGACCGGCGGCGACGCGAACGCCCGTTCGTGGACTTCGAGATCGGCAGTGGCGAGGAAGAGCTGCCGCCGGGCGATATCTGGGGCGTCGGCACCGGCACGCCGGGCTATTGGAAGAACCACCCGGAAGCATGGCCGCCCGCGGGCATAACGATTGGCGGCATTGACTACACCGCCTCGGCCGCCATCGCGAAGATGGGCAAGGTCAGCGGCGACAAGACCTACTCGATGTTCGCCGCGCTCGTCTCCGCCAAGCTCAACACGACGTTGGCGAACAACACGGCCTGCATCCTGGAACCATCGGTCTCGCGGACGATTGGATGGGATTGCATCCGGTGGGCAGCAGCGTCAAGGCGTCATCGGCCGCCTGGGCGGAGGCCCAGGAATGGCACCAGCGGCTGGACGACTACAACAACGGCAAGCTCTGCGCGCCGCATCGCGGCTAGAGCGGGCGGCGTAAGGGACGAGGAAGGGCCAGCCAACGCGGCTGGCCCTTTCCATTTCCAGGCCGCAGCGTGCCAGAATGGCGGCGATGGCCAGGCTCGTTCCACTCTCCTGGCGCTGGCCGTGGCACTGTCGGCGTGCTCGTCGGATCGCGGGGCCTCGGGGCGCGACACCACGCCGGCCGGGAACGCCGCGAGTGCACCACGGCTGATCCAGCGGTCTCGCACGAGCATGGGCTCGCCGGTCGATTTTTCGGCCTGGACGGCGCGCGAGGCCGACGCGCTCGCCGCGTTCGAAGAAGTCGTTCGACGAGTTCGATCGCCTGGACAGCCTGTTGAGCGTGTGGAAGGAGGGCAGCGACGTCCTCCGTTTGAACGCCAACGCCGGGCGGGACCCCGTGGCCATCAGCCACGACACGATGGCCGTGCTGCGGCACGCGCGGCAGGGCAGCGAGTGGACCGCGGGCAAATTCGACGTCACCTTCGGCGCGCTGTCCGACGTGTGGAAGTTCGATCACGATCAGGACGACCGCATCCCGACCCCAGCCGAAATCGCCGCCAGGCTGCCGTTGGTGGACTACCGGGCCATCGTCCTCGACGAAGCCGCGGGAACGGCGAAGCTGACAAGGGCCGGCGTGCGCGTCCACCTGGGTGGCGTGGGCAAGGGGTACGCAGTGGATCGCGCGGTGGCGATCCTGCGGTCGCGTGGCCTGACCGACTTCATGGTGCAGTCCGGCGGAGACCTGTACGTCGGCGGTCGCCGGGGCAATCTCCCGTGGCGGCTCGCGATTCGCGATCCGCGCGGTCCCGGCCGACAAGGTTTTTGCAACGCTCGAGCTGTCCGACGCCACCTTCAGCACGTCGGGCGACTACGAGCGCTTCTTCATGCAGGACGGCGTCCGCTACCACCACATCCTGGACCCCGACTTGGGCCAGCCCGCTCGAGGCGCGCGCAGCGTGACGATTGTGGCGCCCACGGCCGTCGTGGCTGACGTGCTGTCGAAGGGGGTCTTCGTGTCGGGTCCCGAAGCCGGCATGGCGATCGTCGAACGCCTCCCCGACGTGGAAGGCGTGATCGTCACCTCGAAGAACGAAGTCCTGATCTCCTCCGGCCTTCGGTCGAGGTTGCGCCTGCTGGCCCAACCCACGGACTGCACCCTGAGCGGTACAATTCGGTAGCAGTTACGGCCTGGGGCCTGGAGCCCGGAGGCCTGAGAGCCTAGGAGCCCCACCATGTCCGTCCGTCCCGTCCGCCAGATCTCGCGTCCGCAGCCGACCATGGAGGGCGCCGGCGTCAAACTGCAGCGTGCGTTCGGGTTCGGCAACACCACCGACTACGATCCGTTCCTGCTGTTCGACGACTTCCGCAACGACAACCCCGACGAGTACCTGGCGGGATTCCCGTGGCACCCGCATCGCGGCATCGAGACGATCACCTACGTGCTGGCTGGCGACGTGGAGCACGGCGACAGCCTGGGCAACCGCGGCACGCTGGGCTCCGGCGACGTGCAGTGGATGACCGCGGGCAGCGGCATCCTGCACCAGGAGATGCCCAAGGGTGATGCCCAGGGGCGCATGCACGGCTTCCAGCTGTGGTCCAACCTGCCCTCCTCGCTCAAGATGACGAAGCCGCGGTATCAGGACGTGAAGGGCCAGGACATCCCGGAGGTCACCGACGACGATGGCACGCGCGCGCGCATCGTGTGCGGCAGCTTCTGGGGACGCAGCGGTCCCGTGGAGGGCGTCGCTGCCGAGCCGCGCTATGTGGACATCTTCGTGCCGCCCGGCCGGCTGAAGCGGATTCCGATCGAGCGAGCGCACCATGCGTTCGCGTACGTGTTCGCCGGGAGCGGCACCTTCCGCGACGCGTCGCAGCCGCGCTCGGTGATGAACGAGCTGACGGGCCAGCAGGACGGCGCCAGTAACCGGTCGCTTGTCCTCTTCGACCAGGGCGACGAGATCGTGGTGCAGGCGGGCGACGAAGGCATCCGCTTTCTCCTGGTGTCTGGCAAGCCCATCGAGGAGCCGGTGGCCTGGTACGGACCGATCGTGATGAACACGCGCGAGGAGCTGCGCCAGGCCCAGATCGAGTTGGGCAACGGCACCTTCATCAAGTAGGTTGACGCTTTCGTTTTCCGGCGAGAAGCTCATGGCCGCGCGCATGCCCGTCGTGTTCATCCCGCACGGCGGCGGGCCGTGGCCCTTTGTCGAGATGGGTATCCCGGCGGATCAGCGCGAGCCGCTGGCCGAGTATCTTCGGGGCGTCCGAAACCTGCCGCCCGAACGGCCCTCGGCCCTTCTGGTCGTCTCTGGCCACTGGGAAGAACCCGTTCCCACAGTGATGACCTCGGCGCACCCGCCGATGTACTACGACTATTACGGCTTTCCCAAGGAGTCGTATGACATCACCTGGCCGGCGCCCGGCCAGCCAGCGCTGGCGGCGCGCGTACAGACGCTTCTGGGCAAGGCTGGAATCGACAGCGCCGCCGACGAGGATCGCGGCTTCGACCACGGCACGTTCGTGCCGTTGAAGCTCGCGTATCCGGATGCCGACGTGCCCGCGATTCAGCTGTCGCTCGTCGACTCGCTGGATCCGGCCAGGCACATCGCCATCGGCAGGGCGCTGGCTCCACTGCGCGACGAAGGCGTGTTCATCGTCGCGAGCGGCATGACGTTCCACAACTTGCGGGCCTTCCGGAATCCAGCCGCCGTCCCGGTGGCCGAAACCTTCGATACGTGGCTGCGCGAGAGCGTCACGCTTCCTCCAGTCGAACGAGACGCCCGGCTGGAGCACTGGGACATCGCGCCGGCTGCGCGCCTGGCTCACCCGCGCGAGGAGCACCTGCTGCCGCTGATGGTGGCGGCTGGGGCGGCCGGCGAGGATCGAGGGGTCGTGGGGTTCAACGAAAACGCCTTCGGCCTGCGCCTTTCCTCTTACCACTTCGGCATGCCCCGCGAAGCGGGGCCAAAAGACACTGCGCCTGGCGAGGCGTAGATCGGTTATTTGAGGCGGAGCCTCGCTAGGCTAGGATCGGCGGCATGCCGAAGACGATTCGCTTCGTCGCCGCCGCCCTGCTGTGCCTCAGCGTCTCCGCCAGCCTGCATGCCGACGTCATCAAGCTGACCGTCGAGAAACGCGAGCCGTTCACCGACGGGGGCGTCGCCTATGAAAAGCTGACCGGGCGCTTCTTCGGGGAGCTGGATCCCAGGCATCCGTTGAACGCGATCATCACCGACATCGAGCACGCGCCCAGAAATGCGCGCGGCAGGGTGGAGTACTCGGCCACGTTCACGATCCTGAAGCCGGTAGACATGAGCAAGGGCACCGGCGTGCTGGTGTACCAGGTGCCCAACCGCGGGCGCGCGAACATCGAGGGCGGCGGGTATTTCGCGGATTTCCGCACGCGCGGGCACGTGCTGGTGGCCAGCGGCTGGCAGGCCGACATCCGGCCAGGCCCGGGAATCGAGTCGATGGTCACGCCCATCGCCAGGAACGCCGATGGAAGCAGCATCACCGGGCCGGTGATCGCGAGGATCGCCGATGCCGCGGCCGGCACCAACACGCAGCCGATCATCCGCGGCCGTGTCACCGGCACCGCCACGCCAGCAAGCCTCGACACGTCGAAAGCCACGCTGACGCGGCGCATGTCCGAGGGCGGCAGCCGTTCGCCGCTCCGCGCCGACGAATGGGCGTTCGCTGATTGCGCGAAGACGCCTTTCCCAGGACAGCCCGACCCGGAGAAAGTGTGCCTGAAGGGCGGCTTCGATCCGGCGGCGCTCTACGAGCTGACGTACATCGCCAAGGATCCGCCCGTGCACGGCATCGGCTTCGCCGCCACGCGCGATCTGGTCGCGTTTCTGCGTCAGGGTCCGTCCGAGAGCCCGCTCGGCGCGACCATCCGCCACACGATCGCGCAGGGGACCTCGCAGTCGGGCAATTACCTGCGCAGCTTCCTGAATCTGGGGTTCAACCAGGACGAATCGAAACGGCGGGTGTTCGACGGCATGAACCCCAACATCGCGGCGCGCCAACTGGCGATGAACATCCGGTTCAGCGCGCCCAGTGGCGCGGCCGAGATGTACGAGCCAGGCAGCGAAGGCGTGCTCTGGTGGAGCGACTACACCGACGAGGCGCGTGGCCGGAAGGCCGGGAGTCTCCAGTCGCGCTGCCAGGCCACCAAAACCTGCCCGAAGATCGTCGAGACGTTCGGCTCCGCGGAGTTCTATTCGCTGCGGATGTCAGCGAATCTGGTGGGCACGCGCGCGGACCGCGACATCCCGTTGCCTGCGAACGTGCGCCGCTACTACTCGCCGAGCACGCGCCACGGGGGCGGGCCGGGCGGTTTCGCCGCCGACCTCCCGCTGGACCGTTGCTGCTCCCTGGCGCCCAACCCCAACCCCTCTTCCGACACCAACCGCGCGCTGATGCAGGCGCTCGTGGATTGGGTGGTGAAGGACGCGCCGCCTCCGCCCAGCAAGTACCCGCGGCTCGACAAGGGCGATCTGGTGCCGCCCACGCAGGCCGCCACCGGCTTCCCCCTCATCCCCGGCGTGTCGCTGCCCGACGGCGTCTTCGTGCCGCTGTACCAGTACGACTTCGGCCCGGGCTTCCGCAACGCCGACGTGTCCGGCGTGATGTCGCTGCAGCCGCCCGTCGTGCGGCAGACGCTGCCATCGCTCGTGCCCCGCGTGGACGCCGACGGCAACGAGATCGCCGGCGTGCGCAGCGTCCTGCTGGAGGCGCCGCTCGGCACCTACACCGGCTGGAACCCGATCGCCCGCGGCTTCTTCAAGGGGGAGATCCAGGCGCTCGGCGGCGGGTTCATCCCGTTTGCGAGGACCAAGGCCGAGCGGCTCGCGGCCGGCGATCCGCGCCCGTCGCTCGAGGAGCGCTACGTCAACCACGAGGGCTACGTCGCACGCGTCAAGGCCGCCGCGGCACGCGGCGTGGCCGAGCGCTTTCTTCTGCAGGACGACGCCGACCGGATCGTCGCGCAGGCGGAGAAGAGCAAGGTCCTGCGTTAGTTGCCGCCGGGTCGCTGACGTTCATGGGCGGCGAGACAATCCCGGCGGGAACACAGTTCGGCTCGTACCGCATCGTCGAGAAGCTTGGCGACGGCGGGATGGGCGTGGTGTACCGCGCCGTAGACACCAGGCTGAATCGACCGGCGGCCATCAAGCTGCTGTCCGAGGACGTGGCGGATCCGGCGGCTCGACGCCGCTTTCAGCGGGAAGCGCAGACCGCGTCATCACTGAACCACCCCCACATCCTGACGGTATACGACGCTGGCGAAATCGACGGACGTCAGTACCTCGTCACGGAATTGGTCGATGGCGGGACGTTGAGAGACTGGGCCGCGTCGGGCCCCCGCACGTGGCGGCAGATCGTGGAGCTTCTCACCGGCGTCGCCGACGGTCTCGCGGTGGCGCATGAAGCCGGCATTCTCCATCGCGACATCAAGCCGGAGAACGTGCTGGTCACGCAAAGCGGCTACGCCAAGCTCGCCGATTTCGGCCTGGCCAAACTGGAAGAACGCGTCGACGGGAACAGCACTCGTGCGCTGACCGTCGATCAGACGCGCGCCGGCGTCATCATCGGCACGCCCAGTTACATGTCGCCGGAACAGGCGACGGGCCGCGACGTCGATGCTCGAAGCGATGTCTTCTCTTTCGGCGCCCTGCTCTACGAGCTGCTTGCCCGCCGCCGCCCCTTCGAAGGCGAGCGGATGCTCGACGTGCTGAACGCGGTTGCCCATGCGACGCCGGAGCCGCTCGATCCTGCGGTGCCGATCGCCGCGAGGATGATCGTAGAGAAAGCCCTGGAGAAGGATCCCGCCGATCGGTACCAGACGATGCGGGAGCTGGTCGTCGACCTGCGGAGGATTGGGCGACGAGCGGCCGAGGAGCCCGTGGTGCAGGCGGCACAGTCCGCACCGCGCGCCACCGCGACGCGCACACGCTGGATCGTCAGAGGGGCACTGCCGGTGGTCGCCGCGAGCGTCCTGGCCGGCATCGTGGGATGGATGGCGCGTGCGGCGAGCGAGAGTCGGACACCCGCGCAGCGCGTGCATGTCCAGCGGCTCACCGACATGGTCGGCCTGGAGGAAGCGCCGGCGCTGTCCCCGGACGGACGGACCGTGGCCTTCGTCGCGGTCGCGGGAACGAAGCGCCAGATCTGGATACGGCTGCTGGCAGGAGGCGCACCGCTTGCGCTGACGAAAGACGACGTCGACCATTACGCCCCGCGCTGGGCACCCGACTCGAGCAGCGTGATCTACTTCACGCCAGGAGCGCAGCCTGGAGATCCCGGCACGATCTGGGAGATTCCGGCGCTCGGCGGCACGCCCCGTCGTCTCACCACCTCGTTTGGACCGGGCGATCTGAGCCACGACGGCACCCGCCTGGCGTTCTTCCGCTTTCGAGACGGTGCGACCGAGCTGGCGCTGGTGTCGCGCGGTCGAGATGACGTTCGCGCGATCGCGAAGCTGCCGGCCGTCGCTCTGTCCAACCTGCGCTGGTCGCCTGACGATCGACGGATCGCCTTCATTCAGGAGATCGGAGGGTTCTCGTTTGCGACCGAGGTGATGGTCGTCGACGTCTCGGGCGGCACACCACGTCGCGTCGCCGGCGGAAGCCTGTTCCAGGGCGCGACATGGCTCGCCGACTCGTCGGGCTTGATCGTGAGTTCCTCTGACGGCAGCCTGATGCCGTATCCGCCCACCTACAATCTCTGGCGAATTGCCCTCGACGGCGGCGCGCAGATTCCCTTGACGTTCGGCGAGTCCTCGTACGAGTTTCCCGATCTCGGGCCTGACGGTAATCTCGTCGTCAGCCGGGTACGCGCCCAGGCCGACGTGTGGCGATTCCCGGTCGGCGGCGATCCGATCGAGAACGTCCGCGGCTGGCATTCGAATCACGCGGCAAACGGGTCTCGTACAAACGGTGTCGCCCAGCCCCGACGAGTCACAACTCGTCCTGCTGTCCGACAACGGTGGGCACGCCAACGTGTGGAGCGCTCGAGTGGCCGACGGCGACATGCGGCCGGTCACTCAGGAATTCGACTCGCGCGTGACCGTAGCCGTGCCGGTCTGGTCGCCGCGTGGAGACTGGATCAATTTCCTGTCGAACCGGAATTCAGAGCACAGGCGACGTGAGCCTCTGGCTGGTGAAACCGGATGGCAGCGACGCACGCGACCTTGGGGTCATCGGCGCGTGGGTGTGCTGGTCGACTGACGGACGCTGGCTGTATTTTTCGGATGGGGCCGAC
This sequence comes from uncultured Acidobacteriota bacterium, assembly GCA_963807235.1. Taxonomy (GTDB): domain Bacteria; phylum Acidobacteriota; class Vicinamibacteria; order Vicinamibacterales; family UBA2999; genus CAWEBF01. The sequence goes on from CAWEBF010000025.1 coordinate 21,770, forward strand.
GGCATCAACCGGATCAGGAAAGTGCCCGTCGAGGGCGGGCAGCCGGTACTGGTTCGCAGCGACAACGCCATCGGATGCAACCGATCTCCGGCAAATGACGCGCTGTACTACGCGAAGATCCTGACCCAGGCCACCGGCGCGTGGGATTTCGAGATGCGCGTCGCCAGTCCTGAAGACGGCCCGTCGAGGGTCATCGGGCGTGTGGCGGGGTCGCGCGTGCCGGCGGGCGCGATCAACTTTCATGCGTTTCCGTCGCCCGACGGCAAATGGCTGGCGATGCCGCTGATCGATGGCTCGACCACCAATCTGTGGGCGATCTCGACGGAGACGGGTGAATGGCGCCGGCTCACCGACTTCGGTCAACGCAACGTGGTCATCGCCCGCCGCATCGCCTGGTCGGCAGACGGGCAGCGGATTTACGCGTCGGTCTCCGACGTCGACTCGGATATCGTCCTGCTCGGCGGGATCGGTCAGTAGGAAATTCACAATTCACAATTCACAATTCACAAACTGCACTGAGGCAGAACGTTCTTCCGAACGTTCTGCCGTGACTAAGGAGCTGGGACGAGACGCGCGATCAAGTCGTCGCTCGATCCCGGGCTCCCGCGTCCATCGCGGTTATTGGTCGCAAAGTACAGGTAGCCATCCGGTCCCGGGACGACGTCGCGGATGCGGCCGTAGCGCTGATCCAGGAGCCGCTCCTGGGCGGCGATGCGGCCTGGTGCCGAGGGATCGAGCCGCAGCCGCAGCAGATGCACGCCCCGCAGCGTTGCCACGAACAGGTTGTTCTCGAACTGCGGGATCGCACGGCCGCGAAAGAACGACGCGCCCGAGGGCGCAATCGCCGGGTTGAAGAAGGTCACCGGCGTGATCATGCTCGGCATGGTCTGACTGGCCTGAATCGTCGGCCAGCCGTAGTTGGCCCCGGCGCGGATCACGTTGATCTCGTCGTTGCCGGTCGAGCCGTGTTCCGAGGCCCACATTTCGCCAGTCGCAGGATGCCAGTCGAAGCCCTGGGGATTGCGATGGCCGTACGAGAACACGGGTGAGCCGAAGGGGTTCGCGCCGGGCGATGTGCCATCCCGGTTGATGCGCAGGATCTTGCCGGCGAGCGAGCCGGGGCTCTGCGCCAGCGACTGCGTGGACGCATCGCCGGTACTCACATACAGCAGCCCGTCGGGCCCGAAGCGGATCCGGCCGCCGTCGTGGATGGTGTCCGCAGGGATCCCGTCCAGCAGGACGGCGCGCTCGCCGAGCCGGCCGCCGACTTCGCGGTAGCGCACGACGCGGTTCACCGCGGCGCTGCCGGCGCGCGCGGTGTAGTAGACGTACACGAAGCGCGTCGACGCGAAGTCCGGATCCAGCGTCAATCCGAGCGCGCCCGCTTCTCCTTGCGCGAACGTGTCGTCCAGCGTCACCGCCAGTTCGGACGTGCCGCTGGCCATGGTCACGATCCGCACGCGGCCTGGCCGCTCCGTGACGAAGAGCCGCCCGTCGGGCGCGAACGCCATGGACCACGGGATCTCCAGGTTCGTCACGACCACCTGTACCTGCACACGCGCGCCGTCCTGCGTCGTGATGATGTCTGGCGACGGCTGAGCCGGGTTGGGGGGCGTGGGCGCCGGTGTTTCGGTTCGGGGCGCCTGACCGCAGTCCTGCGTCGTGGACTGTGCGAGGATCAACCCGAGCGCGACAACGGCCGTCGGATTGAGCGGCATCGCACTCATCATCCCACGCGGAGTTCATGACCCGATGCAGCTCATCTTCGAACAGATCCCAACCGGTGGAGATCGCAACTTCGGATATCTGCTGGGCGATCGCGACGCCAAGACCGGAGTGCTGATCGATCCCTCCTACTCACCGGAGGGGATGGTGCAGCGCGCCCGCGCGCAGGGACTGACAATCACGCACGTCATCAATACCCACGGCCATCCCGATCACATCAACGGCAACTACAACGCACGGGCGCTCACCGGCGCGCGGCTGGCCGCGTTCGAGGGCTCGACGCTGGTAGATCCGGACGTCGGCATCGCCGACGGCGGCGAGATCGCGGTGGGCTCGCTGCGGCTGCGATGCCTGCATGTCCCCGGGCACTGCGCGGATCACCTCACGCTGTACGAACCGGCCTGGCGCCTGCTCATCACGGGGGACCTGCTGTTTGTCGGCAAGGTGGGTGGCACCAGCAGCGACGAGGACGGCCGCACGGAGTGGAGCAGCCTGCAGCGCCTGCTGGCATCGGTTCCCGACGACGCCACGGTGTGGCCCGGCCACGACTACGGCGTGCGCCCCAGCTCCACGATCGCGCTCGAACGCGCCACCAATCCGTTCCTGCGCTGCGCGGACGTGGGCGCCTTCCTGGCCCTCAAGCGGGACTGGGCCAAGGTGAAGCTGGAATTGGGACTCAGGTAGAAACGGCCATAGCGGCGGGCCGCTCAGGCAGGTCCGGCAGTTTCATCAGCGTGGCCAGGCGCTGCCAGCGCACGCTTTCTCGTAGGGGCCTGATGATTGGGGCCGGGGCACAGATGATGGCGAACAGCTCGCGTCGTTCGATCGCCCGCTCGTACCACTCGGCGGCCAGCTCGATCTCCGATCGCAGCACGTGATAGAAGACGCGGCTGAAGGGATTCGCGCGGGCGTCTCCCAGGCCGTCCATCAGCCTCTCGCCGCGGTCCGCTTCTCCTACTTGGGCCAGCAGGCCCCCGAGCATGCCGACGATGTTGCCGTTCCACGGGGCGACTTCATAGGCCTGTTCGGCTGCCGCCACTGCCTCGGCGACCTGGCCTTTGGCCTGTAACACTTCGATCAAAATAAAGCGCGCGGCGTAATGAGTGGGGTCGAGCTCGAGTGCCTTCTGGATCTCCTTCAGACCCTCGTCATACCTGTCCCCATGCACCAGATGGCTGGCCAGGATGGCGCGCCACGAGATGTTGAGCGGATCCTGCTCGACGGCAAGCCGCATCTCCGCCACCGACTCACGATGGTATCGAAGAGGCTGTAGATACAGGCTGGCGTACGCCCAGCGTGCGTCTGCTGAAGCGGTCGGACCTGCAAACGAGGCACGGAACTGACGCAACGACTCCGCCCAGTCGTAGTCGTGTGCAGCCGCCACCGAACCCAGGAGAAAACGAGGGTCAGGTTCGGAGGGTTCAATCGAAAGGGCCCGTTCGGCCAGTGCGCGAATTCGCGGCGCCACCACGAGGAAGCTTTCCAGCCCGTTGGCCTCATGCAAGAGGTAGCCGAGCCCGAGTGTTGCAAGCGGCTTGGTATAGGAACCATCCTGCTCGCAGGCCCGTTCCAAGTATTCCTTCGCGCGTCGCCAGCTCTCGGGGGTGAACTTGAAGAGCTGCTGGCGTCCTCGAAGGAGCGCCTCGTAGGCGGGAAGGCTGGGTGTGTGCCCGGTCGATCGGAGATCGAGCGTGACCTTCAACGCAGCGGCGATCGCCTGCGCGATTTCGTCCTGAACCTCGAACACATCAGCCAGCTCGCGATCGTAACGCTGTGACCACAGGTGCGAGCCGTCAGCCGCCGAGATCAGCTGTGTCGTCACACGGATGCGGGCTCCGGCACGGCGGACGCTCCCTTCGAGCACCGTGGTCACGCCAAGGGCCTCGGCGATCCTTCGAATGTCGGTGTGCTGGCCCTTGAATGCAAACGCCGATGTTCGCGCGATCACCTTCAGGTCCGGAATCTGAGCGAGCGCATTGCTGATCTCTTCAGCGAGACCGTCGCTGAAATACTCGTCGTCGGGATCCCGGCTGATGTTGGCGAAGGGCAGAACGACGATCGAGGCGGCCTTAGTCGGGGCGGACACTGACACCTGTCGCAGCGCGGCCTTCATGTCGCGGGCACTTGCAAACCGATCGCCGGGGGCCTTGCGCAGGCAGCGCCCCACGACGAGTGCCAGCGCTGCCGGTGCGTCGAGTGGGGGCGGTTCGTCACGGAGGATCGCGCTCAGCACCTCGGCGAGCGAACTGCCCGGGAACGCCTTGGAGCCGGACAGCATCTCGTAGAGCACCGCGCCGAAACTGAAGATGTCCGACCGGCCATCGAGCGGCCCGCCTTGCGCCTGCTCGGGTGACATGTACGCCGCCGTTCCGGCAATCGTTCTCGTTTCGGGGTGCGTGACGTCGCGATCCGGGTCAGCCGTCAGGCGGGCCAGTCCGAAGTCGAGCAGCTTCACCGTGCCATCCGGAGTGACCAGCTACATTCGCCGGCTTGAGGTCGCGATGGACGATGCCTTTGGCGTGCGCCGCCTCGAGCGCCGCGGCGATCTGTTCGGCCAGCCTCTGCGCCTCTGAAGGCGGGTAGGGGCAGCGCAGTGGCGCGCCGTCAACGAACTCCAGCACCAAATAGTCGGGCCCCACGTCATGGATCTGGCAGATGTTGGGGTGGTTGAGGGACGCGATGGCGCGGGCCTCGCGCTCGAACCGGGCGGCATCCGGGACGTTGAGCCGCTTGATTGCGACAATACGGTTCAGTCGGGAATCGCGTGCCTTCCAGACCTCGCCCATCCCGCCGGCCCCGATCCGTGCAATGAGCTCGTAGGGACCAAGCGTAGTGCCAGCCGCCCAGGAGTCCATTGTCGGACGATTGTATTCACGCTTCGGCCCGCACGGCGCGCCGCGCGAGGATGTCGGCCTTCCGGATGAGGATCAGGTGGTGCGGGCACTTGGTGGTGTCCTCGTACAGCCGCTCGCAGTCGTCGCAGCGCACGCATTCGGTCTGCAGAATCTTCGGCCCCTGGATTGCGCCCCACTCGCACGCCTTCTGGCAGATGCGGCAGTGGTTGCATTCCGCCCACCGTTTGATGCGGAAGACCGTGAGGTGGGAGATGAGGCCGAGGAAGGCGCCCAGGGGGCACACGAAGCGGCAGTACAGGTTCCGGACGAACACCGTGGCCACGAGCAGGAGGCCGAGGCCGATCCACATCGGCGCCGAGCGGCCGTAGATGCCGAACATCCAGAACGGTTCGATGTACGGGTAGATCAGCGGGTCCTTCGTGACCACGAAGTACGAGAGGGCGAAGGCCAGAATGCCGAACTTGATGTAGGAGGCTCGCCGCTCGAGCACCCGCGGCACATTCACGCGCAGCCGCGCGGGCACGACCACGTCGAGCAGCTGCGTCAGCGCGCCGAATGCGCAGATGCGCCCGCAGTACACGCGGCCCCACAGCACGGTGGACACGATGGTGATCGCCGCCAGCAGGTACCAGGCCAGGTTGTAGCGCAGAATCGGCAGGTTGCCGCCGAAGAGGCCGAAGACGTTCACGATCGACATCAGCGTGCTCTTGTAGAAGCCGATGTAGGCGACCGACGCCACGAACGTCACGTACTTGAGCGGCTTGCTCTTGCGGAAGAAGCTGACGAATGCCAGCACGCTGAAGGCCACCACCATCGCGATGTCCAGCGCCTGCGCCCGCACATCGGCGAGGAGGGATGGAGCCGACTCTTCTTCCTCGTCGTCGAAGTCCCAGCCTCCCCCGCGGCAGGTACGTCCGGCGCTGGGGCCCCGCGGCCGGCTCCTCGGGCGGGGCGCCGGCTGCGCGGCGGTCTGCGCGGAAACCGTGACCAGTCCACGGAAATCTGCGCTCGCGGAGGCCCCGAACAGGATGGCCAGCAGGACGCAGATTCGCACCCCCGCCCGCACGAAGTGCTGGCCAAAAGACACTGCTCTAGCGAGGCGAAGCCGCATGCGTTTTGGTCCCAGGCGGAGCCTCGCTAGATTACTTGTACGTCTCGCTCGGGGGTGCGATGAGCTGTCGCGCGATGCGACGGGATCCGTTGCGGATGGCGCGCGTGGCGGCCGACATCGTGATCGTGGCGCGCGACACGGCGTCGATGTCGCCGCCCAGCTTGAACGGGTCGCGCACGTCCTTGTTGCGGAACTGCGCGGGGAACTCCGCGCGATCGATCGAAAAGTCCCCGTACGGCTCGCGGTGCTCGCCGACGACGATGGCGCTCAGGACGCCTTTCGTGTCGATGCCCACAAGAATGGGTATCGGGCCCCCGTAGCCGCGCTCGAGCGGCACGACCTCAGTGGTCCAGAAGGCGTAGCCAACGATGGGCTGGCTGCCGCGTGCCCCGGGCCCGTACGCCTTGAAGTGAGGAGGCTCGCCCTCCTTCGGTGAAAACGACGCCGCCGCGGGGAAGAGCATCTTCAGACGCGCCGCCAATCGGGCGTCCGCGCCCTGCCCTGTGGCGAGGCTGCTTGCACCGATGAGAAACGCCGCGATAACGAAGAGTCTCTGCAGAACGGCCTCCGGTGAAGGAATTATAGTAGTGACGCGGCGGCGCACGACTCCAGTGTCCTTTTTGCTCGCGTTTGAAGGGAGAAACGGCGTGAAGAACGCGCGACGGCTATACATGCTCACGGCAAGTGTGGGCCTCACCCTTCTGGTCAACGCATCGGTGGGCGCGCAGGCCAAGCCGCCTGCCGAGCCGCCCAATCCGCTGACGACGGTCAAGTCGCTCGCCTGCCGCTTTCCGGCGGCCACGACGGGGAATTGGAAAGACGGACAGCCCGTTGCCCAGACGCGCACTCAGGATCTCCAGCTGACCGTGGAAAACATCGACGTGCAGGACGGCACTGCGGAGGTGCGTGGCACGGCCAACAAGGCGTTCGTGAGCGCCGTGTTGTCGGGCTGGAGTCTCTATTTCGTGGAGAACGCGGTCGGCCAGCTGAACGTGACCACCGTGTTCGCGCAGGAGGCGTCGCCCAAGAAGCTCAAGGCCGTCCACTCCCGCCACGGCTATTTGCAGATGCAGGTGGGTCGTTTCATTTCCGAGCCGGCGGTGTCGCAGAACTACGGGGAGTGCGAAATCGTTCAATGAGACTGGTCTGGTTTGCGGCGTTAGGCCTCTTCGTGGCCGTGGCGGTTCGCACGGCGCCCGCCCAGAACGACGACGAGCGCGGCGAGCGCATCATGAACGCCAACTGCCAGGCGTGCCACGACACCCGCCGCATCCAGACGTCGGCGATGGACGCGGCGGGCTGGACGAAGACCGTCGGCGTGATGATCGACAAGGGCGCAAAGGTCTCGAAGGAAGACTTGCCGGTCCTGATCTCCTATCTGACCGAGCAGCACGGCCCCGTTCCCGACGGTCCCGGCAAGGAGATCGTGCTCAACACCTGCACGCTGTGCCACGACCTGAAGCGCATCAGGCTGGGACGCCGCTCCACCGAGGAATGGGAGGAGACGCTGATCTCGATGCTCAACGAGGGCGCGCCGCTCTCGGATGAGAGCTTCGCCCGCGTGCACGCATATTTATCCCGCCACTTCGGAATCGACTGAAGGCCCAGAGCCTAGAGCCCAAAGCCAGGAGACTCCAATGCGCCTTGCGCCGGCACTAACCATTCTCTCGTGCCTCATCGGTACTCCAGTTTTCGCTCAGTGGAGGCCGCCGGCGGACAGCCAGCGATGCCCGTCGAAGTGGGGCGCCAACGACCAGCGCGGCTCCGGCAACCACATGAAGCCGGAGACGGTGCTGCGAGCGGCTCGCCTCATCAAGACCGGCGAGGTGTTCGAGCTGGGCCGCGTGCTGAGTGAGACGATGCCGCTTCCCGCCGGCCGCCGCTTCGAGATCATGACCAAGCGCACGCGGAACGACCCGGGCGTCAACAAGCGCGGCTCGAACGAAGAGCTGGTGGTCTCCGAGATCGGCCAGGTGGGGACGCAGTTCGACATGTTCAGCCACCAGATGATCAACGGCAGCATGTACAACTGCGTGAAGCTGGACGACGCCGCGACCCGGACGGGCTTCACGAAGATGGGTGTCGAGCAGGTGGGCGCCCTGATGACACGCGGCGTGCTGATCGACGTGGCCGCGCTCAAGCGCGTGCCCGTGCTTCCCGAGAGCTACGAGATCACGCCTCAGGACCTGCAGCAGGCGCTGGCGGCGCAGAAGCTCACGCTGCAGCCTGGGGACGCCGTGCTGGTTCACACGGGCTGGGGCACGCTGTGGGGCAAGGACAACGCGCGCTATCAGCGTTCGAGCCCGGGCCTGGGCACGGCCGCCGCCGAGTGGCTGGCCCGTCAGGACCCGATGCTCGTGGGGGCCGACAACGGCGGGGTGGAGGTGGCGCCGAACCCGGACAAGGAGCTGGCCGGGCCCGGCCACCAGATCTTCCTGGTCGTGAACGGCATCCACCTGCTGGAGAACCTGCGGCTGGACGAGCTGGCCGCGCGCCAGGCGCACGAGTTCGCGATGGTGGTGCAGCCGTTGAAGATCCAGGGCGGCACGGGTTCAACCGTCGCGCCGATCGCGATCCGATGAGCGCCCAGAGCCTGAGAGCCCGAGAGCCTAGAGCCGGAGCCGCGCGGCACATGCGTGCGTCGCTACGCTGCTCGTGGCCGTAGCGGCGGCAGCGAGCGCACAAACGCCGCGGCAGCGGCCGACGAGGCCGCGGTGCGAGCAGTCGTGGCCGCGTACGTAGACGCACGGCGAGCGCCGCGATCCCGCGGCGATCGGCGCGTTGTTCACGGCCGACGCGGATCAGGTCAACAGCGCCGGCGACTGGCGGCGTGGCCGCGAGGGCATCGTGAAGGGCACGCTGGAGTCGTCGCAGCGCAATACCGGCGCCAGGCGCATCACGATCAAGGCGGTCAGGTTTCCCTCGGCGAACGTCGCCGTCGCCGACGGCGACTACGAGATCGGGACGAGATTGATGTGGACGACCTTCGTGATGGTCCGGCAGGCAGAGGGCTGGAAGATTACGGCGATCCGCAACGCGCTGCACACTTCGACATCACCTGCCGGATCACCACGGCCGTAACCGGCGAGCTGACGATGTTCATGCCGCGGTGCACGCCGTCGGCGATCCGCAGCGGCGTCCAGCCTCTCTTGTTCGGCGTGTTCCACACGTCCATGCGCGCGCTCTTCTCGGCCAGGTAGCGCACCACCGTCGGCACGTGTTTGTAGGCGGCGCCGTGCATGGCCGTCTCGCCGTTCTTGTCCACGGCGTTGATGTCGTTCCCGAGCTCGAGCGCCAGCTTCACCGCCTCGAGCACCTCCGGCTCGGTGCCCGGGTCTTCTCCGGGCGCGTTGGTGCCCAGGCCGGCCGCCACCATGAGCGGAGTGGATCCGTCCTCGTTGGTCAGTCGCGGGTCGGCCCCCAGTTCCGCCAGCAGCTTCATCAAGGGGGCATCCGCCGTGCGCGCCGCGAGCAGAAACGGCGAGGCGCCGATCGAATTGAGCGTCGTCACGCCCATGTTCGGGCGCCTGGTCGCACGCGCATCGAGGCGCGCGCCCTTTGCCGCCAGTGTCCGGACGAACGTCAGGCTGTCCACGTTGCCCGATCCCTCTGGCGCCGGATTGTTGCTGCCGGCGATCCCGGCCTTGCGCACCCACGACACCTGGTGCAGCGCGGTGTAGCCCTGCGGCGCGGCGTTCGGATCGGCGCCGCGTTCGAGCAGCATGGTCGCGAGCTCGTAGTGCGCATTGCCGGCGGCCAGCAGGAACGCATTCAGGCCTGTCTCGCCGGGCGCAGGCGCCTCCGATCCCCGGCTGCGCGCGGGCAGCGCGTCGTTCAGGTTGGCCCCGGCCGCCAGCAGCGCCTGGACCGCCGCGATGCGGCCCTCGCGCGCCGCGAAGAGGAGCGGCGTGAAGCCGCCGCTCGATCGTGCGTGCAGGTTCGCGCCCGCGCCCACGAGGATCGGAATCACGCCGGCATGACCTTCGGCGGCCGCCCACATCAAGGCCGTCTGCTTGCGCCACCCCTCCGCGGCGTTCGCGTCCGCCCCTCGCTTCAGCAGCTCCGCGACCGCGTCGGCCTTGCCGGTACGCGCCGCCACCATCAGCGGCGTCTCGCCTTCAGCAGAGGGGCTGTTGGCGTCCGCCCCTGCCTCGATCAGCATGGCGATCACGGCGGAGTTTCCGTTGACGGACGCCAGCCACAGCGGCGTCGCGCCATAGCGGTTGGCGGCTTTCACGTTGGCGCCCGCGCGGATGAGCGCCTGCACCATGGCCGGCGCGTCACGCTCGACGGCCCAGTGCAGCGCCGTGGTGCCGTCTGGTTGAGTCGCGTTCACGTCGGCCTGGCGTGCCGTCAGCGCCTGCACCGCCGCCAGGTCGCCCGCCTTGACAGCGTCGATGAGGCCCTGCGCCTGCGCGGGGCCCGTGTAAAGACAGACGGCGAGCACCATGCCCCGCGAAGCGGGGCCAAAAGACACTGCTCTAGCGGGGCGGAGCCTTATCTGTCGGTCCACGGCGGAGCCCCGCTAGACACTCAAGGGTTCGAGGTTGGGCACGCGTCCCGTGCTGTCCACGAACGTGTCGAGATGCACGCCCACCTTGTCGAGCAACGTCAGGTGGAGATTCGCCAGCGGCGTCGGGGTGTTGAAGCGGATGTGGCGTCCGCCCTTGAATTGTGCCCCGCGGCCACCAGCCACGACGATCGGCAGGTTCGAGTGGTCGTGGACGTCGGGGTTGCCCATGCCGCTGCCCAGCAGATAGAGCGTGTGATCCAGCAGAGAGCCGTCGCCGTCGGGCGTCGCTGCCAGCTTCTCCACCAGGTAGGCGAAGAGCGACACGTGATGGGCGTTGATCTTCGCCAGCTTCAGCAGCTTCTCGGGATCGTTCACGTGGTGCGAGACCGGATGGTGCGGCTCGGGCACGCCGATGTGCGGGTAGGTCCGGGTGCTGGTTTCGCGCGCCAGCTGGAACGTGATGACCCGAGTGACGTCGGCCTGGAGCGCCAGCACCTGCAGGTCGAACATCAGCCGGACGTGGTCCTCCCAGACGGCGGGCACGCTGGCCGGCCGGGCCAGCTCGGGGAGGTTCGCGGCGTCGGCTTGTTCGGCACGCTGGATCCGCCGTTCGACCTCGCGGACCGAGTCCAGGGTACTGCCCGACCCGGTTGCGATCACCGGGGCCGAGCTCGCGGCGCAGCCGCGCCAGATCGGCCGTCATCCAGTCCAGGATGCTGCCGCTCTTCTGCAACTCCGCGCGGCGCCGCTCGGGGCTGCCACCGTCCCCGAACAGGCGTTCGAAGACCACCCGCGGGTCCGCCTCGGTGGGAAGCGGCGCGGTTGGCGACGACCACGAGAGGTTGTTCTGGTAGGCGCAGGCGTAGCCGTTGTCGCAGTTGCCCACCTGGGCCAGCAAGTCAGTGCCGATCTCGAGCGACGGCAGCGGCGTCTCTTTGCCGATGGCTTGCGCGGCGATCTGATCCACTGTCGTGCCCAGCTGGTAATCGCTGCCTTCCGTCCGCTTGGCCCTGGAGCAGCTCAGGAACGCGCAGTTCGACGAGGCGTGGTTGCCCGTGGTGTAGGCGTTGCGCAGCTCCAGGCCGCTCAGCACGGTCACGTGGTCGAGGACCGGCGTGAGCGAGAGGAGCGAAGGCGACAGCTGCAACGCGCCGTCGCCTTCCGGCGTCCAGGCGGCCGCGTTCATCCCCATGGGTATGTACACGTAGCCGAGCCTGCGGACCGAGCCGGCCACCACGCGGGCCTGCGCGGAGAGCGCCGGCACCATGGCGTCGAGAAGCGGCAGGGCGAGCGTGGCGCCCATGCCACGCAGGAACGTACGGCGCGGAAGCGCCGACTGCGTCACGATCATGGCGTTACCCTCATCAGGAACGGATCGCTCTTCACGATGCCGAGCACGAGCGACGAGAAGCGGTAGTCGGTGGCAGCCGCCGACCGCACGATCTTGCGCACGGCGGGCGCGTCGTGGAAGTCCAGCCCACGGCCGAGGCCGTAAGTCAGCAGCTTCTCGGTCAGCGTGCCCACGAAGATCTCGGGCCGGCGCGAGAGCGCCGCGCGCAGCCCGCTCATGCCCGTGAACGCGGAGCCGTCAGGCAGACCTCCGGCGGCATCCACGGCGCCGCCCGACTCGGTGCGGACGCGCCAGCGGCCGATTGCGTCGAAGTTTTCCAACGAGAGGCCCGCCGGATCCATGAGCTGATGGCAGCTGGCGCACGCCGGGTTGGCGCGGTGCTGCGCCATCCGTTCCCGCATCGAGAGCACGCGGCCCTGGCCGTCGGTGTCCTTCAGCACCGGCACGTTGGGAGGCGGCGGCGGAGGCGGCGTGCCGACGATGTTCTCGAGAATCCACTTGCCCCGGAGCACCGGTGAGGTGCGATTGGCGTACGAGGTGACGGTCAGGACGCTGCCGTGGCCCAGCAGGCCGCCCCGTTCGCCGTTGTCGGCGAGCGCGACACGCCGGAAGCGGCTCCCGTAGACATTCGGAATGCCGTAGTGCTTTGCCAGCCGCTCGTTGACGAAGGTGTAGTCGGCGCGCAGCAGGTCCAGCACGTTGCGGTCCTCGCGCATGATGCTCTGGACGAAGAGCTCGGTCTCGCGCCGGAATGCCTGACGCAGGTTGTCGTCGAAGTCGGTGAACTGCCGCGCATCCGGGCTCACCGCCGCCAGGTTGCGCAGGTACAGCCACTGGCTGGCGAAGTTCGTCACCAGCGCATCGGCGCGGCGGTCGGCCAGCATGCGGCGCACCTGACGTTCGAAGACCTCCGGCTGCGACAGGCGCCCTGCGGTCGCGACGTCCAGCAGCTCGTCGTCCGGCACGCTGCTCCAGAGGAAGAACGACAGCCGCGATGCCAGCGCCACCCCGCTGATGCGATAGGCCGTTTGCGGCGCCGCCCCCGCGGGGTCGCGCTCGATGCGAAACAGGAATTCGGTGCTGGCGAGGACGGAACGCAGCGCCGTCTCGATGCCTTCCTCGAAATCCGCCCGTGCGCGCCCCTCGCGATAGAACCGCATCGGCGCCTCGATGTCGGCATTGGTGACGGCGCGCCGGAACGCCCTGCGCGCCAGCGTCGAGACGATGCGCCTGGCGCAGGCTTCCTCGGCCGATGTCTCGGTGGGGCGGCACACGAACACGCGCCGGCGGCTCGGGGTATCACCCGCGGTACCGCGATCGACCGGGCCGGCGACGGAGATGGAGTAGAGCGCCACCTGCCGGCGGGGGTGCCGGTCCATGTTGAAGTGCGCCACCGTCGGCTGCCGCTCCGTCTCGTCGAGCGCGAAGGTGCGTCGAGGGAAGGTCACGCCGATGTCGTGCGGCCCGGCCGGCACGCGGATGCGCACGTGCAGGTCCTTGTCCACCGCCTCGTCGGCGTAGTAGATGCCCATCTGATTCCGGTTGGGCTTCACCGTGAACATCTGCAGGCGCGCGCCGTCGAGCGACAGCTCCACCTGCTGGGGCTCTGTCAGCCCCTCCACGTTCTCGTTGCGATCGCGCGCCAGACGTATCTGAATCTCGTAGATGCCGGCGAGTGGAAACGCGTAGCGAGTCACCGCCCCGCCACGCGATCCGAGTGGCAGGCCCTCCAGGTGATCTTCCTGCGTCAAGTCCGCCGGGAGGACGAGCAAGTGGTTGACTGGTGACACCAGCGGAGCGCCGACGGCGGCCCGGCTCACCTTCTGCGCCGCCGCCAGATACCGTTCCAGGAGCGTCGGCGAAAGGTCCGTCGTGCTCACGTTGTCGAAGCCGTGGCTGGCGTCGTCCTTCGGCAAGAGCGCCGCCACGTCCACGTCGAGCGCCAGGATGTCACGCACCGCGTTCTGGTATTCAGCGCGGCTCAGGCGCCGGAAGGTCTCGACGCGGCCGGGGTTGGGACGCGCCGCCGCGGCGCGATCCAGCGCCCCTTCGAGGTGCGCCACCAGCGCGTCGTAGCTGGCATCGGACGGCTTTGGCGCGCCGGCCGGCGGCATCATGCGGCTGCGCAGCTTCCTGACCACCTTTTCCCAGGTGGCGGCATCGGCGGCGGGCTGCGCCACGTCGAGCCCCTCGAGCGAGAGGCCGCCGGTCTTCAGACGGGTGTTGTGGCAGCTGACGCAGTAGCGGTCCAGGTCCGCCTGCTGGCTGGCGGGGGAGGACGTCTCCTGCGCCACGAGGCCGATCGTGGCGAGGAGCACGAGACCGCCGACTGACGGCGCCGCGGGCGCTAGGACAACCCATCGGGCCTCCAAGGCCCGTACCTTAGGCGCCCGGCGGGCCCGGCGCAAGCGGATTTTCGGGCTCGCCAATCAATTGCCCGATATTCTCGGGGGAATACCCGATGGCCGACTGGCGCAGCCACTGGCACGAGATGGGCGTGGTGTATCTCAACGTCGCCGCCCAGGCCCCGATGCCGCGCGTGGCGATCGCCGCCGCCGAGCGGGCCGTGGCTGCGAAGAAGACCCCGCACATCGTGCCGGAATCGGACTACTTCGGGCTGTCGAACCGCGTGCGGGCGTCTCTGGCGTCGCTCATCGGTGGACAGGCCGAGGAGGTCGCCCTGACCACCGGGGCCAGCGCCGGCCCAGCCACGCTGGCGATGACCCTGCCGTGGCGTGCGGGCGACGAGGTGCTCACGACAACAGGAGAGTTCCCCCTGCAGTTCACTGTGTGGGGCCCGATGGCCGAGCGGGAAGGCGTCGTGCTTCGGTCGGTCGCGCCCTCCGGCCGCTTCGTGGCTGCCGACGATCTGATCGCGGCGCTCGGGCCGCGCACTCGTCTCGTGTCGGTAAGCCTGGTGCGGTTCGAAGACGGATCGCTGCTGGACGCGCAACGGCTGGCCGAGGCGTGCCACGCCCGCGGCGCGTGGCTGTGTCTCGACGTCAGCCAGTGCTGCGGGGCCGTGCCGATCGACGTCGCGTCCCTGGGTGCCGACTTCCTCACGTGCGCCGGGTACAAGTGGCTCCTCAGTCCGTTCGGCACCGGCTTCTTCTGGCTGAAGCGTGAGCACCTGCAGACCGTGCGGCCGGGCCCCTTTTACTGGATGGCCACCGAAGGCGCGCGTGACTTTGGCTCGATGGAGTTTTTGGATCCGAAGCCGGTCACGGGTGCGAGCCGCTGGGATGCGCCCGAGTGGAACAGCTTGTTCAATCTCAACCTGGCGGCGATGGAGGCGGCGGTCGCGTTCGTCCAGCGCGCGGGGCCGGAAGCCGTGCGCACGCACACTCAGGCGCTCGTCGATCGGATGTTCACGGGTCTCGCCGGGAGCGAGGTGGAACTGGCCAGCCCTGCGGATCCGTCGCGCCGTGGACCATTCGGGTGCTTCAGGGCCCGGAGTCTGGAGCAGACCCGGGCGCTCTACGACAGGCTGATCCAGCAGGGCGTCATCGTCAGCCTTCGCGAAGGCAACATCCGCGTGTCGCCCTACCTGTACAACACCGAGGACGACATCGATCGCCTGCTCGCCGTCGTCGCTGCCGGTCAGGGCGCCGGGCTGACCTCGAACAGATAGTCCGATCCGACTCGCGCCGCCAGGCGCACCTTGGGGTTGGCCGACGCGGCGTCGATGATGCCGCGATCCTCACGCGGCAAGCGGTCCGCGTGCACCACCACGTACTGCACGCCCAGGGCCGCGACAGCCGCAGGGTCTGACGCGAAGGCACGAATCTTCGCGACGACCTCCGGCTGATTCGGCGGCTCGCTGCGCCCGAAGCCGTTGACGATCGGCCGCCAGTGCGCGGTCGAGTAGTACAGGTAGTCGCCGCCCAGGAACCAATCCTGCCTGTCGCGATACTCGGGCAGCGACGCAATTGCGCGCGCCGCGCGGACCTCCGGCGTCCGGTAAATGGCCGGAATGGGGTGCACCTCGGGCTTGCCGGCGGGAAAGTCCACGACGAACCACTCGAGCAGCATGAGCGGTACGATCGCGGCCAGCACCGTGGTCCCACGTCGCCCCGCCCGCGCCGAAATCCACGACGCGCCAAGCGCGGCCAGTCCGGCCAGCCCCAGCATGCACACGAGCGCGAAGCGCGCTGGCGCCCGCATGCCCGAGAAGCCCGGCAGGCTCGCCAGCCAGCCAAACGGCGCCAGGGCCGGTCCCCCAAGCAGCGGCGGGGCAGGTCCCAGCGACAGCAGGAACCCGGCCGCGCCGAGGAGCGGAAACACCCACGCGAGCTTCGGGATCCGCCGGTCCGTGACGAGCGCGACAAGCCCGAGGAGCCCAAGGCCAATGGCGATCCATCCCGCGAAGAGCGTCGTCTCGCCGTAGATCGAGCGCGGCCGCGAGTCGATGCCGGCCCGCCACGCCCGGCCCAGAAGGGTGTTCTCCGGCGGGATGAGATACGCCTCGACGTCGGCAGAGAACGCCGCCGCCTCGGCGGGATTGGCGCGAAGACCCACATACGGACGGGCGAGCGGATACATGCACGCAGCCGCGATGGCGGCCGCACCCGCCAGATGCACTATTCGCTGCCGCCACGCGCCGCCGGCGCGCGCGGTCACGGCGACCACAAGGCCCACGATCAGGTTGACGAGCGCCACCATCACGGCCACGTACCAGGAGGTCAGCAGTCCCATCAACACCACGGCGAGCCACACCGCGGCGCGCCCGATAGTCGGGCGGACGAACCAGCGCTCCAGCAGCAGCGCCGACAGCGGAAGGGGCCACAGCCAGATCAGATGCAGGTGGCCGTGCGCGTGCAGCATCACGAAGAACGAGCAGGCGAACACCAGGCTGCCGAGAAACGCCGGCAGCGCGTGGATGTCGAACCGGCGCAGCCATGCAAACGCCGCGAGGCCGTTCAGGAAAAACGCCAGCCACCACGTGGCGTTGTAGGCGAGCACCGGAGAGGCGCCGGCCGCTGCCCAGGGCAGCGTGGCGAAGCTCACACCCAGCAGATGCTCGTTGTAGCGGAGCGATTCGGACGCGGGGAAGAAGACGTTGGCGTCGAAGAGCGGCAGGCCGTTCAGGACGAGCGTGGTTCGCCCACGCCGTGGTCCAGATGATGAGACGCGCGTCGCCCCCGTAGCTCGAGCCGGCGAAGTGGGTGTAGTTGACGAACGGCCATGTCATCACCGCCGTCAAAACGGCGTAGGCGATGACGACGGCCGCTCGCCGCACCAGAAAACTTGACCTCTTGAACAAGTCAAGTTTTCTCGGCCCCGCGAAGCGGGGCCAAAAGATACTGCCCTAGCGAGGCGGAGCCTTTCATGAATGCGGGGCGGAGCCTCGCTAGCTCTTAACCTTGCGCCACTGCAGCACCATCTCCGTGACGATCAGCGGCAAGCCGAAGCAGGACCACGCCGCTACACCGAGACGCTCGGGCACGGTGCCGATCTGCTGGGTCTCCATCACCACGAAGACAATCCGGAAGAAGACGAACGCCAGCGTCACCACGTAGCTGCGGATCATCCATTCGCGGTGCTGCACGATCGCCCGTCGGCTGATTGCCAGAAACGCCATGCCCGTCGTGAGCGTCCAGGCCACGGCGAGCGAGAAGAGCCCTGAAGCGAATGTCACGCCCAACGGTGTCGTGAAGGACAGATAGTAGGCGGACGCCGCGCCGATGGCCACGCCCGCCAGGTACGCGAAGCCCAGGTTCTTGTGCCAGGAGAGGCGCCGCCGCGTTTCGCCGAGCCACAGGTTGATCGGGCCCAGCAGCAACGCCAGCGATCCACCGGCGATGTGGATGACTAGCGGGACGCGCCGCGGCCAGTTGATGTCCGGATTCGGGCCGAAGGTCTCGCGCTGCATCGCCAAGTACGGCGTTGCGGCCACCACCCAGAACACGACGGCCATGATGCCGCCCAGCACCAACAGCGCGACGTAGAACCACGAGGCGGGCCGACTGGGTGTGGCGCGGGCGGGCGTACCGGCGGCGATGCTCATACTGCTGCCTTTCCTGACGGGCGTATGGCCCGGACAGCCGCCGATGCTACCACCGCTCGGTTATTCGGTGCCCTGGCAAAGCGCGACGACGCAGATCGAGAGGATGTTTCGATCGATCGGCGGCACCGGCAGGCCGCGCTCGACCATCAGCTTGCGCAGCAGCGCCGACGTCTCGGGGCGTGTGACAGCCGACTGCACACCGACGCGCACAAGGCCTTCCGCGTAGTCAATGGCCTGCCACGTGTGTCCGGCGGCAGCCGATGCCACCTTGTCGGTGTCGCGGTTGCCCTTGTCGCGGGTCTCCAGCCTGGCGCCGCGCTCGACCAGTAGCAGCACCACGTCGTTCCGGCCTTTCATGGCCGCACCCATCAGCGCCGTGCGCCCCTCGTTGTTCGCGTGATTGGGCTCGAGGCCGAGGTCAAGAAGCATGCGGATCGCGTCCAGGTTTTCCCTGGCCGAGCGCTCGTAGGTCACGCCCTCCACCCAGCCGATGCCGGCGGACGCAGTCAGCGCGGTATCGCCCAGCGCGGTGAGTGCCTTCGGATCGGCCTTGTACTTGAGCAGCAGCTTCATCAGCTCGGTGTCGCTCGACTGGGCGGCACGGATGAACGGCGTGGCGCCTTCTTCCCAGAACCACTGCATGGTGAAGATCGTGCGAGTGAGCGTGTTCTCCTTGACGGGAGCGTTCGGGTTGGCGCCCTTGTCGAGAAGCGCGGTGATCATGTCGATGTGATCGAGATCCGGCTTGGGGACGGGATAGTCGCCGCCTTCGATGTTGCGGTTGTCCGTGGCGAGGTAGAGCGGTGACCACCCGCTCCGGTTCGGGGTGTTCGGATCCGCGCCACGGTCCAGCAGGAACTTCGCAAGGCGGTAGTTCCGGTTGTTGACCGCCGTCAGCAGCGGCGTCCAGCCAGCCTCGGTCTGCTGATTGACGTTGGCCCCACCGTCGAGGAGCGCCCGCGCGGATTCAATGTCGCCCTCGCGCGAGGCAAAGACCAGCGCCGTCAGCCCGCCGCCGCCGGTGCCGACCAGGCCCGCGAACACCACCTCGTTGTCGTCGTCATCGTCGGCCGCGGCACCTGCCGCGGCTGTCGCCTCGGCCCCTGGTCCGGCACCACGTCCGCGACCGGCCGGGGCAGCGGCGGCCGGAGCAGCTGCCGCCGGGGGGCCGGGCGTTGCGGCCGGCGCCCCGCGGCCCGCGAGCGGCAGCCCGTCTGGCCCGAGCGCCTGCGCCAAGCCTCGCTGGCCACCGAGATCGCGGCCCTGTTTCTGGTCGAGCACCAGCTGTTCTTCGTAGGTGATGCCGGCGGCGGCGGCGCGGCGCCGCCGCTCCTGGGAGACCGCCACCGCGCGCAGGTTCACGCGGTTGGCCATGTAGTTGCGGGGCAGCCCGGCGCCGGCCGACTTCGCGCCGACGTCGGCGCCAGCCGCCACGAGAACCTTCACGGCTTCGGAGTGCCGCTGCGACGCGGCCCACATGAGCGCGGTGGTGCCGCGCAGCCGCTCGCGCGCATTCACGTCGGCGCCGGCCTCGGCCAGCACCTTCACGGCCTGCGGGTTGCCGTTGCGCGCCGCCAGCATCAGCATGGTCTCGCCGTTGGGCGTCAGTGACTTGGCGTCGGCGCCGGCCTTGAGCAGCCGATCGATCATCGCCGGGTTGCCGTACAGCGCCGCCATCGCCAGCGGCGTCATCCCGACGCGGTTCGCGGACGCCACGTTGGCCTTGGCCGCCAGCAGCGCGCCCGTCAGCTCGAGGTCGTCGCGGTATACCGCCCAGTGAAGCGCCGTCGCGCCGTCCACCTGGGGAGCATTCACGTCGGCCTTCTGCCGCAGCAGACGGGTCACGGCCTGACGGTCGCCGTTCATGGCGGCATCGGCCACGTCGCTGCGGCCCGCTGCGTGAGCCACGGCCGCCGACAGTACCTACCAGCAGGAGGCCGGCGACGCCGGCCACGTGTCGAATCATGTCCTCAGACTAGTTTCGGCAGCCGGCCGGTGCTGTCGCCCTGCTTGTCCTTTTCGATCCCGTACAGATCAAGCAGGCTCAGGAGCAGGTTGCCTGTGGGTACCGTCTTGCGCGGGAAGGCCAGGTGCCGGTTGCCCTTCAACTTGCCGCCTGCGCCGCCGACCAGCAGGTGACACACGTCGTAGTGCTGGTGCTGGTTGGAGTTCCCCATGTTCGACCCGTACATGATCAGCGAATGATCCAGCAGCGTGCCGTCGCCATCGGGGGTGGCCCGCAGCTTTTCGGCCAGGTAGGCCATCGTGGACACGTGGTAGCGGTTCAGCGTGGCGTAGCGGCGCACCTGCACCGGGTCGTCCTGGTGGTGCGAGCCGCCGTGGAAGCTCACGCTGGTGCCGCCTTCGGGGAAAAGTGAGCTCTTCGGGTAGGGATACACGCGGCTCGTCAGGTCGCGCGCGCCCAGAAGCGTCGCCACCCGCGTGATGTCGGCCTTGAAGGCCAGCGCCAGCAGGTCCGAGTGCAGGCGGATGTGCTGGTCGAACTGCTCGGGGATGCCGGGCGGCAAATCCAGCTCCGGCACGTCCGTCGAGGCCTTGGCCGCCAGCTGGATGCGGCGTTCGATCTCGCGAATCTCGTCCGTGTACTGATTCACCGTGCGGACGTCCGACGCGCCCAGCTGCTTCCTGAGGCCCGCCAGCTCGTCGACCAGCGAGTCCAGGATGCTCTGGCTCTGCTTCATGCGCTGCGCGCGCAGTTCAGGCGTGGAGCCGCTGCCGAACAGCCGCTCGAAGACCACCTGCGGGTTCAGCTCCATCGGCAGGGGGCTCGTCCGCGGCACGGTTTCGCCCGTCGGTGTGGGCAGGTCGACCCAGGAAATCGAGTTCGTGTACGAGCAGCTGTAGCCCTCGCCGCAATTGCTCGAGCTCGAGTTGGGATCTTCAACCGCCAGCTGCAGCGACGGCAGCAGCGTCTCCTGCCCGATCTTGTGGGCGATCATCTGATCGATGGTCGCGCTGCCGGTGGTGGCGTCGGAGCCCGCCGTCTTGCGCGGCTTGATGCCGGTCAGGTATGCGGCGGCCACCCAGTGATCCGAGCCGGTGGTCCCCTCGGGCGGCTCCGCCGACTGCGACCACAGGCCGCTCATGACCACGGTCTGGTCCTTCACTTTCTCCAGCGACTCCAGGATGTAGGGCAGCTTTTCCGGAAGCGCGCCCTCAGCCGCGGGTTCCCAGTGGCCGGGGGACATGCCGTGCGGGAAGAAGACCCCCACGAAGCGGGTCTTGGGGTTCGCCGCGGTCTGCGCCAGCAGTTCGCCGGCGGGCACCATCGCATCCAGGAGCGGCAGCGCCAGCGTGGCGCCGGCACCTTGCAGGAACGTACGCCGGCGGATGTGCCTCTTGGTAATGAACATGACTGGGTCCCCTCTAGTTCCTTCCCGGGTTCGGTGTCGAGGTCGTCGATGCCGTTGTCGTGGCCGGCGGCACCGAGCGCGAATTCATCTGGAACGGCTGGCTCTTCACCACGCCAAGCACGAGCGCCGAGAAGCGGTTGCCTGCCGCGCCGGCTTCGCGCGCCAACGCGCGCACCATCGGCATGTCGCGGTGGTCGAGGCCACGGCCCAACCCGTAGGTCAGCAGCTTCTCGGTGGCGACCGTCATGAACTGCTTCGAATAGCTGGCCGCCAGCCAGTTGCGCACGCCGGCCGGCCCTTCGATCTGTGTGTTGTCGAACGTGCGGGCCTTCGCGTCCACAGGTGTGCCCTCGTCGTGGGTTCGCACCAGGCCGATGCCGTCGAACGTCTCCAGCGCGAAGCCGATCGGATCCATCAACTGGTGGCACACCACGCAGTCCTGACGGACGCGATGGTCCATCATCTTCTGACGCATCGACGGTTCCTTGGCGTTCGGATCGGCCGCGCGCGGCGGCAGCGCCGGCACATCGGCCGGCGGGTCGGGCGGGCTCATCCCCAGGATGTTGGTCATGACCCACTTGCCGCGCGTCACCGGTGACGTACGCTCGGGCTTGGCGGTCGTCACCAGGAAGGCGCCCTTACCCGTGAGACCTCTGCGGGCATCCTGATCGGGTCCCAGCGTGACACGGCGGAACTGGCTGCCCTGGATGTTCGGGATGCCGTAGTGCCTCGCCAGGCGCTCGTTGACGAACGTGTAGTCCCCGGTCAGGAGATCCGTGACGGGGAGATCCTCGGCGACGATCGTGTCGAAGATCAGCTCCACCTCGCGCCGCATGGCCTGCCTCAGCGGATCGTCGAAGTCCGGATAGACGAGCGGCAGCGGCGCCGTGGCGTCCAGGCTGCGGAGGTTCAGCCACTGGCCCGCGAAGTTCTGTGCGAGCGCGTGGGCCTTCGGGTGCTTGAGCATCCTGCGCACCTGCTGCTCCAGGATCACGGGGTTGCGCAGGCGCCCTTGACCCGCCACGCGCAGCAGCTCCGCGTCGGGGGCCGTGCTCCACAGGAAGAACGACAGCCGCGAGGCCAGATCCACGTCCGAGATGCGGTAGGCCTGGCCCGCCCGCACCGTGGCCGGCTCTTCCTCGATCCGGTAGATGAACTGCGGCGACGCCAGCACGCGCGCCAGGGCCAGCTCGATGCCCTGGTCGAAGTCCTTTTCCTTGCGTCCGAACCGGTAGAACTCGAGCAGGCCCTCGACGTCGGCCGCCGTGGCCGGCCGGCGATACGCATAGGTGGCCAGGTTGCTGACGATGCGGCGCGCGCACGCCGTTTCTTCGGCATCAGTCTTCGGCGTGCAGACGAAGATCTTCTTGCGGCTGGGAGAATTCGTGGCCTTCGTCGCTTCGAACGGACCTTCGATGCGGATCGTGCCGACGTGGGGGAAGAAGGTGTAGCCGGGTGTGGGGCCCGTCTGCACGGTGGACCGCAGGAACTGTCGATCCAGATCGAGCAGGGGCGCGAAGTTGGTGGCGAGGAACGTGGCGCCCACCGTGTGCGAGCCCGCGGTGGTCTTGAAGCGCACGCGCATCGGCGTGCCGCCGCGCCCGCCGAAAAAGGCCTCGGGGCCCGACTGCCCGCCGCGTGTCTCGGGGCGCGTGCGCCCGGGCCCGCAGTTGGCCGCCGGCATGCGGCCGCCGCCCTGCCAATCCATCAGCTGCAGCCTCTCGCCGTCGAGCAGGATCTCGATTCGCTCACACGGCACCGACCCGAAGCCCGCGGGCGACATGTTGTCGCCGAAGATCGGCGTCACGGTGAGCTGATACTCGCCGTCCGAGGGGAAGGCGTGCTCCACCACCAGGCCGCCTCTCGTCCCGAACGGCAGCCCCTCGATGTGATAGTTCTGCGACGTATCCTCGCGTGTGCGGTACACGGCGAGCGTCGCCTCCTCGGGATAGCCCATCGCGAGCCGGCTGATTTTCTGGGCCGCCGACACGTAGGCCTCGACCAGGGTGGACGAAATGCCCAGCGCCCCGGCGATGTTGTCGAAGCCGGAGGTCGAATCGTCCGACGGCAGGTACTTCGAGGCGTCGATGTCGAGGTCCAGCAGGTCGTGGACCACGTTCTGGTATTCGGTGCGGTTCAACCGGTGCAGGCCCGGTGCGGGGGTATTGGGCCCGCTGGCGCGGTCCAGGTCGGCCTCGAACGACGCGATTATCGTCTCGAACACCGGCGGAATCCGGCCGCTTCATTGCCGCCGGAGGCATCATCCCCGCGCGCAGCTTGCGTACGACGAGCTCCCATGTCTTGGCGTCGTGCGCGACGTTGGCGGGGTCCAGCGCCTCGACGGACAACTTGCGCGCCGAGTCCATCCCGGCAGCCTTCGCGCGCTCGCTGTGGCAGGCCGTGCAGTACCTGCTTCAGGAAGGCGCGCTGCTCGTCGTCGCTGACCGCCGGCTGCGCCGGTACCGAGGCCCGCACGAGACGAGGAGCAGCCGCGGCCGCAGGAGCGGCCGGCGCGGGCGCGGGAGCGGTCGCGCGAGTACCCGTGGTGGGCTGAGAGGGCGGCGCGGGCGCCTGCCGTCCGGCCTGCGCATAAGTCACAAAGACTGCGCCCACGATCGCCAGAACCAGCCAAGGGGCTCCGCCCCTCGCTACTCCTGCGGAGCCCCTCGGCCGGTTGCCAGCATCTTCTTGCGCGCTGCGCGCGCTGGCCGTCGAGCGATTCAGCATTCCCCTGATCCCATGGCGAGACACACCTCGCCCTAAAAGGCTTGCGAGAAATTGAACACGATTACAAACGGTGTCAAGTTCTGCCGCGAAGCGGGGCAAGCTGACACTGCCTAGCGAGGCGGAGCCAGAGACGCTCAGGCGAAGCCTCGCTAGCAATAGGATATAGGAAAACCATGCGCATGGGACTGGATCTGGGCGGCACGAAAATCGAGGCGGCTGTGCTTGCCGACGAGGGCCGAATCGTGCTGCGCCGGCGCATCTCCTCGCCACAAGGCGATTACGCGGCAACGGTCGAAGTTTTGGCGAATCTCGTGCTGTCGTGCGAAGCCGAGGTAGGCGTCACCTGCACAGTCGGCGTCGGCATTCCCGGTGCGGTGTCGCCAGCCACCGGTCTCGTCAAGAACGCCAACTCGACCTGGTTGATAGGCAAGCCACTTGCGGAGGATCTCTCCACGCGCGTCGGGCGGCCGGTGCGCCTGGCCAACGACGCCAACTGCTTCGCGTTGTCCGAGGCGGTTGACGGCGCCGGCGCGGGAGCCGGCACGGTGTTCGGGGTCATTCTGGGCACCGGAGTCGGCGGCGGTATCGTGGTGGGCGGCCGGCCGATCGCCGGTGCGAACGCGGTGGCGGGCGAGTGGGGCCACAACCCGCTCCCGGGGATGCGCGGCGGAGCGGGCCCGGATGCGGAGTGGCCAGGGCCCGCGTGCTACTGCGGCAAGTCCGGCTGCATCGAAACCTACCTCTCGGGCCCGGGGTTGGCGCGTGACTATCACGCGCAGACCGGCAATCACCTGGATCCGGCCGCGATTGCCGCACGCGCCGCCGACGGCGATGGGGAGGCGGAGTCCTGCCTCGCGCGGTACGAGGATCGTCTGGCGCGCAGCCTCGCGTCGATCATCAACGTGCTGGATCCCGACGTGATCGTGCTGGGCGGGGGACTGTCGAACATGTCCCGCCTGTACGTCAACGTGCCGCGGCGGTGGAATCGGGAGGTCTTCTCGGACGCGATCGTCACGCGCCTCGTTCCGCCGGTGCACGGCGACTCGAGCGGCGTCCGCGGCGCGGCGTGGCTGTGGCCGGTGGGATAGCCCAGTCTTCAGTCTCCAGTCTTCGGTCTTCGGTCTCCAGTCCAGCCCAGAGCCCAGAGCCGCTGGTCTCTCACCGGATCGCGCAGGTGAAATTGCGTGCGTCGTTCGTGTCGCCTCTGCCCGTGTACCGCGGCAATTGCGGATACGGACACAGCGGCCGCGACAACGGCGAGTCGGCCTTTGTCGCCAGCATCGATGCCGGCGGCTTCCCCTGCTCGACCCAGTTCTCGAGCGCCGTGAGCGCATCGAAGCGGTCGGGGCCCGCGCCGCCGCCGCAGTGAAGCACGCCCGGTAACAGGAACAAGCGGACGGCCTCCTTGGCTGCGGGTACTTCGCTTGCACCTGTTCGAAATACTCGATCGTCGAGAGCGCACTCGGTCCAGGATCGTTGAACCCGTGCCAGAGCAGAAGCTTCCCGCCGCGATTCACGAACGCGGAGATGTCGGTCTTCATCTGGTGGAGATGCTCGCCGGCCAGACCGCTCTTCAATGCCGGCATGTCGCGCTCGGGATCGAAGGTCAACACGTCGTAGGCCGGGTCGGCCTTGACGACATACGTCATGACCGGCGCGCCGAGCACGGCATTGACGCCTCGCGGCAGCTCCGGTGTGCCAACCATGCGTCTGACCCAGTCGCTCTCGCCGCCGCGCATGAGTGGCATCGCCGCGTACTCGCCGTTCTTCGTCTTGACGCCTGCGTACACCCTGCGCACGGTCTCCGCCTGCGCGAGCGTCAGGCACGACGCCGACGGGGCACCTGAGCAGACGAGCTCTTTCGGATCCCATGTGCACGCCCGGGGGTCGGTCAGGACACCGTCGGCGACGCCGTCCTTCATGTCGCACGCGGCCAGGACCGCCTTCTGAACCAAGGGGACCTGTTCGGGGCGCAGGTTGCTCTCCGGCCGCGCGTGGAACGCCTGTACGCGGAGCATCGCGTTCGAATAAACCGTGGGCGAGTAGACCGGCGCGCCCGCGATCACGCCGTCGTAGTCGGTGGGATAGCGCTGTACCTCGGCCAGGCCCTGGCGTCCGCCGGTCGAACACCCCTGCCAGTAGCTCCGCTGAGCGGGTCGCCCGTAGAACCGGGCCACCACCTCCTTGCCAGCGACCGTCGCCAGGTGCGTGGCGCGGTGGCCGAAATCGATGATCGCCTCGACATTGGGTTGGCCGGGCCCGCTAATCGCGAACGACCAGTCGGTGCCGTTGGCGCTTGGATGTCCGAGGTCGTTCTGGACGACCGCGTACCCGCGGGCGAGCCCTTCGGAAGCCGCCTGCAGCGTCACGTTGCCGGCGGATCCGCCGCCACCGATGCCGAGAACCTTGCCGTTCCACGTGGCTGGCAATCGATAGACGGCTCCGATACGGGAACCGGGCGACGGCGTGAGTGTCGCCTGCACTTCACAGAACACAGGAGTCTTGCTGGCCGCATTCGCCGGCACCGAAGTCGACGAAACGATCGTCGCGCCCGGAACCAACAGCGACGTGAGCGCAGAGCAGGCATTCTGCGCTACCGCAGACGCTGGCGTCACGAGCAGGACGAGCGCCCAGAGCCCAGAGCCTAGAGCCGAGAGCCGTGAGAGGTTACGCAAACACCACCACCGACGCCACCGTCGTGCGATCTGCCGCGACCTGCAGCGCTTCCTTGGCGCGTTCGACCGGATACTTCGCCGTGGCCAGTGACTTCGCGTCGAACCGCCCCGACTCGATCAGCCGCACGAACGTCGGGATGTCCCGCTTGATGTTCACGCCGGCGAAGTTGCCGCCGGCCTGCTGCTTGGTGCCGTTGGACCACGCGCCGGCCGGGAACGTCACGGTCGAACCAGCGGGATGACCCACGCCGCTCGTGCGCAGCCACCCTCCAGGGGGACAGAGTTGCCAGGCCTGCACGAGTACTTGCGTGCCCGTCGCGTCGGGCCCGACCTCTGTCTTCGGACGAAAGCGGTCGCCGCCCACCGCTTCGATCACGTAGTCGGGGCCGTCGGCGGCGGCGCCGCGCCCTCCAGCAAACGCGCGGTCGGTTTCACCCATCGTCATCTCGCGCAGCTTCAGCACCAGGTTTGCGTTGTCCACGTTCGGATCGACCACCGCCGTCGCGCCGAGCTTGAGCGCGAGGTCGCGGCGATAGCGAATCGGCTCTACCGCGACGATCTTCGACGCGGCCATGATGCGGGCCCCTTGGATCGCGCTGAGGCCGACCGGACCGGCGCCAAACACCACTACGTTCGAGCCCGCCTCGATCGGCACGCGCATCATGGCCATACCCAGACCGGTCGTCGCCACGCACGAGAGGAGCGACAGCTCGGCGGCGTCGTGGCTGCTGAAGATCGGGACGGTCTGTTCTTCCCAGGCCACCATCAACTCGGCGAATGCGCCCAGGTTTCCGTTCACCGGCGTGCCATCCGACAGCGAGGCCGCGGGAAGGAGCGGACGGCTGGCTCCGGACTGGCACCGGTCACCCTTGCCACGGAGGCAGTTGTAGCACTCGCCGCATTGCGCAGTGACCGGCACCACCACGCGGTCCCCGACCTGCACGCGCTTCACCATCGCGCCCACTTCTTCCACGATGCCGACCCCACCGTGTCCGACGACGGCCGCGTTCAAGGCCGCAGGATTCAGCGGCGGCGCGCCGGGTGCGGGTGCCGCCGGCCGGGCGGGCGCGAGCGCGTTGACGATGGTGTAGCAGGCCTGCGCGGCCTGTATCCGCACGACGACCTGTCGCGGGTGGATCGCGCGGAGCGTAAGCGTCTCGACCTGCGTGGTCTTGAAGTCCGCGTGGCGCACGAGTGCCTTGAACTTCGTGCCCGCCATGCTGCGGCCGCCTGTCTGAACGGCCGGCGCCGTCTGTGCCTGGGCGTCTGCGCCGTGCGCGCCGCCCACGAGCGCGCCTCCCACCACCGCGGCGCTGTGCTTGATGAGGTCCCGGCGGGACACGCCGAGTTCGTCGTCGTAGGGATTGATCGACATGACGCCCCTTTCTTCCTGGAGCCTGGAGCCTGGAGCCTTGGCCCCAGCGCGCGTGAGTATACGCGCTTTCCGCGGCTCGCCGAGGTGCGTCACAATACGGACGTGGCATCGCTCATCGAGGCAATCGACATCAAGCGCAAGAGTTACTTCCAGCACGAAGGCGCGCCGTACGTGTGCCTGGACGTCGAAGTGTCCAAGCCGACGGCCCGCGGGGGTCAGACCCTGGTGCGACTGAAGATGCGCAACCTGCTCACCCGGTCCGTCTTCGACAAGACCTTCAAGGCCGGCGAGAAGTTCGCCGAGCCCGACCTCTCGATGTCGCAGGCGACCTTTCTGTACTCCGACGGCACCGGGTTCCACTTCATGGACCAGGAAACCTTCGAGACGCTGTCCCTTGCCGCCGACGTGGTCGGCGACGATCGCGACCTTCTGGTGGACAACCTGCTGGTGCAGGTCCACAAGCTGGAAGGCCGGCCGTTTGGCTTGCAGTTCCCCGCGCACGTGGAGCTGACCGTCTCGTCCACGGAGCCCGCCGTGCGAGGCGACACGGCCAGCGGTGGCGCCACGAAGGCGGCCACGCTCGAGACTGGCCTCGAGGTGCGCGTGCCCCTTTTCATCAAGGAAGGGGAGAAGGTGAAGGTCCACACCGAAACGCGCGAGTTCGCCGGCCGCGCCTGAGGTGGGCAGGCCGAGCCGCTACTTCCGGGCCGGCGTTGGTGCGGTGATTCTCGACGCCCGCGGCCGCGTGCTCGTGCTCGAGCGGGCCGACGTGCCAGGCGCGTGGCAGTTCCCGCAAGGCGGGCTCGACGACGGCGAGACGCCGCTTGCCGCGGCGCGGCGCGAGGCCGAGGAAGAGACCGGCATTCCAGGAAAGGCGCTGCGTCTGGTGGGCCGGTATCCGGATCTGCTCGCGTACGAGCTGCCGCAAGCCGCGCAGTCCAAGCGAACGGGAATGGGCCAGGTGCAGTACTGGTTCTACTTCGAGACGCGCGACGCGGCGGCACCCCTCGACCGGCTGCCGCCGGGAGAGTTCCGCGCCGCCCGGTGGACGACGATGAGCCGCGCCATCGCTGGCGCCGCGCCCTTCCGGGCTCCGCTCTACACGAAGCTCGGCGCGCTATCTCACCGCGCTGCGGCGCTCGCGCTGAACCTTGCCGCGCACTTGCTGCGCCTTGGCCAGCTGCTCCAGGATCGGCTCGGTCTGCTCGAACGAGATGCAGGCGTCGGTGATGCTCTGGCCGAAGGTGGCCTGCTGCCCGGGCGTGTAGTCCTGGCGCCCCTCCACGAGGTGGCTCTCGAGCATCACGCCGAAAATCTGCCACGACCCTCCGGCCACCTGCTCGGCCACCGACGCGGCGACCTCCGCCTGCCGTTTGTGGTCCTTGCTGCTGTTGCCGTGCGAGCAGTCCACCATCACCGTCTCCCGCAGCCCGTACTTCCCAAGCCGCGAACATGCATCGGACACGTGGCCGGGGTCGTAGTTGGGGCCGGTGCGCGAGCCGCCTCGCAGGATGACGTGACACGTGGTGTTGCCGGCCGTCTGGAAGATCGCCGAGACGCCCTGCTTGGTGACCGACGGAAAGAGATGCGAGGAGCGGGCCGACAGCACCGCGTCCACCGCGGTCTGCACGGTACCGTCGGTGCCGTTCTTGAATCCGACGGGCATCGATAGTCCCGACGCCAGCTCGCGATGGACCTGGCTTTCGGTTGTGCGTGCCCCGATGGCCACCCACGACGTCAGGTCGGCGATGTGCTGGGGAATCTGCGTGTCCAGGAACTCCGACGCCGTGGCCAGGCCCATGTCGTTCACGTCCAGCAGCAACTGGCGCGCCAGGCGCAGGCCCTTGTTGATGTGAAAGCTTTCGTCGAGGTCGGGGTCGTTGATGAGACCTTTCCAGCCCACCGATGTGCGCGGCTTCTCGAAGTAGCACCGCATCAACAGGATCAGGTGATCCTGATAGCGCTCCCGCAGCGGGACGAGCCGCCTGGCATAGGCGCGCGCCGCTTCCGGATCGTGAATCGAACACGGTCCGACCACCACGACCAGGCGTGGATCCTGCCCTTCGAGCGCATCCGCCACCGCCTGGCGCGTTCCCGTCACCACTTCGGCGGCCCGCTCGGAGACCGGAATCTCCTCCACCAGAATGGCCGGCGGCAGCAGCGGGCGCACCAGGGTGATGCGAAGGTCGTCGGTCTTTCTCACCACAATCCGATCAGATTACCGTAAACTCCGCCACATGCCGACGATCCGCCTGGCGGTGGTTGCCGCCTTGGCGCTCGTGAGCGCAGCGCATCACGCCACTGCGCAATCCGCCGTCGAGCGCGAGCTGATTCAGCTCGAGCGCGATTGGGACGCGGCGTTTTTCCGCAACGACACGGCGTTCATCGACCGCGTGCTGGCCGTCGAGTTCATGGCCACGTACCCCGACGGCTCACGCGGCGACCGCGCCAAGGAGCTCGCCAACGCCGCCGCCTTCAACCAGCAGGTCGAGTCGTCCACGCTCAGCGAGTTCACCGTGCAGGTGCATGGAGACACGGCGATCGTGTGGTTCACGAGACGGCTGGTGGGACCGAGCAAGGGCAAGCGGCTCGAGGTCGTGCATCGATACCTGGACGTGTTCGTGCGCCGCGACGGCCGCTGGCAGTGCGTCGCGACGCAAAGCGTGAGGCTGCCGGAGTGAAACAACGATTGAGACAACCGTTCGAGGTGATTGCATGAGGATCGTTTACGCATGTGTCGTCCTGACAGCGCGCCACCTTCTCGGGTTGTCCCTCGTGGTGGCGGCGCTCGCCTGGCCGTTGCCGCTCCGTGGCCAGGCTCCCGCCGCGGCGCCCGCGTCGTGCGAACCAGCAGGCCCGGTGAAGTTCGTCTGCGGCCAGGCAGGCCCGGAGGACCTGGTGGCCGTTCCCAACACGCGCTGGCTCATCGCGTCGGCCTTCGGGGGCGATGGTGGCTTGTTCCTGATCGACACGCGCGCCGCGTCGTCAACGAAGATCTTTCCGAGCGCCACAGCCGCGGTCAGGCTGGACAAGGAAACCTACGACACGTGCCCGGGTCCTCCGCAGACCGCGCCGCGTATCCAGACTCACGGGCTGTTCATCCAGGAGGGCAGCGGCGGCCGGCACACGCTGTACGTCGTGATCCACGGCAGCCGTGAGTCCGTGGAGGTCTTCGAGCTGGACGCGCGCGGCCAGTCGCCGACACTTGCGTGGATCGGCTGCGCAATCGCGCCGGACCCGATCGGGTTGAACTCCGTGCTGGCCCTGCCAGGCGGCGGCTTCGTGGCCACCAACTTCCAACCGCGCGCGCCTGCTGGCGCCGCCCCTGGCGGCGGCTTCCAGTCGGCCTTGATCAACGGAGAGAACAACGGCGAGCTGTGGGAATGGCACACCGGCCGCGGCTGGGCCAAGGTGCCCGGCAGCGAATCGGCCGGCGCGAACGGGCTCGAGATGTCCAAGGACGGCAAGTGGTTCTACGTGGCGCAATGGGGCAACCGCTCGTTCATGCGCGTATCGCGTGGAGTGACCCCTGTCGTGAGGGACACGCTGAACCTGGGTTTCCGCGTGGACAACGTGCGCTGGGCACCCGACGGCACGCTGCTCGTGGCCGGGCAGGGCGGCCCTGACTGCGCAGTGTTCGGCCCGGGCCGTGCCGCCGGCCCGTGCAACGGCGTCGCCACTTCGACGATTGGCAAGGTGGATCCGGTGAAGTGGACCTACACGACCATCGTGGACTACCCGACCAGCCCGGTCATCTCGGCGGCCACCGTGGCGATCCAGGTCGGCGACGAGCTGTGGGCGGGATCGTTCCGCGGCGACCGCATCGCCCGGTATCCCGCCAAGGGCTTGCGTTAGTCGTTAGTCGTTGATCGTTTCCGCCCCAGCCGCACAACGATCTCGTACTCCGCCTTGGTGACGGGCTGAACCGAGAGCCGGCTGCCTTTCTGCGTCACCACCATGGACTCGAGGCCCTTGGTGGTCTTGAGCGTCTCGAGCGACACGACGCCGGAAAAGCGCTCCACGAACCCGATATCCACCATGTACCAGATGGGGGCGTCCTTCTTCGTGTCGGGGTCGAAGTATTTGTGCCCCTTCTGCCAGGCCGTGTGATCGGGATAACCCGCGCGGACGATCTCAGCCAGGCCGGTGACGCCTGAAGGATCGGCGTTCGACGCATAGAACAGCACACCGTCTCCTTCCTGCATCTTGTCGCGCATGAAGTTGCGCGCCTGGTAGTTGCGCACGCCCTCCCAGCTGGCACGGCCGTCCCGCTTCAGGTCGTCGATGGTGTAGGCCTCTGGCTCGCACTTCATCAGCCAGTACTGTCGTGTGCTCGTTGGCCGTTGGTCGTTAGTCGTTGGTCGTGAAGGCATTTCGAGATGCTAGCGCCTGATGTGCCAGCGTCAAGAGCGCGATCGTCGCCGTGTCGCTGCGAAGCGTGCGCGATCCAATGCCGGCCGTATGGAAGCCGTGCCGTTCGAGAAGCGCCAGCTCGAATTCGGTCCAGCCGCCTTCGGGCCCGACCGCAATCAGCATGCGCGTGGCTGCGTCGCCGCCGACCACGTCGTCGAACGTTTCCTCGCGTCCGGGCTGCGCGGCAACCCGCACGCCGCCGGGAAACAACCCATCCAGCTCGTCCTCGATCAGCACCTTGAACCGGCGGTGAACCGTGACGACAGGCAGCCGCGTATCGCGTGCCTGCTGGAGACCTTCGATGAGCAGTGGCCCGTAGGTGGAAGGCGCCAGGACGTGCGCGCCGAAGTAGTCCCGCTCCACACGCGCGGCATTGGTCAGGATCACCTGGCCCACGCCCAGCGCCGCCAGCTGGCTCCACAGCCGCCGCAACACCTTGGGCCGCGGCAGCGCCAGCAGCAAATCGACGCGCGGCCGCGGCGGTGTGGTCGCCTCGAACGCGCAGATCATCGACACGTTCGCGGCATCGACCGCGGTCACGGTGCCCATCCCGAGCGGGCCATCGACCAGCCCGATGCGCACCTTCTGGCCTGGCACGGCCTTGAGCACCGCCGTCACGTGGGCGCCGCGGCCGTCCGTGAGACGAACGGCTCCGCCGTCGATTTCGCCGGGACGGAGCAGAATCAGGTTCACGCGATGCTGGTCAGGTCCGGGGTCCGGCCGGCTGCGATCGTGTCGAGAATCGCCCGCGGAAACGGGGCCTCGTACAAGCTGTCGTCGTCGTGCGAGGAGCGGAAGAAGTCGGCGATGAACCGCATCCGTTGTTCGAGCACCGACCAGTCGATGGCGCCGGATCCGTGCGTGCTGTCGGGCGCCGAGTCGAAGGTCGAAACCAGCGAGGCCAGCTCCACGTTGCTCAACGACTTCAGCGTCGCCGGAAAACGCTGATTCACGTCCGACCCCAGCCGAAGCGTGCGCCCCCGCGGCAACCCGATGGTCATCATCAGGTCGGTGATCACGACGCGCACGACCGATCGCACCTCCTGCGCCAGGTCGTCCACCATCCCGTTGACGAGGTCCTTCAGCAATCCGGCGCGGCCCGGGACAGCGGCCACCGCCTCCAGCCGATCCAGGATCTCGCGGCGCACCTCCGCCACGTCGAGCAGCGACGCGTCCATGGCCTCGCGAATCTCCGGCTGAAGCCGCGTCTGCTCGTGCAGGCCGATCTGCACGTTGGCGAGAAACGCCGCTTGCGCCCGTAACCTTGGATCGCTCGCCGCCGCCGCCGTCTGATAGTTCACGAACGCCCGTCGCAACAGGTCCGCGTCGTCGGGGGGCGGCCCGCCTTCGAGCACGCGGGCGAAGCCGCGCCCGATTTCCTCGAACACCTTGAGATTGCCGCGCGCCACGGCGTCGGCCGCGCGACCCACGCCTGGCAGGGCCAAGCTGACCTGTGCCACGAGCCCCGCCAGCACTTCCGACGACAGGCCGGGCATGCGCGCGAGCTGACGGCCCAGGGCGCGCTTGTCGAGCCGGCTCCTGAAGTGGCGTCCGACCGCGCGCGAGACGTCCTCGCGCCTGATCGTGCAGCCGGCCTGCTTCGACGCCCACGTGGCGAACGTGCACCAGTTCGCGGCGCCGGGCATTCGCACGTGGAACGCGTTGGCCAGGTGGCCGTACGCAACCGTGATGCGCAGGTTGCGCAGCACGGGATCCGCGACGGTGGTCACGGCGTCGATCTCGGCAACAGACGGAGGTGAAGGCGGCATGACCCCAGCCCGGTGGGAAGATTTGAAGTGTAGTCTAGTGGCCTTGATCCTGGCGGCATCCTACGGTGTTGGCGCATTGGTCGTCGCCGGCCTGGCGCTCGCGCTTCTCGCGATTCCCATCCAGGTGAGCGACAGCTTCGGCAACATGCTGAAGCTGTCCACGCCGTGGCCTGTGTTCGCGATCCAGGAATTCACACAGCCCAGCTACCTGCGCCCGTTCCTGTGGTTGCAGCTCAAGGCCGTCAACGATCTGTCGGGCGGCCAGTACTACGCGTGGTTCAGGGGATTCCACGTGATGCAGGTCGTTGTGCTGGCGGGTCTCTACCTGCATCTGGTTCGGCCCCGCGCCTGGCGCGACGCCGCCGCGGTGCCCCTGGGTCTTGCCGTCCTGGTCGGCCACCACGCTTTCACCGGTACGGTGACCGAGGCATTTCCGATCAACACGTTCCTGACCGTGGTGGTCTGCTGCTTCGCCGCGGCCGCCCTGGCGCTCGGGAAGGAGCGCTGGTGGAACAGCCTGCTGGCCGTGGCGATCTTCGTCTACGCGGTGCTGTCAGTGGAAAGCGGGCTCCTGGTGTTCGTGGTGTTCGCGGTGGCCGCGATGACCGGCGCTCGCGGCGTTCCCCGGCCGGGACTCATCGCCCTTGCCGTGGCGCTGGCCGGCTACTTCGTGCTCCGGTTCGCGGTGCTGGACGTCGGCACGCCCGCGCTCAGCGAGCGGGCATCCGGGTTCGGCTTCTCGGTGCTCGAACCGGCGGAGCTGGCGCGGCGATTCGCCGATCGACGGCTGGCCTTCTACGCGTACAACGTCGTGGCGTCGGGGATGTCGGTGGTCCTGGGTGAACCGCGGGGAGGGGTGTTCCGGCTGATCGACGGCCTTCGGCTTGGCGCTCCCTACCCGGCGATCGTCGCCACGGCCGTGGCGACCACGGCGGCGTCGGTTCTCGTAGCGATGTTCGCCTGGCGCCGGCGCTCCGCGTGGCGGGAGCGTGTCTTCACCCACGAGGATCGGCTGGTGCTGCTCTTCCTGGCGGTGCTGCCCGCGAATGCGGCGATCAGCTTCCCGTACACGAAGGACGTGATCATGAGCCCGGCCGCGGCATTCATGGCGCTCGCCGTGTTCGTCGCCGCCCGGGAGCTGCTGATTCCGCCGGACGGCGCCGCCGCGGGTCCGCATCCTGGTGCCGCGGCGCGGCGGCGTGCTCTCGCGCTCGCGGCGTGCGCCCTGCTGTCGATCGCCTGGTCGGTTCGGCTGCTGTCGCTGCACGTCGAGATGCGCGTCGCGCAGCACAAGGTGCGCGAGGACTGGGCGTACGTGGACGACTGGATCGCGCTGCAGCGGCTGGACGTCGGCACGCCGGCGAGCCGCGCATTGAAGGAGTCGCTACGCACGGACGCGATCCTGGTGCGGGATCCGGCTGGCGAGCTCGACTGGGCGCGGCGGAGGATCTTCTATTGAAGCCGAACCGTCTGACCCTGGCAGTGCTCACGGCCCCTGTTCTGGCGGCCGCGTGCCTTGTGCTGACCGTGCAGGCGGCCGAGTGGAGCGGCCGCGACTGGTGGTCGGACACGCGACCGGCAAACGCCGCGGAGGCAGCGGCGTGGGGACGGGCGGCCGATCTGGTGCGAATGCTGAAACGTGGCGATCATCCCGAGCAAGTCTCCCCGGTACGCGCCGGATTGATTCGCGAATCGCCCGCCTGGCTATCGGCGATCGAAGCGGCGATGTGGAGCGACGGCGCCGCGATGATCAGGCTGCTCGAGCGCGAGGGCGCGGTACTCGACGGATGCGAGGCAGCGCCAGCTCGCGTGCCTGGCGAGCGATCTCGGCGAAACGGAAACCGCGAGTTACCTGATGGCGCCCGACCGCGTGGCGTGCGAGCCGGGCCAGGCGCTGGCCGCAGTGAAGGCGCGCACAGGACCCTCATAAGCCGGAAGCCGGACGCCGGAAGCCGGGAGTCGCCTAGGCCGACGGGGACGCGGCCTCCGCGGCCACGCCCATCGTGGGCCGCGTACTCGTGCGTCGGGGGGCCGTGGGGTCGATGGTCTCCGCGTTCAGGAACCGCCTGATGCGCCGCGACGCGTTCTTGGCGTCGTCCCACAGCAGCAGGTGGCCACCCCCCTCCACCACCTCCAGCTGCGCGCGCGGAATCAGCCGCGCCAGCATCTCGCCGTTGGCCACGGGCACCAGCGGGTCGTCGTCGCCGCAGATGACCAGTGTCTCGTGCGGGATGTTTTGCAGGAACCCGCGGCTGGACCAGCCCAGGATCCCCAGCAGCTGCATCGTATAGCCGGCGGAGGACGGCGGATGGCGGCGGCGTTCCGCGATCATCCAGCGCCGTACGGTCGCGTCGCGCCCGGTCACGCCACCCGACGTCATCCGGGCCGTTCGTTCGTAGTAACTCGGTGAGTAGTAGCGCAGCGGGGTGGCCAGGCTCATCATGGCCGCTTGTGAGCCCGGCACCGACCCCATACCGCAGAAGGTCGCGGCGAGCACCAGTTTCCGGACCCGCGCGGGGTGATCGTGCGCGAACTGTTGCGCGACGGCGCCGCCGTAAGAGAAGCCGACGACGTCAGCCCATTCGATGCCGCATTCGTCGAGGATTGCCGCGAGCATGTCGGACAGCTCGGGGATCCGCACCGGGCTGGAAGGGGTGCTCGACAAACCGGTTCCGGGGGCCTCGAGGCGGATGATCCGCCGTTCGCGGAACTGGTCCATGAACGGCTTCCACATGTCCACGTTGTTGCCCAGGCCAGGGACGAGCAGCAGCGGCTCGCCCTTGCCCGAGTCGACCACGTGAATTCGATGTCCTCGCCATTCCACGAAATGGGAACCCAAAGCCATCAACCCTGCCTCTCGCGCCCTGGCGAGGAGTCGATCAGCCCCCCGTCGCGGCGAGGAAGTCGACGGTCTGTTGCCACAGGGCCGCAGCGGAGCGGCCCGCGACGATGCCAACGTGCCCGCCCGGAAGCCGCACCACCTGAGCGTGCGGCACGATCTTGCGGATCGCATCCACTCCTTCGGGTGGCGCGATCAGGTCCTTTTCCGCCGACACCGACAACACCGGCATCGTAACGGCGGCGAAGTCTACCACGCGCACTCCGACCGTTGCGGTGCCACCCATTAGCCGATTCCGCCCCGGGCCGAACTTCTGGTACATCTCCGCCAGCAGCCGGCCCGGTGCCGGCACCACGTCGTCCACCCACGACGCCATGGTACGGACGTCGCGTAGTCGTTCCGGCGGGTCGTCCAGCCGATCCCAGAGATCCTGGACGCGTCCCACGTGGCTATTAGACCCGGGTGCCAGCATCTCGAACCAGCTTTTCACTTCCGCCGCCGGCACCAGGCGCGGGTTGTCATAGGACTCGCCCGCAAGGCCCATGCGATGAGCCGCCCATGCGATGCCGCCCTTTACGTCGCCATCGACCATGGCGGTGAGAAGCACTAATCGCGCCACCGAGGCCGGATGCAACGCCGCGTAGAGCATTGCCAAGGTGCCACCCAGGCAATACCCCACCAGGTTGAGATTTGGCTGCCTGGTGAGCGCCAACACCTTGCGCACGCAGCGGCGGACCAGGCCCTCCACGTAGTACTCAAGGTCGCTGAACCGATCCTCCTCGGAGGGCTGACCGAAATCGGCGATGAAGACGTCGAACCCGGCCTTGGCGATGTGGCCGGCAAACGATCGCCCCGGCAGCAGGTCGATGATGAAATAGCGGCTGACGGGCGCGGGGATGAAGAGCACCGGCGGGCCGCTGAACGGTGCGCCCGACGCGTCCACGAGCCGCCGCAATTGCAGCTTGTTCTCGCGATAGACGACGGTCGAAGGCGTGGCGCCCTTGCCGTAATGGCCGGGCGAGGTCAGCACCTCGCGCAGCCGATCCAGCTTGGCACGGCTGCGCTGGGAGAGCGCCAGCAGCGCCTCCAGCTCCCGCTCCGGCCGCGGGAAGGTCACGGCCGACCCTTACGTTTCCTGGCTTTCGCGGTCGGCCGGACGGCTGGTGTGCGCGTGGCCGCGGGCTTTCGTGCGGCGCGGCGCTTGGGGGCCGTGGCTTTGGGGCGCGGCGATCGGCGCCGTTTTGCGGGGCTTGGTGAGGCGGCGCTTCGCGAGCGACCGTCGCGCATGTCGTCAAGGGCCATTTGCACGTCCGCGATCTGCCCCTGCAGCTGATGCAACGCGAAGAGCACCTTGTCCAGTCGTTCGTCAGGCACTGTTTCCACCTCCGGCACCGGCACCGGCACCGCCACCGGCCCCGCGCCAGCCGCGGCCGGAGGCGGCGAGGTCGGGTAGGGCTTGCCGGCCAACAGCGAGCCCCGCATGGCGTTGCCGAGGTTGACCAGGAAGTCGTCGTTCTTGGTCATCGAATCCAGGTAGGCGAGCACCGTCCGCTGCCACTGTTGCTGATCTTCGAGCCAGCGCTCGACGATGGTGGGTTCGTTCTCGGGGTTGGTGTCAGGCACTATGCCGTCCTCAGAAAGGAGGATACCGCCGAGAACGACCCACGACTAACGACCAACGACGAGCTAGCTCGCGGAGCTGCCGACCGCCACGAGCTTCTCGGCGAATTCCTTCTGCTGCTTGAGCAGCTTCGACGCGAACGCGAAATTCGCTTCCACGACTTCCTTGGCCGTCGGCAGATCCGCGGCGAACGCCGGAACCGGAATGGCAGGCGCAGCCACCTTGGGCAGCAGCGAGTTGAACGTCGCCATCGTCTTCAGGAACTGCTCCTGGGAATCGGCCAGGGCCGTCAGGTACTGGTCGGCGGCGCCGGTTGCGAGCTTGACGTATTCAGACATCGTTCAGTCCTTTCTGATGCGAGATGCGTTGATGTGCGTAGTATACAACGCATCAGCATCAGTCTGTCAAGCACGAGGATTTTCTGTGTATTTACGTGAAAATCCGAGCAGTTAGTCGTCAGTCGTTGGCGTTTAGCCCTTGGCCTTTCGCCTTTAGCCTTGTTCTATCTATGCCGCGCCTCGGGCGGCGCGGGCCTCCTGGGCCTCATGTTCGGCCACGAATTCGGCCAGGCTGGACCGGATGCGGTTGGCGTGCCGGGTAATGGCCATGGCCGTGGCGTTGGCGTCGCCGCTGCGGAGGGCGTCGGTCAGCCCCTTGTGGTCGTCGAACACCTCCCGGATCGAGGGCGGCGCCACTTCCAGGACGCGCCGCATCAGCTCCGGCAGGTCCATCGCGTTGTAGATCTCGAACATCGACTGGTTGCGCAGCAGGCTGAAGAAGATGCGGTGGAATGCATCGTCCGCGCGGATGTAGCGGAGCAGGTGCGCGGGGGTGGCGCCGCGCACCAGCGGCGTGAACGCTCGCAGGCGCGTGACCAGCGCCTCGCGCTCCGCCTCGATGGTGAGCGACACGCCCAATGCGTGCGCGACGCCGATCTCCAAGGCGGCGCGCGCGTCGAGCGCCAGGACCAGCGCGTCCACGTCGCCGGCGAGGCTGTGCTGTTCCTTGGCTTGCGCGACCGACAGGTCCTCGACCACGCCGGCCGGTTTCAGCACATCGGCGCCCGCGTGCTCCACCCCGCCCAGCGCCTCGCGGATGCCGGCGCGCGACGTCTCGCCCCAGGACAGGATCGCCTGGACCGCCGCGTCCGCGTCGCCCGCGGCGATCGCGTCGGTCTGGTGTTCGTGCAGCGACACCACGTTGTCGGGCGTGCGAGGCGTATCCTTCAACGCCGACGCCAGCAGCTCGCGCAGGCGCAGACGCCGGAACGCGCGTGACAGATGCTCGTTCTCAGCCAGGTCGATCACGGCGGCGTGATACGCCTGGTTGGCGTCGAACCAGGCGTCGCGGTCGATGTATCTCCCGTGGTCGTCCAGATTGCCGAGCATGGCGCGCAGCCGCTCGTACAGCGCCTCCGAGGTGGAGCGCGGGATCGCGCCGCGGCTGAGACGCAGCCACACGGCCCCGACTTCGAGCAGTGCGCGCGCTTCGAGCGCTGCGCGCAGCTGCGGATACGACACGCTCGCGAACTCGACCTCCGAACCCGGCGTCGGCCGGACCGCGGTGGCCGTGGTTTGCAGCAGCCGGCGCATGATCTTGCCGCTGGTCGTCTTGGGCAGCTCGTCGACGATCTCCACCACGCGCGGGTACTTGTAGGCGGCCATCCGCTCGCGCGCGAACGCCTTGATCTCGTTCACGGTGGCATGCTGGCCCGCCTTGAGGCTGATGACGGCCTTGATGGTCTCCCCGCGATACGGATCCGCGATGCCGATCACCGCGGCCTCGCGCACCGCCGGGTGCAGATACAGCACCTCCTCGACCTCGCGCGGCCACACCTTGAAGCCCGACGCGACGATCATGTCCTTGGCGCGATCGACCAGATAGAACCAGCCCTGCTCGTCCATGAAGCCGACGTCGCCGGTGCGCAGCTCGCCGTCGCGCAACGACTCTGCCGTTTCCTTCGGCTTCTGCCAGTAGCCGGGGACGATCTGCGGGCCGGCGATCACCAGCTCGCCGATCTCGCGGGGCGCCGCGTCGAGGCCGACGTCGGTCACGATGCGCACGTCGGTGTCGAACACCGGTATGCCAACCGAGATGGCGCCGGTGCGCACGTCCACCGGCGGCACGACGCCGTGCGGCGTCATGTGCGTTGGTGACGTGGCCTCGGTCAGCCCGTACATCGGTTGGATGCGCGTGCCCGTTCGCTTGAACCAGTCGTCGAGCACCCCGGGCGGCGTGGGCGCGCCGCCCGTGTAGACCTTGGTCAGCGCCGTCAGGTCGTGCTTCGCCATCGCCTCGTGGTTGAGGAGCGCGATGAAGGCGGTGACCGCGGACACCGTGAACGTGGCGCGATGCGCGGCGGCGAGGCGCAGCGCCTCCTCGGCGTCGAACCGGTAGAAGAGCACCAAGGGACTTCCGGTCAGCATCGACAGCGTGACGTGCCCGATGAGCCCCGTGACGTGGAAGAGCGGCGCCAACCCCAGGATGACGTCCTTCGACGTCAAGCCAATCCAGTGCTGGTACACGGACGTGGCAAACACCACGTTCCGGTGCGTGTTCATGGCGGCCTTCGGTTCGCCTGTCGTGCCCGACGTATAGACCATGAAGGCCACGTCGTCTCCGGTCAGGTCCACGCCCTCCGGGACCTGGCCCGCGTGGCGCTCCACCAGGTCCGCCAGATCGACCGCATCGCGGCTGACGAGACGCGACGAGCCGGCGAGCGCCTTCGGTGCCGGTTTGGCCGGATCGAGGAACTGCAGCGGCGACGTGGTGATGGTGTGCTGGACGGCGGTCGAAGGCAGCGCCGCGTGCGCGACGTCCGCGTAGAGATCATCCTGGCAGATCAGGAACCGGCTCCCCGAGTCGGAGAGGATCTTGACGAGCTCGCGCTCCCGCAGCATCGGGTTGCACGGCACGATGACCGTGCCGCACTTCCATGCGGCCAGCACCGCGATGAGCACCTGCGGGATGTTCTGCAGGTACATGGCCACGCGCTCGCCGTGCTCCGCGCCGCGCCGCTGCAAGGCCACGGCAAGCGCATCCGACATCTCGTCGATCTGGCCGGCCGTGACGCGCTGGTCGAAGTAGTGCACCAGGACGGCATCGCGTCCACGGGCGAGGGTGGCCCGGAACATGTCCAGGCCGGTACTGGCCTCGGGCGCAATCGACTCGGGGACGTCCTGGTAAAGCGCCAGCCAGCGACGACGCGAAGGGTCCATGGCAGCCGCCGCTAGGACTTTTTCTCCGGTGCCGCCATGGCCTGACTGAGCGCTTCCATGAATCGGCTCTGGTCGGCGAACAGCTTGGCCGCGAACGCGTAGTACGCCTCGGCCACTTCGGTCGGCGTCGGCATCATCTGCAGCGGCATGGGCTGCGGCCAGGGGGGCGCCTGCACGGTGTCGCCGCCGGACGCGGCCAGGCTTTCGCGCCACTTCTTCACCGCGGCCACGTAGTTTTCCTGCTGCGTGCGCAGCATCTCGCGCGTCTGTTTCTGGAATTCTTCGATGTTGTCGGTGGCCATGTCGCCTCGGGGGCCGATCCTGGCGCAGTGGCTCCAGGAAGTCAACGAACAGCGAGGCTCCGCCTCGCTGGCGCAGTGTCTGATTGCCCGCGCTCTGCGCGGGCGAGGTCAGGTGGTGCCGAGAAACGAGCGATAGACGCGGATGAGCGCTTCCTTCTGTGCCGGCTCGAGGCGTGGATCGAGCTGGATGGCTTGTTCGACGCTGGGCGCCGCGCCCTGGCCCTCCTCGTCCATGAACCCGAGCATCGTGTAGAGCTGCTCAGGCTTGAGACCAAACGCCTGCGCCAGCGCCTTGACCACTTGCGGCGAGGGGCGGTAGTTGCCGCGCTCGATCTGGCTCAGGTAGGAATCCGAGACACCCGACATCTTCGCCAGGTTGCGCAGCGACACCTGGGCGAGCTGCCGCTGGGCCTTCACGAACTCGCCGAACGCGAGGAGCATTTTGTCGTTCTCGTTGTTCGCCGTCATATCAGTCTTCGGTCTTCAGTCTAAAGGCCGGGAGCCGGGAGCCGGGGGCCGGGAGCCGGCTCAATTCTGAAGGCTGGGAACTCGGAAGGCCACCACGTAATCGCCTGTGCCCCAGGCGCCGCCGCCGCCCGCCGCGACAGCGACGTACTCCGTGCCCGATTCAAGTCGGTAGGTCATCGGTGTCGCCTTGGCACCGGCCGGCAACTCGCCTTGCCACAACTCGCGTCCGGTTTCGATGTCGTAGGCGTGGAGGCGGCGATCGAGCGCGGCTCCGATGAAGACGACACCACCGGCGGTCGCCGTGGCGCCACCCATATTCACCGAGCCCCAGTCGGGCTTGGTCTGCCGTGCCAGTTCGGGAGAAAGCACCGAAGTCATGGTGCCCAGCGGCACCTCCCATTTCCTGAGACCGGTGACGAGATCGATTGCCACCAGGGCGCCAAAGGGAGGCGGCGTGCAGGGAAGCCGCGACGGCGCCAGCAGCAGGCGCCGGCGCATGACGTACGGCGTCCCTTGCATCAGGTTGTATTCGAAGTCGTCTCCCAGCCTCGTCTTCTCCTCAGAGCGTGCGCGCTGAAGATCGAAGCCCTGTCGCGGGATGAGTTGAACCATTTCGGCGATGCGGTTCACCGCGATGACAGCAAGTTGCCGCACTGGGTCGACAGCGACCCGGCCCCAGTTCGCGCCGCCGATCCTGGCAGGCATCAACAGTGTGCCCCTGGTGCTTGGCGGCGTGAAGACGCCTTCGTTCCGAAGCGGGGCGATCACCGCCCGGCAGGCGTCGCGATCGGCTGCCGTGATGCCCCAGACCTGATCGAGGGCGAAACGATGCGGACTGAGCGGTGGCGTGAGGGACGTAAAGACTTGCGTCCGAGCCGCCTGCTCCCCGGGAATGTCGCTCGCGGGAACGGGGCGTTCTTCGACCGGGAAGACAGGCCGGCCGGTCTCACGCTCGAGCACGAACAGCATCCCGGTCTTCGTCGCCTGCATGAC
The DNA here is from genome assembly GCA_963807235.1 of uncultured Acidobacteriota bacterium. Lineage (GTDB taxonomy): Bacteria > Acidobacteriota > Vicinamibacteria > Vicinamibacterales > UBA2999 > CAWEBF01. Next base: position 65,106 of record CAWEBF010000025.1, read on the forward strand.
CGCGGCCACCGAGGCGCCGTTGCGCGTGAGCGTGACGAGCGCGGGCGGCGAGGCGTTGTCGTAGTCCCATAGATCGTGGTGAACGGTCTGGAACGCCCACACGCGTTGGCCCGTCGTGGCCCGCAGCGCGACGACTGAATTGGCATACCGGTTGTCGCCGAGCCGCAGCGCCCCGTAGTAGTCGGGCGCGGCGCTCCCTGTAGGGACAAACACAAGGTCGCGCTCGGCATCGGCCACCAAGGTCGACCACGCGTTGGCGCCGCCGCCTTTGTGCGCGAGTGCGCCTCGCCATTCTGGATACGCAGGATCACCAGGGTCTTGCGGGATCGGATCCCACGTCCATCGCAGCCGGCCGGTCCGCGCATCGTATGCGCGAACTTCACCGCTGGCCGGATCGGGGCGGGAGTTGTCTCCGATCGATGATCCGGTGATGACCACTCCGTTCACTGCCACGGGCGGAGAGGTGATCGAGTATGCCTGCGGCTCGAACGGCGGAATACGGAGGCCGGCCTTGAGATCGACGATGCCATTCTCGCCGAAGTCACGACACGGCTTGCCATCCCGGGCGTCGAGGGCGATCAGCTGCGACTGCGCTGTCGCGGCGAAGATCCGCCGCCGGCACGGCGCGGCCGACGGCGCTGCCTCGTCGAGCCAGCTGGATACACCACGATTGGCAAAGTCGCTGTACGGAATGTTGCGTGCGATCTGGGGATCGAATACCCATTGTTCCTGCCCTGTCGCGGGGTCCAGTGCGATGACTCGTCCCAGGGGTGTCCCCAGAAACATCCTGCCGTCTACAACAATGGGCGTGGCTTCAAAGGAGGGTGCCTTGGTCGTCGCGAAGCGGGGGTCGGTTTCGCCAGTGCGGTATGTCCACGCGAGCTGAAGCCGGCCCACATTCTCGCGGGCGATCTCCGAAGACGCCTGCTGGGCCGGAGCCGGCGTTCCGAAGCCGCTGATCCGTTTCGCGAGCCAGTCCTGGATGGTCACGAAGTAGGCCGGCACGAATCGCTGCAGCGACTTCATTTCCGCGTTGCTTCCGACCTTGGCCTCCCATTGAGCATGGTTCGCCTTCGGCAGAACACGCAGGGTGTAGTCCCGGTTCCCTCCTGCCTTGAGCGCAGCCTCCCAGGCGGCCTTGTTCTTTTCCGCAAGGATGTTGTTGTCCAGCTCCCCCCACAGGGCGAGCGTCGGCACCCGGAGCTGACGAAGGATTGGCACGGGATCGTGGAAGTACGACCGCCGAATGACGTCCCAGTGCGGATGGTCGGGCGTTCCCGGGATCGTGTCGGGCGGCTTTCCCAGGCTGGCGGCGAGCTTCTCGCGGGCCGCGGCGTAGTCGTCCCACCCCCGGCCCGTTCTTGCGAATTCGTACTGCAGCTTCAGGACACCGATGATCGCGTCGACCGTCTCTCGCGGCATCCCGGTCATCGTCATTTCGTTGCGCGCCTGATCGAGGGTCGTCTCGGCCGGTGGTACGCCCGCACCGGAGATGCTGATCAGAAAGGCGATGTCTTTCGACTTGACGGCCGCGAGCGGCATGATCCATCCCGCCTGGCTCACGCCCAGCAGTCCGATCTGCGTGTCGTCGATATCGCTGCGAGTCTTCAAGTACTCGACGGCTGCCACCACGTCCCCCGCCAGATCGACAAACGACGCCGTGTTCCAGTCGCCGGTCGATCCACCCACACCCCGCTTGTCGTAGCCCAGGACCGCCATGCCGCGGCGAATCAGAAACCGCGACCAGGGAAGCATGGTTTCCCGATTCTGGGCGCCAGAGCCGTGGACGAGAACGATCGCGGGATGCTTCCCACGCCTGGCCGGACTGGGACTGGTGAGTGTGCCGCTCAGCTGAATGTTGCCGCTCGCGAAGCGAACGTCCTCGGCTTTCTCGGCGTCGACGCGCCGCGCGGTTCGCCGGCCGGCGCCTTCTCGTTGCCACGTAAGCGAGGCGATCCTGCCGGTGCCGTCGCGCTGGAATTCGATACGAGACTCGATGGACGCCGAAACCGCCATGCCCGGTCCGGCGAAGAACTGGTCTCGACCGGTCGGATACAGCGTCCGCACCTCACCGGACTCATCGAATGCCACGAGTTCGCCTGGCTTGTCGAATCCGGTGAACTCGTTCCACATCTGGAGGTACACGAAAACGCCGGGTTCCCACCGATACACGCCCGCGTACTCGCGGAGGACCTTCTCGTCCATGGCGCGCACAGCGGGGGTCTGAAGCGCCGAGAGCGCGACGATGATTCCCACGAGAACCATGCCGCCCGTCGCGCCGACCGCGATCCGCGAAGGCACGTGCGTCGTCATGCAGTCTCCAGTCTCCAGTTCTGCCCAGAGCCTGAGAGCCCAGAGCCCCTCAACTCATCATCATCACCGACTTCGTCTCCGTGTAGAGATCAATCATCGCCCTGCCCATCTCCCGGCCGAATCCACTCTGCTTGTAGCCGCCGAAGGGCAAAGCGTTGTCGAGCAGGCCGTGGCAGTTCACCCACACGGTGCCCGCCTTGATTCGCGGAATCAAGCGGTGGACGCGCTTGAGGTCGTTGGACCAGATGCTGGCGGAGAGCCCGTAGGCCGTGCCGTTGGCCATCGCCGCGATGTCGTCCACGTCGTCGAACGGCGTGGCGACAAGCACGGGTCCGAAGATCTCCTCCTGCACCACGCGCGCGGACTGCGGCAGGCCGGTGAGGATGGTGGGTTTGTGGAACCAGCCGCGATCGCCGTGGCGTTCGCCGCCGGTGACCAGGGTCGCGCCTTCATCCAGACCCGTCTTCACGTATCCGGACACCCGGTTCAACTGGCGCTCCGACACGAGCGGTCCGAGCTGTGTCTTGGGCTCCAGGCCCGAGCCGATCCGCATCGCGGCGGCGATGGTGCTCACGCCCTCGAGCACCGCGTCAAACGCCTTGCGCTGCACGTAGAGCCGCGACCCAGCGACGCACACCTGGCCGGAGTTGAAGAAGATGGCGTTGGCCGCGCCGCTGGCCGCCACCTTCGGGTCCACGTCGTCCAGCACGATGACGGGGGACTTTCCGCCCAGCTCGAGCGAGATCCGGGTCATGTTGTCGATGGCCGCCTTGCCAATCAGCTTGCCGACGGCCGTGGAGCCGGTGAAGGCGAGCTTGTCGATGCCCGGATGCGCGGCCAGCGCGGCGCCTGCAGTCTTGCCCTCGCCGGTCACCACGTTGAGAACGCCCTTGGGGAATCCAGCCTCGAGCGCGCACTCGGCCAGCCGCAGCGCCGTAAGCGGAGTGTCCTCCGCCGGCTTGAGGACGACGCTGCAGCCGGTGGCCAGCGCCGGCCCGATTTTCCACACCGCCATCATCAGCGGGAAGTTCCACGGGATGATTGCGCCCACCACGCCCACCGGCTCGCGGCGCGTGTAGCCAAAGAACTCGTTCTTGCGGAAGCCCGGCATCGACAGATCGACCGTCGTGCCCTCGATCTTTGTGGCCCAGCCGGCGCTGTACCGCAGGAAGTCCACGGCCGAGGGCACATCCACGCGCTGCGAGATGACGAGGGGCTTGCCGTTGTCGAGCGTCTCGAGCTCGGCGAACTCCTTCGCGTTCGCCTCGAGGAGGTCGGCCAGCTTCAGCAGCCACCGCTCGCGGTCAACAGGGCGCGCCGCGCTCCATTCCGCCGACTCGAACGCCGTCCTCGCCGCACGCACCGCCAGGTCCACGTCGGCCGCTGCGGCAGCCGGTACCGTGGTGATCACGCTGCCGGTGGCCGGGTCTCTCACGTCCAGCCTCGCGCCGGATTGCGCGTCGCACCACTCGGCGCCAATCAGCATCTTGCGAGGCGCCCCGAGGAACGTCTTGACCGCGTCGCTGACCGCGAGAGAACTGATGAGTGCGCTCATCGAGCCATTGTCCCGCAGATCCAGCGAGGCTGCGCGCCCTCCGGGCAGGGGGGGTATTACACCTGGTCCTGTAACACCGACGCGACTGCCTCCTGAACCTTGCGCCAGATGCTGCGCCGCCGCCACGCCGCCAGGGTGACCTGCGTCGAGTGCGGCCAGTCTTCCTCGAAGATCTCGAGCAGGCGGGCGATCGGCTCCGGGTCGAAGAACGACACGTTGGTCTCCTCGTTCAGCCCGAACGAGCGGTTGTCGAAGTTGGTCGTGCCGATGGTCGCCCATTTGTGATCCACGACCATGACCTTGTGATGCAGCATCGTCGTGTCGTACTCGTAGATCGAGGCGCCCGCCTCGAGCGCGGGGCCGTACAGCCGCACGCTGTTGTGGCGGGCGATCCAGTGATCGTTCCGCGCACCCGACACCAGGATCCGCACGTCGACGCCGCGCTTGCGCGCGTCCGCCAGCGCCTCGATGGCGGCGTGGTCGGGTACGAAGTAGGGGTTGGCGATCAGAATCGACTTCCTGGCGCAGACGATTGACAGCAGGTAGAGCGTTCGAGCCGAGGAAGAGCCCACCACCGGTGAGCTCATGACGGTTTGCACCTGTGTGTCTCCCACCGGATGCGCCGGCGGGAAGAAGTCTTCGCCGGTGACCAGCTCGCCCGTCGTTTCCAGCCAGTTGGCGACAAAGCCTGTCTGCAGGGGCACGACGCCCGGGCCTTCGACGCGCACCTGCACGTCGTGCCAGTGATCGGGATCCTGCGCGTCACCGCTCCACTGGTCGCCGATGCCGGCGCCGCCGGTGAATCCCACGCGTCCGTCCACGAGCAGCGTCTTGCGGTGCGTCCGCTGGTTGAACCGGGCGATGGTGTACCAGTGGATCGGATGGAACCAGGCCAGCTGGCAGCCGCCGCTCTCGAGGATCTGCAGGATCTCCGTGCCGATCGTGGCCGAGCCCACTGCATCCAGCAGGATCTTCACCGGCACGCCGTCTCGTGAGCGCTCGGTCAGGGCGCGGGCAAATTCGCGGCCGATGTCGCCGTTCCAGTAAATGTAGGCCTCGATCGTCACCGATCGTCGCGCGTGCCGGATGGCGTCGAGCATCGCCGGGTAGAACTCGTCGCCGTTGTTCAGCACTGTCACGCGATTGCCGTCCACGAACGGCGCGCCGGTGGCCCCCGCCACGCTCTCGAGGAACACCTTGGTGCCCACCGACATCTGGTGCTCGAGTCCGTACAGCGGCGGCCGCTCGAGCGGGGCCGCGAGTCGCATGATGACCGCCACCAGCCAGAGCCACGCGGCGTTGCCCCAATCGGTGTTCGCCGTCGCCCAGATCGCGGCTCCGGCCCACAGCCACCACGTGAACAGCGCTCTGCGTATGCGCGTCCACAACGTGGGCACACCCCAGGGCTTCCGGCGACGCCTCACAGCCGGCTCGAGCCGGTGCCGCCACCTGCGCGGCACGTTGCGTTGCAGGTAACGGTGCGGCTGGCTTCGAGGGCGCCGGCGCCTGGCTGGGGCGGATCCCGTCACGGTCGCGTTCGCATGCAAGGCCTTACGCCCCCGCGATGCCAATTGTTGTGCGCCTGCCGATCATGAGCAGTTGGGGGTCTCATCTGAGCCGGGATCACGCTGCTGAGTTTTGTACTCGAACTCGGCCGTAGCCTGCTCGACTGTAACAACACCATACTTTGCACTGCCGTTTCTAACAGGCCCCCACTGTGGTCTTGGCCCGTAAGTTGCCATACCAAAGCCCATAGGCCGATCACTTTGGAGGACCGACAACATGGCTAAGAGAATGATTGCGTCGTTGGCGTTCGCGGTGCTCATTTTGGGCATCGGAGTCGCCGCCCAGGCGCAGCCGGCGGACTACAAGACATATTTCACGTTCAGTGGTCCGATCACGCTGCCTGGTGTGACACTGCCCGCTGGCAAGTACATCTTCCGGCTCGCCGATGCCCAGTCCGGCCGCAAGGTCGTGAGCATCCAGAGCGAGGACGGCAAGCGTCAGCTGGCGATGCTGCACACGATCCCGAATCAGGCGCCGAAGGCGCCGAACGATCCGGAGATCCGGTTCATGGAAACGTCGTCGAACGTGCCGCCGCCCGTGAAGACGTGGTGGTATCCCGGCAAGTCGATCGGCTACGAGTTCATCTACCCGCGGGCGCAGGCGATGCAGCTCGCCAAGGTGACGACTGAACCCGTGCTGACGACCACGCAGGACACTACGCAGTTCGAGTCGGCGGACCTCTCGCGCATCTCGGGCCAGGGCGTTCCAGCGCCGGTAAGGGTTGAAGAGACGCCGGCGCCGGCGGCTGTGGCGGGCCGGGCGCAGCAGGGCGAGGTGTTCACGGAAAATCGGGCGGCTCAGGCCCTGCCGCGGGCGCGACTGCTTCCGCGCAGGACACCCGTGCGGACGAGCGGGCGCGCACCACGGCGCGAACCGAGCTGCCGCAGACCGCGGGCGCAATTCCCGGCCTGATTCTGTTCGGGGCAATGTCGCTGGCAGCCGGTTTGGGCTTGTCTCGGCGGCGCAATCGCGAGTAAATGGGCGCTAGCCCGAACTAGCGAGGCGACGCCTGAACGAGAAGAGGCGTCGCCTCGCTAGAGCAGTGTCTAATTGCCCGCGCTTCGCGCGGGCGTTGGCGATCGCCATGAGTATTCGCTGGCTCCTCATCGCGGCGGTAGCGCTCCTGGCGCTGCCCGGCACGGCTTCCATGAGGGGCCAGGAGACGCCCGTCTTCTCGGCGCACTCGGAGCTGGTCGTTCTGCACGTGACGGTCAGGGATCGGCGGGGCGCCTACGTTCGCGATCTGGTACAGGACGCCTTCGCCGTCGTGGAAGACGCCCAGGCGCAGAACGTCAAGTTCTTCAGTAACACCGACACGCCCGTGACTGTCGGCCTGCTCGTGGACGGCAGCGCCAGCATGTACGGGAACCGGCAGCTGGCCATTGCCGGGGCGGTCGAGTTCGTGAACGCCAGCGGACCAGACGACGAAATGTTCGCGCTCGCCTTCAACGAGCGCGTCACCCCAGCTTTGCCGGACGGCGCGCCATTTACGCGCGACGGTAACGTGATTCGCGACGGGCTGGAGCGCGCCATCATCGCGCGCGGGCGGACGGCGCTCTACGACGCCATCTCGGCCGGCGTGGACCAGTTGTCGCGCGGCAGCCGCGAGCGCAAAGTGCTGGTGGTGCTCAGCGATGGCGGCGACAACGCAAGCCGCACCTCCCGCGAACGCGCGGTCAGGAAGGCACAGACGTCGAACGCGGTGATCTACACCATTGCGCTCATCGAGCCCGGCATGCGCGGCACCAACCCCGAACTTCTCGAGCAGCTGTCAGAATCCACCGGCGGCCGGGCGTTCCGTCCGTCCCGCGCGAAGGACCTGCCCGGCATCCTCCGCGACATCGCGCTGGAGATTCGTCACACGTACACGATCGGGTACGCCTCCACGAACACCGCGCGCGACGGCGCATTCAGGCGCGTGCGCGTCGTGGTCACGGCGCCGCCAGGACGCCCGCTCGTGGTGCGGAGCCGCACTGGCTACGTGGCCGGGCAGTCGCAATGATTGGCTCGCGGCGATGGCTCGCGCGCCTGCTCATCCTGGTGGGCGTCGCCGTGCTTGGATGGGCGGGCTATGCGGCCCTGTCGGCCAGGTGGGCGCAGCGGGAATACCGAAAGGTGCTGGAGATCGAGCGCGCGCTGCCTCCGCCGGAGGCGCCCGAACCGGTGTTGCCGGTGTCGATGCCTCTCGGTGAGCCGATCGGGACGTTGATCGTGCCGCGCCTGGGGCTCTCCGCGGTCGTCGCCGAGGGCGACGACAAGCCGGTGCTCGACGACGCCGCGGGCCACCTGCCCGACACGGCGCTGCCATGGAACGACGGCAACGCGGCCGTGGCCGCGCACCGCGACGGCCTGTTCCGGCCGCTCAAAGGCATTCGCGTCGGTGATCGACTGCGGTTCGAAACCGTCCACGGCGATTTCGAATACCGGGTGAAGGAAACCTACATCGTGGACCCCGACGACATCTGGGTGCTGAACCCCACGCTCGAGCCCACGCTCACGCTGATCAGCTGCTACCCGTTCAACTTCATCGGCAACGCGCCAAAACGGTTCATCGTGAAAGCCGAACGGCTACCGGTGGTCGCTAGCCCGCGCACTACTGGGGGGTAGCGGAAATTCACAATTCACAATTCACAATTCACAAACCCCACTGCTTCGGTGGCCTTTTGCGGAACTGCAGTTCCGCAAGACGCGGCAGAAGACTCGTGAGAGGCTTCTGCCTCAGTGCAGTTTGTGAATTGTGAATTGTGAATTGTGCATTGGAGCAGTGCTCCTAATGCTCAGCCCACTCGAGGCGGTGGCACTCGACGAGCGACCACAACCGCGGGAGGTTGACCTTCCTGACCGATTGCGCCCGCAAGCCCGACTGCGCCAACAGCGTGGGCAAATCGAGGTCGATTCGAATCGCCGCCCGGGCGGCCACTCTCGCGACCCGCTGCTCCGCGCTCGCCACCCATCGCGTGCTGCTCCGGAAATAGTTCAGCAGCACGATGCGGCCGTGCGGGCGGCACACGCGTGCCATTTCCTGGAGCGCCAGCACCGGATCGGGTACGACGCTGATGACGTAGGCCGCATACACGACGTCGAACGACTCGTCCGGGAAGGCGAGCGCCGTCGCGTCCATCCGCGACAGGTGGAAGCGCCGCGTTCCACCGCCATCCATGCGCTGCCGCGCCTTCTGCAGCATCGGCGCAGAGATGTCAATGCCGGTGACCCGACAGTGGGATGGGTAGAACTTGCTGGTCAGCCCCGTCCCAAAGCCAACCTCGAGCACGTGGTCCCCACGTCGAATCTGCAGGCTCCGCACCGCATCGCGCCGTCCCGCCTGCAGCAGCGGGCCGAACATCAAGTCGTACGCCCCGGCTACCTGGCCATAGAACCGCTCGACGGCTGAGCGGTCCACCGAGGCGACCGAGGACGATGGCGGCTGATCCGCCGTTCTCAGCTATCACGGGTGATAGTCGGCGCGCGCTTCCGTGGTCTTCACGACGTCGCGGCCGCCAGTCGCCTGCAGAATCTCCTCGGCTCGCTTGGCCCAGGTCTTGTCGTCGCAGTGGACGGACAGCAGAAAGGCGCCCTCCCGAATCCGGCCCGCATAGCGCTTGGCCTCCACTTCGGGGATGCCCGCGCCGATGAGGCCGCCGACCAGCCCGCCCGTGGCTCCCGCGGCCCCCGCTCCGGCCAGCGCCGCGACAACGGGCCCGGCCGCCAGCAGCGGCCCCGACGCCTGGCACCGCAATCACGCCGATGCCGACCAGCCACCCCAGCACGCCGCCGACGGCTGCGCCGGCGCTGGCACCAGTCGCGATGCCTTCCGGTGCCTTGGTGTTGATCTCATGCGCGAGATCCTTGGTCGTGTGTTCGCGATCCGGGAGAATCGCAGAGATGTCGCTATTCCGGAATTCCGCAGCGCGCAATGCTCCGAGAGCGTTGTCGAACGACCCGCGATCCGGGTAGATGCCATACGCAACGAGATCGGTGGCCATGGGTCCTCCTTCAGATGCATTCGAAGAAGCAGTACACGTGCCGGCCCTCGGAAACTCCTCTGTAACGCGGCATCCGAATCAGGGGAAGATATTGGCCATGGAGCGATTGACACGCCGCCGCCTCATGGCAGTGCTGGGCTTCGCCTTGGCGGCTGGCCTGCGGCCGATGGCGCAACGGGGCCCGTCGGTTCAGGTCTACAAAAGCCCGACGTGCGGCTGCTGCGCACTCTGGGTCGAGCACCTGCGTAAGGCGGGATTCACGGCCACTGTCTCCGACGTCGAGGACATCACCGCCATCAAGACGAAGCACGGCGTACCGCCACGAGCCCAGTCGTGTCACACCGCGGTGGTCGGGGGCTACGTGGTCGAGGGGCACGTGCCCGCGGAGGACGTGCAGCGCCTGCTCACGCAGCGGCCCGCCATCGCCGGAATCGGCGTGCCCGGCATGCCGATTGGCTCTCCCGGGATGGAAGTGGCGGGCATGAAGCCGCAGCCCTTCGACGTGCTGGCCTTCGACAAGGCCGGCCAGACGACCGTCTTCGCCTCTCACAACAAATAGACGCAGCGACATGCCGACCATCGAGAAGTTCAACGCCGCTGGCGTCTTCGAGCCCGCGACCTACAGCCAGGGCATCAAGGTCACTCAGGCGCAGACCATCCTGTTCCTGTCGGGCCAGGTGGCCTACGAGCCCGACGGAAGCGTCGCCCACCGCGGCGACTTCAAAAAGCAGGCGCGCGCAGCCTTCCAGGCCATCGAGGCGCTTGTGAAGTCCCAAGGTGGGACGATGGCCAACGTGGTCAAGATCACGACGTATGTAACCGACATGCGCTACCGGCCCGACCTCGCGCCGATCCGCGAGGAGTTTCTCGGCAAGAAGGGACCGGCATCCACCCTTGTCGAGACCCCGGCGTTGGCGCACCCGGATTGGATGATCGAAATCGAGGCGATTGCCGTTGTCTAAGCACAATCTCTCCGCAGCGCTGTGTGCGCTTTCGGCCGCGTGTCTTGTCGTGGCTTGTCGATCCACGCCGGCCACCGCGCCGGCCACAGCCGACACGTGGGCCGTGGTCGGCGGCGAGGACATCACGCGGCAGGATGTGGAGAAGGCCTTCCGGCGGGATAGCACCGCGGCGCCAGGAGTGTCGGCCGAGGAGACGCTCACCGCCCAGCTCGGTCTGCTCGACAACCTCATCATGGAGGAGATTCTGGTCGCGAAGGCGCGCGCCCTGAAGATCGAGGTGCCCGAGAGCGACGTCGAAGCGGCCTACAACCAGGCCAAGGGCAACCTCACCGAGGAGGCCTTTCAACAGGAGCTGTCCAAACGCAGCCTCACGCCGACGGACGTGCGCGACACCCTGAGACGACAGCTCATCACGCAGAAGCTCATCACGCAGGAAGTCGGAGGGAAGATCGTCGTGACCGATCAGCAGGTCACCGACTTCTTCAACGCCAACCGCGCACAGTTCAACTTCCCGGAGGATGCCTATCACCTGGCGCAGATCATCGTGACGCCCGTCCGCGAGCCGCAGCAGGCCAACGCGAGTGGCGACGATGCCACCACACCGCAGGCGGCCGCCGCCAAAGTCCAGCAGCTGATGGAGCGTCTCAAGGGCGGCGCGTCGTTCGCCGAGCTCGCCCGCGCTTTCTCCGAGGATCCGGAATCAGCACAGCGGGGCGGCGACCTGGGGCTGATCCCGCTGTCGGCGGTGAAGCAGGCCGCGCCGGCGCTGCGCGATGCGGTGCTGCAGATGACGCCGGGCAACGCCAGAATCGTGAGCCAGGATGGCGCTCACACCATCGTGTTCCTGGTGGCCAAGGAGCCGGCGGGCCAGCGCGACTTGTCGATGCCCGAGGTGCGCCAGCGAATCACCGACGGCCTCAAGGGCCGGCAGGAGCAGTTGCTGCGCGCGGCGTATCTGACAGTGGCGCGAACCGACGCGGACGTCGTGAACTACCAGGCGCGTCGTGTGGTGGAGTCGCAAGGTAAGGTGCCAGCGTCAGCCCCAGAGCCCGCGGCGACGAAGTGAGCCGCCGAAATCGCCAAAGGACCATTCAGATGCGCACCCCCCCGCGCTCCCTCGTGCTGATGCCCGTTCTGTTCATGGTGCTCGCGTCAGCCCCCGCTCCGACGGCGGGTGCGCCCCAGGCGGCAGCCGAGGCGGCGCCCGCGTTCGAGGCCTACAGCAAGTTCGACTTCGTGCCGGGCGAGAGAGTGATTGGCATGGAGGACTTCTCGCAGGATGCGATCGGCGATTTCCCTGCTCGTTGGAACACGAACGCGGCGGGCGAGGTGGTGACGATCTCCGGCAAGGCGGGACGTTGGCTGAAGCTGACTCGGGCCGGCGCGTTCGTGCCCGACCTGGTGCCGGTGCTGCCGGAGAACTTCACCCTGGAGTTCGATCTGCTGGTGCCGCCCAAGTTCGACTCAGGCTATTTCTTCAACGCCAGCATCGTTGAGCTGGCCAACGTGAACCAGATTCAACCGTGGCAGTCGTCGGACAACCGATTCACGTTCATCTCCTGGCCCGCCGGCGGACCGACGTGGCAGACGTCGAATGAGGCGCGCCTGCAAGGAGTGGGCACCGCGTCACCCCGGGCCGATACGAAGACTCCCGGCAAGGACGGCACCCCGGTCCACATCGCCGTCGCCCGGCAGGGCGCGCGCGTCCGCGTCTACTACAACGCGGAAAAGATGTGGGACGTGCCGCGGGCGCTGCTCCCGGCCGCCAAGTACAACGCCATCCTGTTCTTCGTCCCCAACGTCGATGCCGGGTCCGAGTACTTCCTGTCCAATCTGCGGGTGGCGGTCGGCGCGCCCGACACGCGCAACAAGCTGGTGACCCAGGGGAAGTTCGTTACCCACGGCATCCTGTTCGACGTCAACAGCGCCAGCCTGAAGCCCGAGTCGTACGGCACGCTGAAAGAGATCGCCGGCGTGCTGACCGAGAACGCCGCCCTCAAGGTGCAGATCGTCGGGCACACCGACTCGGACGGCGACACCGCGCCCAACCTCGACCTGTCGAAGCGCCGCGCCGCGTCGGTGCGCGACGCGCTGGCCAAGGAGTTCTCGATCGACGCCGCGCGGCTGACAACCGACGGCAAGGGCGAGGGCGAGCCGATCGACAAGAACGAGACGCCGGCGGGCAAGGCGAACAACCGCCGCGTCGAGTTCATCAAGCAGTAGGCGGCCGATGACTGCCATGACTCGCCGGCAGGCGATCTCGGCGCTCGCCGCGCTTCCGCTTGCCGCCGGGTCGGCCGCAGCGCAAACGCGGCCGGGCCCCAGGCGCCGCGTCATTCTCGGAAACGGCACCGGCATCCTGCTGGCGGCCGACGGCACGCTGCACATGTGGATCCGGCAGCCCTCGGAAGAGGACGCCGCGCGGAGTTCGCTCGGGCGCAGCGATACCCAACCCGTGAAGGCGTTCACGCTTGTCGCGGTGCCGGGCCTTTCTGACGTCGTCGCCGTGTCCGCCGGGTGGAACTGCACCTTCGCGGTCCTGAAGGACGGCCGCCTGCTGGCCTGGGGCAAGAATCCCAACGGTCGGCTGGGCACCACCACGCAGGCGCAGATGGAGACGCTGGCGTCGTGGTCGCCGAACGAGTCGAGCGTGCCGATTCCTCTGTCCACGCGGTTCGACGCGGTGGACGTATCCGCGGGCGACGACCACGCCCTTGCGCTGGCGCGCGACGGGAGCGTGTACGCCTGGGGAGTCGGCAAGGATGGACAACTGGGGATCGGCCCGATGCCCGCCATCAACTTCCGGACCAGCACGCCGGCGGCGTTGACCTACATGCCGGTCCCGGTGCGCGTGCCCGATCTCGGGGACGTGACCGCCATCAGCGCGGGCAGCAACCAGTCGCTGGCGCTGCTCAAGGACGGCACGGTCCGCGCGTGGGGCTACAACAAGAACGGAGAAGTTGGCGACGGCACCACCATGAATCGAGATCGCCCGATGCCGGTGCCAGGCGTGCGCGACGCGGTGGCGATCGCCGCGTGCGGGATGTTTTCGATGGCGTTGCTGGCGGATGGCATCGTGATGGTGTGGGGCGCCAGAGGTTTCAACAACAAGCCCGTGGGTGGGACGCGGCCGGCGCCGTTGCCCGGTCTGCGCGGCATCAAGGCCATCGCCGGTGGTCTGGCATACGGCGTCGCACTGACCGAGGCTGGGACCGTGATGACCTGGGGCGACAACGCGCACTCGCAGCTGGGCCGTGGCCGCAACGTGCCGGAGACCCCAGGCGTGATCAAGGAGCTGACCGGCGTGCAGTCGATCGCCGCCAGAATCGAAACCTCGACCGCCGTCCTGGAGTCGGGTCGAATCATGACGTGGGGTGCGGTCCGCGAGTTCAACCGCGACGGCCGCCCTTCTCAGTACAGCGCGTCGCCCATCCCGCTGTCGGTGGACGGTCTGGGGAATCCGTGACTTCCCCTACTGCAACCCTCCCCGCACGGACGTGATGATCCCGGTGTTGAGCCCGAACCAGTTCATGCGGCCCATGTAACGGGCGTGCTCGACCTTGAGGCACCGGTCCATCACCACCGAGAGACCGGCCGCCTCCGCGATGCGGCCGCCCTCCTCGTTGATCACCGAGAACTGGCACCACAGGGCCTTCGCGCCGATAGCGGCGGCCTCCGTGGCGATCTCAGGCAGGGCGTCTGGCGCGCGGAAGACATTGACGATGTCCACGGGCATGGGCACGTCGGCCAGCGTCTTGAAGCTCTGCTCGCCAAGGACCTCGCTTTCGCGCGGGTTGACCGGGATCACGCGATAGCGGTAGCGCTTCAGGTAGTAGCCGACGAAGTAGCTGGCGCGCAGCGGGTTGCTTCGACAGCCCGACGATCGCGATGGTCTTCGCGCCACGGATACCCGCTGAATCGTCGCCGGATTCTGATAGCGCTTGAGGTCGAAGGGCGGCGTCATCGCGACGCCACCTGATTCGCCGCCGACGCGGCCACGCGGGCGAAGCCCTGGTCGAGATCCCAGATCAGATCCTCCACGGCCTCGATCCCGACCGACAGCCTGATCGTGCCTGGCCCGACGCCGGAGGCCTTGAGCTCGTCGTCGCTCAGCTGGCGGTGCGTGGTGCTGGCGGGGTGGATGATCAGGCTCTTGGCGTCGCCCACATTCGCCAGATGCGACCACAGCGTCACGGCGCGGATGAACTCCTGCCCCGCGGCCCGGCCTCCCTGGCAGTCGAAGGAGAACACGGCGCCCGCGCCGCCCGGCAAGTACTTCTGCACCAGTGGCCGGTAACGGCTCGCGGGAAGGCCGGAGTAGGTCACGTTCGATGCGAGGCTGTGCGTCTCGAGGTAGGCCGCGACCGCCCGGGCGTTCTCGACGTGACGGGTCATCCGCAGCGACAGCGTCTCCAGACCCTGCAGGAACAGGAAGGCATTGAAAGGGCTCATCGCGGCGCCGAGGTCGCGCAGCGTTTCGGCCCGCAGCTTCATCAGGTACCCGTAAGTGCCGAAGGTCTCGTGAAACTCGAGGCCGTGATAGCCCGGCGACGGCTCCGCCACCACCGGGAAGCGGCCGTTCGACCAGTTGAACTGCCCGGAGTCCACCACCACGCCGCCGATGCTCGTGCCGTGCCCGCCGATGAACTTGGTGGCCGAGTGCAGGACGATGTCGGCGCCCCACTCCATCGGACGGCACAGGAACGGCGTGGCGAAGGTGTTGTCCACGAGCAGCGGTATGCCGTGCTCGTGGGCGATCGCCGACACGGCCTCGATGTCGAGCACGTTGCCCGCCGGATTGCCGATCGTTTCGGCAAAGAACGCCTTGGTGTTGGGGCGCACCGCGGCCTTCCAGGCCGCCGCGTCGTCGGGATTGACCCACGTCAGCTCGACCGACAGCTTGCGGAACAGGTGCTTCAGCTGGTTCACCGTGCCGCCGTAGAGAGCCGACGAGGACACCACGTGGTCGCCCGGTGTCAGGAGCGTGAAGAGCGCGGCAGCCTGCGCGGCGATGCCGCTGGCGAACGCCACCGCGCCGCAGCCGCCCTCGAGGCTCGCGATGCGCTCCTCGAACGCGGCCACCGTCGGGTTCATGATGCGGGAGTAGGTGTTGCCGAACTCTTGCAGGTTGAAGTACGCCGCCGCCGACTCGGGGTCCTCGAAGACGTAGCTGGTCGTCTGATAGATCGGGATTGCCCGAGCGCCGGTGTTGGGGTCGGGTCGCTGCCCGGCGTGAACCTGACGTGTCTCGAACCCGAAGCGACGGGATTCTTCCATGAGCGCTGATCTCCTAGCGCGCGAGGAAGTCTTGAATCATCGGAGTCTGGCGCGCCTCCTCCAACAGGAAGCAGTCGTGTCCGTACGGCGCGTCGATGACGTGGAGCTCCACGCTTCTGCCGTGTGTCAGGAGCGCCTCGGCAAGCTCCTCGGATCCTGACGGGGGATACAGCCAGTCGGAGCTGAAGGCGATGAGCAGCGTGCGCGCCGACACCGTGCGAACCGCGTCTGCCAGACGTCCTCCGCCATATTGCCGTGCCAGGTCGAAGTACGAGAGCGCGCGAGAGGTATAGAGATAGGTGTTTGCGTCGAAGCGTTTCACGAACGACTCCGCCTGGTGCCGCAGGTAGTTCTCCACCTCGAACTCGGGCTCGGTGAGCACGTAGCGGATGTCGTCGGCGAACTGCAGGCGACGGCCGAATTTGGTGCCCACCGAAACCGCCGAGAGGTACGTCATGTGCCCGAGCATCCGGGCCACGCCCATGCCCGCCGTCGGTGCCCGGCCTGTGCCGTAGTAGTGGCCCTTTTGCCAGTCTGGATCGGCGGTGATCGCGTTGCGGGCGATCGCGTTCCACGCCACCCCTTGCGGCTGCAGCGCGTGCGTGCTCGCGATTGGGATGATGGCGTCCACGTCGCCGGGGTAGGTCACCGCCCACTCCAGCGCCTGCATGCCCCCCAGCGATCCGCCAGCGACGGCGGCCAGCCGCCTAATGCCGAGCTGGCTGAGCAGGGCCCGCTCCACCCTGACCATGTCGGCCACGGTGACGACGGGGAAGTCGGAGCCGTACGGCCGTCCGGTCGCGGGGTTCGCGGACGACGGGCCTGTGGTGCCACGGCAGCCCCCCAGCAGGTTCGAGCTGACGACGAAGAACCGATCGGTGTCGAACGCCTTGCCCGGGCCGATCATGCCGTCCCACCAACCCAGGCCGCGGGCGGCGCCGGCATCGCGTTCTTCGGCGCGGAATCCGTCCCGTGTGGCGCTTTCGGCGGGAGTCGGTGAAAAGCCCGCCGCGTGTGCGTCGCCGCTCAGCGCGTGGCAGACCAGGATGACGTTGTCGCGGGCGGGCGACAGCGTCCCGTACGTTTCGTAGGCGACCCGTACCTCGGGCAGCGTTCGGCCGCAGTCGAGCTGCACGGGTTCCGGGAGATCCAGGAACTGCGTCGCGACCGTGCCCACCGAGCCGGCGTCGGGCCTTACCCGAGCTGTGGACATGCCGTGAATAGTAAGTCTGACGGGGCTCTGCCCCGCCCAGATTCAGTGTCTGCCTGGCCGCCGCTGCGCGGCGGCGTCGATGTATGATCCCGCCCTTACGCGAAGCCATCAGATAGATCGGTCTTCGGGAGATTCATCATGGAAAATACGAAAGCGAACAACGGGGTCAACGTCGATGCGTTGCTTGCCGCCCGCGAAGTACTGAAGGGCGCACCGCAGGCAGCAAAGTTCACATGGCGTGCGTCCTGCAAATGGAAGAACGGCACGCACAGCGAAACCAGCATCCAGGGGTTTCACGGGCTCGGCGAGGAGCAGAAGCACAAGACTGAAACCTCCTTCAGCGCCGATCACCCCGAGGTCTTCGCCTCCGAGGATCTGGGCATCACGCCGGTGGAGTACCTGCTTGTTGGTCTGGCCAGCTGTTTGACCGCCGGGGTTGCCGCGGTCGCACAGAACCGTGGCATCCAGCTGCGCTCGGTCGAGTCGAGGGTCGAAGGCAAGATGGACATCCAGGGCATCCTGGGCATCGACAGCGACGTGCGCAACGGCTACGACGACATCAAGATCACGTTCAAGATCGACGCGGACGCCTCGAAGAAGGACATCGAAGCCCTGGTCGCGCAATCGCAGAAGCGCTCGGCGGTGTACGACGCGATCACGAACCCGACGAACGTGACCGTGGAAGTGCTGTAACGCGCCGCGCGCGGAGCTGAGCCATCGAACGGATCACAACGGTCGTCGTCGGCGCGGGACACGCCGGGCTGGCGGCGAGCCGCTGCCTGACCGAGCGCTCGATCGACCACGTGGTACTCGAGCGCGGGGAAGTCGCAGAGTCCTGGCGGCGTCAGCGGTGGGATTCCCTGCGGCTGCTGACGCCCAACTGGCAGAGCCGCCTGCCTGGCTTCTGCTACGAGGGCACCGATCCCGACGGCTTCATGACGATGCCCGAGGTGATCGCCTTCATCTCGCGGTTCGCGCAGGCTGCGGCCGCCCCGGTTCGTCCGCACACTGTCGTCACATCGCTCCGGCAAGCCGACGACGGGTACCACGTCGCCACGGACAACGGTGAGCTGCGGTGCCGCTGCGTGGTGCTCGCGAGCGGCGCCTGCAACATCGCCAACGTGCCGGCCGTGCGCCAGGCGATTCCTTCGTCGATCGAGTGTGTGTCGTCGCTCGACTACCGGAATCCCGGCCAGCTGCCGGAGGGTGGAGTGCTTGTCGTGGGCGCGTCCGCCAGCGGCGTGCAACTGGCCGACGAGATCAGCCGTTCGGGCCGGCCGGTCACGCTCTGCGTGGGCGAGCACGTGCGCATGCCGCGGACCTATCGCGGCCGCGACGTGCTGTGGTGGATGGAGGCGTCCGGCGTCTGGAACCAGCGCTACGACGAGATCGACGATTTGACCCGCGCGCGAGGCCTGCCGTCGCCCCAGCTGGTCGGGACGCCCGAGCGCAGCACGCTGGATCTCAACGCGCTGCGAGCGTCCGGGGTCACGCTCGTCGGCCGGCTGGCTGCCGTGCGCGACGGCAAGGCGCTCTTCTCCGGCGGCTTGCGGAATCAATTCGCGTTGGCGGACCTGAAGATGGAGCGGCTGCTCGACACGTTCGACGAGTGGGCCCGCGAGCACGCGCGCGACGCGGAGATCGGCCCGCCGGAACGGTTCGAACCCACGCAGCCCCCGGTGTCGTCGCCCCTTGGGCTCGACCTCACGAGCGGGCGGATCCGCACGATCGTCTGGGCCACTGGATCGCATCCGGACTACAGCTGGCTGGACGTGCCGGTGCTCGATCGCAAGGGTTTTCTGCGGCACGAGGGCGGCGTGGTGGATGCCCCCGGCCTGTATGCGCTCGGGCTCCCTGTGCTGCGCCGCCGCAAATCCACCTTCATTCACGGTGCCGAGGACGACGCGCGCGACCTGATGGAGCACCTGGCCGGTTACCTTGCCCACGCGGGTAGTAGCGCCGTCTAAGGAGCGCCCGCTCAAGACGCTGGAGCGCGTGCTCTCCAAGGCGGGGGTCGGCTCCCGCGTCGAGGCCCGCAGCTGGATTCACGCCGGCCGCGTCACGGTGAACGGCATCCTGACTCGTAACCCGGACCAGTGGATCGACCTGGAGCGCGACCGCGTGCGGCTGGACGACAAGCCGTTGGTCGCTCGTGAGCGCCTGTACGTGCTGCTCTACAAGCCTGCTGGCTACCTGACGACCCACAAGGATCCTCAGGGCCGGCCGACTGTTTATGACCTTGTTGCCGACGTTGGCACGTTCCTGTCGCAGGTCGGGCGGCTGGACTTCGACACATCCGGCTTGCTGCTGATGACCAACGACACCCAGTTCGCCGAGCGCGTGACGAATCCGGAGTCGCACGTGACGAAGACCTATCTGGTGAAGGCCTCTGTGGTGCTGACCGACGCACAGCTTCAGCAGCTTCGCGACGGCATCGAGCTGGCCGACGGGCCCACCCGGCCTGCCACGGTCCGGCGCGTGCGCGACTCGGCGAAGTACACCCATTTCGAGATCGCCTTGACGGAAGGGCGGAACCGGCAAGTGCGACGGATGGTCGAGGCGCTGGATGCGCACGTGCTGAAGCTGGTGCGGGTGAAGATCGGGCCGCTGGCAATCGGGAAGCTGCCGATCGGCAAGTGGCGGCTGCTGACGCCTGCGGAAGTGCAGGCCGTCACGCGCAGGGCCTGACGTGCCGAAGGCGAAGACCAGCGCGGCGATTCTGCCGTATCGACTCTCGGACGGACGGCTCGAGGTGTTCCTGGTGCACCCGGGCGGCCCGTTCTGGGCGAAGAAGGATCTCGGCGCCTGGTCGCTGGCGAAAGGCGAATTCGAGCCGCCGGAGGATGCGCTCGAGGCCGCGAAGCGGGAGTTCACGGAGGAGACCGGGTTCGAGGTGACCGGGGCGGTGACACCGCTGACGCCGAGAAAGCAGCCGAGCGGCAAGACGGTCCACGCGTGGGCTGTCGAAGCGGCCTACGACCCGGAGCAGGTGCGCAGCAACACGTTTCAGATGGAATGGCCCAGAGGCTCAGGCAGTCTGAAAGAGTTTCCGGAGATCGATCGCGCCGCCTGGTTTGACATCGACGAGGCCCGCCGGCGTCTGCTGCCGGGTCACGTCCCGTTCCTGGACGAGTTGGTGGCGCGGACGGCCAGCTGAACGGCGTCCGCCGATGGGACGTCTTGTTCCCGCGACCGGCCCGCTTACACGTCAGCGTCGTTTCGAGACAGCGCTTTCGCAGGCGCGAGCCCTTGGTATCACACTTGCTTCGTGCTTGTGCCCGGAAGGTCACGATGCCTACGGTGAATTGGCTCGACGAGCTGCAGCGCGACGTCAAGTTCGGCATACGCCAGATGGTCGCGGCGCCGACTTTCACGATAGTGGCCGTGATGACGCTGGCCCTCGGCATCGGCGCGACCGCCGCGATGTTCAGCGTCGTGAACGCCGTGCTGCTGCGCCCGCTCCCGTTCGATGCGCCGGATCGGCTGGCGGTGATCTGGGTAGGCGCACCCGGGCAGGACGTGCGAGGACGCCCGTCGTATGCGATGGTCGAAGCCTGGCGTGCCGGGCGAAGCTTCGAGGACATCGCGGTCATGGATCCGGTGACCGTGACGTTGTCGGGCCCGGAGGGCGCCGAACGCATCCGCGTCGCGCGAGTGTCGCCGAACTTCTTCCCGCTCCTCGGCATCCGCGCCCTCGAGGGGCGACTCTTGACCGACGATGACGCTGCGCAGCGCCGCCGGCTGGCGCTCATCAGTCACGAATTCTGGCAGGAGCGGTTCGGTGGCTCGCGCGAGGCCATCGGCGCGAACCTGGTGCTCGACGGCGCCGCTTCACAGATCGTCGGCGTCCTGCCGCCCGGACTCCTTGGTGCCGACCGGGATGTCTGGGAACCGCACACCCTGTTTCCGGACTGGGAGGAGCGCCGGACAGCGCGCAACGCGGGTTCGTGGTTCGCCTGGGGCCGCTTGCGCCCGGGCGTGAACGCCGGACAGGCGGAAACAGAAGTCAGCGCGATTGCCCGGACGCTCGATCGGGATGTCCCGGCAGACAATCGCGTCCAAGGCGCCAGCGTCATGCCGCTGAGCCGCTTCATCGTTGGCGATACACCGCGGCTGGCCCTGTGGCTGCTGGCCGGCGCGGTGTTCTGCGTGCTGCTCGTCGCCGCGGCCAACGTGGCCGGACTGTCGCTGGCGCGGGCCATCAGCCGCACTCGCGAGATGGCGATTCGGGCGACATTGGGTGCGAGCCCCGGCCGCATCGTCCGCCAGTTGCTCGCTGAAGGCATTGCTCTTGCGGCGATTGCGGGCGCCCTCGGCGTGTACATTGCCGCCGCAGCGGTGCGCGTCATCCAGGCGTATGGCCCGGAGGACCTGGCGAGGCTGGACGAGACTGCCATCGACGGACGCGTGCTCGCAGGCGTCGTGGCTGCCACCGCCCTGACGGGCATCCTGATCAGCCTGGCGCCGGCACTCATGCGGCGCTACTCGCGACTGCCGCGGGAGGAAGGCGCAAGAGGATCGTCGGCGGGGGCGGCTGCACGCAGTATCCGCCGCGCGCTCGTGATCGCGGAACTGGCGCTGGCCATTGTCCTTCTGACTGGCGCCGGACTGCTGATTCGCAGCTGGCAGCAGGTAGCGGGCGTCGATCCCGGCTTCAGGCCGCAGCGCATCCTGTCGCTGCAGCTCTCGACCACGGCATTCGCCGAGCCGAATCAACGCGCCGATTTCTACCTGGAGGTGCTTGACGAGTTGCGGTCGCTGCGCGGCGTGGAGAGCACGGGCATCGTCAGCGATCTGCTCGTGTCGAGCGACGCCGAGCGGTTGATCACCATCGACGGCGGGTCCGGCGCGATCTCGCAGCGCGTGCGGCTGCGCGCCGACGAGGCCAGCGAGGGCGTCTTCAGCACGGTGGGGACCCGGCTCGTGCAGGGCCGCTTCTTCTCCAGCACCGATCGGCCTGGCACACCGGCTGTCGTCATCGTCAACGAGCTGATGGCACGACGGCTGTGGCCCGGCCAGGATCCGCTCGACCGGCGCTTCAAGTTCGGCCCGCCGAACGCCGATACGCCCTGGCTCACGGTGGTGGGCGTGGTCGCCGACATGCGCCGGCAGGGCCTGGAGATCGAGCCGATCCCGCAGCTGTTCGAGGCGCTGAGGCAGAATCCGCCGCGCCTGGCGACGCTGCTCGTTCGCACGGCCGCGGCCGATCCGCTGACGATCTTGCCGTCCATTCGGGCTGCCGTCCGCCGCGTTGACCCGGATGTGCCGCTCTACGCCGTGACGACACTGGACGCGAGGCTGGAACGATCGCTCGCGCAGCGCCGCTTTCAGACACTGCTGCTCGTGTCGTTTGCCGGCCTGACCCTGATTCTCGCCGGCATCGGCGTGTACGGCCTCGTGCACTACACGGTGACGACACGGACGCAGGAGATCGGCATCCGCGCGGCCGTCGGCGCACGGGCGGCGGATATTTTTGGCCTCATCGCGCGGGAGGGGATGCAGCTGACCGCGGCAGGCGCCGGTTTCGGCCTCGCCGGCGCGCTGCTCGTGGGGCGTGCCGGCTCGAGCCTGCTCTTCGGCGTCACCCCCGCCGATCCGCTGACGTTCGCCAGCGTGTCGCTGCTGTTGATCGCGGTCGCCGCCGCGGCCTGCTACTTCCCGGCGCGCCGAGCGATGAAGATCGAGCCGATCATCGCGCTCCAGCGCCAGTGACCGCTACGGTGGCAGCTTGCCTTCGATCTCCAGGTACGTCTGGCGGATCGCGTCCGGCAGGTTGTTGGCCGCGCGATACCAGTACCTGGAACTCGCCGAGGTTGATGAGGCGCGGCGCGTTCTCGGCGGACACCTTCGCGGCATGGAGCCGGCGGGACTCCGACACCAGGTTCTCCAGCGCGCGAACGAAGTTGTCCATCTCCTCGTTGAGCACGGCCGGGCTGTCGATGAAGCCGTGGTTCGGTAAGTAGAGGCCGGCTTTCATCGCCTTGGCCTTCTTCACCGTCTCCAGCCACTCGATCGGATACGCACTGCGGTTGCCGCCCACCGACGGGTAGATCCGGTTGAAGAACGTCTCGCTCATCCACAGGATGTTCTCGCGCGGCAGGAACACTTCGAGGTCGCCGCCGGTGTGCCCGCGCCCGAGAAACAGAATCTGGATCTCGGTGCTGCCCATCTTCATGACCCGGCGATCCGACACGGTCTCTTGCGGCACCGGCATACGGGGCGCGCCCGCCGGTTGCCGCGCCGCCATCTCTTCGATGACGCGCTTCGACTTCGGGTGCGAGATGAACGTCGCGGCGGCCGGAAAGGCGCTGTTGCCCGCGACGTGGTCGCTGTGATCCGCGCCGACGACGACGTACTTGATGGGCTGGGGCGTGAGCCGCGCGACCTCCTCCACCAGCCGCCTGGTCTTGGAGATGCTGCCCTGGCCGTCCACCACCATGACGCCGTCAGTGGTCACGATGATGAAGCTGTTGGTGGTGAACGCGGTGTTCGAGTCAATCGTGCCGTTCAGGTCCTCGTAGGCGTAGACGTTCTCGGCCAGCTTCACGAGGCGTGGGAAGTCGTCGGCGCGAAGGCCGCGGACGGTGGCGTCCGCGGTCCGCACCTGGGCGTGGATCGGCAGGGCAGCGGCCAGCAGCGCGACGGCGAATGCAGTTCTTCGCACAGGTACCCGAAGGATATAGTGGCCACGATGACCGCGGGCGGAGATTTGCGAGTGAAGGACCACAGGCTCCTGGACGGCCGCGCCGTGCGCGACCGCATCCTCGACGAGCTGGCGGCCCGCGTGCGGGAAGCGGCTGTTACCCACGTGATCGGACGCCTGGTGTCGGTCAGTATTGGCGAGCACGGCGCCGCTTCGGTCTACGAGCGTGCCCAGGCAAGCGCCGCGCGGCGCGTGGGCCTGCGCTTCGAGGATCAGGCGTGGCCGAGCGCGCTCAGCCAGGAGGAGTGCAAGGCGCGGCTCGTGGCGATGAACGACGACAGGGACGTTCTGGGCGTCATCCTGCAGCGCCCGGTGCCGCCGCACATCCACGGGCGCTCGCTCGCCTCGGCGATCCACCCGCTGAAGGACATCGAGGGGATGAACCCCGCGTCCATCGGAAACATCGTCTACAACGACCTGGCACTGGCGCCTTGCACCGCCGCGGCGTCGGTGGAGCTGATCAAGGCCACCGGCCTCGCGCTGCACGGCCTGGAAGTGGTGATGGTGGGCCACTCCGAGATTGTCGGCAAGCCGGCCGCGTTCATGTTGATGGCCGAGGGCGCGACGGTCACGGTCTGCCACCATCTGACACGCTCGGTGGCCGCGCACTCACGCCGGGCCGACGCGGTGCTGGTGGCCGTCGGCAAGCCGCACTTCTTGAAGGCGGACATGGTGAAGCCGGGTGCGGCCGTCATCGACATCGGCATCAACCAGGTGACCGGTGCGGACGGCAAAGTGAGCATCGTGGGTGATGTGGACACCGACGCGGTGAAAGAAGTGGCGAGCTGGGTCACGCCGGTGCCGGGCGGCGTCGGGCCGGTGACCGTGGCCATGTTCATGCGCAACGCCATCACCGCGCACGGCAAGCAGTTGGCGGCCGGCTGGCTGCGGTGAACGCTGGCGTGGCTGGCGCTAGGCCGAGTGCTTCAGCGGCTCGCGGCGGGCAGGCGGAACGCAGCCATCTCCTCGCCGTTGCGCACCAGCAGCAGGTTGCCGATGAGCACCGGGTGGTTCCAGGTCTTGCCCTCGATGGCCTTGAAACGCGCGACCTCTGTGAACTGATCGGTGGTCGCCTTGACCAGCGCCAGCTCCCCTTCCTCCGACAGCACCAGCAGCAGGTCCTGGTCGGCCAGCAGCACCAGCTGGCCGTGGCCGTAGCGGCCGCCCTTCCACTTGCGCTTGCCGTCTTCGAGGTCGATCGCCGCCAGGATGCTGCCGTCGAAGCCGAACGCGTGGCCGGCGTGCACCACGAAGTCGTTGAAGTACGGCTTCAGCCCGGTTGAGGTCCAGCGCTCTTTCACGCTCCACCCGTCCGCCTGGTGCGCGACGGAGACGCGACGCATACCGGTGTTGGACGACAGGCCCGAGCCGCTGCCGATCAGGATGTCACCGCCCGCGAGCACGGCAGGCTGCACCATGCCGTCGCCGGGCCATTCATGCTTCCACAGCACCGAGCCGTCGGACGGGGCGACGCTGACGGCGCCCGGGCCGTGCAGCAGCACCACCTGCGGCACGCCGCCGATCGTGGAGAGGTGCGGCGAGCTGTAGCCCCAGCCGCCTTTGGGGCCGAACCATCGCGGGTTCCCGGTGGCGGCGTCGTAGCCAGCCAGCAACCCGGCGGTGGCCGCGATGACCACGTCCCCGACCACGAGTGGCGAGCTGGCGATGCCCCAACCCGGAACCTCCGCCCCCGTATCTGCGGTCGCGTTGCGCGACCAGACTCGAGATCCGTCGCGGGCGTTGAGCGCGCTCAGGATTCCCGTGCCGCCCAACGCGTAGACGCGGCCGTGGCCCAGAGCCGGCGTTGCCCTGGGACCGGCGCCGCCATTCGACTCCCAGAACCGGGCCTTGTCGGCATGTCTCCACACAGGTTGCCCGGTGCTCAGCTGGTAGGCGGAAACGACCTCCTCGTCACCGCGCTGCTCTTGTGTGTAGACCCGATCCCCCTGCACCGCGAACGACGACCACCCAGGCCCGATCGCGCGGCGCCACACCTCGATCGGTGGCGTGCGAGACCAGTCCGTCTCGATTCGCACGCCGCGGATCGCGCCATCGCGCTCGGGACCGCGGAAGCCGGGCCACTCAGCACGCGACGCAACGGGGGCTGGCGCCGCTTCCGCGTCTCCGGCGGGGGCGGGCGTTTCGACGGTGGCGACAGCGGGACCGTCCTCCGAGTTCGCCGCGACATCGCCTGTCTCTGGTGCTGGCGTCTGCCCCGGAGCCGTTGCGGCCGGGGCCGGCAACGGTACCCGCGGCTCCTCTTCGGCCTGGGCAAGGAGCCGCTCTTCAGCCGTTGGCGTCCAGCGCCATCTGAGATCCGACCTGAAACCCCCGATGATGCCTTCGGTCCGGATGAGTGTCAGTACGCCGCACGCCAGCAGGATCGCCCCCACCAGAGCGCCTCGCCGGGGTCCCGCGGATAGCCGGCGGCTGGCCACTGCCCAGACGACGAGCGCGAGGCCCAAGGCCGGGATGGCATAGATGATCGGCATGGCCCCCTGCATGCCGTTTGAGACGGACTCGTGAACGAGGCGCGACGCGGCAAATACGCCGGCCACCATCAGCACGATGGCTCCCAGGCGTTCCGCCCAGGGCACCCGGCTCAGAAACAGCCACCACAGCACGACACCCAGTCCACTGGCGATGCCGGCGACGAACGCCGTCATGCCGATCTCCGGGGCGAGCGAGGGAACCACGAACATGCCCAGCCACTGCGCCGTCACGGCGATGAGGCCCGGCCACAACCGGAGCGGTTTCCCGGGGGAATCGTCGCTGGTGGTGTTCGGCATCTTTGAACGACTGCTTAGACGTCTCGCCCCACGGGCATGTTCCGGTTCCGGTCAACGTAACGCGCGGCGAGTGCCGGCACGAACCGCGCCTCGAGTGCGTGTGAGACGTCGGCGGCGATGCCGGGGTCGATGGGCGACAGCTCTCGCACGACGCCCTTTTCGATGACGGCCAGTGGCGCGCCGTCTCGATAGACAAGCCGGTTGCGGCCGGCGGTCCGGATTCGCTCGCCAGCGGTGACGATCCCCGCGAGGTTCAGCGGATCGGCCGTGCTGATGGTCACAAGACTGCCGTCGGCCGGGATGCGCCGCACCTCGCGCAGCCGTTCGACGGCGTCCGGAAGCGCGAACTGCTCGCCAGACATGCCCGTGACGAACCGCCCGCTGCGGATCTCGCCGCGCGCCTCGAGCCGCCGGTAGACGCGCGCGAGCTCCCGCCACGGAGCGGCGTTCGTCTCGCGGGTCAGCAGCCGCCGGAACACGACGCCGTAGCGGCGGAGCAGCGTCCACGCTTGCAGCTCGACCGCCTCGTCGCGAGGGAAGGCTTCGCCAGTCTCTTCGATCGCGGTCCATCGGCCAGCGAACCTGCTGCCGCGATTGCGCGGCACCGGGCGTCCGCGCGCCGCCCAGACGAGGGCGCGTAGTCCCGCGAATCCGTCCGATGTGGCGAGCCCGCTGGCGACCAGCGCGCCGATGGCCTGCTGAAGCTGGTCGGCGTCGAACCCGCTGGCCGTCGCGAGATCGCCGAAGAACGACGCACCCCGTGCGCGCAGCATCGACAGGACGTGGCGAGCCTCGTCGCCGAGCGGCGGCTCCTCCGCGGCTGGCCTCAGCGCTCGCCACGCATCCGCGTTCTCGCGCAGGACCAGCGCGATCGGCGTTGCCGGCACGAGCGCAGGCACGGGGCTTCCCTGAGGCTGGGCCGGCGAGAGCCGCGCCCATCCAGCCTCTCCCGCCAGGCAGATCATGTCGAGCATCGACGGCTCATAGCGGTCGAGCCGCGCCGGCAGCACGGCACGCTCCCACGCCGCAGCCGCCAGCTCGTAGCCGTCGAGTGCGGCGACCACCTCGCGCAGGCCGTCCAGTCCGGTCAGCCTGGACGATTTCTCGACGTGCTGCCAGCGGAACAGGAAGCGCATGAAATCCGCCGGGCTGACCGGCTCGATTTCGGCGCGAAGCCGGTTCAGCGTGTAGCGGTGAATGCGGGCGAGGAGCGTGCGATCGCACCACTCGAGTGCTGTTTCGCCTGGAGTGAAGCGGCCACGCAGGACCACGCCGTCCGCTTCGAGCTGCAGCAGCGCAGCGTCCGCGGCGGCGGGTGGAATGCCGAGCGAATCGGCCAGCGCAGAACCGGTGACAGGGCCGGTCAGCGTGAGCCTGCCGCGCAGGACCTCGGCGATCGCGTCGCCGCGCGTCCAGGATTTCGCGAGCCGGGAGGCCGGCGGCTGCAGGGTCGCGAGGCTGCGCCTCGCGACGACAGTGTCTTTTTGCCCCGCTTCGCGGGGGGCGGCACGGTCAGGTCCGGGTGGATCGCGCGCAATTCGGGCAGCCGTTCGACAGCCACGATGATCCGGCGCGAATGCGGCGTCGATTCGCCGAAAAGTGCGTGACCCGCGCGGCGCGCCGCCGTCAGCGTCTCGAGGAGCTCCGGGCGCGCACCCTCCAGCTCGCCGCCGGTCAGAAACCCCGCCGTCAGCAATGCATCGTGCAGCTCGTCGGCATCGCGCGGATCCGGACGCTCCTCCTCGCGCACGCGCGCAATGGCATCGAGATCGAGCGCGCCCAGATCGCCGGCCGACGCGGGGTCTGTAGCCCGCCGCGTTTGCACGGCATGGCTCCGGCGCTCTTCCAGCGGCGCGTCGTCCAGAAACGCGTACGGCTTGGCGTTCAGGATCTCGTGGGCGAAGAGCGACGGCTCGGGCGTGTCGCGCGATATGAGCCGCAGCTCGCCCCCGTGGATCCGGTCCAGCACGGTGCGAAGCCCTTCGAAGTCCATCGCCTCCTCGAGGCAATCGCGCACGGTCTGGGACACGAGTGGGTGATCGGGAATCTGCCGATCGCCGGGGATGTTCTCCAAACAGGCCGCCGCGTCAGGGAACACGGCTGCCATCAGGTCGTCGGCTACCATCCGCTGAATCTGTGGCGCCACCTTGCGTCCGCTTTTCGCGCGCGGCACCGCAAGCGAAATGGTGGTGTTCCACCGCCAGCGCGTCTTGAACACCGGCGCGTCGAGGAACGCCTGCACGAGCACATCGCGGGCCGTTTCCGAGTGCAGATAGCGGAAGACGTCCGACAGCGGGAACGAGTGCTGCGGCCCCAGCGAGAGCATCAGGGCATCTTCGGTGGCGGCTGCCTGCAGCTCGAAGTTGAACTGCCGGCAGAAACGCTTCCGCAGCGCCAGCCCCCAGGCCTTGTTGATGCGGCTGCCGAAGGGCGCGTGCATCACCAGCTGCATCCCGCCGGCTTCGTCGAAGAACCGCTCGAGCACGAGCGTCTCCTGCGACGGGATCACGCCGAGCGCGCGCCGGCCCTCTGCCAGATAGGACACGGCCTGGCCAGCGGCCTCACGCTCGAGTCCCGTCTCCGCGATCATCCAGTCCACAACGGCGTCGCCAGACGACGCTTCATCGAGCCGCCGATCGACCTCAGCGCGAAGATCGCTGACCGCATGCGACAGCTCGTCACTGCGGGCCGGCGCCTCGCCCAGCCAGAACGGGATCGTCGGCGGCGCTCCCTTGGCGTCGGCAACCCGCACGTTGCCCCCGGCCACCTGCAGGACCTGCCACGACGCGTTGCCCAACTGGAAGATGTCGCCGGCGTTGCTCTCGATCGCGAAATCCTCGTTGAGCGTGCCGATGAAGGTGTCGTCCGGATCGAGCACGACCCGGTAGTCGGCGACCTCGGGGATGGCACCTCCCGATGTCTGGGCCAGGAGCCGCGCGCCACGGCGTGCGCGAACGGTGGCGTTGACCTCGTCCCTGTGCACCAGGGCCGCGCGGCGGCCGCGGCGCGTGGCGAAGCCCTCGGCCGTCATCCGCAGCACGCTGTCGAAGGACGCGCGGGTGAGGGCGCGATAGGGCCACGCGCCCGTGGAGAGCGCGAAGAGATCGTCCTCCGAGTAGTCGCGGCACGCGGTCTCGGCCACGATCTGCTGCGCCAGGACGTCGAGCGGCGCGTCGTGCGACACGATCGCATCGAGCTGGCCGGCCTGGATGGCCCGCAGCAGGGCCGCGCACTCCACCAGATCGTCGCGCGACACGGGAAACACCCGGCCCTTCGGAGTACCGGCGATCGTATGGCCCGACCGGCCGACCCGCTGCAACAGCGTGGCGATGCGGTGCGGTGAACCGATCTGGCAGACCAGGTCCACGTGGCCGATGTCGATGCCAAGCTCGAGCGACGCCGTGGCGACGAGTGCCTTCAGCTGCCCGGACTTCAGCCGGGACTCCGCGTCGAGGCGCCTCTCTTTCGACAGGCTGCCGTGGTGCGCGGTCACCGCATCCTCGCCGAGCCGGTCGCTCAGGTGCCGTGCAACGCGCTCCGCCAGGCGCCGCGTGTTCACGAAAATCAGCGTCGTGCGGTGGGCCGTGATGAGGGAGGTGAGCCGGTCGTAGTATTCCGCCCAGACCTCGTGCGACATCACCGCGTCGAGCGGCGAGCGCGGGATCTCGACGCCGAGATCCAAGTGACGCCTGTGCCCGACGTCCACGATGGTGCAGCCGGCGGAGTCGCCGGCCGTGAGATATCTGGCCACTTCCTCGATCGGCGTCTGCGTGGCCGACAGACCGATGCGCTGCAGCGGACGTTCCGCCACCGCCGCCAGCCGTTCGAGGGTGAGCGCGAGGTGTGCGCCGCGGCGCGAGCCGATGACGGCGTGAATCTCGTCCACGATCACCGTGCGGACGGTGCGCAGCATCTGCCGGCTGCGGTCCGACGTGAGCAGGAGATACAGCGATTCCGGTGTCGTGACCAGGATGTGCGGCGGCGTCCGCAGCATCGTGGCACGCTCTGTCGGCGTGGTGTCGCCGGTTCGCACGGCCGCCGTGATCGCCGCTGGTTGCAGCCCGGTCTCCAACGTCAGGCGCTGAATCCCTGCGCGTGGCTCGGCCAGGTTCTTGTGGATGTCCGCGCTCAGCGCCTTGAGCGGCGACACGTAGAGGACGCGCACCTCGTCCGGCAGCGGCGCTGCGAGGCTCTCCTCGAGGAGCGCGTTGATCGCGGTGAGGAAGGCCGCCAGCGTCTTGCCGGAGCCCGTGGGCGCGGCGATGAGCGTGTGGCGGCCGGCCGCAATCGAGTCCCAGCCGCGCAGCTGCGCGGGCGTCGGTTCTCCGACCTCTGTCGAGAACCACTGACGGACGACGGGATGGAATCCAGCAAATCCCATGGAGGCAGACACTTCGGATCGGGGGGAACCCCAATCATAGCCACGAACGACCAACTACCAACGACCAACTTCCGCCGACAGTCCGCTGATGTAACCTCTGGGCCATGAGCCGACTGAGTCCTGCTGATTCTTGCGTTGACCGTGGCGGTGTGGACGCCGGTTCGCGCACAGGCCCCGGCCGCCGACACCACCTTCCACGCGGTCGCCTATGTCGAGACGACCGGGGCAGGAGCCGGCGCTGCCACGCGCGCGCTGACCGCCTACCGCGACGCCAGCCTGCGCCTTGACGGCTGTTTGCGTGTGGACGCGTTCGAGCAGATCGGCCGTCCGGGTCACTTTGTGGTGCTCGAAGCGTGGCGCGACCAGAAAGCGTTCGACGCGCGCGACACGGCCCCGAGGACGCGGTTGACCGAAGCCCTCGCTCCCATCCGCGTCAGCGGCTACGACGAGCGCCCCTACAAGACCCTCGCCGTCGCTCCGGCCCGCGAGGCCGGCGGCGCGGCTGCGGTGTCTGTGATCGCGCACGTGGACGTGGCGCCCAACCCCGCCGTGGCCCCGATGCTGGCGCGCCTGGCCGAGGCCAGCCGGCAGGAACCGGGGAACCTGCGGTTCGACGTGCTGCAGCACATGATGCGCGCCAACCATTTCACGGTCGTGGAAACATGGCGTGATCAGGCGGCTCTCGACGCGCACGTCGCGGCGGCGCCCACAAAGCGCTATCGGGACGAGCTGCAGCCGCTGACGGGGAGCCCGCTCGACGAGCGCGTGTTCAAGGCGGTCCGGTAATTCTCTCGGCCATGCGTTCACTGCTGCTCCTGGTCATCACGATCCTGCCGGCAGTGGCGACCGCGCAGAACCTGACGCGGACGCCCGCAGACTGCGAGAGGCTGGCAGCATTGGCGCTGCCCAACACGCAGATCACGTCGGCGCAGGTGGTGGAGGCGGGCCGGTTCACTCTCCCGGCGAGCTTTGCTCCCCGAGGTGGAGGCGGCTCGTCGGCGCTCGCCGGCACCATCGGCGCGGTCCCCGATGTTCCGGGGCGCGTGACGGCGAACACGGCGGGGCTGGGCCTCGGATACAACGGCGGGCGCGGCATCCCGCCGTTCAGCACGCTTCCCGCCTTCTGCCGCGTCGCGGCCACGCTGAAGCCGTCGCCGTCCTCGGACATCCGGATGGAGCTGTGGCTGCCGGTTGCCGGCTGGAACGGGAACTTTCGCGGCACGAGCCCCAACGGGCTGGGCGGCGTCATCAACTACAACGCGATGGGCGTCGGCCTGACCGACGGGTTCGCGGTCGCCAGCACCGACACGGGGCATCAGGGTGGCGACACCGCCTGGATGCAGGCGCCGGACAAGGTGACGGACTTCGCCGGCCGCGCCATGCACGAGACCACCGTCGCCGGAAAGGCGCTGACCGCCGCCTACTACGGCAGCGCGCACAGGTTCTCCTACATGATCGAATGCGGCGGCGGCTCCGCCGCGGCGCTACACGAGGTCCAGAAATACCCCGCGGACTACAACGGCGTCGTCGTGGGTGGTCACGCGGCGCACCTGACGCGGCAGATCTTCGGGCAGATGTGGCTCTGGCAGGCCACCCATCCCAACGGCGTGGCCGTGATGCCGCCGCCAAAGCTGCGCGTCCTGCACGACGCCGTGCTGGCCAGGTGCGATCTGCTGGACGGCGTGAAGGACGGGCTGCTCGAGAACCCGCTCAGCTGCGCGTTCGATCCCAAGGAAATCGAGTGCCGGGCTGGCGACGGGCCGAGCTGCCTGACGCCGCAACAGGTGGACGCGGCGCAGAAGGTCTACGCAGGGCCGTCCAATCCGCGAACCAAGGGGCGCGTCTGGCCGGGGCTCTATCGCGGGAGCGAGCTGGACTGGAGCTTCTTCACCGACGCGGCTGGCCCGATCGGGATCGCCACGAGCACGCTGCGCGACGTGGTGCTCAAGGATCCGGCCTGGGACTACCGCACGAGCCCCGTTGATTTCGACCGCCACGTCGCGCTGGCCGATCAGTCGGACATCGCCCGCGTGAACGCGTCGAACCCCGACATCTCGGCCTTCGTGAAGCAGGGCGGCAAGCTGATCCTGTCGGGAGGATGGAACAACGCTCTTGTGCCGGCGGGCGCGGTGCTGGACTACTACGAGCGCGTGCGCGCGACGCTTGGTCCGGCGCAGGCGCAGCGCGCCGTTCGCCTCTACATGGTGCCGGGGATGATCGAGTGCAACGGCGGCCCGGGCACGGACACGTTCGACATGCTGGGCGTCATGCGGAACTGGGTGGAGCGGAATCAAGCGCCGAACGAGGTGATCGCCTCACGCGTCGAGCATGGGAAGGTGCTGCGTACGCGCCCGTTATGCCCGTATCCGCAAGTCGCCACGTACCGCGGCCGGGGAAGCACGGACGACGCCGGCAGTTTCTCCTGCAAGTAGTGCAGCCCATCCTTTGAACTTCGTCGGGCCGTCGCCGTCGAAGATCGATGGACATGGCCTCCGAACCGAGATCCGTCGAGCGCCTTGCCTACGTAGTCGGTGCGCTGCTCATCCTTAGCGGCCTTGTGCATGTCGTCGTTCTACTGATGAGCAGCGGTTCTTGGGAAGGCCCGCTGTCGCTGCGCAAGCCGGCAACCTTCGGCCTCTCATTCGGGCTGACATTGATCAACGTTACGCTGATCGCCGGGTTCGTATCCCTCACGGATCGAACGCGTGCGTGGCTGCTCGGCATCTTCGCGGCGGCGTGCGTCCTCGAGACCGTCCTGGTGTCGATGCAGGCGTGGCGGGCCGTTCCCTCTCACTTCAACATGGAGACGCCGTTCGACGCGGCGGTGGCCCAAACATTGGCGTTCGGCGGATTCACGCTCGTCGTGGTCATCGTGACGCTGACTGTTGCGGCATTCCGGGATCGGGCGCCGCTGCCGGCGGGCGTTCGTCTGGCGACCCAAGCCGGTTTGGTGGCCTTGGTGGGCGCGCAGGTCGTCGGTGGTCTGATGATCGCGACCGGTGTGCGGCTCGTGTTCGCCGGCGATCCGCAGGGCGCGTACGCGACCGGCGGCTGGCTGAAGCCGGTTCATGCCGCGTTGATGCACGGCATCTTGGTGCTGCCGCTTGCAGCATGGTGGATCTCGAGAACGGATTGGCCCCAGCCAACCCAGTCGCGAGCCATGTGGGCTTGTGTCGGCCTCTATGGGCTGTTGGTCGCCACGACCGTAGTGGCGAGTCTGGTCTTGCGCTGATCGCCTTGAATGGAGGCAGGACGCACAACGGCGGCCGGGGCCGCCGTTGTCGTCAGAAGAGAGTCGGCTGTGCTATTTCCCGACGGCCTTCCACAGGTCGGCCTTGGTCTGGGGCGTGTTCCCCCTGTGCACCGACATGTACTGCTCGAAGTCGAGGTTCAGCTTCTCTATCGCGGGCTGGAGCGCGCGGATGTGATCGTTGGGCTGCTGCCCCGCGGCCGGCAACGTGTAGTCGGCCTGGAACAGGATCTTCTCCTTCGGGATGAACGCAACGGTCAGACCGTTGGAGTGGGGCGACGGGTAGATGTGGTGGAACTCCACCGTCCGCGTGCCATCCGAGTAGACCTTCTTCGCGCCGATCGTCTCGATCTTGACCTTCTTCGGACTCTTGGCCAGCGTATCGTTCAGCAGCGTCCTCGGCGTGTTGAGCGCCTTTTCGAAGAACTCCTTGTTGTTTTCCTGCGTGATGAGCGTCACGCCCTCGGCAACGAGCGCCGGCAGCCCGCCGGTGTGGTCCGAATGCGGGTGCGAGTTCCACACGTACCGGAGCGGCTTGTTCGGGTAGAGCTTCTTGGTCTCGGCGATGTAGGCCAGGCTGCGGGCCTCGGGCTGGCCGGCCTCGAGCATCATCACGTAGTCCCTGAACTCCACGAGCAGCGAGTCGTAGCTGCCGGGCCCAGTGGTCAGACGGGTGAGCCCGTCGCCGAGCTTCTCGACGGTGACGGTCAACGCGGGAGGGCCACCAGGACCACCCGCAGGCGGGCCGCCGCCGCGGCCGGCCGGCGGTGCGGGAGCAGGCGCGAGCGTCGCGACGTCGGCGGGGTTGGCACGCGCGGCGGTGACGTCGGCCTCGAAGAACGGCAGGCCGCCGCGAGTCTGAACGACCTTCGCCGGCGCCATGGCGCCGCCAAAGTCCTTCCACCCGCTGTAAGTGGCGACGATGTGCATGTCGCCCATGATGTTCTCGCCCACCCAGGTCTCCACGCGTTCGATCAGGTTGCGGTCATTGACATAGCCGTTGATGGTGTAGCCCTTGCCCGACGGTGCCTTGACGGCCGGACTCCACGAGAGCACGGTCAGGTTGCCGCGACGGCTCGCGGTGGCGTTGTTCTCTGCCGCACCCTTCAGGAAGCCCCAGGGGGTGAGATAAAAATCCACCGAGCCCGCCCACGGCTGGGAGAGGTCCGCCTGCTGCGGCGTCACCTGCTGGAAGAATGTGCCGGGTGCCGTCGTGGTCGAACCGCCAGCCCCGATGTTGTTGGTGCCGCCGGTGTGCCGTGAGGCCGGCGCCGCCAGGTCGATGACGCGAACGTAGTTCGCGATTGGCCGCATCGGGTTGTGCGCGCCCTGACAGGTCATCTGAGTGGCATTGGCCCCGCACTGTTGGAAGGCCACATCTTTCGCCGAACCCGAATACGTGATGGATTTGGGATCGCCCAATGCCTTTTGCGCGTTGGCGATCACGGTTTTTGCGTCTTGTGCCGCCGCGTCGCCGTACGGGTACACGAGGCAGATTGCGACTAGGGCCAGTCTTTTCACCACAGCTACTCCTCCCCTAAACGGCCGGGGCACAACACGCGTTTTCACGATGCTGCATTTCCCGGCTGTCCTTCGAGATGCGGATTGTAACCGCCGCTTGCCGGTCGGGCCGCCAGCCAACCACGGCTTTGACGCCCATTTGCGGCGAACGAGCCGATAATCACCGCATGAATTGCGGACATTGGCGTTAGATGCGGCGAGGGGCGGTATAATCACCGCTTATTCAGCGGTGAATGTCGATGTATATCCATGAGCTTTCGGAGTGGCCGAGGTTCCGCTGGGACGACAGGCGTCTGGCGGCTCCACTGGCGGCCGCCAGGCATCTGCAGGGGCGTCTCATCGGCCAGATGGAGGCGCTCGGCTTCAAGATCAAGGAGGAAGCCGTTCTCAGGACGCTCACGGACGATGTTCTGAAGAGCAGCGAGATCGAAGGCGAGAAGCTGGACGCCGACCAGGTGCGTTCGTCGGTCGCGCGGCGGCTGGGGATGGACATCGGCGGCTTGAAACCCGCCGACCGACACGTCGAAGGTGTCGTCGAGATGATGCTCGACGCGACACAGCGCTACGACCGGGCCCTCACGGAAGAACGGCTCTTTGGTTGGCACGCCTCGCTGTTCCCGGCCGGGCGGAGCGGGATGCACCGCATCACGGTGGGCGCGTGGCGGGACGACGCGCGCGCGTCCGCGCGCGGCACAGCGCCGATGCAGGTGGTGTCCGGTCCAATCGGGCGCGAGCGGGTGCACTTCGAAGCACCCGTCGCCGCGCGCCTGGACGCGGAGATGCGCCGGTTCCTGGAGTCGTTCGAGGGTCCCGTGACGGCCGAACCGGTGCTGAAGGCCGCGCTGGTACATCTCTGGTTCGTCACGATTCACCCGTTCGACGACGGCAATGGCCGTGTCGCGCGAGCCATTGCGGATATGGCCCTCGCCAGATCGGAGGGGAGCCCGCGCCGGTTTTACAGCATGTCGGCGCAGATCCGCCAGGAGCGCGACGAGTACTACCGCATCCTCGAGCAGACGCAGCGGGGCACCATGGACATCACGCCCTGGATGGAGTGGTTCCTCGGTTGTCTCACGCGCGCGATCGAGGGGGCGCAGACCGCGCTCTCGAGCGTGATCGCGAAGGCGCGGCACTGGGAGAGGCTGCGCGAGGTGCCGCTGAACGAGCGACAGCGGCTGGTGATCAATCGCCTGCTCGAAGGCTTTGAGGGAAACCTGACGACCTCGAAGTGGGCCTCGCTGACGAAGAGCTCGCAGGATACCGCGCTGCGGGA
Source organism: uncultured Acidobacteriota bacterium (assembly GCA_963807235.1). GTDB lineage: Bacteria > Acidobacteriota > Vicinamibacteria > Vicinamibacterales > UBA2999 > CAWEBF01. The sequence continues at coordinate 101,892 of CAWEBF010000025.1, forward strand.
CATCCAGCAGCTTGTCGAACGCGGCGTGCTGGTTCGCAACACCGCCGGGGGAAGGAGCACCAGCTATTCGCTCGCTCAGCTATAGGCGATTCGCTGAGCCGCGTTGTCCCATCGCCAGATCCGGCTGCCGTTCTGTAAATGCACTCCGCCGAGCCACCGGTCGATGCCGCAGGTCGCCACCCGGTCCTGCCGGCCCGACAACACCGATCGACCCGTGTCCGTAAGGGTCACAACGCCCCGGAGGTCCTGGCTTCCTGGAGTACCTGAGCGATCCACAGCGAGGAGCGGAGGTGATGTGCATGACAAGGCCTCTGCCAGCTCGGCCAACGACTCGCGGGTGATGTGGTAGACGCGTTCGCCTTCGTACATCCGCGGGAACGCTTCCCGCAAGGCGATCCCGGTCCCGCCCGCCAGCTCGAGAAGCCGGCGCTCACTTCGCGAGAGTCCGTCGGTCGTCCACGGGTATTCCTGGAGAAAGCGGGTGATCGACGCGGCGAGATACGGCAACGCCGACGTGTCGTCTCGCCGCAGCTCGTCCAGCGCCTCGGGCGTCGGCTCACGGAAGGCCTGCCAGGCCCGTCGCGCCAACACATACTGTCGCTCACCCACAGGCCGTCTCGTTTCCAGGAGGGGCGCCAGTTCATCTGGGGTGAGCTCACCCAAGCCTTTGAAGTCGGGACGTCCAGGGAACTCGCCGATGCAGATGAGCGACACGGGCTTCGTTGCAGGAAGGTGGTCGCGAACCCACGCCAGCAACTGAATCAGATTCAGCTGGTCGAACAGGTCGTGTTCGAACCACAGGATCAGCTCGTCGTAGGACTCGTGGCGTTCAAGTGGAGTTCGCCACAGCCGCATGTCCGGCTCGGGTGCGTCCGCTGGTCCGAGATAGCGCGCGCGCACCTCGAGCAGCTCCGCATCGTTCAACCCGGCGGGAACTGGTCCATCATGCAGTGGATCGGCCCAGATGGAACACGCGCCTGGGATGCCGGCGGCTTCAATGGTCATCGTCGTGGACGTGCCATTCGCGACGTGCAGAAGCCTCATCAACACATTCTTGATCGCGCGGTGAACAGTGCCGATCTGTGGCAGGATTCAGCACGCAGTCGCGGATCGAAGGGAGCTACGACGTGAACACACGCTTGATCGCCTCCGTCCTTTCAGCACTTCTGCTGTGCTTCGTTTTCGGTGACGCGCCGGGTGTCTCGGCGCAGTCTGGCGGGAACTACAAAGTCGATCAGAACTGGGCGCGGCTGCCAGCGGGCACGACGTGGAATGGCAACACGTCGTGGATCACGGCGGACGGGAAGGGGCAAGTCGTGGTGCTGGTGCGCACGGCGCCGTACTTTCGAGTGCTCAGCCGCGACGGCGCCTGGGTGAAGGCCTTCGGAGACGACGGTCTGTTCCAGAGTGCACACAGCGTGACGATCGATGCGCAGGGAGCCCTGTGGGTGACCGACTCCGCGGCGCACACCGTCCACAAGTTCAGTCCGGACGGCCGCCTGCTGATGACCCTCGGCAAGAAGGGCGTCGCCGGCGACAACACGTCGCGGGATCTGTTCAACCAACCCAACCACGTCGCCGTTGCGCCGAACGGCGACATCTACGTGTCCGATGGATATGTGAATGCGCGCGTCGTGCACTTCTCCAAGGACGGACAGTTCATCCGGATCATCGGCGGCGTGAAGGGATCGCAGCCGGGACAGCTGCAGCTCCCGCACGGCGTGGCCCTGGATTCCAGGGGCCGCATCCTGATCAACGACAGCGACAACCAGCGTGTGTCCGTCTTCGACAAGGACGGGACGTTCGTGGAGTCGTGGCCCTATCCGTCGCGCGGCGGGATTGCCGTTGCCGCCGACGACACCGTCTACATCAGCGATGTGAATGCCGGCATCGTCAACATCGTGAAGAACGGGAAGCTGGTCGGCAGCGTCCTGGCGGATCGGGCGCACGGGATGGGCATCGACACCGATGGCTCGATCTACGTCTCCGGCGCGTCACGGATGACAGTCATGAAGATCACCAAGGCTCGGTGACTCAATCTGGCGTGCGCGCGAGACGGAGGCCGGTCCGCTCGTCGAACAAGTGCACACGCTCAGCGTTGATACGGAAGCCGACACGTTCGTCCAGGCCGACCGACGCGTCAGGCGCCACGGCCACACGCAAGAGCTGATTCGGCACGCGGTCGACGCGCAGATGAACGACCGTGGTTGCTCCCATCGGCTCCACAACTTCGACACGTCCAGTACCGTGCCCCGCATCCGCGCTCGTCAAATCGATATCGTGTGGTCGTATCCCGATCCGGACGCCGCGGGGGGCCTCGGTGCCGCGTGCGTCATCGGCGTCCGAAACCTCGGCCGAGGCATCGTTGGCACGCGTGTCCGCGATAGCAAACGCCGGCGACTCGAGTCGCCGGCCGAGGCCGTCCCGTGACAGCGTGCCCTCGATCAGGTTCATCGCCGGGGCGCCGATGAAGCTGGCGACGAAGATATTGGCGGGCCTCCGAAAGATCTCGAGCGGCGGCGCCAGCTGTTCGATGGCCCCGTCCCGCATCACCGCCACGCGAGTGCCCAGGGTCATCGCCTCTTCCTGGTCGTGGGTCACGTACACGATCGTCGCCCCGAGCCGCCGGTGCAGGAGGGCCAGCTCGGTGCGCATCGCGATGCGGGTCTGCGGATCGAGATTGGACAGGGGCTCGTCGAACAGGAACGCCTGCGGCTCCCGAACGATCGCGCGGCCGAGCGCCACGCGCTGGCGCTGCCCGCCCGACAGCTGCGCCGGTTTGCGCTCGAGCAAGGTATCGATCCCGAGCGCCGCCGCGGTCCGGCGAACCCGTTCGTCGATGGCCGCCGGCGCGACATGCCGGAGCTGCAGGCCGAACGCCAGGTTCTGCCGCACGCTCTTGTGCGGATAGAGCGCGTAGCTCTGAAACACCATCGCGAGATCGCGGTGCTGCGGCGCCACGGCCGTCACATCACGGCCCCCAATAAGAACCTTTCCCGCTGTCGGGGTTTCGAGCCCGGCGATCAACCTGAGGACGGTGCTCTTGCCGCAGCCCGACGGACCGACGAGCACCAGCAGCTCGCCGTCGGCGATATCGAGCGTGATGTCGCGGGCGGCGGCCTGACCGCCCGGAAAGACCTTGCTGAGGCCGCGAAGGTGGATTCCGGCCATTTCAGCCCTTGACCGCGCCGGAGGTGAGTCCGGCGACGATGCCGCGCTGCGCGATCAGCACCAGCGCCACGACGGGAATCGTCGCGACGACTGCGGCCGCCAGAATCTCCCCCCATGGCACCTGATACTGCCCCCGGAAAAGAGTGATCGCCACGGGAACGGTGTAGCGCTCCGGCCCGAGGGTGAACGACAGGGCAAACAGGAACTCGTTCCAGCAGTAAAGGAACGTGAGGATGGCGGTGGTGGCGATGCCTGGCCACGACAGCGGCACGATGATCGTCCAGAACGTCCGGATCCGGCCCGCCCCATCCATCGACGCCGCTTCTTCCAGGTCGGCGGGAAGCTGGCGGAAGAACCCGGTGAGCAGCCAGATCGTCAGCGGCATGGCAAACGACAGGTATGGCAGCACGAGTCCAGGAAAGGTGTTCAACAGCCGCAGCTCGCGGAGCAGCAGATACAGCGGGCTCACGATCGAGATCTGCGGGAACATCGAGACCGCCAGCACGAACGCCAGCACTGGCGCCTTGCCGCGAAAGCGGAGCCGGGCGAGCGCGTACGCGCAGATCGATCCGAGCGCGACCGCCACGAGGGTCGTCGATCCGGCCACCACCAGCGAATTGCGCACGGGCGTCCAGAAGTCGCGTGTCGCAAACAGGGCGCGGTAGTGCTCGAGCACGAGACCGCTCGGCACGAGTGACGGCGCCGCGAACAACCGGCTCTCCGGTGTGAACGACGAGATCACCGCCCAGTACGCTGGGAACAGCAGGGCCAGCACGAGCAGGACTGTCATCACCGCCGCCGGGCGATTCGACCTCATTCGCGTCGCTCCACGAACGCCTCGCCGCCGAACGCGCGGATGCTGGCCAGGGCAAACAGGAACGACACGGTGAACACCATGACCGAGAGCGCGGACGCGAAGCCGAAACGGAGGTTCTGGAGCAGCGCGGTGAAGGTGAACAGCGCGATTGGCTCGGTGGCGCTGCCCGGACCGCCCCCGGTCATCACGTAGACGATGTCGAAGACCCGGAGGGCATCGAGGGTTCGGAAGAGGAACGCGACCAGCAGCGCCGGGCGAAGCAGCGGCAGCGTGATGTCCGTAAAGCGGCGCCATGGCCCGGCCCCGTCCATCGAGGCGGCTTCGTAGAGCGCGGAGTCGATGTTCTGCAGACCGGCGAGCAGCAGAACCCCGACAAACGGTGTCATCTTCCACACATCGGCCAGAATCAGCGGCACCCACGCGGCCGACGCGTCCGCAAACCAGGTCGGGGCGGCGACGCCGGCGCGGGCGGCGAGTGTGTCTGCGAGTCCGGACGGGCTCTCGAACATGAAGCGCCAGACCAGGGCCACGACCACCGTCGGGATGGCCCAGGGCAGGAGCGCCGCCGTCCGTGCCAGCCCGCGCGCCCTCGTGATGCCGTTCAGCGCAAGGGCGAGCGCCAGGCCGCCGGCGAGCTCGAGCGTCACCGACACCGCCGCGAACAGCAGCGTGTGCCCAACCGCGCCGCGGAAGCGCGCATCGGCGAAGGCCTCGAGATAGTTGGCGCCGCCCACGAACGGGCGGCCAAGCCAGGGCATGCGGAGATCGTGCAGGTGCATCGATTCCCACGCCGTCCACGCAATCGGGAAGACGGCAATCAGCGCAATCGTGCCGATGGCGGGCAAGGCCAGCGCCCACGCCAGCCGCGCTTCGTGCCGCTGCCACGGCGCGTCCGGCGGGCGGGGCTCGACGATCATGACGGCGGAGCCAGCTTCACTCTCACGAGCAGCTGTCGCATCGAGCGCGCGGCGTCTTGCAGCGCTGGGAGAGGATCCTGCTGACGCGTAAGCGCACGGTGCAGCGCTACCTGGAGGATTTGCGACAGCTCGGTGTACACCGGCGTGACCGGCCGCGGGACCGCGCGCTCGATGATCAGGCGCGCGTCGTCCGGCGGCATGTCGAGCGCTGCTGCAAGTGCGTTCGAATCGTAGAGTGCCGGCCGCGGCGGAAATTGCCCGGCCAGTTGCGCCCGCTCGATCATCTGTGCCGGCTGCAGCAGATAGTCGATCAGCTTGTATGCCGCCTCCGGCTGCTCGCTGAACGCGCTGATCGCCAGTTGCGAACCTCCAAGCGCGGCCGTCGGCGTGCCCCCTGGACCCGCGGGCATCGGCGCGACCGCAAACCGGCCCGCGACCTTCGAGTCGGGGTCATCCCGCAGCAGGGAGTACGCGTAGGGCCAGTTGCGCATCATCGCCGCCGCGCCGTTCTGGAACGCGAACCGCGCCTGCTCCTCCTGCCAGGTGAGGACGGCTTCCGGGGTGGCGCGCTGGACATGGATCATGTCGCGCATGGCGGTCAACGCTTTCACCGCAGGCTCCGCGTCGACCAACACACGACCCTGATCGTCCAGGATGGTGCCGCCGAATGCGCCCAGGATGTTCGAGGAACACGGTGACCAGGCCTTCGTAACGCGCACCCTGCCAGACGAAACCGAACGGGATTTGTCCGCGTGCCGCCCCTTGGCTGGCAAATAGCGACAATTCGTCGATGGTGCGAGGCGCGCGCGGCAACAGGTCGGTCCGCCAATACAGCATGCCGACATCGATGAACCACGGCAGGGCGTGCAACCGGCCATTCCACCGGTTCGCGGCGACGGCGCCTTGGAAGAATTCGTCGACGGCAGGTTGAAAACGGTCGAGGCTGTCGATCCATCCTGCCGCCGCAAATTCAGGCGTCCAGACGACGTCGAGCTGGAGCACGTCGGGATCCGTGGCGCGTGCGTTCAGCCACTGCACGTAGAGCTGATGGCGCAGATCGGCGGCGTCGGGCGTCGGGCGCAGGGCGACGGTAATCGTGGGGTTCAGCCGTTGGAAACGTTCGAGTTGCCGGCGGATGACCTCGCCCTCGCGGCCCACGAGACTCCCGGAGAACGTGAGCACGCGCTCGGGCGTGCGGATGCAACCAGCCAAGCCGAGGCTGACCCCGAGTGCGATCGCGCCGCACATCGTGGCCATCGATACGCCGAGGGAAAGTCTCTGCATCGCCGCACGCCGACGTGGACTCGGCGGTCTACCGATAGGAAGTGTGCCTCAAGGACGAAGCGGCGGGCGAATCAGTCAGTCGGTGCGCAGAGCGGCGAGCGGGTCCACGCGACTGGCGCGCCGCGCGGGCAGATAGGCAGCCAGCCATGCCGCGACGCCGAGCACGAGCGGCGCACCGATCAGGGCGACAGGATCGAACGTCCCGACGCCAAAGAGCAGCGTCGCGAGGAAGCGTGCCGCGAGCAGCGACGCGGCCACACCGATCACGCCGCCGACCAGCACCAGTCGCACGCCGTGCGTCGCGAGCAGCCGCGCAACGCCGGCGGCGTCGGCCCCGAGCGCCATGCGGATCCCGACCTCGCGGGTGCGCATGGCCACGGTGTAGCGCACCATCCCGTACACGCCGATGGCCGCCAGCGCCATGCCCATCGCCGCAAACGCCGAGAGCAGGACGGCGCCTATCTGCGACGGCAGTCTCGACATCGCCAGATGCTGCGTCATCGTCGTCGCCTGCATCACCCGCAAGTCCGGATCGACCTGCTGGCCGGCGGCGACGAGCGCCAGTGACATTCGCGCCGGATCCGTGGCGGTGCGGACGACGAAGGTGGCCCGCCGGCAGGCCCTCGCCCTGCGTATAGGGCTCGTAGACAACGTCGCGGGGAGCTTCGCCGAGCGATCGCACGTTGATGTCGCTCGCCACGCCGACGACCATCAGGTCGGCCTCGGCCGGATCGGGCCGGCGGAGGATCCGGCCCAGCGCGTTGCCGTCCGGCCAGTAGCGGCGGGCCATCGCCTGGCTGATGATGGCCACCGGCTGACTGTCGCGCCGGTCGCCATCGTTGAAGGTGCGGCCATCCACGATCGCCATGCCGGCCGCGTCGAAGAACCCGCCGTCCACTGTCGCGCTTTCGGCGCGAAACGCCTCCCGGCCCGGCGGGCGGAACGCGGCCGTCGATGGTGAAGTCAGTGTGGCTGGAGGAGAACTCGAGCGGCAGTGGCCAGACGAGGCCGACGGCCTCGACGCCCGGCAGCGTCCGAAAGCGTTCGAGCAGACGCCGCGTGCGCTGCACGGCGTCGTCAGGTGTTGATCGCGTGACCGGCATCATGACAGACAGTATCGATGTCGGAGCCCGGCCGAAGCCCGGATCCACGGCCAGCATCTGCTGCCAGCTCCTCAGGAACAGCCCGGCCCCCACGAGCAACACGAGCGACATGGCAATCTGGGCGACGACCAGCACGTTGCGCCATCTGAGCAGTCCCGGGCGCATCGCTTCCTCTGCTGCCTGTCTTGAGCGCCGAGCCGAGATCGGCGCGCGTTCCCTGAACGGCCGGGACGAGTCCGAGAAGGCCCCCTGCCAACACGCCGGCGCCAGCCGTGAGCGCCAGCACTCTCCAGTCGAACAGCGCCCTCCAGTCGAGGCCGAGGTGAAGGTCGAGCCTCATGCCATAGGGCAACGGCAAGTCGACCGACAGCAGAACGTCGAGGAGCACGAGCGCCAGGACGAGGCCGACAGCCGCGCCGCCGAGCCCCAGCAGCGCGCTCTCGACGAGCAGCTGGCGCGCGAGCGCGCCTCGCGTCGCGCCGAGGGCGCGCCGCACGGCGACCTCCTGCGCCCGATCGAGCGCACGCGCCACCAGAAAGCTCGCGAGATTCGTGCACGCCAGCAGCAGCACCAGTCCCACGACGGCCAGCAGCAGCCAGGTTGCCGCGCGCAGAAGCGGATCCACTCCAGGGACGACCTGCACGTCGGAGGTCGGCACGAGCACAAACTGCTCTCCGGGAACCCACCCCTCGGGCCGCGCGACGGTGAGAGACGCCGCCACGAGGGACGCGGCGTGCTCGGCCTGCGCTCGGGTGACGCCGGGTGCGAGCCGCGCCTTGACGAAGAAGCTGTGGAAGTCGCGCTGGTCGAGCATCTCGATGCCCATCAGCTCGTCCTGCATGGCCATCGGGACGTAGAAGGCGGGCGTGAGGGCCGGAAGGCCACCGCGATAGTCGGCCGGGGCGACACCGATGATCGTGTAGCTGCGCCCTCCCATCTGCAGCGTGCGGCCGACCACCTGCGGGTCGCCGCCGAAGGCGCGTTGCCAGTAGCCGTGGCTGAGCATCACCACCGGATGGCCGCCCCGCGCGACATCGTCGTCGGCCTGAATCGCTCTGCCAAGCGTGCGGCTCGATGCCGAGCAGCGCAAACGCGCCTCCCGTCACGGCCTCGCCCATGACGGTGCCCACCGTGCCCCCGCGATCGATTTGCGCGACGGCGAACGTCGACGCCGCGATCCCGCGGAAGACGTGGGTCGTGCCCTTGCGCAGGTCCTCGATATTCGGGTAGCGACATCGGATTGAACCCGCGCCCGCCTTCGGATTCGTAGATGTTGACGAGGGTCTCGGGGTGGTCGAGCGGGGACTCGCGGAAGAGCACGGCGTGAGCGACGCCGAAGATCGTCGCATTTGCGCCGATGCCGATCGCCAGCGACAGCACGGCCATCGCCGAGAAGCCCGGATGGCGGCGCAGCGAGCGCAGGCCGTAGCGGACGTCGCGCGCGAGGTTCTCGATGCGGGCGGCACGGAACTCGTCCCGCGTCCGCTCTCGCACCTGTTCCACGCCGCCGAATCGGATCAACGCCTGCCGCCGCGCTTCGTCCGGCGCCATGCCGGCGCGCAGGTTCTTCTCGGTCTGCTGCTCGACATGGAAGCGGATCTCGTCATCGAGCCTATCCTCGAGCTCCGTCCGGCGGCCGAGCGAACGGAGCCGCCGCCACACGTCAGCGAGCGCACCCATCAGGCCCTCTCAGTTCACGGTCGTCACGTCGAGAACGAGGTTGATCGCGCGCGACATGCGTCGCCACTGCGCCAGCGACTCGTTCAGGTGCCGCCGCCCGCGCGCGGTCAATGAGTAGTAGCGCGCGCGCCGGTTGTTGTCGGTGACGCGCCACTCGGAGCGGATGAAGTCCTGCCGCTCCAGGCGATAGAGCGCCGGATAGAGCGTCCCCTGCCCGAGCTGCAGCACGTGCTCCGACCATTGCTCGATGCGTTCGGTGATGCCCCAGCCGTGCATCGGTTCCAGCTGCAAGGCTCTGAGCACCAGCATGTCGAGCGTCCCCTGCAGCACGTCGCTTCTGTCCTTGGCCAACGCGGCGCTCCTTTCGACCGACGAAAGGAGTCTATCAGGCACTCCTTTCGAACGTCAAGGGGAGCGTCAACCTGGATGGTCGGGTGCTAGGTGTCGGCTCGCAAGGCGACGATGGGGTCCACGCGCGACGCACGACGGGCGGGAAGATACGTCGCCAGCAACGCTACCGCCGCCAGGGCGCCTGATACGGCCGCATATGTGACCGGATCCGTCGGACCGACCCCGAACAGGAACGCCGACATGACACGCGTGAGCCCGATTGCGACGCCGATGCCGAGAACGATGCCGGTGAACGTCAGGGAGAGTCCATGGCGGAGAAACATCTTCCGGACATCTCCAGTCTGTGCGCCGAGCGCCATCCGCACGCCAATCTCGCGCGTCCGCTGCGTGGCCGCGTAGGCGATCACGCCGTAGATGCCCACGACGCCGATGAGGAGCGCGACGCTCGCGGCAATGCCGAGCATCACCAGCGCGAACGATGTCTGCGCCATGGAACGCGCCTGAATCTCTTCAAGCGTCTGCACGTTGGCCAGCGGCAGGTTCCGATCGACCGACCAGACTGCCTGCTCGAGCTCGCGCAGAAAACCCGGTGCGCCGACTCGCGTGGAGCGCACGGCGAACGCCATCGTGCGCCATCGATAGGTCTCATTCAGCATCGGCCAGTACACGATCGCCGTCGGTGGCCGGTGCAGCCCATCGTCGCGCTCGTCACCGACCACGCCCACGACCTCCCGCCACGGCGGCTGCAGGCTGGCACGCACACGCCTGCCAATCGCCTTCGAAGGATCTTGCCAATACTCCCTGGCGAGCGTTTCCGAAATGACGATGACCGGCCGTTGCTGGTGGATCTCGCTCCACGTGATGGAGCGCCCCGCGACCAGACGGTTGCCCATCGTCTCGAAATAGCCCGGCGCGAAACTCTTGAACCGCCGGAGCCGGCCCCTTTCGCCTTCCGGCACCGGTGCGCCTTCCCACTCGATCGAGTTGCCGTTGTCCTCGCCGTCCATCGTGATGGACGACGAGAGACCAACGGACCCGACGCCTGGGACTTGACTAGCCGTTCCGCGACGCGCTCGAAGACGCGCGCGGTCTCCTGTGGATCGCTGATGAGACCTTCCGGTATCGCGAGGACGAACGTCTGGACCTCCTCCGGACGCGTGAACCCCGGGTCGACCTGTCGCATGGCAATGAACGTCCGAATCATCAGCCCCGATGCGATCAGCAACGTCAGAGCCAATGCGACTTGTCCCACGACCAGCACATTGCGGGTGCGGTGCCGGCCAGGAGCGTCGCCCGCCGACCGGCCTCCTTCCTTCAGCGCCGCCATACTCGGCGTCCCGAACCGCAGGACCGCAATCAGGCCGAACAGAACACCGCTGAGCAGGGAGACGGACACGGTGAACAGCAAGACTCTTCCGTCGATACCGATGTCGTCCACACGCGGCAGCTCCGCCGGGGCGATCCGTCGCAGCAGCCCGGTCGCGGCCTGGGCAAGCGCCACGCCGACCGCACCGCCCGCGAGTGCCAGTACCACGCTCTCCGACAGCAGCGCGCGCGCGATGCGGCCACGGCTGGCCCCAAGCGCTCCACGCATGGCGAACTCCTGCTGACGTCCCTCCGCGCGCACCAGGTAGAGGTTCGCCACGTTCCCACACGCGATGAGCAGCACGACTCCGACGGCGGCCAGGAGAATCCAGAGGATCTCCCCGACGTTGCCGATCACGTCGTCTGCCAGCGGGCGCACGTTCGGCTGTAGCTCGAGTCTCGCAAAGATCGGCGGGAGCAGTGAGATCAGGCGCGCCACGTCGGCGTTGGCCTGTGCCAGCGTGACGCCTGGCTTCAACCGCGCGAGCGCCTGAAACCCGAAGCTGATTCCGCGCGGCGCGTTTGCGTCCAGTGGCATCGGCAACACGACGTCGGGCCGGGTACTCAGGAACTTGAACGACGAGGGCAGCACTCCGATCACTTCGACCGGGGCACCATCGATCGCGAGGGACTGGCCGACGATTGATTCAGCACCACCGAACCGGCGCTGCCAATAGCCGTAGGTCAGCAGCACTCGCGACGGAGTGCCCGGCGTATCGTCTTCGGCACCGAACGCCCGGCCGAGGACGGGCTGTACGCGCAGCAGGGGCAAGGTGGCAGCACTGACCAGCAGAGCCTGAACACGCTCCGGATTACCGCCTCCAGTGATGGAGACCTCGGCGGAGTCCCAGACGCCGATCGCCTCGAAGGCTTTCTGGTTCTCGCGATACGTGAAATAGGTGGCGGGGCCATGATTGGTCCCCGCTCCGTGCGGCGCGTGTTGCCGCAGGCTGACCAGCCTCTCGGGTTCCTGGAAGGGCAGGGGTTTCAGCAACACGCCGTGCACCACGCTGAAAATCGCAGCGGTGGCGCCGATGCCCAACGCCAGAGTCAGGACGGTCGCGGACGCAAAGGCCGGCTTCTTCCAGAACGTGCGCGTGGCATAGCGCAGGTCCTGCCAGAGATCGCCCAGAAGGTGTCCGGTTGGATCGCCCATCCTGCTGTGAATACTACGCGTGACCGAGGGCGTTACTTTCGTGCGGGCATCCCCGTTGACATACATAGCACTGCAATGTATAACGGTTCTACGTATGGAACTCGCGAAGGATCTGGTTGCCGCCTCTGCCACGCCGCTCGTGCTCGCCATCCTTGTCGAAGGCGACAGCTACGGCTACGCCATCATCAAACGGGTGACCGAACTCTCGGGCGGCCACCTGCAGTGGACGGACGGCATGCTCTACCCGGTGCTGCACCGGCTCGAGCGCCAGAGCCTGGTCGCGGCGAAGTGGGTCGCGTCGGACAGCGGCCGGAGGCGCAAGTACTACCGCATCACCAGAGAAGGCCGGGCCGCGCTTGATGCCCAGCGGCAGCAGTGGCAGGTCGTGGATGACACCCTGCGGGGTATCTGGATGAAGGCGTGCACGGCATGACGCCCTTCGTCGAGGCACCGCTCGAGGAGCACATCGCGCAGTGGCGGGCGTACCTACGCCGCCGGCCGGCCCTTCACGGTCCCGACGTGGAAGAACTCGAGGGACACCTGCGCGACCAGCTGGTGGCGCTCACCGAGGCCGGCCTGTCGGGGGACGAAGCCTTCCTGGTCGCGGTCAAGCGCATGGGCAGCCTGGATGCTCTCTCACGCGAGTTCGCACGCGCGCATTCCGAGCGGCTGTGGAAGCAGCTGGTCATGGCGCCGGAGGCGGACGCACCCGCGAACGCCTCACGCACCGAGATCCTCGTCGTCCTGGGCCTTGCCGTCGCGGCGGCGATTGGCGGTCAAGGTTCCGGCGCTGTTCGGTCTTCCGCTCAGCCCCGATGAGGAAGTGCCGCCGTTCTACTTCCGGAACGCCAGCCTGTTCGTTTTCCCGCTGCTCACGATCTACTTCATGTGGAAGCGTGGGTCGGGCGTTGCGATCGGCCTCTGGCTGGCGTTGCCCTTCGCGGCCGCGGCTGTGTTCGCGAACGTCTACCCCTTCAACAATTCAGAACGGCTCGACAACTTCCCGATGGGCAGCGACACTCACGTGCTGACCGTTCTGCACCTTCCAATCGCCCTATGGCTGGCCGTCGGCTTCGCGTATGTCCGGGGCCGATGGTTCGCCGACGGTGGGCGAATGAACTTCGTGCGGTTCTCGGGCGAGCTGGCCATCTACTACGTGCTCATCGCGCTCGGCGGGGGAGTCGTCACCGCTTTTACGTTCATGATGTTCTCCGCCATCGACATGAATCCTGCGTGGTTCGTCGGGGGCTGGCTGATCCCGTGCGGGGCGGCGGGAGCCGTCATCATCGGATCCTGGCTGGTGGAGGCGAAGCAAAGCGTCATCGAGAACATGGCGCCGGTGCTGACCAGGCTGTTCACGCCGCTGTTCACGGTTCTGCTGCTGGCGTTTCTGGCGACGATGGCGTGGACGGGCAGCCCCATCAACATCGAGCGGGAGGTGCTCATCGGTTTCGATCTGCTGCTGGCCGTCGTCGTCGGGCTGGTGCTCTACGCTGCGTCCGCGCGCGACCCGCAGGCGCCGCCCGACTTCTTCGATGGCCTGCAGCTGCTGCTCGTGGTCAGCGCGCTCGTGGTCGACGGGGTGGCGCTGGCGGCGATCGCGGCCCGCATCTCCGAGTTTGGCTTCACTCCCAACCGGGTGGCGGCTCTTGGCGAGAACCTCATTCTGCTCGTCAACCTGGCGTGGTCGGCGTGGCTCTATGCGCGTTTCCTACGTGGTCGCGGCTCGTTTGCCGCCCTGGAGCGATGGCAGGTGGCCTATCTGCCGGTGTACTCCGCGTGGGCGGCGCTGGTCGTCGTGGTGTTTCCGCCGGTATTCGGCTACCGCTGATGCATCCGTGAAGACCCTCAACGGCAGGAACTAGTCGGGGTGGGTCAGACAATCACCGATCGGGCTCGAAGGAAAGCGCGGGCGAAGTCGGCCCGCCCCTCGACATGAACGGCGCCCTCGGCTTCGCCTGGGCGCAACGCATTGAACAGCAGCTTCCACGCCGTGTCATCGTTCAGACGGATGCGAGTCGTCGGCGATGGCGGATGTCCCTGCCATAACGTCCAACGTTGCTCCTGGCGCGATAGGGTCCATTGGCCACCGCTCGCACCTCGAATGTCGAGGAAGACAGTCTGCCCAGGCTCCGCAGTCACATCACGGAAGGCGTGCGGTAACCCGCGAACGGCGACATCGATCACGGAGCGGAGATAGCGTGGGTCGGCGAGTGCGCCGGCACCAGTGGCCATTCGGACCTGCTGTTGGTGGTGCCACAGCTCCGTGAACTCACGCCCGATGTCAAACCAGCCGGCCGAAGCCTGTTCGCCCGCCCACGACACCGGGAACAGCGCTGGCTCGTCGAGTGAGAGAGATTCGAACCAGTCGGCTGCCTCGCCGCTGGCACGATCGTACAGATCGGTCAGTACGCGGTGACTCAACCGCTTCGCGGACTCCACCCATTGCGCGTTCAGGTCGTTGATGAATTCGACGAAGTCGCGTTCGGACACAATCGGACTCGAGGGAGCCGGAGGCATCATCCGATCACGATGGAACGAAAGGCGACGGAGTGTCGAGTCAAGAAGGTGAGCGACGACGTCGCGGACGACCCATGTGCCGGCAACCGTTGGTCGGTCCCAAAGATCCACGGACAGTCCCCGAAGGATCGTTACGAGGTTGTGGGAAACCGGACGGAACAGCGGACGGGTATCGATCGCGACCGGTGACTCGAGCGGCATACGTATATCCTTCTCTCCGGGTCCTTGGCGAGGTTGTCGACTGAAAGACACTCAAGAGCGAGGGATGTGACCGCGAATTAGCACCGCGTGTGACGGCCCGGCGACCAGACCAACTCCAGAAGGAGTTGGCTGGCCCCTGGGTTTCCGACAGTCTCAGTGGATCACTGTGATGGTTCCCGGCGCCGACTCGTTGTCCGCGGTATCGACGGCGACGATCGCGATGTTGTTGGTGACGCCGTAGTCGCTCTCGAGCTGCGCGGTGGTCTGGCCGACCACGACAGCCCGCAACTCATCGTTGACGTACACGTCGTAGCGGATGAGCGACTGTGGGGCGACATCATCCGTCGAGGGGTCCCATCGCACGATGACGTGCGCACCATCGTTTTCTGCCGTGATGTTGGCCGGCTGTGTCGGGGGTGTGTGGTCGTTGGGGTCGGGGGATCGGTCGTCACAAAAACGGGGTCGCTCACTGGCGACAGGTTGCCGTCAACGTCCCGAGCACGAACCGTGAAGGTATACGTCGTCTCTTGATTCAGCGGAACACATCCCGTAGGCACCAGAACGGCGGCACAGGTAAAAGTCGCAGTTCTCGAATTCAGCGTGATGATGGGCTGGCCGTCGATGGAGATTGAATACCAGATCGTCGGGCCATCGTCGGTGGACGACCATGAAAGCGAGGCATGTGTCGGCCCGACATCCAGCAGCGTCACCACAGGCTTGGTCGGCGCGGCGAGCTCCCCGGGCAACGTGACCGTCACGGAATTGCTGGATTTGGAGAGATTCCCCGCAGCATCCTTCGCGTAGACGCGAAAGACATAAGTCTTGCCCGGCTGCAGACCTTCGAGCGTGTGGCTCGTGACCGTCTGACTGACGGTCACGGTTGTACCCGCACAGCAGATGAGGTAGTTGAAGCTGCCCGAATTGTCCGTGGAGGGCCCCCAAGCGAGCGACACGCTGTGCTCTGTGGTCGCCGTCACCACGAGGTTGGTCGGCGCCGTTGGTGGTGTGCGATCCCGTGTCCGGCTGCCCTGGGCAGACAGCACCGACGAACCGACCAACAGTGTGAGCACCACCATCTGGACTGCCGTGAACAACGGAGGGAGCGTTCTCCTCATGCGAGTTCCTCTCTGCGAATTCAGCGCGTCGGGCTGTGACGTGCGAGCGCGTCGTAAGCAGTGCGGAGGGGGCAAATGCCGCGCCAAGGCCCTGGCGCGCCGTCGCGCCCGAGGTGTGGAGATGGACGACCCGGTTGGAGCCGGGCCGGGCGGCTTGCTTTCGTCCGTGAACGGCCTTACGCGAGGACGAACGACCAGATCGCGAGGCCGAACTCAATCGTACGGCTCGCGTCCGGTCGCATCGTTTCAGGCGTTCCTCGATAAGAGCGGTTGCTTTCGCGGTAAGTGTTTACCGTCGCGGTAAGCCGCAATCGCCCCTACCGGGGAGCAGGGCGCGTGATGTACCACTGATTGCCGAGCGCATCCTCGACAAACGCCATTCGATCGCCGGAGGGCTGATCCACGGGAGGCGAAAGTGCCTTGGCACCCGCGGCGAGCGCCTGCTCGTACACCGCATCCGGATCCGCGACATACAGACAGAAGGCGCCGGGCATCGGATCGGCGGTGCCAAGTTCAATGGCCGCGTCGCCGACACGCGCACGCGCGTACGGAATGACGCCTCCCGGCAGCTCGTGCACCACCTCTTCGGAGGCACCAAATGCCCGCACGAGAAAATCGATATACCCGCGCACGTCGCGCGAATGCACGAACGGCGTCACAGTCCGCAATGCGTGTCCGAGGGACTCCGGGCCGAGCGGGCTTGCGATGAACCAGTGGTTGCCGTAGGCATCCTTGACGAAGCCGGAGCGCTCTCCATACGGACGATCCGCTGGTTCGCCAACCGACTCGGCGCCCGCCGCAATCGCCTTCGCATAGACAGCATCGACGTCATCCACGAACACGTGGAACGCCATCGACCTGCCCGGCACGATTTCACCCGTCGTCCCTTCGCTGAGCATGAGCATGGAACTGCCGATGCGCAGTTCGCGATGCGTACCGTGTCGTCCGCCCTCGGTGACGCGCGTTTCCACGGCATCGAACACGCGAACGAGGAAGTCGGAAAGGCCTCGGTCCGCCACCCACACGTATGGCGTAACGGTCGTGAACCCTTCGCGAATGTTGGTGAGTTCAGCAGTGGGCATTGTCAGCCTTCTTTCCAGTTGCGCACGCAGGCGCGTCTTGAAGTTGGCGCTCGGGTAGTGCCGCAGGTCGGCGGCAATCCGCACGAGCGCCGCCAGTTCCGGATCCCGGAGCGCGGCGGTCGCGTCACCCCGAGCCACAACGGCGTCGATCGCGCCGTCCAGCCGATCGGAGAGCTCGTCAGCCATTGACGCCCATGCCTTTCCGGAGGTTCTCGAGCGCGCGGAGCTGGAGCTGCTTGACCGCACCCTCAGACCGATCGAGCGCCGCCGCGACGTCGCGGACACTCCTGTCTTCCACGAACCGCATCTCGATCACGCGGCGCTGCAGGTCAGGCAGACGATCGACAAGCTGAAACAGGCTGACCCGTCGTTGCAACTCCTCGTGCTCGCGCTCGTCGGGCAAATCGGGCGGCGGATCCTGCGCCTCGCGGCCCTGCCGGCGCCAATGGTTCGCCAGGGCGTTCGCCGCCATGCGGTACAGCCATGCTGTGAACGGCACGCCGCGCCATTCGAACCGGGGCAGGTTCGCCAGCGCCAGCTGGAACACCTCCGAAGTGATGTCTTCGGCAACGAAACGGCTGCCGGCGCGCCGGCTGACATAGGCGTAGACCCGGTCCACGTAGCGGTCGTACACCTCGACGAAACGGGCAGGATCCGCCTTTGCCGCCTCGATCAGCGCCCGTTCGTCCTCTGTGCTGGTTGCCACGTTGTGTGTAGCGCGCCTCCGAACAGGCCGCCGATCACTGTAACGGGCCAGGCAGTCGAAAGGTTACGGGTGGTCGAGCTTGGTGAAGACGTCCAGGTCGCCGGGCGCAACAGTCACGACCATTCATAGTCGGTGCTAAAATCGCCCCTCAAATCTCGGATTCCCGCGCCCCGTAATTGGGGGCCCGGCGTGGAGTAACCATGAGCACTCGAACCGCGCGACAGGTCGTATTGTGTGGATGCCTGATGACCGGCATCGTGATAGCCGGCGGGGGGCTGCAGGCCCATCATGCCGTGGCGGGCGTGTACGACCTGAATAAAGAGGTGGTCCTCGAGGGCCGGCTCAAGAAGTTGAACTTTACGAATCCGCACGCGAGCATCGAGCTCACCGTCCCGAACAAGAACGGCACGTTCACGGAGTGGAAGCTGACCACCGCCTCCATCACGACGCTGACCCGGGAGGGAATCAACAAGACCTCCATGAAGCCTGGCGAGATCCTCAAGGTGACGATCCTTCCGGCGAGGAACGGGAACCCGGCGGGATTCATCAGGAATCTCCAGCTCGGCGACCGCGAGCATCAAGCTCTTCTTCGGCGACGAACGCGACTGACCGAATACCCTGGGAGTTGGCCATGGCTGATCGACGATCTCTCGCGACAGGTGTGCTCGCTCGTTCTTGTCGCGATGAGCCAGCGTGGCCGCCTGGGGGCCCAGGGCCCGCCAGCCCAGGGGCCGGGTGCCGGAGCACCGCAGGGCCCCGGCGCGCGGAGCGGCCGAGGGGCGAGGTGCCGGAGCGCCGCCGGGTCGAGGCGCAGGTGGCGGTCGTGGCGACGCGGGAGCCGTTTACGCCCGCAGCCGGAGCCAAGGACCTGAAATCGGTCCTCTTCAACTGGACGTGGCACATGGGGATGCTGCGGAGCGGGGATGAGTCCGAGCTCGATCAAGACGCTCGACTACCACGCTGCGGGGGGCACGATCCAGGTGGACGGTCAGCCCTGCACGCTGACGAAGTATCGCGTCCAGGCCAACTACCAGGTCCCGGGTACCGGACGCAGATCGAGTGCACGCGTCCCAACAAACAGAACTATTCGAACGTTGAAACGATGAGCGGCGAGTACGCCTGGGACGAAGACATTCCGGGCGCGGAACTCGTTCCCGGCAAGGGCAAGGCAACTCCGCGGCCCGCCGCGCTCGAGGAGCGGCTGATCCGTCTGTGGGCGAGCCCTCACGGTGCGCCCAAGGCCGCCATCGCCGGCGCGGCCGGCCTGCCGCCGTCCGAGTCCTTCGGCGCAGAACCCGGCCACACTGCTCGATCGCCAGGCAGCCGCCGGCGCGAAGGCGACGACGACGCTGTCGTGGCAGGGGGAAAAGGCCGTCGTCACATATCCGATCCCGGGAGTGCCTGGGGCGACTGCGACGGCCACGCTCGATGCCGGCTTCCTGCCGGAACGCGTCGTGGTGACGCACGGGACGAACAAGACGGAGTTCGTCTACGGCAAGTTCGCAGGACTGGAACAATCCCCTGTTCAAGATCGAGGCTCTGTACGCCGGCACCATCGTCGAGCGTCGGAACGGCACAGTCGTTCGCGACTTGAAGGCGAAGGTAACCGAAATCGGCCAGGTGTACGTCGTCGTGCCGGTTCCGGACAGTGTGCAGAAGGCTGCTGGAAAGTGAGGATTGCGATGAAGGCGACCATGGTGGCGATCGTTCTCGGTCTCCTCGTGACGCCAGTGGCGGCGCAAGGGGCCGGCGCCAGCGCAGCAGAACGATCGCGCAAGCTCCGACGCCCAGGTTGGCCAGCGGAAAGCCTGACCTGTCAGGCTCCTGGCAGGGGGCCGGCGGCGGTCAGCAAGGTTCCGGCGGCGATATGTTCCGGCGGTGCACTCCGTTCCAGTCGAAGCAGTGCATGGAGTGGACCAATCAGAGCGAGGACTGGGTGTTCATGTCGGCAACCCGGCTCGATCAGCGTCAGCCGCTGTACAAGCCCGAGCACTGGGACAAGATCATCGAGCTCGACCAGTGGACGAACAAGTACGACCCGGTCATGACCTGCCTCCCGCTCGGAATTCCGCGGCAGGGACCGCCGGCGCGAATCTTCCACACCGAGAACGACATCACGATGATCTACAGGGGCGGCGTCGACGGCGCCGGCGGGTACGCGGAGTTCCGCATGATCCCGCTCGACGGCAAGCCCCACGATCCCCGGCGGGCGCTCCATGTACACGTACATGGGGTACACGGTCGGCCGCTGGGAAGGCGACACGCTCGTCCTCGACTCCATCGGGTTCTCCGACGAGACCTGGCTCGGGCGCGGCGGCTTCTTCCACTCCGACCAGATGCGGGTCGTGGAGAAATTCACCAGGACCGGGAACCAGATGCTCTACGAAGTGACGGTCGAGGACCCGGTGGTGTTGGTCAAGCCATGGGTCATGCCTTCACGGACCCTGCGGCTCTCCAACGCCAATACGATCATCGCAGAGCGAGGAAGCTGCACGGACAGCGAGCTGGCAGAGGTCAGCTCCCAGATGCGGCACTAAATTTCTTGACTCATGACGAGCGGTGCACGTAGCCTATGTGTCGAAGGTTGAGGCATTGATGGCGTCCGCCCGATTTCCCATCCCCCAAGGCACGCTCGACATGTTGATCCTGCAGGTGCTGTCGCTCGAGGCCGCGCATGGCTACGCCATCGCGCAGCGGGTGCAGCAGATCTCACGCGAAACGGTGCGCGTCAATCAGGGCTCCCTGTATCCGGCGCTGCACCGCCTCGAACAGAAGCGCTGGCTGAAAGCGGAGTGGCGCCAGTCGGAAACGGGCCGCGAGGCCAAGTTCTATGCGCTCACGCGCGCAGGTCACAAACAGCTGGCGCTCGAAAAGGCCAGTTGGGGCCGTTTGACGGTGGCCGTTCAGCTGATCTTCGACGAGGAGCCTAGGCCGTGAGCAGTTTGCTGAATCTTTTCAGTTGGCGGCGCGACCGGCTGGAGCGCGACCTCGATCGCGAGTTGCGGTATCACGTGGACCGCCGCGTCGATGACCTGATCAGGGCCGGTCTGAGCGAGCCCGAGGCCCGAAGGCAGGCGAGCCTCGAGCTCGGCGGCGTCGCCCAGGTGCAGGAGGCCGTGCGGGACACGTGGATATGGCGATGGCTCGATGCGCTCGTGCGCGACGTGCGCTATGCGATGCGGAGCCTGACGAGGAGCTGGGGCTTCACGCTCGGCGCCGGCGCCGTGCTTGCCCTGTCCATCGGTGCGAATGTCGCCATTTTCTCAGTGGTCAATACGGTGTTGCTCCAGCCGCTCCCTTATCCCGCCGCCGAGCGCCTCGTCTCGGTCGAGACATTCTGGACCAACACCGGACGTGCCAACCAGATGTGTCCGGCCCCGACTTTCTCGACTGGCAGGCGCGAAACGACGTATTCGAAAAGATGGCCGTCTAGTCGGTGAGACGACGAGGCCGCCATCGTCGGCGACCGCGCCATGTTTGCCAACGCAGCGTTCGTCTCGGCCGATTTCTTTGCGGTCTTCGGCCAGACCGCGTCTGCGGGACGGCTGCTGACGGAGCGGCGATATCCCGGCGGAGGCGCGATCCGGCGGTCGCCGTCGTGGCGTATCACTGGGCGGTGACACACTTCGGCAGCGATGAGGCCGCGATCGGGAAAAGGATCGCGGTCTATGGCAACGCGGTGGAGATCGTCGGAGTGGCGGCGCCGGGATTTCGTTATCCCGGCTCCACTGATATCTGGTACACCCTGGCCGCACGGCCGACGAAGATCCACAAACCGCGCAACCACATCTACCAGGCGGTCGGGAAGCTCAAGCGGAGACGTGGACCTCACGCGTGCGCAGGCGCAGATGCGGACCATTGGTGACGCGCTCGCACGGCAAAATCCCGAGAACCGTTTCAAGACCGTGACTGTGATACCGCTGCAGGACCGGCTGACCGGCAACGTCCAGGCGACGTTATGGGTGCTCATGGGCGCCGTGGGCGTCGTCTGGCTCATTGGGTGCGCCAATATCGCGAACCTCCTGCTGGCGCGGGCCGCGGGCAGGACGCGCGAGATCGCGCTCCGCGCCGCGCTCGGCGCGGGCCGGGGCCGTGTCGTGCGTCAACTGTTGACCGAGAGTTGCGTGCTCGCGGGGGTGGCCGGGCTGGCAGGTCTCCTCCTTGCGTCGACGCTCATGCAGGCACTCGTCGCGTTCTCACCCGCCAACCTGCCTGGCATCGGCGAGGCGCGGATGGACATGACCGTCCTCCTGTTCGCGCTCGGGCTCTCGCTGGTGTCGACCCTGCTGTTCGGCCTCGTGCCGGCCCTTCATGCCGCGCGGCTCGACTTGTCGGGTGCGTTGAAGCAGGGCGGCTCGAAGGTGACGGAGCGAGGGCCGGCACACGGTTCCGCTCGGCGCTGGTCGTGGCCGAAGTCGCGTTGTCGGTCATTCTGCTTGCGGCCGCGGGTTTGCTGCTGCGATCGTTCCAAGCGCTCCAGCACGTCGACCTCGGGTTCACGACGGACCGTGTGCTCGTGGCTTAGACGGAGTACGCGGTCACGGACGATCGGCGGACTCGCGCCAGGAGCAGGGCCTATGCCGATGTGCTCGACCGGCTACGTGCCATGCCTGGGGTGAGGGCTGCGTCGGCCGTGGCCTACGTTGGGATGGGACGAGAGCCAAGGTCACCTCGGGATTTTTACATTCAGGGCCGACCGGATGGACGACCGGGCGACCGGCCGCAAGCGGAGTTTCACGCGATCACGTCGGACTACTTCAAGACGCTGGAGATTCCGCATCGTGCCGGTCGCGACTTCGACAGGACCGACACGCCGGAGCGGCCGCCTGTCGTCATCGTCAACGAGGCCCTGGCACGCATGGCCTTTCCGGGGAGTCGCCGATTGGAAAGCGTGTTCGGACGGGGACGAGTCCGCTGGCGTCGTGGATGGAGATCGTCGGGGTTGTCGGCGACACCCGATGGCAGGACCCGAGTCAACCCGCGCCGGCCGTGATCTACGCGGCATCGACGCAGGGCTTCGGCAACTCGCCGGCGATCCTGGCTCGGACCTCGGTGGACGAGCTATCGCTGGCCAGCACGCTTCGCACTCTCCTGCACGATGCGAATCCCACGATGCCAGTCAAGTTCGAGACCATGGACGAGTTGTTCGACTCCACGCTGGCGTATCCCCGGTTTCGCACGCAGGTCATTGGGCTGTTTGCGGGCGTGGCGGCTCTTCTTGCTGCCGTGGGCATCTTCAGCGTGCTGGCGTATCTCGTCGGACAGCGAACACGGGAACTCGCGCTCCGACGGGCCCTTGGCGCCCGGGCCGCCGATGTCCTCGGCCTCGTCGTGGGTCAAGGACTGCGGTTGGTGGCGATCGGCCTTGTGCTTGGACTTGCCGGCGCGCTCGCCATGTCGCGGCTGCTGACGGGTCTGCTCTATGAGATCAGCCCGTGGGACGTCCGCGCCTATCTGGGGACGATCGCCGTGCTCGGCGGCGCGGCGCTGCTCGCTACCCTCCTTCCCGCGATCAGAGCAGCCACGATCGCGCCCGTCATCGTGCTCCGGCAGGAGTAGCCGGGCATCACGGTCAAGACGGCCGTGGGCCTTGACCTCGTCCTTCGGGACCGGCATGCTCACCCCAGAAGACGGAGGACCACCATGAAGTTTGGTCGAAGGAATCTGGACGACGGTCGCATTCGCCCTTGTCCTGGCGATCGGCGTGGCATCGACAGCCGGTGCGCAGCAGGCTCCGGCCGGCGCGCAAGGGCGGGGCGGTGGGCCAGCTCCGGCCGGCCCACAAGGTGGGGGTCGTGGCGGTGCACCCGTACACACCCGCAGCGGGTGCCAAGGACTTGAGAGCCGTGCTGTTCAACTGGATGTGGCACCAGGGCATGCTGAAGGGCGCCGACGAACGCGACATGGTCGCGATGCTCGAGTACCAGGCCAAGGGCGGCACGATTCAGGTAGACGGCCAGCCGTGCACGCTGTCGAAGTTCCGTGAGAGCACGAACTTCCAGACCTTCAGCCAGCGTATCCAATACACGTGCACGCGTCCCAACAAACAGACGGTTTCGAACATCGAGGTGGTCAGCTGGCAGTACGCGTGGAACGAGGACACGCCTGGCGCGGAGATCGCTGGATACGAAGGGCAAGGTGGCTGCGATGCCCGCGGCAGTGCAGGAGCGGCTGATCCGCATCTGGGCAAGTCCGCAGGGCGCGGCCAAGTCTGCGCTGGCAGGGACCATGGACACATGGAGGCTGGGCGCCAACCCGGGAACGGTGATCGCCGACGGCGTGATGAAGGCCGGCAACACGTCCCTTTCGTTTGATGCCGCCGGCAAGCCGGTCTTCACGTTCCCGATTCCCGGCGTTGCCGGGGCGACCGGCACGGCCACGCTCGATGCGAAATACATGACGGAGAAGGTCGTCGTCACCCACGGCGCGCGGACGACGACGCGAGTTCACGTACAGCAACTATCAGGACTGGAACAACCCGCTGCACAAGATCGAGGTGTACTACGCCGGCCGGTTGACTGAGCGGAAGAACGGTGCGGTGGTCCGCGATCTGACGACGAGCGAAACGGAGACCGGCAATGTGTACGTCGTGGTGCCGGTGCCGCCAACCGTGCAGAAGGCGATGAACGTCACCACGAAGGCACCGACCATCGTCTGGGCCAGGACGGAGCCGCCGACGAACACGACGGCACCCACACCGCGGATCGGCGGGCATCCTGACATGACGGGCAATTGGGCGGAATTCAACATCGGCTGGATTGGGAACTACGGCAGCCGGCGATGCGGTCCCACGCAGGTGGCTTGCATTCGGGAAACCAACCAGACCGAAGACTTCGCGCTCTACTCACCCTCGCGCTTCGGCATGCTGGGTCGTCCTCTCTACAAGCCGCAGTACTGGGACAAGGTCCAGCAGCTCGACATGTGGACGAACAAGGAAGATCCGGTGATGACGTGCCAGCCGCTGGGGCTTCCGCGTCAAGGCCCGCCGCGGCGCATCTTCCAGTCGGAGAACGACATCACCTTCCTCTTCGGGAATTTTCCCGATGCAGGTGGCGGATACCCGGAATTTCGTGTGGTCCCGACTGATGGTCGTCAGCATGGCCCAGACGCAAAATACGCGAACAAGTACTTCGGCGACACGGTGGGGCGCTGGGAGGGCGATACGCTCGTGCTGGACTCCATCGGGTTCGTCGACACGACATGGATCGGGCGGGGCGGATACTTCCACACCGATAAAATGCATATCGTGGAGAAGTACAGGCGAGAGGGCGATGCCATTTTCTACGACCTGACGCTCGAGGACCCGGAGGTGTTGGCAGAACCGCTGGTGTTCCCGACACGGATCCTTCGGCGCAGCACGAATGCGAACGCGGGTCTCATCGCGGAACGTGGCAACTGCGAGACGACCTTTGAGACCGAAGCGGCCGCTTCACAGATTCGGCATTAGGAGGTCTGACAGCCATGACTAACTGGATTTCGCGAGTCGCCGTTCTGTGCGCGTTCCTGGCCGCGGGTGCGTCGGTGTACGCGCATCATTCGCTGGCTGGTGTGTATGCACTGGGCAAAGAGGCAAAAGTCACGGGCGCGTTCAAAGCGTTCAGGCTCGTGAATCCCCACTCGACGATGAAAATCGACGTCAAGGGCCCGGACGGCAAGACGGTGGAGTGGACCTTCGTCGGCGGCAGCGTCCAGCAAATCGCGAGGCTCGGTCTCAAAGAGGGCCCGAATGCTCTCAATCTCGGGGATGAAATCACCGTCACGATTGTGCCGGCCATAGACGGCAAGAGCCCTATCGGGCTGCTGTCAGCGATCACCTACAAGGACGGGCACACCGTCCGTTTCCGTTCGCCCGATGAGTAAGGCGAAGGGCTAAGACCGGCGCCCGTCCGCCCGGGGTTCATCGAACCTCCGAACCCTGTGTCCGCGACGCAGACTGCACGAGGATGACGGCCACGAGAATCAGCGCGGTCGCTCCGCCCACCTGCGGCGTCAGGGCCTCGCCAGCGGCCAACCAGCCGAGGAAGACGGCCACGGCGGGATTGACGAAGGTGTGGGTCGCGACCAGCGTGGCCGAGTGGCGCTCGAGCAGCCACGTGTAGGCCGAGAACGCGACGATCGAGCCGAACACGATGAGATAGCCGAGGCCCAGGAGCGAGCGTGACGAGACCTCACGCAGCTCGAGGTCGCCAAGCTCTCCGCTGATCGCACTCGACGCGATCAGCAGCACGGCGCCGCTCAGCAGCGTGGTCGAGGCCCGGACGAACGCGTCCTGCGGCAGCGGGGCGGTCGCCGAATAGCGCACGCCGAGAGCCCACGACATCGCGCCGATCAGGATCGCGGTCGATCCCCAGAGCTGAGTGGACCCCGCGGACAACGTGTCGCGCGGTATCAGCAGCGCGACGCCGGCGAGCCCGGCGACGAGGCCGGCGATGGTCCGCCATCCGACGCGCTTGCGGTCGGATGGCATCAGCATGGCAATCCAGACTGGCTCGGTCGCCACCAGCAGCGCGGCGATGCCCGACGGGACCGTCTGTTCCGCCCAATGGAGCGTCCCGTGGCCGATGAGAAAGAACAGGACGGCCACCACGACGCTGGCCCGCCACTCCGTCGCGCTGACCCTGACCCGCCCGCCCATCCACGTGGACACGCCATAAAGGACCGCGCCGGCAACGAGGTGGCGCACGCCGGCCGTCAGGAGTGGCGGGATGGTCTCGACGGCGTACCGGATCGCGAGGTAGGTCGACCCCCAGATGACGTAGATGGCGAAGAACGCGAGCCATTCGCGCGCGCTGAGCTGCCTCATGCGGCGCTCGACCGATCAGTGCGGCGGCGAGGTTCTATTTCGCCGTGCCGCGGAGATGCTGCTCGAACCACCGCACCATTTCGGGATTGGCACGTGTGAAATCGGCGTCCGTGAACGCGTGTTCGGCGCCTTCGATTCGGACGAACGACGCGGGCACGCCCGCTTTCGACAGCGCCGCGTACATCGTTTCGCCCTCGGCCATCGGGACGAGCGTGTCGGCGTCGCCGTGCACGATGAGCGATGGAGCTGCCGCCGGCGAGACGAAGCGAATGGGTGAGTACTGCGCCGCTTCGGCCTCCGTCAACGCAGTTGCCGGGAACGCCCGGCTGTTCGCCCATCGAGAGAGATCCGTGGGCGGAAAGTACGCCACGACCGCGGCGACGCGACTGGATTCCCTGAGCACGGCGTCGGAGGCCGACGGATCCCCGGAGTCGGCTGTCGTACCGAGCAGCAGCGCGAGCTGCCCGCCGGCGCTGCCGCCCAACACGCCAATGCGGTTGGGGTCGACGCCGTACTCGCCAGCGTGCTGACGGATGAAGCGGACCGACCGCCGCATGTCCGCCACGATCGCCGACATGGGATATTTCGGGCTGCTGCCGTGTCTCACCGCGAATACGGTAAACCCCTTCTCGGTCAACGGGGGATAGGTACTGGGCCATATGACGGCCTAACTCCACGCTCGATTGCCACCCGGCGCTCACGATCGAGATGACGCCAGCGCCGTTGGAGTGTGCCGGACGGTAGACGTCGAAAGTCAGGGCGAGGCCATCCTTGTGCCCGTACACCACATCCGTGGTCACCGAGGGCTGGCGCGCCGGCTCGGGCGCAGCGGCAACCCCAGGCTCCGATGGTGCACACGCCCACGTGAGAAGAGCGGCAAGTACGACGAACGACCGCAAGCAACTGCTCATTCGGATGCTCTGATGAAGCGTAACCTGACGACCGTCCTCTAGCTACAGAACCTGGCGATGTCCTTGCCAAGGTCCTGCCGGAGGTGCAGAATGTTCAAGCACGCGAGATAGCTGGTCGTCGATCGTGGCAAATGACGCTTCAGAAAGAGGACACGTCCATGCTTCGAGTCAGTCTCTCAATCATCCTGCTCGCGGTGTGACGGTCGCCACTCCCGTGGCGCGCTCGGCCGATAACGACCAGATCGAGACATTGACGATCAAGGGCTCGGTCACCTACGAGGCCGACGCGGCGCTGCCTCCCGGCAGCCGCGCGGTCATCGAGCTGCGCCATCTGCCCGCGCTCCCAGGCGCCCCGTCGGTCGTCGAGCGGCGGATCGATCTCGAGGGCAAGCAGTCGCCAGTGCCGTTCGAGTTCACGTTGGAACGCTACAAACTCACCGGGAACGCGACGTACTTCGTGCGCGGCGCCGTCGTCTCCGAGAAGCGCGCGGTCTGGACCGCAGACGACATCAAGATCGACGTGACCCAGTCCACCGTGGACGTGAAAGAGATCACGCTGAGGCCGGCAACGGCGGGCGCGCCGGTCCTGGACTCGGCGCCGCGATGACGGTCGCGCTGGCATAGCATCGATCCCGCCCGAACTGAACTGCAGGGCAGAACGCCTTGCGACCTCAGTCGGTCGAGTCGCACCGTCCGGCTGGAATCGCGGGCCCGGACGTGAGACAAATGTCCCGGTCGGTCCGATGAGCACGCCCGCGAAGACTCGCCAACACATTCGCTACGTGACTGCGCCGGATGGAACACGGCTCGCGTGGGCAGAATCGGGCGCCGGTTCGGTCCTCGTGAAAGCGGCCAACTGGCTGACGCATCTCGAATACGAGTGGGAGAGTCCGGTCTGGCGCCACTGGCTGCAGTTCTTCTCTGCGCACTGCCGCTTCGTGCGCTACGACGAACGCGGCTGCGGCATGAGCGACTGGCAGGACGGCGTCCTGTCGCTCGAACAGTGGGCAGGCGATCTGGGATCGGTCGTCGAAGCGGCGCGACCCGACGCTCCGGTGACGCTGCTCGGCATCTCACAGGGCGCCGGCACGTGCATTCAGTACGCGCTGGGCCACCCGGAACGCGTCGGTCGAATGATTCTCTACGGAGGATATGCTCGGGGCTGGAGACGGCGCGGCACCGCGGAAAGCCAGGCGGTGTACAAAGCGGTGATCGACCTCATGCGCGTCGCGTGGGGCAAAGACAATCCGGCGTTCCGGCAAACGTTCACGTCGCGCTTCATTCCGGGCGGCAGCCACGAGCAGCTGCAGTGGTTCAACGATCTGTGTCTGAAGACGACGCCAGGCGACGTCGCGGCCAGGATCCAGGAAGCGCGCGGCGATTTGGACCTCACCGCGGACCTGGGCCGCGTGAAGACGCCGACGCTCGTTCTGCATGCGAGAGACGACCAGGTGATCCCGATCGCGGAAGGCCGGCGGCTCGCGAGCGGCATTCCGGGCGCCGAGTTTGTCGAGCTCGATTCGCGCAACCACATCCTGCTCGAGCACGAACCGGCGTGGCAACGGTTTCAGGACGCCGTACTCGCTTTCCTGCAGCCCGGCCAGTCCCGCGGCGATTCCGTGTTCGCGGCCTTGTCGGCGCGCGAACGTCAGGTACTCGCGCTCATGGCCGACGGCTTGAGCAACACTGACATCGCCGAGCGGCTGAGCATCAGGGAGAAGACCGTCCGCAATCACGCGTCGAACCTGTTCGACAAGCTCGGTGTATGGTCGCGCGCGCGGGCGATCGTGTTCGCGCGCGATCATGGTTTCAGCGGCTGACTAGTGGCGGGAGATTAGCGAATTCATTCAAATCTCAGGGTCCGCTCACGGTTCGCTGAGGACTTTCGGGCAGGGCCTCCGTCACAGTGAACACATGAAACCCGCTACCAGTCTCGTGAACCCCGGGAAGGCATTCGCCTTTATCGCCTTCGCCCTCGTCATCGGGCCCTTGGGCATCTATGTCGCCGAAGCTGACGATGCACCTGGCGCCGCGGTCATCGGCCTGCTGCTGATGCTCGTCGCGGTCGTGCTCGGCGTGAAAGCCGCGCGGAACCGGCTGCCGGCCTGGGCCGCCCGCACTGCGCTGGCCGTCGGCGCCCTTATTGCGGCGTTCGCCGCATTTGTGACCCATGCGACGGTTGTGGCAGCGCCCCTCTTCGCGCAGCCGGAGGACGTGCCGTCGGTCGTTGGGGCAGCGCCCTCTCAGCAGTGGGCGGCGGGGGCCGACCGCGCGCGGCAGCTGGTACGCGCAGCGATCTCCGACCGAAACCTGCCTGGACTTTCGATCGCAGTCGGCGCCGGCGGCGGCATTGTCTGGGCCGAAGGGTTCGGCTGGAGGGACGTCGAAACGCGCGCGCCCGTCACCCCGAACACGCGATTCAACATCGGCACGGCGGCGTCCGTGGTCACTCCGGCCACCGTCGCTCAGCTCGGGCTGACCAACACCGGCGCTGACTCGGCAGCGGCGTGGAGCCCGGAACATATCGGCGAGCCGGAAGAAGACTTCCCGCTCTTCAGGCTCATCCGCGACGTCATCCTCAGGCCGATCGGTATCGGCCGCGCGCAGCCGCTGCCGGGCGAGCGCGCGACGTTCTTCGTCCCGAGATCTAATGACAATCCAGGGCGCGGCAGGCGCCTGATGTATATGCGCGACCTGGCGTGCTGCGCCGGCGCGATGTCGTTCTACTCCACGCCTTCCGATCTCGTGCGCTTCGGCCTGGCCACGGGCGCCAGCGTCAACGGCGAGCTGGCGGGCGGGATGGTGATGTCGTTGATGACGAGGCGCGACAGCGGCGTCGTCGTCGTGGTGATGTCGAACATCGCGCATACGAACACGTCCGCGCTCGCGCAGAAAGTCGGGGACGCGTTCGCGGAACTGGCGCGATGAGGCACCCAGCCGCCGAGTGGACCGATGGCAACGCAACCGCGGCGCGGGCAACCCCGCTTGGCCTCACGGGAGGCCGAGAAAGCGGGCCGGATTGGTCTTGGTCATCAAGTCGATTTCTGCCTGAGTGAACCCCTCCTTCAGGAGGACCGCAATCGCCATCTGGAAAGCCTCGGCGTAGTTCACCCTGCCAGGCTGGCCGAGATCAGAACTCAGGATGATGTTCGCTGGACCAAGCGCTCGAATGTCCGCGATCTTCTGCGGTCCGTAATCAATCGTCGGATTCTCGGCATTGACGACTGCGGGCACGCCCTTAACCGCGGGTCCCCCGGTGAGGCCCTCCCCGCTCGTCACCACCTCGATCATTGCGCCCTCACGCGCCGCTTCCTTCAGCTGCGTCATGGACATCACCATCCCCGAATGGTTGGGGTGCTGCACATAGATCTTGTTGACACCGACGGCCCTTGCCGCACGGATCAGCATCAGGACTTCCGCCGGACTGACGTGTCCAGTGGACAAGCCGAGATTGTGCTTCGCGATGACCTTGAGGACTTCCTGCGTCTCCGGCAGCAGCCGGCCGTCACGCGAGACCGCGACTCTGCCGGGCTGGCCCTCGTTGCGGTATTCCGCGTCCATGGTCGGCATGTACACGACCTTACCCAGGCCGCCACGCGTCAAGGCCATCGCCTCCACCGCTGCGGGATTCATGCCGCCCACATACCGGTTCAGGACGATGCCGCCGAAGACCTCGACGCCCGGGACAACCTGAGACACCAGGTAAGCCCAGGAAGCAGTCTCGGTCGTGTGTTCCTTGAGCACTATCCCCCGCATGCCGTAGATCTTGGCGATCTGGGCCGCCTGGATAGCGTCGAATTGGCGCTGGAAATTCAGCGCCCCCGTCTGCGGCGCCGCGTGCGCATGAATGTCGATGACGCCCGCGAGGCTCGGTGCAACCTTGGCCTGTGCGAGCCCCCTGCCAGGCAAGCAGAACAGCGACGCCAGAACACCCAAGAGCAACGCTCGACGTCTCATCGTTCGCCCCATCATCTGTCCAATGTGTGGCAATGGAAACGAGAAACGATAGCGACTATTGGCGACCAACTGCAAATGGCTGGGAGGCAGGGAGCCCCGCTCACCCAAATCTCACGGAATGCTCACCTCCACGTGAAGACACCGGCTGGTTCGCGGTCGATACTCCCATCCGCCGGCTCGATGAGCATGGCCCCATGCACCGGCATCTGCGGACTGGAGGAGCGAGCGTATGAATACCGGCCTGGTCTCGTGGCTCGACTGGAAGCTGGGCGCGCGTATGCTGCTGAAGTATCCCGCGCTCACGATCATCGGCGGCCTTTCGCTGGCCGCGGCCATCGCGATTGGGGCGGTCGGCATCGAAGTCGCCGGCGAACTGCTGTACAAACGCCTGCCGTTCCCTGAAGGCGGTCGAATCGTGCGCCTGGAGACGCAGGACGCGGCGGCGTCACGCGTGGAGCCAAGGGTGCTCCACGATTTCGCGATCTGGCGGCGATCTCTCAAGACGGTGGGGGAACTCGGTGCCGCGCGCGTGAGCGAGCGCAACGTGCTCACGGGCGAAGGCCGCGTCGAAGCCCTGCGGGTGGCGGAGATCACGGCGTCGGCGTTTCCGCTCACCCGCGTGCCGCCGCTGCTTGGCAGGCCGCTGCAGCCGACAGACGAAATGCCGGGGGCGGCGCCCGTCGTGGTCCTGGGTTACGACGTCTGGCAGAGACAGTTCCTGCACGACCCGGCGATCATCGGCCGCGTCGTGACGGTGGGTCGCACGGCTCGCACCGTGGTGGGCGTGATGCCGCCGCGCTTCGGCTTCCCGCACAATCAGCAGGTATGGGTGCCATTGCCGGTCCAGGACGCGCCGCCGCGCGAAGGGCCGGCCGTGCAGGTGTTCGGCCGCCTCGCCGACGGAGCGAGCTGGCAGGACCGCCGCGGCGGAGCTCGACGTCGTCTCGGCACGCTTGGCCGCCGACCAGCCGGCAACCCACGCGCACCTGCGGACGCGCGTTCGCGCATTCGCCGGGCGCACGCCTGGTGATCCGCTGCGGCTGGAAGATCTGGCGATCCACGCCATCGTCCTGCTGGTGCTGGGGGCGGTCTCGGCGAACGTCGCAACGCTGATCTTCGCGCGCACGGCGATGCGCGAATCGGAGATGGTCGTCCGTCACGCGCTGGGGGCGAGCCGTGGCCGCGTGATCGCGCAGATCGTCACCGAAGGGCTCGTGCTGGCCCTCGCCGCCGCCGTGCTCGGGCTCGTCGTGGCCCAGACGACAGTGCGCTATGCCTGGGCCCGGGCGAGTCAGCTCACGGGGGAGGACCTGCCGTTCTGGGTAGATCTCAGGCTCGAGCCTGTCACCGTTGCGTATGCGCTGCTTCTCGCGCTCGTCGCCGCGGCACTGATCGGCCTGCTGCCCGCACTGAAGGCCACAGGTGGGTCCGTCCTGCGGGGACTACAGGGGATCACGGGCACCGGCGGGACGATGAAGTTCGGCGGCATCTGGTCGTTCATCGTCGGCGCGCAGGTGGCGTGCACGCTGCTGTTCGTGCCGGCCGCGGTCGGAATCTACACCACCTCTGTTCAGAACCGGCCACAGTGGACAGCGTTTCCGACGGAGCGTTACCTCACCTTCCACCTCAGGATGGACACCGAGGCGCTGACCGGCGAGCGCGGTGTGCTTGACGATGTGCAGATCGGCGCCCGTCGCGCGCTGGCATACGAAGCATTCGCGAGCCAGTTGCGTGAGCAGCCTGGTGTGACGCACGTGGCGCACGGCGATCGCCTGCCGACGATGTCCCCGGAGTGGGTGGCGGTGGAAATGGAGCAGGACGGTGCACCTCCGGCCCGCCTGCAGCGGCAATTTCGAGGGCGGATTCGCGATGGCGGCTGTCGGTGCGGGCTATCACGAGGCGTTCGGCGCCAGGATCGTAGCCGGTCGCGGCTTGCGTGCCGCCGACGCTGGGGCGCCGAACGGGCCCGTCGTGGTCAACCAGGCGTTCATGCGCGTGGTGGGCAGGAATCCCGTGGGCGCACGCGTCCGAACGCTCCAGGGGGGCAGCGAGCGCGAGCCGGGACCCTGGCACGAGATCGTCGGCGTGGTCACCGATCTGTGGACGGTCCCGGCCGATTGGGGTGGGGCGGCGTACGTCTATCGCGCGGCCTCGACGGCGGAGCTCGATCCTCTCGTGGTCGCGGTGCGCGTCGCGGGGGACGCAGCGCCGCTTGCGCCCCGCGTCGCCGCCCTTGCGCGGCAGGTCGATGCGGGGCTGCAGCTCCGGGACATCGCGACCCTCCAGGAGACCGTCGCACAGCAGCAGGCGGGGGGCATCGGCGGCGTCGTAATCGGCAGCATTCTGCTCGTGGCGGTGGTCTTCTCCGCTGCCGGTCTGTACGCCCTCATGGCCGTCGCCGTGGCGCGTCGCACCCGCGAGATTGGAATCCGTATCGCACTCGGTGCCAACCCCCGCCACGTGCTCCGTAGCGTTTTCGCTCGCGCCGGTCGTCAGCTCGGCGGCGGCATCATCGCCGGCAACAGCATCGTCCTGCTCCTCGCGTGGCGCGCCGACAGCCTGACCGTGGATCTCCTCGTCTCATCGATGATCACGTCCGTCATCATGGCGGCCGTGGGCGTGCTCGCGTGCGCCGCACCGGCGAGCCGAGCGCTGCGTGTTCAACCGACCGAGGCGCTGCGGCAGGGTTGACGTGTCTTGGGGCCTCCGGGACCCATTGCGCTGGCCACGGTAATAGGTCCTCAGGGCTCACGAAAGGGCGCTACCATCGCGATTGGAGGCCACCGGAATGAGGCAGGCACTGGTGACGCTGGCAGCGACTCTCTCTGTCGCACTCACATCGCCTCCTGCGCATGCGCATCACAGCCACTTCTACGATGAGTGCAAGATCATAACCATCGAGGGGCGTGTCGAAAGCGCGGCATTCAAGAACCCACACAACTTGATCGTTCTCAGACTCGATGATGGAACGGCCTATGCCGTCGATTGGGTCAATGTGACCTGGTTGACGAGGGCCAGCGTCATCAATGCCGCGAAAGGAGCGGTAGTACCTGGGGCGCGCCTCGAGGTGACGGGTTATCTCATCAGGGATGCGGCTACGATCCCGAAATCGAAGGGCGTCGTGGACCCGAATACCGTCGAAGCTCGCTTGCTACGGCGCGTGGACGACAGTTTCAGCTGGGGGATGCCTCCGAGGTCAACCTCACCGAACTGCGACCGGTAGGCAGCGCCGGCTGACGGAAAGACCAGTCAATGTCTCTTGACGGATATGTATATCGATTGATATACATATGGGCCAATGGCCAAGAAGAGCCCGGACGCGTTTCTACCCCTGAAGAGCAATTGGTTTCACATTCTGCTCTGTCTCGTCGAGGGCGAGCAGCACGGCTACGGCATCATGCAGAACGTGCTGGAGCGCAGCGGCGGCAAGGTAACCCTCTGGCCCGCGACGTTGTACGGATCGTTGAAGCGGCTCATCCTGGCGGGGTTGATCGCCGAATCGGGCGACCGACCGGCGCCGGAGTTCGACGACGCACGACGTCGGTACTACAAGTTGACGCCGCTGGGCCGGCGCGTCCTCGATCTCGAGAGCCAGCGGCTCAAGGACCTGGTCCGGATACTCGACACAAGGCGACGGCAGGAGGCGCGCTCGTGAGGCCTTTGGTGAGCGGCTGCGGCCGGCTGTATCGGCGCGTCGCACGCGCGTTTCCTGAAGAGTTCAGGGCGGTGTGCGGTGACGGCCTCGAACAGCTCGGGCAAGACGTCGTGCCGCTGGTCTGGCAGCAGCGAGGCGTTGTCGGCCTGGTGCGCCTCTTTTCCGATCTCGCCGTGCGGTTGCCCTACGAGTATCTCTCGTCTCTGATCGAGAAGCTGAAGGAGGTCACCATGAGTGGCGACGTGTTTGAAGGGACGTGGAAAGCGAGGATCGACGATTCGCAGTGGGACACGGGCAACCCGACGCCTCAGCAGGCCTGCGTGCGATTCGAGGCTACGGACACGGGTTACCTCATGGTCGCGTATGGAATTGTTGACGGCCAGGCGGTGGCGGAACGTCCTCAAGCGATCAGTACGGACGGGCGGCGCCGGCCCCTCCTCGATCTCGGCGGCCGTCCGATTCCGGGGGTTCCAGCAGGTGCTGTGGGCTTTTGCAGCCGCCCGGATCCTCAGACTCTGCAACTAGGAACCGAGGCCGACGGAAAGATACTTGGCGCGGGAACGTTCAAAGTGTCAGCGGACGGAAAGACGCTGACCGCGACCAACGAAGGCGTCGGCCTCAAGGGGCCATTTAAGGTCGTCATGGTCTTGGAGCGCGTCGTCCCCGATCCGTACGTGCCGCAAAGCTGATTCGCGCATGCGGCGCCTGCGTGCCGTGCTCGTTTTGCTCCTGACGCCAGCCGCCGTGTGCCAGGCGCAGGATACCGCTCGCATGGAGCAGGTGGTGCAGTCCTTTGCCACCAGCAAGACCTTCAGCGGCTCGATCCTGGTGGCGCGCGGCGACCAGGTGATCCGGCGTTCGCTGGACGCAAGGCGCTCGATCCGAGGCTGCTGCGCCGCATTGTCGAACGTGCGCACGCCGGCGGCCTGCGTGTGTCGGCGCACATCGTCAACGGCGCCGACTTCCGCAACGCCGTGAACGCCGGCGTGGACGAAATCGTGCACATCCCCGCCTGGGGGGCATTTCCCGCTGTTGAACAACGGATGGCTCAAATCGCCACCACTGCGCTCGACGAAGCGGGCATCCGGCAGATTGCAGCCGATTTGGCGGGGTTGATCCGGCTGATCCGTTGGACGACTGGCGCAACACCCGGCGAATCAAGCTGCGGTTCAAGCAGGGCGTGGAGGTCATCCATAATCGATAGCTGTGGTCATATGGAGACGCTGACGGCCTGAAGCGGCTTATTCGTGTCGCAACGTGCGCATGGGATCGACCTTCGCTGCGCGCGCAGCGGGAATCCACGTCGCGAACAGGCACGCCGCCACGATCACGCCGAGACTCGCGAGATAGGCGACCGGATCGGTGACATGCACGATTTGCGAGATCAGCGCGCCGGCCGGCGTCGCGAGCACCGCCGTTGCGAGTGCTGCGGCAAGCGCTGCGCCCGCGATCAGACCAGCCATCACCGGCCGCGTCGTCTGGGCGATCATCAATTGCGTCACCGAGCGCGCGGACGCCCCGAGCGCCATTCGTACGCCAATCTCGCGGGTCCGCTGCTCGACCAGATATGACAGCACGCTGAACAGCCCCGATACGGTCAGCAGCAATGCGAGCCCGCCGAGCACGAGCGACACCCAGAACGCGATCTGCAGGAAGAGCGTCTCGAGCCTTGCCACCGTGCGCATGGTGATAATCGTCGCCATGTTCGGATCGACCCTGGTCAGACGGTCGAGCAGCGCTTGCCGCGCCAGGTTCGGCTCGCCCTGCACGCGTGCCACGATCGACGTCTTCGCTACGTCGAGGCCTGTGGGAAGGAATACGCCGGCCTCCTTGATGCCAGTGATGCGGAATCCGCGCACGTCTCGAGCCACCCCAATCACCGTGACCATGCGCGTCTGCAGCGGCCCTTCATCGGCGGGCGCACCGGGATTGATCCTGAGGAACCCGCCGGGCGGCTGAACGCCGGAATCCGGTTCGAGCCGGAACGTTTCGCCCACGCCCCTGCCATCGGGCCACAACGCCCGCGCCACGGATTCGGAGACGATCGCCACCGGATGATGGTCGCGTTCCCACGGCATGAACGCGCGGCCGCGCACGATGGGGATGTCGAGCACATCGAAGTACGAACTCGAAACGGATTTGAACACCACCGGCGTCTTGCCGGCGCCAGCGTCGACCCAGCCAACGCGCAACGGCGCGAGCAACTGCGGCCTGACGGCAGCGTATGCGGTGATCGTCGCGTCGCTCGTAATTGCCTGGGTCATCGCCGCGCGCTTCGGCTCGCTGGTGATGTCGATCAACACCGTATCGGCGGTCCGTAAACCCGGATCGACTCGAGCAGAGGCGATTGTGCTGCGCAGAAAGATGGCCGCGCAGATCACCAGCAGCGACGATGCGAACACCTGCATACCGATCAGCGCGTTGCGCGCGCGACCCGGTCGCGCGCCTTTGACCAGCTCCCCGCGGAGCGTCCGTACCGGGTGGATCGCCGTCGCGTGCAGCGCGGGCATCAGCGCGAAGAATCCGGTGGCCGCCACCGCGGCGACCACGAGAAACACCGCAACCCGCCAGTCGGCCGCCGGCACGCTGAGGTTGATGTCGCCAATATCGACCGGCATCGTCCGCAGTGCCCAGTAAACTGCGCCCTCGAGGGCGAGGCGCGAGATCAGGTAACCGCCCGCAGCCGCCGCCAGCGCCAGCAGCACGCTCTCGGTCATCAGCTGCTGGACAATGCGCCGGCGCGATGCACCAAGCGAGAGTCGAATGCCGATCTCCCGCTGCCGAGCCACTCCCCGCGCCAGCAACAGGTTGGCGACGTTGGCGCAGGCGATCATCAGGATCAATCCGAAGGCGACGAAGAGCGGTGCGAAGACCGCGACGGCTTCCAGCGGCTGCGGGATGGTTCCGCGGCGTGGCACCAGGTCAAGGCTCGTGGAGCGGCGGTCGCCGGTGTCCGCCGACTGGTTCGAATCCCAGGCCGCCAGTTGCGCGCGAGCCTGCTCCTTCGACACGCCCGGTCTCAGCCGGCCGACGATCTCCACGCCGGCCTCGACTTCGCGGCCGCGATCGGGCGGCCGGAACTGCCCCAGCTGCGATAACGGTGCCCAGAGATCGGGGCCGCCCTCCTCGAGGCCGCGGAATCCATCGGGGGTAACGCCGATGATCTCGAACGGCGCGCCGTTGACGAGCACTGTCCGGCCGAGCACGTTCGGGTCACGATTGAAATGCCGATCCCACCCCTTGTGGCTCAGCACGATCACGGCGTTGCCGCCCGAACGCGTCTCGTCGGCCGGCATGAGGGCGCGGCCTATGACCGGATTGACGCGAACGACCTGAAAGAAATTCCCGGTGACGAGCGTGACCGCCATTCTCCGGCCGTCGACGTAAAGATTGATCCCGAGTACGGTGGCGTAGGCGTCTGTGAAGACATGCGTGTCGGCTCGCATGGCGTCGAACATCGGACGCGCCAGCAGCGAGGGATCGCCGTTGGCCTTCTGGGTCCGCTCGACCGCGTACATCTCGCCGACGTCGGGCACCTGGTCGACGCGAAAGATGAGCGTATTGAGAATGGTGAACAGCACCGCCACCACGCCAAGTCCGATGGCCACCGTTACGACGATGGTGAATGCGGCGAGCGGCGCCTTGGTGAAGGTGCGCAACGCGTACTGAACGTCGCGAATGGTGTTGTCGATGACCGCGGTGCCGCGCTCGTCGCGGCAGCGATCGGCCGCCAGCGCCGTCGATCCGAAGCGCGCCTGCGCGCGTTCGCGTGCCTCTGCCGGCGTCATGCCTTCATCGATCAGCTTTCTGGCCTCGCGCTCGATGTGGAAGGCGAGCTCCTCGTCGAGCTCCTGCTCGACGCGGTTGGGCCTGAACAACGCACGTACCCTCAGTTTCAGGTCGTTGAATGTCATGCGAGCTTCATCACGCGGCCGATGGCGTTTGCCATGCGTTCCCATTCCCGCGCTTCGACCGCGAGTTGACGGCGGCCCGACGCGGTAAGGTGGTAATACTTGGCGCGGCGGCCCAGCTCCGAGACCTTCCAGTCGGCCTCGATCCAGCCCTGGTGCTCGAGACGATGGAGGGCCGGATACAGCGAGCCCTGATTGATCTGCAGGACGTCTTGGGAAATCTGCTGGACGCGCTCGGAGACGGCCCAGCCATGCAGGGCATCCTTCTGCAGCGTGCGCAGGATCAACAGATCGAGCGTGCCGGGCAGCAAATCGGGTGTTCTCGCCATGGTGTAGACAGTCGACACTACAAAGTCTTGGTGTCGACTGTCAACACCAAGCCTGCCAAAGATGAGACGAGCGCGATGGCGCTGAGGTTCCTCGCGTTGCTGTTTGGCCGCGTTCGCCAGCTCGTAGGCAATGAACCGGGCGATGTGCTCCTCGAGGACGGGCAGCGGCACCGAACCGATGGCGAGAATGGTGTCGTGGTGGCGACGCTGATCGAACTTCGCGCCGAGCTTCTCCTATGCCTCGGCTCGTACGGTTATCCGGATGTGGCCTTTGCAAGTCTTCGCCATTGATCGTGGCCGTTTGCAGGTTCTACTGGTGCGAGGCGCTCAAAATGTCACTCGCTGCTTCGATGCGCCGGCAAGCCGTGAGACGGGTGCGTCGCGACTTCAAGTCCATTCTTGCGGCGCAACGCCGCGGGCTGCAAGCAGCCCGCGGCTTACAGGTAGGTCAGGCGGTCACTCTCGAGCCGGTGTTCTTGCAGGACGCCGCGATACGCCGCAGCGAGCGGATCTGCATCTCGCCGTCACTCAGCGTGCCGGTCACGCTGACGCGCTGTCCGACGTGATTCGTCAGCTTCAAACGCTTCGAAGCATCCATGACCTCGACCGGCGCTGACCCCTTCTTCAGGAACGCAGACTTCCAGTTTCGCGAGCGTGGTGCATCCGCGCCGGAGGTGTCCTTCAGACGGAACGTCTCGTCGTCGCGCTCGAGGCATCCCGTGATCGTCACGTGAGCTGGCTTTGCGACGGCGCCGGCAGCCGTTCCTAATTCAACAATTGCAAGCAGCGAAGGCGTCGCTTAGCGCCGAAGCACCTTCGGTTCCTGGCGTCTTCCATCCATGGGTTCGCCCAGGCTCGCCTCCGAAATACCGTGGCCCCGACAGTTGGCCGTGGCGCGACGGAGGTGGAAATCGTCAATTCACCCCAAAACGGCCGAAAAATCGAGGACTGGAAGGGCACTGAGATTGCCATCGTTGACCAGGTGGTTAAACCATCTGGGCAAACCGGAGCGGACACCAAGACCCGCATCCTCGACGCCGCCGACGAGATCTTCGTTCGGCGCGGCATTGACGGCGCGCGCATGCAGGAGATCGCCGATCAGGCAGGCGTAAATAAGGCCCTCCTGCACTACCACTTCCGATCGAAGGCGGACCTCGCTCGGGCCGTCTGGCTTCGTATTGCCTCGTCCTTTGTTCCCGGCATCTTCCAGATGTTGGGGTCCGACATTTCGCTCGACGAGAAGATTGACCGATTCGTCGATGCCTATCACACCCGGCTCGCCAAGCACCCCTATCTGCTCGGCTATGTCATTAGCGAAGCGGCGCGACATCCTGATTTCACCGATGACTTCTACTCGGCGGAGCGACGGAAGGCCGCACGACGGTCGCTTGAGCGCGTGGAACAGCAGATCAACGAACGCGCCAAGCGAAAAAAGATCAAGCCTGTCTCGGCTGATCAGTTTCTGGTGACCCTCGTCGGCAGTTGCCTGTGGCCGTTCGTGGCACAGCCGATGATCGCGGAGGCACTGGGTCTCACGCCCAAAGGGCTTCGCGACTTCATGAAACGCCGTCGAACCGAACTTCCTGCGTTACTGAAAAGGACGCTCTAACGTTTCTTCTATCCAGCACAGAGGTCAACGATGCAACAGCACTGGTTCTACGACGTTTGGGCTTTCATCGGCGCGGGTGGGGCAATCGTGATGGTCGCCATCATGATGACGACCGACACATTCCGTAGCAATCTCACGGTATCGCGCTGGCGTGATGTCGTCTGGCTGGCGTGGCTCGCCGCGCCGCTCTACTGGGTGCATCAACTTGAGGAATACAGCCTGCCGGTGATGGGCCTGCCCGTACTCACTCCCCGACATGGTGTGCGGGCAATTCGGTTTTCCGCCGTATCCCGAATGCCCTATTCCCATGACGTTCTACCCGGTGGTGAACATCTCACTCATGTGGTTTGGAGCGCCACTCGCAGCGTACATCTGCAGACGCAACGTCCTCATTGGCCTCAGTTCCTGGGGATTGATCATGGCGAACGGATTTGTCCATAGCTTTGGTGGCATTACGGCAGGTGCCTATAACACCGGACTGTGGACCGCCGCTGTCTTGTTTATTCCGTTGTCACTCTGGGTCATTTACGCCTGCGCGATTCGTGGACCGTACAGCGGCAAAGTCGTGGGCGCGGCAATCGTCTCCGGGGCCGTCACTCATGCCGTTCTTTTCGCCGGCTACGGCATGTTCAAGGCCGGGGTGATCGGCAATGCGGGCCTAGTGGTCTATGGCGCCGTGGTCGGTTTCACGCCGATCATCTTGGCGGCCCTTGCGAGCCGGTTCTTCAAGCCTGAGTTGCTGCGGCCAGTTTCGGCGCTGAGCCTCCCGCGTGTCTGAAGAAGACGCTGCAGCCATGACTACGACGACTACCTCGCGGTTGTGATCACTCGATTGTCGATGACTGCGGCGGTGCTCGCCCCGCATGGTGAACGGGCCAACGATGCAACGGCACGGCTTCGACTACTCGATTCAGGAAATGATTGGTAAGAACCTCTCGATTGTGTTGGCATCCGTCCAGAGACCAAAGGAGAAAGATATCGTGACGACCATTGCCTCTTCCGACCCGGCGACTGTCGGTCTTGACCCGGCCGCGTTGCAAAGACTTGTGGCGGCTATTCAAGCCGACATCGATCGCGGACAGACGGCTGGTGCTGCGATCATCGTCGCGCGCGGCGGTGAAATCGGCTGCCGGGAGGTGTTAGGTCATGTCGCGCCCGGTCGAGCCGCTGCGGCCGATGACCTCTATTTGCTGATGTCGCTCTCCAAGTCTTTCGCCGCGTCCCTGGTCCTGCGGGCCATCGACCACGGCAGATTCACGCTGGACACGCGGGCGGCCGATGTCCTTCCGGAGTTCGGTGTCGCGGGCAAGAAGGGCATCACCGTCCGGCAGCTTCTCAACCATACCGCGGGCATATTTCCCGCGTTGCCGCCCCCGCCTCCGCTGGGGTTCGACGACATGGGGAACCTCGCCAAGGTCGTGGCGGCCATTTCCGCCGTCCCGGTCGCGTATCCACCCGGCACGCAATGCTCCTACGCCCCGACGGCGGGACATGCGGTCCTTGCGCAAATGCTGGTAGTGACCGACCCGGCCAAACGTTCATTCTCGACGATTGCGCAAGAAGACCTGTTTGAGCCGCTGGGCATGGTGGACACCCGTTATGGTATGTCCCCGGACGAGCCGCGTCGGGTGCCAACGTTTTACACCGAACGAAACACGACGCCGGCCACTACCGCGGCCGCCAACATGCTCAACACGTTCATGCCCAAAGGGGAAGTGCCAGCGGGAAATGCGTACGGCACCGTAGACGATGCTTTCCGCTTTGCCGAGGTGATGCGTCGCCGGGGCAGCAATGGCAGTTACCGCCTGATGTCACCGGCGCTGTTCGACTATGCCAGTCAGAACCACACGGGCGACATGAGTAACGCCGCAGTTCAGTTCTATATTCTGGAACACGGCATGCCGGATTTTCCCGTTAACTTCTCGTTGCTCGGCGGCTATGTGCGAGGTCATGGACACTATCTGACCGGGGCCGGGCATACAGCCTCGCCGCGAGCGTTCTATGCGGTCGGCGGCGGCTCGACGATGTGGCTGGTGGACCCAGAGCGGGACCTGACATTCGTATTCCTCTGTGCCGGCCTCCTCGATGGTCTCGCCCATTTTCAACGGTTGCAGAGATTGAGCGACCTGGCACTGGCGGCCTGCACCGACTAGGAATGGGTTAGGGACGCTGGTTCGATGATGACTGCCTGACAATGAGGAGAGAACGGAGTTGGAGGTCGATGCGAGTTCTAAAGCGAAGATCACCCTGTTTCGTAAGTAATTGAAAACACAGGGCTAAATTGCGTGGCTGGGAGGCAGGGATTCGAACCCCGCCGTACTGGCTTTGGCAACTCACTGACGGCGTGCGTGTTGTGGTCACAACCCGTTCAGCCAGGCCAACTTCTCGTTACCCGCGCTGTTCCCAAGAGTCTCCAGGAATTCCCGCGAATCGTCCCAGTTCGTGGAGACATTGTGGAGACGAGCGGCGGCCGGCCTCGCCATGATGACCCTGTGCTCGACGGTCTCAAGGCTCTCGCTGCGCTCGACCCCTCCGGAGCTGCGGCCTTGACACGGTCTGCGCGCAGGGTTGGGTGGCGTTTATCGCGGCCGCCCGGAGACTCGGCCAAGAGGCCCTTGCGGCGCCTCAGCCAAGTATGTCATATTTGACATATCTCGCCTATGGCCAAGAGCCCAGACAAGCCGCTCGTCTGGCTTCACGGTGAGGTGAAGACGCCGCCCTTCACAGCCGAGGCGCGCGTCGAGGCCGGGTTTCTGTTGCGACGGCTTCAACAGGGGGAAGTGCTGGGGCTGCCGCAGTCCCGACCTATGCC
Organism: uncultured Acidobacteriota bacterium; assembly: GCA_963807235.1. GTDB lineage: Bacteria > Acidobacteriota > Vicinamibacteria > Vicinamibacterales > UBA2999 > CAWEBF01. Next base: position 145,347 of record CAWEBF010000025.1, read on the forward strand.
GACCGTTGGGGGCAAGTGCCACGAGCTGCGGATCAACGACCGAACACAGACTTGGCGGATCATGTATTTCGTGGCCCCGGACGCCGTCGTGATCCTCGACGTGTTCAGCAAGAAGACGGAGACCACGCCGAAGGCGGTCATCAAGACATGTCGACTGCGGCTGGCATCGTACCGACGGGCGGCCTCGGAGAAGGAATGATGAAAACCACCAAGCGGACACGGTTGGAGCGGGCCGGATGGCGCGTCGGCACCGCCGCACAGTTTCTGGGACTGACGACGGAGGAACAGCAGTTCGTCGAACTGAAGCTCGCTCTGGCCGGCGGCGTCCGTCAGCTTCGCGAACGTCGGGGCCTCACGCAAGGCGACTTGGCCAAGCGCCTCGGCTCGAGTCAGTCGCGGATTGCCAAGATGGAGGCCGCGGATGCCTCTGTGAGCCTCGACCTGCTGATGCGTTCGCTCCTCAGCATCGGCGCTACGGCAAACGACATCGCCAAGTTGATCAAGACGGCCGAGGCTGGACGAGCGGCTTAACGAGGGAAATGAGCCGCGCGACGCGGCGCATGAGCGCACGGACTGTCAGGAGCGTCCGCTCCATTTCGATGTTCGGCCGCCGTTGAGTGTGAATAACGCTGAGCGACGGCAGGATGCCGAAAACCTGACGGTTGTTAAGTGGCTGGGAGGCAGGGAGTCTCGCCGTTTCCTTGCGATTAGTGGCAGACGTTCGCGAGTGTTCGCCAACCCTTTCTGATTCTTCCGCTTAGCTCGCGTGAGTCTTTGCACCTGATAGCGGCCGCTTGCCGCCATTTGCGGTCTCCGCCGAAGCGATGTCACTCGAGATGTCACTCGCTGCGAATCGTTTCAGAGCGCTCGCGGCGAAAGGCTATGACAGAGACTCTTTGCCAGACACTGCGGCGTTTTGGGTTACCGAACTCTGCGCGCATCCCATCGATGCGCAGCAGCGTGGCGCACCAGTAGCCGTCGTCCACGCCGCCGGAGGGCCTGGGATCGAGCGGATTCAGTCGCGCAGCGCACCGCGTCGGGCCTTGCACACGACGAGATACGTGAATGGCTTTTGGCGGCTGGTAGCGCCCTCAGGGCCGCTCACACGCTTTCGTCGCTAGGAAGTAACCGTTCTCGCCTTTGTCTGTATGGAAGTCGACGAGGGTCAGGCCGTGATCGACGAGGACGCGCCGATAGCCGTCCATCGTGAACGAGTAGTAGTGAAACTCGACGCCATTCATGATGCCAACATGATCGCCGCTGTCGTCGCCGACGTCGCCTGCCGTGAACAGGAACGAGCCGTTCGGCTTCAGCACACGCGCCACGCTCGCGATAACCTTGATCTCCTCGGCCTGCGGCAAGTGGAACATGACGCCCCATGCGACGGCTCCATCGAAGGTGGCATCGGCGAACGGAAGGGCTTGTGCGACAGCGCGAACGGCAGGCGTGGCAGGAAGGTTCACGCGGAAGCACGCGAGCATTTTGGGCGCGCTGTCGATCCCGACAACCTGAACGTCCGCGGCGAGCAGCGCCTTGGTGATCGGCAAGCCGTTTCCGCACCCGATGTCGAGCACGCGCGTGCCGGGCCGAAGCCTCCTGGCGAGCGCGAGCGCTTCCGGCACGCCGGTCTGGTCGACGCGCTCGGACGCATACCAATCGGCGATCAGGTCGTATTCACGCACGTTGGAATGTTGTAGCAAGGGCAAGTTTCTTCAGCAAGTCGCGTCTTTCGGTAGGTAACTTCCAGATTCCTCAGCGCTGAGACGTTGCGGCCGGGAATGAGTAGTCGCCAAGCATTGACGAACCCTGCATTGAGTTGGCAATTGGTCCGATCGCCCCAGCACGAGAGGACGGCGCTCTCAGCCAACCGATCTATGTCTGGCGTTGCACAGGTGGTGGAATTCCGCAAAAAGCCGCAAACGGTAGCGACTATGGGCGACCAACTGCAAATGGCTGGGAGGCAAGGATTCGGAACCATTCGCGCCGATTGGAACGAGGCGCTCGCGGTTCCCGGCGAACCAAGCAAGTTCTGCAACTGGCTCATCCGTGCGGGATAGTGCGAGCCTTCCCGAGCGTCCGCCATGGCGCATCGGTCATACGGACGTCACGACGATGGCGTTGCACGCGCGCTCGCCGCCGCGGCCATAGCTGTGAGGAATGCTCGAGTCAAAGTAGATCGAATCGCCTTGACCGAGGGCGTGTTCGTCGGTCCCGATTTGCACGCTCAGCGTTCCCTTCAGCACATAGATGAACTCCGCGCCGCCGTGGGCGTGTGGTCGTCGCTTGTCGGGTGCCACCGGCAGGAATTCCGCATAGTACGCGTTGAACCGTCGCTCGACTGCCGCGTAATCGAGCGATTCGAAATGGAATGCACTGTCGCGCGCCTGGGGCCGCTCGGGCAACCGGACCCGCTCGCGCTTGCGTGCGATCGCGACGACCGGCTTCTCGCGGGCGCCGGCGAAGAAGAATTCGAGGCCCACGCCGAAGACCAGCGCGATGCGCAGCAGCGTCGGTAGCGTCGGAAAGAGGCGGCCTCGCTCGATCTTCGAGAGCATCGCGGGCGAGAGTCCCGTGTGCTGCCCGAGCTCGACGAGACCCATCTTCTTCTTCAGGCGCAGCGTCCGAAGCTTCCCGCCGATGTCGTAGTTACCCAGTCCTGTTTTCAGCGTCGCCGAGAGCATCACTCCTCCGTTTGTCCTGTCAGTGAAATCCCGCCGCGATTTTGTCGTGTCGCTCACACGACTTCACCGGCGGTCCGGATTTTACTTGTATGCAAACTATTTTGCATTAAATTCAATCTTACGTCGGGAATGAATCCCGAGGCCCGATGTGGAGGAAGTCATGAAGCAGATTGATGTCATCGCCGCCGTCCTCGTGGTCGTCGGCGCGCTCAACTGGGGGTTGGTCGCCGTTGCCCATTTCGATCTCGTTGCCGCGCTGTTCGGGATGAGTTTCGGCGAGGTCTCGCCGCTGACGACCGTCGTCTACGGGCTGGTCGGCCTGGCGGGCCTCTACCAGGCGCTGTTCTTCAATCGCGTGCGCAGCCGCTGGGCGCAGCCCGCGTCGGCGCACGCCCGCTAACCGTTACACGCATCAAGGAGCAGACAATGTTGAATATCTTTGCAATCGGAACACTCGTGACCGTGATGATGACCGCTGTGGCGTCGAATGCCCATGCCGCGCCCGCGGAGACCAAGGACATCGTTGACACGGCGGTCGCCGCCGGATCGTTCAACACGCTCGCGAAAGCGCTCACCGCCGCGGATCTGATCGGCACGCTCAAGGGCAAGGGCCCGTTCACCGTGTTCGCACCGACCGACGAGGCGTTCGCAAAGCTGCCGGCCGGAACACTGGAGTCGCTGCTCAAGCCCGAGAACAAGGCGAAGCTGCAGCGGATTCTCACGTACCACGTCGTGGCCGGCAAGGCGATGGCGGCGGACGTCGTGAAGATGCACTCGGCCAAGGCCGTGAGCGGAGACACGATCACGATCGCCACGCACGGCGGCACCGTGACCGTTGACAACGCGAAGGTCGTCAAGACCGACATCGTCGCGAGCAACGGCGTCATCCACGTGATCGACTCGGTGATCTTGCCGAAGGACAAGTAGGACCCGCATGGACGCTCCCGTTCTGCTGACCGGCGCCACGGGATACATCGGCGGCCGCCTTCTTCGACGGTTCGAAGACGGCGGCCGCGCGGTGCGTTGCCTGGTGCGGCAGCCGGGCCGCCTCCACACGACGGCGCCGACCACCGAAATCGCGCACGGCGACTGCCTCGACGAAGCGTCACTCGACCGCGCGCTGGTTGGCGTGCAGTGCGCCTATTACCTGGTGCATTCGATGGGGCGCGGATCGAAGTTCGCCGACGTCGATCGGCGCGCCGCCGAGACCTTTGCTCGAGCGGCACAGCGCGCCGGCGTACGCCGCATCATCTATCTGGGCGGATTGACCGACGAGGCCTCGTCGCTATCAGCCCACCTGAAGAGCCGCGTCGAGACTGGCGAGATCCTTCGCGCGAGCCGCGTGCCCGTGATCGAGTTTCGCGCGTCGGTCGTCATCGGCGCCGGAAGCCTGTCGTTCGAAATGATTCAGGCGCTCGTCGAGCGGTTGCCCGTCATGATCTGTCCGCGCTGGGTGGACACGCTCACTCAGCCCATCGCCATCGACGACGTGCTGGCGTATCTCGAGGCGGCGCTCGACGCGCCCGGGCACATGGAAGGCATTTTCGAGATTGGCGGCCCGGAGGTGGTCTCATACGGCGGCATGATGCGCAGGTTCGCCAGCCTTCGCGGACTCCATCGGCTGCTGCTGCCGGTGCCCGTGTTGACGCCGCACCTCTCCGGCCTGTGGCTCGCCCTGGTTACGCCCGCGCAGGCCCGCGTCGGCCGGGCGCTCGTCGAAGGCCTGAAGAATTCGACCGTCGTCCGGTCGACGGCGGCGCGCGAAACGTTTCGGATCGCCCCGATGCCGTTCAACGCGGCCGTCGTCAAAGCGCTCGACGAGGGAGCACCGGCGCGTCTCAAACGCGATACGCGCACCGTTATCGTCGACGTGCCGCCCGCGCAGGCGTTTGCACCGATTCGACGCATCGGAGGCGAGACCGGGTGGTACTTCGGCAATGTGCTCTGGCAGGCGCGAGGGTGGCTGGATCGATGGCTCGGAGGCGTGGGGATGAACCGCGGGCGGCGCGACGCCGACGCCTGTGCCGTCGGCGACACGATCGACGGGTGGACCGTCGAGGCCTTCGAACCCGACCGCAGGCTGCGACTGTCGGCCAACCTGAAGCTGCCCGGTCACGGCTGGCTTGAATTCGAGGTCACGCCGCTCGACACCGGACAGCGGTCGATGATTCGGCAGACGGCGACCTTCGACCCGCGCGGGTGGATGGGACGCGCCTACTGGTACGCGATCCTGCCGGTCCACGCCCTCATCTTTCGCGGTCTGCTGCGGCAGGTCGCGCGGCGCGCGCTACACGAGACCGCGCCGACGCACCCGGCGACCTTCGCGTATTGCTCGATCATCGGCGCGCCAGCGGCCGAGGTGTTCCGCTGGCACGAGCAGCCGGGAGCGCTCGCGGCGCTGACTCCGCCGGCGTTGGTGCGAATCGAGGAGCAGGAGGGCGGGATCCGCGACGACGGGCGAGTCACGCTCTCGATCGGCATCGGCCCGGCACGCGTCCGCTGGATGATGCGGCACTACGGCTATGTCGTCGGGCGGCGATTCTGCGACGAGCAGGTGCGCGGTCCGTTCGCGGTCTGGCGGCACGCGCATCTGTTCGAGCCAATCGGGCCGTCGCAAACGCTCCACCAGGATCAACTCGAGTTCGCGGTGTCCCGTCATGGCGCTCTGAACCGTGTCGCAGCAGCCGTGCTCCGACCTGTGCTCACCCTCGCGTTCGCGCACCGCCATCGAATCGTGCGCGCCAGCGTCGGCCGCCCGCATTCTCGGGTCGCGCGCCGATTGACGGCGGCGGTCGCTGTTGCCGCCGCCGCGACACTGCTGCCGGCTACCACTCCTGCGCAGATGGGGACGCCCGTTCGCACCGTCTCACTCGTCGATCTGGATCGATATGCGGGTGACTGGTTCGAGATCGCGCGGTTTCCGAACCGGTTTCAGCGTCAGTGCCTCGGCGACGTGCGCGCCAGCTACACCCGGCGCCCTGACAGGCGCCTCGACGTGGTGAACCGGTGCCGGACCGCCGACGGTCAGACCGAGGCGCACGGCGTCGCACGGATCGTCGATACGCAGACCTTCGCCAGACTAAAGGTGCGGTTCGCTCCCGGGTGGCTGTCGTGGCTGCCGATGGTCTGGGGAGACTACTGGATTATCGGCCTCGCGCCCGACTACTCCTGGGCGGTTGTCGGCGATCCCGACCGAAACTACTTGTGGATTCTCGCTCGGACGCCGCATCTGAACGACGCGTCGGTCGCGGCGGCGCGGGCGGCTGCGGGAGACAACGGGTTCGACATCGGGCGTCTCGTGCCGACGCCGCAGTCTGGCGGCGGATCCTGAGACAAGAGGTGTCGGCCGCGCCGTTTCGGAACGTGCGACTCGTGTCGATCCTGGTGCTATTGGCAGCGCCATGAAACGGACGGTCGTCGCCAACGACAAGATGCAGCGAGGCTACGTCTATTACCGTACCGAACCGTTCGGGCGGAACTTCGCTCCCGGGTTCGAGCCGCAGCTCACGCCGAAGCAGATGCTCAAACTCGGTGTGTTCGGAGGCAAGTACATGACCGACTGCCGCGGCGAGTTTCCCGCGTCCTGGTTCGCCGGCGCCAGACTGTGCGCCGAGCGTCACGATCCGCGTCTGAACTACTTCGGCGTCAACGCGTCACAGTCGCTCGCTGTCTGGCGACGGAACGGCTGGATTCATCCGCAGGATCCGCGCGGATGGTTTCAATGGTACTGCCGCTATTACATGGGGCGGAGGACGCGGGACGACGCAAGGCAGATTCGACGGTGGCGCGCGATCGCGCGGCACGTCGCGGCGATTCGGAAGAATTGCGAGAAGGGCGACGTGGACTGCCGCCGCAAACAGCGACAGGCCGTCCTGCATTGGGCCTATGACAGCCGCACGTTCTGACAAGGTCCATGGATGACGATGCCGGCGTCCGTCACCCGATCCGCATCGGCATTTCGTCGTGTCTGCTGGGGCAGGCCGTGCGCTTCGACGGCGGCCATAAGCGCGATTCCTTTCTGACGGAGACGGTCGGCGCATTCGTGGAGTGGGTGCCGGTGTGTCCCGAAGTGGAATGCGGCCTCGGCACGCCACGGGAATCGATGCGGCTGGTACGCGTCGAGCACGACGTGCGGCTGCTCACGGTCCGGACCGCCGTGGATCTCACCGAGCGAATGGCGGCGTACGCGCGACGACGGGTCGCCGCGCTCGACGCCGAGGAGCTGTGCGGTTACGTGCTCAAGAAGGATTCACCGAGCTGCGGTATGGCGCGCGTAAAGATTTACGGCACGGGCGCCGTTCCGGAAAAATCCGGCCGCGGAATCTTCGCGGCCCGTCTCGTCGAACGGTTTCCGTCGCTTCCGGTCGAAGAGGAAGGGCGCTTGTCGGATCCGCGACTGCGGGAGAACTTCGTCGAGCGCGTATTCGCCTACTGGCGGCTTCGCCGCCTGTTCAGCGGCCGGTGGAACCTGGGTGCGCTCGTGGACTTCCATACCGCGCACAAGTTGATTCTGATGTCGCATTCACCCGACGCCTACCGGCAGTTGGGGCGTCTGGTGGCGCAGGCGCGGGGGGTTGACCGCGCCGACCTCAAGCGCCGGTATACCGAGATGTTCATGTCGGCGCTGACCGTGATTGCCACACCAAGGCGGCATACCAACGTGCTCCAGCACATGGCGGGGTATTTCAAGGAGCATCTCGACGCGGAATCGAAACAGGAACTCGCCGCGGCCATCGAAGACTATCGCCGCGGGCTCGTGCCGCTCGTCGCCCCGATTACCCTGTTGCGGCACTACGTCCGGGCCTACGACGTGTCGTACCTGGCGCGGCAGCGCTATCTTGCGCCGCACCCAAAGGAGCTGATGCTGCGCAATCATGTCTGACCCAATCCGCCGTCGCGAGGCGTGGCCGTCGGAAGCCACCGCGTTTGTGATCCGCCCGCGCCGATTAGCGGGCGGTGGAAGAAGGGTTGGCGGGATTCGAACTGCGGTCACGACTCCAAGCCGTTGAACAATTGCGAGTTGGTGGCACCCCCGACGACAGCGCATGTGCTCGGGCAAGTGCAACGGAGTTCGAAACCGCCGCCAAGTGCTTCACCATACTGGGACACCGGCATTTCCAACGAAGTGGCTGGGAGGCAGGGATTCGAACCCGCTGTACTGGCTTTGTCAACTTACTGACGGCGTGCGTGTTGTGGTCACAACCCGTTCAGCCAAGCCACCTTCCGGTCAGCCGCCCTGTTCCCATGAGTCTCCCTGGATTCCCGCGAATGACCCCGGTTCGTGGAGACATTGTGGAGACGCTCATCGGCACAACAATTAGTCGGTGCTGCAGCTTGGGAACTAGCGGGGTGTCATCCAGCGGCGGCCGGCACGGCCAGGATGACCCTGTGCTCGACCGTCTCAAGGCTCTCGCTGCGCTCGACCCCTGCGGGGCTGCGGCCTTGACACGGTCTGCGCGCAGGGTTGGGTAGCCTTTATCCCGGCCGCCAGGCTAGCCGGCCTTCTGTAAAGCCAGAAGGCGTCGGCGGACCGCCTGAGGAAATTCCACGACCTCGAACTGGGATCGCGAGAACAGATAATCCTCACCGCTCTCATCGATAATCCGAATCAGGTCGTCTTTGGCTGCCTTGGTGTCCGAAACGACCGCATAGACCTTGCCCAGGATGAGCGACGCCTCGTTGCCCGCGTTCTCGAGACAGACGGCGAATTGGGTGGTGCGTTTCATGTTTCAGTCGGCGTATGCCTTGATCTTGAAGTCCCGTCGGCCGATGCCGTGGGCCTCGTACCAATGTAGCTCAACCCGGCGAATCGTGCCGTTCACGAGCCGAACTGTTGCAAGCCCTTTTCGTTTTCGCCACCGCCCCCGGCCATAGACCTTGTTGAGTCGTCCGCGCTCCCGCACACCTGTGCCAGTCGCAATTGTTTGCGATGTCTTCGATCTCTCCGAGGATCGCAAACGTCACAGCGCGATTGTCGACAAGCGATTCGACGTTGGCAAGTTCAACGCCCGGAGTTTAGCTGCGGCGCCTCAATAATGAATGCGGCCGGCGAGCGCCGTCAGCTACAACTCCTCGTTAGGCCTCAAGCGCCGCTCTAAGCCTGTGTTCACACTCCCGGTCAGGCGCTGGTTGCCTCCTTGACCACAAGGTGCTTCGTCCGTTTGGCTGGATCGACTCTCCATGCCACCCAAAGCAAGGCCCCGAAAATCAGCAAGCTCAGGCCAAAGGCGGGCGCTCGACCGATTGACGCGACGAGTTGGGTGAGGGGCTTGGTGCGGCCCGTGCTGTCGAGGTATACCTGCAAGAACCCGTTCAGGGAGAAGAACGAGCCGGCGATGATCCACGGCCACCCCGTTCGCCAGCTCTTGAGAAAGAACATCAGTCCAATGAGGAAGATGATTATCGAAATCGTCTGGCCGGCATCGGCAAACCGTGAGAACGTCTCGGGCCCCTCGATCTTGAACCTTGGGACATAGCTGATGAAGGTGAAGAACAGTGCGATCCCCATGAACAGCAGGGCCGTGCTCATCAGGAACGACTCATGCACCTTCCGGTTCCGCCGCAGGAGGAACGCCAGAAACACGAGCAAGGCAATTTCCATTGTGGTCCCGACGTTCTGGACCAAAAGGTCGTCCGCCTGGCCTGCGGCGGCTTCTTTGGCCGCCGAATGCACAGACAGAAGCGTCAGGCTGGAAACGAGCAACGGTCCCGCGACGAAAATCGACTTTCCGATGGCGCGATGGCGCAGGAAACGGTGCTGCCTGATCAAGACGAGTTGGCTCAACAACAGCAGCAACCAGGCAAGGCTGGTGCTGATGTGCAGGTAGTGGTACGGGGTGAGCTTGGTGTTTTCGCCGAGCGAGAGGCTCGAAAACCCGACCAGGCTCAGGGCGATGACCATCAACAGAAAGACGAACTCCAGCGTGTGCTTCTGCTTCATCATGTCCTCTCGGCTATCGACGGCGCGCAGCGGGAGCGGCGAAACGGTCGCTCGAAACCGGAAGTCCGGCAAGGACGCGAAACGAGCAGCCGCCACGTGTGCAAGATCCAACGCCGCTCGGCCATCCCCTTTTCGACTCATGAGGTGCGCCCGCGATCGCCAGCCAACGAACTGCTCGATCAGCTCAGTTGAGGCCTAATGCATTGGCGATGACCCGCGCCGGTGTCGGCGTCCATCGCCTGGTTAGCCGGCTTGTTTCTCCCACGTCTCGCGAGTCATTACCCAGTCCATGGCCTTCCATCCTCGTTCCACCATCCACGACTCGCCCTCACGTGGACCGGTCGAGCTAAAGCCAAGTCGCCTCGCGAATCTTTTCACCGCCTCATTCTCTGAAACCGCGACGCCACGAATCTCACGAAGAGCGAGTTCGGTAAAGCCGAACCGCAGAATCAGCTTCGCCGCCTCGTGCGCGATGCCTCGTCCCCACCAATTCGCGTCGATACCGATACCGAACTCCGCCTGACCCTCCAGACAACCTTTCCGGCGGATTCCGCAGCTACCCAGCAACGTGTTCGAGTCCCGATCGACGATTGCGAACTGGAAATTGTGCGCGGGGATGCTCGTTCGCCCATCCAACGAACGTGTCAACGAGCATCCGCGCATGCTCAAGCGTACCGAGCTCAGGGACGTAGTAGCGCAACACCCGCGGGTCGGCGTGAATCGCCAGCAGCGCGCCAACATCGTTGTCGACGAATTCACGAAGCAGGACTCGTCCTTCCGTGAGTTCCATCCTCATTCAGTCCGGCTAACGTTTGCGCTGAGCCGCGGCGCACACGATTCGTCGGCGCCGACGGCTCCAGCGCAAGTTAGGCGGCCTATCGGTCAGCCAGAACTCGCAAGCAGACATGTCGAACTTGAACGTCCGAGCCTTGCCTCCAAGGCCTGTCGCTGCGTCGCAATGTGCTCTTCGAGAATCTTGCGCCATTGAAAGGACTCTGAATTCAGATGCCTGAAATACTCCCGCCTAGCTTCCCTGTCTTGCGCGATCTCACCCAGTTCGCGGTAGTAGATGATTAGATCCAACCCCGGTGGGACGCGGCCCATGGCGCGCAGAAAACCGGAGACCTGGCCTCGATGGTGCGTTCCGTGGTTGACCACGTGAAACACGATCTGCCACAGCGGTTCTTTCCTCGCCCCTCCCTTGAGGTCGGCGTAGGACAGCGGCTCCAATGCCCTCTCCTCGGTGAGACCGGCGCCCCACTGCTTCCACCCTTCGAGCAGCGCGGGCCAATCGTTCTGCAGCACAGCTAGACTTCGGTCGGCGGGGGTGATGAACCCGGCGAACCCGGGGTTCGGGTGTCCCAGGATGCGCCCCAGCCAGAGGCGGTCCGCGGCATACACGTGGACCAGTGTGTCGAGCACGCTCTTGTCTGCGGTGCCGAAATCACGGCCCAGCTCCTCCTGAGACAATTCCTGTACGGCATCCATCAGCCGGCGGGTGGCCCAGGCGTGGTAGTCGATATGAGTGCGCACTGTGGCGGCGGAAACGGCCATGGATGTCTGGAGCGTTCGGCGCTGGGTCGATGATGACTAATCTGGGTTCCTGCCCATTTGAGCTTTGCGACGAGCCTCGAGATAGGCGCATGACACACCGCGAATTAGCAGAGTCTCCGTGGCATCGTCAGGAACGTAAGCGTAGACCTTGTAGGGCGCGCCCGTTTGGGGCAGAACTGGGACAGCTATTGGGAACATCGCGAGCGCGACAAAGAAGTAACACGTCGTTTCGTTCTGCCGCATGGTCGACATCCCCGAGACCAGCAACACTGTCCTCGCTGCATAACGCCGCAGTTCAGCGGCCGCGTGACCACGTGTCCAGCGCGCCGCATGTGCATAATGAAATGACGCACTTGCGGCGCGCCAGCGATTGGGTATCACGGTCCGCTGCAACTGCTTGTTAGCCGGCTGGCACACGGCTGGAAGTAACTGCACTGGCACGCCGTTAAACATTTGTTCGGTCGCCGTGCGAGTGTGGACACGAGACGACCAGGAACGTAACTGCGCTCTGCGACTCGTTCATGAACTGATGAGGCACGCCTGGCGGTACCTCGAGGCCCTGGCCAGCGCCGACTTCGAGCCGGGAGCCATCGACCTCTAGCACGGCTTGGCCTTCGAGAACGTAAAAGAACTGCCGAGCCTTGGCATGAATATGACGACGTTCGCGATCCCCGGGTGGCACGCGCTCTTGAATGACGCTCAGCTCGGGTCGATTGAGCAAGTGCCACCCCTCGCTCGCCGAACCCCACTGATATCGTTCGCCAGATGTGATGTCGACTACGCGAAGCACGGTGCCTCCAAATGTGCCGGCTAACGTTCTATGGGGGCGCGTGCGCCTTTCCCTACAAAACGGCGAAATCCAAGGATTCGACACCAGCATCGCCGCCACCCCTGACGGCGCAATTATCCCTGCAGCCTGAACCGTCTCAAAGCCTTCTCTCCGCGCGGGATCCTGACCGGCCGCCAAGGCTGATTCCCTCAAGAGCCGCGGGCGGCCTAGCCACGTCCGAACCGGATTAGGCAGTGTGCGCCAATGCCGAAGGGCGCCGTCCGCCGTGGATTATGGCGCCGCTGTTGCTTCGGCCGGACCGAGGCTTGCTATGCGCGAACTCGAGCCGTCACTGCAGCAATTCGGGGAATTCCTGTTGAAGGCGCATCTGGTCCGCCCGAACGCCGCACCATTTGTCGTCCGATGGGTGCGTCGATTCCTGTCCAGGCCGGCCACGGACGACTCCTTGGCGGATCAGGTACGCAGATTCTGCGAGGACCTCGAACGCGAGGGGAGGTGGCAGGACTGGCAAGTACGCCAAGCCGAACACGCGTTGCGGATCTACTTCGTCAACTTTCTCGATCGGACGGACTGGCATCGGCAGCCCCCGAGCCCCATTGTGGACACCGAGGGGCGGACGAGCCCGGTCGCGGCTCTCCAGGAGTTGCGCGCGCGCATCCGGACCCGCCACTACTCGTACCGCACCGAGTCCAGCTATGCGGATTGGGTTCGTCGGTTCCTGGAGTGCACGCCGGGCAGCAGGACGGTCCCCACCCCCGCGTCACTGCAGCGGCGGTTCGGGACTTTCTGACTCATCTCGCCGTTCACCAGCGGGTCTCGGCCAGCACGCAGAATCAGGCGCAGTGCGCGCTCCTCTTCCTGTGCCGCGAGGTGCTCGGCCTCGACGTCGAAGGCCTGGGTCAGGCCACGCGCGCCAAGAGGGGCGAGCGGCTACCCGTGGTCCTGAGCCTCCCCGAAACGGCCGCCTTGCTCCGCGCGATGAAGGGCACCGCGCGCCTCATGGCTGCGCTCATCTACGGCGGGGGCTTGCGCGTCTCCGAGTGTTGCCAGCTCCGGATCAAGGACGTGGACTTCTCGAACGGCTTGGTCTTCATCCGCGGTGACAAGGGAGGCAAGGACCGCTCGACGCTCCTCCCGGAGACCGGCCGCGATGAACTGCGCGCGCATCTCCGAAACGCCGAGGTGCTGCACCACGCCGATCGGCAGGCGGGTCTTGCCGGCGTCTGGTTGCCCGACGCGCTCGAGCGGAAGTATCCCAACGCGGGCCGCGAGTTCGGGTGGTTCTGGGTGTTTCCGAGCCGTACGCTGTCCACGGATCCCGGGCGGGCATCGTCCGGCGCCACCATCTGCACGATTCGGTCGTGCAGAAGGCCGTCAAGGACGCCGCCAGACGGGCGGCCATCCACAAGCCGGTGTCGGTCCACACGCTGCGCCACAGCTTCGCGACGCATCTTCTCCTCAACGGCGTGGACATCCGGCAGATTCAGGAGTACCTCGGCCACGCACATGTGGAGACGACGATGGTGTACACGCACGTGGTCAAGGACTTGAGAAGCCCCGCGCGCAGTCCGCTCGACCTCCTCGGCTCGTAGTCCTTCCCGGCGCAAGTGCTGACTTTGGCACACTGTCACGTCTGACGCCGATCACCGGCGCGCCGTCGGGCATAGTCGGAGTCGGAGGCGCGCATGAGGGCTGAACAGACGCACGTCGAGAAGCTGCAGACGCTGGATGACCGCTTGGCTCGGCTACGAGCGGAGCGTGGTCGATTGGTGGCGAGAGCCAGCCACGCCGCCCGCACGCTCGATACGCGTCGAAAGATTCCTGGTCGGCGCGGCGGTCCTCACAGCGCTCGATCTCGGTAGTGAGGTGCCCGCGTTCTCGTCGCCCACTGATCTCACGCGGTGGCTGGACGGGCGACTGACACGACCCCACGATCGCGCCGTCTTCAATCTTCCGACGCCGAAAAATGATGCACTGGCGGCCCGATGACCGGCCGGAGACGTCGGGAGGGCCCCTAAATGCGCCACGTCGGCTGCTACGCCGCGACGGCGGGCCAGGTCCTGGGGACGGCGAAGAGCCGGCCACAGGCGCACTTTGGCGTTTCTGCGAAACGCCGCGGCGTGCGCCCGTGGCCGGCTGGAGGAGACGATGGACTGGCTCGATGACTCGCGTGGGCCGGTGGGTGGCGGCCAGGCCGCATCGGGTGGGGCCTGCTACCACCTCTCGTTTCGGTCCGGGTCCCGCGCGACCGGGGCGTGTGCCAGGGCCTCCTTCGACTACATCACGAGGGACGGCGCGTATGCCGATCCCGACCGCGACCCCGCGATCTATGTCGAGTCGGACCACATGCCGTCGTGGGCGGTCGATGATCCGGGCGCGTATTGGGATGCCGCCGACCTGCAACGAACGAGTGAATGGCCGCCTGTATGTCAACTGCCGATTTCGCGCTCCCCGCGAGACCTGAGTGCGGAGGACCAGATCGCCCTCGCGCACGACTTCGCGGCGGAGCTCACGCGTGACGAGTCCCTGCCGTACACGCTCGCGATTCACGCCGGCCGCGATGCCGACGGCCAGGAACACAACCCGCACGTCCACCTGATGATCTCCCAGCGAGCGAACGACGGGATCCGGCGGAGCCGGGAGCAGTGGTTCGCGCGAGCCAACCGAGAGGATCCCGCCCGTGGGGGCGCAGCGAAGACCCGGACGCTCCACGGGCGCGCCTGGGTGGAGCAGTCGCGGGAACGCCTGGCCTCGCTCACGAATCAGACCCTCGAACGACTCGGCCGCGAGGAGCGCGTGGATCACCGCAGTTACGCGCGCCAGGGCCGGGATGGCGAGCCCGGGCGCCACTTCGGGCCGGTGGCGGCGCACCTGGTGAGTCGAGGGCGTGCCCACGACGGCATCGAGGGTGCGGCCCAGGCAGTGACCGACCAGTACCGGCTCGAGACACTCGATCGGGCCATCGGCGACGTGGAGACCGAGCGCCAGGCGCTCCTCGTCAGCGAACAGAAGCGTCTCGATTGGGAGTGGGCATCCGATGGCGGCGCCGGACGCGGCGGTGGCGTGACGCGTGACCACGATGACGATCGAACGAGGTAGGGCATGAGCACCGCGCTGGATCTCTTCCGGGCACAGCAGGCGGCGGTCGAACGGCTCCTCGAGCGTGCCCAGGAGCTCAGCGAACGGATCGGACAGCTGCAGGCCCAGGTGGAGGCGCTGACCCACGATCCGGATCTGCGCACGGTCTTGCAGGAGGAGCGGCTCTGGCTCGAGCGTGCGCGCCAGGTGATCGACGAGACGCGGCGATGGCGCGAGCAGGAGGCGCGACGCTATCTTCCGGCGCTCGCGTACCGGTGGATCGCCGCACTAGGGTTCGCCCTGGTCTCCGCCTACGTCGTAGGCCTGGGCTATGCGCGTGTCGCGAAGCCCTTCGCCGCAGAGCTCGACGCGCTCCGTCCCCGTGCCGAGCTCGGGCTCCTGGTCGAGCACCGGATGACCACGATGACGCCGGCGGAGCGGCGGCAACTCGAAACACTCATGAACTGGAAGCGAGGCGCGCGATGACGCCCCGTCCAGCGTTGCCGCTGCTCCTGACCGTGGCTGAGACCGCGACGCTGTTGCGGACAACGCCGAAGGCGGTCTATGCCATGGTCGAGCGCGGCGCGTTGCCCGGGGTCACGCGCCTCGGCCGGCGCGTGCTCGTTCGCAGTGCGGACCTGCTAGACTTCCTCGACCACAACACCGCGCCGTCGCCACAGGAGACCAGGCGATGAGCGTGACAGTCAGACCGTATCGACGTGGCGGCTGGGAGGTGGACATCCGCTTCCGGCTGCCCAACGGCCGACGGTACCGGGAACGTGGCAAGGCACCCGGAACGTCCAAGTCGGCTGCCCAGCGATGGGCCGAGAACCGTGAGCGGCATCTGCTGCTGCACGGCCCAGAAGACAAACCTGAACTAGCCAAGGAGGTGCCCTCACTCAAAGAGTTCGCGACGAGATTTCTGGAGGAGCATGCGGAAGCCAATCGGCAGAAGCCGAGCGGCGTGGCCTCCAAAGAGACGATCTTCGGATGCATCTGATACCGGCACTCGGCTCCCGGAAGCTCGACGCGATCAGGAACGAAGACGTCCAACGTCTGAAAGGCACGCTGCGGGGCAAGGCGACCGAAGACCGTGAACAACGTGTTGACGGTGCTGAGCGTACTGCTGAAGAAGGCAGTGGAGTGGGAGGTCATCGACACCATGCCGTGCACGATCAAGGTGCTACCCGTCGTCCGACGAGAGGCGTCGTTCCACGACTTCGACGGCGTACGCGCGTCTGGTCGACGCGGCGCGCATCAAGGGCTGGCGGACACACTTGATCGTTCTCCTCGGCGGAGACGCCGGGCTTCGAGCAGGCGAGATGGTGGCGCTCCATTGGGCCGACGTGGACTTCTCACGCAAGCGGCTCTGCGTCAGGCACTCCGATTGGCGCGGGCAGCTCACGGCCCCGAAGAACGGGCGCGTGCGGTACGTCCCGCTCACGGAGCGACTACGCGAAGCGCTTCGCGAGTACGTCACCTGCGCGGTCCTCGCGTGCTGTGCAAGGACGACGGGCGGCCGCTTAGTCGTCAGTCAGCCTGGACACGCGTTCGACGGGCCGTCACGGCTGGCGGGCGTTCCGACGGGGGTCCACATCCTGCGTCACACGTTCTGCTCGCACCTGGCGATGCAGGGCGCGCCAGGCAAAGCGATTCAGGAGCTGGCGGGACACCAGGAAATGTCGGTGACGCAGGGCTACATGCACCTGAGTCCCGACATGCTCGGCTCGTCGATTCGGCTGCTGGAATCACGTCCGAGCTCGCACGAGCGTGGAGACATTGTGGAGACGGCCTCCGCGCAAAACGGAAGTTGAATGGAATGAAATAGTTAAGTGGCTGGGAGGCAGGGATTCGAACCCCGATAACGGCGTCCAGAGCGCCGTGTCCTACCGTTGAACGACCTCCCAGTAGTAGGTCCGCGACGCTGGCGCGCCACGAACCTCCAACTATATCGGCTCCCTTTGGGTGGTCGCAAGCCGGGGCGCGGACAGGGGCCCCCGGCGGGGCTGAGGGACAGGACTTAGACGGAAGGCAGCGGACGCCGCTTGCTTGTGGCTGGCCAGGCCGCCCTTGCGGCCGGCGACCCGGGCTTCCTCGGCGCTCCACTCGTGCGCCGTGCCCTTGACGTGCGCCGCGCGCCCGCCCTTGCTGGCGATCTCTTTCTGCTTCGACCGGTCCATCGATGCAAACCCGCGATCTTCCTTCGCCATTGGTGGGACCTCCCTAATGCGTGCCCGGGTCGCGTAGATGAGGGGGCACGCGCAGGCCTGCGAGCTCATCGGGTGCAACGGATGTGCCACGCAAGAGGTGACAAAGTAGGTGGGCCTGCAATCAGATCCGGGCCACAACTTTCACAAAGCTGTCGTAGTTCATTACGAATCGGTTGCAGAGCTATATGGTTTGCATACGCTTGTATCACCGCCCGCTGTGAGGTCTGGCGAACCCTGGGAACTTCTGCGACCGTTGAGTGAAATTTGGCTCAGCTCGCTGTTCCCAAGTTGAGAACTTAGGCGCGCGCCAGAAGAAACTGCTCGAGGCGATCCAGTCGCGCGACCACCGTCTCTCGGCCGAGGAGCGCCAGCATCTCGAAGAGTCCCGGACTGGTGGTCCGGCCGGTGACGGCCACGCGCGCGGCGTGGATGAGCGCCCCGGCCTTGAGGCCCAGCGCCTCGGCGACGCTCACGAAGCGTGGCTTCGAGCGTTGGCTCGTCGAACGGGTCGGCCGTCGCCAACGCGTTGCGCAGCGCGCTGATGTGTCGGCGACAAGTCCGGGCCGGAGAGATGCTTCTCGACGGCTTCCTTGGTGTAAACGACCTCGTCCATAAGCAGCGGGCGTGCCTGCTCGATGAAGTCGGGGAGCCGTTTGGCGCGCGGGCGCAGGAGCTCGAGCAGCCGCCCGAATCGCTCGGGATCGCGCACGATGCGGGCATCTGACAGACCGGCCTCCGCGAGACGCGGAGCAAGGGCCGCCGACAGCTCATCAGCGGACATGCGGCCAATGTACTGGCCGTTCATCCAGTCAAGCTTCTCGGTGTTGAAGACGGCGTTTCCGCCGCTGATGGCCTCCAGTGAAAAAGCCTCAATCAACTCGGTCTTCGACAGCAGCTCGCGATCGTCACCGGGCGACCAGCCGAGAAGGGCCAGGAAATTGACCATCGCGGCTGAAAAATAGCCCTGCCGCTCGTACTCCATCACCGACGTCGCCCCATGCCGCTTGCTCAGGCGTTTCTTGTCGGCCCCCAGAATCAGCGGCACGTGGGCGAACCGCGGGATAGGCGCCCCCATGGCCTCGAACAGGAGCACGTGCTTCGGCGTGTTGGAGATGTGGTCGTCGCCGCGGATGACGTGCGTGATGGCCATGTCCACGTCGTCCACGACGACGGACAGGTGGTAGGTGGGGTGACCGTCGGAGCGCAGGATCACGAAGTCCTCGATGTTCGCGCTGTCGAAGGTGATGGTGCCGTGGACGGCGTCGTCGAACGACGTCCGGCCCTGGCGAACCTTGAATCGCAGCGCCCGGGGCGTCCCTTTGGCGTCCAGCGCCGCCTGATCGTCGGCGGACAGGCTCAGGCAGGCCCGGTCGTACTGCCACGCCTCGCCTCTGGCTTCCGCCGCCTCGCGCTCGGCACGCAGGCGTTCGGGGGAGCAGTAGCAGTAATACGCGTGACCGTCGTGGTGCAGGCGCACGGCGGCCGCTCGATGCCGATCGACCCGCTGCGACTGGAAGTACGGCTCGTGGGGGCCGCCCACCAGCGGGCCTTCATCCCAGTCCAGGCCCAGCCACCGCAGGCCGTCCAGGATGCCGGTGACCATGTCGGCCGACGAGCGCTCGGCGTCGGTGTCCTCGATGCGGAGCACGAACACGCCGCCGTGCCGCCGGGCATAGAGCCAATTGAAAAGCGCCGTTCGCGCGCCGCCCACGTGCAGATAGCCAGTGGGCGAGGGGGCGAATCGGACGCGTGGGGTCACGCGTCCGATTATTCCACGCGGAAATCGCTAGGCCTTCAATTGCACGATCCGGATATGGTTGCCGAACGGGTCGCGCAGCCCCATATCGGTGCCGTAGGGCTGTTCGACCGGCTCCTGCGTGAACTCGACGCCCTTTGCCAGCAGCGTCTGGTAGGTCTTTCGGCAGTCCTTGGTCGTGAACCCGATCGTGAAACCAGAGGCCCCTTTCGAGATCAGTTCCCGGACTTGCCGGGCCGTCGCTTCGTCCATGGCCGGCGGGCCCGGTTTTTCCAGCAGGATGTCGGGGCCGGGCTGCCCCGGCACGCGGACGGTCAGCCAGCGCATGAACCCGAGGTCCTGGTCGTTGCTGATCTCCAGGCCGAGCTTGCCGACATAGAAGTCCAGCGCCTGATCCTGGTCGAAGACGAACACGTGCGAGATGTTGATGGCGTTCAGCATGGAAGTCACTCTAGCGTGACTGGAACGGGCGTGCTTCTCCGAAACTGCTCGGTCGCGTCCACGCCATCACGAAACACGTCGGGGCGACGGCCATGCCCCCGCGTTTGCGGAAGACTCTCGGCGATTCGCCCACGACGTCGTGGAACGTCCGGCTGAAGGTGCCGAGGCTGCTGAAGCCGACGGTGAAGCAGATGTCCGTCACGCTGGTCTCGGTCGTGCGCAGGAGGAACATCGCCCGTTCCACGCGGCGCCGCTGGAGGTAGCGATGGGGCGTCTCGCCGAACGTCGCGCGGAACGTGCGGATGAAGTGCGCCTGGGACACCCTCGCGATCCGGGCAAGGGAAGGAATGTCCAGAGGCTCGGCAAAGGCGCGGTCCATCGCGTCCCTGGCGCGGAGCATCTGGCGGTTGCACTCTTCAACGCTGCGACTCACGCGCCCATCTTACCTAGAGTGCGACGCCGATCTGGAAGGTCCCGGTATAGCCGCTCGCGGTGTTGCCAGACACGGTTGCCAGCTCCTGCGACAGGCTGTCGGCGAAGATGCCGTCGCTCGTGTTGCTGATCGGGTTGAGCCCTCGCGACGCGTAGACGCCCGAGCGGTACACCTCGGCGTTGACGCTCTCCGGGAACGCGATCTGGCTCACCTTCACCGAACGCCCGTTGGCGGTCACCTCCACGTGGATGTGGGTGGCGCGGCCCTGATACCACCCGGGATACACCGTCACGAACGTCACCTGGCCGCTGGCGTTGGTGGTCTGGATACCGCGCAGAAAGGTCTGCTGCCGCACGGTCCCGTATTGCGAATAGTCTCCAGCGACGTCGCACTGCCAGATCTCGACCGATGCGCCCGCCACGGGCGCGCAGGCGCTGTTGGCGTTCACGACCGTGAGCGTCAGGGTCAAGGGCAGCCCCGGCCGATCTTCGCGGATGTCGCTTCGCACGAACTGTGAGAGCGAGGGAAACGGTCCGGCGGTCTCAGTCGGTGAGACGGCGCACGTTCCGGCCGTTCCGCTGGTCCCGCCGGTTGTTGTGGTCGTCGTGGTGGTGCTCGAGGACGTGGGGCTCGTGGGCGTCCCGCCGCCGCAGGCCCCGGTCAGTGCCGCCCCGGCGGCGCCCAGAAGGCCCAGCGCCCGGCGGCGGCTGACGCGAGCGCGTGCGTGCTCGGTGATGATCATGTTCCGAGCATAGCGACGCCCGCGCGCGCCTGACCCACGCGTGCGCGTTAAATCGGAGCGGCTTGTAAAGCCGATGTTGTCTAATCGTTAAATGTTGCTATGCACGGCTACGGCCTGATCCTCACGCTCACCGGCGGCCTCTCCGCCGCGCTGGTGGCGGGGTACCTCGCGCGTCGCATCGGCCTGTCGCCGATCGTGGGGTACCTGATGGCGGGGCTGGTGGTCGGCCCCTACACGCCGGGCTTCGTCGCCGATGCGGGGATAGCCGAACAGCTGGCCGAGGTCGGCGTGATCCTGCTGATGTTCGGTGTGGGCCTGCAGTTTCACGTGGACGAGCTGTTGGCGGTCCGTCGGGTCGCCCTGCCCGGCGCCCTCGCGGCCAGCGGCGTGGCCGCCGGGCTTGGAGCGCTGCTGGCCAGGGCGCTCGGCTGGGACTGGGCGGGCGCGATCGTGTTCGGGCTCGCGCTCGGGGTGGCCAGCACCGTGGTGCTGGTGCGGGTCCTGTCGGATTCCAACCATCTGCACACGCCATTCGGGCACGTGGCCGTGGGGTGGCTGGTGGTGGAGGATCTGTTCACCGTCATCGCGCTTGTCGTGCTGCCCGCCCTCTTCGGTGACGCGACGTCCGATTCTCCCCTCTGGCTGGTGCTTGCATGGACCGCGCTGAAAGTCGTGGCACTCGTGGCCTTTGCCGCGCTCGTCGGCACGCGGGTCATCCCCACCGTGCTCGACCACATCGCGCGCACGCGCTCGCGCGAGCTCTTCACGCTGGCGGTCCTGGTCATCGCCCTCAGCATCGCCGTCGGATCGGCGGCGGCCTTCAGCGTGTCGATGGCGCTCGGCGCCTTCCTGGCCGGAATGATCGTCGGTCAATCCGAATACAGCCAGCGCGCGGCGTCGGATGCGCTGCCGATGCGCGATGCGTTCGCGGTGCTGTTCTTCGTCTCGGTGGGCATGGTGGTCGAGCCGGGTGCGCTGCTCGAGACGCCGTCGCTGCTCGTCATCGCGCTGGCCATCGTGCTGGTGGTCAAGCCGCTGATGGCGCTCGCCTTGATGTGGGTGATGCGCTACCCCTTGGGCGTGGCGCTGCCAGTGGCCGTCGCGCTGTCCCAGATTGGCGAGTTCTCCTTCATGCTGTCCGACGTCGGCCGCGACCTGGGCATCCTGTCACCGGCTGCGACGAACGCGCTCGTGGCCACGTCGATCATCTCGATTATCCTGAATCCACTGATGTACCGGGCGGCCGTGTCAGCACCCGACTGGCTCTCCGCGCGCCATCCCAGCCTCCTGAAACGGCTGCAGCGCCCGACCCGGGTCCCACCGGATCTGCACGCGCAGCGCCATCCGGCGCGCTCAGCCCGCTCCGGCCATCGTGCCGTGATCATCGGCTATGGTCCGACGGGCCGAACGGTGACGCGGCTGCTTCGCGAGAACGGCATCCAGCCGACGATCGTAGACATGAACATCGAGGCCGTGCGGGAGCTGCGGTCGCAAGACGTGGACGCGATCTACGGGGACGCCACACGGCCGGACACGCTCGAAGGTGCCGGCGTGGCTTCGGCTGGCAGCTTGATTCTGACCTCCGCCGGGATGGCCCACAGCGAAGAGGTGATCCGCACGGCCAGAAAGCTGAACCCCGGCATTCGCATCCTGGCCCGTGCCGTATATCTCCGGGACCTCGAAGGGCTGCACGGCGCCGGCGCCGACACCGTCTATGCCGGGGAAGGGGAGGTCGCACTGGCCTTCATCGAGGACATTCTGGACCGCCTCGGTGCGACGCCGGAGCAGATCGATCGCGAGCGCGAACGCGCCCACCGCGAGTTGTTCAGCAAGTAGGCGCGTCCCCGGTTCTTAGAGTCAGGCACTGCCGCCGCGCGGCCGGAATCCACGCCAGTCGATCCTCAGTTTGCGCATGCGGGCGCGCAGCGTGTGCGGGTTCACGCGCAGCAGCCGGGCGGCGCCATGCGGGCCCTCCACGCGGCCGTGCGTTTCCCGCAGCGCGGCCTCGACATGCTGGCGCACCACGACGTCCAGCGGCTGGATGGTCGCGGCCGTCGCCTGCGAGTCGAGGCGGGCGGGCGCGGCGGCGTCGCTCTGAGCGACCAGGCCCAACGCGGCGGAGATGTTCAGCGAGGCGCCCTGCCCGATGAGCACCGCGCGATCCATCACCGCGGCCATCTCGCGGACGTTGCCTGGCCACCGGTACTCGGCCAGCACGCGTACGTCGTCGTCGGTTATCGGCACCGGCCGGAGGCCGAACCGGTTCGCGGCCTGTTCCGCGAAGTACTCCGCGAAGGCGCGAATATCGCCGGGGCGATCGCGGAGCGGCGGAATCACGATGGGGAAGACCGACAGCCGGTAGTACAGGTCTTCGCGAAACACCCGGGCCTCCACCAGCGCCGGCAGGTCGCGGTGCGTCGCCGCCACGATACGCACGTTCACGCGCACCGCCCGCTCGCCGCCGACGCGCACCACCTCGCCGTCCTGCACGACGCGCAGGAGCCGCACCTGCGCCGCGGGCGCCAGCTCTCCGATTTCGTCCAGGAACAGCGTCCCGCCGTCGGCCTGCTCGAACCAGCCTCGCCGGCGCGCCACGGCGCCGGTGAACGCGCCCTGCTCGTGACCGAACAGCTCCGAGTCGATGAGTTCGGGCGCAATCGCGCCGCAGTTCACGCGGCGGAACGGTCCCGCGCGAAACGATGAGTGCTCGTGAATCGCGCGCGCCACGATCTCCTTGCCCGTTCCGGTCTCCCCGAAGAGCAGCACCGGTGCGCCGCTTCGCGACACCATGCGCGCCCGCGTCATCACGGCCGCCAAACCGGTGTCGCCGCCGATCAGCCGTTCCTCGCCGGCTCCCGGGTCGGCGTCGCTGAGTCGTTGCGGGGACAGCCGAGTCGCCCCGACGCTCCTGATCGGTTTGGCGCGTGGCTGGCGTTCTTTCTGTGTCATTTAACAGCCAATTGTCATTGTATACGACAGAAATACCGTTATATATGACGGATATCTCGCCTCATCGCGCGAATTCAGCGAATAACGGCCGATTCTCGGCCCGGCCCGCGTCTTGCGTTCGAGAACGGCGTGTTCACCTGTCTGTTGTCTGTCGTTGCCACACCCGCATCGCCTGTCGATGCGTGTGTACCGGGCCGACGACGGCGCGCGCCCGCGCGCGCAACAGGTAGGGCATTCCGCACCGTTCGCACTCCGCGAATCCCACCTCGAACCCGTCGATCGGCTGACTGGCTTCCCGCAAGTCTGGCTTTCGGTGTGCCGTGCGCGTTCACCGCGCGCAGGCCGTAATCGGCTGGTGACAACCAGCCAAGGGGTTCTGGGATGTTTCGCAGGGTGTTGGGTTTGGCCGCGCTGGTCCTGTTTCTTCTGTCAGGGACGGCGTTCGCGCAGGGTGGAACGGTTGCCGTCACGGGTCTGGTTCGCGATTCTTCAGGCGCCACCATTCCCGGCGTCATCGTTCGAGTGGTCAATGAGCAGAGCGGCGCGGCCGTGGAAGCCGTCAGCGACGCGCAAGGCGCGTATCGCGCCGAAGTCGGTCCCGGGCGGTACAAGATCGAGGCCGTGCTCGACGGCTTCGAGACTGCTACCAGGCAAGTGGTGGTAGAAGGCGCTCCAATGGCGAGCGACATCACGCTGGAGCCGGCGCGATTCACTGAAGGCGTGGTCGTCACCGCACGTCGCGTCGAAGAGGTGGTTCAGGAAGTTCCGATTCCTGTGTCGGTGCTGAGCGGTGAACTCGTCGCCAGCGCGGGCGCGTTCAACGTGAATCGGGTGAAGGAGCTGATTCCGACCGTCCAGTTCTATTCGTCGAATCCCCGCAACTCCTCAGTCACGATTCGAGGCATCGGTTCGCCGTTCGGTCTGACCAACGACGGCATCGAGACGGGCGTCGGCCTTTACATCGACGGCGTCTTCTACGCTCGCCCGGCGGCCGCCACCCTCGACTTCCTCGACGTGGCGCAGGTCGAAGTGCTGCGCGGACCGCAGGGAACGCTGTTCGGCAAGAACACGACCGCTGGCGCCATCAACGTCACGAGCCGCCGGCCCAACTTCACACCGGAGAGTAACGTCGAGGTCGGGTACGGCAGCTACAACTTCTTCCAGACAAAGGCGTCGGTCTCGGGCCCGCTCACCAGCAAGGTCGCCGGGCGCGTCTCGTTCTCCGGCACGGGCCGCGAGGGGTTCGTCTACAACACGACGACTCAGGAGAAGACCAACACCCTGAGCAACCTCGGCTTCCGCGGACAGTTGCTCGTGGTGCCGTCGAAGACCGTCGTCGTGAACGTCGGCGTCGACCACACGCGGCAGCGTCCGGACGGATACGCGCAGGTGATCGCCGGCGTGGCGCCGACACTGCGGCCGGCGAATCGCCAGTGGGCACAGATCACTTCCGATCTCGGCTACACGCCCCCAACCTACAACGCGTTCGATCGCGTGACCGACACTGACACGAGCTGGCAGTCCAATCAGGACATGGGCGGCGCCTCGGCGACGATCGACTGGACGGTCGGACGCGGCCGCGTGACCTCCGCAACCGCGTATCGCCACTGGAACTGGGATCCGTCCAACGATCGCGACTTCATCGGCCTCCCGGTCACCGCGATCTCCGCGGCGCCGTCGAAGCAGAACCAGTGGACGCAGGAACTGCGTTACGCTGGCCAGATCTCGTCGCAGCTCAACGTCGTCGGCGGTTTCTTCGCGTTCCACCAGGCGCTCGACTCGAACCCGTCGTTCAGGCAGGAGCAAGGGTCGGCGGCTGCACGGTTCCTGCTGGCGCCATCTGCTGCGGCCGCCACGCCGGGGCTGCTCGACGGCTATGGCTACGACCAGTTCCTGACGTTTCGCAATACCAGCGCCGCGGCGTTCGGTCAGCTCGAGTGGCGCGCCACCGATCGCCTGCGCGTGCTCCCGGGTCTGCGTTTCAACTACGACGACAAGTTCGTGGACTTCAACCAGGTCGTCTATGGCGGCCTGCAGACGACGGACCCCGCGCTGATTGCATTGCAGCGGTCGGTGCTGGCGCCGCAGGCCTACTCCACCGACGTCGACGACACCAACCTTTCGGGTCAGCTGACGGTCGCCTACCAGGCGGCCTCGACCGTCAACACGTATGCAACCTACTCCACCGGGTTCAAGTCGGTCGGCCTGAACCTGAACGGCGTCCCCACCGATGCGCAGGGTAATCCGGTGCTCTCGGCTGCCACTGTGAAACCGGAGGACGTACGCCACTACGAGGTCGGGGTCAAGACAGAGCCGTTCCCGGGCGTCACTGCCAACTTCACGGTCTTCCACACCGGAATCAAGGACTACCAGACACAGGTCGTGAACGCCTCGGTCGGCGTGCTCCGCGGCTATCTGGCCAACGCCGAAAAGGTCCGCGTGCGCGGCGCCGAGTTCGACGGCAACTATCGCGTGAACCAGCGGCTCTCGTTCTATGGCGCCGTTGCCTACACCGACGGCATCTACGTCTCGTTCCGGGATGCACCGCCGCCGGTCGAGGATACCGGTGGTCCGCAGGTGAAGGACATTTCCGGCTCGGTGCTGCCCGGCATCTCGAAGTGGGCTCTCACGTTCGGTGGCGAGGTCAACAAGCCCGCCAGGCTCTTCAACCGGTCGGGTGAGTTCTTCGGCGCCGTGGACACGAGCTACCGGTCGCAGTTCTCGTCGAGCCCGTCCGCGTCGCGCTACATGATGGTTGATGGCTACGGGCTGGGGAACGTGCGCGCCGGCTATCGCTGGAACGACGGCTGGTCGCTGTTCGTCTGGTCGCGCAACCTGCTCGACAAGCAGTATTTCGAGTTCCTGACCGCGCAACCGGGCAACTCGGGTCTCATCGTCGGCCTGCCTGGCGATCCGCGAACGGTGGGTGTGACGTTGCGAATGTCGCTCGGCTCGAACTAGAGCAGTCTCCGGTCTCCGGTCTCCAGTCTCCAGTTCTGCCTAGAGCCTAGAGCCCAGAGCCCAAAGCCTCGCCTAGACTGTAGACTGCTCCTGACATGGCCCTCCTGACGGTGCGGGCAGCGGCGGAACGAATGGGCGTGGGCTACTCCACGTTCAAGCGGTGGGTTCATACGGGGCGGGTCCGCACCACCCAAACCGAAGGCGGCCACCACCGCGTGTCCGAATCGGAGATCGAACGGCTGCTGGCGCGCCAGCGGCCGGAATCCAACAAGGCCGCGCCGCCATCGACCGACGACGAGGCGCTGGTCGGCTTGAGCGCGCGCAACCGCCTCCGCGGCTTCGTGGAAGAGGTGCGCGTGGACGGCCTGCTGGCGCAGGTCAAGCTGCGCGTGGGCACGCAGTCGTTGACTGCGGTGATCACCGCCGACGCCGTGCGCGTGCTGAAGCTTCGACGCGGCGACGACGCGATCGCCGTCATCAAGTCCACCGAAGTGATGATCGCGCGCGGCGCGCGCGATTAGTCGTCGAGACCGCGCTCGCTAGCTGCCAGGCTGTCGTTCGATGCGGCCCGACATGTGGCCGCCCACGTCGCCGTGCTGCCACGTGCCCGAGTAGCGGTCTTCGTAGAAGAACAGCCGGACGCTGAACGTGCCGAGGCCGGGCAGGCTGGTGTTTGTCATCATGATCACGGGCGTGTCGCCCACCCAACGCATCGGCACGACGACGGGGATCACGGCCGTCCCATCCCCGAGGCCGATCCTGGCGTTGAACCGCCACAGGTCGTCGCCTATCTTCTCCACGCTGGAGATCTGGTAGCCGTCCCCTCGTGGCGGTCGGGGCTCGCGTCCGTCCACCGTGAACGAGCCGACCAGCTTCACGTTGCGCATCCGGTCCGCGAACTGCCGTTCCGCCTCCGCCATGGAGGCCGGCTCGACCACTGAACCGACGCCGAGTCTGCCGGCCAGCCAGCCACCAGCCAAGAGCACCACGGCCAGCACCACGGCGAGCAGCAGGCCAATCGTGCGTCGAACCGTCGCCATCGTTCCTCCTAACGCGACCTCTGGTCGCGCGTCGCGCGGCCGTTTCGCTGCGCGGAGGGTACCAGAAGTAGAATTCTCCTGGCAGCCCGATCGAGTCGGGCGACAGAACGGAGCAGATGATGAAGAGATACCTGTTGGCAGCCACGGCCGTCCTGGCCCTCGGTGCCTCGATTTTCGTGGCCGCGCAGCAACCCGCCGGCCCGGCGCCTGCTGGCCCCGCGCCTGATGGGCCGCCCCCCGGCGCGCGGCGCGGCGGCGGTCCTCCCGGAGGCGGCCCTGAAACGGGGATGAACACACGCCCGCCGAATGCGCCCGACCAGAAGCCTGCGTTCGCCGGCCAGAACCGCGCGCCCGAGCAGAAACTCAACGTGGCGTTTGACGTCGTCACCGTGACCGAAGGGCTGGTCAACCCGTGGAGCCTGGCCTTCCTGCCCGACGGCAAGATGCTGGTCACCGAGAAGCCCGGACGCCTGCGCGTCGTGAGCGCCGACGGCAAGACGCTGTCGGAGCCCGTGGCCGGACTGCCCATGCAGGACACGCGGGGGCAGGGCGGGCTGCTCGACGTCGTGCTCGATCCAGCGTTCCAGAAGAATCAGCTGATCTACTGGAGCTACGCCGAGCCTCGCGAGAACATGATGAACAACACCGCGGTCGCCCGCGGCAAATTCGTCGACGGCGCGGCGCCCAAGGTCGAGAACGTCCAGGTCATCTACCACCAGGCGCCATCGCTCGCGTCACCGCTGCACTTCGGCTCACGCCTCGTCTTCAGCCGCGACGGCACCTTGTTCGTCACGCAGGGCGACCGCTCGATCACCGAAGGGCGCATGCAGGCGCAGAAAATGGACAGCCTGATCGGCAAGCTCGTACGCATCAACGCCGATGGATCGATCCCCAAGGACAACCCGTTCGTGGGCAAGGAAGGCATCCGGCCCGAGATCTGGTCGTTCGGCCACCGCAACATCCAGGCGGCGACGCTGAATCCGGCCACCGGCGAGCTGTGGGAGGTCGAGCACGGCACCCGCGGCGGCGACGAGGTGAACGTGGCGCGCAAGGGCAAGGACTATGGCTGGCCCACGATCGCGTACGGCATCGAGTACCAGGGTCCGACGATCACCGGCGGAATCCAGGCCAAAGAAGGCATGGAGCAGCCGGTCTACTACTGGGATCCGAACATCGCGCCGAGCGGCATGATCTTCTACACCGGGAAGATGTTCCCGGCGTGGCAGAACAGCCTGTTCATCGGCGGCCTGGGCAGCACCAACCTGGTGCGCTTGTCGGTGAAGGGTGACCGGATCGTGGGCGAGGAGCGCCTGCTCCAGGATCTGCAGCCGAATCGGGAGCGTTTCCGCGACGTGCGCCAGGGCCCCGACGGCGCGATCTATCTCGTGACGGACAGCCCGAAGGGCCGCATCCTCAAGCTCGTCCCCAAGGCCTGAGCTCAGAACGACGCGGGGGGACGAGCTCGTTCCCCCGCGCGCATCCTCAATCCAAGGTTTTCGCGACGCGAATCGTCAGGTAGTTGCGGCCACGTGTGCCCAGAGGGTAGGGCGCCGTGCGCTTCGCCGATCGCTGCATGTACGGATTACTGACGAACGATCCGGACCTGAACATCCGGGTCAGGCAGTTGCCGGTCTTCGTCGCGGACCCGTCGGTGCGCGCGTTCGCCCGGTCCGCCTCGTAGCAGTCGTCCACCCACTCGAACGCGTTGCCGTGCATGTCGTGCAAGCCGAACGCGTTGGGGGGAAACGATCCCACCGGCGCGGTCTCGGCCATCCACGTGTCGCGGCCCTCGGCCTTCCCGCCCAGCCCGGGGCCGGGTATGCCGAAGTTGCCGTGGTTGTGGTCGATGGTGTCCCCCCACGGGAACGTGGTCGTCGATCCAGCGCGCGCGGCGTATTCCCACTCCGCATCCGACAACAGCCGGTACGCGTCGTCGGAGCCGGTCTTGTCATTCAGGTAACCGACGTACATCTGCGCGTCGTACCAGCTCACGCCCACGACCGGGCGAGTGCCGCGCCCGAAGTCCACGTACTCGGGATTCGGTGTGCCGTCGTTCTTCAATTTCAACGCGGCGTCCACGGCCGGACCGTCGCAGAACCGGGCGCGCACGCACGATTCCCATTGATCCCAGGTGACCTCGGTCTTGCTGACGGCAAACGGCTTGGGCATCGTGACCTTGTGTTGGGGTTCGTTCTCGCGGCGTCCCGCTTCGGTGGCTGGCGAACCCATCACGAACGAACCCGCGGGCAGCACGACCATCTCAGGGCAGTTGCGGCAGTCGCGAAAGGTCTCGCCGATCTTCGGCTGACCCATCGTCTTCTTGGCCGACTGTGCGCCAGCCGGCACCGACAGGAAGCCGGCCACCAGAACCAGCAGGGCCGCTGCTGCCATTCGCACTCTCATGTCCCCTCCAATCGAGGCCAATGATGGGGCCGGGTTCCTCGCTCGTGCGATCAAAATCGCATCAAGAAGAGCTTTCAGCTGGGCCGTATTTACTCAGCTCTATGGCCGGGATAACTCCGGGTCACGACGGATGTATTCTCGGCTCGTTGCATACTCGCGAGGCGCAGGGCGAGAGTCGGGAGCGGATCGCAGCGGCTCTCGCGGCCGCCGGCACCGGCACCTTTCGGTGGGACGTCGAGACCGACGTCGTCGAGTGGGACGACACTCTCGCCAGCCTGTTCGGGCTGCCGGCCGGGAGCCCCAGCCGGTCTCTCGAATCATTTCTCTCCGCCGTCCATCCGGACGACCGATATGCGGTGATCGACATGTACCGGCGCAGCGAGCGTACCGGCGCTACGCTGGACATGGAATTCCGTGTCGTGTGGCCCGACGGCAGCGTGCACTGGATCGACGACAAGGCACGCAGCTTCGCGGCGGACAACGGTCAGCCTGGCTATGTCACCGGCGTGTGTGCCGACATCACGGCCAGAAAACTCACCGAGACCGCGCTTCGGGACGAGACGCGGCTCCTGGAGCTGCTGAACGAGACCGGGCACTTGCTGGGCTCGACCCTGGACCTCAGGGCGCTGCTGCAGACGGTGACCGATGCCGCGACGCAGCTGGCCCGCGCAAAGTTCGGCGCGTTCTTCTACAACACCACGACCGACGAGGGAGATGCCTATCAGCTCTACACCTTGTCGGGCGCTCCCCGCGAGGCGTTCGAGCGCCTGGGCAGGCCGCGTGCGACCGCGCTCTTCGGGCCCACCTTACGAGGTGAAGGCCCCATCCGCAGCGACGACGTCGTGCGGGACGCGCGCTACGGCACGATGGCGCCGCACCACGGCATGCCCGAGGGCCACCTGCCGGTTCGCAGCTACCTGGCCGTGCCCGTCACCTCGCGCACGGGCACCGTCCACGGGGCGCTGCTGTTCGGGCACCCCGACGTCGGCGTCTTCACGGAGCGCTCCGAGCGCCTGGTGCTCGGCGTGGCGGCCCAGGCGGCCATCGCGATCGACAACGCGCGGATGTACGAGGACGCGCAGCGAGCCGCCGAGGATCGCAAGGCGCAGCTCGACAGCGAACGCGCTGCACGCGACAGCGCCCAGCGGACCAGCGACATCAAGGACGAGTTCCTGGCGACGCTGTCCCACGAGCTGCGGACGCCGCTGAACGCGATACTCGGGTGGTCGAAGATCCTGCGGACCGGGGCCAAGGACGCCAACGACCTCGCCAAGGGGCTCGAGGCCATCGAACGGAACGCCCGCGCGCAAACGCAGCTCATCGAGGACCTGCTCGACATGAGCCGGATCACCTCCGGAAAGCTGCGCCTCGACATCCAGCCAATCAGGCCGGCGGCGTTCATCGAGGAGGCCGTGGACACGGTGAAGACCGCGGCGGACACGAAGGAGATTCGATTGGAACGGGTGCTCGACCCCTCGGTCGGCCCGATCTCCGGCGATCCGGTCCGCTTGAAGCAGGTCGTCTGGAACCTGCTGTCGAACGCGATCAAGTTCACGCCGCATGGCGGCCGCGTCCGGGTGACGCTGGAACGCGCGAACGGGTTCGTCGAGATCAGCGTGGCCGACACGGGATGCGGCGTCCAACCAGAGTTCCTCCCCCACCTCTTCGAGCGTTTTCGTCAGGCGGACTCTTCCTCCACGCGCCAGCACAGTGGCCTCGGCCTGGGACTCTCCATCGTCAAGACGCTGGTGGATCTGCACAGAGGGTCGGTGTCCGCCGCCAGCCCCGGTATCGATCAGGGCACCACGTTCACCGTTCGCTTGCCGTCCACGGTTCCCACGCGGGAAGGCGTGGAGCGCCGCCATGCGCTCACCACGCAGGGCACGACCAACCTGACCCCGACGGAACTGGAGGGCCTGACCGTGCTCGTCGTGGACGATCAGGCCGATGCCCGCGATCTGATCCGGCGCGTCCTGGAGGACTGCGCGGCGACGGTCTTGACTGCGGCGACCGCCAATGAAGCGCTTCGCCTCATCGAGCAGCGGCGCCCGCACGTGCTCGTCAGCGACATCGGCATGCCGGAGGTCGATGGCTACGAGCTGCTGAGGCGAGTGCGCGCCTTGGACCGCGGCGGCCGCCTGCCGGCTATCGCGCTGACGGCCTTCGCGCGCTCCGAGGACCGCACAAAGGCTCTTCGCGCCGGCTTCATGGTGCACGTGGCCAAGCCGGTGGATCCGTCGGAACTCGTTGCTACGGTGGCAAGCGTGGCCGGCCGGGTGGACTTCGGCGGCTGATCCGCGGCGATCAGCCGTACAGCCGTGTGTGCAGGTCCACGATCTCCTGTGCGACGGCTCGAATCTCGGGGCTCTCGACGTAGTCGGCTGACGACGAGGCCGGGTCCAGGTTGTCGTCCAGATACTCCTGCAGGAACTGTGGCTGGTAGATCAGGTACACACGGCCGCCGAAGTTGAAGAGGTCGCACGCCACCATCCGGAATATCGTCACGCCCTTCTGTTCCCAGCCCCGGATGAGCGCCAGTCCGTCATCCACGGCGTCGGTGGCTTCGTGTACGTCGTCGGGCATGGCTTGCGGCGCGGCCGGAGCGGATGGCGCCAGGCGCGTGGCGAACGTGCGGCACAGCGCGTGGCGCGCCTTGAGGCCCACTTCGGCTGCCGCCAGGTCGTCAGCTTCCATCCCCGCCACGAGCCCGATCGCCCGGAGGGCGGCCTCCCGCGCGCGCGCGTCGGAATCGAGAGTGCCGTGCGACGAAGCGGCGCTCGCCAGGTTCATCCAGATCACGGCCAGCAAGTACCGCCGGTCGTCGATGCTCGCGGCGTCGGGATGATCGAGCACCGCGAGCGCCTCTTCGAACGCCGACAGCACCTCGCCGGGATGCCGGCCGCCGTGGGCCTGCAGGAACAGTCCGCGGTTGTGGTGCGCCAGCGCAAGCCGCCGCGGGTAGCCCGGATCCTCGGCAAGCGGTAGCGTGCGGAGCAGCACGATCGCCTGGTCGCACGATCGGACGGCCTCGGCCACCTGGGCGCCGCCGCCGAGCCGCATCAGCGCGTCCGCGCGGTTCAGCCAGCACGCCGCCAGCCCGTAGCGGAGCGCCGGCGACTCGTCGAGCGGCAGTGTCTCCCGCAGTTGGAGCGCCTGGTCGAAACACGCCAGCGCCTCGGACGCGGCCTCGGGCCGGTCCTCTGACAATGCACCGATGCCGCGCTTCATCAGGATCGACGCCTGCGCGTCGATCGACTCGGCGTCTGTCGAGACTGGATCCAGAACTCTGAGTCTACCTGAGCGATCCCCGTGCGATCAGTTCTGCGGCGCTACGTTGCGTGACTTGATCAGCCACTGACCGTTGAGGCGCACCAGCTCATCGATGCTGTGGCCGATGGAGAGCACGCGCAACGGGACGTTCGGGCCGCCGCCGGCAACGGCAGTGATCCAGTACGCGTCGATGGTGGCGTGATCCTTGTCCTTGAACTGGAGGCGATGGTTCGCCGTCATGTGATACATCGGCGGCCGTTTCGGTTCGCCCTTGGCCTCCGCCTCCACCTGACGCTGGCGCAAGTCGGCGATCATCTTCTTCAACGCGTCCCGGCCCTTGGTCGCGTTGGTGCCGGCGCTGAACTGGCCATCTGGCGTGTACGCAGAGGCGTAGCCCTCAGCGTCGTTCGTGTCGAGCGCACGGGCATAGCGCCACATCAGATCTTCGATCTCTACACGGTCCCTCGCTTCGCGCAGCACGTCGCTGTCGCTCTTGGAGGCCGTGAAGACGGCGACGGCCGTGAGCACGAGACCCGCCAATACAGCCACTCCCACTTTCCTCATAACCCCTCCTCGTTCTGGACCCTGCCTGATGCCACGGCGAAGACTATACCGCCTATGGTTCCGGTGATTCTCGCCCCTTGTCCCAGCGAAGGGAGATGGCCAACCCGAGTTTGGGTTTCTCCTCGAGGAAGGTCTTGGTGTCGAAGATGGCCGCGTCGATGCCGAAGTTGCGAGTCAGGTTGAAGCCAGCCCCGAATGACGGATGCACGTCGCCTTGGTTGATTCGCCCGCCACCCCTCAGTTCAACCTTGCCAAGTCTGTACTCCAGGCCGCTGCGGAAATTGTGGCCCTGGTAGCCGTGAGAGTACTCGGTGAGGACGGACCACTTTTCTCTGTGATAGGCGACATCGCTGGTAAAGGTGACCGGCAGCTCGAATCGACGCTCGAGGTCGGTGATGGGCAGCCTGACATGAACCCATTCGTTGCCGTCGTGCAAACTCACAAGGCCGACCTGGTGGCGCTCGATCTCGCTCCACACGATCCGGTTCGCGACGCCGCCCACCCCCACGCCGAAGTCCCAGCGATTGCGGACGAAGGCGACGCCGGCATCGAGCGCCAGGCCGCGGCCGTCCCTCGACGCTTGCCACCCGAGCCTGAAGGGCGGCGCCTGCGGGTGGGGCGAAATCAGACCAGCCGAGTCGGTCTCCAGTTGCAGCCTCGCATCGAAATCGTCCATGCGGAGGCCCCACAGGTGATGGTAATTCGCGGCGACATACATCCCATTGCGTCGGGCACCCTCGCCGTCCTGGGCGAACATCGGGAAGCGCGCGTGATACCCGCCGGTAATCGCGACGGCCAGCTGGTGTCTCTCCCCTCCAGCGAGGCCAAAAGTCGCGGCTGGAATGTACCTGTCGCTTGAGGCGTTGAGTATGCTCACAAGCTCAGTATCGAAGTCCGAATTCGCCTGCACGCCGAAATACGGACCGGCGCCGACGTAAATCCCATGAAAGCTCCGGTCGTCCTGGCGCAGCATGAACGTCTTGCCCCAGGTCATCGCCACGAGACCTTCTTCGAACGTCGAACGAGAAATGTCGAATCCGGAATTGCGATAGGCATTCAGGTCGGGGTTGACCCTGGCGTCGACGATGTCCTGGAACAATCCGAGGCCTATGATGTCGTCGTCCCCCGAAAGTGTGGTGAAGCGGGCGGGTGCCGAATTCCACGGCGCGAGAGAAATCGAAGTCGCTCGGTTGTCGGGAAGAAGACGCGGTAATCGCTAATCGTCTTCACCAGCCCCACCGGGATCAGGATCGATCGGTACCGGCGCTGCCGTTCGACGAGCTTCGTGGCGATGTTCGGGGTCCCGCCGGCGCCCCCCAATGCGATGCGCCTGGCGTCGAAGCTGTAATTCTGGGCGGACGCCGATGAGGCGGTGGACGCGAGTAGGAGCACCGCAACGATTGCGCCTCGCCATCTCCGCGTAAGCCTTGCCTGTCTCCGGTTGTGATGACGCGTGTCTGACTCTGTCACAGCACCTCGACCCGAATACGACTGATTCGTCCGCTCTTTTTGCGTTCCAGGGGGAACACTGGCGCGCCACGCTGATAGCCTGCCGGTGCGCATTACACAAACGCCTATCGTAGTCTTTTCGAAAGCAGCCAGCTTGCGAAAAATCCTCGTAACGCTCCTTCAAAGTGCGCCTGGATCGTGCGCGGGACGTAATTCCTTCATTGTCAGTGATTTCCTGAAAGGATCGCCTTCGCTGGCGTTGCTTTCCGAGCCACCGGCGGCTAACAGGCACGCGCCGCGCTCCTGTTGACTGTTTAGGAGGAGATCGATCCAGCACTTCCTGTGACCGAAGTCGCTCCGCTCGACGACCGCGTCGCTGAACTGTTGATGCCACAGCGTCTGGGCAGTGCGCTGCTCTCGGCGCTCGGCGGTCTGACAGTCGTGCTCGTCATCGTCGGAGCGGCCGGCACGTTCGCCTATGGTGTGTCGCGGAGGCGGCGGGAGATCGGCGTGCGCCTTGCGCTGGGCGCGCGTCGCGGGAAGTGGCCGGAGCGATGGCGCGGTCGGACCCTGGCGTCGGCGTTTCTCTACGGCATCGAACCGACCGACGCCGCCTCGTTTGCGGTCGCGGCCACGGTCCTGGTGCTGGCAAGCGGCGGCCTCGTTCCTGCCCGCCTGGCGAGCCACCGGGGTGGACCCCGCTGTAGTTCTGAAAGCCGAATAGGTCTTCTTCAGCCTTCAGGCTGCGAGACTCGCCTCGA
>CAWEBF010000026.1:0-101319 GCA_963807235.1 uncultured Acidobacteriota bacterium
TGTGGATCGGCCTCGAACTGTGCGGCCGTTGCCACGCGGATCAGGTTGCGGCCTTCGAGCGACCAGTGGTCCTGCGTGGACGCCAGCGCATAGCTGTCGCCCGTCTTGGCCAGCTGCACGCCGCTGATCGTGTCGGGCGCCGCGGAGGTGCGCAGCGCGTTGACGTTGAACCCGAGCCCGGTGCCCGTGCGTCCCGCGCGCGTGCGACCGTAGCCAAGGTGCAGCGTCAGGGTGTCGAGCGCCTGCCCCGGCGCCAGCCAGACCGGAACCTCGAGCGATCGGCCTTCGTGGGTCAGCGTCACCATGTCGCCGCTGACGAGATTGAAGCGCGCGGCCGTGCCGGGCGCGACGAGCGCCGCGTTGTCCCATGTGAGCTTCGTCAGCGCCTTCGGCAGCTCCTGCAGCCACGCGTTGTTGGCGAAGCGGCCGTCGTAGACGCTGGGGTCGGTCTGAACACGACGTCGAGGCCCGCCGCCGCCGCCGCGGCCCGCTGCGGGCGCGGCTTGGGGCGTGACCGGCTTGGGCTCAAAGGCGCTTCCGGCTACGACACCATCGTGCAGCCAGCGCCGCCACTCGCGATCGAAGGGCGAGAGCGCGGGCACCCGCGCGCCCGCGATCGGCGCCAGAGCCGGCAGGGCGGGCGTCGCCGCAGGCTCGCCGGCTGCGGCGCGCCGGCAGCGGGCGCGGCGGGGCGCATCAGCGGGCGCCTGGGTGGGAGCCGGAGCGGGGGCCGGAACGGCGGCAACAGCGGCGGCACCTCGGTGGAAAGGCCCGTCCGATTGACCCAATGTTCGCGCACCAGGTCGTAACCCGATCTTTCGCCACCTTCGATCAACGCGACCAGCACCTCGTGGTGCGACTTGCCGCCATAGAGAGGCGCGATGAGCGGCTGCACGATGGTCACCGTGCCATCGTCGGACCGTACGTCGCTCCACGCCTCGAGGAAGTGCGCCTCCGGCACGTGCCACTGGCACAGCTCGGCGGTCTCGTCTTCGTACAGCCCAACGTGCGCGCGCTGTGCCACCTTCTGCAGGGCGGCGCCGAACTCCAGGTCGGCCGGCGCCGTGTAGACCGGGTTGCCGCCGAGGATCAGGAGGAAGTCCACCGTGCCGGCGTTCATGTCGGCGACCAGCGTGCGCAGGTCGGCCAGCTGGTTCGACGGCCGCACTTCCACGGCCTGCGTGTAGACGACTGTCTGGCCCACGTTGCCCAGCGCCGCGTTCATCAGGTGCGCCAGGGCGTGTACAGACGGCGGCGCGCCGTCACCCGCGATGACGACGCTGCGGCCCTTCGCGGCCTGCAGGTCCGCCACGAGGGGCGCCACCCACGCGGTGGCGGACTTGCGACAGCGGACCGGGCGCGGCGCCGGCCACCCCCAGCTGCGCGGCCACCGCGCGCGCGAACGAGTCGAGCTCCGAGGCCTTGAGCGGCAGGCGATGATCCGCGCGCGTGCCGCTGACCGTCGGCGTGCTCTCAACCGCATAGAGCCGGTTGCGCGTTTGTCCGCTCTCGGCGCGGCGCCGCGAGGCAAAAGCCCGCGCGTGCCGCAGCCCACGCGCCAGTGGACATGAAGTCCGCATCGAGCGAAAGAACCACATCGGCCTTGTCGAGCGAGTACTGCGCGTCGGCGTACTCGCCAAAGGCGAGTCGGCTGCCTTCGCGGGCGTTGTGGCGTCCGACCGGCTCCCACTGTACCCACCTGGCTTCGGGCAGCGCCGTCAGGATCTCCTCGAGCTGGGCTCCCAGAGTCGGCGATGCCACGGTTTCGGTGAGGATGCGCAGGCCGGCGCCTTTCTTGGCCTGCTGCGCCGCGAGGATCGACCGCAGAGCCGCGAAGAACGAGCTGAATGGACGGATCTCACCGAGGTTGGTGATCGTGGTCGAGCGATCCGGATCGTACAGACCCAGGATGGCGGCCTGCGCGAACACGTCGGTTGCGCCGCGACTCGACGGGTGATCGGGGTTGCCCTCTATCTTCGTCGGCCGCCCTTCGTGGCTCTCGACCAGCAGGCCGACGCCCGAGCCCGCAAACGGCATCGCCGTCGCGTAGAAGAGCGGCTTGCCCGGCACCAGTTCTTCGGGCTGCCGCACGTACGGCACCAGCTCCTCGTTCGGCTGGCGCGTGCACGCGCTCACGCCGGCCAGCGCCAGCGACGCCGACATCAGCTTCAAGAAGCCGCGGCGGCCAACGGGGTCGAGCCATTCCGATGCGTTCTGCGGGAACTCGCGGTGCAGGAACGTTTTGAACTCCTGCGTCTCTGACAGCGCCTCGAGACTGCGCCAGGTACTGCTGCCCGCGAGCGCCGTCCAGGCGGGCGCGAAGCGCCCCGAGGTCCTGCGGCTCCTGGTGGTGTCGTTCGTTCATGTGTGGATCACCGGTGGCACGTCGAGCAGCTGGTGTTCCCCTTGATGCCGTACTCCTTCACGAGTCGCGGCCCAAGCACCGACTGCGGCTCCGCCGGCCGGTATCCCATCGTGAAGACTTCGCTGCGCGGGCGGACGAACTGCTCGGGGTTGCGGTGGCAGTTCAGGCACCAATCCATCTGCAGCGAGTTCTGCTGGAGCATCAGCGGCATCTGGTCCACGCGTCCGTGGCAGGTTTCGCAGCCCATCCCCTTCTTCACGTGAATGCTGTGGTTGAAGTAGACGAAGTCGGGCAGGTCGTGCACGCGGGTCCAGCGCAGCGGCGTGTCGTCTCGGAAGCTCGCGCGGACCGGCTCGAGGATCGGCGCGTTGCCCCAGAGCTGCGAGTGGCAGTTCATGCAGGTCTTGGTGGGCGGGATGCCGGCGAAGCTCGAGGTCTCGACCGAGGTGTGGCAGTAGCGGCAGTCGATGCCGTCGTCCCCGACGTGGTGGAGGTGGCTGAACTGGATCGGCTGTTCGATGTACTCGTTGGCGCGAGTGACATACGAGGAGCGACCGAAGGCCATGGTCAGGGCTATGAGGCCTCCGACGAAGAGCAGGAGACCCCCGAGGCTCACCTTTGACAGTGTGTTGGCGCTGCGACGAAAAATCTGAGGCATCCGGATGTGAAAAGCGACGTTGAGCGAACTGCGGGCTATAGCGAGGCGAGGCCCGTGCTGCGCGACCCTTCTCGGCCCGGCCCCCGCCTGGCCAACAGGGTTTGTACCACACTTGTGAAAAAAGGATCAAGCGACGGGCGGCGAATTTCGCCTACAATCCCTTCGGCAAACGAGGTCTTCTTCACAGAAGGCCCATTTCTTCCAGAAAGGCCGCGATGAGCGATGCGAAAGTACCGGCAGCGGGGCTACCAGGACGACAACGCCGACAGGCCGAAGCCAGCTGGGCCGCGGCCGCCCGGCGCCCGTCCGGCGCCGGAACCCGGCGCCCCCGCGGGCGCCCGCCGGATCTCCCAGGACGGACCCAGGAACATCAACATGCCGGGCTACCGGGAGGTCGTTCGCTGCGCGCAGTGCGGATACGTGGTGGGGTCCGAGATCTCGACGGAGACGCGCTGCCCCCGATGCGCGGTGGATCTCCGCACGTGCGCGCAGTGTGTGTCGTTCGACCCCGGCAGCCGCTTCGAGTGCATGGAGCCGATCACGGCGCGCGTATCGCCGAAGAACGCGCGCAATTCCTGCACCCATTTCGGCCCGCGCACGACGGTCGAGCGGGAAACCACGACACCCAAAGTGGATAGTTCCCGGAAGGCCTTCGATGATCTCTTCAAGTTTTAGGTGACATGCCCCTGCTGTCGGCGCAGGATCGCGCCTCGGTCCAGAAGCACCTCGAAGGGCTGACCCATCCGGTCACGCTGCTCTTTTTCACCCAGACCATCGGCGCACCAGAAACAGTGCATATCACGCGGCAGATCGTGAACGAGCTGGCGGAGCTGAGCTCTCTCATCACGGTCGAAGAAGTGAATCTGGTGCTCGACCGCGAACGCGCGGCTCAGTACGGTGTGCAGGACGTGCCCGCCATCGTGTTGCTGAAAGATGGGGCAGATACCCGCATGCGATTCCTCGGAGCCCCGGCTGGCTACGAGTTCATGTCGCTCGTGGAGGCCGTGACGCTCGCCGGCACGGACGGCTCGGGCCTTTTGGATTCGAGCAAGGTGCTGCTTGCGACCATTTCGGCGCCACTCGACATCAAGGTCTTCGTGACGCCGACGTGCGTCTACTGCCCGCGTGCGGTTACGACCGCGCATCGGATGGCTGTCGAAAGTCCTTTTGTGACAGCTACTTGCGTCGAGGCCACCGAATTCCCCGAGCTGTCCCGCCGTTACCGCGTGACCGGGGTTCCGAAGACGGTGGCGAACGACGCGACTGAAATCGTAGGGGCCCTGCCCGAAGAAGACTTCGTTTCTGGATTGCTGAAAGGATCCGAAGAGGAAGCCCCGTCAGTTTAGGTCTTCCCTTAGCCCTTAGCCTTTCGCCTTTTGCCTTAACGAGTCCTCATCCTAAGTACGCCCCTCCGTTGGCGTGAATCGTCTGCCCCGTCAGGTAACGAGCCTCGGGCCCGCACAGGAAGCGCACGAGAGAGGCAACTTCGTCGGGCTCCCCTCGGCGTCCGACAAGCGGCGCATGCATCGCGTGATGCGCCGGCCCCGGCCCCGCGTTCGCGCGCGCCGTGTCGATCAGTCCCGGCGATACGCAGTTGACCGTGATGTGATGCGGCGCGAGGTCGTGCGCCAGCGCCCGCGTCAGCCCGACGAGCCCCGCTTTTGCCGCGACCACGTGCGCGCGCCCCGCCGAGCCCGTGTGCGCCGACAGGCCGCCGATGTTCACGATGGCGCCCCGGCCCGAGGCGACCAGATGCGGCAGCGCGGCGCGGCTGCAGAGATACGCGCCGTCGAGCGTCACACCCAGGATCTCCCTCCACTCGTCGAAGCCTAGTTCCGCGAAGGGCCGCTCGCGGCGCACGCTGGCGTTGTTCACCAGGACGTCAAGCGCGCCGAACGCGGCCACGGTGGCGGCGACGAGCGCCTCGACATCGGCCGGCCGCGACAC
This sequence comes from uncultured Acidobacteriota bacterium, assembly GCA_963807235.1. GTDB lineage: Bacteria > Acidobacteriota > Vicinamibacteria > Vicinamibacterales > UBA2999 > CAWEBF01. The sequence continues at coordinate 4,971 of CAWEBF010000026.1, forward strand.
GTCCGCGGCGTGGAACGCGGCCCGGCCGCCGAGCGCCTGAATCTCGGCCACCACCCGCGCGCCGGCCTCGCTCGATGTGCGCGCGTTCACCATCACCGCGGCGCCGTCGCGAGCCAGGGCGACGGCGATCGCCCGACCGATGTTGCGCGAACTGCCGGTGACCAGCGCCACGCGGCCGGCGAGGGGGCGCCCGCCGAGTCCGCCTGAGCCGAGCGGGCGATTCTGGATTCATGTTCGAAGCTCCGAGAGAGGCGCGAGGAGTGCGCGGCTCAACACGCCGTCGGTCGCGCGCAGCAACCGCGCCGCGTCTTCCCTGCTGCAGCCGCCGTGGACCGCGTTGTCCACGAACTTCGCGCGCACCTCGTCGTCGGTCAACGGCTCCCTGGCGCCCCCGCGCATGTGCGGCTGCCGGTACTCGCGCGTCGAACCGTCGCGCAGCGTGGCACGCAGGTGGCCCGAGAAGTTCCGCGGATACTCGTCGGCGGGGTTGATGCGGTAGCGAATCTTGGACGCCAGTGCCGTGACCGCGGCATCGGCGATGCGTGCGTCGGTGAACTGCGCGAAGCCGGCGCGGCCGTCGAAGAAGCCGACGGCCATGCAGTACCGGCGTGCTGAACTTGGCCGCATACGGCGTGGGCGGCCGCTGCTTGGATGCCAGCGGCTCCCACAGGCGGTGAACGGTGCCCTCCCCCACCTCGCATTCGATCTCCACGATGGACTCGGCGGACACGCCGTCGGCGGCCAGCGCGCGCGCGCAGTCGATGAACGGCTGCGTCATCGTGCCGCACGCGTACGGTTTGAACGCCAGATCCTCGGTGACCCAGCGGCGGCCCAGATCGGTCAGGAGGTGGCCGAAGTCGGGCGCGATCGACGGCGCGAACGCCTTGTAGAAGCCGTGCGTGCCTTCGAGCACCGTGCGGGGGCCCTTGAACCCTCCGCGCGCCATCAAGGCCGCGCGAATCCCCGACTGCGCGGCCCACCCGGCGTGCATGCGCTTGGTCCACGTGCCCTCGGCCAGGTACTCGATGATCCCCGACGCCATGCTGCCGGCAATGCCGAGCGCCGAGACCAGTTGCGGCGCTCCGAGGCCGGTGGCGACGCCCACACCGGCCGCCGCGGCCAGCGCCCCGAACACCGCCGTGGGATGAAAGCCCGCCTTGTGCGCGCCCATGGGCGCCACCAGGCTCAGCCGGCACATCACCTCCACGCCGGTGGCGATGCCGGCCGCCGCGCGCGCGCCGGAAAGACCCTGACGCTCGCACGCCGCGAGCACGGCCGGCACGACGACCGCGCCGGCATGCACGGGCCCGCCTTCGAACGTGTCGTCGTAATCCTCGCCGTGAGCAGCCGTTCCGTTCACGAGCGCGGCGCCGAAGGCATCGAAGCCGCCGTCGTGCCCGATCGCGGTGCAGGGGCCGGCCTCGCGGTCCACGGCCTCCAGCGTGGCCGCAATGTAGTCCTCGTGCCGCGCCGCCAGGCACAGCCCGACGACGTCAACGACGAGCCGATGGACGACGGCTGCCACACGGGGCGGCGGCGGCTCGTCGTTCACGCTCGCCAGCCACAGGGCGAGCTGCTCGGACGTGCTGACGTTCGTGGCCCGGCTCATGCCTTCGCCTCCCCATGGTCGCGAACGCGCATGAGGGAGTGACGCACGAGTGAGCCGAGCACGATGAGCGCCGCTGCAACCAGCAGACCCAGCGCGAGGCGATCCTGGACGAAGGTCATGTGATCACCGCCCGACAGCACGAGGCTTCGGCGGTAGTTGGATTCGACCATGAAGCCCAGCACCACACCGAGCACCATCGGCAGCACCGGCACATGGGCCGCGCGAAGCAGGTAGCCGGCGACGCCGAACGCCAGGACCAGGAACACGTGGAAGATGCTCCCCTCGACGGCAAAGATGCCCGACACCACGAGAGCGTAGATGAAGGCCATGAGGTACGGCTTCGGTCGGCTGACCAGCCACATGCACGGCGCCATGATGAGATACCCGGCCGCCAGCATCGCAAGGTTTGCGGCGAAGAGACCGATGTAGAGGCCCGTCGCCACATTCGGATCCTTTACGAAGAGCATCGGGCCAGGCACGAGGCCGTGCATCAGGAATCCGCCCAGGAGCACCGCCGCGGAATTGGAACCCGGAATGCCGAGGCCCAACATCGGGATGAGCGCCGTGCACGCCACGGTGTTGTTGGCAGCCTCGGGCGCGGCGACGCCCTCGGGGGATCCGTGGCCGAATTCCTCGGGGTGCCGTGACCAGCGCTTCGCCTCGTTGTAGGAGAGGAACGCGGCCACCGAACCGCCGCCGCCCGGCACCAGGCCCTCGAAGGTGCCCAGCACCGACCCGATGAGCTGCGGCACGGCGATTCGCTTCCACATCTTCCGCGAGGGAAAGACGATGCGCGGCCGTTCGCCTGCATCCGCCCACCCGGGTTCGCTGGCCTGCACCAGGAGCTCGCTGACGGCAAAAAGGCCGACCATCACGAGCAACGGGGGAATCCCCGACAGCAGCTCCGGTCGATCGAGTGTGAAGCGCGTGAGGCCCGTCACGGGGTCGGTGCCGACGGTGGCGATCATCAACCCGATCACGCCGGCGATGAGCCCCTTGAGCAGCGACGCCCGCGCGAGCGAGGCGATCACGCTCAGCCCGAGCACGCCGACAGCGAAGTAGGCCGGTGGCGTGAACGCCAGTGCGACGCGCGACAGCGGCTCGGCAAGGAGCACCAGTGCAGCCAGCCCGACGAGCCCGCCGACGCATCCCGAATACAGCGAGATGCCAAGGGCCTCACCGGCTCTTCCCTGCTCCTTCATCGCGTAGCCGTCCACCACGGTGGCCGCGGCAGCGTTGGTGCCTGGCGTGCGAAGGAGGATCGCCGGGATCGAACCGCCGTACTCCGCGCCGACGTACGTGGACGCCAACATCACGATGGCCACGGTGGGATCCATTCCGTAGGTGAATGGCAGCAGCAGCGCCATCGTGATCGACGGCGAGATCCCGGGCAGGGCGCCCCCCAGGATTCCCCACACCACGCCCGCGCACGCCGCGGGGACAATCCGCACCAGCAGCTCGAGCGGCATGTTCAGAACGGCACTGTTCAGAACGAGGACCAGATCCCCGGCGGCTGCGGGATGCCGAGCAGCCATACGAAGAGCGTCCACAGAAACGCGGCGCCGGATACGGCCACGAGGACCACACGGCCGCTGAGGCCCGCACCCTGATGGATGGCTGTCGCCGCGAGCAGCAGCGCGATCGACCCTGCGTAGCCGAGCCACGGCAGCAGGGCGCCGTATCCGACGCCGAGTGCCAGAGTGCCGAGCGCTTTCACGTTCGGGACAGTCCCTCGGGCGGCCCGTTCGCTGGAACGCCGAGCCAGCAGACCGCGCACGATCTGCAGGAGCGCCAGACCTGCCAGCACGGCCCCGTACACCATCGGCACGCCGCGTGAGCCCACCACGTCGTCCAGCATGCTGGACGGGATGGCGCGCGCCGCGCCGTAGTAGATGGCCGCAACAGCCAGGGCGGCAACGCCGAACACCAGCTCGGCGTTCATGCAGGCGTCACCGGGCCATGCGGGATGCTGTGAGAAAGGCCTGCGTTTCCGCCGCGAACTCGCCGATGAAGCGCGCGTAGTCGGCGTGTCGCACGAAGCCGGGCTGGAGGCCGTTGCGCGTGTAGATCTGCTTGTACGCCGGGTCCGCGAGCAGCTTCGGAATCGCCGCGTCCCACGCCGCTACCACCTCGCGCGGTGCGCCCTTGGGACCGGCAAGGCCACGGAACTTGCGCACGGAAACGTCCACGCCCTGCTCCCTGGCCGTGGGCACATCTGGAAGCTGCGGCAATCGCGCGTCGCCCACGACGGCGAGCAGGCGCACCTTGCGCGCGTCGACCTGCGCTCGCAGCTCCTGCAGCTCTCCGATACCCATGTCGAGCGTGTGGTTCAACACGTTCACCAGCAGGTCGCCGCCGCCCTCGAAGGTGGCGACAATCGGCGAGACGCCCGCGCGCTGCTTGACGCGTTCGAGCGTCTGGCGCTCCAGCGACGCGGGGTTGGCCGCTCCCCACCGGCTCTTACCGGTACGCGCGGCGGCAATCGCGTCGCGCAGAGACGTGAAGCGGCTGTCGGCCGCGGTGTACAGGACCTCCGGGTCGTAGAACACGTTCACGAGGGGCTCGAGATCCCGGTAGCTCGCGGATACCTTGCTCATCAGCGACGTGTAGATGAACGTCGGCGTGGTGGCGTAGAACGTGCCGCCGTCGGGCCGCGCCTTGGCCATCACGGCCATCGCGCGCGCGCCGCTTCCGCCGGTGACGTTGTCCACGACCACGCTGACGCCCATCACGCGGCTGAGGTGCGGCGCCATCTCCCGCAGGAAGACGTCGCTGCCGCCACCCGGACTCGAATGGGTCACCAGCATGACGACGCGCTTGGGATAAGACCCCTGGGCGCGCGGCGCCGGCCACCCCGCCGCCAGCGCAAGTATCAGGCTGATGCCAATCGTTCGCACTACTTCTCCATCTGATCGGCGGATCATAGTCCTACCGAAGCTCCGCCCAAAAAAAGAGCGTCTGGAGCTTCGCCAGGACTGATCCTTCTGGCCCGGCTCCGCCGGGCGGACATCTTCTGCGGCCGGTCGTGGAGACTCGCTTCATATGCGACAACCGTGGCCACAGAAGATGTCATTCGTGGATGAGCTGCGTGCGCGGTCACCGCAGACGGTCGTAACATGGCGAGCCGTGAACATGTTCTCGCAGCCGGCCTGGTGGCGTTGCTGGTCGCTGTCGGCGCCTGCGGCAAGAAGGCGCCCGAGACGCCGGACGAGAAGCCCGCGGCGGCGAGATGCCGCGACGGGGGCGACCAACAAGGAGATTGTGGAGGATTTGCGAAAACGCTCCTACGACGCCAGTGAGACCGTGCCGGGAGTGGTGGTCAACCTGCCCGACGTGTATCTCTTTGCGTTTGGAAGCAGCACGGTCGAAGGGGAAGGCCGTGTAAAGCTGAAGGAGCTGGCCGCGTATCTCAGCCGGCCCGAGCTCGCGAGCCGTCGCGTCTCGATCGAGGGGCACACCGACAGCGTCGGCACCGATGCCTTCAACCAGGGTCTGTCGGAGCGGCGGGCCCAATCCGTGAGGCAGGAGCTGCTGACCGGCGGTCTGCCAACGGGACGCATCGTGGCGCGCGGCTTTGGCGAGTCGCGGCCGGTGGTGCCCAACACGACGCCCGATGGCGGCGATGATCCCGCGGCGCGGGCGCGCAACAGGCGCGTGGAGATCGTGATTCAGAACACGCGTTGAACCGGGAGCCGACGCTGGTGCGCTATTCGGCGCCCTTCAGCTGCACCACCACACGAACGCGGGCCGGCACCGCCACGCCGTCGCGGCGCGCCGGCTCGTAGCGCCAGTCGCGAGCTGAAAACGTGATGGTGTCGATCACGTCGGGGTGCACGTCCACGGCTTCGTGCGACACGACGCGAGCAACGTCTCCCTGCTCCGTCACGTCGAGCACCAGCGCCAGCCAGCCGTTCCTCGAAAGCGCGCCGCCGAGTGTGGTCACGGTCAGCGGTGGTCCAATCCGGCGTGGTGGCGCGTCGGCTGGGGGCTGAGTCGTCGAAGCGTGTGGCTGCTCCCACGTCGCGTGTGGATGCCGCAACGATCTGAGGCATCGGGCCCCGCACGTCAAACAGGCTGGCCGTTGCTTCCACGACTGCCGATGCCGCGACGTGACGCGGCGGGTCTGAGACTGTTCGAGCCTTGGGGTCTTGCGCGGGCTCGTCGATTGAAGCCGCCACCTGCTCGGCCACCAGCGTGCCCGGAACGGCCGACGCGGCTTGAAGGGCTGGCGCGCCGGGGTAATCCGGGTACTCCACTTCGATGGGACTCGGTGATGGGACCACGTACGGCAGAGGCGCGGGGCCGCGATCGCTCGTCACGAACAGGCCAGCACCCACGAGGGCGGCAAGTCCCGTGGTCGCCAGCCCCGCGGCAGCAAGCGTCGCGCCGAGCCGCGTCATCGGGACTTGGACGCGAACGACGAACTCCGGCTTCGTGCGGGGCCGGGGTTCCAATGCGACGACATCTTCCCGAACCGGCACCGGGACTTGCCGAAACAGCGCTGCCCGAGGCGTGGACGGCAAGGGAGCAATCGGGGCTTCCCGCTCATCGGCGAACTCGTCCAGTGGATCGCCGATGGGCCGCCGCATTGGCCGCGGTGGAGCCGGTCGGCGCTGAGGGGGAGTACCCGGCATGGACGGCATCGGCGCGCGAACCTCTTCCTGGATCAACGCCGTCCACTCTGCCGCTGAACGCGACTCGGGGACGTTCGTCGTGCGGAAATTCGTCTGCCAGAAGTGTGCCGCGAGCGAGGGGCCCGATCCAGCCCTTCGGCTCGATTTCCGTGCAACGGCCTCTGCTACGCTAGGAGTCCCGCTACCCAGGAGAGGTGGCCGAGTGGTTTAAGGCGGCGGTCTTGAAAACCGTTGAAGCCGGAAGGCTTCCGGGGGTTCGAATCCCTCCCTCTCCGCCAAGCCCAAGCTGGGCTTGGGCTTGGCGAGAGGGAGTATTCGGTCAGACGGCGCCTCGCCTGAAGGCTCGGCGCCAGTCAGTGCGAATCCCGTTCAGCGTTCAGTCGCGGGGGCGGATGGCGTCCATGCCCATGAACGGGCGCAGCGCGTCGGGAATGATGACCGACCCGTCCTTCTGCTGATAATTCTCAAGGATCGCGACCAGCGTGCGGCCGACGGCCAGGCCCGAGCCGTTCAGCGTGTGCACGAAGTCGGCCTTTCCGGTGCCGGCCGGGCGGTGCTTGATGTTGGCGCGCCTCGCCTGGAACGCCTCGGTGTTGCTGCAGGACGAGATCTCGCGATACGCATTCTGCCCGGGCAGCCACACCTCGATGTCGTAGGTCTTGGCGGACGCAAAGCCCATGTCGCCGGTGCACAACAGCATGGTGCGGAACGGCAGCTCGAGACGCCGCAGCACTTCCTCGGCGGCGGTCGTCAGGCGCTCCAGCTCGGCGTGCGAGTCTTCCGGCGCCGCGAACGCCATCAGCTCGACCTTGTCGAACTGGTGCTGCCGGATCAGTCCTCGCACGTCCGCACCATAGGAGCCCGCTTCGCTGCGAAAACAGGGCGTATAGGCGGTGTAGCGCAGCGGCAGCTGCCGGCCGTCCAGGATCTCCCCCCGATGGAGGTTCGTCAGCGGCACCTCCGCCGTCGGGACCAGATACAGATCCCACTCCCCCGCAATCTTGAAGAGATCGGCCTCGAACTTCGGCAGGTTCCCCGTGCCCGTCAGCGACGCCGTGTTCGCCAGGAACGGCGGTTCCACCTCGGTGTAGCCGTGCTCCTCGGTGTGGAGCTGCAGCATGAAGTTGATGAGCGCCCTCGCCAGTCGCGCACCGGCACCCATGAGCACCGAGAAGCGGGCGCCAGCAATCTTGGTGCCGCGTTCGAAGTCGATGATCCCGAGCGCCGGCCCGAGGTCCCAGTGTGGCAGCGCCGGAAAGTCGAACGCGCGCGGCGTGCCGTACCGGCGGACCTCCTGGTTGTCCGCAGCCGATCGCCCTTCGGGCACGGACGGATGCGGCACGTTCGGCAGCACCAGGACGGCGGCGTGGCGCCGCTCCTCCAGCGCCGCCAGCTCGGCGTCCATCTGCTTGATGCGCTGCCCTCGCTGGCGGTTGGCGTCCTGCAGCGCCGTAATGTCCTGGCCCTGCTTCTTGGCCCTCGCCAGCTCGTCACCGGCGGTGTTCTGGTCGCGCTTCAATCCCTCGAGCTCAGGCAGGAGCCGCCGGCGCTCGGCGTCGAGCTGCCGCACTTCCTCGAGCTGGGCGCTGAAATCCGTGCCGCGGCTCGCCAGCGCCGTCTGCACGGCGTCGAATCGATCGCGCAACAACGAGGGATCGAGCACGACCCGATTTTACCTGCGATACGATGGCCATCATGGAAAAAGCCGTAAGGAAAGCCGTGTTTCCCGCCGCAGGCTTGGGCACGCGCTTCCTGCCAGCCACCAAGGCCCAGCCCAAGGAGATGCTGGTGCTCGTGGACAAGCCGGTGATCCAGTACGGCGTGGAAGAAGCCGTCGCCTCCGGCCTGCAGAACATCGTGATCGTGACCGGCCGCGGCAAGAACGCGATCGAGGATCACTTCGACGTGGCGGTCGAGCTCGAGAGCTTTCTCGAGCAGCGCGGCAAGACGGAGCAGCTCGAGGAGATCCGCAATATCACTCGCCTCATCAATGTCTGGTACGTCCGTCAGGGCGAGCCGCTGGGGCTCGGCCATGCGGTGCTCGTTGCGAAGAACATGGTGGGCGACGAACCGTTCGCGGTGGTGCTGGGCGACGACGTGATCGACGCCTCGCCGCCGGCCTTGAAGCAGATGATCGACGTCTTCCACCGCGTGCAGGGTCCGGTGCTTGCCGTGGAGCGAGTGCCCGACGAAGAGGTGTCCAACTACGGCGTGGTCAAGATCGACGAGAGCCACGACCTCGGTCCCGGCGTCCACCGGATCGTGGACCTGGTGGAGAAGCCGAAGCGGGAGGATGCTCCGTCGAACCTCGCGATCATCGGCCGCTACATCCTGACGCCCGACATCTTCGACGCGCTGGAAACGACCGCTCGCGATCGGACCGGCGAGATTCAGCTGACCAACGGCCTGCGGCAGCTGCTCGCGAAGCGCCCCTTGTACGCGTGCGAGATCGCCGGCACCCGCCACGACACGGGCAACAAGCTGGGGTTCCTGAAGGCGCTGGTGTATTTCGCGCTCCGGCGGCCGGACCTGGCCGAACCGTTCAGGCGGTACCTGGAAACGCTCGACGTGAACGTCGGCTGACGGCGGCTGACAGCGCTGGCGTCTCACGCTGTCAGCTAAGGCTGAGGGCGGTGGCGCCTCGGCGCCCTCAGCCCGGCGGCGGTTTGGTGGGGGTCGAGGGCGTTGCGGCTGGCGTGCTGTCGGCTTTCTTCGAATCGCTTCCGCCCTCGCTGGACGAGGATGCGGCGGTGTCGCCCTTCTTGCCGCCTTCGGCCTTCGAGCCTTCGCCCTTCGAGCCCTCACTTTTCGAGCCCTCGCCCTTCGAGCCCTCGCCTTTCGAGCTCTCCCCTTCCGGCGACGTCCCCTTCCGTGCGTAGTCGGTGATGTACCAGCCGCTGCCCTTCAAATGGAAGGCCGGCGACGACACTTGCCGCTGCACCGGCCCCTTGCCGCACTTCGGGCACGCCTCGGGCGGACCATCGGAGAACTTCTGGATCAGCTCGAACCGCTTGCCGCAGGCGTCGCACTCGGTACTCGTAAAGGGGCATGCGTCGAAAGCCTCCGTGCCGCCCTACTCGAGCGCCGCGTCGGAAGCGCTGTTGTCGCCGAGCAGAAGCTGGCGATGCGCCCAGAACGGCGCGCTGCCGCTGGCCAGCACGGCATCGTGGAAGCCGCGCAGCGAGGTACTTCGAGTCCTGCTGTTCCTTGAAGTCCTGACGCAGCTTCAGCATCATCAGCTTGCCGATCGAGTACGTCACGTAGCCGGGGTCGAACGTCCCGCGCTCGGCCTCGCGCCGCGCCGTCGATTCTTCCAGGTACGCCTCGTCCCGGAAGAACCTCATCCCCTGCTCCACCGACAGGTCCTCGCAGTGGAGCCGGATTCCCACCACCACGCGGGCCAGCCGTACCAACGCTTCGGCCAGCTGGCCGAGCTTGAACGCGTGATCGCCTTTGCGGAAGCCCGCTTCGACCATCATCTGCTCGCAGTAATGGGCCCAGCCTTCCACGAACGACATCGGCGCGAAGAAGGTGGATTTCCGGACCTTCGAGGCCACGGTGCGGAGGTACTGGTAGTGGACGAAGTGACCCGGGTACACCTCGTGGATCGAGATGTTCCACAGCGTCGGCAGGTTGAAGTCGCGCAGGTGCTCTTCCTGGCGATCGGGCGTCCACGACGGCAGTGCGTCCGTGAGGTAGTAGTAGGCGCGGCTCGCTTTCGTCTCGAACGGCCCCGGTGTCCACATGCTCGCGAACGCCCAGCGGTAGAACTCGGGGGACGGCGCCACGACAACGGGCTCCGACTCGGGCAGCGTGACGATGGCCTGCCGGCGCAGGAACGCCACCAGCTCGTCGAGCTGCTCCCGGGCCACGTCCACCAGGGTGCCCGGCGTGGGATGCCGATCCTTCGCCGCGCGCCAGGCGTCAATGGGATCGCCCGAACCGTTCAACTTGCCCGCAACCGTTTTGAACGCCTCCTGGGTCTCGTTGATCTCGCGCAGTGCGATCCCCAGCAGCTTCTCGGCGCTGAGGCTGATGCCCTCTTCCAGCTTCAGCTTTCGTTCGAAGCGTTCGCGTCCGAGGCGGAACGACGCCTTCGCGCGCGGGGCCAGATCGGTCTCCAGGTACTGCACGTACTGAGACACGGCCGTGGCGGCGTCCGTGGAGGTGTCCGCCAGATCCCCCAGAATGTGGAGATCGTCGAGCCGCGAAAACGCGCGCGGCAGATCCTTCTCGATGAAAGACAGCACGCCGCGCCACGTCTCCAGGCCGGTCTTCACGAAGATGCCGGGCGTGTCCTTGATGTTGTCGGTGGCGGCCTGCACGAAGCGCGGGACCTGCCGCAGCTTCGACACCATCCGGCGGGCGCGCTCGGGCTCGGGCGCGTAGGCGAAGAGTGCCTGCGACGCCAGGCTGGTCCCGAGCAGCTCAGCGTAGTACTGGGGATTCCGGTCCCACGGCCGTATCACCTCGATGTCGTGGACCCGTGCTTCCACGTTGGCCGACACGATCGCGTGATCGACGCGATCGCTCGGAGTCAGGTGTGCAGGGTCGATCTGGCTCAGGCGCCTGCCGAATCCGGCGAGCGAGCGTGCATGCGTGTCCAGCGCCCCGCGGCTCGGGTCGTCCAGCAGATCGTCGTGCAGGTGGACGCCGTCCAGGCTGGCGTGGGTGGGGTGCGCCTCCTGGAGGTAGGCCAGGTAGTCGTCGACGAAATGTGGAAATGGTTCCGATGGGTGCATGCCCTGTTGTCGAGTTCGGCGCTATCCTGCGACTTCCGGGAAGCGCCCATCCGGCAATGGTACAATAAGCACGAAGCGCGCCCTCCAATCGATGCCTGGACTGTTGTCGGTGGTCGCCACGCCAATCGGCAACCTCGAGGACATCACGCTGCGGGCATTGAGGGTACTGCGAGAAGCGGATCTCGTAGCCGCCGAAGACACCAGGCACACCGCAAAACTCCTCAACCACCACGGCATCCGGGCTCGGATGCTGAGCTTCCACGCGCACAACACCCGCTCCCGGCTTGCCCCCATCCTGGCCAGGTTGAGTGCCGGGGCCCACATTGCGCTTGTTACTGACGCAGGCACGCCTGGGGTTTCGGACCCTGGGGTGGAGCTGGTCGAAGCATCGCGGAATCTGGGGATCAAGGTCCAGGTCGTGCCCGGCGCGTCGGCGTCTCTGGCCGCAGCTGTTGCCTCCGGGTTCCCGCTGATTCCGCTGACGATCCTTGGCTTTCCTCCTGTTCGGTCAAAAGACCGTAACAAGTGGTTCGAGGCAGCCGCGGCGATCCCTCACACGCTGACTTTCTTCGAAGCCCCCCATCGAATTGAGGCCACTATTAGGTTGTGTGACAGATTTTTTGCCGACCGTCAAGTGGCCGTGGCTCGAGAACTGACGAAGGTCCACGAGCAGGTCGTTGTTTCGCGGGCAAAAGACCTATTTTCGGCCGGCGTTCCGCCGCGGGGGGAGTTCACGCTGGTCATCTCACCGATCGTCGTCGAGAAGTCGAAGCCCTCCGTCTCGGATGAGGGCGTGCTCGCCAAGTATCGGGAGGTCGCGGCGCGTATGCCCGAGGGAAGCCGCCGCGACGTGGTCGTTCAGGTCGCCGCGGAGTTGGGGCTGTCTCGACGAGCAGTCTATCCCGCCCTCGAGCGGCTGAAAGCGGACGGCTAGACCGTCCCCGCAAAGGCCTCCGGCACAGCTTGACGGCTCAATTCGTGCATAAACGGGAACCGCTTCAACCGGCATATCGCGGCTCTGGAGCGCATCCGACACTCCGATAGGTTGAACGTGACACACGTGGTCATCCTGGCGGCGGGGCAGGGAACTCGCATGAAGTCGAGCCTGCCGAAGGTGTTACACCGGGTCGGAGGGTTGACGCTGATCGACCACGTGATCCGGACCGCGCAGACCGTGTCACCGGACACAATGACGGTCGTCACCGGCCACGGGAGCGACAAGGTCCGAGAACATTTGGGTGTTTACACTAACGTAGGGGCGGCTCTCCAGGAACCGCAGCTGGGAACTGCCCACGCTTTGCAGCAAGTAGAGCCGTTACTGGCTGGGAAGTCGGGAACTCTGGTGCTCCTGTCGGGGGACGTTCCCCTACTGTCAGCCAAGACACTCTCTGGTTTGGTCAATCGACATAACGATGCCGAAGCTGCAGCCACGGTAGTCACGGCTACCTTCGAAAAGCCGTATGGCTATGGGCGCATCGTTCGGTCTGATGACAGAATCATGAAGATCGTCGAGGAGCGCGATGCCTCGCCGGCTGAGCGGAAGATCAAGGAGATCAATGCCGGCATCTACGCGTTCGACCTCGCGCCGCTCTTCGACGCGCTGCGGTCGATTGCCGCACAGAATGCCCAGGGAGAGTTCTACCTGACGGATCTCGTCGCCATCTATCGGCGGCGGGGGCTCACCGTGGAGACCACCGCGGCGCAGGCCGCCGACGAGATACGCGGCGTCAACAGCAGGGCGGAGCTTGGGGAGGTGGGAAGGCTCGTGCGTCAGAAGAAGAACGAAGAGTTGATGGCGTCGGGCGTCACCTTGGTGGACAGCGCCACCACCTACATCGACGCGGACGTGACGATCGGCCCCGACACCGTGATCCATCCCAATGTGACCATCGAAGGCCACACGACGATCGGCGGGGCCTGCGAAATCCGCCCCAACGTCTGCATCCAGAACTCCAGGATCGGCGAGCGTGTGACGATCAAGAGCTTCTGCGTCCTGGATGGCGCGTCGGTGGCCGATGGCGCCGCGGTGGGTCCCTTTGCCCACATCAGGCCCGAAAGCACAGTGGGGGAGGGCGCGAGGGTCGGGAACTTCGTGGAGCTGAAGAAGACCGTGCTCGGCGCACGGTCCAAGGCGAGCCACTTGTCGTATCTCGGCGACGCCACGATTGGCGCCAACGTCAACGTGGGCGCGGGCACGATCACCTGCAACTACGACGGCGTGTCCAAGCACCCGACGGTCATCGAGGACGGCGCGTTCATCGGCAGCGACACGCAGCTCATTGCGCCGGTCACCATCGGCGAAGGCGCCTACGTGGGCGCCGGCTCATCGATCACCGAGAACGTGCCGGCGGGGGCGTTGGGAATCGCCCGGGCGCGTCAATCGAATGTGGACGGCTGGGCGCTGCGGAAGTCGCCCGTGTCGCGAAAGAAGGGCTGAGAGGGGATCAACGTCATGTGCGGAATCATTGGATACATCGGCGCCAAGCCGGTCGTGCCGGTGCTGCTCGACGGGCTGCGCCGCATGGAGTACCGCGGCTACGACTCGGCCGGCGTGGCGCTGGTGAGCCCCGAGGGCATCAGCCTGCGGCGCTCGGCCGGCAAGCTCGTCAACCTCGAGAACGCGATCCGGAACGAGCCCGTGGACGGGGTGTACGGCGTGGGGCACACGCGCTGGGCCACCCACGGCCGGCCCACCGAAGAGAACGCCCACCCGCATCGTGACTGCACGGGCAAGATCGTCGTCGTCCACAACGGCATCATCGAGAACTATCTGGAGCTGAAGCACGAGCTCCAGGCGCAGGGGCATACCTTCAAGACCGAAACCGACACCGAGATCGTGGCGCATCTGGTCGAGCGCGAGATGCAGCAGGACGGCCTGGAGCAGGCGGTCCGCCGCTCGCTCACCTACATGCGCGGCATGTTCGCCATCGTGCTGGTATCGGTGGACGACCCGGAAAAGATCGTCGCGGTGCGCAATGGCCCGCCGATCGTCGTCGGGTTGGGCGAGGACGAGTTCTTCGTGGCCTCCGACATTCCGGCCATCCTTTCCCACACTCGCGACGTGGTGTTCCTGGGCGACGAGGAGATGGCCGTGATCACGCGGTCGGGCGTGACATTCACCGACTACGCCGGACGCCAGGTGTCGAAGACATCGCAGCGGGTGCTCTGGGATCCGATCGCGGCGGAGAAGGGCGGCCACAAGCACTTCATGCTCAAGGAGATCTTCGAGCAGCCCGCGGCCGCTCGCGACACCATCCTGGGTCGCGTCTCGCTCGACCGCGGCGAGATCTTCCTCGAAGATCTCCACATCCCGGTGGAGACGCTCAAGGCGACGCAGAAGGTGACGGTGCTGGCGTGCGGCACCTCGTGGCACGCGGCGCTCGTGGGCAAGTACCTGATCGAGGCGCTGGCAGGCGTGCCGGTCGAAGTGGACTACGGCTCCGAATACCGCTACCGCAACCCGATTGTCGGGCAGAACGAGCTGGTGATCGTGATCACCCAGTCCGGCGAGACGGCCGACACGCTGGCGGCGCTGCGGGAGGCGCGCAAGAAGGGCGCTCACAGCATCGCGATCTGCAACGTGGTGGGCAGCATGGCCACGCGCGAAGCGGACGGCACCGTCTACACGCACGCCGGGCCGGAGATCGGCGTCGCGTCCACCAAGGCGTTCACCGCGCAGCTCGTGGCGCTGAACCTGCTGGCGCTCTATCTCGCGCAGGTGCGCGCGGCCCTGTCGCCCGACGAGATCCGCAAGCACATCGACGAGCTGCTGCGCCTGCCGCAGATCATCGAGCAGGCCATCAAGGCGTCCGCGCCCGTGGAGAAGATCGCCGAGCGGTTCTACAACCGCACCGACTTCCTGTTCCTCGGCCGCGGCATCCACTATCCGATCGCGCTCGAGGGCGCGTTGAAGCTCAAGGAGATCTCCTACATCCACGCGGAAGGGTATCCGGCGGGTGAGATGAAGCACGGTCCCATCGCGCTCATCGACGAACAGATGCCGATCGTGGCCATCGCTCCGGACGACCACGTGTTCGAGAAGATGGTGGGGAACGTGCAGGAGGCCAAGGCGCGCGGCGGCTCCGTGATCGCGATCACCAGCGCCGGCGACGCACGCATGGGCGCCGTGCTGGATCCGGCGCGAGACGTGGAGGTGTCGATGCCGCGCACGTCGCCGCTGCTCACGCCGATCGTGATGACCATTCCGCTTCAGCTGCTGGCGTACCACATCGCCGTGCGGCGAGGCTGCGACGTCGATCAGCCGAGGAATCTCGCCAAGAGCGTCACGGTAGAATAGGGGGCGGTGGATCTCGTCGAAAGCCTCAATCCGGAACAACGAGCCGCCGTCCTCCACACATCCGGACCCGTCCTGATTCTGGCTGGCGCGGGGTCGGGTAAGACCCGCGTCATCGCCCACCGTATCGCGCACATCGTCAGCAGCGGGCTGGCCGAACCGCGCGGCGTGCTGGCGGTCACCTTCACCAACAAGGCCGCGGAGGAGATGCGGCTGCGCGTCGCGGCTCTGCTCGGCACGGATTGCCGGGCGATGTGGATCTCCACCTTCCACGCGCTCTGCGCGCGCCTGCTGCGCCGCGAGGCGCCACTCGTAGGCCTGTCGCGCGACTTCGTGATCTACGACTCCAACGACCAGCTGACGGTGATGAAGCAGTCGCTGAAGTCGCTTGGGCTCGACGACGGCGTGGTGCAGCCGCGCGCGGCGTTGTCGCGGATCAGCCACGCCAAGAACCGCATGGAAGGGCCTGAGACCTTCACGAGCACGTGGAACCCGCGCGAGGAGCACTTTGCCACGCTGTACGGTCTCTACACCAAGGCGCTGGCCGACGCGCGCGCGCTGGACTTCGACGATCTGCTTCTAAAGACGGTGGAGCTCTTTCAGACGTCGCAATCCGCGCGCGAGCGCTACGCGCGTCAGTTCCAGCATGTGATGGTGGACGAGTACCAGGACACGAACCGCCCGCAGTACCTGTTGATTCAGGCGCTGACGTCCAGCCACCGCAACCTGTGCGTGGTGGGCGATCCGGACCAGTCCATCTACAAGTGGCGCGGCGCCGACCTGCGCAACATCCTGGACTTCGAGCGGGACTATCCCGAGGCGGTGGTGGTCAAGCTGGAACGGAACTACCGGTCCACGCAGGTCATCCTGGATGCGGCGTCGGCCGTCATCGGTCAGAACCGGAACCGGAAAGAGAAACGGCTCTACACCGATACGCCCGGGGGCCAGAAGGTGCAGCTCTATCGCGCCGCTGACGATCTGGACGAAGCCGAGTTCATCGCCCGTACGTGCCGCCGCGCCGTCCGCGGCGAGGGCAGTGGCCAGGCGGCGGTGCTCTATCGCACCAACGCCCAGTCCCGCACCATCGAGGACGGCCTGCGCCGCGCCAACATCGCCTACAAGATCATCGGCGGCGTCCGGTTCTACGAACGCAAGGAGATCAAGGACACGCTGGCCTATCTGCGTCTGGCGCTGAACCCGTACGACGACGTGAGCCTGCGGCGCGTAATCAACGTCCCCACGCGCGGCATCGGGAAGGGCGTGATGGACGCGCTGGAGGCCGTGGCGCCGGAGGCGGCTGAAAGCCCGGCGAATCCGCTCTTTGCCGGGCTGCAGGAGTCGGGCCCGCCATCACTCTGGTCGAAGCTGGAACGCGCCGTGGACGAGCGCCTGGTGGCTCCCAGAGCCGGTACCGCGTTGGGAGTCTTCAGGAACCTGGTCCTCGAGATCGGACGGATCGCCCGCGAGGATTCCGTGTCCGACTGCGTCGGCAAGGTGCTGGACCGATCGGGCTACCTGAAAGACCTGCGCGAGGAGCACAGCGAGGAGGCCGAGGGCCGCATCGAAAACCTGGCGGAGCTGGTGTCGGCCGCGCGCGAGTACGAGGCCCGCACACCGGAGCCGTCGCTTGCCGGTTTCGTGGACCAGCTGTCGCTCCTGTCGGACGCGGACGAGGAGTCGGGGTCGAAAAACCCTCTCGTCCTGATGATGACGCTGCACAGCGCCAAGGGGCTCGAGTTTCCCACCGTCATCATCTCTGGCCTCGAGGAAGGGCTCTTTCCGCATGCGCGGTCCGTGGAGGACGATGCGGAGCTCGAAGAGGAGCGCCGGCTCTGCTACGTGGGCCTGACCCGCGCGCAGAAGCAGGTGGTGCTGACGTCGGCCGCGCGCCGGCGGGTGTTCGGCGACTACCAGTCCACCGAGCCGTCGCGGTTCATCGACGAGATCCCGGGCGAACTGGTGGACGAAATGCCGTCGGGGGCCTTCGCGATGCCGTCGGGATACCGCCCGCGGCCCGCGAGCTATGGCGACTACGGCTCGCGCGGGTTTCGGCGGCAACCGCCGGCTCCCGAACCTACGCCGAGCTATGCCTACGAGGACGAGGACCAGTCGGCCCCGCTCGGTCTCAAGATCGGGCTACGGGTGACGCACCCGCAATTCGGTCCGGGGACAATCCTCTCGGTAGAGCGGCTCGACGACGACACCAAGCTGGTAGTGCGGTTCGCGGCCGTGGGCACGAAGACGCTCCGCGCGAAATACGCAAAGCTGCCAGCCGGCCGCGTCCTGACGGCCGCCGGGCTCCAGGCTCCGGGCTCCAGGCCCCGGCTTACTGAACGGATTCGGGTGGGGTGCCGGCGTCTCCAGGCGGCGGCTCGTTGCCGCCATCGGCCGGCTCGACAGCCCCGGTGGCCTCGTCCACTTCACGCTCTTCGAGCTTCGCGATCGACACGGCGCGGTCGTCGCCCTCGATGTCGATCAGCCGCACGCCCTGCGTGGCGCGGCCGATGCTGCGGATGTCGCGCGAGGCCATCCGTAGGATCTTGCCCTGCTGCGTGATCAACATCAGTTCGTCGTCGTCGGTGACCTGGGCCACGCCCACCACCATGCCGTTGCGCTCGCTGGTCTGGATGTTGATGATGCCCACGCCGCCGCGCGACTGCAGGCGATACTCTTCCAGGTCGGTGCGCTTGCCGTAGCCCAGCTCGGTCACCGACACGATGGTGCCGCCAGGCGACAGGATCTCCATCGCGACGACGGCGTCCTCGTCCCGAAGGGAGATGCCGCGCACGCCATAGGCCGTGCGGCCCATCGGGCGCACATCGGTTTCCGGGAACCGGATCGCCATGCCGTCGCGCGTGCCAATGAACACTTCGTGCGTGCCGTCGGAGACCACCGCGGCAATCACCGCATCACCGTCCTCGACGCCCATCGCGATGATGCCCCCGGCGCGCGGGTTGCTGAACGCGCTCAGCTCGGTCTTCTTCACGACGCCCTTGCGCGTGCCCATCACCACGAACTTGTCGTCCTCGAACTCCTTGACGGTGATCAGCGCGGCAATCCGCTCGCCCTCTTCCATCGACACCAGGTTGGCGATCGCCTTGCCGCGGCCGTCCGGGCCGACGTCCGGCACCTCGTGGACCTTCAGCCAGTAGGCGCGGCCGCGATCCGAGAAGATCATGATGTAGGCGTGGGTGGAGGCCACGAACAGGTGGCTGACGTAGTCCTCCTCGCGGGTCCGCATGCCGATGCGGCCCTTGCCGCCGCGCCGCTGGTTGCGGTAGGTGGTGACCGCCGTCCGCTTGATGTAGCCGGTGCCGGTGACCGTGATCGCCACTTCCTCTTCGGCGATCAGATCCTCGATGCGGAAATCGCCTTCCTCGGCCAGGATCTCGGT
Organism: uncultured Acidobacteriota bacterium; assembly: GCA_963807235.1. Classification (GTDB taxonomy): domain Bacteria; phylum Acidobacteriota; class Vicinamibacteria; order Vicinamibacterales; family UBA2999; genus CAWEBF01. The sequence continues at coordinate 23,644 of CAWEBF010000026.1, forward strand.
GCGCCGGTCGTCGCCATACTTGTCGCGGACCTGGCGCAGTTCGGCGACGATGATCTCCATCAGGAGCTTGTCGCTGGCGAGAATGGACCGCAAACGCTCGATCAACGCGAGCACTTCGGCCAGCTCGTCGAGAATCTTCTGCCGCTCGAGCCCCGTGAGGCGCTGGAGCTGCATGTCGAGAATGGCCTGCGACTGGATCTGGCTGAGGCCGAACTGGGTCATCAGGCCGGTGCGAGCCTCCACCGGGTTCCTGGACTGGCGGATCAGCGTGATCACCGCGTCCAGATGATCGAGCGCAATCCTCAGGCCCTCGAGGATGTGGGCGCGCGCTTCAGCCTTGCGCAGCTCGAACTGGAGGCGCCGCCGCACCACCTGGCGCCGGAACTCGATGAAGTTGTCGATGAACTCGACCAGCGTCAGGATCTTCGGGCGGCCAGCGACGATCGCCAGCATGATCACGCCGAAGGTCGTCTGCAGCTGGGTGTGCTTGTAGAGGTTGTTCAACACAACCTCGCCAACTTCGCCTCGCTTCAGCTCGACCGCGATGCGAAGGCCGTCCCGATCCGATTCGTCCCGGAGGTCCGAGATGCCCTCGATCGTCTTTTCGCGCACCAGCTCGGCCATGCGCTCGATCAAGCGGGCCTTGTTCACCTGGTAAGGGATGGCGCTGATGATGATCGACTGGCGATCGCCCTTCTTGGTGACCTCGATCTCCGCCTTGGCGCGCATCAGGATGGAGCCGCGCCCGGTGAGATACGCCTGCTGGATCCCCTGGCGGCCGACAATGTAGCCGCCGGTGGGGAAGTCCGGGCCCGGCACGATCTCGAGCAGCTTGCGCTGCTTCTCGGCCGCCGTCAGCGGCTGGTCCGATTGCGCCGCTTCGATCGTCCAGACCACCGCGTCGATCACTTCGCGCAGGTTGTGGGGCGGGATGTTGGTGGCCATGCCCACCGCGATGCCCGAAGACCCGTTGACCAGCAGGTTGGGGAAGGGCGCCGGCAGGACCACGGGTTCTTCCATGGTCTCGTCGTAGTTCGGCACGAAGTCCACGGTCTCCATCGGGAGATCCGCCATCATCGCGTCGGCCAGCGATTCGGGACGGCACTCGGTGTAGCGCATCGCCGCCGGCGGGTCGCCGTCCACCGAGCCGAAGTTGCCCTGACCGTCCACCAGCATGTAGCGCATGTTGAAGTCCTGCGCCAGGCGCACCAGCGTGTCGTACACGGGCGCGTCGCCATGCGGGTGGTACTTGCCGATCACGTCGCCGACCACGGTCGCGCACTTGCGGTAGGCGCGGTTGGAGACCAGCCCCAGTTGCCGCATCGCGAACAGCACTCGGCGATGCGCCGGCTTCAACCCGTCGCGGATGTCGGGCAGCGCTCGTCCAATGATCACGCTCATGGCGTAATCCATGTACGAGTGCTTCATCTCGTCTTCGATGTTGACCGGTATCTTGTTGGACTGGGGCGGCGTGGTCATGCGGTCGATCTCAGACGTCGAGGTTGCGGACGTCGAGCGCGTGGTCTTCGATGAACTTGCGCCGCGGCTCCACCTGGTCGCCCATCAGCGTCGTGAACATCTGATCGGCTTCGGCGTGGTCCTCGGCACGAACCTGCAGCAGGGTCCGGCCCTCGGGGTTCATCGTGGTGTTCCACAAGGTGTCGGGGTTCATCTCACCCAGGCCCTTGTAGCGGTTGACGGCGACGCCCTTCTTGCCGGCCGCCAGGAAGAACTCCACGAACTCGTCCACATTGGCCAGCGTGGCGTCTGCCTCTTTCTTGGCGACCTTCGGCGCAGCCGCTTCTCCCGCCTCCGCCGGCTCGGCGTCCTCGGGAACGGCCTCGGCTTCCGGTTCGGCCGGGGCGCCGAGCGCGCGCACGACAACCGGGAACTTGATCTCCTGGATCTCGCGGTAAGCCGCCGCCAGCGTGCGGTACTCGCCCGACGAAATGAATTCCGTGCCGAACACGAAGTGCCGAGGGTAGCCGAGGGAGCGATCTTCGACCGTCAACGCGAAGGTGTTGTGCTCGGTGTCGCGGGTCACCTCCACGTTGCGAACGGGGGTGGTCATCCGGGCCGCCACCACGTCCAGTTTGTCGCGCTGCTCGAAAAACGTCTTGTCGCGCGCGTCCATCTGCAGGAGCGCGGTGACGATCTCGGCCGGGTTTCCGCGCCGGGTCGCCACCCCCAGCAGCTTCCGGTAGGCGATCATCCCGAGCAGTTGGCGTTCGAGCGCCTCGCCGAACACCTCGGAGCCGTCGGGAAGCTTGACCGTCCGGGACTCGACCGCCCGGTGCATCAGGAAGTTCTCGAGCTCGCGCTCGTCCTTGATGTAGGTCTCGGCGCGGCCGCGCTTGGCGCGAAACAGCGGCGGCTGGGCGATGTAGATGTGGCCGCCGTCGATCAACTGCGGCATCTGGCGATAGAAGAACGTCAAGAGCAGCGTCCGGATGTGCGACCCGTCCACATCGGCGTCGGTCATGATGATGACGCGGTGGTAGCGCAGGCGGCCGATGTCGAAGTCCTCGGTGCCGATGCCGCAGCCCAGCGCCGCGATCATGGTCTTGATCTCGTCGCTGCCCAGCATCTTGTCGAAGCGGGCCTTCTCGACGTTGAGGATCTTGCCCTTGATCGGCAGGATCGCCTGGAACCGGCGGTCGCGCCCCTGCTTGGCCGATCCGCCGGCCGACTCGCCCTCGACGATGTAGATCTCGCTCTGCGCCGGGTCCCGCTCCTGGCAGTCGGCCAGCTTGCCGGGCAGGCTGCTGCCATCGAGCGCGCCTTTACGGCGCACCAGGTCCCGTGCCTTACGCGCGGCCTCGCGCGCCCGGGCCGCTTCCACCGCCTTGCCGATGATCCGTTTGGCGACCGCTGGGTTCTCTTCGAGAAACTGGCCGAGCTTGTCGTTGACGATCGCCTCGACGATGCCCTTGACCTCGGTGTTGCCCAGCTTGGTCTTGGTCTGACCCTCGAACTGCGGGTGCGGAATCTTGACGCTGATGACGGCGGTCAGGCCTTCGCGGATGTCGTCGCCGCTGATGCTGGCGTCCTTCAGGTCCTTCGCCATGTTGCTCTTGGCGGCGTAGGAGTTGATGGTCCGCGTCAGCGCGGAGCGGAACCCCGACAGGTGGGTGCCGCCTTCGTGCGTGTTGATGTTGTTGGCGAACGAGAACACCAGCTCCGTGTAGCTGTCGTTCCACTGCAGGGCGATTTCGGCGTCGATGCCCTCGCGATCGCCCTTCATGAAGATCGGCTTCTCGTTGGCCAGCACCTTGTTCTTGTTCAGGTGCTGGACGAACGACACGATGCCGCCTTCGTACTGGAACCTGTGCGACTTGCCGTCCCGCTCGTCGTCGATCGTGATGACGATGCCGCCGTTCAGGAAGGCCAGCTCCCGGAGGCGCTGGGCCAGCGTGTCGAAGCTGTATTCGGTGGTCTCGAAAATCTGCAGGTCCGGCCGGAACGTGATCTTCGTGCCCCGGCGGGTCGTGGTGCCGGTGGCCTCCAGGCTGCTCAACGGGTTGCCGCGCTCGTAGCTCTGTTGAAACACCTGGCCGTTGCGCCAGATCTCGAGCTCGAGCCGCTCGGACAGGGCGTTCACGACGGACACGCCGACACCGTGCAACCCGCCCGACACCTTGTAGCTGTCGTTGTCGAACTTGCCGCCGGCGTGCAGCACGGTCAGCACGACCTCGGCCGCCGATTTGCCGCTTTCGTGTTGATCCACCGGGATGCCGCGGCCGTTGTCCACGACCGTGATCGAGTTATCGATGTGGATGGTGACGTTGACCTGGTCGCAATAACCCGCCAGCGCCTCGTCGATCGAATTGTCCACGACCTCGTACACGAGGTGGTGCAGCCCTGGCGCGCCCGTGGACCCGATGTACATGGCGGGCCGCTTGCGCACGGCCTCGAGGCCCTCGAGGACCTTGATCTTGTCGGCGCCGTAATCGGACGCGCCGCCTCGAGGAGACACGGCCTCCGGGACGTCGGTCACTGCCTGCGGGAGATTCGGGTCGTTCGGCTCTTGTTCGGGATGTTCCACGGAAGTCCTGACGTCAGATGCGCATCGGCATGATGACGTACGTGTAGTCGTAGCCATCGGCCGCTACCGGCTTCATCACGGCCTGGCTGACTTCGTCCTTGAGCGAGAGCGACACCACGTCGGTTTCCACGACGTTCAGGAAGTCGAGCACGTATTGCGCGTTGAAGGAGATGGCCATCGCCGCGCCCGCAAACTCGACCGGGAGTTGTTCGCGCGCCTCGCCGAACTCGGAGCTGCTGGAAGTGACCTCCACCTTGCCCTTCGACACCTCGAACTTCACCGCTCTCGACCTCTCGTTCGACAGCAGGGCCACGCGCTTGACGGCGCTGGTCAGACGCTCGCGGTCGAATTCGATCGTCTTGTCGTTGCCTTTCGGGATCACCCGCTCGAACGCCGGGAACTGCCCGTCGATCATCCGTGAGATGAGGGTCCGGCCGTCCACGTCGAAGAACAGGTGGTTTTCGCCCTGCTCGAACAAGACTTCCGCGTCGCCGTCGGCCACGAGCTTGCCGACCTCGAGCAGCGTCTTCTTCGGCAGGATCACGCCGATCTCGTTCTCCACCTCCAGCGCGTGCTTCACTTCGACCAAGGCCAGCCGATGCCCGTCGGTTGCCACCAGCGTCAGTGAACCCGGCCGCAGGAGAAACTTGGCGCCGTTGAGGAAGAAGCGCGTGTCCTCGCCAGTTATCGCGAAGTGGGTCTTGGCGACCATCTGCCTGATGGCCGCTCGAGGCAGGGCCGTCTTCGTTCCGGTGCCTCCTTCGGGCAGCGACGGAAAATCCTCTTTCGGCAGAGTCTGCATGCGCGAGTCGAACCGCTCGGCGGCCACGCGGACGCCCGACTTGTCCTGCTCGATACGCACGTCGGTCTCGGGAAGGGCTTTGACGATCTCGTACAGCTTCTTGGCCGGCAACGTCAGCGCACCGGGCTTCGCCACCGTTGCCGCGCATTTGCTGCGGAGCGCCACTTCGAGATCGGTGGCGAGCAGCCTCATCTCGTCGCCTTTTGCGTCCACCAGGACGTTGGCAAGAATCGGTATCGTGTTCTTCCGTTCAACGATGCCTTGAAAGAGTTGTAGTTCGCGGAGAAGTTCGTTCTTCCGAACGACAAGTTCCATAAGGCGTCTGCTGACCTCGGAGGCTGACGTGCGGCCTGCTGTTCAGTTGCGGGGCTTCGGATCCTTGTTAGAAGGATCAGAAAGAAGTGAGGGAATTATACAAAAAAGAAAGGCGCGTGCAAAAGCCTGCCTAAGCTCTTTTAGTGCTTGCAGGTCAAGTAGTTAAAGCGTGGAAAACCTGTGGATTTTCCGGTGTCTGAACCCCGGGTTGGGGAGGTGCCCCGACGCCCGTTGACGGCCATCCACAGGTGAGGGTGTCCAGGACGCTGTGGACGCCTGTGGATTCAGCGGATTCCCTCTATCAAACCGAGGATGACGGTGTTGAAATCGTCGCGCTTTCGCAGTTCCTCGATCTTCTTGATCGAGTGGATGACGGTCGAATGGTGCTTGCCGCCGAAGCTCCGGCCAATCTCCGGCAGCGAGGCCTGGGTCAACGACTTGCACAGATACATGGCGACCTGGCGCGGCAGCGCCACCGACTTCGAGTTGTCGCGCGCCTTCAGGTCGCTGACCTTCAACTGGTAGTGATCGGCCACGTAGCGCTGAATCGACTCCAGGGTGATGGCCCGCTCGTCGAGATCGATCGCATTGCGGAGCACCTCCTGCGTCAGTTCCAGCGAGATGTCGCGGCCGGTCAACGAGGCATAGGCGATCAGCCGGATCAGCGACCCTTCGAGCTCGCGGATGTTCGACTTGATGCGCTGCGCGATGAAGAGCGCGACCTCGTCGGGCAGCGGTACGGCCTCCGCTTCGGCTTTTCGCTTGAGAATCGCGACTTTCGTCTCGAGCTCCGGGGACTGGATGTCGGCGATGAGCCCCCACTCGAAACGAGAGCGCAGACGTTCTTCGAGCGCCGGGATCTCATGCGGAGGGCGGTCGCTGCTGAGCACGATCTGCTTCTGCGCGTCGTAGAGGGCGTTGAATGTGTGAAAGAACTCGGTCTGGGTTCCTTCCTTGCCGGACACGAACTGGATGTCGTCCACGAGCAGGATGTCCACGCTGCGGTAGCGTTCGCGGAAGTCGAGGATCCGTTCGTAGCGCAAGGCGTTGATCATCTCGTTCATGAACCGCTCGGACGAGATGTAGGTGAGCTTGAGCGACGGGTCGTAGTGCAGGACGTACTGCCCGATCGCGTGCATCAGGTGCGTCTTGCCGAGTCCCACGCCGCCGTAGATGAACAGCGGGTTGTACGAGCGCGACGGGGCTTCCGCCACCGCCCGGCAGGCGGCGTGCGCGAACTGGTTGGATGGTCCGACGATGAAGGTGTCGAACGAATACCGCTCGTTGAGCCCCGCCGTCACGCGGTCGGTGGCGGCGACGGGAGTCGCATCGGGGCCGCCGGCTGTGGGCGGCGCGGAGGCCGCCTCAGGTGAGCCACTTTCAGCCGAGAAGATGACATCGACTCCGGGTCGATGCACTTCGGCGAGAGCCTCGGAAAGGATGACGGTGTAGTGCTTGGTCAGCCAGTCCTTGAAGACCGGATTCGGAATGCGAACAAAAAGCGTAGATCCAGTATCAGAGATCAGCGATGTCGGCTGAAACCATGTGTAGAAACTGTGACGATTGACCTTCGTCTCGACCCTGGCGAGCACCTGATCCCAGATTCCAGGCGGCATCAGCGTGGAGAACAAAAACCGAACATACCGAAAAGCATCTGCAAAAACTCACGACTTGCCGCAACTACGGCGAAGCTCAACCAAAGGTCTCGATTTCCACAGTGTTTTCCACACCTTGTGGAAAACTTGGGGAGAACCCCAAGCCTCTCGACCTGTAGAAAGTCTTAAGAGGACGACGTGCACGGTCATGGCGGGCGTTCTGAGCGGTGGCCGGAGGCGTCTAAGGATCGGGGACTGTAGCACAGTCAGGTAGTGGTCGTAGACCACTATCAGCAGTCGCCTCGCGATTGACGCGCGTCGAGAGGGCAGCTACCATCGAGGTTTGCTCAACGGCTCGTGGAGAGCCGTTGACGAGGCCATCCGAGGCAACGACCACACCATGAAGGGCAAGCGGACCTACCAACCGAACACCCGCCGCCGCGCGAAGGCGCACGGCTTTCGCGTCAGAATGGCGACAAAGAACGGGCGACTGGTCCTGAAGCGGCGCCGCGCGACAGGACGCAAACGGTTGACCGTCGCCGACGAACGCTGAGGCGCCGCGCCTGCCCGACAATCGTCTGCCCCGTGCGCACCGGCTCACGAAGCGATCGGACTTCGAGCACGCGTACAACACGGGTTCCAGGCGACGGGGCGCGCTGATGACGTTGTTCGTCGTGCGCACGTCCGGCGTGCAGCGCCGGACTGGCGTGGCGGCCACACGGAAGCTGGGCTCGGCCGTCACGCGCAATCGAGCCAAACGGCTCGCGCGCGAGATGCTGCGACGTCACAAAGCCGTTCCAGGTACGGACGTCGTCCTGGTGCCGAGGCGGGAGATGCTCGATGCACACATCACACGGATCGAGGCGGACTACCTGGCTCTTCTCGGGCCGGATCGCGCCGGCTACGCCGGCGACGTCACGCAGCCTCGCGGTCCGCGTCCTGCTCGGCGCCATAGCCGGCTATAAGGTGCTGCTGTCGCCGCTCTTCTCGGGCTATTGCCGCTTCCACCCGTCGTGCGCCGACTACGCGGCGCAGGCCATCGACCAGCACGGCGCGCTGCGAGGCACGTGGTTGAGCGCGCGAAGGCTCAGTAGATGCAGGCCGTTCGGCGGCCACGGCTTCGACCCGGTTCCACACGCGTAACTCAATGGAACGGCGCGTCTTCATCGCAGTCATCCTCTCCTTCGTCGTGCTGTACGGCTACCAGGCCCTGTTTCTGCCGTCAGAGCCGCCGCCCACCACCAATCCAACGTCCGTGCCTGCAAAGCCGCCGGCCACGAACGCCACCGGCGTGCCGGCCGCGACCGCCACACCATCGGTCTCGGTGCCGGCGCCTGCGCCGGCCGCGCCGGCCGCGCCAGCCGCTCGAGTCAGCGAAGCCACCGCACGCGAGATCGTGGTGGACACGGCGCATGCGCGCATCGTGTTGAGCAACGCGGGGGCACACCTTCTGCGATGGCAGCTCAAGGGCTACACCGACGAGCGGGGCGCGATGGTGGACCTGGTGCCGTCGAACCTCCCCGAGGACCAGCCCCGCCCGTTCTCGCTCGCGGTGCCCGACAAGGCGCTGACCGCCCGTCTGCAGTCGGCCGTCTACCGGGTGTCCGGGGACACACAGGGCCGCGTGGACGCCCAGACGAAACCGCGCGAGGTGGTGTTCGAGTACCAGGACGAAAGCGGCCTCTCCGTCAAGAAGACGCTGCAGTTCGAGCCGCAGCGGCACGTGGTGCGGCTGAGTGCCCAGGTCCGATCGGGCGAGTCGCAGCTCAACCCCACCGTCCAGTGGGGTCCGGGGCTCGGTGATATCGGCGCGACGTCTGGCGGCGGCAGCTTCTTCACCGGCAACTACGTTCAGCCACCCCAGGCCATCTACCAGCGCGAAGGGTCGGTGGAACGGCATGCCGTCGACGCGCTGGTGTCGCAACCCGTGCACGAAGGCAACTTCCGCTTCGTCGGTGTGGACGACCACTATTTCATCGCCGTCGCCGTGGGAGCCGGGCAGGCGCGCGCCGAGTTCAAGCCGCTCACGTTGCCCGGTCCGGCCGAGACACAGCGCGTGCTCGTGTCGTATGCCCTGACCTTCCCCCAGCCGCCGCAAAACGTGATGTTCTTCGTCGGGCCGAAGCAGTTCGACGCACTACAAGGCGTGGATGCGGAGCTCGTCCGGGCGATCAACTTCGGGATGTTCGCGTGGCTGGTCGTGCCGCTGCTCAGCAGCCTGAAGTGGCTGTTCGGGTTTGTGGGGAACTACGGGTGGTCGATCATCGCGCTGACGGTCATCCTGAATCTCGTCATGTTTCCGCTGCGCCACAAGAGCGCCGTGGCGATGAGGAAGATGCAGACCGTCCAGCCTTTGATGCAGGCGATTCAGAAGCGCTATTCGCATCTGAAGATGACCGATCCGGGCCGGCAGAAGATGAACGAGGAGATTGCCGCGCTGTACAAGGATCACGGCGTCAATCCAGCGAGCGGCTGCGTGCCCACACTGCTGACGATGCCCGTACTGCTGGCCTTTTACTCGCTGCTTTCCCAATCCATCGAGCTGCGCGGCGCGCCGTTCGTGGGTTGGATCCACGACCTGTCGGCCGCGGACCCCTATTACGTCCTGCCCATCCTGATGGGCGTGACGATGTTCTGGCAGCAGTGGCTCACGCCGGCGAGCGCCGATCCCGCGCAGCAGCGGATCATGATGATCATGCCGGTCATGTTCACCACGATGATGCTGTTTTCGCCGAGCGGCGTGGTCCTTTACTGGTTCGTGAGTCAGGCGTGGGCCATCGGCCAGCAGTACTTCACCAACTGGATGATTGGACCCGTGCCGACGCGCGTGCCGGCGCTCGGCCGCAAGTAGAGCCATGAGGGGTCTCGCATGAGCGACGCGTTGACGACCGATATCACCGGCTTCGTGGAGGCCATCGTCCGCGCCATGGGCGTGACGCTGACGGTGTCGAGCCAGGAAACGGACCAGGGGACCGAGGTCCGCATCGAGGGTGAAGACGGCGGGATCCTGACGCGACGCGGGGGAGAGGGACTGCAGGCGCTGCAGCACCTCGTCGCCACCACGTTCCGGCGGCAGCTGGGCGACGACCGTCGCGTCGTGATCGACTGCAACGGCTTCCGCCGCGAGAAGGACGCCGAGCTGCGGCAGATGGCGCTCTTCATGGCCGAGAAAGCGCGCAGCAACGGACCGCAGGAGATGGGCCCCTTGAACCCCTACGAGCGCCGCATCGTCCACCTGGCCATCGCCGAGGACCCATCGGTCGCGTCCGAGAGCATCGGCGACGCTTTCCTGAAGACCGTCATCATCTCGCGCCGCTGACGGCAGGGCGCGAGGCTCCGCCTCGCAGAGATAATTCCGAATGCTTCCGCCCGACGACACGATCGTGGCGATCGCCACGCCGCTCGGGCGCAGCGCCATTGGCGTGGTGCGGGTCAGTGGCCGGTCGGCCGTCGATGTCGCGGCCGCGATCCTGAACGGCGCCAGGTTGCGGCCCCGGCGGGCAACCTGCTGTCGCGTGAAAGTCGAGGGCGTGCACACTGACACCGACGGCGGCGACGAGGCTGTAGTCGTGTGGTTTCCCGCGCCGCGGTCCTACACCGGTGAAGACGTAGTGGAGATCAGCGCCCACGGCAACCCGATGCTGCTCAACGGCATCGTGCAGAGCGCCATGGCGGCCGGCGCGCGCCTGGCCCGGCGCGGCGAGTTCACCCTGCGGGCCGTGATGAACGGCAAGCGCGAGCTGGTGCAGGCAGAGGCCGTCGCGGATCTGATCGAGGCCTCCACCCCGTCACAGGCGCGGCTGGCGTTCGATCAGCTGCACGGGACGCTGAGTTCGAGGCTGGCCGCCATCGATGCGGATGTGTTCGATCTCATCGCGAAGCTCGAAGCCTCGCTGGACTTCCCCGACGAGGGATACCACTTCCTGGCCGACGACGAGGGTGCAGCGATCCTGAACCGCCTGCTCGAGCGCGTCGATACGCTGCTGACCGACGCCTCGCGCGGCCGATTGGTGCGCGAAGGTGCCACGGTGGCCATCGTGGGGCGCCCCAACGTCGGCAAGTCCAGCCTCTTCAACGCGCTCGTGGGCGGCGACCGTGCGATCGTCACGGATGTGCCAGGCACTACGCGCGACCTGTTGACCGAGCGCGTGGACATCGGCGGCCTGTGCGTGACGCTGGTGGATACGGCCGGCGTGCGCGATTCCACGGAGCCCGTGGAGCAGGAGGGCGTGCGACGTGGCGCTCGTGCGCGGGAGACCGCGGACCTCGTGGTGGTGGTGCTGGATGCGACGCGCGGGTTGACGAGCGAGGACGAGACGCTGCTGCGCGATACCGGTGAGGATCGCTGCGTCGTGGTGTGGAACAAGTGCGACCTGATCGAACGTGCGGAGACGCCCTTCGACGTGGCTGGCTGTAGGGTGTCGGCTACCAAAGGCAGTGGCCTCGATGACGTGCGCGACGGTATCGCCCGCGCGCTCGTTCACCACACCTCCGATCGAGACTCGCCGGCGTTGGCGAACGTGCGGCACATCGCGCAGCTCGAAGCGGTGCGCGCGGCGCTGCTGCGCGCGCGTCAGTTGATCAGTGACCGCGCGCCCGAGGAGTTCGTGCTGCGGGATCTGCACACGGCTCGTTCGAGCTTCGACGAGCTCTTTGGCGCGCGCACGAGCGCCGACGTCCTGGAGAGGATCTTTGATAGGTTCTGCATAGGGAAATGAGGAGCGTGGACGTGGTGATCGTCGGCGGCGGCCACGCCGGGATCGAGGCAGCGTTGGCTGCCGGCCGCCTTGGTTGCGAAGTCACGCTGGTGACACCGTCCCGCAGCACAATTGGTCATATGCCCTGTAATCCGGCCGTTGGGGGCACGGCCAAGGGGCACCTGGTTCGCGAAATCGACGCGCTGGGCGGCGTGATGGGCGAGGCCATCGACGCCACGGGGATTCAGTTCAAGCTACTCAATCGCAGCCGGGGACCCGCAGTGTGGTCCCCTCGGGCTCAGGCCGACAAGTCCCTGTATTCACAATGGGTTATCGATCGACTCGAGTCCACGGTTGGCATCACCATCGTGCACGACCAAGTGGCCGACGTCGAGTGTTCCGCGGACGGCGTCACGGCCGTTCGATTGAAGGGCGGCACCCGATTGGGCTGCAAGTCCGTGGTCGTCACGACCGGGACATTCCTCAACGGCCTCACGCACGTCGGCGACGACTCCAAGCCTGAGGGGCGTCACGGCGAGGCCCCGTCGACGGAACTTGCGGCGAGCCTCGGCGGGCTCGGTCTCCAGATCGGCCGCCTGAAGACAGGCACGCCGCCACGGCTGGATCGAAGCAGCATCGACTTTGCCGGCGGCGTGCGAGACGGCTGCTTCACCGAGGAACACGGCGATCAGTCACCGGTCGCCTTCTCGTTCTCGACGCAGCACACGCTCGCCAACAGGATCATCTGCTGGTCGCTCTACACCAGTGAAGCGGCGCACGACGTGGTACGGACGAACATCGGGAAGAGCCCGCTCTACAACGGCCGCATCACTGGAGTGGGACCGCGCTACTGCCCCTCGCTCGAAGACAAGGTGATGCGGTTTCCGCACCGGGAGCGGCATCAGTTGCACCTCGAACCGGAGGGCTTGGAGTCCGAGTCGATCTACATCAACGGTCTGTCGATGTCGCTGCCGGCCGATGTGCAGGCCGCCATCGTGCGATCGCTGCCCGGCCTCGAAGACGCGAGGATCGTTCGGCCAGGCTACGCCGTCGAATACGACTTCGTTCAGCCGACCGGCCTGACGCACGCTCTCGAGAGTCGGCGCGTGCCTGGCTTGTTCCTCGCGGGTCAGGTCAACGGAACGTCAGGTTATGAAGAAGCCGCGGCGCAAGGCCTGCTCGCGGGAATCAACGCGGCCCGCCGGGCCCGCCGGCGATCACCGGTGCTTCTCTCGCGGCAGGAGTCCTACATCGGGATTCTCGTGGACGATCTGGTCTCGCAGGGGTGCCTGGAGCCGTACCGGATGTTCACCTCTCGCGCCGAGCACCGCCTTCTGCTGCGCATCGACAACGCCGACCTGAGATTGACGCCTGCCGGCCGGAATGCCGGTCTTGTGTCCGACGAACGCTGGCAGGCGTTCGAGGAGCGGCGAGCGAGGCACGCACGAAACGGCGACACACTTCGCAGGACGACCGTTCTCCTGAACGGAAAGCGCCTTTCTGCTGCGCGTGCCTTGAAGCGACCCGAGGTACGGCTGTCGACACTTACTACGATGGGCGTGGAACTCGAGCTGCCGGGCGGACCGGACGGCCTTCCCGCGCGAAGCCTCGAGGCCGAGGTGAAGTTCGAAGGCTATCTCAAGCAGGAGCGGGCAGAAGTGAGCAGGATTCGACGGCAGGGGGCTCGCCGGATCCCGGCGGCGTTCTCGTTCGAGTCCGTTCCGGGGCTCTCGCGGGAAGTAGTCGAGAGGCTGCATGAAAGACGACCGGGCACGCTCGCTCATGCTGCGCGCGTGCCTGGCGTCACGCCAGCGGCCCTCGCGATCTTGAACGGCTACCTGGGTCGAGCGACGTCACCCGCACGCAACTGACGCAGGATGGAGGTCCTGACCCGGCGTGCGGCTGAAGTGGGCCTCAGTCAGGATCCCGTCCGCGATGCCCGCATCTGGGCATATTTCCGGTTGCTTGAGAAGTGGAACGCCCGGGTGAACCTGACCGGGTTCCGCGTCAGCGCCGACAACGACCAGGCCGTTGATCGGCTGCTGATCGAGCCGATGCTAGCCGCTGTCCATGCCGGTTCGGCTCGGACGATGGCCGACGTAGGCTCGGGAGGCGGTTCGCCAGCCATCCCGTTCGCCATCGCGGCACACGCGGCTCCCTCGCTCACGATGGTCGAGTCCAGAGAGAGGAAGTCGGCTTTCCTTCGCGAGGCGCTCCGCGAGACGGGGCTGACCGGCGAGGTCCGCACGGCCAGATTCGAGGAGTTCGCCGCCTTGCCGGGCAGCGTCGAGGCGTTCGAGATCGTGACCGTGCGCGCCGTCAGGCTCGATGCCGAACTGCTCGAATCCGTCGCGGACAGCCTCGCACCGGCCGGTAGACTGTTCTGGTTTCACGAGCAGGACCAGGGACCGGTGAATCGACTGGGCGACCTCGACTGGCAGCCGCCCGTACCGCTCGTCCCCTCATTGAAGAGTTGCTTGAGCATTGCGACGAAGACAACCCGCTAGAGGCCCAAGGCTCCGGGTTGTTTCACGTGAAACGTTCCTTGACCACGATCGGTGGTTGGTTTACAGTTTCGCTCGACTAGGCGCAGCAATTAGTTCAAATGACAGAAAACGAGCCCCGCCAGGCGAAGGTCATCGCCGTCGCCAACCAGAAGGGCGGGGTTGGCAAGACCACGACGGCCATCAACCTCGCCACCTCGTTCGCCCAGCAGGGCAAGCGGGTGCTGCTCGTTGACGCTGACCCGCAGGGCAACCTGACGAGCGGCGTCGGCCTGCGAGGACAACGTGCGCCCGGCGGAACCGTTTACGAGGCGCTGCTTGGCGACGGGGACCCGGCGGGTTTTCTCCTGCCGACGGCGGTCCCGACGATGAGCCTCATTCCGACGGATCGCAATCTCACCGGCGCCGAAATCGAGTTGGTGGCAATGCCGGACCGCGAGCATCGGCTGCGGCGCGTGATCGAACCGCTGCGCGGCGGATTCGACTTCATCTTCATCGATTGCCCGCCGTCGCTTGGACTGTTGACGTTGAACGCGCTCGTGGCGGCCGACACGGTGTTGATCCCCCTGCACTGCGAGTACTTCGCGCTCGAGGGACTGGCCGACCTGGTTGGCACGATGCGACGCGTGAAGGCGTCGCTCAACCCGGCCCTCGATCTCGAGGGCGTGCTCCTGACGATGTACGACGAGCGCACGAACCTGGGTCAGCTGGTCGCGCGCGACGTGCGCGAGTTCTTCAAAGAGAAGGTGTTCAACACCATCATCCCGCGCAACGTGCGCCTGGGTGAGGCGCCGAGCCACGGCGTGCCCGCGGTGCTCTACGACGGGAAGTCACGCGGCGCGGCCGCGTACAACGCGCTCGCGCGAGAAATGCTCGAACGTCAGGCAGCGGCCTGACGGCTCGCGACATTCGCGAGGACCGCGAGAATACAGGAGATTTCCACATGGAAAAACGACCGGCGCTCGGAAAGGGCCTCAGCGCGCTGATTCCAGACGCGCCTCCGGCGGTGAACACGGGCCCGCTGCAGGTGGACATCGATCTGCTGACTCCCAACCAGCAGCAGCCGCGGCAGCAGATCGACGACGCGCGCCTCGACGAGCTCGCGCGCTCCATTCAGGCACGCGGCATCATCCAGCCGATTCTCGTCCGGCCGGCCGCGCACGGCTACCACATCATCGCGGGCGAGCGCCGATGGCGTGCCGCGCAGCGGGCGGGCTTGCTCAAAGTGCCGGTGGTCGTGCGCGACATGCCCGACAACTCGGCGCAGCAGCAGCTGGAGCTCGCGCTCATCGAGAACATCCAGCGCGAGAACCTCAACGCCGTGGAAGAGAGCCTCGGATACCAGCGGCTGGCCGACGAGTTCGGGTTGACGCAGGAACAGATCGCGGCGGCAGTCGGGAAGGACCGCAGCACCGTAGCCAATCTGCTGCGGCTGCTGCGCCTGCCGCAGGAGATCCGGGCGGAGTTGTCCTCTGAACGGCTGACGGTGGGGCACGCGCGCGCGCTGCTGTCGCTGCCGGAGGCCGCCGACCAGCGCCACGTGGCCCGCGAGGTCATCTCGCGAGGTCTGTCGGTGCGAGAAACCGAAGCGCTCGTGAAGCGCATGCTGGCGCCCGCGAAGTCGGCCGCGGCTTCAGCTGCGGCTCAAGCCGCGGCGTCCGCCGACGTGCACACGCGTGCGGCAGAGGAGCGTATGCGCTTCGCTTTGGGGGCGAAAGTGTCGATCGTGCGCAAGGGGACCGGGGGCACCATCGAGATCGCCTTTGGATCCGAGGCCGAGTTGAACAGGATCTTCGAAACGATCACCGGACGGGGGTAACAGGGGCCTTTTCCGTGATATAAAGAGGTGATTGTGACTCCCAGGTACAAGCTCGATATCGGTGAGCCGCCCGGGACAACCCACCGGCCAGGCGAACCAAGGACGTCCGCAGCGCAGCCGAATGAGTAGCCGAGCCTCCGCGTCACGCTACGCCCGCGCGCTCTTCGACGTTGCCGATCCGGCGGGCCGCCTCGGCATCGACGAGGAGCTGGCCGCGGTGTCCACACTCTTCGCCGAGCAAACCGAGCTTCAAGCCGTGTTCGCGAGCCCGAGCGTGCCGCTGGCCGTCAAGCGCAGCATCGTGCGGGCGGTCGTGCAGCGGGCCGCCGTCTCCGATCCCGTGTCGAAGCTGCTCACGCTCCTGGCGGAGCGCGATCGCCTGGGCCTGCTGGCGGACATCGCCGCAGTGTTCCACGAGCGCGTGCTCACCGAGCAGAACGTGCTGCTGGCGGAGGTCACGACGGCATCGCCATTGAGCACCGACGAGGAGAAGACGCTGCAGGCGCGGCTCAGCGCCGCCACGTCGAAGCAGGTGACGATCACATCGCGCGTCGATCCCGCCATCATTGGCGGCGTGGTCGCGCGCATCGGCAGCACGGTGTACGACGGCAGCCTGGCCAACCAGCTCGCGCGCATCCGCGAGCGGCTGGCGAGCAACCGCTAAAGGATCGACATGGACATCAGAGCCGACGAAATCTCCAAGATCATCCGCGAACAGCTGGGCGGCCACACCGTGGACGTGGACGTCGCGGAAGTGGGCAGCGTCATCTCGATCGGTGACGGCATCGCCCGCGTCCACGGGGTCGAGCGCACCATGGCCGGCGAGATGCTGGAATTCCCCGGGGGCCTGTTCGGCATCGCGTTGAACCTCGAGGAGGAAAGCGTCGGCGCCGTGCTGCTCGGCAGCTCGAAGGAGGTCAAGGAAGGCGACGTGGTGAAGCGAACGGGGCGCATCATCTCCGTGCCTGTCGGGGACGAGATGCTGGGCCGCGTGGTGAACGCGCTGGGTCAGCCCATCGACGGCAAGGGCCCGATCCTGACCAAGCAGTCGCTGCCGATCGAGCGCATCGCCCCCGGCGTCGTGGACCGGCAGCCGGTGAAGGAGCCGCTTCAGACCGGCCTCAAGGCAATTGACGGCATGGTGCCGATCGGCCGCGGCCAGCGCGAGCTGATCATCGGCGACCGCCAGACCGGCAAGACCGCCGTCGCGGTGGACGCCATCATCAACCAGCGCGGCAAGGACGTGATCTGCATCTACAACGCCATCGGGCAGAAGCAGTCCACGGTGGCGCAGGTGGTGCGCACGCTCGAAGAGTACGACGCGCTCAGCTACACGATCGTGGTCGCCGCCACAGCCTCCGACCCGGCGCCGATGCTCTACATCAGCCCGTATTCGGCGTGCGTCATCGGGGAGTTCTTCCGCGACAGCGGCCGTCATGCGCTGGTGGTCTACGACGACCTGTCCAAGCATGCGCAGTCCTACCGCGAGATCTCGCTGCTGCTGCGCCGGCCGCCGGGCCGCGAGGCCTACCCGGGCGACGTCTTCTACCTGCACTCGCGCCTGCTCGAGCGGGCGGCGAAGTTGAACAACTCTCTCGGCGGCGGCTCGCTGACGGCGCTGCCGATCATCGAGACGCAGGCCGGCGACCTGTCGGCCTACATCCCGACCAACGTCATTTCGATCACCGACGGCCAGATTTTCCTGGAGAGCGACCTCTTCCACCAGGGCGTGCGACCGGCGATCAACGTCGGCAACTCGGTGTCGCGCGTCGGCGGTTCGGCGCAGATTCGCGCCATGCGGCAAGTGGCCGGCACGCTGCGGCTGGACCTCGCGCAGTACCGCGAGCTGGCGGCGTTCGCGCAGTTCGGCAGCGACCTGGACAAGTCCACCCAGGCGCAGCTCAACCGCGGCCGGCGTCTGGTCGAGATCCTGAAGCAGCCGCAATACCAGCCACTGGCGGTCGAGAAGCAGGTCGCCATCATCTATGCCGCGACCAAAGGCTTCCTGGACGACGTGCCGGTTGAAGAGGTGCGGCGCTACGAAGAAGACCTGTACCGGTTCCTGGAGACGCGCCACGGCGCCGTGCTGAGCGGCATCGCTGAGAAGAAGATCCTCGACGACGACGTGAAGGCGGCGCTCGAGGCCGCGTTGTCCGAGTTCGGCAAGCAGTTCATGGCCGGCCGCGCCGCCGCGGTGGCCTAGGCAACAGGAGCGCCGGGACAAGCCGCCGATGCCTTCTCTCATCGACCTCCGCCGCCGGATCCGCGCCGTCAAGTCGACGCAGCAGATCACCAAAGCGATGAAGATGATCGCGGCCTCGCGTCTCAGGCGCGCGCAGGAACGCGTGGTGTCGGCGCGCCCCTTCGCCCAGCGCATGCTGGCCGTGCTGAATAGTCTGGTCAGCCGCGTGGACGCCGACGCGCATCCCCTGCTTCGGACGCCCGATCAGTCCACCGGCCGTCCGCTGCTCATCGTCATCACCGCCGACCGCGGGTTGTGTGGCAGCTTCAACTCGAACGTCATCAAGGCGGTGGGGCAGTTCATCGCCGTCGACGCACGGGGCCGCCAGGTGGCGCTGGGCTCGTCGGCCGCAAGGGCCGCGATTTTTTCCGCCGTCGCGAGTTCGACGTTCGCTACGAAGCCATCGGTATCTTCCAGAAGCTGTCGTTCACCGACGCCCAGCGCCTGGCCGACGCGGCCATCGAGGAGTTCACGTCCGGGGCCGCGAGCAGCGTGTACCTGGTCTACAACGAGTTCAAGAGCGTGATGGCGCAAAAGCTCGTCGTGGAGCGGCTGCTGCCGATTCCACGGCTCGAGCTGGAGGCCGCCACAGCGGGCGCGCCGTCAGGCGAATACATCTTCGAGCCGGCGCCGGAGGAGATCTTCAGCACCTTGCTGCCGCGCCACGTGCAGGTACAGGTCTACCGCGCGCTGCTCGAATCGAACGCCGCATTTTTCGCCGCGCAGATGACGGCGATGGATGCCGCCACACGGAACTCGGCGGACATGATCGACAGCCTGACGCTCTACATGAACAAGGTGCGCCAGGCGGCCATCACGCGCGAGATCATCGAGGTGGTCTCCGGCGCGTCAGCAACGTAGAGGCCTGGGGCCTGGAGCCCGGGGCCGGCGAGCGAAGAGAGAGCACACACATGGCAACTGCAACGGCAAAGGCTCAGCGCACGGGAAGAGTGGTCCAGGTCATCGGCCCCGTCATCGACATCGAGTTCCCCGGCGACCTTCCCGACATCTACAACGCCGTCCGGATTGTCTCCGATGGCAGCGGGGGCTCCGAGAAGGTGGACGTCGTGGCCGAAGTGGAGCAGCACCTGGGCGAGAACCGGGTGCGCACCGTGGCCATGAAGCCCACTGACGGCATGACCCGCGGCATGACGGCCATCGACACGGGCCAGCCGATCCTGGTGCCGGTCGGCCCCGAAACGCTCGGCCGCGTGCTGAACGTGCTGGGCGAGCCGGTGGACTATCCCGACCGGCCGGTGCTGGCGAAAGAGCATTGGCCGATCCACCGCCAGCCGCCCACCTTGGAGCAGCAGTCCACAGAACTGAAGATGTTCGAGACCGGCATCAAGGTCATCGACCTCCTGGAGCCGTACCTCCAGGGCGGCAAGATCGGCCTCTTCGGCGGCGCCGGTGTGGGCAAGACCGTCATCATCATGGAGCTCATCAACAACATCGCCATGAAGCACGGCGGTGTGTCGGTCTTCGGCGGCGTGGGCGAACGCACCCGCGAGGGCAACGACCTGTGGCTCGAGTTCCAGGAGTCGGGCGTCATCGACGTCGAAGGACTCGTCGAAGTCGCGCGCCGCGCTGGTCTACGGCCAGATGACGGAGCCGCCGGGGGCGCGCCTGCGCGTCGGCCTCTCGGCGCTGACCGTGTCCGAGTACTTCCGCGACGCGGAAGGCAAGGACGTGCTGCTCTTCATCGACAACGTGTTCCGCTTCACGCAGGCAGGCTCGGAAGTGTCGGCGCTGCTCGGCCGCATGCCTTCGGCGGTCGGCTACCAGCCGACGCTGCTCTCCGAGATGGGCCAGATGCAGGAGCGCATCACCTCCACGAAGAAAGGATCGATCACGTCCGTGCAGGCGATCTACGTGCCCGCCGACGACTACACCGACCCGGCGCCGGCCACCACCTTCGCCCACCTGGACGCCACAACCAACCTGTCGCGCCAGATCGCCGAGCTCGGCATCTATCCCGCTGTAGACCCGCTGGCGTCCACCTCGCGCATTCTCGACCCGCGGATTCTCGGCGAGGAGCACTACAACGTCGCGCGATCGGTCAAGCAGGTTCTCCAGCGCTACAAGGATCTGCAGGACATCATCGCCATCCTGGGGATCGACGAGCTGTCCGAGGAGGACAAGCTCACGGTGACGCGCGCGCGCAAGATCCAGAGGTTCCTGTCGCAGCCGTTCTTCGTGGCCGAGCAGTTCACCGGCCTGAAGGGCAAGTACGTCACCGTCGCCGACACGATTCGCGGCTTCAAGGAGATTGTCGAGGGCAAGCACGACGGGCTTCCCGAGCAGGCGTTCTTCATACGTCGGCACGATTGAAGAGGCCATCGAGAAGGCCGCCACAATCGAGAATTAGGCCGCGACCATGGCACTGCCCACGTCACTGACCCTCGAGATCGTCACCCCCGACCGCGCCGTCGTGAAGGAGCAGGTGGACGAAGTGGTGCTGCCGGGCTCCGAGGGCTCGTTCGGCGTGCTGCCGGGCCACGCGCCGCTCCTGGCCACGCTGCAGGTGGGCGAGCTGTGGTACCGCAAGGGCCAGGAGACGCACTACCTCGCGGTCACCTTCGGGTTCGTGGAGGTGCTGCCCGACCGGGTCACCGTGCTGGCGCAGACGGCCGAGAAGGCCGAGGACATCGATTTGACCCGAGCCGAAGCCGCCAAGGTACGTGCCGAGCAGCGCCTGAACGCCCCGGACGCGTCCCTGGACTTCGATCGTGCCCGGGTCGCGCTGATGAAGTCGCTGGTACGGCTGCAGGTCGCATCGCGAACACGAATCCGCTCGTAGACGGGTTGCTGGTAGGGTCCGGCAACCCGAATTCACAATTCACAATTCAGAATTCACAACGCAGAGAGTGGGACACGGAACTGCAGTTCCGGCTCGTTTGTGACTTGTGAATTGTGACTTGTGAATTGAACCGAGGCCGAATCCCCAGTTCGGCCTCAGCTATGATCTCGGGCGGGCACGTGCTCGCCAGCCTCCGGCAGCTCCTTCGTTATCGCGCGCTCGTCGTCAGCCTCGTGGCGCGCGAGCTCAAGGCCAGGTACCGGGGGTCGGTGCTGGGCTTCCTGTGGACGTTCGTCAACCCGCTTCTCCTGCTTCTGGTCTACTCGTTCGTCTTCGGCGTGGTGATGCCGGGGGCGCGCGCGCCCGAGATCGAGCATTACCCGCTGTTTCTCTTCTGCGGCATCCTCCCGTGGACGTGGTTTTCGCAGTCGCTCACCGAAAGCTGCGCCTCGCTGACAGGCAGCGGGAGCCTGCTGCGGAAGGTGATGTTCCCCGCCGAGATCCTCCCGGTCGTCACCATCCTCACGGGGCTCGTCAACTTCGGGTTCGGGCTGATCATCCTGGCGTTGTTCTCGATCTACATGGGCGTTCCGATATTGACGCCAGACCTCCTCTGGCTGCCCGCGATCGTCCTGGTGCAACTGGTCTTCACGCTGGGTCTGGGGCTGCTGCTGGCGGCCCTGTCGGTCCACTTTCGTGACATACGCGATCTGCTGGGCAGCGTGATGACGCTGTGGTTCTTTGCCACGCCGATCATCTATCCCTACACGCAGGCGCCGGAGCGTTTGCGCCCGCTGCTGGACCTCAACCCCTTCACGCATCTCGCCGTGGCCTACCAGGAGGTGCTGTACGTCTCGGGGTCCTACCGCCACGGCGCGCGCCTTGGGATCGCGGCCGGGGTGGCCGCGGTCGCGCTGATCGTGGGCTACGCGGTGTTCGACAGGCTGCGCGAGACGTTCGCGGAGGAAGTATGAGCGGCGCGGCGGTCGACGTTCGCGATGTCCACAAGCTCTACCGGCGTTATGGACGCCGGAAGAACTTCGGCACGCTGAAGAGCGCGCTGCTCGGCGGCCGGTTGCTGGCCGATTTACGGCCCGACGCGTCCTTCGTGGCATTGAAGGGCGTGTCGTTCGCCCTGGCGCGCGGCCGCACCCTGGGCATCGTAGGGCGCAACGGCTCAGGCAAGAGCACGCTGCTGAAGCTCATCGCCGGAATCGGGCGCCCGACATCTGGCACGATCGACGTGCAGGGTCGCGTGTCCGCGCTCATCGAGCTGGGCGCCGGCTTCCACCCGGAGATCTCCGGGCGCGAGAATGTGTTCATCAACGGAATGATGCTGGGACTGTCCAAGAAGGAAGTCGCCGATCGGTACGACGACATCGTGCGCTTCGCCGAGATCGGCGAGTTCATGGAAGCGCCGGTGAAGACGTATTCGTCCGGCATGTACATGCGGCTCGGCTTCGCCGTGGCCGTGCACGTGGATCCCGACGTCCTGCTGGTGGATGAAGTTCTGGCGGTGGGGGACGAGTCGTTCACACACAAGTGCCTGGATCGGTTCGCCGAGTTGAAGCGTCAGCAAAAGACGATCGTGCTCGTGACCCACACGCTGGACCTCGTCACGCGGCTCTGCGACGAGGCGCTGTGGCTGGACCAGGGACGGATCCGCGCCCAGGGCGATCCAAAGCGGGTCATCGACGCGTATCTAATGGACGTCGCCGCCACCGAGGATGCCGCCGCCCCGGCTGCGCGGCCGGCACCGGCCAAGGACTCACCTCCTCAGGACATGACCACGGCCGCCGAGGGCCGATGGGGTTCGCGCGAGGCGGAGATCACTCGAGTGGAGGTCCGCCATGCGAATGGGACAGCCGGCCAGGTGTTCCAGTCCGGTGAACCCGTGGACGTCGTCCTCGGCGTCCAGGCCGCGCGCGAGCTCACCGATTTCGTCTTCGGCGTGGCCATCTACGGCGCCGACGGCGTGTGTTGCTACGGCACGAACACGCACATCGAGGGCGCGAGGCCACAACGGCTCTCCGGCATAGGCGAAGTGGTCTTCCGGATCGACGCGCTGGATCTGACCGCCGGCACCTATCGGCTGGACGTGGCGGTTCACCGCGCCGACGGCGTGCCCTACGACTACCACCGGCTGCTGTATTCGTTCCGCGTCACGTCACCGGTGAAAGACGTCGGCTTCTTCCGCCCGAAGCACGGCTGGACGTTCTCCGGCGGCGTCGAGATTGACGGGCCGTCGAACCCGCCGGGCCCACCCCCATGAGCGCCCAGAGCCCAGAGCCCAGAGCCGAGAGCCGCAAGTCGGCCTCGAGGCGGCCCTCGCGCTGGTCAGCCGTGTGCGGGCCGCGGGCGGCACGCTCGTTTTCACCAACGGCGTCTTCGACGTCCTGCACCCCGGGCACGTCCGCTACCTGCAGGCCGCACGCGCGCTTGGGAACGCCCTGATCGTGGGCGTGAACTCCGACCGTTCGGTGCGCGCCAACAAGGGGCCGTCGCGCCCGCTGAACCGCGAGAGCGAGCGGGTCGAGGTGCTGGCCGCCCTGGCCTGCGTGGATGCCGCCGTCGTTTTCGACGAGGACACCCCCCACGCCATCGTCGCGCGCCTTCAGCCCGACGTGCTCGTGAAGGGCGCCGACTGGCCCGAAGACAACATCGTCGGCCGCGACGTGGTGGAAGCGCGCGGCGGCCGCGTAGTCCGCATGCCTCTCGAGCCGGGGTTTTCGACGACCGCGCTCATAGAACGCGCAGCCAAAACGTAGATGCAGTTCCGCTGAAGTTTCTGAATTCTGAATCCTGAATTCTGAATTGAACCTCCACTAACCCCGTGCTCCTAAACGCCCCCGCGCTCGCCCTCCGAGCCCTTGTCGCTCGCGCCGTTGCGCGATTGGAACTGGCCCATCCCACGCCGGTCACGGCCGGGCTGACGCCCGCGGCCAAGGCTCTGGCCGCCGCGGCGGCCGCATTGTCCGAGCGCCGGCCGACCGTGCTGGTCGTGCCCACCGACAAGGACGTGGACCAGATCGCCGCCGACGCGCGCTTCTTCGTGACGGCGCTCGACGGAGCCACCGACGCCGAAACGGAGCGGCTCGTGCTGCCGTACCCGTCGTGGCAGGTGGACCCCTACCGCGGCATGAACCCCCACTTCCGGGTGTCGGCTGCGCGCGGTCGCGCGCTGTCGCTGACGGCGTCCCGGGTCGCACGGTTGATCGTGGCCTCCGCGCCGGCGCTCCTTCCGCGCGTCGGCACGCCGGCTCGGATATTGCGCTCCGCCATGGAGATTCGTTCGGGCACCGAGATCGCACCCCACGACCTCGCCGATCTCCTGGCCGGTGCCGGCTTTACTCGCGAAGATCCCGTGACGGCGCATGGCTCCTTCGCGCAGCGCGGCGGCATTCTCGACGTCTTTCCAGCATCGGACGTCCATCCGGTTCGCATCGAGTTCGTGGGCGACATGGTCGAGTCGTTGCGGCGATTCGATCCCGATTCCCAGCGGTCGGTGGGCCGCGCGGATGTCGTCGAGATCGTGCCCGCGGTGGAGCGGTTCGAGGACGACGACGACACGATGTCGTTTCTGGACTTCGCGGCCGCTTCGGGTGCCAGTTTCATGGTCTCGGAGCTCGACGAGGTCCGGGACGCCGCCGTCCGCCTGCGCGAGCAATTGGATTCGAGCTACGCCGATGCCATGGCCCGCGGGCGCGAGCCCGGCCGCGCTCCCGCCGCGGCGTTTCTGTCGTGGGACGACGTCGTGGCGCGGCTGACGAGAGCGCCGCGAATCGATACCCTCAGCGTGGAAGACGCGTCATCCACCGGCAGCCGGCCCGTGGATGACGTTATCCGGCACGTCCGCAGCCAGCCTGCCACCGCGTTCCACGGACGCGTGCACGAGTGGGTGGCCGACGTCCGGCGGGCTCGCGAGCGCGGCGACGAGGTGCTGTTCCTGGCCGAAAGCCAGGGCCGTGCCGAACGCGTCATCGAGATCCTGCGTGAGTACGAACTGCTTGGCGTGCCGGTGGACCGCACGGAGGACGCACACGTCGCCGCGGTGCTCGTGGGCGTCGGCGCCGTCTCGCGGGGCTTCCGCCTGGTGGATGCCAGCCTTCAGGTCTACGTCGAGCGGGACATTTTCGACGAGGAACGGCACGCGGTTGAGCGGCGCTCCAGCATCGCCAGGACGTTCCTGTCGGATCTTCGCGACCTCAAGGTGAACGACCTCGTGGTGCATATAGACCACGGGATCGGCGAGTTCATCGGCCTCAAGCAGCTGGGCGTGCGCGGCAGCGACACGGCCCACGAGTTCCTGGAGCTCCGCTACCACGACGACGCCAAGCTGTACGTGCCGGTCGAGCGGCTCGACCTGATCCAGAAGTACACCGGGGGCACCCGCCCGGCGCTGGATCGGCTCGGCGGCACCACGTGGGAAAAAGCCAAGACGCGCGTGCGCAAGGCCATGCGCGACATGGCCGAAGAGCTGCTGAAGCTGTACGCGCAGCGCAAGGCGGTGGTCGGCCACAGTTTCTCGCCGGACACGCACTGGCAGGAGGAGTTCGAAGGCGCGTTTCCCTACGACCCGACGCCCGACCAGGCCACCTCGATCGACGACGTCAAGCGCGACATGGAGTCATCGACGCCCATGGACCGCCTGCTCTGCGGCGACGTGGGCTACGGAAAGACGGAGGTGGCCATGCGCGCGGCGTTCAAGGCCGTGATGGACGGCAAGCAGGTGGCCATCCTGGCGCCCACCACGGTGCTGGCGTTCCAGCACCACAAGACGCTCGTCGAGCGGTTCGGCGGATTCCCGGTGACGATCGACATGGTCAGCCGGTTCCGCAGCAAGCAGGAGATCACCGGGACCCTGGCGGCCGCCGCCGAGGGCAAGCTCGACATCCTGGTTGGGACGCACCGGCTCCTGTCAAAGGATGTCCAGCTTCCGTGACCTCGGCCTGCTCATCGTGGACGAGGAACAGCGGTTCGGGGTGGCGCACAAGGAGCGCATCAAGCAACTGAAGAAGAAGGTGGACGTCCTGACCATGACGGCCACGCCGATCCCACGAACGCTCAACATGTCGCTTGTCGGCATCCGCGACATGTCGGTGATCGAAACGCCGCCCAAGGATCGGCTGTCGATTCAGACCACGGTCGTGCGGTTCGACGCGCCGGTGATCGAGCGTGCGATCCGCAACGAGCTGGCGCGCGGCGGTCAGGTGTACTTCGTACACAACCGCGTCGAATCGATCTTCTCGGTCGGGTCGCTGCTGCAACGCCTCGTGCCCGAAGCGCGGATCGCCGTCGGCCACGGCCAGATGGGCGAAGACGAGCTCGAGCGCGCGATGCTTGGCTTCGTGGAGCGGAGGTCCGACATCCTGCTGTCGACGACGATCGTCGAGAACGGCCTCGATATCCCCAACGCCAACACGATCATCATCAACCGCGCGGACCGCTACGGGCTCTCGCAGCTGTACCAGCTCCGCGGGCGCGTGGGCCGTTCCGATCGCCCGGCCTACGCGTTCCTGCTCACGCCGCCCCCTGAGTCGTTGTCGCCGGTGGCCAAGAAGCGGCTGGCGGCCATCCGGGAGTTCAGCGATCTCGGCAGCGGCTTTCGCGTGGCGGCGCTCGATTCTCGAGATCCGCGGCGCCGGCAATCTCCTGGGCGGCCAGCAGAGCGGCCACATCGACGCCGTGGGCTTCGACATGTACGTGAAGCTGCTGGAGGACACGATCCGCGAGTTGAAGGGCGAGGAACTCGACGACGACGTGCGCGCCGCGGTCAGCCTGGGCGTGAGCCTGAAGATCGACGAGGACTACGTGCCGGACATGAACCAGCGGCTGATGGTCTACCGCAAGGTGGCGGCCTCGCGAACCGAAGACGAGCTGACCCGGGCGCTGGAGGAGATTGCGGACCGGTACGGCCCTCCGCCCCCCTCCGTGCTCCACCTGGCCGGTTACGGCCGCATTCGTATCGCAGCCGACCGCCTGGGCATCGAGACCATCGACCGGGAGGGGCAGTCCGTCGTCTTAAGGTTCAGGCCCACGGCCCCGGTGGATCCCGTGCGGCTTGTCAACGTGGTGACGGGGTGGCCTGGCGCGGTTCTGGTGCCCCCTGTTTCCCTGAAGCTCGACCTCGGGGCGACGCTGACCGCGACAGCTCCGGCTGCGGCGTCCCAGACGCGGAACAAGGGAGCGGGCCGGACCGGCCGGTCAGGCGGCGGAACCGGCTCGAGCTGGTGGACCGCCAGGGCGAACACGGGCTCGGTGGAGCCCGGGTTTACGAGAAACGACGTGCTCAGAAGGCCCGCTGAGGACCCCCTGGAACCCGGGGGGGTTTTCGACCGGGTAGAGGGGTTACTGCGGGCCTTGTCGTAGGGGCTTCAGGCTCCAGGCTAAGCCAGGCAGAGCCGGGGGCCGCGGGCCGGGAGCTGCAATCAAAGGTGCTCACATGAATCTGAACTGGAAACCCCTCGCCGCTGTCTCGCTCGTGTGCACCTTTGTCGCGCCGCTCGGCGCGGAGGTCTTCGAGCAAGTGCTCGTCAAGGTGAACGGCGACATCATCACCAAGACCGAGTTCGAGCAGCGACAGGTGGCGGAGCTCCGCAGCCGGCCGGAGCTGGGGAACGTGTCGCCCACGAGCCCGGAGCTGCGCAAGGCGGTCGTGGAAATCACGCCCGACCTGATCCTGGCGGCCGTGGACGAATTGCTGCTGGTGCAGCGGGGGCGCGAGCTGGGCTGGGCGATGGGCGACGAGCAGTTCAACTCGTGGCTGGTCGGCTTCAAGAAGCAGAACAATCTCGACGACGACGCCATGTTCCAGGCCGCGCTGAAGCAGGAAGGCATGACTATGGCCGACCTGCGGCGCAACCTCGAGAAGGCGATGCTCGTCAGCAACGTGCAGCGCGCCGAGGTAAACGACAAGATCGGCGTCACGGAGGAAGAGGCCAAGGCCTACTACGCCGAGCACGCGAAGGAGTTCACCACGCCGTCCGAGGTGACGCTGCGCGAGATCCTCATCGAGGTGCCAACGACCGACAAGGGCGTCAACGTGGCGCAGGACGACGAGGCGAAGGCCCGCGCCGAAGCTCTCCGCGCGCGGCTGCTGGGAGGCGAGCCGTTCCCGCGGCTGGCCGCCGACTTCTCGGCCGCGCCCTCGCGGGCCAATGGGGGCCTGATCGGTCCGTTACGGCAGGACGAGCTGGCGCCGGCGTTCCAGAAGGTGCTGGAGCCGATGAAGGTCGGCGACATCACCGAGCCTATCAGGACCACCAGGGGCTATCAGCTGCTGAAGCTCGAATCGCGCACCGAGGTTCGCGTGCGGAGTTTTGCCGAAGCACGCGGTGCGATCGGCGATCGTGTAGCGGAAACGAAACGCCAGGGCGAGCTGATGAAATACCTCGACCGCCTGCGCTCCCAGGCCACCGTCACCTGGCGGAACGACGAGCTGAAGCGCGCCTACGACCAGGCACTCGCCAAGAGGCAAGCCGCCGCGCCGGACACCCCGGCACCCTGACGTAGGCTTTCGGCTTTAGGCTCTAGGCTTTAGGCAGGCCCAGAGCCCAGAGCCCAGAGCCCAGAGCCAGCCGAGAGTTACAATCAACGGTGCACATGAATCTGAACTGGAGACCCCTCGCCGCTGTCGCGCTGGCGTGCACCTTTGTCGTGCCGCTCGGGGCGGAAATCTTCGAGCAGGTGCTGGTCAAGGTGAACGGCGACATCATCACCAAGACCGAATTCGAGCAGCGACAGGTAGCGGAGCTCCGCAACCGGCCGGAGCTGGGGAACGTGTCGCCCACGAGCCCCGAGCTGCGCAAGGCGGTTTCGGAAATCACGCCCGACCTGATCCTGGCGGCCGTGGACGAACTACTGCTGGTGCAGCGGGGGCGCGAGCTGGGCTGGGCGATGGGTGACGAGCAGTTCAATTCGATCCTGGCCAACATCAAGAAGCAGAACAATCTCGACGACGACGCCAAGTTCCAGGCCGCGCTGAAGCAGGAAGGCATGACGCTGGCCGAGCTGCGGCGCAACCTCGAGAAGTCGATGCTCGTCACGCAGGTGCAGCGCGCCGAGGTGAGCGACAAGATCAGCGTCACGGAGGAAGAGGCCAAGGCCTACTACGCCGAGCACGCGAAGGAGTTCACCACGCCGTCCGAGGTGACGCTGCGCGAGATCCTCATCGAGGTGCCAACGACCGACAAGGGCGTCAACGTCGCGCAGGACGACGAGGTGAAGGCCCGCGCCGAAGCTCTCCGCGCGCGGCTGCTGGGAGGCGAGCCGTTCCCGCGGCTGGCCGCCGACTTCTCGGCCGCGCCCTCGCGGGCCAACGGGGGCCTGATCGGTCCGTTGCGGCAGGACGAGCTGGCGCCGGCGTTCCAGAAGGTGCTGGAGCCGATGAAGGTCGGCGACATCACCGAGCCCATCAGGACCACCAGGGGCTATCAGCTGCTGAAGCTCGAATCGCGCACCGAGGTTCGCGTGCGGAGTTTTGCCGATGCACGCGGCGCGATCGGCGAGCGTGTGGCGGAAACGAAACGGCAGGGTGAGCTGATGAAATACCTCGACCGCCTGCGCTCCCAGGCCACCATCACCTGGCGGAACGACGAGCTGAAGCGCGCCTACGACCAGGCACTCGCCAAAAGACAAGCCGACGTGGCGGCCGGTTCGCCGGCCGCTCCGGCGCCCTGACGCCGCCGGGCCGGACCTCGATGGTCCTCCCATCCCAACCGGTTTCCGCAGCGCCCGCTCAGTGGTTCGCCGTGTGGACGCGATCCCGGCACGAGCAGACGGTGCGCGGCCAGCTGGAACAGAAGGCCATCGAGTCGTTTCTGCCGACAGTCTCGAAGTGGAGCCGGTGGAAGGACCGGAAGAAGCGCATCGACTGGCCGCTCTTTCCCGGATACTGCTTCGCGCGCTTCGACTCTCGCACGCGCCTCGAGGTGTTGAAGTGCGCCGGCGTCGTCAACATCGTGTCGGTGGACGGCGAGCCGGCCCCGATTCCCGATCGCGACATCGACGGCATCAGGCAGCTCGTCGAGAGCGAACTGGCGTACGATCCGTGCCCGCTGATCCATGAAGGCGACATGGTCGAGGTCTCGCACGGGCCGCTGAAGGGCGTTGTGGGCCGGCTGGTCCGCAAGAACGACAAGGCACGCTTGCTGCTGTCCGTCGATCTGATCGGGCAAGCCGTCAGCGCTGAGGTAGACGCCGCAGATGTTCGACCGTACTGACATGAGCACACGAGGCCGACGCCGGAAGTCGGGAGCCGGAAGCCGGAAGCCGGAAGCCCGGACCACGAGGATCGGCGGCATCGAGCTTTCGTCCCCGCTCGTCGTCGCCCCCATGGCCGGCATGACCGACACCGCGTTTCGCCGCCTGGTAAAACGCCAGGGCGGGTGCGGGCTGGTTGTCACCGAGATGGTGTCGTCCGAGGGCCTGGTGCGCGGGATCGACCGCACCCTCGATACGCCGAGTACACCGAGGAGGAGCGTCCGGTTTCGATCCAGATCTTCGGTGGCGATCCCGAGAAGATGGCCGCCGCCGCGCAGGTGGTCGAAGGCATGGGCGCCGACATCGTGGACGTGAACATGGGGTGCCCCGTCCGCAAGATCGCCAAGCACAACGCGGGCTGCAGCCTGATGCGCGAGCCCGAGCACGCGGCTCGCGTCATCGCCGCCATGACCCGCGCCGTTCGGATTCCCGTCACGGTGAAGATGCGCGCGGGCTGGAACGACACGTCCCGCAACGCTCCGGACCTGGCGCGCCGCGTGCAGGACGCGGGCGCCGCGGCGGTGACGATTCACGGCCGGACGGCGGAACAGTCCTACACCGGGCTGGCCGACTGGGATCTGGTGGCGCGCGTCGCCGATGATCTGGACATCCCGGTGTTCGGGAGCGGGGACTGCGTGGAACCCGAGCAGATCACGGAGCGGCTGCGGTCGGGCGTCAGCGGCGTGCTGGTGGGCCGCGGCGTGCTGCGCAACCCGTGGATACTGGCGCAGGCCAGCGCGCTGGCGCGCGGCCAGACGCCGGCCACGGTTTCGACGGCCGACCGCGGGCAGTTCCTTCGCGACTACCTCCGATTGCTGCTCGAGGAGCGTGTCGGTGAGGATGCCGGCTTCCGGCATATCGCGCCAGGCACCGCGAGCACCGCGCCCGAGCCGGCCCGCGGCCGGGAGCGGTGGGTGGTCAACAAGCTGCGCGCGCTCTGTGCCTGGTATACCAAGGGCCTCGAGGGCGGGGCAGCGCTTCGCGTGGGCATCAACACGGCCGGCAGCATCGGCGAGGTGCACGAGCTCATCGATCAGCTACTTCGGCGCCCCGGTCGGCGCCGGGACGATGACGCGTCAACAAGCCTCAGCGCGCGCTCGTCACGGGCGGGGCCGGGTTCATCGGCAGCCATCTCGTGGACAGCCTGCTCGCCGACGGCTGGGACGTCACGGTGGTGGACAGCTTCGACCCTTTCTATCCGGCCGCCGTCAAACGCGCGAACATCGACGCACACCAGCGTCACCCTCGATGGCGACTGCACGAACTGGACGTCGCCGACCCCGAGAGCCTGAACGGGCTGACCGGGCGCCTTCGACGTGATCGTGCATCTGGCCGCCAAGGCCGGCGTGCGGCCGTCGATTGCGGACCCTCTGGCCTACCAGCGGGCCAACGTCGCCGGCACGCAGGCGATGCTGGAGTTCGCGCGGGCGCGCGGCGTGCCGCAGTTCGTGTTCGCGTCGTCGAGCAGCGTCTACGGCGTGAACCCGCGCGTGCCGTGGAGCGAAGACGATCACGTGCTGCAGCCGATCAGTCCCTACGCGAGCACGAAGGTCAGCGGCGAGCTGCTGGGCCACGTGTATTCGCAGCTGTTCGGCATCCGGTTCCTGGCCCTGCGTTTCTTCACGGTGTACGGCCCGCGGCAGCGGCCCGATCTGGCGATCCACGCGTTCGCGCGCAGGCTGATGCGGGGCGAGGCCATCCCGATGTTCGGCGACGGGAGCACGAGCCGCGACTATACGTTCGTGGACGACGTGATTGCCGGCGTGAGGGCGGCCATGACCTACACCGCCTCGAGCTACGAGGTCATCAATCTCGGGAACAACCGGACAGTCGGGTTGCGCGAGATGATCTCGGCCCTCGAGCACGCGTTGGGCGTGACCGCGACCATCGAGCGGCACCCCGAGCAGCCGGGCGACGTCCCGCGCACCTGGGCCCGCATCGACAAGGCGCGGGAGTTATTGAACTACAACCCCGCCACGACATTCGATCAGGGTGTGAAGGCGTTCTGTGAGTGGCTTAGCGCCACTCAACCCTGATCGGCGCTGGCTCTGGGCTCTAGGCTTTAGGCTCTGGGCTACCCGCGCGCCCAGCGCTTCGAATTCGATCGTCGTTCGGCGCCTACCGGTTGCAGCTCCGATTCCATCGCCTCGACCGTCGCGCCCGTGGCGCGCGCCGTGCGACCCGCGGACCGGACCAGCGACACCAGGTGCCGGCGATCGAGCGCGTTCTCGGCGGCCTGGCGCAGCGGCAGGTGACCATGCCGCACGCTGCGCGCCAGGCGCTCGTCCACGGTGAACATGCCCGACAAACCCTGGCGCTGCAGGCGAGTGGCGCCGGCAAAATCGCCCGACGCGATGAGGCTCGAAATCTCGCTCGTCCCGATCAGCAGATCCTGAACGGTCGTGCGCCCGCCGCCCAGACGGCGAAGCGTTCGTGTGGCGAACGCCGCGCGGAAGCTCCCGGCCAGCGAGAGCCGGACCTGGGCATCGCCCGACCGACGATCCGCGGCCCACCAGGCTCCGCATGGCCTGAAGCGACGTCGGAGCCACGACGGCCAGGATCACCAGGCGCCCGCCTTCACTGGCCCGGGCGATCTCCCGGCCCGAGCCCTCGGCCTGCGGCAGGGCCACAAGCAGAATGTCTGGCGATTCCGCCACGGCGCTGCGAATCGCCGCGCCTGCTTCGTTCGGGGTGAACTCGCGCTGGCTGACAAAGGACCCGGTCACCTGCGGACGCTCGGCGCCGTCGGGGCGCAGAACGAGCACGTATCCGCCGCGGCGCTGCGCGGCAAGGTCGGCCACGCTGCTGGCAAGCGCCAGCGCGTCGTCGGTCGTCCCTCCCGACACCACGATGAGGCCGTCGCCGTCGCACGCCGCCTTCACCTTTCTGGGCACCAGGCGGTGCAAGCCGCGGGCGGCCGCGGTCGGCTGCAGCCGGATGATGAGTCCGCGACCCTGATCGTCGGCAAAGAGCCGGCACGTCACGCGGCCGAGCTTCAGATCGGCATGAACCCACTCACCTTCGGCCCCACGCTGCCACGACTGGTCGCCACCTCCCTCGAGGTCGCTGACCAGCTGGGCGATGGCGGCCTCATCCAGCGCAAACTCGCCCACGGTATCCAGGCGGTCGTCCACGCGCACGACCGGAAGGGAGCCAGCGCGGAGATAGACGGCGGTCGCGCCTTTGTCGGCCGCGTCGATGGCCCATGCCATCAGATCGCCCGTCACGCGGGTGCGACCCGGCGTCTGAAGACACCTTTGCGGATTCGGACCTGGTCGGCGCAAACGATTCGTGAATCGGCATGGCGGTAGGCACTGAAAAAGAGGTTGAAGCCTGAGGCGCCGGCTCGACGTCGACCTGCGCCCATGAATCGTCTTGCGCGGCGACGACGCCGGCGTCTGGCACGATCTCCGGAGGCGGCGCCGGGGTGTGGGCCGAATCCTCGACGAAGATTCCCGGCGACGGCTCCAATTGGTCCAGCTGCACGGCCGAGGTCAGCGTCTGCTCCGGCGCGGCAAACAAGCTGTCGTCGCCCGTCAGCTGAACAGGCGCCACTTCGGGAGCGGGGACAACGGTGCGCTTCAGCTCGATCGAGATGCCGTCGTCGGAGCGCAGGACGGTTGCCGAGAGCGTCAGCCCCGCCGATGGCACCGCCACCTGCTCGGACGCGAAGCCACTCTCCTTGAAGGCCTGTCGCCCCGGCTCGGAGAAGATCTGCCCGACCAGTGCCTCGAGCGCGTTGTCCGACAGGGTGGCCTTTGCCACGTCCTGACGCTGGGTTCCCGCGACGACGTAGGGCGCGCGGCCCGACTCGAGCACGAGGCTGTCGCCGTTGGCGCGCATCATCGCAGTGCAGAGAGAAGGCAGCATATCCATATCTATTTCCGCTCCGGAAGCGTGGTTCGTTCCTCGAATTTGAACGCGGTTCTAAACACCGTCGGACCCAGGGAGTGGACCATCGACCTCACGACGACGGCGCGCAGGCTGCGGCGCACACCGTCGATTTGCAACAGGAGCTCGACGGCGCCGCCCGGCCGGAGCCTCGACGTCGTTTCCGCGAGAAGGCCAGACTCGGACAGGTTGAGCGGTTTGGCATCGGACCCGCCACGGATGCTCAACTTCACCTCGCGGCCGACTGCCTCCACCGGCACCCGCGGTGCGTCGCGCCGCTCCACAACGGCCGCGGCCGCCGGGGCGGCCGGCGTTTCCGGAGGGGCCGGACTGGCCACCTGGGCTTCGAGCTGAGCGAAGAACGCATCGAGGTCTAGCGAGTCGTCACTCATCGAGGCCCACTTGCTTCACACGGCGACGCACCATGGCGGGTTCCTGCACCGGGGTGACGGCGCGCGGCGTTTAGTCTGCCGACCGCGGTCCTTCGGAACTCCGCTGAGAACACGATGTGTTGTTTTTCGGCCGCTATTGGCAAAAAGACCAGCCCTGTCACAAATGGCGGTCTGCTTGCACTCCAACTGAGGTTATCCAGAAGTTCTGGACGTGTTGCGCAAAATTGATGACAGGTCCTCTTCAACATCTCGTGTCGAGCCGCTCGTGGGAGTGGCTGCGTGCGTTGTGCGGCCCGATGTCGCTCGACGTGCAGCTGCTGGACCTGGCCTACGTTCCGGTGCCGTTGGTCCCGTCGCGGCCGGGGGCTCCAACGGGGCCACTCGACCACGATGCGATCCGGCGGCTGCGCCCAGCCGCCGAAGCCGTGGTGGGCCTGCAGACGCCGCAGGTGGCCCGTCTGGCGTCGCACCCCGTGACCCTCTCCCCCGTGCGGCTCGGGGGCGCGCTCGTGGGAGTGATGATCGTTGCGCATCTCGACGCGGCCACTGCGGGGTCGGAGCAGCACCTGGCGACCGTCAGCGGCTGGCTGAGAACGGCGGTCGAGCAGCATCTCTCCAGTCAGGCCGTGGGCGCCGATCACCTCGCGGCGCTCAACGAGGCCTTGCGCGCATCCGCCTTCGACGGGTCCGATCGGCGGCTGGTGTCGGTGTTCGCTGAAGCGCTCGCGGTCTGGCACGACATCGAAGTGGTCGGCTACGTGGAGACGGCGCCGGGTGTCTTTACCACCGCCGTGTCGCTGGCAGGCCGTCGCCGTGCCGCGGCCCCTCTGGTGTTTCCACCGCAAGCAGTACCCGCGCCACAGCGGCTGATCCGGATGCCCCAGACCCACGTGGACAACGGCGATCGCAGCGGTGCGGATGCGCTCGTCGTCACGCTCACGCGAAGCGGCGGTGCGCTCTGGCTGCTGACGCTCTCGGGCGAGATCGACGCCTGCGATCCGGCGCTCCTGTCCGGCTACGTCTCGGCGCTCGACATCACGCTCGCGTTGACGACGCGCGCGGCGAGTGCCCGAGTGGCACTGGCCGTCGCCAGCGATCTGGCGGCCGCGCCGCTTGATTCAGCAGGAGCGCTCGACCGCGCTCTCGAGCGCCTGCGCCGTGCGCTGGGCGCGAGCGCAGTGCGGTTTTCCACGAAAAACACCATGGATCTCCCGACAATCGGCGCACGCTCCGCCGGCGCGGCCGCTCTCCCTGGCACCGAGCCGCCCCTGGTCATCGAGTGCAAGACACCCGCGCTCGGGCACTTCGCGCTCGAGATCGAGCGTCAGACCGGCGGCCCGTGGACGCCCGTCGAACACGCCCAGGCCCGTGCCGTCGCCGACGTGCTCGAAGGATGGGCCGAGCGCCGCCTGCCCGCGAGCGCACCCCCACGGGACGCCGACACGCTCGCGCGCTCGATCGACGAGCGCGTCGCTCGCACCCTCGAGCGAGGAGACCCGATCACGCTCGCGGTATTCGCCTGCTCGCCTTCGCCCACGGCTGCGCAGGCAGCGGCGCTTCTCACCGAATCCCGCCGCTTCCTGCGCGAGGGCGACGAAGCGGGTATCCTGCCAAACGGTCATGTGGTGTTCCTCCTTCCTCAGACCACGGCTCCACAGGCTCAGGCCGTGACGCGCCGGCTGAAAGCCGACCTCGCGCGGGCGGCCGCCGCCGCAGGAATCTCTATCGTCGCGGAAGCGTTCGCGTCTAGAATGCCGGGCCAAGAGGCAGTGGGCAGTCTCCTGCACGAGGCTCGATCGCGAATCGACGATTCGGGCCCTGTCCGGGCCTGACGTTGTCGAGGTCGACCCCATGCGGAGGGTAGGAGATCGGCGCGCGCGGGTGCGGCTGGACGTGGTCGGCGCGCTGTGGGGAACGCTGGAAACGCAGAAGCGCGCACAGGTTGTGGACATCAACGCCACCGGCGCGCTGCTCTGGTCGCCCGTAGCCTTGCCGCTCAACACCGTTCACACCGTGGAGATGACGTTCGACGGTCAACACCTGTCCACGGAGGTGCTGGTCCGTCACGTCCGGCCCGCGCCGGTCGCCGGCACCTACCACGTCGGTGTGGAGTTCCTGTCTCCCCCGTCGTCTCCGTGAGAAGTCTGAGATTCGCCGGGCGCCTTGGGCGCAATTCGTCAGACTTTTTTCTCGCCCCTGGGTGCAGAGACCGCGCCAGGTCTGTGCCAACAACACCTTAAGAGATCAATAAGATACGTCGTATGACTGGCTGGGAGGCGCCTCCTGGCGACTTGATTGCAAACGAGCTGACCGGCGAACGCGGCTCTTCCGTGAGTGGCCGGAACTCGCAGGTGCCGGGTGAGGCGGGGTGATGGAAGAGAGGCGGCGGTCGCCGCGTCGAGAGGTGCAGGGGCAGGGGATGGGCATTCCCGTTGCGGAGAGTGTCCGCGTCCTCGACCTCAGCATCGCCGGCGTCCTGTTGGAGACGTCATCGCCCCCGGAATTGGGCGCGATCGCGAAGTTGAAGTTCTCGGTCGGCGGAGAGCCGCTGGCCGCAGAGGTAGAGGTAAGGCGAGTGACCGCGGCTCCCGGTGGGTACCGCGTCGGCGCCAGGTTCGTGGAGATGACGCCGAGTCACCGGCGTCTCATTGAGCGGTTCATGGGCCAATGATGGATGCAGTCGTTGATAGTGGACCCCGGCAGCAGCAGGGCGCCTCGACACGTGCCAAGACCAACGTCCAGTTCTCGGGCCTGAGTCCCGAGACCATCGCTCTCCAGCAGGAGATCGAGCGCGTGGCGCGATCCGACGCCAAGGTGCTCATCACGGGGGAAAGCGGCGTCGGCAAGGAGATCGTCGCCCGGAACATCCACTCGCGCGGCCCCCGGGCCACGCATGTGTTCGCGCCGGTCAACTGCGCGGGCCTGCCGGAGACGCTCCTCGAGTCCGAGCTCTTCGGGCACGTCAAGGGCAGCTTCACCGGCGCCTACCGCGACAAGCCGGGCAAGCTCGAGACCGCCCACATGGGCACGATCTTCCTCGACGAAGTGGGCGAGATGACACTGCGCATGCAGGGTCTGCTGCTGCGCTTCCTGGAAACGGGCGAGCTGCAGAAAGTCGGCGCCGACGGCAGCGGGCGCATCGTGAACGTCCGGGTGATTGCCGCCACCAACAAGAACCTGCGGGACATGATCGGGCAGGGCACGTTCCGCGAGGATCTGTTCTACCGGCTCAACGTGATCCACATCCTGGTGCCGCCGCTTCGCGAACGGCGCGAGGACATCCCGATGCTCGCGGAGAGCTTCCTGGCGCAGTTCACCAACGCGAACAAGTCGCCGATCCGCCTGATCGCGCCCCCGGCCATGAAGGCGTTCTCCGAGTATTCCTGGCCCGGCAACGTCCGCGAGCTGGAGAACGTGATCGAGCGGCTGGTGGTCACGGTGCAGGGCAACAGCATCGAGCTGGAACACCTCTCGTCAGAGATTCGCCATCAGGGCGCCGTGTCGTTCCGCCCGCGCCGCGAGCGCCGGAAGACGGTGGCCGACGAACTCTACAAGCGCATGCTCGATCAGCACGAGTCGTTCTGGACGAGCGTCTACCCGCTGTTCATGGACCGCGAGATCACGCGCAACAACGTGCGGGAGGTCGTGCGGCGGGGTCTCGAGGAAGCGCGCGGCAACTACAAGATCGTGGCGCGTCTCTTCAACATGGAATCGCGCGACTACAAGCGGTTCTTGAACTTCCTGCGGAAGCACGACTGCCAGATCCCGTTCAAGGAATACCGCTAGCCGCAGATCCACGACCCGCTTCACGCGGCACGTGGGTCCTGAGCGCGGGCGCTGGACATTTCTGTAATCCGATCCGAATCTCTTCCGCCGCGCCGCGCGTGCCGGGAAACGGGGCCTACGCCGTAACCTCACCGCCATCAATGCCTTAAGCCCCAATCGTCGGGGTGGTCAACTCGTTGCAACCCAGTCGAAGGTCGATTGAGATGCAACGCACCAAACACCTACTCGCCGCCGCCGCAACCGCGCTCGCTCTGACCGTCGTGGCCGCACCAGCGGCCGCTGAGACGCTGACCGTCGCGTGGGACATGAGCCCTGAGCCCCAGGTTGTCGGCTACTTCGTCCACATCGGCACTGAATCGGGCGTCTACACGCAACGGGTCGACGTCGGGAACACCACGACATACGTGCTCACGACGGCCGTCATCGGCCAGCAGTACTGCTTTGCTGTGTCGGCCTATTTCACCGGGCCGGTTGAAGGCGGCCGGTCGCCGGAGGCGTGCACCTCCGGGAACCTGCGGCCTACGCTGACCAACCCCGGGGACCAGAGTCATGCCCTCGGCGCGCCGGCGTCGTTGACGCTTACCGCCATCGACCCCGAAGGGGCGGCCCTCACGTTCTCCGCAAGCGGGCTGCCCCCGGGGCTGTCTCTGGCGACCGCGACTGGCGCCATTACCGGCGCGCCCACGCAGGCCGGTACGTTCGCGGTGTCGGCGTCGGTTTCGGACAGCGCCTCCAGTGACTCGGTGTCATTCAACTGGACGATTACGTCAAGTGTTCCCGCGGCTCCCACGCTTCGGAGCCCCGCGGGCTCAATCGCGACGACGACGCCGATCTTTGAGTGGGATCCCGTGGCGTCGGCTACGCGCTACCGCCTGTGGGTCGACGACAACAGCGAAACGAACCCCCGCGTGCAGGTCGATCTCGACGCCCGCCCAGGCAGGCTGTTCGACGTCCGGCGCGATCTGCCGGCACAACCCGGGGATTGCCCTCGCAGCGGGACCGGGGTCGTGGTCTGTGCGCGCGTCCAACGCTGTCGGTGACGGCCCGTGGAGCGGTGCACGCGACTTCTCGGTCTCGGATGGCCGCGCGCCGGTGGTGACTATCCTCACGCCGACCTCGGCGACAACACACTCGACCGGGGGAACTACCCTGGCGATCGGCGGTAGCGCGACTGACGACGTGGGCGTAGTGCAGGTGACCTGGTCCAATGACCGCGGGGGCGCCGGTTCGGCTACGAGTACTTCGGCTGCGGGCCCTTCGGGTCTGGGGGCTTCTTCGTGGAGCGTCCCCGCTGTACCGCTGAGTCAGGGCACCAACGTCATCACTGTCACGGCGCGCGACGCCGCCGGGCTGACGGCCACCGACACGCTCACGGTGACGCGAACAGACACGGGCGCGCCAACAGTCACGATCTCGACGCCGACCACGCGCGACCACGCACTCAACCACGCAGTTCCTGATGGCCGTGGGCGGCACGGCCACCGACGACGTCGGTGTCACCGCGGTGACCTGGGTGAGCGACCGCGGCGGCAGCGGCACCGCGTCGGGCACCGGCACCTGGTCCATCGCCGCGGTGGACCTCCGGGGCGGCGCGAACACGATCACCGTGACGGCGCGCGACGCATCCGGCAGGACCGGCACGGACGTGATCGTGATCACTCGCACCGACGGCGAGCGCCACGGTTGTGACGATCTCGTCACCGTCGGCCGCTGACACGCATTCGACCGGCACGCCCACGCTGACCCTCGGCGGCACGGCGACGGACAACTTCACCATCACCCAGGTGACCTGGACCAACAGCCGCGGGGGCGGCGGCACGGCCACGGGCACGACTGCCTGGTCCGCGTCGAACATCGCGCTGCAGGCGGGATCGAACGTCCTGACCGTGACGGCGCGCGACTCGAGCGGCAACCTGGGCACCGACACGCTCACGGTCAACCTGAGCCGACAACACGGCGCCCACGGTGAGCATTGCTGTTCCGACCACTGCCGCGACGTATACGACGCAGAACGCGTCGGTGCCGCTCGGCGGCACGGCCACGGATTCCTACGGCGTGACCGAAGTGCGGTGGGCCAGTGATCGTGGTGTGTCGGGCGTGGCCACGGGAACGACCGCGTGGACCGTCGCGTCCGTGGCGCTCTCACCCGGCGCCAACGTCATCACCGTGACGGCCCGTGATGCCGCCGGGCTGACGGCCACCGACACGCTCACGGTGACACGAGCAGATGCGGGTGCGCCAGTCGTCACGATCTTCGACGCCGACCACCGCGGCCACGCACTCGACTACGCAGTTTCTCATGGCCGCTGGGCGGCACGGCCACCGACGACGTCGGTGTCACGCGGTGACCTGGGTCGAGCGACCGCGGCGGCAGCGGCACCGCTACGGGCACGGCACCTGGTCCATCGCCGCGGTGGACCTCCAGGGCGGCGCCAACACGATCACCATGACGGCGCGCGACGCATCCGGCAGGACCGGCACGGACGTGATCGTGATCACTCGCCGACGGAGTCGCGCCGAGCGCCCGGTTCGTGACGATCTCGTCACCGTCGGCCGCTGACACGCATTCGACCGGCACGCCCACGCTGACCCTCGGCGGCACGGCGACGGACGACTTCAGCATCACCCAGGTGACCTGGACCAACAGCCGCGGCGGCGGCGGCACGGCCACGGGCACGACTGCCTGGTCCGCGTCGAACATCGCGCTGCAGGCGGGATCGAACGTCCTGACCGTGACGGCGCGCGACTCGAGCGGCAACCTGGGCACCGACACGGCTCACGGTCAACCTGACCGACAACACGCGACCCACCGTCACCATCGTCACGCCCACGGCCGCAACCCGGTACACGACGGCAGCGACTACCGTGGCGCTTGGCGGCACGGCGGCCGACGATTCCGGCGTGGCGTCGGTGACCTGGACCAACGACCGCGGCGGCAACGGATCGGCGACGGGCACTACGGCCTGGTCGATCGCAAGCGTCGCGCTCCAATCCGGCGTCAACACCATCACCGTCACGGCCACCGACCGGGGTGGCAGCACGGCAACCGCGGCCTTGCGCGTGGTGTCGGACGGCCGCAATCCAACAGTCACCATCGCGCAGCCAGTTGCCACACCGACGCACGCCGTGAACACCGCCACTGTGAATCTGGGCGGCGCGGCCTCCGACGACCAGGGTGTCACCGAGGTGTCGTGGTCCAGCAACCGCGGCCGGCGGGGTGTCGCCGCTGGCACCTCCAGCTGGACTGCTCCGGGCGTCGCGCTGGACGCCGGGATCAACGTGTTGACCGTGACCGCCCGGGATGAGGTCGGCAACACCTCCAGTGCGACGCTGACCGTCGTGCTCGACGCGCGCGGCCCCGGCATCACGATCGAAACGCCGACTACGAACTCGACCACCGCCACCAATGTCGGGACCATCGCGCTCAGCGGCACGGCCAACGACGACGTGGGCGTGACGCAGGTCACGTGGGCCAACGACCGCGGCGGCTCCGGCTCGGCGACCGGCGTCACGGCGTGGGCCGTCCCGCTCGTAGCGCTGCAGGCGGGCGCCAACGTCCTGACCGTGACGGCGCGCGACGCGGCCGGCAATGTCTCGACCGACACGCTGGCCGTCCACTACGACACACGTGCCCCGGCCGTCACGATTGCGGCGCCCACTGCGGCAGGCACGTTTGCCACAACCTCAACCGCGCTGGCGCTGGCCGGCGCCGCGACCGACGACGGCGTCGTGACCGAAGTGCGTTGGGCCAACAGCCGCGGCGGCAGCGGTGTCGCCACCGGCACGAACCGCTGGACCGTCGAACGCGCCGCTCTTCAGCTCGGTGCGAACGAAATCACGATTACCGCGCGAGACGCCGCGGGCAACTCGGCCAGCACGCGCCTGGTGGTGACCGCCACCGACCGGCAGGCGCCCGCGATACGCATCACTGGCCCCTCTGTGTCGGACACGTTTACCACGTCGGCTCGCCTCATCAATCTCGACGGGACGGCGACCGATGATTTCGGCGTCACGCAGATCGCCTGGGCGAGCGACCGCGGAACGAGCGGCGTCGCTCGCGGCACAGGGTCCTGGATCGCGGGCGGCATCGCGCTGCTGCCCGGTGTCAACGTGATTGCCGTCACGGCCCTCGACGCGGCAGGCAACTCGTCGTCCGATGTCCTGCGTATCACGGTGGACGGCCAGATACCGGTCGTTTCCATCACGTCGCCGGGGGCATCGCCCTACAACAGCGCGACACAGACGGTGGTCGTGAGCGGGACGGCGTCCGATGATGCCGGCATCACGCAAGTTCTCTGGGCGAGCGACCGTGGGCAGGGTGGCGCGGCGCTCGGCACGACCACGTGGACCACGCCGGCCATCCCGCTCGAGTCCGGCACGAACGTCGTCGTCATCACGGCGCGGGACCTGTCGGGCAACACCACGACGGCGACGCTGACCGTCGTCTATCGCGATTCGGCGGCGCCAGCCGTAACGATCGGCACGCCGACGGCGGGACAGACGTTCACGACGGCGGCGCCGGCGATCAATCTCGGTGGCACCGCGAGCGACAACTTCGGCGTCGCCCAGGTCAGCTGGTCCAACGACCGCGGCGGCTCCGGCATCGCATTCGGCACCACGGGCTGGTCGATCGCCGCTGTTCCGCTCGCCGAAGGCCTGAACGTCATCACGGTCACGGCGCGTGACGCCGCGGGTCTGACTGGTACCGCCGCACTGCGTGTCACGCGCAGCAGCACGACCGTCAAGCAGGTCGCTGGGACGTCCACGCCCGCGACAAGTGAACCAGCGCCTGCTCTATCGCAGGTGACGGCCGGCAGCAGTGCCCTTACCGCGCAGTCCGCGCAGAGCACGACCGGCCAGACGCTCGGTGCACCGATCCCTGACGGTCGGATCCCGACCGGGTATCCGACTGCGCTGTCGCCGCAGCCGCTGGCCGGCCCGGTCGCGACGAGCCCCGCTCCCGCCTCCAGTCCGGCCGCTCGTCCGCGCCCGATCGCTGAGAGGACGGACGCGACGCAGGAAAGTCAACCCAACCGTCAACCCGTCGTGACGATATCTGTCCCTTCGGCAACCGACGAGCTGGTGACGCGGGATGCGACCGTCACCCTGGCCGGGACATCGCGCGACGCGATAGTCGTGACGTGGTCCACCAACCACGGCGCCAGCGGAACCGCGGTCGGCCGTGACCGGTGGAGCGTGACGAACTTTGGGTTGCCCCTCGGGAAGACGATCGTGACGATCACAGCGCGCAACGCGGTGGGAGACCTTGCCTCCGACACGCTGACCGTGACACGGCAGCCGGCGAACGTCCTCCAGCTCGGCATTACGTCGCCTACGGCTGACTCGGCTTGGGATACCGCGTCGAGTACAGTAGCGCTCCGCGGCCTAGCGTCCGACAATGTTGTCAGGGTGACGTGGCAGGCCGATTGGGGCGGCACCGGCACAGCTAGCGGAACACGTACATGGACCATCCCGACCATTGGCCTGCAGATTGGCGTCAACAGGATTACTGTTACAGCCCACGACGCCGAAGGCCAGACCCAGCGGGAGGTGATTTCGGTTACCTACCGGCCACTGTCGGCCTCGTCCAGATAAGGGTCTGTCTTCTCGCAACTTTCCTGCTGCTGACTGCGGGTGTCCGGGGCGCTTCATCCCAGACCCTCACGGTGATGTGGGACCCCAGCCCGTCCCCCGGCGTCACCGCCTACCGCGTGTTCGTGGGCACGACCTCGGGTCAATACACCGAAACCTACGACGTCGCGGCGTCCCAGAGGTCGTTCGTCTATACCCCGTCCAGAGCTGGCCAGCGTTATTACTTCGCCGTAGCATCGCGCGCGTCCGCAGGCTGGGGGTCCCCCTCGGCGGAGGTGTCGGAGATGATTGGCACTGCTGCCGGGCCGGCGCCAATCGGACCGCAGCCAGTCGGCCCTGATCAGCCCCGTTTCGCGGTGCCCCGGGGAGCCGCCGGCGGCTCCGCTGTCGCGGAGGTCGAGGCGCTGGGGGTCGGATTAGGCCGAGTTACATCGTTGGTCGTCTCCGGTGAAGGCACCGGGCTGCTCGTTGAGGACGGGCGCACCGTGCGTGTCTTCGATTCCGCAGGGATGAGAGCGGAGGCCGCCCTGCGGCTCGACGACGACGTCGAAATCGAAGATCTCGCGCTCGACCCGCTCTTCGACCGCAACGGTCACGTGGCGCTCGCGACGTCCCGAACGCGTCGCGGTGGCGGCCGCGAGGGTTCCATCGAACGATACCGGTTGCTCGGTGGCGGGCTGGGCGAGGCTGTCACCCTTGTCATGGGCCTGGCCGACGAACGGGATACGCGCACGATCCTCACTCAGACGGGCGATGGCCGGATGGTGGTGGTCCAGGCGGACGCCGTCG
Source organism: uncultured Acidobacteriota bacterium (assembly GCA_963807235.1). Classification (GTDB taxonomy): domain Bacteria; phylum Acidobacteriota; class Vicinamibacteria; order Vicinamibacterales; family UBA2999; genus CAWEBF01. The sequence goes on from CAWEBF010000026.1 coordinate 68,174, forward strand.
CGGCCTTGACCGTCGGCGGAGCGCGACAGCCCTTGAGTTCGGGTCCAGCGGCCGATCGCTCGACACCCTCGAGCGTCGCCTGGGACGAGCTGGGCCAGGCCGTGTGGCTCACCGGCCGCACGGCTGGCGGTGCGGGCGTGATCGAGCGCCTGAGTGCGGCCGGCCAGCGAGCACAGGTTGCCGTGCCCGCAGGCTTTGAAGAATCGCCGTTGAGCGCGCATGTGAACGGCTCCGGCGTTGCCGTGACGAGTGCGTCCGCCGACGCCGTGCTGGAGTTCGATCCCGCGACACGTTCCGTCATGACGCTACCCGTGGACCTGGGGGCGCACGGCGAACCCGTCCTCGTGGCCAGGGTGCCAGCCGGCGACGCCTGGTTCGTTGTGGTCCGCGACGCCCGTAGTGACGGTTCCTCATCCGACACACTGGTGCGCGTCGCCGCACGGCGGGCCGTCGAACTGCCGATAAGATAGTCAGGCCCTGTTTTCGGCCCATTTTCGGGCTAATATGGCCACTTGAGGCTCGGTATGAATCGGTTTGCCGTCTGCGCTGCGCTGACGCTGTGCGGTCTTGCGTGGCAGGCGCCCCTGGCCGTTGCCCAGACGGCCGAGAACGTCGCCGTCGTCATCAACGACGCGAGCCCCGATTCGAAGGAGATCGGCGGACTACTACGTCAAGGCACGAAGCATCCCCGCCGGAGAACGTCATCCGCATCCAGGCGCCGACCGACGAAACGGTGCAGCCGGCGGTGTTCCTGCAGTCGATCCAGCAGCCCATCGCGAACGCGCTCAGCCGCGGCAACCTGCAGGACCGGATCCTGTACATCGTCCTGACCAAGGACGTCCCGCTGCGGATCGCCGGCACCGGCGGCCAGGACGGCACCGTGGCCAGCGTGGATTCGGAGCTCACGCTGCTCTATCGACGCATGACCGGCGCAACGTGCCGACGCGCGGGCGCGTGGACAATCCGTACTTCCTGGGCTCGCGCCCGGTGGCGGAGGCCCGGCCGTTTTCCCACCGCGAGCACGACATCTATCTGGTGTCCCGCCTCGACGCGTTCACGGTCGAGGAAGCCAAGGCGCTGGTGGATCGGGCGGCGCGCACCGCCAGGGAGGGCCAGATCGTCCTGGACCAGCGGGATGCGCTGGTCAACCGGCTCGGGCGAGGACTGGCTGGGGCTGGCCGCGCAAAACATCTGACCAAGGCCGGTCACGGCGAGCGCGTGGTGCTCGAGACGACGCCCAAGCCCGCCCGGGACGTCAGCCCCGTGATGGGCTACTTCTCGTGGGGATCCACCGATCCGCAGAACCGCGTCCGCACCGTCAAGATGGACTTCGTTCCCGGCGCGATCGGCGCCACGCTTCGTCAGCACCGACGCACGCACGTTCAAGGAGCCGCCGGCCGCCTGGCAGCCGACCAACACGAACGATCGCGCCACATGGTTCGGCGGGTCGCCGCAGTCGCTCGTGGGCGACCTGATCCGGGAGGGGCTGACGGGCGTGGCCGGCCAGGTGTCGGAGCCCTATCTGCAGAGCGCCGTTCGCCCGGATGTGTTGTTTCCCGCCTACCTGCCGGTTTCAATCTGGTGGAGTCGTTCTACCTGGCGATTCCCCACCTGAGCTGGCAGACCGTCGTCATCGGCGACCCGCTGTGCGTCCCGTTCGCCCGGCGCCCGCTGACCAGGGCCGACATCGAGGGCGGCACCGACGACGACCTGGGCCAGCCGGCTTTCTTCGCAAAGCGCCGCGTGGCCCACATGCTCACGACATTGCCTGGTGCCCCCGAGAGCGGCCGCGCGACTTTTGATTCGTGCGGAAGGCTGACCTTCGGGACGACGACCGGTCGTCGGCCCGGAAGGCATGTGGAGCAGGCTTCGGAGCTGGCACCGAGCGCGGTGGCCATCCACATCCTGTTGGCGGAGCTTTACATCGACAGCGGGGGAGGCCGACCTGGCCGCCGAGCGCTACCGCAAGGTGATCGCGCTCCAGCCCAACAACGCCGACCGCGCTGAACAACCTGGCCTACGACCTGGCCGTCCGCGAGAAGAAGTTCGCCGAGGCATTGCCGATGGCCCGTAAGGCCCTTGCCGTGGCCCCGGCCAACGCCACCATCCTCGATACCGTGGGGTGGATTGAGTACCTGATCGGCAACAACGCCGAAGCGGCCCGGCTGCTGGTTCTGGCGGCCAGGGGAGCTCCCCGCAACCCGGAGGTGCGACTACATGCCGCCATGGCCCTGGCCGCCCAGGGAGCCCGGGCGGCTGCCGCGAGCTGAGCTGGCCGAGGCGCTCAAGCTGGATCCCACCCTCGAGAAGCGCAGCGACGTGCAGGAACTGCGGGCGAGACTCCCCGCGCAGAATTAGCCAGACGCCGCCTTGGCTGAGCCGACCAAAGCCCGCCCTGAGGGCGACTTTTTCGGCCGCCAGAGACTGCACCCTATCGATTCACTAGCATATTCTTCAGGTGACCCCCTGGCCGCCAAATTGCTTCCCTGAAAGCCTGAAATCCCCAATACGCTTCTTGGGGTCGGAGGGTGTCTCGGAATGTCTCGTATCGCGGTTGCACTGCTTACGGTTTTGGCGCTCGGCGGGTTTGCCAATCAGGCGAATGCTACGGTTGTGTTCTCGGGTTCTGGGGGTGGTCTCTCGGCAACCGCCTCCTTCACGATCTCGGGCACACAGCTCACCATCCTCCTGTCGAACACCGACGCAGCCACTGGGGCTGGCGCTCCCGACGATCCCGCAGAGGTTCTGTCAGGCCTGTTCTTCAACCTGGGCACCACCGCGTTTACGCCCTCAACGGCCAAAACGACTGGCAACGGCTCCATCATCCAGACGGCAAATTGCGATATCACGAGCTGTTCCGGTCAGACCAACATCGGCGGCGAGTGGAGCTACGCCTACGGCGGAGTCAATTGGCTGACCGGCACCAACCAGGGCATCTCGAGCAGCGGCTATCTGAACACCAACACCAGCTGCGGGCAACTTCAACGGTCCGAACTACGAGAACCCGAACGCCCTGAACGGCATCGAATTCGGTCTCGTGCCCAATAACTGGGTTGCCTACAGCGGCAACGGCGGGTTGGACAACAACGCGCTGATCGAGGGGACCGTCGAAGTTCGTGCTCAACATCCCATCGGGCCTCACCGAGGCGGACATCAAGAACGTCTACTTCACCTACGGCACCAGCGCCGGCGAGAACACCATTCCAGGCACGACGTCCGCCACGCCCACGAGCACGAGCACTCCGACGAGCACCGGGAGCATCCCGGAGCCGGCGCTGCTGACGATGCTCGGGATGGGTCTGGTTGGAGCGGGCTACCGGATGAGGAAGTCGAAGTCCCGGGCCTAAAATCGTTCCCAAGACAGACTGGCCCTTCGGGGCCACCAGTCGCGGATGTGTCCTTCAGACGGGCGCATCCGCGATTTGTCTTTCCGGACGTCCGTCGTAGGATTTGATCGCGCGATGACGACTCCACGCTGGCTCATGTCCGCCTTCATCGCGTGGCACCTGGCGTCGATCACGTTCACCGCTCTTCCCACCGGCCGTTGGGTGGCCCGGGTCGAACCCCCTGTCGACGCCGATACCGCGCCGCTGCAGGCCCCCGATCGGCCCTCGACAGTCACCCGCGCGATTGACGCATTGAGCCGCGGTGTCGCCGTGCCCGTCGGCGCCCTGCGTAGCGGGGTGGAGCGGGTGCTCGGCAGGCCCATCGGCTGGTACGTGGCGCTGACCGGCCTGGCCCAGAACTGGGCGATGTTCTCCAACCCGCCCCAGTACGACCGCTATTGGCGCGTCCGCTATTACGTAGAGGCGCAGGGCGGACGGCCGTGGACGGCCACCGAGCTCATCGGTCCTTCTCACCGCGAGGACCGGGTGCGGCTGGTCCAGTCATATCGGGACTCATATCGCGACAAGGCCTTCGAGATTGCCTTCGACGGGTTCGTCAAGCGCCGCAGGCCGAGCGCCATCGAACCCGGCGCGCGCCCGGAAGACTTGCCCGACGACCTCGCGCCCATCGGCCGGTATTTCGCGCGCCACTTCGCCGCCCGGCTCCAGGACGGAGAGCGAATCACCCGCACCGAGGTCTGGGTGGGCACGTGTCGCCAACAAGAAACCGGGTGAGCCGGTCGATGCGGCGGTTGCCATCGAGCGCCGCGCGGCGCTACTCGGGTACACCGAGGGTCCTGTCGAAGAGCGCCTGACGGTGCGCCCCTATCCGCCCTACCACGGCGTCGAGACCGAGGGCGACATCGAGTGGCTGCTTGAGTACTACGAGCAGTCGTGAGCGACACGCCGCCCGTGGCCGGCGCAAGGGCCTCCTGGCGCGCGCGCTGGGAAGCCTACTGGTTCACCAAAGTGCCGCCACATTCGGTGGCGGCATTGCGGATCGTCTTCGGCGCGATGGCCCTCGCCGGCGTGGCGGGGCTCACGCCGGTCGATGAGTTCTGGTCGCTCGACGGTCTGAGTCCCCTTCCCAGCAACCCCAACGGGCCACGGTCGTGGCTCATCGGCAACGGCCTGGCGGTGTGGGCCGGCCGCGCATTCTTCGCGTATTCCGCCATCGCGGCTCTGGCAATGCTGGTGGGATACCGCAGCGACCTTGCCGTGCTGGCGACGTTTCTCGGCCTGTGGCTGCAGACGCACTGGAACCGGTTGCCGTTGTCGTCGGCGCACCAGGTCGTGCTGGTGGTGCTGTTCTGCCTGATCTGGACCGACACCGGGCGCGTGTGGTCGCTCGACGCGAGGCGTCGAAGGCCGCCCGACCAGGGCAACGACGGTGTCGCGATCTGGCCTCTCAGGCTCATCCGCTTCCAGGTCGCCCTGATCTACTTCAGTACGGCGCTGTGGAAGCTGCTGCACCCGGTATGGCGCGACGGCTCGGCCGTGTACTGGGCGCTGAACCTGAACACCTTTCACCGGTTCCCCTGGACGCTGCCGGTTGCGGCCGAGCCGTTTGTCGCGCTCATGTCGTGGGGCACGCTGCTCTTCGAGTTGTGCTTCCCGGCGCTGGTCTGGTTTCGCCGCACGCGGACCCCTGCACTGATTGTTGGCCTGGGGCTGCACCTCGGGTTGTGGCTCACGCTCGAGATTGGGCCCTTCAGCTGGGTGATGATCGCCGGCTACATCGCGTTTCTCGATCCTCATCGCGTGGCCCGATTCAGTGGCCAGGGTGCAGGCCTGGACAGAATCGAGCAGCCCTCCGCCGGCAACGCCGCCTCGGGCCGCTGACACTTTCGTCTCCCCACCCGTCGAGGGCGTAAGACGCGAGGCCCGCGGACCGAGCCCCGGGAGCGTCGAATCGTCAGACAACCGCCGTATTTTCAACCGATTAGGACGCAGCGGATAACCGCGGCAGGGCGGGCGGTGACCTTGCACTTCGGGTCGCTGATGAAGATCCTCTTCGTTCTGATCTGCCTCGTCACGACGGCGATTCCTGCGCGGGCGGAGGTGGGGCCGGCAGTCGACGTCGCCAGCCGTGCCCGTGGCGCCGGCAAAGTCGTCGTCGCCAGAATCGTCGATGTTCGAGCCCAGTTCGAGACCAACCGCTTCGGCGATCAGCTGATCGTCTCGCACGCGGTCCTCGAGGTGCTCGAGACGCTGAAAGGCGCGCCCGAGGCCACGCTACAGATTGCCGTCGAAGGCGGCACCGTGGGTGACCTCACGCTCAAGGTCTCGGACCTTCCGAGCGTCACCGAAGGCGAGCGCGCCGTCTTCTTCCTGGAGGCGAGCGGCAACCGGAACACGCCGTACGGCAGGGGCCGCGGCATCATGAAGCTCACGGCCGGTGACCGGGTCGATGGGACCACGCTGTCCCTCGACGACGTGCGACAGCAGGTACGCGGCGCCCTCGCGCAGGGCCGGGGAGGCCGCTGATGCGAAGCCGACTCTCAATCCATGCTCTGGCCGCGCTCGCCGCGGCGGTGGCCGTAACGGGTGCCGCGCACGCGTATCCGACCTACTCCCGTTGGGCTTCCAACAGTGCGACCTTCTACGTGAACGCCGCGAACGCGGACGTGACGGCCGCCGCGGCCGCCACCGCGCTCCAAGCCGGCATGAACGTGTGGAACACGCAGGGCGACTCCGCGTTCCGCTTCCAATACGGTGGCACCGTCTCGGATACCTCGACAGGCTACGACAATCGCAACGTGGTGATATTCCGCAACAGCACCAGCGGATCGGCGATCGCCACGACGTACTCCTGGTGGAACTCCAGCAACCAGCTGCTCGACAGCGACATCATCTTCTGGGACGCCGGCTTCACGTTCTTCACTGGCACGTCGGGGTGCGGCGAATGTCTCCAACGCCGCCTACATCGAAGACGTCGCGACGCACGAGTTCGGTCACGCTCTCGGCCTGAGCCATTCGAGCTACACCGACGCGACGATGTATCCCAGCTACAGCTACTGCTCGCAGGCGTTCCGCACATTGGCGCCGGACGACATTGCCGCTGTCCGGAGCCTGTATCCAGCCTCCGCGTCGACCAACACGGCGCCCAGCGTCAGCATCGGCAGTCCGGCCGCCAACGCCAGCTTTACCGAAGGCGCCTCGGTCGCGTTCAGCGGCTCGGCCACCGACACGCAGGACGGCAACCTCACTGCGTCGATCCAGTGGACCGACAACGGCACGTCCATGGGTCAGGGCGGATCGGTCGCCCGCATCCTGACGGTCGGCTCGCACTCCATTGTTGCGCGCGTGACGGATAGCGGCGGGCTGCAGGCGTCCAGGACGATCGTTGTCACCGTGACGGCAAACTCGAGCGGCCAGACCGCTGGACCGACCTTGACGGTTCGTGGCCGGAAGGTGAAAGGCCTGCAGAAGGCGGACCTGTCGTGGAACGGTGTGAGCGGCGGCTCCGTGGACGTCTACCGCAACGGCTCACGCGTGATGAGCACGGCGAACGACGGCGCCGAGACCGACCCGATCAACAAGAAGGGCGCCGGCAGCTATACCTACCGGGTGTGCGCGCAGGGCACCACGACCTGTACCAACAACGCTCAGGTGAGTTTCTAAGTCAGAAGGCTTCCAGCACCGTGGCGATTCGCTCGGCGGCCTGACCGTCCCACAGGGGTGGGCCGCCGGCCGGCGGTTTCAGGCTCTGAAGCCGCGCCCATCCGGCCGCGATGCGCGCGGGGTCGGTGCCCACCAGCTGGTTCGTGCCGTGAGTGATGGTGATCGGCCGCTCCGTATTCTCACGAAGCGTCAGGCAGGGCACGCCGAGGATCGTCGTCTCTTCCTGGATGCCGCCGGAGTCCGTGAGCACCACGCGCGCCCCTTCCATCAACCCGACGAAGTCCAGGTAGCCCAGGGGATCGATCAGACGAAGCCTCTGCTGGTCGACCATCGCGGCCGCGGTCACCGATCTCGTCACGGCTGGACGCGTGCGTGGATGCACCGGGAAGACGACCGGCACCGCACCGGCCACCACATCGATGCCCTGCATGAGCCGCTCGAACGACACTGAGTCGTCCACGTTGCTCGGCCGATGGAGCGTCATCAGCCCATAACCGCCAGGCTTCAGGCCCAGTGTCTCGTGCACGCGCGTGGCCCGCGCCCGATCCCGGTGCGCCATCAGCGTGTCGATCATCACGTTCCCGACGAAATGCACCTTGGCGGGGTCTATGCCCTCCCGCCGCAGATTCTCCGCGGCCGACTCCTCGGTGGTGAAGAGCAGGTCGGAGATCTGATCCGTCAGAACCCGGTTGATCTCCTCCGGCATGCTGCGATCGAAGCTGCGCAGGCCGGCCTCGACGTGCGCGATCGGCACCCCCAGCTTGGAGGCTACGAGCGCGCAGGCGATCGTGGAGTTCACGTCGCCCACGACCAGCACCATGTCCACAGGCTGATCGCTGAGCACGGGTTCGAACGCCGCCATGATCGCCGCCGTCTGCTGCGCGTGGCTGCCTGACCCGACGTTCAGGTTGATGTCGGGACGGGGAATGCCCAGCTCGTCGAAGAAGACCTGTGACAGCTTCTCGTCGTAGTGCTGGCCCGTATGGACCAGCACCGATTCGAACGCCCCCGGCCGCCGCTTCAGCGCGGCGACGATGGGAGCGATCTTCATGAAGTTGGGGCGGGCGCCAGCGATGCTGACGATGCGCCGGCGGCGCGCCACTAGGCTTACCGGCCCAGGCTGTCGAGCGTCCGCTGCGCGTCGTCCGCGCCGTCGAACGACTTGGAGATCGCCAGCGCCCGCTGCAGGGACAGCCGCGCCGCGGTCCCGGTCGCCGGCCTTCACGTGGGCGACGCCCAGGTGGTAGTGATAGGTCGGGTTGTCCGGGCTCGTTCTGCGTGGCCTGCTCGAGCGGCGAGATGGCCAGCGCGGGCAGCCCGCGTTTCACGTACACCCAGCCCAGCGTGTCGCTCACGTTGGCATCGTCGGGTCTGCGCGGCCTTTGCCGTCTGCGCCCGGTTCAGACGCCACGTCGAGGTTGGTGCCGGCCTCGGCGTCCATGTACGCCAGGTTGTTCGACGCGACCGACGAGCGGGGATCGAGCGACAGCACCTTCTCGAAACGCTCTGCGCGGCCGCCGACATGTTGCCCTGAACCAGCTGAATCATGCCGATCATCGTGTGGCCCGGCACGTCGTTGGGCCGTTCTGCCACGCGCTCCTCATATGCCTTCAGAGCCTGATCGAGCTTCTTCTGACGCACGAGGATCTGGCCAAGCACGTGGTAGCCCTCGAGTTGGGTCGGGTCGAGGTCCACGGCCTTCCGGAGTGACAGATTCCGCTGCTGCAAGGTCGCCGATGGCGGCATAGGTGCGCCCCGCGATGACGAGCGCCGTGCGAATCATGTGGGAACTCGCTTCAGGTGGGCCTCGATGCGTTGCCTCGAGTCGCCGGGGCGTTTGGCTGCGATGTCGAGTTCGAGGAGCCCTCGCAGCGCTACCGCCGAGTTTGGCGCGGCTTTGAAGCCGCGGGTAAGGCCGTCTCTTGCGCCCTCCAGATTGCCTTCCTTCTGCAGGAACAGCCCTGCAGGTTCATGATGTCGGCCTGATCGGGCGCTATTCTGGTCAGCGTTCGAGTTCGGCGCTGGCCTGGGGGACTCGGCCTTGGGCGACCAACACCCGCGCCATCGCGATATCGAGAACCGACGTCGGAGCGCGCATCAACTGCTTGCTGCGCAAACAAGGCGGCGGCGTCTACCTTGCCGGTGTCCAGGTTCAGATGCGCCAGGGCAATCAGCGCCTCCACCGCAGTCGGCCGAAGCTTGAGGACCTCTGAAAGGCCTGTTCCGCCGCGATGGCGTCGTTCAACGCCACGTGGGCTGGCCCTCAAGGAAGTGCGCCTCGGGAGCGCGGGACTCCGCCTTAACTGCGTGTCGCGCCATGGCGAGTGCCTCCTCCCGACGGTCCTCTCCCAATAGCCAATTGCCCTTGACCGTCAGAACGGCACGTTGTCGGGGTTTTCCTTGATCAGGGCATCCACCGTCCGTGGGCGAGATCGCGATTTCCCTCTTCGTACTGGATGCCTGCCAGGCGGCCCTTGGCGGGGACGGCTGCCATTCCTTATGTTCGCCAGCTCGGTCAGAATGGGCTTGGCGTCCTCATATCGTCGCAGCGAGACGTACAGGTCCGCCAATGTCAGCTTGGCTCCGGGCTCTGTGCTGAGCCTCGCCACCTGCTTCAACGGCTCCTCGGCCTCGCGGGCCGGCCGTGGCGCGGTAGACGTTGGCCAGGGTGATGTAGGGCTCCACGCATTTCGGGACGGCCTCGGACGCTTTCTTCAGCGCCGTGATGCGTCTAGTGCCCGCCCGGTGACGAAGTAGTAGTTCGCCAGCGCCATGTGGGCCTGGAGTGACTGTGGCGCGACGACGATCGCCTGCTTGAAGCCAGCTTCGGCCTCCGCCTTCAGCCCTTCAGCGCCTGAACCTGGCGCGGTCGATATAGGTGGAGCTGCGGTTCGGGTTGAATTTGATGCGGACGTTGAGTCCCTCGAGAGCGGACTCGTTGTCCCTCAGACCGGCCGCCGCTCCGGCCCGCAGCACGTGAGCCTCCGCGTTGGAGGGGTCGAGCTTCAGTGCGGCCTCGGCCCTTGTGCGGGCGTCTTCGAACCGGCCCCCCGCGAGCAGGATCTTCGCGGCTTCGACCTGCGCCGGCACGTCGGCGGGAAGCAAATCGGCGGCCCTGACAAGCTCTCCCAACGCGCGCTCGCCCTGGCCCACCGCCGATGAACGCGCGCCCAAGCTTCTGACGGGCCTCGGCGTTGCGGTCGTCTTCCTGCACCGCCCGCTGAAACTCGATAACGGCCTCGGCGGTCTTTCCCTCTTTCACGAGCGCGTCGCCCCGGGCGATGCTCTCGGCGGCGCCGTTCGAGCCCATGCCGCATGCCGCAGCCATCAGGCACAGCAGCACAGACGGGCATCCAGAATTCCAGAAATCGGCGCATAGAAGTCTCCAAGATCCTCCCCGATTGTAAGTCCGCGCGCGTGATACCGGGCGAGGTTAAGCGAAGCTCACCCATAGAAGGGCAAGGACCGGGCCAACCAGGCAAAAAAAAAGGGCTTGGCACCGAAGTGCCAAGCCCAGGACAAGCTGTCTTCGAGCTTACGCCGAGCGGCGGCGGCGAGCCGCCAGGCCGGCCAGGCCCAGACCCAGCAGGCTGAGGGTCATCGGCTCGGGAACGATGTGCGAATCGCCGGAGCTGACACCGGGCGCCCGTATGCACCACGTGCACGCCCAGCCAATGCGATACGGCGTCGCAAGCGCCGGACCGATGCTCCAGGTCGCCGAGAACGGCGAGCTGTTGAAGACCGGCGAGAAGTAGTTCGTCAGCGCCGACGGGATGATGCTCCCGGTGCGCCTGCACGGTCGCGCCAGCCGCCAACGTGCCGCCGATTCTGGCGGTCAACGGGCCGGAGACGGTGTAGTCGTTGGCCGTCCACAATCCACACGTCGCCAGCGCCCGTGCTCGTCGTCAAGAACGCCAGGTCGAGCTGGGGCTGTGCGACCTGAGGATGGCTGAACGACGTGTTGAACGTGATGTCCATGCCGCCGATGCTGATGGCGTTGAACGAGATGACACCCGCCAAGGCGACGGTGTCATCGCGCTCCTGTTGCTCGGTGACGAGCACATCGCCGCCGCCAAGGCAGGAGAAGTCATTACAGATCCACGCGTCGAACGCTGCCTCTGACTTGGCCGCGGGCACCAGTGTGAACGCGCCGACCAGAGCGACGAGCGCGATGCTCTTCGTGAAGAATCGATTCATTGTTCTACCCTTCCTCCGTATGTATTCGCTGGCCGGCCTTCATAGCCCGCCGACAATTTCCCGCTGGTGCGGGCTATCTAGCCAATTGCTTCCTGACACTAGCAAGAAACCTACCCGACCTCTCGCCTCTCCACTGAATCGCCGTAAAAGCCTTCTGAATAAGAACTTAGTAAGCCAACACCCGACTCACCGACTTCCAACTAGTCTCCCCGATGGGTGAGATTCGTCAACGATCCACGGTCTCACGGTCGTTCGCGGAAGACTTCTTCCAACGTGGTGCCGGTTTGCACCGTGCCTCGTCGGACGCGTCCTGCCCGAGCAAGACGCGATCCCAGCGAAGAATATTCAAATTTGCTAGTGAATCTCGAGATCTTCGGATCACAAGTCTCGCCTGGCGGCGACCTTTAGGACCGCCGGGGTGGACGTCGGAGATTCCCGCCAGCGGTTCACCTCAACATTACGAAGTTCCGGTGAGACTCGACGGAAGTCTCCGGCAGGGCCGACTTCTCACAGTCCGTAAGTCCCAATCCACTCGATGCTTCACGGAATTCGCTGGTTCAGTCGGGTGGCGGAAACTTTGCTCGGGCACTATAGTCCTGGCCAGCCGCGGGCGGCGGCCGAGAGAGATCAAATACCTATGAAAACACGAGGTCGGTGGGTGCTCGCGGTCCTGGCTCTGCCTGGTTGCCGGGTGTTCTGACACCGAGCAGGCCAAGAGGCAGTTCTTCGAGAACGGCGAACGCTTCCTCAAGGAAAACAAGTACCAGGAGGCGATCGTCGAGTTCCGGAACGCTCTGCAACAGGACGAGAGGTACGGCGAGGCCCGGTTGAAGCTTGCCGAGGCCTATACGGCCGCGGGCAATGCCCGCCGCCGCGTATCGGGAGTTCATTCGCGCCGCCGACCTGCTGCCACAGAACAACGACGCGCAAATCAAGGCGGCGACCTTCCTGATGCTGGCCGGCCAGTTCGAGGACGCGCGCACGCGCATCCTGCCGGTCGTCGATCGGGACCCGACCAACGTCGAGGCGCAGCTCATCCTTGGCAATGCCCTCGCCGGGCTGAAGGACCTCGACGGCGCGGTGAAGGAGATTGAGGAGCGCGATCGAACTCGACCCCGCGCGCGGCCTGACCTACAGCAACCTGGCTGCGCTCCGGCTCGCCCAGGGGCAGAAGGATCAGGCCCAGGGCCGCGTTCCAGAAAGCGGTCGAGGTCGACCCGCGCTCGATCAACGCCTGGCTGGCGCTGGCCAACTTCCAGTGGTCCACCGGCGACGAGACCGGGACGCCGAGGCGTCCTCAAGCGGGCGCTGGACGTGGATCCCAAGCACGTCCTCGCCAACCGCGCGCTGGCGGTCTTCTACATGGGCTCGCGACGCGCCGCCGAAGCCGAACCGTACCTGAAGACGGTGGCCGCGACCGGCATCCCCGAGGCCGGCTACCAGCTGGCCGACTACTACATCACGACGTACGGCGACTGACGAAGCGGTCGCCGTCCTGCAGCCGCTGACAAAGGAGCCGCGCGACCGCGAACGAAGCCGAAACCGTCTTGCGGCAATCGCCTACGCGACAGAACGATCAAGCGCGGGCGCACACCGCCTGATCGACGCCGTGATCCAGCGCGATGCCGGCAGTTCGCGGGCGCTGCTGATGAAGGCGTCGTTCCTGCAGAGCCGAGAACAAGCTGCCCGAAGCACGCGACCGCGCGCAGGCGGCCGTCAAGGCCGAGCCCAACTCAGCGGCCGCTCACTACGCTCTCGGGACGCTGCAGGATCAGCTGCGCCAGCGCAAGGAAGCGATCGCGTCGTTCAGCGAGGTGCTGCGTCTGAATCCCCGCGCGGCAGCCGCGCAGGTGTATCTGTCACGGCTGAACCTGCAGGAGGGCACGCCCGATGCGGCGGTCACGTTTGCCGAGGGCGCGCTGGCCAACGCGCCGGGCAACCCCGAAGCGCGTGCCAGCCTGATTCGCGGCCTGATAGCCAGCGCGAGACACGCGCCGGGCCGAGCAGGAAGCTGGCCACGCTGATGAAGCAGTTTCCGAACGTCGGCCTGGTGCACGCGCTCAACGGAGCGGTGCGGCTGCAGAAGAACGACCTGGCGGGGCGCGCGCGTCCTACGAGAAGGCCCTGTCCTTGAGCCCCAACTCGATCGAGGCGCTGGCTGGGCTCGACCGGGGTGGATCTGGTTGAGAACAGGGCACCCCAGGCCCGGGCACGCGTGGAGGCCCGGCTGGCGGCCGAGCCGAACCGCGCCGACCTGATGATGCTGGCGGCGCAGGTCTACGGCGCGCAGCGCGACCTGGGGCGCGCCGAGACGATGCTGCGCCGCGCGATACAGGTGGATCCGACGTCCACGCGCGCCTACGGGATGCTGGCCGGCGTTCTCCTGGCGGCGGGCAAGCTGGACGCGGCGCGAGCCGAGTTCGACCAGATGGCGCAGCGCGACACGCAAGAACATCGCCGCGCAAACCATGGCCGCGATGATCGTCCACTCGCAGAACAAGACGGCCGACGCCAAGAAGCGCTACGAAACCATCGTCAACGCGCGATCCGACCGCGGCCGTGGCCGCCAACAACCTGGCGTGGATCTACGCGGAAGAAGGGCGAGAAGCTCGACGAGGCGCTTCGGCTCGCGCAGGGCGCCGCGGCCAAGCTGCCCGAGAACGCGGAAGTCAGCGACACGATCGGCTGGATCTACTACAAGAAGGAGCTGCCGGCGCTGGCCATTCCCGCCTTCGAGCGCAGCGTCGAGAAGGCCCCGACAACGCCTCGTACCACTACCACCTGGCCCTGGCGCTGTCGAAGTCGGGGACACCGCACGCGCGCGAGCTGCCGCCCAGCAGGCGCTGAAGCTGAAGCCCGACTACGCCGACGCGCAGAAGCTGCTGTCGTCGCTGTGATGGCGCCGATACGATCCGGCCCTCGGTCAGCCATCGTGCTCAGTGTCCGGATTGCGCGCCCGTCTTGCCAGCTCTTGCTGCTCGTACTGGCACTGGCCTGTACCGAATCCCGAAACGGCCAAGCGTGCAGTATCTGGAGAACGGCAAGCGGCTGGCCGCGGAGAAGCGCTACGCCGAGGCCATCGTCGAGTACCGCAACGCGCTCCAGCTCGACGACAAGTTCGGCGAGGCGCGCGTGCAGCTGGCCGAGGCGCTGGCCGCCAGCGGACAACCCCGAGGGCGCGTACCGCGAGTATCAACGCGCCGCCGACTTGATGCCCGAACGACGCCGACGTGCAGAAGAAGGCGGCGACGTTTCTCTTCATGGCCGGCCAGTTCGAGGACGTGCGCACGCGCGTCGAAGCGGTGCTGAAGAAGAACCCGCGGGACATCGAGGCGCAGCTGCTGTACGCCAACGCGCTCGTCGGCCTGCGCGACCTGGAAGGCGGCGTGCGCGAGATCGAAGAAGCGGTGCAGCTCGATCCCCAGCACGCGGCTACCTACACCAACCTGGCGCTGCTGAAGCTGGCGCAGGGGCAACGGCAGGCGGCGCAGGAGGCGTTCAAGCAAGGCGGTCGAGCTCGATCCGAAGTCGATCCAGGCGCGGCTGGCGCTCGCCCACTTCGACATGGCCACCGGCAACCTGGCGCTGGCCGAAGAATCGCTGAAGGTGGCATCGACTCTGGACGCGAGAGACTGCGCTGGCCAATCGCGCGCTCGCCGCCCTCTACGTCGGGACCGGGCGGGACGCGCTGGCGGAAAGCCGTTGCAGGTCGTCGGCGGAAGTCGAGCAGGGCGCCGCGAGCCAAGTTCGCCCTCGCGGAGTACTACGCCCGCCTGAACCGGCCGCTCGAGGCGCGCAGGCGGTGATGGAGCCGATGCTGAAGGACGCCTGCCACCTACGCCGACGCGCAGACGCGGCTGGCGCAGCTGGCGTATTCGCCTGGGCGACAAGCAGGCCGCATCGAAGCTGCTGGACGAGGTGCTGCTGCGGCAGCCCAACCATTCCTACGCGCTGCAGGTGAAGGCGCGCTGGCTGGTGCTCGAGGGACTGCCGGTGCAGGCGCTCGAGCGCGCCATCGACCGCCGTGAACGCCGTCGCCGCGCGATGTCGGCGCCATGTTCCTGCGCGGCACGCTGCAGGCGATGAACGGGCAGCGCGACGCCGCGATCAAGTCGTTCAACGAGGTGCTGCGCCTCAACCCTCGCGCCGCGGCCGCCCAGGTGCAGCTGGCGCAGCTGAACCTCGAGCGCGGTGAGGCGGAAGCGGCGGTGAGCCTCGCGACGGAGGCCGTCAGCAACGCTCCCGGCGTGCCGGAAGCCCGGCTGGTGCTGGCGCGGGCGCTGGTGGCGCAGCGGGACCTGGTCCGTGCCGAGTCCGAGATCGATCGGCTGTCTGAAGGCGTTATCCGCGCGCCTCCGTCGGTGCAAGCGCTTCGCGGAACGCTGTACCTGCTCAAGGGCAATCCGGCCGTCGCGCGCGCAGCGTTCCAGCTGGCGTTCGACGCCGAGCCCAGCTCGATCTGCGGCCTTGACCGGTCTGACCATGCTGGACGTGCAGGAGAAGCGGCTGGCGCAGGCGCGCGCAGCGTCTGGAGCAGCGCCTTGACGGCCGAACCCAAGAGCCCGGCTCTGCTGCTGGTGGCTGCCAAGGTCTACGTCCAGTCGGGCGATCTGCCCTCCGCCGAGCGCGCGCTGCGCCAGGCGATCGATCGGGCGCCGATCAACACCGAGCCGTACGTGCTGCTCGGCGAGATCTACCGGTCCCAGGGGCGGCTCGACACGGCCCGCGTCGAGATGGATGCCGCGGTCGAAGCGAATCCGTCGAACGTGCCGGCCCGCACCATGGCCGCCATGCTGGTGCACGCTCAGCAGAAGCCCGACGAGGCCAAGCGGCGGTATCTGGAGCTGCTCAACATCGAGCCGCAGGCCGCCGTGGCGGCCAACAACCTCGCGTGGATCTATGCCGAGGAAAAGCAGAACCTCGACGAAGCGCTGGAGCTGGCCCAGCGGGCCGTGGACCAGATGGTCGACTATCCGGAGGCGTGGGACACGCTGGGCTGGGTGTACTACCGCAAGCAACTGCCCATCCTGGCGGTCGAGCCTTTCGAGAAAGCCCTGGCAAAAGACCCGAACAACGCCACGTTCCACTACCATCTGGGACTGGCGCTTGCGGGCAGCGGCGACCGCACCAAGAGCCGCGTCGCGTTCGAGCGGGCGCTGAAGCTTCAGCCGACCCTGGTGGACGCGCGGCGCGAGTTGACCGCGCTGGATCAGTGATGCCATGAGTGCAACCACCACGACCACCACGCCCTCGTCGGTTTCCGCGCACGAGTGGCAGGACTCACCGTCGGCGCCCGCGCCACGGCCGACACGCCCATCACCTCCGGCCAGCGGCTGCTGCTGTGGATTGTGGCCATCGAGCTGGTGGTGCTGTTTGCCCCCACGCTCAATGGCTGTGGGGCCGGTGGACGTTGAGCGTCTGGCACAACGCCCACGGCCTGCTGATTCCTCTCGTCGTGGCCTACTTCGTTCGCGAGGAGCTGCTCAAGGTTTCGCACCTCCCGCGCAGCTCGAGCGCGCTCGGGTTCCTGTTTCTGGTACCCGCCCTTGCCTTGCACGCCCTGGACGCGGGGATGCACACGGAGCTGCTGGCCGCCGTGGCGCTGGTGTTCGCCCTGCCGGGGCTGGCGTTCCTGTTCCTCGGGGCCCGCCCGCGGGCGAGCCGTCTTCATCCCGCTGTGCTTCATGGTGTTCGCCCTGCCGATTCCGCTGGCCTTCATCGAGGCGATCATCCTCAAGCTCCGCTACATCGCCACCGCGGGCACGGCGTTCGTGGTGCCGTATGCTGGGCATCCCGGTGTTCGTGGAGGAGACCACGCTGCACATGGCCAGCGGCGCGCTGCAGGTGGCCGACGCGTGCAGCGGGTTCTCCACGCTGTACGCCGCGATGGCGGTGGCCTTCCTGACGGCTTATTCGACTTCCTCGCCCACCCGGCGTGCGCTCGTGCTGCTGACGGCTGCGCCAATCGCGATTCTGTCGAACATCCTGCGGGTGGTGCTGCTGGTGGTGCTGGTGGTCTGGCGCGGGCCCGAGATTCTCGAGACGTTCGTCCACCCGCTGTCGGGGATGATGACGTTCGCGCTGGCGCTGCCGCTCATCTTCTGGCTTGGCGGCGACCCCGCGCCGGCCGCGAAACCCGCACCGCAGGCGGAGTCGCCGGCATGATCTCGCCCCGCTACGCAATCGCCGTGTGCGTCATGCTGGTGCTGGCGCTCGTGCCGACAGTGATCCACGTCTACGCCGGCGCGGTCGTGGACGACGGCCGCAGCGCGGCGGCCGTCCCGATGGCGTTGAACGGCTTTGCTTCCGCAGGCTACGAACCGTCCCGCCGACTGGGGCCGGCGACGCTTCGAGAGCCAGGACTGGACGGAGCGCCGCTATGTCTCCGGCGGGGACCAGGTCGTGCTGACAGTCGTGCGCTCGTTCGACTTGAAGGCGCTGTACCACCATCCGGAGCTGGCCGTGGCCTATGGCGCCGACTTCGAGCCCAGCCGCGTGCAGAGCTTCGAAGTCGCAGCCGGACGTGCCCGTCTTCGTGCTCGAGCCGAGGACTGAAGGCCCGCCGCCTTTTACGTCCTCAGATACGGCGACGCCTTCGTGACCAACCCGATCCTGTTCCAGATTCAGACCGCCGGCCAATTGCTGTTCACGGGCCGGCAGGCGATGACGTTGTTCTTTGCGCAGCAGTCCGGGTCGCCGCGGGTCACAGGCGAGCTGTCGCAGCAGCCCGCGCTGAAGGTGCTGCTGGCGGCGGTCCGGACGTTCGCCGCTCCCGCAACCGCCAATCGTCCATGAACCCGCGCCGCGGGTTTGCCGGCCGGCCAGCCGCGTGGCTGATCGTGCCGCTGATCGCCGCGCTTGCCGCTACGGCGATCGACGCGGCGCTGCTTCAGCGCGCCCGCGCCTATTTCACGGGCGGATTTCTGGCGGCAGACAGCGCACGGACGCTCACCGACGTCTTGGGCTTCCTGCTGGGCTCGCTGGCCAGCGACATCGGGACCGCCGGCGTCTTCGCTGCGCTCCTGCTGTGGCTGCTGGGCCGCTGGGGGGCCCCGGCGACCGCCGCTGCCATCCTGGCTGTCGGCCTGTCCCTGGTCCCGATGGCCGTCACCAACTTCGCGGAGTACGAACTGGCGACCTACCTTGGAGACGCCTTCGACCTCCGGCTGATGTTCGAGCTGGCCGGGGGTGACTGGCGCGAATTCATGGCCGTCGGGTGGAGTCACGTCGCGTCGATCGTGCTGGTGGGTGCGCCGCTGCTGGCGCTTACGGTTTGGGCCGGGTTGGTCCTGCGGCGTCGTCTGGCGGGGCAGCCGTGGCCGCGGCACCCGTCGCTTGGCGCGGTGCTCGTTCGAGCGGTTGCCGTCGTGCTGTTTGCGGCCGTCAGCACGACGCTGCTTCGCGGCAGCAGCGATGTCCTGGACAACGGCCTCCGCCGGAAGCCCTCGGGCCAGTGGCTGGGCGCGCTCGTCAACACCGCGTCGGACCTGGACCGCGACGGCTATGGCTTGCTGGGGCGCCCGCGGGACCCGCAGCTGCTGGACGCCCGCATCCACCCCTATGCGATCGAGCGCGCCGGCAACGGCGTGGACGAGGACGGCGTCGCCGGGGACCTGCCCGCCGACGCCCCCGCGTATCGCGAAGCAGCAGCCGAGGTGCAGCCGTGGTCAACGCGCCGGGATGTGCTGCTGGTGGTCCTGGAAAGCTTTCGAGCAGACGCGGTGGGAGCGACGCTGGCCGGCCGCCCCGTAACGCCGACGCTCGACGAACTGGCGCGTCGCGGCGTGGCCTCGGCGGCCGCGTATTCGCATAACGGCTATACCGTTCAGGCCCGCCACCACATCTTCAGCGGCAGCCTGGCAGACCTGCGGGGCGGCACGTCGCTCATCGACGATTTCAAGGCCAACGGTTACGAGACGGCGTATTTTTCGGGGCAGGACGAGTCCTTCGGCGGGTCGGCCTTCGGCGTGGGTTTCGAGCGCGCGGATGTCGCGTACGACGCCAGAGTGGACAAGGACAAGCGCTACTCCGCCTTCACTACCGCCGGAAGCCTGGCCGTGTCTCACAAGGTACTGGCCGAGCGCGTCGCGGAGTTCCTGAAAGGGCGGTCGCGCTCGAAGCCTCTGTTCCTCTACGTCAACTTTCACGACACGCACTTCCCCTATCACCACGAAGACATCGAGCCGCTGCTCAATCGCAGCCCGCTGGCGCAGTCTCTGATCGCGCCCGGTCGCCGCGCCGAGCTTCGATCCACGTACCTCAACACCGCGGCCAACGTCGATCGCGCCATCGGCCACGTGCTGGAGACCCTGCGCGGGCACCTGGGTCAGGAGCCGGGAGTGGTGGTGCTGGCGGACCACGGCGAAAGCCTGTTCGACGAGGGGTTTCTGGGCCACGGCTACGCGCTCAACGACGCGCAGACGCGGATTCCGTTCATCGTTCACAATCTGCCCCTCCACCTGGAGGAGCCGATCGGCCAGTCCGATCTGCGGGATGCCATCCGCGCGGCGATGGCGCGCCCGGCGGACGATTCGACACCACGGCTGTCGCGGAGCGGGTCTCGGCGGATCTTCCAGTACCTGGGCAACCTCGCCCGGCCCGCGCAGATCGCGTTGACAGGCACGGGCTCGCAGATTGCCTACGACTTCCGCGACGGCCGCGTGCGAGTCGATCGCGCAGCCTGGGAGGATCACGAAGGGCTGTCGCCCGCCGATGCCGAGCGGTGGAGAACGCTGGTGTCGACGTGGGAAGCCATGGTCATCGCCAGAACCGACGCCGAAGCCCAGGTTGCTCGCCAGCCTGGTTCCGCCCGATGAGCGAGCGTCAGAAGCGGGCAGACATCGAGGGCATGCGTGCCCTGGCGATCCTGCTCGTCATTCTCTTTCATGCCCACGTGCCCTTTGTGTCGGGCGGGTTCGTCGGCGTTGACGTGTTCTTCGCGTTGTCGGGTTATCTCATTACCGGCTTGATGGCGGCCGAGCACCGGCGAAGCGGTACGGTGGTCATCTGGGAGTTCTATGCACGAAGGGCGCGCCGTCTGTTACCGGCGGCCTGGACCACCATCCTGGCGACGCTGGTATTGAGCTGGTGGGTCCTGGGGCCGCTGGACCAGCAGTCGTTCAGCGGCGCGGCCGTGGCGTCCACGATGTATCTCGGCAACGTGTGGTTCGGCCTGAACGCGACGGACTATCTCGCTGCGCCACCCGACAACAACCCGTTCCTCCATCTCTGGTCGCTGGCAGTGGAGGAGCAGTTCTACCTGGTGTGGCCGATTCTGTTCGTTGTGCTGATGCGGATCGCACCGCGGCGTGTCCGACCGATTCTTCTTGGTTTGTCGGTGCTTTCCCTCGGTCTGACGTTGGCGCTGCAGGCAGGCGGGTGGCCCCACTGGGCCTTCTTCGCCAGCCCCCCGCGAGCATGGGAGTTCGGTCTCGGAGCGGCCGCAGCGCTTGGCGGCTGGCGGCTTCCGTGGTGGTGTTCCTGGCTGGGCCTGGTTGCCGTGGTCATTCCCGCGGTGACGTACGGACCGCTGACGCCGTTCCCGGGGCTGGCTGCGCTGCCACCCGTGCTCGGGACGGTGGCGATCCTCGTCGCGCGCGATCCAACGGTCGAGCGCGGGCTTTCGTGGGGACCATTTCAATACATCGGCGGGCTGTCCTACGGCTGGTATCTGTGGCACTGGCCGCTGCTCGTCGTGGCAAGGACACTCGTCCCAGGGCTGGACGTGTGGGCGAACCTGGCCATCTCGATCGTCGCTTTGGGTCTGGCCCAGGTCAGCTTGCTGCTGATCGAGGGTCCGATCCGACACTCCGGCTGGCTGGCACACCGCCCGCGAGTGAGCGTCGTTGGCGCGGTGGCGGTGACGTGTCTGGTCCTGTTTGCCTGCCAGGTCTGGCGATCCGGTATCGCCGCGGGGCTGAGGACGCCCGAGCAAGTCAGGTTTTCGCAGGCCCGGGACGAGATGCCGGCGATCTATGCCGCTGGCTGCCATCTGGACGTCGGCACGAGCCGGATTCGCGACTGTGCCTATGGCGCGCAAGGCTCCGAGACCACGATCGTGCTCTGGGGCGACAGTCACGCCGCGCAGTGGTTCCCGGCGCTCGAGGGCGCGGCCAGCCGATCGGGGTGGCGCCTTGTTCCGATCACAAAGTCGGGATGTCCTCCCGCGGATCTCGGCGGCCCCGTCTCATGTCGCGAATGGCGCCGCGAAGCCATCGCCGAGATTCGACGCCGTAAACCATCGCTTGTCGTCCTGGCCAATGCGTACGTCTATCTCGAGCACGCCGACGCACGCGCGCTGCGCAGCACGCCGGATCAGTTCGTCGCCGGGGCGCGGCGGACTCTCGAGGCGCTCAAAGGCATCCCGACCGCGGTCGTTCTTCCACTACGGCGGCCGGGCTTCGACGTACCCATGTGCCTGGCTCGTCGCGACTGGCGCCCCTGGCCGTTCACCCGATGCGAGTTGACGAGCCTTCGGCCCTCGACGATGGAACTCGAACAGTCGGCCGCCCGAGGCCTGTCAGACGTGCACGTCGTTGATTTCTCGGAAAGCGTCTGTCCAGCCGACACGTGTGCCCCGATCGTTCAGGGCGAGATCGCTTACCGTGACGACAATCACCTGACGCCTCGCTTCAGCCGGCGGCTGGCGCCTTTCGTCGCTCAGGCCCTGTCGCCGCTCGTTCTCCAGGCACCGACACGCGGGCATGAGTAATGGCGTAAGCGCGAGAAGTAGGGTCCTCAGCCCTGCGGTCCTCGGAGCGTTGCTTTTCAGCGTCGCGGCGCTGGCCCTCGCGTTGATGCGTGGCGGAACGGCGCTCGTCGTGTCGAGACCCGTGCCGGACCCCGACGCGATCGTCTCCTTGGCCAGTCATGAATGGGAGCGGTTGCCCGAGGCGGCCGATCTGGCCGCCAGGTTTCCACGCGCAACGCTGGTCCTGACGTTGCCGCAGCACGTCACGAAATACAACTGCCACGACTGTGCCAATCGCATACATCGTTTGCAACGAGCCGGCGTTGTCAAGGAGCGGATCCGTGTAGTGCAGCTTCAGGAAGGCGGTACGTCACGGCGAGGCGCTGGCTGTTCGACGCTTCGCGGAAGGACAAGGACTGAAGCGAGTGCTGGTGGTCACGTCCCCCTACCACACGCGGCGCTCTCTCGCGACCTTTGCTACCGTCCTGGCGGCGGCTGGGTCCAAGTCGGCGTCGCACCGGCGACTACGAGTTCACATGCAAACCCCGCCTGGTGGTGGCTCCTGCCCGACGACCGCGCCTACGTGCCGTATGAGTGGGCCGCCATCGTGTACTACGCGGTGTTTCACGGGGTGCGGCCGGCTTGAGCATCCATTCGCCTGGGCGTCGCGGATCGTCAATTCGGGCGCTTCAGCACGAAACAGCCGAGTTGAGCCGGGGCGTCCGCGCGTTTCAGGGGCCGGATGAAGCGGCCAACGGACCAATACGGGGAGTCGAACGCAGCCCAGTATTCCGCCGCCACCAGCTCGAAGCCGCACGACAGCCGGATGCCAGTCGGCTGGCGAGTGCTGGCGGCAGGGGTAGCGATTGTTGACGCCGTAGCTCCCCGGCAGCGTGTAGACGTTCGGATGGCCTTCCTGTCCGAAAGGCGTGGTGAGAATCAGGTGGCCTCCGGGTCTCGTGCGCGAATGCATCCCTTCGATTGCGGCACGGGTCTCAGTGATGTGCTCGAGCACGCTGATGCACAGGACGACGTCGAACTGCCGATCGGCGCCAGGCCGGGTGATGTCCTGGTCTTCCACCAGCCAATGACGGTTGGTGAGCCCCTTCGTCCAGTAGTCCTTGATGTTGTCGATCGCCGTGACCAGGAACCCGCAGGTCCGCACCAGCGCCGGCAGCGCGCTCTTGCCGGTGCCGACGTCGAGAACCGTCCTGGGTTGGAGCTGGTTCAGCCAGCTGAAGACGAAGCTGTACTCGACGGGCCGCTCGTTGGTCTTCTGAAACTTCTGCCGCCCGGCCTCGTATCCGTCACGCGTCGAATGGCGCTGCGGCCGGCCCACTGGGCGAATCGATTGAGCATGTCCTCGATCTTACCGTCGTTGACCAGCAGGATTCGGCAGCACTGTTATGCGGTTGCACCGTTGTGTGGGCGAGTGCAGGAGTGATGACGGTGTGCAGCGATCCGAACTTGCTACCCTATGGTCGGGGCGGTTGGGAGCACAGCTTGGCTGAGTCAGCGGACAAGAAGAACTACGGAAAGCTGGCCAGGCGCGGGATGGTGTGGGGAGCCGTACGCGAGGCATCGCGCTCACTTCTCTTCCTGCCGACGGCGATGATCCTGGCCCGGTTGATCTCGCCGGAGGAGGCCGGCATCGCCGCGGCCGCCAGCTTCTTCACCCAGCTTGCGGGGCGGCTGACACGTTCGGCCTCGGCGCGGCGGTGATGCGGATCAAGAACCTCACCTCGGAGCACCTGGCCGCGGTGTTCGTGTTCAGCATGGCCTCGGCGTGGCGCGTGGGGTGATTCTGGCTCTCGGCGCCGAAGCCGCCGGGCTGGCCTTCAAGAGCGCCGAGATCGCCAAGATCCTGCCGGTCGCCGGCATCGAGTTCGTGCTGGTGGGGCTGGGCGCCGTTCCGGCGGCCATACTGGCTCGCGAAATGCGGTATCGCGAGAGCGTCGCCACCGAGACCGCCGGATGGACCTCCGAGTGCGTGTCCTCGGTCGTTCTGGCGTGGTTCGGCTTCAGCTACTGGAGCATCGTCCTCGGTGGCCTCATCGGCGACGTCGTAAGACTGGTTGGCCGCTTCTGGCAGACGAGGTGGCGGCCTCAGCGTTCGTGTTTACCAGGCAGGCGGCGCGGGAAGTGCTGTCCTTCGGGGCCGGCATCTACGTCAAGACGCTCCTGGAGTACGGGTCGCAGAACCTCGACAACCTCATCGTCGGGCGGGTGCTGGGTGTGACTGCGCTCGGCTACTACGACAAGGCCTTCGCGACGATGATGCGGCTCTCGACGCGACTCAACCTCAACGGCCCGGCGATATCTTTCCGGCTGTTCGCGCTGATGCAGGAGGACCGGGAGCGCTTCCGGCGAGGCTACCGGAAGATCATCCTGTCGGCCACCCTGCTCGGGTACCCCGTGATGACGGGACTGATCGTCGCCGCGCCGGAACTGATCAGAGTGCTCTTCGGCGAGCGGTGGTCTCCCGCGACGGTGCCGTTCCAGGTGTTGTGCGCCGTGGCGATGCTGCGGATCCTCAACGCCTACGCCAGCACGGCCACCCAGGCGATGGGGCGGATCTGGTCGGAGGTCGGGCGGCAGTTCCTGTTCGTGCATCGTGCTCGTGCTGTCGGTGTTCGCGTTCTCGCGATGGGGCATCAACGGCGCCGCGGTCGGTGTGCTGGTGGCGACGTGCGTCGATGACCAGCCTGCTCCAGATCGCTCGTGCGGCGCATCACGGGCTTCTCGTGGCGGGATCTGCTCGCGCCCCAGGTGCCGGCCGTGCAGTGCGCCGTCGGGCTGGCCCTGGTGCTGCTGGTTACGCGGCTGGCTCTGGCGAACCTCGCCCCGTCCTTGCCGCGCGCTGGCGGGCCTCGCCATATTGGGATCAGTCGGCGCTGCCTACTATGCTGGCCTTCCTGATTCTTTCTCGTGCGCCGGACGTTCATGAAACGGTTCACGACACGCTCAAGGAGTTCGCCCCGAGTGTGGCGGCGCGTTTCAAGACGCTGGACAAAGCTGGAACCAGCAAGCGTGCGCCGGCTTCGACGAAGCCCTGATCGACGCAGCGAGCCGCTACGAAGGCACGGCTGAATCCTAACGTTGCTGGGCGCGGCTGGCCCAGTCGACCGGGGCCAGGCCCGGGCAGCGGCTTCAGCAGCAGCGGCCGCACGTCGCCGACGTTGCGCAAGGCGGCGAAGTTGCGGAAATAGGACACCAGGTCACGGTTGTCGAGCCGCAGGTGATTGTCGGTGGACGTGTTGTACTCCAGCCAGAATTCCTTGATCATGTTGGCGGTCGCCCCGTTGGTCCGTACCGAAACCTGCAGGTCCCGGTAGATCTGCACAGGCTCCGTGGTTTCGTCGGCCACCCAGGCGCTGACGAGGTCGTAGTCGTTGGCCCGCTGGTTGATGGTGTAGAAGAACCTCGTCCAGGTATTCGGCTTGATGCAGAAGTCGCCGAGCTTGGGCAGCAAAGGTTCGACGCTCGATGGTGCCTGGGCCGACCTGTTGCCGTCGGTCTGAGACCAGTCGGCCGGTCCAGCGGGCGCCGCGTTGTAGGACCGCGTCGTGAAGCCCGCGACGTGCTGGTTGGCGTCGAAGCAGGCGGCTCGAGACCACGTGTTGGCGAAGTTGGTCTGCGGCTCCAGCCAGATGGTGCCGCTGTTTCCGCCGCTGGCGAACTGGAACGCCTTGTGGTTGTCGAGGCCCGTGCGCAGGTACGAGTCCGTCCAGTACCCATCCCACGTGAAGAAGTAGCTGTGGCCGTCCGTCGTGTCGAGAGGCAGCCTTGCCATCGAGATCAGGCTGTTGTTCGAAATCTCAGCGTGGCGCCGGCGGCGTGGCTGGCAGCCGCGGTCGAGTATGTTCCTCGGGTCACGCATGACGCCCGTCGTGTTCGAGTCGGTGATCGTCATGATCTCGTTGTCGATCTTGATGGCTCGCCCCGGGACGTACGGGACTGCGCGAGAAAGGCTGGGGCAGTGTGATGAACGTGGCGGACGACGAAATGGCGCGTCAGGATCGTCGTCCAGTTTCGAAAGGCCGGGATGACGATCTTCGCGGCGTCCTGCCTGTGCCGGTCGCTGTCGGCTCCGGGGTTGTAGGTGACCCAGAGGCCTTCGGTGGCGTTCGAGTCGATCAAGCCTCCCTGGTTCCTGTAATTCAGCTGGGCGGCGTCGCGGAGGCTGTAGGACCTCCAGTGCTCGCCGCGGGCCACCAGGGCGTTGAAGTACGCGTGCTGATCGCCCTGGGCGAAGACGAGCTGCGAGGCGATCCGCGTCATCGACGGCACAAAGGCTGCGGCCGCCACCACGGCCGCCAGGCAAATCACGCGCTTCATTTACTGCTCCCCCTGACGTCCAAATCTCATCCGATCCGCGGGTTTGCCCCGACGGCCCTGGACGCCAATCCTCGCATAGTCTTCCAAACTCCGGGCCAACTCCGCCATTGCTATTCGGCCCAATTGCCGGGGTGCTAGCGCTGGCGAACCCACCAAAAATGTCAGTCAGTGCAAAAACTGCATTCCCGGGCACCGAGGCCTTTTTGTCCTTTTCGGCCGATTAGTGCTGGAACTTTGCCTCATGGATGCCGCCGCCCAGGCCGAATCCTCAGTGGACGATGTACCGTTGTGGGCGTGCATGACTGAGCGGCTTCTCCCATGTGTGGCATAGCCGGCCGGGTGAATTTCCGTTCGCGCCGGCCGGTGGAGCCGTCGCTCGTGCAGTCGATGTGCGACCTGCTGGCCCATCGCGGGCCCGACGACCACGGGGTCTACACCGACCAGCACGTGGGCCTGGGCCATCGGCGACTGTCGATCCTGGACCTGTCCCCCAGCGGCCACCAGCCCATGGCCGATCCGTCCAGGCGCCTCTGGCTAACGTTCAACGGAGAGATCTACAACTTTCTCGAGATCCGCCGCGAGCTGGAGCAGGAAGGCTTCACGTTCTGCTCCCGCTCCGATACCGAGGTCATCCTCGCCGCCTACGCGCACTGGGGGGTCGAATGCCTGGGGCGGCTGCGCGGGATGTTCGCGCTTGGGCTGTGGGATTGGAACACGCAGACGCTGCTGCTCGCGCGCGACCGCGTGGGCAAGAAGCCCTTGCACTATTGGCTCGACGGCGATGGCATTGCCTTCGCTTCGGAGCCGAAGGCCTTTCTGGCCGATCCGGGATTCGAACCCGCCGCCGATGCGTCGGCGCTGCTGCACTACCTGGCGTACCAATCCGTACCGTCGCCACAGTCGGCCTTCAAGGGTCTGCAGAAGCTTCCGCCCGGCCACTTCCTGCTGGTCCGCGACGGGAAGGTTGACGTCCAGCGCTACTGGCGGCTCAACTACGAACCAAAGCAGAAGATCGACGAGCGGGAGCTGCCCAGTCTGCTCCTGGCGCAGATTCGCGACGCCGTCGCATGCCGGCTGATCAGCGACGTGCCACTCGGAGCGTTTCTCAGTGGCGGGATCGATTCGGCCACCGTGGTCGCGCTGATGGCGCAGACCGGCGGTGGCCGCGTGAAGACGTTCTCGATCGGCTTTCCCGAAGAGGAATACGACGAGCTGCCGTTCGCGCGACAGGTGGCGAAGCGCTTCGGCACCGACCACCACGAATTCGTGGTCACGCCGCAGGTCCACGACATCCTGCCCAAGCTGGTCTGGCACTACAACGAGCCGTTCGCGGACCCGTCCGCGATTCCCACCTACTACCTGTCGCAGCTGACGCGCGAGCACGTGACGGTGGCGCTCAACGGTGACGGCGGAGATGAAAGCTTCGGCGGCTATACGCGGTACCTCCCGTTGTCACGGGCGGCCGGGTTCTGGAACCTTCCCGCCGCACTCCGGCGCGCCGGCGTCGCGGCCAGCCGATCCACCGCGACCATGCAGCCGCTGCCGCACAGGATCCAGAACTGGCTGGAAATCAATGGCCTCGGCCCACAGCATCAGCACATCGTGCGCTCGATGCAACTCAAGCCCACGTTGCGGGCCGCGCTGTGCACGCCGGAATTTCTTTCCGCGGCCGGTGCGCCGCCGCCCGAGCTGCTGCTGGAGACCGCCTTCGCCGAGACCGACGCGCGCGACCACGTGGACGCGATGATGGCGGTGGACGTCGCGCATTACCTGCCCGACACGCTGCTCGTGAAGGTGGACATCGCCTCGATGGCCCACGGCCTGGAGGCGCGGTCGCCATTCCTGGATCACCAGCTGATGGAGTTCGTGGCGCGCTTGCCCGCCGACGCGAAGATCAGGGGCACGGCGCTCAAGTACGCGCTGAAACAGGCGGTGCGCGGGCTGATTCCGGACGAGATCATCGATCGAAAAAAGAAGGGGTTCAGCGTCCCGATCCGGCGCTGGTTCCGGCAGGAGTTGAAGGGCTTCCTCTACGACACGCTGCTCAGCTCACGGGCGCTGCAGCGTGGGTACTTCCGGCCGAAGGCCCTCCGCGCGATGCTGGATCAACACGTGGCCGGCACGTGCGACTGGCACGACGAGCTGTGGAACCTGAGCATGCTGGAGCTGTGGCACCAGCGGTTCATCGACCAGAAGCGCTAAACTACACGAGCTGTGTTCCAGACGGATCGCATGAGCCAAATACTCGAGCGGATTACTGACGTATTTCGGGACGCGTTTGACGACGACACACTGGTCCTGACACCTCATACGACGGCTCGGGATATCGAGGGTTGGGACTCGATGATGCAAGTAACCCTCGTCATCGAGATCGAGAAGGCGTTCGGCCTTCGCTTCAGCGGGGAAGAGATCGCGAAGCTGCAAACCGTCGGAGACCTCGAGGGGCTGGTGCAGCGTAGGCTCGGGCAGGCCTGAAATTCTGGCCAGCACAGTTATTCTGCTCCTGGGCCTTCGCGATTGTTCCTGATCATGGCCGGTCGCGGACAGCGAAAGCCCCAGTCCTGGAAGTCCCGCCTGAAGAACGTTCTGAAGCGCGCACGGCGCCGAGGCGTCGAAACGCTTTTTGCGTTCGACAAACGCGACCTGGCGTCGGCAATCGCGCGCCTGGGGGTCGGCGCCGGAGACGTCGTGCTCGTGCATGTATGGTACGGGCGCTTCGAAGGGTTTCGTGGAACGCCCCTGGACGTCATTCATGCGCTGCAGGAAGCCGTCGGGCCCACGGGAACCCTCATCATGCCGACGCTGCCCTTCGGCGGCAGAGCGGTTGACTATGCACAGCGCGGTGCAGTGACGGACCTGGCTTACACGCCTTCCGCAATGGGGCTCGTCACCGAAATCTTCCGCCGAATGCCCGATGTCGTTCGCAGCATCCATCCGACCCACAGTGTCGCCGTGTGGGGAGCGCGCGCAGACGAACTCGTCCGCGACCATCACCGCGCCACCACACCGTGCGGAAACGGATGCCGTTCCTGCGGTTGCTGGACGTGAACGGAAAGGTGCTCTTCCTCGGTGCCTCTGCGCGGGCGATGACCTTCTACCACGGCCTGGAGGAGTTGCTGGAAACAGAGCTGCCGGTCGCACCCTTTACACCCGAAGTGTTTGAACTCCAGACGCGCGATTCTCGAAGGCAGGCTGTGGACGACGCGGACGCGGCTGTTTTCACAGGACGGCGAGACACGAAACTGCTGGTTCCCGTGCTGAAAAGCGCAGGGCCTGGCACCAGCAGCGCGTGGGGTTACTGCAGATGGCCGCCGCCGGGTGTCACGATATCCTCGATGCCTGCCGACAACTCGCACGGGTCGGAAAATCCGTCTATCCGGCAGCTTGAGACGCCTACACACCGTTTCACATTTGTCGCGTCCTGACGGCTCCTGCTACGATTTCGGATCCACGATCGATGAAGTGGCGTAACCGGCCTTGCGTGCTTCCGGCGCGAACTGTCGGGAGTCGCGTGGAGAAGGATTGAATCGATGACAGCGCTGGAGTTGCTCCGGGCTGCCGCGTCTCCATGGTAAGTCAGGCCGCGGGCTGGACGCGCTGAGTGCGGTTCGCGACGCTATGCAGCGGCCCGGGTTGTCGCCGAAGAGATCTACAAGGCTGGCAGGATCATCCGTCTTCAGACCGACGCGGCGGACCCGGGAACTCGCGTCCTGGACGTCTTGATGCTGGGGCAGTGCACGACGTCGTGGCTGGCGACTGCAATGGTCGCGGTTGCTGTGGGCAGGATCTGACGTTGCGCGTCGCCGAGGGAGCCTACGACAACGTCCTCCAGGATCTCGACCGGCTCGACGCCGTCGAACGGCCTCCGCAGATGTGGTGCTGGTACCCTGGCATCACCGGTTGCTGGGTGCGACTGGCGATGCGCCCGACCGGATTGACAGCGAGCTGCAGTCCTGGCGTCATGCATGGCGGTTGATTCGGGATCGCTACCAGGCGCGGGTTCTGCAAGTCTCCTATGACTGGGTTCTTGCCGGTCCTGCAGGACACCATGCCGCGACTGGCAACGAGGCGATCGCCGTCGTTCGCCGCATGAACGAACTGCTGCGGCAGGAATTGCCGGCGGGCTCCTATTTCCTGGATCTGGAGCAGCTTTCGGGTCTGGTTGGACGAGAGCACTTCTATGATTAAGGCGCTATTACTGGACCAAGCAGCCGTTCAGCGAGAGCGGAGCATGCCGCCTGGCCGCCGACCTGTGCGGCGGGGTCCGTGCACTGGTGACCGGGCCGAAAAAGGTGCTCGTGTCGATCTCGACAATACGCTTTGGGGCGGAATTGTCGGCGAAACAGGACCGCAAGGCGTGCGCTCGGCGATACCGTCGAGGGAGAGTCGTTCGTGAGTTCCAGCGCTACCTCAAGACGCTCTCCAATCGGGGAGGACCTGCTGGCGGTCGCCTCCAAGAACAACCCGGAAGACACGCGCGCGGGAGCCATTCGACAAGATCCCGCGATGGAGCCGCGCTCTACGACCTCGGCGGCGTTCGAAGCCTCCTGGGAACCCGAAGTAGCGCAGCATCGCGCGGCTCGCGGAGACGCTCAACCTGGGCCTGGATAGCTTCGTCTTTTTCGACGACAACCCGGCCGAACGTGAACATATCCGCCAGGTGATGCCGAGGCGGACGGTGGTCGACGTGCCTGCTCAACCTGCGGAGTACATCCGCGCGCTCGCAACGGGCGCTGGTTTAACCGACGGCGCTCACCGCCGAAGACACGACCCGGGTCAAGCATACGCGATTGAGCGCCAGCGCCGGGAATTGAGGACCGACGCCGCGTCCATCGATGATTACCTGGGCATCCCTCGACATGGTGGCCGACGTGCAGGCTCTGCACGAAGGCGATCTCGCCGAGAGTCTGTACAGCTGCTGGGGGGAAAACGAATCAATTCAACCTGACGACACGGCGTCACGGACCCGAGGCGGTCCCTGCGCCTGCAGGGCAGCCGGGGGCGGTGGCCTTGACGCTCCGGCTGCGCGTAACAGGTTCGGGGCTCACGGGCTCGTCGCCGTCCTTCTTGCCGTCCCGGATCCGAGCCACGCCGCCTGGGGCTGCGCATCAAGCACCTGGCTGATGAGCTGCCGGGTCATCTCGCGAACCGTCGAGCACTTCTTGTTCGCGGGTGTCTCGCTGAACCACTGCAGGAATCAGGGAGTTGCGGCGATCGTCGGCGAGTACATTCCGACCAAAAAGAATGCCGTCGTCGCGTCGCTCTTCGACGAGCTCGGATTCGAGCGCTCTGAAGACCGCGCGGACGACGGCATCAGCTACAAGCTAGGGGTCGCTGGCGCGGCACAGCCCAAGACGTTCGTCCGACTTGAAGGCCAAGGGAGGGAGGGGGAGTTGTGACGGAAGGCGGCGGCCTGCATTAAAACACCGGCGCGCGCGATCGTGCTCTATGGGCAACTGGCGGTCGACCGCGTGCGCTGGGGTTGGGAGTATGCCCAGGTTGGCCAGAACTTCGATCACGCCGTGCACATACGTGAGGCGGCGGAGTGGTTGAAACGGGCACAGGACGCGGGAACCGATCGCGGAGTGTCTTAATGGAGCAATTCTTGGCGGCCCGTTCCTGCCCAGTTACCCGGAGACCACCGTGAACATCATCCCGACCATGCTGGAACTGGCCGATCATTACGGGGACCCGGACTTCGAACGCCGTGCGATCGAGATGGGAGACTGGGAGATCGCGGTTCAGATGGATTGCGGTGCCGTCATGGGGGGCTCGGGTCGACAGCCGCCCGACGCCCGCCGTGTTCAACACGGGTCAGGTGCTTCTCGGATGGGCTGCATTGTTTCGACGCACGCGAGAGGAACGGTTTCGTGCGGCGGCTCGGCGCGCGATTGACTGGCTGCTCGAAAACCAGGATCCGGATGGCAACTGGCGGCGGGGTCCCTCCAACTTCGCTGACGGCGCATAGCACGGTCTACAACGTCAAGGGCGCATGGGGCATGGTCGAAGCCGGCCTGGCCGCTGACTGGCCAGATGCGGTGGCAGGCGGGGTTCTTTCAGCCGAGTACCGTGTCTCACGCCAGGTGCCGAATGGGTGGTTTGCCGATTGTTGCCTGGGAGATGCCGAGCGCCCCCTGCTTCATACAATCGGATACTCAATGCAGGGACTGGTCGGCATTGGCCGAGCCGTCGGACGCCCTGACTTGGTCGATGCTGTCTCGCACGAAATGGCGGACAGCCTTCTTGGACGGTTGATGGATGGCGAGGGATTCATCCCCGGCCGGCACCAACCAGGCCTTCCTTGGGGTAGTCGACTGGTGTTGTCTGACGGGCACGGCTCAAACGTCGATTGTGTGGTCTCGCAGCTCGATTGAATCGATGGAGGCCAACCGGAAGCAGCGAGCCGCGCCGTCGAGCCAATCGTTACCTCATGGCTCGTCACAATCTCGACGAGCCCCGACCCAGTGTTCCGTGGAGGGGTGTTCTGTGTTATGGCCTTTCTGGGGTGATGACGGTCACAACAGGATTCGGAACTGGGCAGTGAAGTTCTTCATCGACGCCTTGTATCTCGAGGCCACTCCCAAACAGCACGGTTGGGTCGGGTAGTTAGAGCCCCGCATCCGCGACCTACAGATGCAATTCTCGAAGCGCTTCACGGATGAGTATTAAGAGCGCTTCGCCCGCCTTTCTGGCGACAGGAACCCGGGACCCACATGGATTCCTCTCGCCGTACGACGGACGCAGGCGGGGGCGACTGTGGTTCATGGTGTCCATCTTGTGCTCTGGGCGCTCGAGACGCTGCTAGCCCTAGACACCAGAGGCCGTGGTCGTCGCGAGAATCAATGTTCGATTCGTGAAATTCGTCTTCGTCGGCGAACAGGTCGATTTCTTGGGACGACTGGAATGTGATG
>CAWEBF010000027.1:0-26570 GCA_963807235.1 uncultured Acidobacteriota bacterium
CGCGAGCGGGCGCCGCGCCCGGCCCGTTAGCCCTTATTTACAGACGAAGTTTTCGGCGTCGTTGGTGCTGCCCGTGCCCTTGTAGGTTGCCACCTTCGGGTAGGCGCACAATGGGCGCGTCATGTCCACGCGCGTACCGGCCGTGCGCGTGGCGGTCAACGACGCCGGCGCCACGCCCGACTCGCGCCAGCGCTCCAGCGCGCCCATGTAGTTCACCTGGTCCGGGCCTGGCCCGCCCGCGCAGTGCCCCATTCCGGGCGCCATGAACAACTTGATGAAATCGTCCTGACTGCCGCCCATCTTCTTCTGAACGCTCGCGTAGTAGTCGATGCTGTTCTGCGGCGCGATGGCGGTGTCGTTCCAGCCGTGGTACATCAGCACCTTGCCGCCGCGCGCCTTGAACTTGCTGAGGTCGGGATCGACGGCGTTCACGAAGCCGGTCTTTTCGTCCACCAGCTTCACGTCGCGATCGAGGTCGAACGTGCGCCAATCCCACTTGGCGTCCTGATACGCCACCAGGAACGAGCCCGTGGCGACCGAGATGGGCTGCGTGGCCGTTGACGCCACACCAAGCCACCCCAACTCGCTTCCCGGTTCCTTGCCGGGGAAGATCACGGTGCCATTGGACGTCTTCACCGGCGCATACACGCGCTTGACGGTCTCGAGCTGGGCGGGCGTCAGGCAGCTCTCGGCATCGCCCGCCTTGCACACGAGCGTCGCGGGATCGAACGTGCACGAACGCGGGCTGGTGATGAGGCCATCCTTCACGCCGTCCTTGGCGTCACAGGCGTTCAGCGCCGCCGCGTTCAGCATCGCCAGCTTGGGCAGCGGCAGCAGGCTGTCGGGGTTCTTCAGCGCGGGTACGGCGGCCACCAGGTCAGAGGTGTGCAGGTGGGAGTGGTAGTTGGCCGGCGCGCCGGCCAGGATGGCGTCGAAGTCCTCCGGAAACCGCTGCGCCGACATCAGGCCCTGGCGTCCGCCAGTCGAGCAGCCGTTCCAGTAGGACAGCCGCGGGCCCCGGTCGTAGAACCGCGCGATCAGCGCCTTCGAGGTCACCGTCATCTCGTGCACCGCGCGATGCGAGTAGTCGATGAACTTTTCCGGGTGCCCGATGGCGAACAGCGCGTTGCCGCCTTCGTGTCCGGTGTCGGTGGAGGACGCCGCGTAGCCTTCACGCAGGGCGGCAGCGAGTGCCGGGTAGCTGATGATGCCGGCCCAGCCGCCATTGCCGACGGCTTGGTATTTGCCGTTCCATCCTTCGGCCGGCAGCCAGACTTCGATCTTGATGTCGGAATCGGCGGACGGCCTCAGCGTGGCGGCCACGCGGCAGTGCGCCGGCAGCATCAGCGGCGGCGCGGCCGCGCCTTGGCCACGCCCGGCCGGCGCAGCCGCTGGCGCATCGGCGGGCGCGGGACCAGCGCCGCGGCGCGGATTAACGAACGGTCCTGCCGGCACCAGCTCGGCCAGGGTCACCGTGACGTTGGGCAGCGCCACCGACTTCAGGTCCGGGCACGGCGTTGCCGCGAACACCGGTGTGGCGAACGCTACCCCCACCAACGCCACCAACGCCGCCGCTATCGGCTTCACCATGTCATACCTCCAGCCACGAGAACGGTTCCGAGCTGCATCGTATTACCATGGTGCGCCTATGAAGAAGGTGCTTCTCGTCGTGATTGGCGTGGCCGCTTTTGCCGTCTCCGTGGCGGCGCAGTGGCCGAAGATGCAGGATCCCACGGCTCCACCCGTACCCCGCGACGCGGAGGGCCGCATGCAGAGTACGGCCGCCGACGCCCCGGATGGCCGATGGGAAGCCCGACTTTTCTGGCATGTGGATGCGCGCCAACAGCGGCCCGCCACGTGGCGGCGGCCGCGGCGCGCGTCAGGGCGGCGGCGGAGCGCCGGGCGCACCCGCGGCTGGCGCGGGCGCCGCGGCGCCTGCCCGCGGAGCAGCGCCCAACGGCGGAGCTGCTCCTGCTGCGGGTGAGGGCCAGCCTGGTTTCGCGCCCGTACGAGGCGGGGTCCAGTTGGAGCCGCCCACCGAGTCTTTCCCATTCGATCCCAAGGGCCCGCCCGTGGCGACCTTCTTCGAGGCGGGCGGCAACATCGAAGGCGGCCTGCCGTACACGCCCTGGGCGGCGGAGCTCAGGAAACAGCGCTTCGCGTTGAACGCGCGCGACAACCCGGATGCGATGTGCTTCCCCATGGGCTTCCTGCAGTTCCACCAGCAGCCGCAGCCCCGCAAGATCATCCACCTGCCGAAGTACCTGCAGATCGAGTACCGAGGCCAACTACGGCATGCGGAAGATCTACCTCGACGGCCGAAAGCTGCCGCCGCAGGGCGAGCCGCAGCCGTGGTGGTACGGCTACTCGGTCGGCCGATGGGAAGGCGACACGCTCGTGGTCGAAACCAACAACCTTCGCGGCGCCGAGGATAGCCCGTACGACGGTTGGATGGACGTGAACGGCAGCCCGTACAGCCGGGAAGCGAAGTTCACCGAGCGCATCCGGCGTCCCACCTTCGGCCACCTGCAGATCGACCTGACGATCGAGGATCCGAAGTCGTACACCCGGCCGTGGACGGTGCGAGTGGATCAGCGGTACCTGCCGGACGAGGAGCTGATCGAGTTCGTCTGTAACGAGAACCAGCAGTTCCGCAAGAAGATCAAGATCGACTGACGCAGGGTGGCTAGGCGCGCGCGCGCCTAGCGCAACCCGTCCAACTCGTCCCACCGGGCGTAGGCCGACAGCAGCTCGCCCGGCAGGGACGCCAGGCGCGCCATCGCGGCTTCGATCTGGCCCGAAGGCCTCTTGTAGAAATCCGGGCCGGCCACTTCGGTGGTCAAGCGGCGCTGCTCTTCTTCGAGTGCCTCGATGCGCGCGGGCAGTTCCTGGAGTTCACGCCGCTCCTTGTTCGTAGCCTTGCGCGCCGTCCCGGATACTGGTTGTGCCGCGGCGGCGGGAGGGGCGGCGGCCTCCTCTCCCGTGCGGGGCGTCGCTGGCGTGGACGCCTCAACGGCTGGCGCGGGCCGCTGGCGAAGCCAATCCTCGTAGCCCCCCACATATTCCGCAACCACGCCGTCGCCTTCGAAGGCGATGGTGCTCGTGACCACGTGTTCCAGGAATCGCCGGTCGTGGCTCACCACGAGCAGCGTGCCAGGCCAGTCCATGAGCTGCGACTCCAGTACTTCCAGCGTCTCGAGGTCCAGGTCGTTGGTGGGTTCGTCCAGCACCAGCACGTTCGCGGGCCTGGTCAGCAGCCGTGCCAGCAGCAACCGGTTGCGTTCGCCTCCAGAGAGCGCTTTCACGGGCGAGCGCGCGCGCTCGGGTGGAAACAGGAAGTCCTCCAGGTAGCCGTGCACGTGGCGCGTGCGGCCCGCCACGGTCACCTGGTCGTTGCCGTCCGCAACCGTATCCACCACCGTGCGCTCCGGATCCAGCTGCTCTCGCTGTTGATCGAAGTAGGCCACCTGCACGTTCCCGCCCGTTCGCACCGAGCCGGCGTCGGGCGCCAGCTCTCCGAGGAGGATTCGGAGCAGCGTGGTCTTGCCGGCGCCGTTGGGCCCGATGAGCCCAATCCGATCGCCGCGCAGGACCCGCGTGGAGAAACCCTGGATCACCACGTGGTCGCCGAACGCCTTCTGTACGCCGTCGGTCTCGAACACCATCTTGCCGGCCCTGTCGGACGACTCCATGGATATACGTACCGTGCCGGTGCGCGATCTCCGCGCCGCGCGCTCCGCGCGCATGTCCATGAGGCGTTTGACGCGTCCTTCGTCGCGCGTCCGCCGCGCCTTGATGCCGCGCCGCAACCAGGCTTCTTCGACGGCGAGTGTCTTGTCGAACTGCTCGTTGGCCAGCGCCTCGTTCTCGAGCCACTCCTCCTTCTTCTGCACGAACGTGGTGTAGTCCCCGGGCCACGACGTCAGGCGGCCGCGGTCCAGCTCCACGACCCTGGTCGCCAGCCGCTCCAGGAACTCGCGGTCATGTGTGACCATCAGCACCGCGCCCGCGTAGTCGGCCAGGAACGACTCCAGCCATTCGATGGCGTCGATGTCCAGGTGGTTCGTCGGCTCATCAAGGAGGAGCACATCGGGGGACGCCACCAGCGCGCGCGCCAGCATCACCCGTCTGCGCCACCCGCCCGAGAGGCTGCCGACGGGGGCGTCGGCTGGCAGCTGCAGACGCGAGAGCACCATTTCCACGCGCTGTTCCAGCCGCCACCCGTCCCGTTCTTCGAGCTCGTGCTGGAGGCGACCCATTTCGTCGAGCGCGCTGGGCCGCCCGTGTGCCACCTCAACTGTCGCGTGATGGTAGGCGGCGACCAGGGCACTTAGATCCCCGAGCCCTTCGGCCACCACCTCGAACACGCTGGTCCCGGCGGCGAGCGGCACGTCTTGTTCCAGTCGCGCGCTGCCCGACCCGGGCGCCCTCCACACCGTCCCCCGATCGGGCTCCAGCTCTCCCGACACGATGCGCAGGAGCGTGGACTTTCCGCTGCCGTTCCTGCCAATCAGCGCAACACGTTCGCCGCGCTCGAGTTGCAACGAAACGTCGTCGAGCAGCGGCACGTGGCCGAAGGCATGGCCCACGTGGTCCAGGCTGAGAAACGGCATGAAGCTCTAGGGTACTCGCAGGGCTTCAGGCTCCAGGCTCGGGCTCCAGACTGAAGCCCCCGAAATGTGGGCTTAACAGGGGCGTCACAAGAGCGAGACAAGGCCTTACTACGATGCTTCACAGCAGACATGCAGACGCACAGCCTGTCCCGAAACAGAGTTGTCGTGGTGGAAGACGAGCCCGACGTGGGCCGCCTCATCGAATTGACTTTGAAGCGCGCCGGCGACTTCGAGGTGGAAACCGTGGTCACCGGGGCGGCGGCATTGACCGTGGTCAGTGATTCGGTCCCGGATCTCGTGATCCTGGACCTGAACCTGCCCGTGCTGGACGGCATGGAGGTGTTTCGCATCCTGCGGTCGCGCAACTCGACCTCCAAGATTCCCATCATCATCCTGACTGCTCGCGCCACGGAAACCGACCGGGTGCGTGGGCTCGAACTTGGCGCCGACGACTACGTGACCAAGCCCTTCAGCCCGCGCGAGCTCGTGGCGCGCGCGCGTACCGTGCTGCGGCGCGGACGGGCGCAGGCGCCGGCCACGTCGGTGCCGTACCAGGGCGCGCACCTCTACGCGGACTTCGACGCCGTATCGATCCAGGTGGACGGCGAGCCCGTGCATCTCACGCGCCGCGAGTTCGAGCTGCTGCGTCACTTCGTGGTCAACAAGAACCGCGTCATCACCCGCGACCGCCTGCTGGAGCAGGTGTGGGGCTTCAACTCCTCCATCGAGACGCGGTCGGTGGACGTTCACATCGGGCGGCTGCGCGCCAAGTTGCGAGCGGCAGGGATGCAAATCGAAACGGTCGTCGGGCTCGGGTACAAGTTCGCAGAGTAGCCCTGCTCACCAGCCGAGCCCGAAGCCGTTTCGGTCTCCGGTCTACGGTCTACGGTCTACAGTCCTGAAGCTAAACTGCATTCATGGACATCCGGAAGATCGCTCGAACTGCATTCGTACCACTGCTTCTCAGCATTACTGCTTGCGCACAGGCGCCGACGCCGGCGCCTGCTCCACCCACTGAAGGCAAGCCCGCGGCGTTCCCGACGGGGACGCTGGTGGACCTGTCGCACACCTACGACAAGACCACGGTGTTCTGGCCCACGGCCGAGTCGTTCCGGTTGGACAAAGTCGCCGACGGCGTGACGCCGGGCGGCTACTACTACGCCGCGAACAACTTCTTCACCTCGGAGCACGGCGGCACGCACCTGGACGCGCCGGTGCACTTCGCGCAAGGTGCGCAGACGGTGGACCAGATTCCGCTGGATCGCTTCTTCGGCGAGGCCTACGTGGTGGACGTCGTGGCACAGGCCGACGCCGGCGCCGACTATCAGGTGACAGCGGATGACATCCAGCAGGCCGAACGCACGCAGGGACAGATCCCCGCCGGCGCGATGCTCTTGCTCCGCACTGGGTTCTCACGTCGCTGGCCCGACGCCGCGCGCTATCTGGGCACGGCTCAGCGCGGCGCCGATGCCGTGAAGCAGCTGCACTTCCCCGGCCTGCACCCCGATGCCGCGCGCTGGCTGGTCGCCAACCGGCAGCTCAAGGCCGTTGGGATCGACACCGCCAGCATCGACTACGGTCAGTCCATGCTTTACGAGTCCCACCGGGTGCTCTACGAACGCAACGTGCCCGCGTTCGAAAACCTGACGAACCTGGACCGCCTGCCCGCGCGCGGTGCCTACATCGTCGCGCTGCCGATGAAGATAGGTGGAGGCAGTGGGGCACCGCTGAGGGCGGTTGCCATTCTGCCCCGCTGAGTTGGTACGGACTGTCGGTGGAGGTTGGTAGTTTAGAGCCCGGTCCCGCCGCTCGTCGCGGCAGGACCGGGAAGAAGGCCCGGAGCCTGTAGCCCGGAGCCCGGAGCCTGTCTTCAGTAATCGAACTGGACGCTAAATTTGACTTGGCGTGCGTTCAGAATCGCCGTCGGGCGCTGCCACACGGCGAAGTTCTGGTTCGCGTTCACCACGACGTCCGTATTCAGCGCGTTGAACAGATCCATGCTGACGACGTACTTGGACCGCCCCAGACGCAGAATCTTGCCGAAGCGCACGTCCAGCTCGTTCCGCCGCGGCAGGAACACGCTATAGGGCGCCACGAGGTCGATCGCCAAATTCGGCGCGTTGCCCGCGAGCGCACGACCCAGCGTGGAGTTGGCCGCCAGATAGGCGTTGCTGGCGTTGAATACCGCCCGGAGCGTGTCGCCTGGGATGCTCCGGAACGTGCCGCTCACCTGCACTTCGGCCTTGGGAATCGTGTAGACGCCGAACGTCTTGAACTGCGTCTGCCAAGGCGTCTGGCGATCGCAAAACTGCTGTGCCCGCCACGAGGTCGGCGTTCCCCCCGGCAATACCACGCTGCTAA
Organism: uncultured Acidobacteriota bacterium; assembly: GCA_963807235.1. Lineage (GTDB taxonomy): Bacteria > Acidobacteriota > Vicinamibacteria > Vicinamibacterales > UBA2999 > CAWEBF01. The sequence continues at coordinate 6,975 of CAWEBF010000027.1, forward strand.
ACACAGCTCCCGAGACGTTCAGCATCTCCGGCACTTTCGTGACGATGTCGCAGTCGTTTTCCGACAATCTGCCAGTGCTGGTACCGAGCTGCAGAGTCAACCCGTTCTGCAGCCGCGCGTCAACGGTCACGTCGAAGCCGTTCCAGTGCTCCTTCTGGCTGCCGTAGGTGCGGTCCAGGGTGTTGTTTGCCTGTAGGGGGCGCCCGAAGGCCGTGGGCTTGAGTGCCACAAGACCTTCCAGCCGGTAGCCGCCACCGTCCGGCAGCCGCGGATCGGCCGGGATTATCATGCTGAACACGTCGTAGTCGGAGGCCGCGACCGACAAGTCGTCGGTCACGCGGAAGTTCTTCCAGATCCGCCGGAAGTAGCCCACGTCCAGCGAAACGCGCGGCAGGATTTCGTGCTGCACGCCACCCGAGAACTCCCAGTTGGTTTCGCGGTTGCCGTAGCCTCTTCGCAGGATGTCGTCGAACGAGGCGCTGCGCGCCGCGGAGCCGAAGAGCGGATTATTGAGCTGCCCGCACAGGTCTCCGCCACTGGCCAGATTGTCCTGCGCCGCGAAGTTCAGCAGGTTGCAGTCGGGCCTGAAGTTCCGGTTGCCGTCGGTCCAGGCCCGGTTGGCCGTAGTGACCATCGCGTTGACGGGGTTCGGGTCGGTGCCAAGCGCATTCAGCGTCTGCCCGCGCAGGTACTTGTTGAACGTCAGCTTGACGGCCGTCCTGCCGTTGCCGCGGAGGTCGTAGATCAGCCCGGTCCGGTAGGTGATGTCGTTCCAGTTCAGGTTGTCCTGCGCCGGGAACACGAAGCTCCTGCTCGGCGCCAGCTCAGCCGGGCCGACGACCTGCTCGGGGAAGCTGGCGACGAAGTGATCGTAGCGAATCGCCAGGTTCACGGTGGTGCGCTTCAGCGTCCACTTGTCCTGGGCGAAGATGCCGAGGTCGTTGTCCAGGTGGTTGCGGAAGCTGACAGGATTGGCCCGCATCGTCAGCTGGTTCGGCACGGCGCCGTTGAACTGGAAGGCCAGCGCGTTCAGGTTGTAGTTGGTCGTCTCCTGGTAGCCGTGCGTGCGGTTGAAGCCGGTTTTAAAGCTGTGCGATCCCGTCACGTAGGCCAGCGCCGCCCGGTAGGCGAAGTTCGGCACACGGGTGTTGTTGTTGTTGGCAGTCGGCGCGCGATAGACCAGGCCGTTCGACTGTTCGGTCACCGAGATCATCTGAGGCGCGACAGCCTCGAACTCGGGGTCGGAGCCACGCGGCGCCTGCATGTGCATGAAGCCCCAGCGCTCGTACAGGTGCATGCCCACCGCTTCGACCAGCACGCGGCTCGTGAGCGGCGACGTCAGCTCCCCGTGCAGCTGCCGCAGCACCGGGAAGCGGAAGTCGCGCGCGGCCTCCGGCGCCACCGTCGCACTGACGCCGTTGGGGCAGTCGCACCACTTGTCCTGCTTGTAGGTGCCGGCAATCTTGACCTTTGGCGCCGCCTGCCAGGTGGCTCTCAGGCTGCTGTTGTAGGAACGCCCGATCAGGAGCCCGCGTTCGGTGCTCGGCGCATACAGGAACTCGGTGGGCTTGTAGGCGTTGAGATTCATGGCCACCGGCGCGTAGCTTTCCGTGCCGATGTAGCGCGACGAGAACCAGAACCACAGCGCGTCGCGCTTGATGGGACCGCCGGCCGACGCGTTGAGGTCCCAGTTCTTCTTCACCTCGTTCGGTGTCGTGAGACCCGCGGCCTTGAGCTCGTCGGTGAAGTTGCTGCTAGCCAGGCCGCCGTTGGTGAACGTAAAGAAGGCGGCCGCGGCAAACCGGTTGCCGCCGTCCCGGGGAATAAAGTTGATGCGCACGCCGCCCGTCGGCAGCTCGGCCGACACCGCCGTGTGGTCCACGACGACTTCAGTGGCCGATCCAGCGTCGGGGATCTGCCCACCGATGTTGCCGCCCGCCTGCAGCGTCATCGTGTTGATCCCGTTGAGCGTCACGCGCTGGTCCTGCTGCCGGCTGCCGTGGACCTGGACGCTGCCGCCGACGCCCTGCAGCCCGGAGCCGCCAACGTCCGTACCGTTGAACACGGCCGCGGGAATCATGCGCGCCAGGCTGGCGTAGTTGCGCGAGGAGGGGAGCGCATCGATGGTGTCTGCGGTCAAGACCGCCGAACGCGACGTCGTGGACACGTCTACCGTCGGTGCCTCGCCCGTCACGGTGATCGTCTCCTCGAGCGAACCGACACGCAATTCGATGTCGACGGCCGAAGCACCAGCGCCGCTAAGGGCGACGTTCTCCCGCTTGGCGGTGTTGAAGCCGGCGAGCGTGAACGTGACGGTATACGTGCCCGGCCGCAGGTCGATCATCTGATAGCGGCCATTGTCGTCGGTCACGGCTGTACGGACCTTTTCGATCAAAACCGGACTGGCGGCTTCAACCGTCACGCCGGGCAGCACGGCACCTGACGTATCGCGAACGACTCCGCTGAGCGAACCCTGCGCGAGCGCCAGCGAGGGTAGAAGGACCATGCAGGCGAGAGCGACGAAACACCTGACGACGGTGGACATCGGAACCTCCCTTGATCGAAGTGACCTATTCCCCGCGTGGGAATCGAACCTGAAAAGGGACCCGATTGATCGATTGGAAAGACCAGGGTACGGGCGTAAACGCGAACCGCCCGGCAAGCGTAGCTACTGCTTGCGGCGCGGAAGGTACTGCGGATAGCGCCGACCGTCAACGACTATCTCGCGTGTCAGCCGTCGTCAGATCACGTTTTTTGCTGAGTGAAACACACCAAACCTGGCGTCTTCCGCATGGATGATGGCCACCCTTGCGCAGGGCGCAGTGTCGGGGGCTCGGGTCGCCGTTAGTCGTTGGTCGTTAGTCGTTAGTCGTAAGCCGGGAGCCGGGAGCCGAAAGCCGGAGGCCTTAGTAAGGAAGCCCCACGTAATTCTCCGCGAGTGCTTTCTGCGCGGCGCTCGAGCTCGCCAGATATTCGAGCTCCGCTCGCTGCACGCGCTCGCCGAACGGCCCGGCGTCGGGCAGCTTGTGCAGCAAGTGGGTCATCCACCACGAAAAGCGTTCGGCCTGCCACACGCGCGCCAGCGCGCGCGACGAATACGCCTCGAGGCCGTCGCCGCTCCCGGACTCATAGAACTCGACGATCGCCGACGACAAGTAGTGGACGTCGCTGGCCGCCAGGTTCAACCCCTTCGCCCCCGTGGGCGGGACGATGTGCGCCGCGTCCCCGGCCAGGAGCAGCCGGCCAAACCGCATCGGCTCCGCGACGAAGCTTCGCAGCGGCGCGATGCTCTTCTCGATCGACGGCCCCGTGACCAGTCGAGCCGCGGTGTCGCCGCCGAGCCGGGACCGCAGCTCGTCCCAGAACCGCTCGTCCGGCCACTCGTCCACGGTTTCGGACAGGGAGCACTGCACGTAGTAGCGGCTCCGCGAGGCGGAGCGCATGCTGCACAGCGCGAAGCCGCGGTCGTGGTTCACGTAGATCAGCTCGTGAGACACGGGCGGCGTCTCCGACAGCACACCCAGCCATCCAAACGGATACACGCGCTCGAACTGGGTGATCGCCCCGGCGGGCACACTTTGCCGGCACACGCCGTGAAAGCCGTCGCACCCGGCGATGAAGTCGCACGACACACGATGATCGAGCCCGTCCTTCTGATACCGGACGCTCGGCTGATCCGTGTCGAAGTCGTGGACGCTGACGCCGGCCGCCTCGTATACCGTGTCCGCGCCGGCGGCGGCGCGCGCGTCCATCAGGTCTCTCGTGACCTCCGTCTGGCCGTAGACCACGACGTGCCGCCCGGTCAGGGCCGCCAGATCCATTCGGTGACGGCCGCCAGCGAACAGGATGTCGAAGCCGTCGTGGACCAGACCCTCGCGGGCCACACGCTCGCCGACGCCGGCACGGCCAAGCAGATCCACCATCCCCTGCTCGAGGACACCGGCCCGGACGCGGGCCAGCACGTACTCGGCGCTGCGGTGTTCGATGACGATCGCGTGGATGCCCGCGCGATGGAGGAGCTGACCGAGCAGGAGGCCGGACGGGCCGGCCCCCACGATGGCAACCTGGACGCGCGTGGCCGTCAGCGGCGGCCCAGTTCCTTGTAGGCGATCTCGAGGTTCGGTTTCGGTCCGCCGAACGCGGGGTTCACATTGGCGATGTAGCCCTTGAATCGGGCGGGCACGGTGTATTCCTTCACCGCCTGCTCCACGCTCTTGCCGGCCTTGAGCGAGCGCTCCGCGTAGGCCACGAAGTCGGCATTGAAGTCGCGGAAGTCGCGCAGGTCCTGCCACGTGCCGACGGGGATATGGCCGTTGATGACAGTGTCTACGTTCTTGACGCCGTCGAGGACACGGGTCAGCGTCTTCGGCTGCTCCACCACCGAGCCGCCGTTGTCGGGGTCGATGTACGGCAGCGCCTTCCAGGCGAACATGTCGCCCGTGTGCATCGTGCGTGCCGCGGTGAAGACCACGAAGGTGTCGCCGTTGGTGTGGCCCGGGCCAAAGTGATACAGGTCGATCTGATCCTTGCCCGACCCCAGCGTGAGCTTGTCCTTGTAGGTCTTGTTCGGGAGGAACTTGGCCTTGGCGCCCGTGAATTCGTCCATCTTGGCCATGTTCGTCTTGGTGTTCTCCTGGACCACGCTTTCTACCGTGGCGCCGAAGAACTCGTTGCTGCCCGTGTGGTCGCTATGCGTGTGGGTGTTGATCACGCGCGTGATGGGCTTGTTGGTGACCGACTTCACGCGCTCGAGAATCGTGGGCCCCCAGCCGGGCAGCTTGGTGTCCACGAGCGTGACGCCGGCATCGGTGATGAACACGGCGGTGTTCCCGCCGCTGAAGGCTTCCATGTCGGCAGCGCCGGAGCCCGTGATGACGTAGAGGTTGTCCTTGACCTTCTCGATCCTGGTGGCCGCCACCGCCTTGGGTGAAATCCCGGAGGGCGGCGCCTGGCCTGACACGACCAGCGACAACGCCCCAACGCAGACCAACGTCCCCAGCACCAGCGCTCTCGTCATGCCACTCTCCTCCTGCCCATCACTCGCGGAAGAAATACGTTATCACCGGCCCGACCACCAGGCCAGCACTGCAGTGCTACCATCCCCGCCGAGAGCCCGGTTCGTGACCAACTCCGTTCGCCGACACCGGCGCTGCTCGCCGGACTCGTCGTCATCCTGATGACCGTGGCCGCCTATTCGTGGTACGTGTCGGGGCAGATCGACGGCCTGCGGCGCCTGCAGACCGAGCTGACCGATCGCAACCGGCGCGAGTCCTTGCAGCTCCTGCGTATCCAGAACGATCTCAACCAGTTGGGGCTGGCGATGCGGGACATGCTGGACACCGAGTCCCGCTATCCGCTGTCGGCGTGGACCTCGCAGTTCGAGCGCATCCGTCGCGACCTGGACGACGCCCTGACGCGACAAGGAGCGGCGGCCGTCGCGGGAGAGGCGACCGAGCAGCGCCAGTATCTGGCCAGCGCGGTGCAGCAGTTCTGGGACGCGGCGGATCGCATCTTCGCGCTCGCGGACACCGGCCAGGAGACGCAGGCGCGCGCGCAGGTGCAGCTGTCGCTGCAGGCGCGGCAGGCCGCCATCAGCTCCACGGTGGCGCGGCTGCTGGTGCAGAACAACGAACGCGAGGAAGAAGCCGCGCGGCAAACGCAGGCGATCTACGACCGCGTGGAGCGCCAGGCGTACTGGTTCCTGGCGGCGACGCTCGGCGCCATCGTCGTGACCAGCCTGGTGCTGATTCGGTCCAACAGGCGGCTCTTCGGCGAGCTGTCGGCGCTGTCGGCGGCGCGTCAGGAGCTGGCCCGGACGCTCATCACGACGCGCGAGTCCACACTGCGGGAGCTGGCGCGGGAGCTGCACGACGAATTCGGCCAGTTGCTGACCGCTGTCGGCACCATGCTGGGACGCGTCGCGAAGCAGACGCCGCCGGAGTCGCCGGTTCGCGCCGAGCTGCGCGAGATCGGCGAGGTGGCGCAGACGGCCCTCGACAACGTGCGCGGGCTGTCGCAGGCGCTGCACCCGTCCATCCTCGAGGAGCTGGGGCTCGCCGCGGCGGTGGATTGGTACGTCTCGACTGTCGAGCGCCAGCTGGGCGTGGCGGTGGACTACCAGCGTAGTGGGTCCGCGACCGTCGATGCGGCTGTCGGCATCCAGGTGTACCGAGTCCTGCAGGAAGCGCTGACCAACGTGGCGCGCCACTCCGGCACGCAGCGGGCGTCGGTCAGGCTGGACATCACGGAGAACGCCCTCAGGCTCGAGGTTGAAGACGCCGGCAAGGGCATCCACGCGCAACAGGCGGCTCGTGGCCTCGGGCTCACCACCATGCGCGAACGTGCGGAGCTCGTGGGTGGCACACTGAGCGTCGAGCGCGGGCCTGGTGGCGGCACGCGCGTCGGGCTGACAGTACCCTCTGAGGAACAAGGCGTGAGTGACACGATCAGCGTGCTCCTGGCCGACGACCATGCGCTCGTGCGCCGCGGCTTCAAGCGGCTCCTCGAGGACGACCCCGGCCTGCGCGTGGTGGGCGAAGCCAGCAACGGCGACGAAGCCATCCAGCTGGCGGCGGCGCTGACCCCCGACGTGATCGTGATGGACGCGGCCATGCCGGGAACCAACGGCCTGCTGGCCACCAAGGCCATCGTGGCGGCCCGGCCCGAGGCAGTCGTGCTGATGCTGAGCATGCACTCCGAAGACACGCTGGTCCGGCAGGCGCTCGACGCCGGCGCGCGGGGCTACATCCTGAAGAACGCCATCGACCTCGACCTGGCCGCGGCCGTGAAACGAGTGGCGGCCGGCGAGCGCGTGATCGACCCGGCACTGATGAAACAGGCCCTGCCCGGTGAGCGCACCCGGCGGCTGACGCCTCGTGAGCTGGAGGTACTGCAGCTCGTGTGCAACGGGCTCAACAACCGCGAGATCGCGGCCAAGCTCGATCTCAGCATCAACACCGTGGCCGTGCACCGCGCGAACATCATGAGCGCGCTGGGAGTGCACAAGACCGCGGAGCTCGTGGTCTACGCGCTGCAGAACGGGCTGGTGAACCCGTTGTGAACCGGCGCGGGTTCCTCAGCGTGGCCGCCGGCGGCCTCGGTGCGGCGATCTATGGCCCGATCGCGGAGGCACAACAACAACCCGCTCCGGGTTTCAGGCTGGTGGACGTGACCGGTCCATCGGGCCTGGCGTTCCGGCACAACAACGGGGCCCACGGGGGCACGCTGCTCCCCGAGACGCTCGGCTCCGGCTGCGCGTTCCTGGACTACGACGCCGACGGCTGGCAGGACGTGCTGCTCGTGAACGGCATGGATTGGCCCGGGCACAAGCGCCAGCGGTCCACCATGCGCCTCTACCGGAACAACCGCAACGGCACGTTCACCGACGTGACGCGCGCCGCGGGCCTGGACGTGGAGCTGTACGGAATGGGCGTCGCGGTGGGCGACTACGACAACGACGGCTTCCCCGACCTCCTGGTGACCTGCGTGGGCCAGAACCGTCTGTTCCGCAACACCGGCCGAGGCACGTTCGCGGACGTCACCCGCGCCAGCGGGCTCGACGGCCGCGCCGCGTTCAGCACGTCCGCGATGTGGGTGGACTTCGACCGCGACGGCCACCTGGACCTCTTCGTCTGCAACTACGTGAAGTGGGCGCTGGAGAACGACGTCTTCTGCAGCGTGGACGGCAAGCGTAAGTCCTACTGCACGCCGGAGGCCTATCGCGGCGACACGTGCTGGCTCTTTCGCAACCGCGGCAACGGCACCTTCGAGGACGTGACGGCGACCTGCGGCATTTTCGACTCCAGCTCCAAGGCGCTCGGCGTGGCGCTCGTCGATCACGACCAGGACGGCTGGCCCGACATCTTCGTAGCCAACGACACACAGCCCAACAAGCTGTATCGCAACCAGCGCAACGGGCGCTTCAGGGACGTCGCGCTCGAAGCCGGCGTCGCGCTCAGCGAAGATGGCAAGGCCCGCGCCGGCATGGGCGTCGATGTGGCGTACCTGGACGCCACGGGCCGCCCCTCCGTGGCCGTCACGAACTTCGAGGGGGAGATGGTGGGGTTGTTCAGTCCGGTGCAGCAGGCAGGCCTGTACCGCGACACGGCCATCACGTCCGGTATGGGCGCGGCGTCGCGCAACCGCCTCGGGTTCGGATGTGCCTTCGCGGACTTCGATCTGGATGGCGCGGTTGATCTCGTGGTGGCCAACGGCCACATCGACGCCACGGTCCGCAACATCCGCAGCGGCGTCGGCCACGCGCAAGCCCCGCATCTTTTTCTCAATCAGGGCCGCGGGCGGTTTCAGGACGTGGCGCAGGCACTGGGCGGCGCCTTTGCGTCACCGCGCGTGGGCCGGGGCCTCGCCTGCGGCGACTTCGATCGCGACGGCGACGTGGATCTGCTGCTCACGACGAACAACGGTCCGGCCGTGCTGCTGCGCAACGATCAACTGGCGGGCAACAAGAGCCTCCGGCTGCGGCTCAGAGGGACGATGTCGAACCGCGATGCGATCGGCGCGCTGGTGCGGATCTTCCATGGCGGGACAACCCAGGCGCGGATGGTCAAGAGCGGATCCAGCTACCTGTCGCAGTCGGAGCTCCCTCTCACCTTCGGCGTCGGACAGCGAGACACCGTCGATCGCGTGGTGATTTCGTGGCCGAGCGGCCGCACCGAGGAATTCACGAAGCTGGCCGCGGGCCGCGCCTACGACTGCACGGAAGGCAAGGGGCTCTCGCCTGCTCCATAGTGCCGCCCAGGTCAAAAGTCAGAATTCAGAATTCAGAATTCAGAAACTTCTCTGCAGTTCTAACGATGGAAGCAATTTCGGCACGCGCCGATGGCGTGTTGTCTGCTCGAAAGCGTAGGCAAGTCGGACCAAGGTCGCTTCCGACCAGGCTGCACCGAAGAACGAGATTCCCACCGGCAACCCCAGCACCTGACCGGCGGGAACTGTGATATTCGGATAGCCTGCGACGGCTGCAGCACTGGAGCTGGCGCCAAGAAAGTGATCCCCATTGACCAGATCGATCGCCCACGCAGGGCTACCGGTCGGCGCGACCAGCGCGTCAAGCTTGTGCCTGTTGATCACGGCGTCAATCCCTTCAGCCCCAGCCCACCGCCGGCAGTTGGCAAGATGCGTCCGGTAGTCGCTGGATGTGAGTGGGCCCTTCTTCTCGGCCTGTTCGAATATCTCCTGGCCGAAAAACGGCATCTCCCGCGCCTTCTCCCGCTCGTTGAAGGCGATGACGTCCGCCAACGTCCGGACCGGAGTGCCTGGACCCCGGTTGGCGAGGTACGCGTTCAGATCGGCCTTGAATTCGTACAGCAACAGTTCCTGCTCACATCGATCGATCCGATCCACCGTTGGAATCTCCACCGGATCCACGACCACAGCGCCCTGTGACTTGATCGTCTCGATGGCGGACTCGATCAGGCGATCAACTTCCGGGCTATACCCGAAATGAAGCTTCCGCGAGACCCCGATGCGGACGCCTTTCAACGCCCCGGCGTCCAACCCAGCCGCATAATCCGGTGCCTGACCCGGTGCGGTTGCCGTGGCCGGATCACGCGGATCGCGTCCTGTCATCGCCGTAAGCAAGATCGCCGCGTCTCTCACCGTGCGCGCCATGGGGCCGGCGGTGTCCTGCGTGTGCGAGATTGGGATGATGCCCGCACGGCTGATCAAGCCCACAGTCGGCTTGATGCCCACGATGCCATTGGCGCCAGCGGGGCAAACGATCGAGCCGTCGGTTTCAGTGCCGATGGCGACCGCAGCCAGGTTGGCGGAGGCGGCGACCCCGCTGCCCGAGCTCGAGCCGCAAGGACTGCGGTCCAGCGCATACGGATTCTTCACCTGACCGCCGCGTGCGCTCCAACCGCTCGATGACTTCATGGAGCGGATGTTCGCCCACTCGCTCATGTTCGTCTTTGCGAGGATCACTGCGCCGGCCGCCCGCAGGCGTTCCACGACGAACGCATCTCGTGGCGCGATCGCACCCTCGAGCGCCAGCGATCCCGCCGTCGTCATCATCCGGTCGGCGGTGTCGATGTTGTCCTTGATGACGATGGGGATGCCGTGGAGCGGGCCACGGGAACCGCGCTGAAGGCGCTCGGCGTCGAGTTCGTCGGCGATGCGCAGGGCGTCGGGATTGACTTCGATGATCGACCGGAGCGTCGGACCTCTGCGGTCAATCTCTTCAATGCGCTTGAGATAGCGCTCCACGAGCTGCCGCGATGTGTACCGGCCAGACGCCATCGCGTCCTGCAGTTCCAGAACGGTCATCTCTTCGAGTTCGAACGCGGCGATGGCGACTGTTCCACGGTCGTCCCGGGCACAGTCCGACGAGAGAACGGCCAGGCCGAGGATGGCGGACAAACAGACGACGCGATTCTTGCCGAAGCACATAGATCGGTCTCAGGGTAGCCTGCATTGTGCATTGCCGGGTGCGAGCCAGCCGGTAATGGATCCGCACTATTGCTGCACCCGGCGGGGCGCTCTAGAGTCGATGCCGTGGCTCACATCGCCGTTCCGCCAGGCATCCCCGGTATCCGATCGCTGCTGACGTTTCGCCCCGAAACCGCTGGCCCGCTGACGGATCTCGCCAACGCCCTCTTGCGGGCATCCAACTCCCTGACCCCAGCGGAACGCGAGATCATCGCCGCCCACGTCTCGGCGCGCAACCAGTGCGTGTTCTGTCACAACAGCCACGCCGCCATCGCCGCCTGCTATCTGGGCGACGAGGCGCTGGTCGCCCAGGTCGTCGGCGATCCGGAGAACGCGCCGGTGTCGGACAAGATGAAGGCGCTGCTCGCGCTGGCGGCCCGTGTGCAGGAGAGTGGAAAGGCCGTTCGCCACGACGACGTGATGCGGGCGCGCAATGCCGGAGCCACCGACACCGAGATTCACGACACGGTGCTCATCGCGGCGGCCTTCTGCATGTACAACCGCTACGTGGACGGGCTGGGGGCGTGGACCCCCGACGACCGCGAGGGATACCGGGAGCGCGCGCGGATGGTCACCGAGCATGGCTACGCGGGTCCGCCCGTGGACATCGAACAGCCCGCTCGTGGCTGAAGCCTCGCCATTTGCCTGGGAGGACTGGTACGCCGCCGTCGGCGGGCGCACGATCGCCATCGACGAGGTGACCGAATTCCTCAGGCTCATCTTCGAAGAGCAGGAGCCTCGCTTCGATGGTCCGGTCGCGTCCGAGCGCGTGCGCTTCGACTCGCCGGAGGACGCCGCACGCCAGCTGAAAGCCAAGGCGCTCGCGTTCGGCGCCGACATCGTCGGCATCTGCGCCATCGAGCCCAGCGACGTCTATCGCGGCCGTTCGGTGACCGAGCGGTTTGCCATCGCCGTCGGCCAACGCATGCGGTGGCGCGAATTCCAGGAGGTGCCGTCGCGCGCGTCGGCCATCGAATGCCTGCGGGTCTACTTCACGCTGGGTGAAACGGTCATCCGGCTCGCCGACTACGTGCGCTCCCTGGGTTACAGCTGCCAGGTCGAGCATCCGATCGGCGACAGCAACCTGCTGCACATCCCCATCGGTCTCAAAGCCGGCTTCGGTGAGCTGGGGCGGCACGGATCGATCATCAACCCTCGGCTCGGCCCGCTGTTCCGCATGGGCAGCGTGGCGACGTCGATCGAGCTGGCCGTGGACCATCCCATCGACGCCGGCATCGCGAAGTTCTGCGATACCTGCCTGGCGTGCCGCAAGTACTGCCCGCCGCAGGCGATTCCGGACGAACGCAGCCCCGAGGCCGGCCCCGACCACCTGGGCAACGACCGGTACGTCGTTGATACAGGCCGTTGCTTTCCGTACTTCGCGAAGCACTCCTACTGCTCGATCTGCCTGCCGGTGTGCGTCTACAACCACAAGGAATGGGCGCGAGATTTCGAGGGGCACGGGACCAGGCTTTTCCCGACCGTACTGATGCCCCCTTCACCGCCGCCGGCCGAGCCGCAAGGCGCACCCCTTCACTTCTATCCCCATCTGAAACGACCATGACCAGCAAGGCTGCGCGTCAAACCACCCAGAAGAAAACGGACCGCTCCGCCTTGCTGGTGCAGTGTCTCGCCCTCCTGATGGCTCTCGGCGCCACGGCCCAGGCGCAGCCCGCGGTCGCCGGCCTGGCCGGGCGCGTCGTCGATCCACAGGGTGCCCCGATCCCAGGCGCAACGGTCTCGGTGCAGTCGCTGGCGACCAGCAGCTCGTGGGCCACGACGACCTCGGAAGATGGCCAGTTTTCGTTGCCGCTGCTGCCACCCGGCGCCTACAAGGCACTGGTGGAGCTGTCGGGTTTCTCCACCTGGCAAGCCGACGAGTTGGTGTTGCAGGTGGGCCAGCGGCTGCGCCTGGATGTGCGCCTCGCGCTCGCGGGCGTGCGCGAGAACGTCAGCGTGGAGGCGCCGGGTCGGCCCGCCAGTTCCGCGGTGGACGGCGTCCTGTCGGCCGCCGCCATCGAGACGCTGCCGCTCAACGGACGGAATTTCCTGGAGCTGTCGCTCCTGGTGCCGGGCAACGCCCCGACCCCGACGTTCGATCCCACCAAGACGAACAGCGTGCTCATCGCGTCGGCCGGACAAATGGGCCGCGGCGGCAACGTGACCATCGACGGGCAGGACAACAACGACGACGTAGTGGGCGGACCGCTGCTCAACCTGCCCATCGATGCCGTGGAGGAGTTCCAGATCGCGACGAGCCGTTTCGGCGCGGAACTGGGGCGTTCGGCATCGTCGGCCGTCAACGTCGTGACCCGCTCGGGCACGAACGTCGTCCGCGGCTCGGCGTCGCTTTACGCGCGTGATGGCGCCTGGCAGACCCTGCCGGCGACGATCGACGACGAAGCCGAGCAGCCGCCATTCGATCGGCAGCAGGTCTCGGGGGCCGCGGGAGGTCCGTTTCAACGCGACCGGCTGTTCTGGTTCGCCGCGGCCGAACTGCGGCATCAGGACGGCGGCGTGCAAGTAGGCACGCGCGATACGGCAGCGCGTACGATTCGGCGCAGCTTCGCGGAGGCGCCCCTGAGCGATCGTCTCTGGACGCTGCGCCTCGATGCGGCCCGCGGGACCCATCGCGTCTCGGGGCGCTACGCGGGACAATCGGCCAACGACACGTCGTCGAGCGCGGGAGAACGGGCCATGGGTTCAGCGACCCAGCGGCAGACGGCGACCAATCGCTACAACGCAGTGCTGGGTACGTGGACGGCCGCGCCGGCCGGCCACTGGGTCAACTCGCTCAGCGGCAGCGTCAGCACGTTCCTCAACGTCACCGAACCGGCCGCGGTGCTGCCGCAGCTGACGTTCCCGAGCCTGGTGGACGGCGCCTCCTTCCGCATGCCGCAGGAGACGCGTCAGACGAGGACCCAGATCGCCAACACGACGGCGGTGATCGGGGCGGGCACAGCGTGCGGTTCGGCGGCGAGTGGCAGCGCATCGACGCCGAGTTCCGGCTCGGCGTGTTCCAGCAGGGACGCGTGGAGCTGGTGCAGGACTTCCCCACCTTCGATCACACGGGCGACGGACGCATCGACGACAACGATCTCCTGTTCGCCGTGACTCTTCGCAGCGGCAAGCCCGACCAGGCCCTGAACCTGCCCGATTCGGACAACACGCACGTGGCGATGTTCCTGCAGGACGACTGGAGCCTGTCGAGCCGGCTGCAGTTGAATGTCGGCCTCCGTTATGAGCTCGACACCGAGGTGAACAACCAGAGCCGCGTCTCCGAGCTCAACCCGATCGTGGCGCCGTTCGTGCACGATGAACGGCAGCGTGACCTGAACAACCTGTCCCCGCGCGCCGGCTTCGTCTGGAGCGCCGACGAGTCGGGGCGGCTGCTCGTGCGCGGCGGTTACGGCGTGTACTACGACCGGATCGTGCTGCAGATCCAGTCGCTCGAGCGCGGGCTGGACGGGCGCGCGCTGCCGATCGAAGTGCGCGCCGGGAACGTCTTCTTCCTGGACCCCCAGACAGGGCGGCTGCCGCCGTTCGCACCCACGCTCGCCAATCCCTTCACCGGATTCATCCTGCCAGGTGCGGGCGCCTCGGGCATCAACATCATCGACCCGCACCTGCAGAATCCGCTGGTGCAGGAGTTCCATCTGGGGATCGAAGGCCGCGTGGCTGGAGCGAACGTGCGTGTGGACGGCATGCACACCAGCGGCCGGCACTTTCTGATTGGCCGCACGGTGGGCGAAGTGTTCAACCCGGTGGTCGGCGGGCCGGATCGCGTCGTGAACATCGAATCCAGCGCGAAGACGCAATACGACGCGCTGCTCGTCTCGTTGGACCGCAATTGGGGGGCTGGTCACAATCTGCGGCTTGGTTACACCCTGGCCAAGGCGTTCAACTACGCGAACGACGACCAGGTCCCGTTTCTCAACGGGCCGATCGATCCGAACGACCTGGCGCGGGAATGGGGACCGGCGCCGCACGACCGGCGCCATCGACTCGTGGCGTCGGGGCGCGCCACACTACCGGGCGCCGTGACCCTTGCGGGCATCTGGACGGTGTCGTCGGCGGTGCCCATGGACATCATGATGCCCGGCGGCCTGACGCGGATCCCGGTGCTGCAGCGCAACGCCGGCGGCCGGCAGTTTCGCGACGCAGGCGAGCTGAATGCCTACATCACCTCGCTCAACGCCTCGGGCGGCGTTGACGGCGTGCTGCTGCCGCTCGTTGCGGAGTCCGCGCGGTTCGGCGACGCGTTCAGCTCGGTGGACCTGCGCGTGACGCGGCCCTTCAGGATCGGCGCGCGGGCGCGCATCGAGCCCGCGTTCGAGCTGTTCAACCTCTTCAACACCGCGAACATCCTGGGCATATCCAACGTGAACTACTCCGGGTACTCGAACGTCCTCGTCCGCGATTCGGACGTACCGGGCACCGCCGGGTACTTGCGATCGAGCACCTTCGGTCAGCCCGTCTCGACAGCGGGCGGCGTGTTCGGCTCCGGCGGACCACTCGCAATGCAACTGGCGGCCCGGCTGACGTTCTGATGGCCGCGCCCGGCGAGGCGGCCCGCCGGCTGGGACCGCTGGGCGGCCACCGCGATGGTGGTGGCCAACGTGGTCGGCGTGGGCATCTTCCTCACGCCCGCGACGATGCTGCGCACGGTGGGCAACCCCGCGGCCGCGACGGCGATCTGGCTGGGCATGGGACTCCTGAGCGCGGCCGGGGCACTGTGCTACGCGGAGCTGGGCACGCGCTTCCCCCGCGCCGGCGGAGGGTATGTCTTTCTGCGCGAGGGGTTCGGTCCGGCGGCCGCCTTCGTGCACGGGTGGATCTCCCTGCTCGTCGTCGACCCCGGCCTGACGGCGGCGCTGGCCCTGGGCCTCTCGCAGTACCTTCTGGCGCTCGTGGACGCGCCCGCGTCGTGGGGCCCCGCGGTGGCGATGGCGACGATTGCGAGCTTTGGCGCCGTGACGCTGATGGGCATTGGCGCCAGCGCGGCGCTGATGACATGGACCGCCGCGGCAAAGCTGCTCGCGGTTGGCGCGCTGGTCACCGCGACGCTGTTGCGCCAGGAGCCGCCGGCTCTCGATCCGGCCGCGGCAGCGCCCGTTGCCGGGCTGCCAGGCGCCGACGCCGTGGCTGCCTCGGTGATCGCGGCGTTCTTCGCGTTCGGGGGATGGTGGGAACTGGGCCGGATGGCCGGCGAGGTGGCGGAGCCGCGAAAGACGATGCCGCGCGCGCTGCTGGGAGGCATCGCGCTCGTCACCTTGATCTACGTGGTCGTGACACTGGGCTTCATGCGCGTGGCGGCCGGCGGAACGCCGGCGAGCGACGAAGCGCTGGTGGCCGCGATCGGAACCTCGCTCTTCGGAGCCTGGGGATCAACGGCGTTGACCGCGATTGTGGTCGTGGCTGTGGGGGGAAGCCTGGGCGCGACGATGCTCGGGGCGCCGCGGCTCTATCTGGCCATGGCGCGCGATGGGCTCTTTCCGCGCGCGCTGGCCCGGTTCGATCCCGCTCGGGGGACCGCGCCATGGCTGACCCTCGTGCAAGTGGCCCTGTCGTGCGGTTATGTGGCCGCCGGCACCTTCGATCAAATCCTCGGCTACTTCGTGCCCGCCGCGGTGTTCTTCCTCGGTCTTTCGGCGGCGGCGGTGCTGCGACTGGATCGTCCATCGGATTCGACGATCTTTCGGGCGCCGCTCCATCCGCTGCCGATCGTGCTCTTTCTCACGCTGGTCGTGGGTGTTCTGGCCCTGTTCGTCATCGGCAGCCTCCTGTGACGCTGACAACATCCGAAACCCTCTTTCGGACGGCGTAAGGACGGAACCGGTAGTTCGATTCGTGTTTCCACGAGGCGCCGGTTGGATAGAATGTCGCGTTGCGAAGCGCGCGGTTCATGCAGCAGCGGGGGCGCCTCTGCAGGACTTGCAAAAACAAGGAGCGAGACACCCCATGAAGATCACACTGAAATACGTTGCCGTTACGGCCGCAGCAGTTCTGCTGACGGCCGCCAGCGCCTCCGCGCAGGCCGTGAAGATGGCCGCGGTGCTGTCGCCTGGCGAAGAAACCCCTGCTCTCTTGTCCGGCGCGGTCGGCACGGCGGAAGTGGGACTCGATACCACCAACCGCGAGCTGTCGGTCACGCTGCGCGTCTTCAACCTTCCAACAGCGAGCACCGCCGGCCACATCCACGTTGGCCCGCGAGGCGTGGCCGGCCCGATCATCCTCGACTTCCCGGGTATCCCGGGCCGGATCGGGGACTTCACCCTGACGTTCCGCCTCAGCCAGACAGCGTTACGTCCGAGCGCGGCCAACGGCATCAATACGATGGAGGACGCGATCCAGGCCATCGCCGGCGGCAACGCCTACGTGAACATCCACTCCACGACCAACCCGGGCGGCGAGATCCGGGGGCAGCTGGCTGTCGTTCCGTAGCAGAGACCGCCCTGGCAGCGACAAAGGCTCGGGCCCGGAAGGGCCCGAGCCCTAGACGGACTGCAGCTTGAGATAGTTCGACCGGCCCGGACTCACGTCCGGCGTCATGCTCACCAGCACGATCACGCTGCCCCTCAGAACCACGCCGCCTTCGACCAGCAAGGTGCCGAACCTGTCGGCCAGCTGGTTGAGATCGCCTTCGAGGGTCGTCACGAGCGGCAGCACCCCCACGACAACGCCAGCCTGCGCGCCACAACCGGTTGATCCGTGGCCGCGACGATCGGCGTGCCCGGGCGCAGCGCCGACAACAAACCCGCGGTCTTCCCGCCCCGGGTCACGGCCACGATCGCCGACGCGTGCCCGCGATCGGCCAGCGTCATCGCCGCCTCGCACATCGCCTGGCCGTGGGGCGCGCGCACGTGCGCCTCCTCGAGCGAGACGAACGGCGCCACGATCCGCTCCGCGTCCCGCAGCACGAGATCCAGCGTCTGCACCGCCTTCAGGGGATACGTGCCGGCCGCCGTTTCGCCGGCCAGCATGATGGCGTCCACGCCGTCGCCGACGGCATTGGCGGCGTCGCTGACCTCGGCGCGCGTGGGCCGGGGCTCCTTCATCATGGACTCGAAGACCTGGGTGGCCACGATGACCGGCACGCCCAGGGCGCGCGCCCGCCGGGTGATCTCCTTCTGCACGCGCGGCACGGTTTCGAGCGGCAGCTCGAGGCCCAGGTCGCCCCGCGCCACCATCACGGCGTCGCACGCGCGCAGGATTTCCTCCAGCCGCTCCACGGCCTCCGGTCGCTCCAGCTTCGCGACGAGCGGAAGATCGGGTGCGCCCGCGTCGGCCAGCGCCGCGCGCGCCTGCCGGAGGTCGTTGGCGCTCTGCACGAAGCTCATGGCCATGAAGTCCACGCCCGCCGCCACGCCGAACCGCAGATCCTCGAGGTCCTTGGGCGTGAGGCCCGAGGCGGGCAGGGCCACGCCTGGCGCGTTGATGCCCTTGCGCTCGCCCAGCAGCCCACCGTCCACCACGGTCGTCCGAATCTCGTCGGCCGTCGTGGAGTCCACACGCAGCTGCAGCCGGCCGTCGTCGAGGAGCAGCGTGTCCCCGGGGCGCACGCGCCGGGCAATTCGCGATAGCTGGTGGACACTCGGCCCGGGACGCCCTCGAAGCTTCCGGCTGCGATGACCAGGCTGGCGCCCGGCTCGAGCGGGATTGGCTGGTGGTCCTTCAAGAGCCCGGTTCGAATCTTCGGGCCCGAGAGATCCTGCAGGATCGCGACATGCCGGCCCGCCTCGGCCGCGGCCGCGCGGATCCTGGCGATCACTGCCCCGTGGCCCGCGTGCTCGCCGTGCGAGAAGTTCAAACGGAACACATCGACACCGGCGGCCACCAGATCCCGTATGGCCGACTCGGTGTTCGACGCCGGACCGATGGTGGCGACGATCTTGGTGCGTCTCATCGGTGGCCGGTCCAGCGATAATGTCACCATGCTGGCTCCATCATCTACGCGGATGAGGCTTGGATCGGAAGCGCTGGTCGCGTCGTCGCGTCTGCGCGGCGCCACGGTGGGCCTGGCGTGCAATCACGCCTCGGTAGGACGCGGGCTGACGCACGTCGTGGACCAGCTGGCGGCGGCCGACGGCGTCAAGCTGGGCGCCATCTTCGGCCCGCAGCACGGCTTCCGGTCGGACGTCCAGGACAACATGGTCGAGACGCCGCACGCCGACGATCCGCGGATGCGCGTGCCAATCTACTCACTGTACAGCGACACGCGCGAGCCGACCGCGGAGATGCTGCGCGGGCTGGATGCGCTGGTCGTGGACCTGCAGGACATCGGCGCGCGCATCTACACCTACATCTACACGATGGCCAATTGCCTGCGCGCGTGCGCGAGGCACGGCGTGCCGGTCATCGTGTGCGACCGGCCCAATCCGATCAACGGCGTGGACGTGGAGGGCGCGGCGCTGGTGGAGGGTTACGAATCGTTCGTCGGTCAATTTCCGATACCCATGCGTCACGGCATGACGATCGGCGAACTGGCGCGTTTCTTCAACCAGGAGTTCGGCATCGGTGCCGCGTTGGACGTGGTGCCGATGGACGGCTGGCGCCGCCAGATGTTCGCCGACGAGACGGACGTCCCGTGGGTGATGCCCTCACCCAACATCCCGACGCTGGACACGGCCGTCGTCTATCCGGGCACGGTGCTGGTCGAGGGGACGCTCCTGTCCGAAGGCCGCGGCACGACGCGGCCTTTCGAGCTCCTGGGCGCGCCGGGCATCCATGCGGAGTCCTTCGCGCGCGAGATGAACGCGCTGGGCCTGCCCGGGGTGATCTTCCGGCCGGCGGTGTTCGAGCCGACGTTCCAGAAGCACGCGCGGACGGCATGCGGCGGGTGCCAGGCGCACGTCACCGACCGGTCGGCGTTCCGGCCGGTGCTGACCGGCGTGGCGTTGATCGGGATGTTTCGCCGGTTCGACCCGGGTCGCGAGCTGTGGCGGCAGCCGCCGTACCAGTACGAGCACACCAAGCTCCCGTTCGACATCCTGAGCGGGTCGAGCACGCTGCGTGAACAGATCGAGGGCGGACTGTCTGCGACCGCTATCGCGGCGACATGGCGCGCCGACGAGGAGGCGTTCAAGAAGCGACGGGGAGAAGTATCTTCTTGTCCTAGCCCGAAGTATTCGGTCTACAGTCTACGGTCCA
>CAWEBF010000028.1:0-200924 GCA_963807235.1 uncultured Acidobacteriota bacterium
AATGCCGTTCGCGGCACCGACCCCGACATCGTACGTCGAGAGCGAGGCCTGGCTCAACGTCGAAACGGCGGCTGAGGCTGCCAGCTCCTCGGCGTAGGCGACACCAGGTGTTCGAAGCTCGCGCCGTTCGAGCCGCGTCGCCCGCGCTTGGCCAGCACCCGCCGGTGCAACACCGGAGGCCCGTCGTAGAAGTCGCGGGACGGTCGCGCGCCGTCTTCATCCGACCCTGTGAGGTAGAGATCGGTGACGAGGCCGTCTGCCAGCAGGCTCGATGCGACGCGCCGGCCGCCAAGCGCCGCCACCACCGCCAATCCTTCCTGGCGAAGCGTCATCAGGGCCTTGCGCAGCGACAGGGGCTGGCCGGCGTCGACTACTCGAATCCACGGCCTGTCCTGTAGAACTGGCGCCACTGTCGCGGCCCCTCGACGCGAGGTCACCACGACGACGCGCAGCGACGGCTCGTTGAAGAGCACGCATTCATCGAACGGGAGCCGCCCGCTTTCCGACACCACGATCTGGACGGGATGCCGCGGCAGGCCCCGAGACAGGCGCAGCGCGACAAGCTCGGGGTGCCACACCGAGGCCACGTAGCCGCACTCGCGAACCACGCCACGGCCGCCCAGCACGCCGTCGGCGTCCACGCGCGTCAGCCCCTCGTGAATCAGGTGCAGTGTCGTGGCGTCGCCCACGGAAGGCAGGCCGGCTTCTGCGCGCGGATCGTCGGGCGGCCAGTTGTGCACGAGTGTCACCGCCGGCAGATCTGGCGACCGGGAACCCGCCGACCGGTAGAAATCGCCGTCGAAGAGCGTGCGGCTCCAGGCCGAACCGATGGCGAGCAGGTCCACTCCCTCGGCGTCCTCCAGGACGGTGGAGTAGCCAGACAACGGGGCTGCCAGTGCAGCTCGCTCCTTTTCGCGGCAATATGCCTCGAAGGACGAGGCTGGGGGTCTCGTGCTCATCTCACTGCTAACAACGCCCGGGGGGGAGAACCCGAACAGCCGCAACCCCTTGTGTTACCCTACTCTCTCAGACCTGCTGATGGATTCAACCCCCAGGCATGGCGGATAAACCGCTCGACCTGACGGTCGAGATTGCCCCCAAGGCGCGGTTCGACATGGTCGATTTGCGCCAGACCTTTGCCGCCGAACACCACGCCCTGGCGGCCTTTCCGCGGTGTTTGTATTGGTCCTGCCACACGACGGCGGGCTTTCTGGAGCGGGGCCTGGCCTCGCGTCTGAGCGCGCAGCACATCCCCAGCTACCTGGAGGCCCTGCGCACGATCTTTCCGGAGGGCGCGGGCTACGAGCACGACCGGCTGGAAGCGCGATCCGATCTGGATCCCGATCAGCGGGCCGTGGAGCCGCGCAACGCCGACTCGCACCTGGCATTCATGGCCGGTGGGCTCCGCACCTGCGTAACGCACCCCAACGCGCCCACCGAGCACGTCTTCTTCGTGGATCTCGACGGGGTGAACGATGGGCGCCCGCGACAGCGGCGCACGCGCCTCATCGGATACAACAACGAGCACCAGGTGGCGTCCACCCGCATCGAGGTCCCCGTGTCATCGCACGCGGTGGACTCGATCAATCTCAAGGATCCGGAGATCGGCGTCTACGCGCAGCTGCTGGATTTCGTGCGCCGCTCGGGCGTCGAGCGTGGCCGTCTGCGCCTGTCGCTCGATCCGGCGGAACGGCACTCGGGCCTGACGGTCAACGAGTACGAAACGCTGCTCATGCGCCACGACCTGGCCGAAGTGCTGGGAAACCCGTTCCGTTTCGTGGCCGAGAAATACCGCCACGTCATGGCCAACCCGCTGGCGGTGCCTGCCCGGACGCTCGACTACGCGAAGTACGACCTGGTGCAGGTCGTGAACGAGTGCCTGGACCGGCTGGGGCTGCGGGGGTCGGTGGTCGAGAGGCTGCTGTCACGCACCGTGGCCGTGCCCGCCTCACGCTTCTTCCGGATGCGCCGCTCGGTGAGCCTGCTGGTGGCAGCCGGCGAGGGGGGCGACCCCACCATCGTCGAGGGCGTGTACCAGAGCCCCATCCTGGTGCAGTGGCGAAACGCCCCGCGCTCCTCGCGCGTCGTGGATGTGAGCCTGGCGGAGCTTCAGTAGACAGGTCTACGGTCTACAGTCTCCGGTCTACAGTCCTGAAACAGGCTCGTCCTCGCACCAGCATCTAGTTGCCGACGTTCCTGGCGTAACATCTCGCCCGATGGGGCTTTCGCCCGGCAGCCGTATTGGTTTTTACGAAGTGACCGCCCAGCTCGGTGTCGGCGGCATGGGCGAGGTATATCGGGCGCGAGACACGAGGCTGGATCGCGACGTCGCGATCAAGATCCTGCCTGGGGCGCTTGCGTCGGATCCGGACCGCGTCGCCCGGTTCCAGCGCGAGGCCAAGACGCTCGCGGTCCTGAACCATCCCAACATCGCCGCGATCTACGGCCTCGAAGAAGCCGATGGCGCGACGGCGCTCGTGATGGAGCTGGTCGAGGGTCCGACCCTTGCGGACCGCATCGCGCAAGGGCCGGTCCCCCTCGATGAAGCGGTTCTTGTCGCCCGGCAGATCGCCGATGCGCTGGAGGCGGCCCACGAACACGGCATCATCCATCGCGACCTCAAGCCCGCCAACGTCAAGGTGCGCCCGGACGGCACCGTGAAGGTGCTGGACTTCGGGCTGGCGAAGGCGATGGAGCCGCCGGGCGGCCCGTCGCCGGGCGTTTCGCAGTTGCCGACCATCACCACGCCGGCGATGACGCAAGTGGGGATGATCATGGGCACGGCCGCCTACATGAGCCCGGAGCAGGCCAAGGGCAAGCCCGTAGACAAGCGCAGCGACCTCTGGGCGTTCGGCTGCGTGCTCTACGAGATGCTGGCCGGCCGGCGTGCATTCCAAGGCGACGATGTCACCGACGTGCTGGTGGCAGTGCTCAGCAAGGACCCCGACTGGGCCGCGCTGCCGGAGCGCACGCCGCCAGCCGTGCATCGGCTCCTCAAACGGACGCTTGAACGCGACCGGCGGCGGCGGCTGGCCGACATTGCCGACGCACGACTGGAGCTTGAGGATGCGCTAATCACGTCGCCGAACGAGGCGCGGTCGGAACCACGTGCCCCGGTTGCCCTGTGGCGCCGGCTGCTACTGCCCGCAGGACTCGCCGCGGTGGCTGCTCTGCTGGGCGGCCTGGTGGTCTGGACGATGAGGCCCGATGTTCCGCGCCCTGTCGCCCGGTTTGCGATCACGCTGCCGCCCGGTGAGGAGTTCTCGCTCGTCGAGTCGAACCGCCACATCGTGGCGGTCTCGCCAGACGGCTCACGCATCGCATACATGGCGAACGGACGGGTGTACCTTCGTGCGCGGGACCGGCTCTCGCCGTCGCGATCGGGGGTCGTGCCACCAGTCCGTTCTTCTCACCGGACGGCCAATGGCTCGGGTTTTTGCAGGACGGGCAGCTGAAAAAAATGTCGGTCGCCGGCGGCGCGCCGATCGTCCTGTGCGCGTTGGCAGTGCCTCCGTGGGGCGCCACTGGGCAGCTGACGACACCATCCTGTATGGGCAAGGCCCAGGAGGGATCTGGCGAGTTCCGGCGGCGGGAGGAACACCGGAGAATCTCGTGAAGATCAACGCAGGGGAGCGGGCCCATGGGCCGCAGCTCCTGCCGGGCGGGCGCGCATTCATCTTCACACTCGGGGCGGCGGTGGGGAGCTGGGACGACGCGCAGATTGTCGTGCAACCGATGGCTGGTGGGGCCCGACAGGTCGTCGTGCGTGGAGGCACCGACGCGCGCTACCTCCCCACAGGCCACCTTGTCTACGCGAGCCGCGGGAATCTACTGGCGCAGCGGTTCGACGCAGAGGGGCTCGTCGTCACGGGCGGGCCGATCCCACTTGTTGAGGACGGTGCGCTAGGGGGTCGCTGGATTCACCGGCGCGGCACAGTTCAGCGTGTCGGCCGACGGCACACTCGGTGTACGTGCCCGCGTCTTCGTTGGACGCGACCGCGACGACACTCGTGTGGGTTGACCGGACGGGACGTGAGACACCCGTCTCCGCGCCGCTCGGCATGTACCTGTCGCCGAGGATTTCGCCGGATGGTGAGCGCCTCGCCTACAACAGGGCAACCAGCGACAACCTGGACATCTGGACCTATGAGTTCAGGCGCGGCATTCCTCAACTGCTCACATCCGGTCCAGGCCTGGACTCTGATCCCGTCTGGTCGCCCGATGGCCGGCGCATCGCCTACCGCGCTATGGCGCGCGAGGGAGGCCCCGGCATCTTTGTCCGCGCCGCTGATGGCACAGGCGATATCGAACGGCTGACGACGGGAACACACGCTCCGATGTCCTGGTCGCCCGACGGTGCGCGTATCGTCTATGCCGACTTTGGCACCAATCGGGTTACGGCCAGCGCGGCGACGGACATTGCGGTGGTGATCCTGGCTGGCGGCCGACGTACCGAAACACTGCTCGTGACGCCTGACCGCGAAAGCTCGGCTGCGATTTCACCAGACGGACGGTGGCTGGCGTACGAATCGAACGAGACAGGTGAGAAAGCAGTCTTCGTGCGGCCGTTTCCGGACGTCACGACCGCGCGATGGAGAGTATCGAGCGCCGGCGGAGTGAGCCCTGCGTGGGCCCGCGACAGCCGAAGCCTCTTTTATCGCGACGGCAGGGCAACGATGGCCGTGGCTGTACGCGGCGCCACACCTGCCGACTGGGGGACGCCGGAAAACCTGTTCGAAGGGTCGTATTGGTTCATCGACGGCCCCAGGATGTTCGACGTTGCGCCAGATGGGCGATTCTTGATGCTCAAGCAGGGAGGCAGCGCAGGCGTGCCGACGCCCAGCAGCCTGATCGTGGTGCAGAACTGGTTCGAGGAGTTGAAGCGCCTCGTGCCTACTCCTTAGCGTCAGTCTCGCGGCGCTTCAGTAGAGAGCTTCTGAAGCTGCCTCACAAATGTTCGGATTCATCTGGGTGGACGGGAGCGCCTCTGGCACTGTCTGAATAGCTCGTCCTGAGCGTGGTTCAGGCAGTTCTCCGAGTTGCGCGTGAACCGTCGTTCGTTTGCTGGCCCCACCTTGCCCTCGCGGTCCTTCCAGACAGTCACCGTCGTATAACGATTGCCGTCGCTCGAGAGCGTCCAGGTCCCTTCTCCTTCCTCCCTGCCTTGCGCCGTATCGCGGAACAGTTTCACCGTAACAGTACGGGCGTCGACGACGGTACAGCTGGTCGATATACCGTTAGGGACACCCTTCGCGTCCACGTACGGATAGAACTTGCCATCACACCGGATGTCCTGATGGAGCCGATTCTGTTGCGCCAGGTTTTCCGCGGAGTGGACGCGAGTCATCCCGTTGCCCAGGTCTTCGTAAATCATGTAGAGGCCCACAGAATTCGGCGGGTAGTAGTCCTCGCGCCACTCCCCGATGCGTGGGTCGCGCTGCTGTGCATTGACGCTCACGGCCAAAAGACCGGCGGCCAGTATCATTACAGTCGCAGTGACGCGACGCAGTGCGGATGCCGATCCGCTTTCGAGCGCGCGAATGCGGCGGTATCCACTGCTGCTACCGAGCACTCCCGGCACCAGGGTCATGTCATCGGCACGGGCGTCCACCAGAAGTCGGGCCAGGCTCCGCTGGTAATCTGATTTGCCCAGCACCTTCGCGGAATTCGCGTCGCAGGCCTGTTCGAACAACAGCGGCAACTGCCGGCACAACAGCGCCACGACGGGGTTCCAGCAATACAGGCGTCGCACCAAATGGACAGCCAGAATCAGGCCGGGGTCCCCGCGTCGGAGATGACAACATTCGTGCACGAGCGCCGTTTTCACCTCGGTGTGCGCACACAAACCCTCACCCACCCAGATGGTCCCCCGGAGCATTCCAGTGGCCATGGCATTGGAGCCCGGGACGATCCGGATTCGGCCCGGAATGGACTGGAGTGAGGCCGGTAGCAGCGATCGCAGGTATTCGCCATCCTGGGATTTCCGCTCCAGGCCCTTGAGCCGACGGGTGCGCCTTACGAGGTCGACCAGAAAATGCAGCGCGCCAGGCACGAACAGCAAGAGCCACCAGGAACCAATCAGCATGGCGGGCGGCGTCTCGGTTCCTAGTCCGGGCACCAATCCGGCCCCGTCCTCGAATACGCTGGCCGTCGAGTCGATCCACTGCGTCAGAGGCAGGTTCGGCGGTGAAACGACTGGAAGCGTCACGCGACTCCAAGGCACGAACCAGGCCAGCACACCGATCACCGCCAGGCTCGTCCGAAAGCGGAGGGAGGTGTCGCCCATCAGCCTGAGCGACACGAGTGCAGCCGACGAGAGAACGAGCGCCGGCAGGCAGAAATCGGTGAGGAAACTCATTTCTTCTCTCCCGGGTTCCGTAGCAGCTCGCGCAGGTAGGCAAGCTCTTCCTCGCTCAGGGAGTCGCCGCTCAGAAGTTGTGCGAACAAAGGCCTCAGGTCATCGCCATAGAGCCTGCGCAGAAAGGCCTTGACGAGCGGCTTGCGGACCTTGTCCTGTTTGACGGCGGCCCGGTAATAGATCACGCGGCCGGGTGTCTCGGCACGGCTCAGCGCTCCCTTGGCTTCGAGTCGGTCGATGAGGCTCTTGATCGTGGAGTAGGTGACGCCGCGTTCCACGCCCAGCACGCATGCACTTCGGGCGCCGACAGCTGCTTCCGCTCCCAGAAGCAGCTCATGATGTCCAGCTCGAAATCGGAAAGCTTCGCCATTTCTCTACATCTGCCGAGGACTGTCTCGGCAAATGTAGAGCAACGGTCACCGGCAAGTCAAGTTGTCTTCGTGTGGCGGCAGTTACACGGCCGGGCCCCAGCTGCCCGGTTCGTAGGTGTGCGGCGGCTGCTCGGTGCCCAGCACGTTGTTCACGATGCGCCACGCGGCCTCGACGCCCGCTTCGCTGCCAAACAACGTGCGATCGCCCCGCAGGGCATCGCCGAGCAGGCGCTCGTACGGCGGCATCTCGTCGCTCGTCTGCCGGTGTTCGACGAGCGCGGCGTCTTCGCCGACCATCTCTTCTCCTGGCAGCTTGATCCTGGCCATCAGCGTCATCGACACGTCGGGACTCAGGCGAAAGCGCAGTTCGTTGGCCGGCGCGATGGCTGAGTCGAAGAACGGGCGGGCCGGCGGCCTGAAGGCGACCCGCACCTCGGTGACCGTCTCCGCCATGCACTTGCCGGCGCGGACGAGCATCGGCACGCCGCCCCAGCGAGGGTTGTCCACGGCGAGGCGTACGGCAACGTAGGTTTCGACGCGCGAATCGGGCGCGACGCCAGGTTCGCTGCGATAGCCGCGATACTGGCCGCGAACGACGTCCGCCGCCTCGAGCGGGCGGATGGCCTGGAGCAGAGCCACCTTGGCGATCTCGATCGCGGGACCGTCGCTCGATGACGGCGGCTCCATGGTCAGCAGCGACAGCACCTGCAGCAGGTGATTCTGGAAGACGTCGCGCAGCGCCCCGACCTCTTCGTAGAAACGGCCACGTCCGCGGACGCCGAAAGACTCGGCCATGGTGATCTGCACGGTGGCGACGTAGCGAGCGTTCCAGATCGGTTCGAGGAACGTGTTGGCAAAGCGGAAGTACAGCAGATTCTGCACCGGCTCCTTCCCCAGGAAGTGGTCGATGCGGTAGATCGCGTCCTCGGGAAACGACTCGTGCAAGGTGGCGTTGAGGGCCCGCGCCGAGGCCAGGTCGCGGCCGAACGGCTTCTCCACGATCAGCCGCGCCCGCGTGGCCGATCCCGATCGCGCCAGATTCGACGCCACGGCGCCGAACAGGCTGGGTGGAATGGCCAGGTAGAACACCGGACGCACCGCACGCCCGAGGGCCTCG
Organism: uncultured Acidobacteriota bacterium; assembly: GCA_963807235.1. Classification (GTDB taxonomy): domain Bacteria; phylum Acidobacteriota; class Vicinamibacteria; order Vicinamibacterales; family UBA2999; genus CAWEBF01. The sequence continues at coordinate 7,847 of CAWEBF010000028.1, forward strand.
CGCAGCCGATCGAACGTGGCGGGATCCTCGTAGTCGCCCGACACGTAGGAGACTCGCGCGGCGAGCTGCGCGTAGGCGTCGGGGTCGACGCCGCCGTGCGCGTTCAGGCTCTCCCTCATGCGCGCACACAATTGCTCTGTGGTCCAGTTCGGTCTGGCGACGCCGATCACCGGGACGTTCAAGCGGCCGTGGCGAACCATGGCCTGAAGAGCGGGGAAGATCTGCTGGTAGGCCAGATCGCCGGTGGCGCCAAACAGCACGAGGGCGTCGGCGTGAGCGTCAGACATCTACTTCGGCAATCGTTCCGGCATCTCCGCCGTCACATACGCCACGACCGCAATCGCGGCTGCGGCCTTCGACACCTCCTGCGGCGTGATGCGCTCCACGGTATCCGCCGCGGTGTGGTGGATCACGAAGTATCGATTGGGATCGCCCAGGTAGGCCATCGCCGGCACGTTGCCGGCCTGCACGATGGGTCCGATGTCGGCGCCTCCGCCGCCCGGGCCGATGTCATGGAGCCCGAGCGGCGCCAGCAGGGTGCCAATCTGCGACATCAACAGCCGGGCGCCCAGCGAGCCGGTGAAGCCCAGCGAGGCCGGCGCGAAAACGCCTGAATCGGCTTCGAGGGCCAGCACGTGATTCGCGGCGCTGGACGCGTAACGTTGCGCATAGGCGTTGGCGCCAGCCAGACCGTGTTCCTCGTTCGTCCACAGGACCACACGGACCGTGCGGCGCGGACGGAGCCCCAGCTGCTTCATCAGCCGCAGCGCTTCCCAGGTGATCACGCAGCCCACGCCGTCGTCGGACGCGCCGGTGCCGACGTCCCACGAATCCAGGTGACCGCCAACCAGGACCACTTCCTGAGGCCGCTCGCGCCCCGCGATCTCGCCAACGACGTTGGCGGACGCCACCTCGGGACCCCACTGCCCGCTCGTGACCAGCCGCATCCGCACGCGGCGGCCCGCCTTCGACAGGCGCACGATGCGGTTCGCGTCTTCGCCCGCAACGGCGAGCGCCGGAATCCCCGGGCGGCCCGGCGCGTACGTCACCGCGCCCGTGTGCGGCGTCCGAAGGCCGATGGGGCCCACCGAGCGCACCAGGACCGCCACGGCCCCGGCTTCGGCCGCGGCGCGAGCCCCGCCGGTCCGGTAGGTCACGGTCTCGGCGTAGGTCGAATACGTGGCGTCGAAAAGCACGATCCGGCCCTTGACCTCGGCGCTCTTTGCCTTGAGATCCGCGAAGCTCGTGACCGGCACGACCTCGGCCTCCAGGCCGCCAGGAGGCGTGGCCACGGTACCGCCAAGGCCGAGCACCACGACAGGATGCCTGGCCGGCTCGACGATCTCGGCACTTTCGGCGCCGCGGATCCAGTTGGGCACCATGACGCGCTCGGCGCGCACGTTCTCGAGGCCGTCGGCCTTCATCGTCTCGGTGGCCCACGCGACGGCGCGCGCCATGTTGTCGGACGCGCTCATGCGATTGCCGAACGTGTCGGTCAGCGTGGCCAGGCGCTGCCAGGCAAAGTCGTCGCGTGTGGCGAGCTCGATGAGGCGCATCGCATCGGATCGGTACGTATCGACCCACGAGGCCGTGCTCTGGGCGTGCGCCGCGGTCAGGCACACGACCGTCGCCACCGGCACCCACATTGTCGGTTTCGGGAGGCGCATAGTCAGCGGAAGTACTCGGGAAGGTCGGTCTTGGTATCGCGCAGGATCTCGACGATCGCCTGCCGATCGGCCGGCGCAATCGCGCGTTGTCCTCGAGCCGGCGGCACCTTGCCGCTCAGCACGTCCCACAACCGGGCGTAAACCGCCCGCTTGGCGGTGGGCGGCAGCTGGTCGAATGCCTCGGAGTAGATCAGGTAGCTGCACGGGTATTTGAAGAGCCGCGTCGCAAGGTCGAACTCGCGGAGCGACCGCCCCTTCGTGTCGCGCGGCCCCTGCGACGCGAACCACTCCGCGTAGCCGCCGTGCCCCTTCACAGTGCCGGCAAACGGCGCCTCGTCCACGAACAGCATGTAGCTGACCAGATCCGCCGCGGCTTCGATCACACGGGCGTCGGCATCGGCGCCGGGCGCAGCCGTCGCAACACGGGCCTCCCAGCCCACGCGCGTCAGATGGTTCAGCATCTGCGTCTGGTGGTTCAGCACGAGCAGCGCCACCACATCACTCGAGGCGGCCGGATACCCCTTCAGGTCGAAGATGCCCTCCAGCGACGCCAGTGGCGCATGTGGATTGGGCCTGGCCTTGCCCTTGTCCACCGGCATCACCGGGACGTTACCCATGTGCTTCGCGCCGCCGGTGTTGCCGGTCACCCACCAGCCGCCCCAGCGTTGTTCGAGAGGGCTGCCATGAATCGTGGTGAAGCCGTTGGCATAGGCGTTGGGATCGTCGGGCAGCGGGTACATGCTGCCCGCCATGAACCCCGGCACCCCCAATGTCTCCCACGTCAGGTGACAGGCCAGGCACTGGTTGTTGCGGACGAGCTGTGGCGCTTCGGCGGGCTTCTGATCGATGTTGTAGAACACCGCGCCTTGCCGCGGGTCCTGCACGGCCACTTCCAGCACCTCGCCGCCGCGCACCCAGCCCACCGCCACCTCGTCGCCGAAGAAGACGGCGCGAGGGTTGTGCATGTTGATCTGCGGCGCCTGAAAACTCGTTTGCGAAAAGACCAGCGTCTGCGACGCCGGCGAAATGCCGAAGGCCTCGAGCATCGACGGCAGATAGCCGTTCCCGGCCGCGAAGGTGAGCCGGGCCGTGCCCTCGCGCAGGCGGTCGTTCAGCCGTGTGACAGCGTTGTGCGTGGCGCCTGTCGAATAGGCGATCGCTGGATGATCGCGCGACAGCACGAACACGTCGCGGCGCTGGGCGCCCGCTCATCAGCGGCGGCGCCGCGGCAGCGACAAGCCACGCGCCGAGCAGGACGACCAGGAGCCGGTTCGCTATGGTTCGCAGCACTCACGGCAACTCCCTGTATTTTCACCGATTGCAGCTATGATGTCTTCGATCGCATGGGACAAGCCGTCTCGACAGAGATCCTGGACGATATCGCCGTCATCCGCATCGACAATCCCCCGGTCAACGCACTGAGCAACGAGGTCATCGCCGGTCTCCACGCCGAATGGCGCGGGCCGCGGCCGACCCCGCCGCCCGTGGCATCGTGATCGTGGGCGCGGGCCGCACGTTTGTGGCCGGCGCCGACATCAAGGGCCTCGAGGCCATGGCGTGGGGCGACATGTCGGGCGCGCCCGACATGCACGATGCGCTCGCGTTCATCGAGGACTGCCCCAAGCCGGTGGTCATGGCGATGCACGGCACGGCGCTCGGCGGGGGCCTCGAGCTCGCCATGGCGGGCCACTACCGCGTCGCCACCTCCGACGCCAAGCTGGGCCAGCCCGAAGTGAACCTGGGGATCATTCCTGGCGCGGAAGGCACGCAGCGGCTGCCGCGGCTGGTCGGCGTCGAGAAGGCACTCGAAATGTGCGTATCGGGACGGCCCATCAACGCCCAGGACGCGCTGCGCGCCGGCCTGATCGAGTGGATCGTGGACGGCGATCTCGTGGCCGGGGCCGTGTCCCTGGCGCGCGAGAAGGCCGACGTGCCAGGCGCGCCACCGAAGACGCGCGACCGATCCGACAAGCTTCCTTCCGCAGACGCGTTGCCGGCCATGCTCGAGGCGGGCCGTGCGCTGGCGGCCAAGACGAAACGGCATCTGGAGGCGCCGCGCGTCGCGGTCGAGGCCATTGCCGCGGCTGCCACGCTGCCCTTCAACGACGGGTGCCGGCGCGAGCGGGAGCTGTTCTTCGAGTGCGCGCGGTCGGAACAGGCCAAGGCGTTGATCTACGCGTTCTTCGCGGAGCGCGCCGTGGCGAAGGTCCCGGGCCTGCCCGCCGAGGCCGCACCACCCATCCAACAAGTCGCAATCGTCGGCGCCGGTACGATGGGCGGTGGCATCGCCATGGCCTGCGCCAACGCCGGCCTGGACGTCACCATCACCGACACCGAGCAGTCGCTCCTGGACAAGGGACTGGCCGCCATCGCGCGCAACTACGACTCATCGGTCTCGCGTGGACGGCTGACGGCGGACGACGTGCGCGCGCGCCTGGGCCGCATCCAGGCGAAGGCGGGAGCGAACTCCTTCGAGACCGCGGACATGGTGATCGAGGCGGCGTTCGAGAACCTGGCCGTGAAGCAGGCGATCTTCCAGCGGCTCGACGCCGGCACGAGGCCAGGCTGCATCCTGGCCACCAACACGTCCACCCTGGATATCGACGCCATCGCCTCGGCGACCTCGCGGGCGCCGGCGGTGATCGGCCTGCATTTCTTCAGCCCGGCACACGTCATGCGGCTGGTGGAGATCGTCCGCGGGCGCGACACGGCCCCCGCCACGGTCGCCGCCGCGCTGGCGCTCGCGAAAAAGCTGGGCAAGGTCGGCGTCGTCGTTGGAAACGGCTTCGGCTTCGTCGGCAACCGGCTGATGCTGCCCTACATGTACGAGGCGCAGTTCCTGGCCGAAGAGGGGGCCAAGCCGCAGCAGGTGGACAAGGTCCTGACGGACTTCGGGATGGCGATGGGCATCTTTGCCGTGGACGACATGGCGGGCCTGGACGTGGCCTGGCGGGTGCGCCAGGAGCACCCGCCTTTTGCCGCGGGCCTGCGCCAGCCGCTCGTCGCCGATCTGCTGTGCGAGATGGGCCGGTTTGGCCAGAAGACGGGCGCCGGCTGGTATCGCTACGCCGACGACCGCAAGGCGGTGCCCGATGCCGAGGTGGAGGCACTTATCGAGCGCCGGGCGCGCGACGCCGGGATCACGCGTCGCGCCATTGGCGACGCCGAGATCCTGGATCGCTTGATCCTGACGCTCGTCAACGAAGGCGCGCGCGTGCTCGACGAAGGGATCGCCCTTCGCGCCGCCGACATCGACGTGATCTACCTGACCGGCTACGGCTTCCCGGCCTTCCGCGGCGGCCCGATGTTCTACGCCGACCGGCGCGGGCTTCTCGACGTGTATGAACGCGTGAAAGCCCTCCACGCCGAGCACGGGCCGCGCTGGCAGCCGGCGCCGCTGCTCGAACGCCTGGCACGGGAGGATTCGAGCTTCCGTCAGTTCGACGCCGCGCGCGCCCGGTGATCCGCCGATGACGTCTGATCCGACAACGACGACGTCACGTTCCACGCGCGTCCGCCCTGTGCGCCTGGCCAAGGCCGTCGCCGACATCGACCGCCGGCCTGACGGCACGATCTACCTGCGCAATCCCCATCCGCTCGGACCGTACCCGGTTGCGCTCACAGATCGGCTGGTGGAGTGGGCCCAGCGAGCGCCCGGCCGGACGCTGGCCGCGCAGCGCGGTCCGAACGGCGACTGGCAGCACCTGACCTATGCCGACGCGCTCGATCGTGTGCGCCGTGTCGGCCAGTCGCTGCTGGCGCGGGGCCTCTCCACGGAACGGCCGGTGGTGATCCTGTCGGGCAACAGCCTCGATCACCTGGTGCTGGCCCTGGCGGCGATGCACGCCGGCATCCCGTTCGCGCCCATCGCGCCCGCCTATTCGCTGCAGGCGCGGGAATTCGACGCCTTGCGCTTCGTGCTCGACCAGATGAAGCCAGGGCTCGTGTTTGCCGCCGACACCACCGCATTTCAGCGGGCGCTGGCCGCCGTGGTCCCGCCCGGCGTCGAGGTGGTGGGTTCGCCCTCCGGTGGTGCCGGTTACCCGGCGACGCCCTTCGAGACGCTGCTGGACGCCTCCTCGACTCCCGACGTCGACGCCGCACACGCGCGGGTGACGGGCGACACCGTCGCCAAGATTCTGTTTACGTCCGGCTCCACGGGCCGCCCCAAGGCGGTCATCAACACGCAGCGGATGCTGTGCTCGAACCAGGAGATGATTCGCACGGTAATGGCGTTCCTCGTCGAGGAGCCGCCGGTCATCTGCGACTGGCTGCCCTGGAACCACACGTTCGGCGGCAACCACAACGTGGGCCTGGTGCTCTACAACGGCGGCACGCTGTACATCGACGAAGGCAAGCCGACGCCGGACGGCATGGCGGCCACCATTCGCAATCTGCGTGACGTGGCCCCCACGGCCTACTACAACGTGCCGCGCGGTTACGAGATGCTGATGCCCTACCTGAAGAGCGACGCGGAGTTCCGCCGTCACTTCTTCAGCCGCGTCAAGTTGCTCTTCTACGCGGCGGCCGGGCTGGGTCAGCGCTTCTGGGACGAGTTGCGCGACGTGGCGCTGGACGCCTGCGGCGAGGAGATCATGATGCTGACCGGGCTCGGCGCCACGGAAAGCTCGCCCTATGCCCTGTCAACGGGCTCCGACGGTGCGCTGTCCGGCCGGATCGGGCTTCCGGTGCCGGGCGTCGAGGTGAAGCTCTCGCCAGTCGGATCCAAGCTGGAGGCGCGGCTGCGAGGGCCGAACATCACGCCGGGATTCTTCCGGCAACCCGAGTTGACCGCGGCGTCCTTCGACGAGGAAGGGTTCTACAAGCTGGGCGACGCCGTGCGATGGGTGGACGAGAGCGACCCCAGCCTCGGGCTCGTCTTCGACGGCCGCATCAACGAGGACTTCAAGCTGTCCACGGGCACGTGGGTCAGCGTGGGACCGCTGCGGGTCAAGTTCCTGCAGCACTTCGGCGGCCTGGCCCAGGACGTGGTGATCGCGGCGCCCGATCGCGCCGGCATCACCGCGCTGGTCTTTCCCGCCTTCGACGCCTGCGCCGCGCTGGCCCCGGACCTGCCCGCGGGCGCCTCGCCGGATCAGGTGGCATCGCATCCCGCGGTGAGGGCCAGAATGGCCGCGCTCCTCGAGGACTTCGCGCGCCAGCAGACCGGCAGCGCCACCACGGTGGCCCGGATGATCCTCCTGACCACGCGGCCCTCGCTCGACGCGCGCGAGATCACGGACAAGGGGTCGCTCAACCAGAAGGCCGTACTGACCAACCGCGCGGCGTTCGTGGACGATCTCTATACGGACCCGCCCCCGCCGCACGTCATCGCGTGCGCCGCGGTGGCTCGACGCTGACGCCCATGGCCAACCTGTCCCGCATCGATACCTCCACGCTGACCGCCTTCGACGTGCACGTGCACCTGGAGCACGCCGGGGAGCTGTCGGCCACCGACGCCCAGGCCTCGCACTATTTCAAGGGCATGGCGTCGCGCGATCCGGACGCGCTGGCCGAGTACTACCGCTCGCGCAAGATGGCGTGCGTGGTGTTCACGGTGGAAGAGAAGCTGACCGGCCGCCCGCACCTGTCCAACACGGCGGTGGCCGACTTCGCCGCCAAGCACGCCGACATCGCGCTGGCGTTTGCGAGCCTGAACCCGCACCGTGGTGCGGATGCCGTGGCAGAGGCGAAGGATCTCGTGGCCTCAGGCACGATTCGCGGCCTCAAGCTTCACCCGCCGATCCAGGAGTTCTACCCCAACGACCGGTTGGCATATCCACTGTACGAGGTGTTCGCCGAGGCGAAGCTGCCAGTGCTCTTCCACACGGGGCACAGCGGCATGGGCACGGGCATGCGGGGCGGCGGCGGCATCCGGTTGAAGTACGGCCACCCGATGCCCATCGACGACGTGGCGGTGGACTTCCCCGACATGCCGATCATCATGGCGCACCCGTCGTTCCCCTGGCAGGACGAGGCCATCTCGGTGTGCCTGCACAAGCCGCAGGTCTACATCGATCTGTCGGGATGGTCGCCGAAGTACTTCTCGCCAACGCTCATCCAGTACGCCAACTCGCTGCTCAAGCACAAAGTGCTGTTCGGGTCCGACTACCCGTGGCTGACCCCCGACCGCTGGATGGCCGACTTCGCGACGATCGGCATCAAGGACGAGGTTCGGCCGCTGATACTGCGTGAGAACGCGATGAAGCTGTTCGGGCTCGATGTAGGCTCCGGGCTCCAGGCTTCAGGCCGTCGACCAACGCATCGCTGTAGCTCTGCCGAGACATGCCGATAGCGGAAGTGTGAACTCCGAAGCCACGGCCCTGCTGGAACCGGAACTGGGGGATCTGGAGGGCGACGAGAAGAAGCGTCTCCGGAAGGAAAAGAAGCGGCTCTACGACGCCGAGCGCACGCTCGAGGAATGGGAGCGCTACCGCGCACTGGTAGACGCGAACGACGAGGCCTTCGAGCAGATCGACGTCACGAACCGGGAAGCCCGCTTCGCGTTGATCCTGATGGGCGCCTTGAACGCCGTGGTGCTGGTGCTTCTGACCCGCGCCGACGCGCTGGACGCGCTGACGTCTACCGAGCGGTACTGGGTGGTGGGCCTGTTCGTCGGCTACGTGGTGGTCGCCATCGCGTTCCTGCTCCAGGCGATCGAGGCCCTTCGGCCCGGCCGCTTTCGGCCCAGGCTGTGGGACTGGACCCACGGAGACTCGAGTCGCCCGGCAGGCGTCCGCTATTACGAGGACGTGATCAGGAAAAGCGCCTCCGAGTGCTGGCAGGCCTGGCAGAACGTGCGGCTCGTGCAGCTCAACGCCGAGTTGTGCATCCAGCTCCACAGCCTGTCGCTGAAGAACCAGCACAAGCACTCCGCCATTCGGCGGCTTTATACGGGGCTCCGCGCGATGGCGCTCTTGCTGGGGCTCCTGATGGTGATCTTCGCCTGGTTGGTCTGGACGTAGCGGCTTGCGTGAGTTGTGCAAGCAAGCCGAATGCACAATTCAGAATTCACAAGTCACAAACTGCAGCGGAACTGCAGTTACGGTCTCGATTCTTCTTTGTGAATTGTGAATTGTGAATCGTGAATTGAGCACCGGGAGGTCCTACGTAGACTTCCTAGTGGCAGGGCGTCGATCCTGTATCGCCCCGAGCTCCGTCCACTCGCAAAAACTCCCACTCGTAGCTGCCCGGGTTGAGCGTCAGCTTCAGTACGCCGAAGGCGCTGATCCGCAGTTCGCTGGCCACGTGGACGAATGCTGTGGGATAGAGCTCCGCGCCGCCTGTCCCGGCAACGAAGTGGCGCACGCCGCGCACCGGGTCCCGCTGGAACAGCGCGTTGATCGGCGCAAACCGCTCGTAGAGATGATCGTGCGCCGCCACCACCACGTCCACGTTCTGCTCGTACAGGAGACCCCACAGATCGCGCAGGAAGGCATTGTTGCCGTTGGGCCCGGAGGTCACGACCGGGTGATGGAAGTACACAACGGTACAGGCCACTGGGATTCGCTGCCAGGTTCTGCGCCACCCAGGCAAGCTGCTCTGATCCGCGCCCGATCGGCATGTTGCTGTTGAGCGACAGCACGTGCCACTGACCAAGGCTGTAGCTGTAGTAGCCCAGCCCTCCCAGGCCCGCCTTATCGCCGAAGTAGTCGAAATACGGCATGGCGCCCGGCTGCTCGTAGTCGTGGTTGCCGGGAGCCGGGCGCGTCCGGGGCCTGTGACGGCCCCACGCGGGTTCATAGCAGGCGCGGAAATCCTGCGGCGAGCCGTGGGGATAGGCCAGATCGCCGAGCGCCATCACGATGCCAGGAATCCCATCCAGCAGCTTGCCCGTTTCTTCACCAGCACCGCCGCAGGGACCAACGTCGCCCGCGCCGACCAGCACCGCGATGGGCGTCGGCGTCGGCCCCACCACGATGTTGTTGTTGCCACCGCACGCGACAGCCAGTGCAACGAGGAGTGAAGCGAGGCAAGAACGTGAGGTGAGCCGCGCACGGACGAAAACCGTCGGTGCGGGGGTGACGCATCGTTGCCGATAGACGGTTAGCAGCCGCGTCACTAGGGCGCGACTCCTTTCACTATGCGACTCACCACCATACTGTTCGACGCAGTCACCAGAACTATCGGTTCCGCGTTGGCTGCGCGCTACCGGCTCGTGCTAGCCGCCGCCGTCCTCTCGTGCGCCGCCGCCACGGAGGCTACTGCGCAATCCGGCACGGCCGCCCAACAGGACGCTCCGCCCGAGCCGGGTCTTGCTTGGCGCGATCGACCGACGATCGAGTTGGGGGGCGACTCGCGCGTGGAGCTGCGCGCCAGGATTCAAAGTGAGTACGTGCTGCGCGACGACAGCGCGGACCCCGAGGAACTCTCAGAAGAGCGCTTCTCGTTTCCCCGCCGTCGCTTCGGCGTTGCGGGCGAGCTGTTCGGCCGCGTGGAGTTCCAGGCTGAGCGCGACATGGCTGAAAACGGAGTGTGGCGCGACCTGTACGCGGACTTCCGCGTCTCGCGGGCGCTGCGCGTGCGCGGCGGCCAGTTCAAGGTGCCGTTCAGCCGCGAGCAGCTGATCAGCGTCTTCGACCTCGACTTCGCTGAACGCTCGGCCGTCGTGCACGACCTGGTGCCGTTGCGCGAGGTCGGCGTGATGGTGCACGGCGTCGTGGCCAACCGCGCCGTGCGATACGAGACGGGCCTCTTCGATGGCACCGACACCTGGGCGGGCCGCGTCACCGTGGCGCCGCTACCCGACGGATCGCGCCTCGGGTCCGACCAGCTCGAGATCTCGGCGGCATGGCGGCGCAGCCCGCTGGCCGAGGGCCGCACCGGGTTCGAGGGCAACCTGTTCATGGGCGACCGGTTCTTCGACCGCATCTACGCCAGCGGCACCCGAACGCTCATGGGAGCCGGCGCCGCGTGGCACCTGCCTCAACTCACGGTGGCGGGCGAGCTGATTCAGGCGGCCGATACGCGGCTCGGCCAGGGGATCGACAACGGCGACCTGTCGGACCTGGTGTCGCGCGGCGGCTATGCCAGCGCCGTCTGGCACGTCATTCATGGCAAGGGCCGTCGGCGCGGCGCCGCGCCGTTTCGCGAGCTCGACGTGGCCGGCCGCGTGGACTGGCTGCGCTTCACAAGCGCCGACAGCGCGGACGAGGCGTTCCGCAATCCTCGCGCGCTCCACGTGGCCCCCCTCGAGAAGCGCACGGTCACCATGAGCGTGACTTGGCACCTGAACCGGTGGATGCGTGTGCAGACCAACGTCGTCCGCGAGCGGCTGCAGGACCCCCTGGGCGTCTACCCGGTGGGACAGGGCTCGCTCTGGAGCGCGGTCGTCCGGTCGCAGGTGGTAATGTGATGCGCCTCGCGCCCATCCTTGTGGCGTTGGTGCTCGCGGCCCCGTCGGGGGCCACGGCGCAGACCGCCGCCGATCTCTTCGACGACACGCGGCTCCACACGCTGGAGATCGTGATCCACTCCCGCGATTGGGCCGACCTGCGAGAGAACTTCGACCAGAACGAGCACTACCCCGTCAACATCATTTGGAACGGGCAGCGCATGCGCAATGTGGGCATCCGGTCGCGGGGCCTGGGCAGCCGCTCCAGCACCAAGCCCGGTCTGGAGCTCGAGTTCGACTACTACGCCGCGAACCAGCGCTTCCTGGGTCTGCGTTCACTGGTGCTCGACAACCTCGTCACCGACCCCTCGATGCTCCGCGAGGCGGTGGCCACCTCGTTCCTGCGGCGCGTCGGCGTGCCGGCGCCGCGCGCGTCGTTCGCTCGCGTCGTGGTCAACGGCGAGCTGCTTGGGGTCTACGGGCTCGTCGAAGCCGTGAACCGCGACTTCGCGCAGACGGCGTTCGGAGCCACGGGGCTGCTGTTCGAGTTCCGCTGGACGCAACCGTATTACGAGACCTACCTCGGCGACGGGCTCGACCCCTACGCGACGTTCTTCGCCTCGCGCAATCCGGCGCCCCAGGCAACGATCTCGCTCTACGGACCGATCCGCGACCTCTTTCGCGCGGTGAACGAAACGCCGGACGGACAGTTCGCCGCCGTGGATCGCCACCTCGACATCAACGGCTTCATCCGGCTGGCGGCCGCCGATTCGTTCATGGCGGAAGTGGACGGCTTCCTGGGCTATGCCGGGATGAACAACGTCTACTTCTATACGATCGGCGGGCGGACGCACCTCATCCCGTGGGACAAGGACCACGCATTCATCTCCCCTGCGCATCCGGTGCTGGCCTACAGCGATGAACACGTGCTGATGTCGCGGATCCTGGCCGACGCGGGCCTGCGGGCCACATTCTTCGACGCGTTGGTGGGGACCGCCGCAATGGGCGCCGCCGATCAGTGGCTCGAAGCCACCATCGCGCGTCTGTACGCCGTGGTGCGCGAGGCGGCCTACGAGGACGCGCTCAAGCCGTTCCAGAACACGGAGTTCGAGCAGGCGGTGGCGGAGCTTGTCGCGTTCGCGCGCACCCGGCCCGCTTTCGTGGAAGCCGAAGCCGCGCGACTCCGCTAAAGCAGTTTCTGCCTTTAGCCTTTAGCCTTTAGCCTTCCTGCTCGTCTCGCCCCGCGAAGCTGGGGCCAAACAGACACTGCCCCGTAGCGAGGCGAAGCCTCGCTACGGCTTTACGTACACGAGCAGGTGCTGCCACGGCAGGTCGTCGAACACGCGACTCTGCTTGAAGCCCTCGGCCTCCAGTTCAAGCTTCACCTGGGCCTTGGTCATCTTGTGCAGCGGCAGGATGGGCACCTGCGGATCCTCCGCGCGGTATTCCCACAGCACCAGCCGGCCGCCCGTCTTCAGCGACTCCTTGAGCCGCTGCAGCATCCGCTGCGGCTGCGACAGCTCGTGGTACACGTCCACCATGATCGCCAGGTCGATGGAGTCGGGCGGCAGCTTGGGATCGTCGATGGCGCCGATCACCGGCGTCACGTTGGTCAGCTTGTTGCGCGCCACGTTCTTCTGGAGCAGGTCCAGCATGCCCGGTTGGATGTCGTTGGCGTAGACGCGGCCCATGGGCCCCACGATCTTGGCCAGGCGCACCGTCATGTAGCCCGATCCGGCGCCAATGTCGGCCACGGTCGCGCCCTTGGGGATGCGGAGCAGGCGGAGCGCCAGATCCGGCTCCTCTTCGTCGACGCGTTCTCGCCGCTCGAGCCACGGCGCTCCCTCGACGCTCATTGGAAAGGCGTACTGCCGGCCGCTGACCGGGTGCGTGCCGGCCGACTGCCCGACAAGCGCCGCGCCGCTGCCGATGACGAGACCGCTGCTCAGAACAGCCAGGCCAAGAAGTCGTGCGCGCGTCATGGCGGCAGTCTACTCGACGCCGGCCTTCCGTGCGCCGGCGGCCAGCTTCTTCTGATCGTCCAGAGCCAGCGCGAGCAGGCGCTTGGCGGTGGCGTTCGACGGATCGGCCTCGACGGCCTGGCGGAATTCACCCACCGCCGCATCAATCTCTCCGGTGGCGACCAGCGAGACGCCAAGGTTGATGCGGGCCTGTACGTCGCGGGGTCGCGCCTGCAAGTACTGCCGGTGTTCCGCGATCGACTCGGGCCAGCGCTGCTGCCCCGCCAGCGAAGCGGCCAGCACACGCCGCGCGTCGATGTGATTGGGCACCGCGGCCAGCACCGCGCGAGCCTGCGCTTCGGCCTCGGGCCACCGGCGGTTCGCGGCGAGGATCTGTCCCAGCAGCAGGCGCGACGACAGCACCTCGATGCGCGCCGGCTCCAACCACCGAAGGGTCTGCGGGACGCCGTCCAGCTTCACCACGGCATCGAACTGTTGCGCCGCGCCCGCGACATCGCCCTTGGCCATCAGGATACGGCCCAGCTGATAGCGCGCACGCGTGTTGCCCAGGTCCACGGCCCGCTGCAGTTGTGCCTGGCCTTCGTCCAGACGGCCGGCATTCGTCAGCTGCTCACCGAGCATGTGGTGCGCGGCCGCCGACGGGCGACGGTCCACGATCGTCTGCGCCAGCGACAGCCCGGTCGCGTACTCCTGGTTCCGGCCAGCCGTGGTCACGGCCAGCACCGCCGCGAGCGCCACCGCCACGGCGGTCTGGACCCTGGAGCCGGCGAGGCGCCAGAGCGCCAGCACGACCATCGCGATCAGCGCCACGAGCGGCAGATACATCCGTCGCTCCGCCCCGACTTCGGTGGCTATGGGCACGATGCTGGACGTCGGCGCCAGAATGCCGAAGAACCATACGCCGAGAAAGCCCGCGCGGGGCGCGCCCAGCACGGCAACGATCGTGGCGGCCACGAGCGTCGCCACGAACGCCAGATGCACCGCCACCTCCGCGAACGTCAGCGGTTGCGGCCAACCGTAGAACGCCACGAGGTTGACCGGCCAGACCGACAGGCGCAAGTAGTCCACGATCACGACAGCCTGGTTGAGGAGATAGGTCAGCGGCTCGACTCCCGCCGAAAAGCCGCCGACGGCTGCCCGCGGCCCCGACCAGTTGAGGCTGGCCAGCACGAACCACGAGGCCAAGAGGCCCGTGTACAGCGACCCACGCTCGCGAAACGCCTCCCGCCAGCTCTGAAACAGATACGCGCGATCGAAGAACACCACGAGCACCGGCGCCACGACCATCGTCTCCTTGCACGTCACGCCCGCCAGGCACGCGGCAATCGCCAGCCCGTGCCACGGACCCTCAGGCGTCGTGTGCGCGCGCAGCGCCGCGTACATCGTGGCCAGCAGACAGAGCGCCATCATCGACTCGGTGCGCTGCGTCGCGTAGTTCACCACTTCGCTCGTCAGCGGGTGCACCACCCAGAGCAGAGCCACGGCGAACGCGATCTCCAGCGCGCCGCTGCCCCACCGCTCCGCGAGCGACGGCAACAGCAGCGTCCGGCGGACCAGGCCGAAGATCAGTAGCGCACACAGAACGTGCAGCGCCAGGTTCATCGCGTGGTAGCCGCGCGGATCCAGGCCGCCAATCGCGTAGTTCACGGCAAACGACAGGCTGACGAGCGGGCGTCCGGCCGCGGGGCTGTTCATGGCGGGAAACAGCACCCGCCGGAAGTCGGTCAGCTGGCGGATATCAGCGTTCTGGACGACCGAGCTTTCGTCGTCCAGGACGAACGGCGTGTCGAGGGCGTTGGCGTAGGTGATGACACCGGCCGCCACGATGATTGCGGCATAGAGCCGCAGCTGCACGACTGCAGACACGGTCAGGGCGCCGCCTTTCCCGTCCACTTCTGATTGTCGCAGTGATGCTCCAGCAGGTCGGTGTCCGGCAGCAGGTCGAAGCGCGCCTTCGCCGACCAGCGCGCCGTGAACGCGCGGGGATCATCGAAGGTGAACTCCGCCTCCAGGTGGCCGAAGTCCGGTCTCCTGAACCGCTCGATGGTGGTCAAGGCCTCGCTGTGCGGCGTGCCGCCCGCATCCAGCCACGCCCGATCGTTGAAGCCGCTCGATTCGACGACGAACGTGTCGCCGTCCCATCGCCCCACCGAATAGCCAAGCCACGTGGGTTGCGGATCCACGGGCAGCGTCCGGCCGTCGGTGAACACTTGCCGCCAGTTGTTGAATTCCTCGAAGAGCACGATCGTGAGCCCGGGGCCCTGGACGATCTTGAACGGCAGCGTGCGCGTGAGCATCGCCGCCGGGATGCCGTGTGGGAGACAGGCTTCGCTTGGCGCGCCGACGCCCAGAGCCTTCTGCCGCGTCTCCCACAGCGCCTTCGCCCACGGCTGGAATGGCGCACCGCCCGGACGATCCGCGGCGATGTTGTACAGATACCGCGACCGCACGCGCCCATCGGTGGGCATGACGGTGTCGCCCACCACTTCCCAGATCCCCGACAGGTCCGGTTTGCCATCGGGGCCGCGCGGCGCCGGGGCGGTGAGGTTGGGGCGCCCGTCGGGCAGCCGCGGCGTGGCCGGCGACCGATGGTTCAGCCACTGCGCCGCGCCTGAAGTGGCGCAGACAGCGGCCAGGCCGAGCGCGATCGCGAGCCGACGTAGCGAGTCCGTGGCCGCGTGCGGGCGCGCCACCGGCCCTAGCGTGCCGAGGCGGACGCGGGCGGCGGTGCGGCCGCTGGGGGCAGACTGTAGATGAGACCGGTGAACATCATCTCCTCCCAGGTCTGATCGCCCCACCACACCGGCTTCGTGGCATCGGGGTTCGACTTGTTGGCCGGCGAGTTGTCGTACCACGCGGTCGCATGAAGCCTGGTGCCTTTCGGCACCTCGAGCGGCCGCTTGAACATGTAGTCGGTCTGCCACTCGAAGTCGTAGTTCGGCACCGACAAGATCGTCTCGGTGCGGCCGTCCGGGTAGATCAGGTCGTAGCTCCATCGCTTCCCGCGCACGTGCGTGTGCGGCAGCATGCTCCACAGCGTCACGTCGCGGTTGAAGGTCATCTCGGCATCGACGCGATGGTCGGCCGCGCCGGGAGGAATCTCGAAGTTGCCGTTGATGAGCGCGCTGCCCCGCAGCTCGGTCTTGGGCGGCTTGTCGGCGAAGACGAGCCCGATGCTCGTCCGGTCACTGGTGGCCTGTCCCGTGGTCGTGTAGTGCATCTGGAAGACAATAGTGGACCCCGCCGCGAGGCGTGTCGCGGTGTCCGGTGGATACTGCCGGCCGGGCGTGCCCGGCACGAAGCCACCGAGCGACGCTCCGAGTACGCGCGGAGCGGGCCAATCGTTGGGACCTGGCGCCACGCGCTGGTCTGCCGGGAGCGGCCGCCCACCGGTCTGCCCCGCGGGAATCCCCATGTCGCCTGCGAACGTGAACACCGGGGCGGGGCGTGGTCCCG
This sequence comes from uncultured Acidobacteriota bacterium, assembly GCA_963807235.1. Taxonomy (GTDB): domain Bacteria; phylum Acidobacteriota; class Vicinamibacteria; order Vicinamibacterales; family UBA2999; genus CAWEBF01. The sequence goes on from CAWEBF010000028.1 coordinate 24,286, forward strand.
CGGGTGGCGCGACCGGCTGCGCGGGCGCCGGCGGGCGCGCGTACACGATCACGTGATGGACCACGGCGCGGTTGCTGGGACGCACTTCGTAGGCCTGGATCCACTTGTCTTCAGTGAAGCCGGTCGGGACTTCGAAGTACTGGTATGCGATGGTGCCAGTCGTCGGAATCGGGTAGTCCTCCTGCATCGTCAGCACCGCGTCGGGCTGTCCGATCGTCCAGCCCTCGGCGTATTGCGGCCGCGGCGGCAGGTCGCTGGCCTGCCCTTCCGGCGCGCCGCCGGCCACCCACCGGGCAATCGTGTCCTTCTCCTGCGCCGTCAGCCGGCGGTCGTTTTCGAACTCGCCGATTTCGGCGGCCGCGTGCCAGGGCGGCATGCTGCCGGAGGAGACGCGACCGGCAATCGACCGTGCCCAGGGGCGAACCTCGGCGTAGGTCATGAGCGACATGGGCGCGATCTGCCCGGCGCGATGGCAGGAGGTGCAGTTGGCGTAGAGAATCGGGGCCACGTCCTTGCTGTAGGTGGGGGCCCCCACCGGCGGCGCGGACTGCGCAGGCAGCAGGACCGTCGTGGCAAGACCGATCACCGAAAACACCCCGAACGCCAGGCTTGTCCGGATCATCGCGCGGCCTCCAATAGAAGAGTTCCTCACAGCCTACGGCCCCGATGGCCCTGAGTCAAATTCGGGCCAAAAAAAAGCGGGTCCCGCTTTCGCGAGACCCGCCTCCGTTCCGGTTCTTCCTAGAGCCTAAAGCCTAGAGCCTAGAGCCCCTTAAAAGTTCACCGTGAAATTCAGACGCGCGAAGCGCGCGTTGACGATGCTGGCCGGCGTGCCCCAGCCGCTCGGGCGCGGGGTGTTGTCGGTGTTGTAGATGTAGGTGTTGTTGTACCCCAGCGGGAAGTTGGCGTTCGTCACGTTGTTCAGATCGATGCCGATATCGGTTCGGGTGCGGCCGAACCGGACGATCTTCGCGATGCGCATGTCGATCTGCGTCCGGCGGTTGTCCGCGTAGATGCGGTGCTCGTTGTCGCCCAGTGGAATGTTCGTCGTGCCGGTTGCCGTGGCACCTGGCGGCAGATGGCCCAGCGCCGCCGCGATGACCGAGTTCGGCACCTGCCAGGTGGCCGCGGTGTCGGGCGTGTTGCCGAGCAGGGCCGGCGGCCGCGAGCGCAGCACCGCGCTCACGAGCACCTCGATCTTCGGGATGGTGTACGACGCAGAACCGCCGAGCGAGAGCTGCCACGGCTCGACGTTGTTGCAGCCGCGCGGGTTGGGGCCGTTCTCCGCGCCACCCGGCTGGACGTTGTTGAACTTCACAATCGTCTCGCAGGTATTGACCTTGCCGCGGCCCGTGCCGCCGCCGACCTGCGCCGAGATGCCGTTCCTCGTCCGTGCGTTCACCGTGAACTCGATGCCGTCCCACGTGCTGCTGCGCTCGTCGCCGTAGAACGACTCCCTGCGCAGGATCGTCTGCGGCTGCACGGCGTTCGCGGCGGCGGTCGGAACGTAAACCAGCACCGGGTAGCCACCTCCATCAGCCAGCCGCGAATCCTGCGGCGCCGTCAGGGTGTAGTTCTCGTACAACGTCGCCGGATTGCGGTTGATGTCGTCGGTGACGAAGAAGCCGTGGAAACTCCGGTGCGTATAGGCGAAATCCGCCGACACGCGCGGCATGAGCTCCTGCTGCACGGTGATGGTCATCTGCGTGTCGCCTGGACGTACGCCCCAGCCGCTGAGCACCTCCGGATCGACCAGGGTCGCAGAGCCCGACGTGCCGAAGTTACGGCTGTTTCCGGTCACAGCGGCGCATTCGCCGTTGGCGTTCGGGTTCAGCAGGTCGCAGTTGACGACGAGATCGCCGTTGCCGCCGGCCGCCACCGCGGCGTTCCAGCCACGATTCAACACGTTGCGCACGATCGTCGCGCCGGGGTTCGTGGACGTATACGGCGCATCGTTCGCCGCGTACGCCAGGTACTTGCCCCAGTTCAGCTTGAGCGCGGTCTTCCCGTTGCCGAACAGGTCATACGCGAGGCCCACACGCGGCGTGAGGTCGTTGAAGGCGTTGACGCCCTCGGTCTGCGCGATCGTGATCGGCGTGGGGTTCAGGAACGACGACTTGCCGAACGTCCCGTTCCCTTCCACCGGCGCGTAGCTCGATGCGCGATCCCACCGCAGCGCGGCCTGCACGGTGAGCCTGGCGACCGTCCACGTATCCTGCACGAAGACGCCGTGCGTATTCGTGATTGTGCGGCGGCCCATCTCCGGCAGGTAGTAGCTCACCGCGTTCGGCGCCAGGCCGTTGAACCGGTAGCCGAGCTGCGTCTGGTTGGCCAGATCGTCGTCCTGCAAATCGAGCATGCGGTACTGGTAGCCGACCTTCATGTTGTGGGCGCCGGTCACGTACGACATCGACCCGTTGATGTCGTCGGTGTCGCCCTTGGCAGGCCCCCAGCTCTCCACCCCGCGGTAGCGATAGTTCGCCACCGGCGCGAATGGAATGCCGGTCGCCGGGTTGATCGCGTTGGACTGCTGGGTGACGGGAATCAGGTTCGTGATGGCGTCCGGCGCCGGGTGGCCGAAGATCGGCTGGTAGCGGAAGTACTGGATGCCGGCATCGAAGAGCAGCCTGTTCGACGCCGTATTCGTCCACGTGGCCTGATTGACGTAGAACGGCACGTCGAAGTAGCCCCGGCCCGCCGTGGAGGTCGCTTCCGGCGACATCTGCGTTGGGGCCTGGTTGTTGCCCAGCCCGATCCAATCCTCTCCACGCTTGTGACAACCCTCACCTTGCAGGGTGAGCGTGCTGCCCTCGCAGCGCGCCTGGTACTCGGAGTAGAACCGGACGCGATTCTTCCCGAACTGCCCCGTGAGGCGGCCGATGATCATGCTGCGCCCCTGCATCAGACGTCCGCTGACGTTGTTGTCGGGAGCCCAGTCCCAGTGCGTCGGGTCGCCCGCAAACCGGTTGGCGACGATCCCGTCCTGGGCGGTCGATGTGTCGAGCTTGCGGTAGCTGCCGTAGAACCAGAGCCGATCCCTGAGGATCGGTCCGCCAAGCGAGACGTTGTAGTCGTAGGCGTTGATGACGCCCGGCGGCTGACGCAGGTTCGGGTTGAGCGCCTGGAGTTCGCTGGTCAGGTTGGTGCCGCTCGACCAGTCGCCGGCGGTGCTGAGGAAGGCGCTGCCCGAGAGGCTGTTGCCGCCCGACTTGGGCACGATGTTCATCAGCGGGCCGCCGATGTCGCTTTCTCCCAGACCGCCGCCCACTGTAATCGCCACCTCTTCAGCGTTGACGGTGTCGTACACGACCGACGCGAACCCGCCGCTGCGGGCCGCGGTCAGCGGGAAGCCGTTGATCGCGTAACGCCCTTCGCCGGCAACCGAACCCGCGTTGATCGTGCTCGAGCGCGCGTTGAAGGCCGTCATCGTCGGCGACAGCGCCGCGCCCGTCTCACCGACGATGATGCCGGGCGTCGCGTTCAGCAGCGCCCCGGCGGCGCGCGTGGCCGGCATGGTCTGGATGACCTCGTCCGACAACACGAGTTGCCGCGTGGCGCTCTGGACGTCCACGACCGGCGACTCGCCGGTGACAGTGATCGTTTCCTCGAGCCCTCCGACGCGCATGTCGATTGGAATCGTCAGGGTCTGGTTGCCCGTTAGCTCGATGCCCTCGCGCTTCACGTTGCTGAACCCTGGCAGCGTGAAGGTCATTGAATAGGTGCCCGGCTGCAAGTCCACGATGCGGGTACTGCCCCGTGCCGTCGGTCACGGCCGTGCGCACTTTCTCAATGAGCGCGGGGCTCGATGCCTCGACCGTTACGCCCGGCAGCACGCCGCCGGAGCCGTCACGAACAGTTCCCGTAAGGGAGGCCTGTGCAAACACAGGTGCTGGGAGCAGCAAAACGAGGAGCGCCAGGGACTTCAGCGCGGTACACATACAGGGCGTTTCTCCTTGAGGATGTGTGACAACAGGCGGGCGACATTTCCGAGCGCCCGGATCCAAATTCCCGCACGTACCAATCCGGTGGTTTGTATACAGCGGTGCCGAAGGATACGTGGGCAATCGAAGAATCTGTCAATATTTGCACGGGTTTGTGATACCTAATACCCCCGACAGCCTGTAACTGTATGCAGCGGCTATGCCGGATCAGGGCGACGGGGGGCCCTCGGAGTGTCCAGCAAGCCTGAAAACGGTCTGAGCCGCGGTCCGCGGGTGGGGCCTACCAACGTCGCGTCCCAGACGGCTCACGCGCTATTCCACTTGCGCGAAACGCTGCTGAGGGGCGAGTTCGCCCCGGGCGAGCGAATGTCGGAGCTCCCGCTCGTTGCTCGGTTCGGAGTGTCGAGGACACCCATCAGGCTGGCGCTGGAACGGCTGGCGCACATGGGCCTGCTGGACGTCAGCGCCAACGGGGGATTCACCGTTCGCGGCTACACGCCCTCCGAGGCTCTCGACGCCATCGAGATCCGGGGGGTCCTGGAAGGCACGGCCGCGCGCCTGGCGTCGGAACGGCTCGGCGACAGCGCCGAGCTCGAACCGCTGCGCCGCCTTGGCCGCGAGATGGACCGGCTCGAGCGCCTCACGCTGGAGTCGTTCGCGCACTACATGGATCTGAACGAGGCCTTCCACGGCGAGATCGTCACGCTGGCCAAGAGCGCCACGGTCAAGCGCGCAGTCGAGCAAGCCGTGTCGCTGCCGTTTGCCTCGCCAAGCGCGATGGTCTTCCCCACCTCGGGTCTCTCGCATGCCGACGAGGCGCTGGCGCTCGCGAAGGAGCACCATCGCAGCCTCGTGGACGCCATCCAGGCGCGGCAGGGCACGCGTGCCGAGTATCTCGCGCGCGAGCACGCGTTCATCGGGCGGCGGGTCCTGGCCATGGCGCTTTCCGACACCGATGCCATGAGCCGGGTGCCGGGCGCATCCCTGATCAGCCTGTCAGCGCACGCGAAGGTGCGCGCCGGCTAGCGGAGTGTTCTAGCGGGGTTCCCAGCGCGTGTTTCTCAACGCGCTGGGATGGTCGAACGCTTACCAGCGCGACTCGCGCGGGCCGCCGTATCCACCGCCCGACCGGGCCGCCATCGGCTTGGCCAGGTTGACGGTGAGGTTGCGGCCACCGAAGGGGCGCTGGTCCAGCTGGCTGATCGCGGACGTCGCCTCCGCCGGGCTGCTCATCTCCACGAAGGCGAATCCGCGGGCCTGGCCCGTGGTGCGATCGCGCATCACGTTGACCGACGCCACCTGACCTGCCCCCTCGAACAACGCCTGCAAATCGGTCTCACTGGTTTCGTACGGAAGATTGCCAACGTACAGCTTGGTGCTCATATCACTACTCCTGCATCCGGTGTGGATGCCATAAGGCTGAAAGGCAGGCCTGAGCGGGATGCTCGGCCGTCGCGAACGCAGGAGAGGCGAGGAAACTGGACTCGGATCTGATGCGGGTAGCGGAAGGCTTAACTCTCAGTCGCCTGGATAGCGTAGCACAATGTCCGCACGATGCTGCGCCACCTGGTCGCCACGCTTGCCTATCGAGCCTCGAAGGTTCTGAGAGACACGCCGGCCCGCTTTGCCACGATGAGCGTTGGCCCGTCGGCCAGACGTCCGGTGCAGATCGTCGCCCACATGGCCGACTTGATGTCGTGGGCTGTCAGCCTCGCGCAAGGCGAGTACGTCTGGAAGGCCGAGGGCGGCGAGGACTGGGACGTCGAGGTCGCGCGCTTCTTCGACAAGCTGGGCGCCCTCGATCGTGAGCTCGAGGCTCGGGAGCTGCCGCGCGACGCCGCGGAGAAGCTGATTCAGGGCCCGCTGGCCGATGCGCTGACGCACGTCGGACAACTCGCGATGCTGCGAGGGATCTCGGGTTCGCCCGTGCGGCCCGAAAGCTACGCGCGCGCCGAGATCGTGGAAGGCCGCGTGGGGCTGACCCAGGCCGCGCCCGGCCGGGAATTCGACGGCGACGCCAGCGCGCGCAAGTAGGTGTTTCCGCATGCGCGGCTGCATGTTTTGTCCCGACACGGCGCGCCGTCCGGCTCAATCTCACCGTCGCTCTCCGCGAACCGTAGTGGACGATCCGCCGCACAGGCCGATAGCATTGATCATGCTCCGGATCATGCCGACGATGAGGTACGTGCTGCTCGGCACCGCAGCAGCCGCGACGTTCATAGCCACCACGCACGCACAGTCGATCCTTGGCCCGCCAAGCGAGGCCAACCACTTCATCGCGACGCCGCCAGGCTGGGTGCACCCCAAGACGGCCTGGGGTGAGCCCGACATCCAGTCGACGTTGAACATGATGCAGGCGGCCGGGGTTCCGCTCGAGCGGTGCGCCAACAGTTACCGCTTCGGCGGCCCGCCGTGCGACATGAACAAGAAGTGGTACACCGAGGAGGAACACAAGGAGCGTCTTGCGGCAGCCGCCGGTCGCGGCGACCTCGGGCGGGAATTGATCGCGAAGGGCGAGTTCGGCCGCGCGCTCCTGACGGGCGTCACCGACCCGGCGACCCCGCAGCGGCAGACCAGCCTGATCGTGGATCCCCCGACGGGACTCCTGCCCGAGCTGACCGCGGAAGCCAAGCGGCGGGCGCTCCAGATGGGCAGCTCCTGGGCGCTGCCAGGCGAGGACCCCGTCTACGAAGATCCCCTCGATTTCGACTTCTGGGACAACTGCCGTTCGCGCGGGATGCCGTCGTCGATGATGCCGTATCGCTACAACGGCGGGTTCCGCATCATGCAGGCGCCTGGCGTCGTCGTGTTCGATCTCGAGATGATTCACGACTCGCGGCTCATCTTCACGGACGGCCGGCCGCCGCTGTCTCCGGCGCACAAGCAGTACATGGGCGAGTCGCGGGGACGCTGGGAAGGCAACACGCTCGTGGTCGAGACGACGAACTACAAGGAGGGCCCGCCCATGATCAATCTGGCGGTGGTCGGGTCTCCCGCGGGGAATCGCTTCCCGGTCAGCGACAAGATGAAGACCACGGAGCGGATCACGCGCCTGAACGACGAGATGTGGCTCTACGAGATCAGGACCGAGGATCCCGTCATCCTCGCGCGTCCGTTCACGGTGCGCTACCCGATGCGCAACGACCCGCGCTACGAGTGGTGGGAATACGGGTGCCACGAAGGCAACACCATCGTCCAGAACTACGGCACGACCAACAGCTTCGAACGCGCAAACCCGCCGGCCGAACCTCCCGTCAAGGCGGCCCAGGCGACGGCCGACGTCGCGAAGGCCCTGGCCGGGCGGTGGGCCGGCCGCCCTCGCCTCGCCAGCATCGACTACGACATCTTCCTGGAGTTCACCACGAGCCCGGATGGAACGGTGCGGGGGAAACTGATCGGCACGAACCTGAAGACGTTCCGCGGCAAGGTCGCCGGAACGATCGACAAACCGCTGCGGGACCTCACCGTGAAGGATCGGCGGCTGAACTTCGAGCTGCCCAACACGCAGCCGTGGACGTTTGCCGGCGAGATCTCGGCGGATGGCGCGTCCATCACCGGCACGATCAACAGCGTGCAGGGCGGTATGCCGGTGACGTTCAGGAAAGGCTGATCGGCCTCATCTGCCAGGCGGCGGCGTTCCCGGGTGGCGGCGCGCCGAAGTTCGTCGTGACCGGCTCGCCCTTCAGTTCCTGGAACGCCACGTTCACGTTGATCACGGCACGAGACAGCGGCGTGCCGCCATACTCCATGTCGGTCAGCAATTCTTCCTTGGTGAAGACCGGGAATTTCGGCTTCAGGTCCGCCGCGACCTCTTCCGCCTTCCGCTTCCCCAACCCGGCCTTCGCCGCGTCGAGCAGCGCCCGGCTGAACAGCGCGTAGTCGCGGAACCCGGCCCAGGTGTTCACGTCACCGTGGCCCTCGATCACGGTGTCTACGTTCGGAATGCCCTTCACCGCCTTTTCGAGCGTCTCGGGCAGCGCCACCACGCTGCCACCAGACATCGGATCGATGAGCGGCGCCATCTTCCAGGCAAAGATGTCGCCGGCGGCCATCGCCCTGACGGCCGGAAACACGACGAAGGCGTCGCCATCGGTATGGCCGGCCCCGAAGAAATAGAGATCGATCCGATCCTTGTCGCGGCCAAGCGTCACCTTGTCGGCAAACGTCCGGTCCGGCATCACCACCGGGTTCGCTGACACCTTCGGGTTGGCCGCCATCCACTTTCGCGTGTTTTCGTGGGTGACCACTTCGACCGCCGCCGGGAAGTAGTCGTTGCTGCCGATGTGATCGGGATGCGCGTGCGTGTTGATGATCATCGACACCGGCCGGTTGGAGACCGTCTTGACCTGGTTCATGATCGCCTCGCCGTTGTTGGCGAGCTTGGTGTCAACCAGGACGACGCCGGTGCTGGTCACGAACACGGTGGTGTTGCCGCCCGCGCCGGGAATCACGTACAGGTTGTCGCGCACCTGCTTGATCGTGCCGGTCGGCGGAATCCGCGGTCCCCGTTGTGCTGCCACGCCGGCCACGGCGAGGCCCGACCACGACGATCGTCGTGAGAAGTTGTACGCGCGTCATCCCGGCATTGGACTGAGCCCGGGGCCCAGCCCACGCCTACTCCTGCCGCAACGCCGAGACCGGGCTCATGCCGGCGGCGCGGCGGGCCGGGACGAACGCGGCGGCCACGCCGACGGCGAGGATGAACGCGATGATCACGCCCAACTGCAGCGGGTCCACGCTCGGCGGAGGAAAGTCGATGTTCACTATCCCGGTCGAGGTGTTCGATGTGGCGCGCAGGGCCAGGATCACCAGGATCGCGAACCCGATCCCGACACCCGCGCCGGCGCCGAGCACAACCGCCACTTCGCGCGCCACGTCGCGGACCACGTCGCTGCTCCGCGCGCCAAGCGCCATGCGGATGCCGATCTCCCGCGCGCGCCGCGAGACGGCGAAGGCGATTACCGCGTAGAGCCCGACGCCGGCCAGAACCAGCCCGAGTGCCCCGAGCGCACCGAGCGACAACGCCACGGCGTAGGGCCCTTCCTGCGCCTGCTCGACGCGCTGCTTCAACGTCATGGCGGTGAAGACCGGCAGTGAGGGATCGATGGCCAGCAACTCACGCTGCAGGTCACGGACCAGCGCGGACGCGTCGCCGGAGGTGCGGGCGATGATGACGCTGCCACCTCTGCCCAGTGGGAGGGGGGCCTGCTCGACGGCATAGTAGAACGCCTGCCGCTCGGGATCGGCGACGTCGCCTCCGGTGTCGGGCGCGACGCCGATGACCTCGAACCACTCGCGCCCGCCGGTCGTCGTCGGCACCGAGGACATGACAGGCGTCTTCTGGTCCAGGCGGAAGCGGCGGCCGACGGCGTTGAGTCCGCCGAAGTAGGTTCTCGCCATGGACTCCGTGATCACGGCCACGAGTGGGCTGCCCGGCCGATCGCGGGCGTCGATGGCGCGGCCCACCAGAATGGGAATCCGCATCACGTCGAAGAAACCGGGCGCTGCCTGCCTGCTGCCAGCCATGAGCACGCGATCGCCTGCGCCGTCGCCCTCGATGACGACGGCCACGGTGTTGTTCGTCATCGGCGGGTCCTGCGTCAGCGTCACGGCCTGGACGCCGGGCAGCGCGCCAACGCGCCGGCGCAACTCGTCGTAGACGGCCGTCGTGCGCTCTTGCGTGTAGCCCGAGTAGCGCGCGTCGGTTTCGAGCCACGCCACGCCCTCGACCCCGTAGCCGAGACGGCTGGTCGCGCGATCGCCGCGCCCATCTGCATGAACGCGCCGGTGGCCGTGAGCATCACGACGGACGCGGTCACCTGGAACACCACGAGCCCGTTCCGCAGCGTGAACCAGCGACGCCCCGACGACCCCGTCTGGCCGTCTTCGCGGATGACCGAGAGCAGGTCGAGGCGGGTGGCGTGAAGTGCCGGCGCGAGGCCGAACAGCACGCCCGTGATCGCGGACAGCACAATGGCAAAGGCGAGCACTCGCGCGTCGAGGCTGAAGTCCACGGTAATCGGCAGCTCGACCGCGCGAAGCAAACGGATCAGCCACCACGCCAGCGTGCAGCCAGCCACACCGCCCGCCAGCGACAACAGGAGGCTCTCGGCCAGCAGGTGGCGCACGACCTGCCAGCGCGTGGCGCCGATCGCCAGGCGGATGGACACTTCCTTTGCGCGGGTGGCAGCACGGACGAGGAGCAGCGTCGTCAGGTTGCTGCAGGCGACGGCCAGCACCAGGCCGACGACCGCGAGCACAAGCGAGGCGAGCGCGAACAGGAACGTGTCCACCTGCGGGTGGATGCGCACATCGTCGGTCGCGTAGACGCTGATGCCCGTGCCCGGGTCCTCGTCGGGATACTCCGCGGCGAGACGCCGGCCCAGCACGTCCATCGCCGCCTGCGCCTGCGCCCCCGTGACGCCGTCGCGCAGCCGCGCCCTCACGAAGAACGGGGCCTCGGCCGCGCGCCGCACGCTGGTAAGCGGACCAAGCGCCGACGCGATCGGCAGCCAGAAGTCGGTGACCAGGCCGATGTCGAATGTGCTGCGGTAGCCCGCTGGTCCGACACCGATGATCGTCGTCGGCAGGCCCTGCACGTAGACCGTGCGGCCGATCACGCCCGGATCCGCGCCAAAGCGCGTCGTCCACGCCTGATGACCGATGACGGCCACCAGCGGGGCGCCCAGACGTTCTTCGTCGGCGGTGAACCAGCGGCCCAGCGACGGCTGGATGCCGAGCACTGCCGGGAACGACGGTGTCGCGTATTCCGCGGTACCGCTGCGCACCGGACTCTGGCTGTCCCCTCTCGATAGCTCACGGTGAGAGGAGGCGTCACCGCCATCACGTGCGCGAACACGTTGGTGGCGGTGGTCACGTCCAGATAGACCGGGTAGGTGTTCGTGCCGGGCGCGCCTTCCTTGGTGTTCTGGTAGATCTCGACCAGCCGCTCGGAATCCGCAAACGGCGACGGCCGGAAGAGCGTGGCGTTCACGATGCTGAAGATGGCCGTGTTGGCGCCGATCCCCAGGGCCAGAAGCAGCACCGCGGGGACGCTGAAGCGCCAGTCGCGCAGCAGCCGTCGCGCCGCGTGCCGCGTGTCCTGGACGAGCGAGTCCCACGTGACGGTGCCGCGGGCTTCGCGGCGGTTCCCGAAGAGCGCCATCTCCTAGATTGTCATGGCGAGAGACGGGAGGCGGGGCTGGAAAGTTCCAGACCCCGCATATGTGATCTGTTTTGCTCAACGAGCCGGAGACTCAGGCGGTCAGGTTCGGCTATTTCGCGCACCGAAAGCCGGCCGCCGACCCATCGCCGATGCTGTTCGGGGCGCCATTCTGGTCGATCGCATACACGCCGGCCAGCTCGCCGGTGCCTCCACTGTTGGGCACGATTGAGAAACTCCCACCGCGCAGCGTCGTGCCTGGCAGGCCGTAGATGGTGCCGCCCGGAGAGCCGCCGATATTGCTGACGTCGTTGCCGAAGCCGGCAATGAATACATCCCAGGTAGCACCGGTCGTTGCGAGCGGTCCCCAGTCGGCCACGAACTCGATCACGTTGCCCACCATGTCGAGCGCCCCGACGTCCGAGACGCATTTGGTGCGTGCGCCCGTCAATGAAAGCGATGGACCGTTCAAATTGCATTGGTGGACGGCGTCGTCCTGGGGCCAGGGATCTGGTGTTCCCAAGGCGGCAGCCTGCCATTCGGCGTTGCTGGGAAGGCGCTTGCCGGAATTGCGGCACGCCGCGGCAGCAATGAAGTAGTTGACGTTCCGTGCCGGAATCACTCCAGGTATTGACAGGGCAAAGATGCTCTTGCAGCCGCTGCCGTTGAACTGGCATTGCGCGTCGGTGTAGTCGTGGCCTTCGATCCCAACCTGAGTGCCCAGCAGGCACTGTGGAGGCACCTTCAGGCCCTGCTTGATCAACGTAACGCAGAAGGGGGTCGTGATCTTCCAGAGGCTGGCTTCGAATGTGTCGACGCAGCTCGACCCAGACTGCACCATCCCTCCGGGACACTCGGCCATCGCGAGGGACGGCACGACGAGGAACACAACAGTAATCGCAAGAACCAGGCTGTATCGCTTCATGGCTTCCTCCGTTTTCGCTCACGGCGCAGGCAGCGTGTCGGGACCGCCGAGCAGAATGCTGGTGTGCCCGGTCAACAAGCTATAGACCTCGAATGTCGCGGCGTACTTGCCGGGCGGATCCGGCTGCGGATTGAAGCCGACAATCTCGGCACGCAGCGTCCGCCGCCCGAGTCGATCGACCGGCAATTCATTGGGGTTGCCAATGTTGACCTCGAACGAGGCGATGGCACCGGGCGCGGCCTGGAACCGCCGTTCCTGCACTAAGTCTCCCCGTCGATTGAAGATCCGCACAGTGAACTCCCACGGGACTGTCGGTGCGGGCACTATCCCACCGAGGTCCCTCGAGCCGAGGCCATACACGTTGATTCGTGCGCCCTGATCGGCGCCGACGCCGACAGGCCCGAACCACACCTTGTCTTCTGAGTCCTGGATCGCCAGCGCGCGATCGCCAGACAAGAACCAGCCCGTCATCAGCAACGCGACAAACGCCACGGCGCCTGGCCACGAAGCCGTGGCGGCGGTGGCTGAACCATGAGTGAGCGAAACATATATCCCCCTTTCGAAAGAGCGGCTACTTGGCTATCGATCATCACTGCGAGCCAGCGTCGGCATCCGCGACAGCTGCGGCGGCGAGGACGTGATCCATCGCGTCCTGGATGTTGGCCAGGGCTTTTTCAATGTGGCGGTCGAACCTATCCTGAGTTCGCTGTGAGACGTCGTCTGGCGATGACGCCTCGACCAAGGCGCGGCTTTTTGCAGCGCCGCGTACGCCTCGTCGAGCCGGACGTCGTAGGCCCGGCAGACGCGACCCCCAACCAGACTCCGGCAGCCATCGCGGACATCAGCGCAGCAGCAGACTTCATGGATCACCTCTCGATCAGTTGTCATTCCGGTTGCCGCCCAGAAGCTTCAAATACGCGACGATGTCGTCGACGTCGTTGTCTGTCAGCTCGATCAAACCGCCCAGCGACCTCGAGCCAACCGGGTCCTCCGCCTCCGTGAAGTTGAAGAACCGCTGATAGTGAGCGACGGCGTCGCGGAGCGTCTTGGCGCCGTTGTCGTGGAAGTACGGTGCGGTGTCCTCGATGCCCCAGAGCGTCGGGATCTTGAACAGCGAAGCAAAGAAGGCGCGGGGGATGACGGACGGGGGCGGCGTTGCAGGCGTTGGGTCGAGGAGTAGCCCGACATCGGGCGAGCGGACCGTCACCACCGGATTGATCCCGTCGTTGACGACCCACGTCCGGATCGGATTGTTGGGTTCGTTGACGATCGTCACACCCGTGTTGAAGAAGCGGGCCCCCACAGGCGGGCTGCCGCCGACAAACGTCGAATGCGCCTGGTTGACCATGTTCAGCATCGGACCGCCATGACACAGGGCGCAGATGCCCTTCTTGGACGGAGGGCTGAAGGGCGCGTCGACAAGGAACTCGCGTCCTCGCTTCTCGGCCGGCGTTTTTCCACGAGGCAGCTCAGGCGGCGCTCCGGTCGCGGCGAACTTCCTGAGCGCACGCGAGGAGAAGAAGCGCGCGTCGGTTCGCTGGAATTCTGCAATGGCGTCGAGCTGCGCGGTCGTCGCTTCGACGGTGTGCTGGTAGTGGTCGTCAATGGCTCCACGTGCCTGCTCCTGCAGCGTGGGGGCGCGTCCGTCGTGGAGCAGAACCGGGTCGAGCGCGGGCGTGTTCAGGGTCGATGGAATACCGCGAAAGACGGTCACGTGGGTCGCGCCAGGGTCATCCGCCATCGAGAGCCACGGCGGCAATGGGATGGTGGTGCGGATGGTGGCGTGTGCCCGGACGCGCGTCGTGCCGACGCCGTCCTCGTCCAGCGCGTCGTGCTTCAAGAACGCGTCGTCGGGGTCCGTCTTGTCGATGATCCGCTGGACGTCGGCCACGGTGAGGGTCCCCGAGTCCTTGCGGTGGCAGGTGAGGCACGTACGCCCGTTGCCGCCGAACGTCTCCTTATCGAAGAGCTTCTTGCCGTCGAGCTTGATCACCAAGCTCATCCTGGCCGAGGCCCTTTGTGAGGGATATGTCATTGCTGCCGCTCAACGCGACCGCCATCGTGACCAACGCCGCAAGCTGACGAACTGTTCGAGCCATGGAGCCTCCTCGAGTTGCGACGAACTTTGAGGCTCCGTGTGGCGACGCGCCAGATCTCTACGGTGTTCTACCTCCCGCCGTTGTGACACTTCCAGTCCCTTCGCCCGGAGCACGCGATGCCCTCGGAAATCGACGCTGGTGCCCACGAGCGACGCGAACTGTCGGATTCCGACGTTCGCGCTCAGCTCGAGAGAATCCTCACGAGCGAGGTCTTCTCCCGATCCCAGCAGCTGCGGCGCTTCCTTTCGTTCATCGTCGAACAGAGACTGGCCGGGCAAGGCCATTCGCTCAAGGAATCGGTGCTCGCCCACGAGCTCTACGGAAAGGGAACGGACTTCGACGGCGGTGCCGATCCGGTCGTTCGCGTGGATGCCAGGCGCCTTCGCGACAAACTGCGCGAGTACTACGAGGGCCGAGCCGATCCGGTCGTCATCTCGCTGCCGAAAGGCAGCTACGTCCCGGCTTTCGAAGCGAATTCCGTCTTACCTGTCGGCACGGCTCCTCCCCTGGTTGCTCCAGAGCAGCAGCAGACAGTTCCCCTGAGCCCGCAGCAGGCGCCGCCGGTTCCGAACTTCAGGCGCGCCAGAATCGCCGTCGGCGCTGTTGCGGTCGTGGCGGGGGTTGTCGTCGCCGCGCTGGCCTGGCGCGCACTCAATCCGACGAGCATTCCAGCTCAACTGCTCCCCCTGGCTTCGCACCCAGGCGAAGAGGGGCCGCCTGCGTTGTCTCCGGACGGCAACCTTGTCGCGTTCGCCTGGTCCGGACATGCCGATGCCGGCCCGACGGATATCTACGTGAAAGCCGTCGAGAGCGAGGCCCTGCGGCGATTGACCGACACTCCGTTTTCCGAGACCAGCCCGGCCTGGTCCCCTGACGGACACAGCTCGCTTTCGTCCGGGACGGACACGGTGTATTCACCATGTCGCAACTCGGCGGCGCCGAACGCCAGGTGTCAGCGTCCGGCACTCACGTCGCCTGGGCTGGTGACTCGAAGTCGGTTCTCATCCGCGACCGGGAAGCGAACACTCGTCCCTTTGGCATCTATCAGGTGTTCCTCGACACGCTGGAGCGTCGCCAGCTGACTCAGGCTCCCGTCGGCGCCGGAGACTGGAGGTTTGAAGTCTCGCCGGACGGCGGCACGCTGGCGTTCATACGCTTTGAGAAGGTCGGAATCGCGGACGTGTACGTCGTGCCTATGAAAGGCGGCGAACCGCGGCGGCTGTCGAACTGGAACGCCGCGATCGAGGGGTTGTCGTGGACGCCCGATGGTCGCGAGATTGTCTACTCGGTCGACGAGCCGGCAGCCAGTCGGCTGTGGCGAATCCACGCGAACAGCGCCACACCCGATCGAGGATCGCCGATTGCCGACATCCCGGTGGCGGCCATGAATCCGTCGATCTCGAGGCCGCTGCCCGGGCTGCCGGCGCGCCTGGCGTTTCAAACGAGCACCCGCGACTTCGACCTTCAGCTGACGGATCTCGACGCGCGCCCTGTGAATGACATCCTCGAGTCGCAGCCCTTTTCGAATTCGACTCGCATAGAAGGTTCGGCCCGATTCTCGCCAGACGGCAGCCGGATTGCGTTCGCGTCGTTCCGTTCAGGAACCCCGGAGGTGTGGGTCGCTGAACGCGATGGGAGCGGACTTCGGCAGCTCACGACACTCGGCGCTGCTGGAGTGTTGATCGGTGGATGGTCCCCGGACGGCACACAGATCGCGTTCGAAGCCGCAGTCGCCGGCAATACCGACGTCTACCTCGTCGGAGCGGATGGTGGACACCTGCGCCGTCTGACCACCGAACCTACGATGGAGGGAGTTCCGTCGTGGTCGCACGATGGGCAGTGGATCTATCTCGTGTCGACACGCGCGGGAGCGATTCCGGACGTTTGGCGGGTCTCTCCCAACGGAGGCGAACCCATTCGAGTGACACGGAGCGGCGGCTTCGAACCACGGGAATCTCCGGACGGCCGCCATCTCTTTTATCTCGACCGTCATCCGGGAGGCGCGCCGATCGAAGGCAGGCTGATGCGCGTACCGCTGGCCGGCGGACACGAGGAAGTGGTGCTCGAACACATCCGGCCGTTTCTGTGGTCGGTCACCGAGACCGGGATCGTGTTCGTCACTCGCGGGCCGAACTTCGATGCGATCGATGTGTACCGGTTCAGCGATCGGCGGGTTGCCCGCGTGGGCCGGCTGGGATTCCGGATACCGGACAGCTACACGCACATGACTGCGTCCCCCGACGCGCGCTGGGTGTTGGCCACGAAGATGGAGCGCTTCGAGTCCGACCTCATGCGGCTCGACAACTTTCGATGATCGGCCGGCCACACGTGGTGCGCGAGCGCCATCGCGCACGCCCGTAGCCAGCTGGACCATGGCCTCCGTGAGCCCGTTCACCCCGCCTTTGCACATTCCTAGGCAGAGGGGGCCACGTGAATATCCGAGCGTTGACTGTCGCGGTGTTGTTGTTCCTTGTGATCGTTCCCCGCGTGGTGACCGGCCAGACGCCGGAGACCGCGCGCCCAGGACTCGACCGCTTTACCTTCCAAGCAGGAGCGGGGCCATTGTTGAAGAGCGGCGGACACACCCTGTCCGCGGCGTTCGGCTTCTCGCCGATATCCCGTCTCGACCTCATGGTGAACGTCGAGCGCGATCACCTGCCGTTTCAACGAGAGACGTTCAGTGGTCGCTACAGCCTCACTCGCGGCGGGACGCTGACAACGGTCAGCGGTGAGGTGCGCGCGTCGGTACTGCCGCCGCACCGCGTATCGCCGTACGGCTTCGCCGGGATGGGCGGCGGCGTATCGAGACCAACCGTCAACGATGCGTTTCCCACTCAGGTAAAGAACGATCTGCGGACCGTGTATTTCGGCGGTGGCTTGCGAGCTCCGATACGCGGAGGACTCACCATATTCGGCGACGCGCGCGTGATGCTGGCATTGGAAGGCGACGACGGCTTCACTGGCCTCTGGCCCGTGCGCGCAGGCGTCGCGTGGCGCTTCTAAACTGAAACGGCATAGGCAAGCACCAAGGATGGCTTGCCACCGTTATGCTTGAGATCCGTGAGCATGCGGCAAAAGCGTGAGCCACATTCAGGCATGAGCGACACACATAAGGCGATCGAGGCCATGTGGAAGATCGAGTCCACGCGACTCATCGCAGGGATTGCCCGCGTTACCCGCGACATCGGCACTGCGGAGGAACTCGCGCAGGATGCGCTTGTTGCAGCTCTCGAACGATGGCCGGACGAAGGTATCCCAGAAAAACCTGCCGCGTGGCTGATGACAGCGGCAAAGTGGCGCGCCCTCGACGCTCTGCGCCGTGGCCGGATGCTGGAACTGAAGCATGGCGAGATTGCGCGAGAGCTGGAATTCCAGCAGCAGCGGCTGGGTGAAGCCATGGATCAGGCGTTGGACCAGGTCATTGATGACGATGTCCTTCGCCTCATCTTTACCGCCTGCCATCCGGTGCTGGCCGTCGAGGGACGCGTTGCGCTTACCCTGCGCCTGGCCTGCGGCCTCACCACGGCCGAAATTGCCCGGTCGTTCCTGGTGCCGGAGAAGACGCTGGGCCAACGCATCTTTCGAGCCAAGAAGACACTGTCCGAGGCTCATGTTCCCTTCGAGACGCCGCGCGGCGACGAGCTGAGACAGCGGCTCGAATCCGTGCTGTCCGTGGTGTACCTGATCTTCAACGAGGGATACACCGCAAGCGCGGGCGACGAGTGGATGCGGGCAGCGCTCTGTGAGGACGCGCTCCGCCTTGGACGCATGCTGGCGCAGCTGCTGCCCGGGGAGCCCGAGGTGCATGGTCTGCTGGCGCTGATGGAGTTGCAGGCGTCGCGCAGCGCAGCGCGTAGCGGGCCAGCTGGAGAAGCTGTTCTTCTGCCGGAGCAGGACCGTTCGTTGTGGGACTATGCGCAGATTCAGCGAGGCATGGCTGCACTCGAGCGGGCGCAGCAGCTGGGTGGCGGCGCCCATAGTTACGCCCTGCAGGCGGCGATCGCTGCGTGTCATGCGCGAGCCAACACCGCAGCGGATACCGACTGGGAAAGGGTCGTGCTTCTCTATGACGCCCTGCTTCAGATCAGCCCGTCTCCCATCGTTGGGCTGAACCGCGCGGTAGCGGTCGGAATGGCACAAGGGCCAGCCGCCGGGCTCCATGCGCTGGATGCCGTCGCGGCTGAGCCCACGCTGGCCAACTATCACCTGCTACCGAGCGTCAGGGGCGATCTACTCGTGAAGCTGGGACGATATGCCGAAGCTCGTCAAGAGCTTCAACGCGCCCTTGCGATGACAGACAACGTTCGCGAGCAGGATTTGCTGTCGAAAAAACTGAAAACTTTGGGCCCTTTGTAGAATTCGGGTCAGGCCATTCGTCGACATAGTGAAGGCTGGTCAGATCGGCCCGCCCGAAGACCAAGACAGGAGCAAGGAGAAGTCATGCCGCATTATCTGGTTACGGGTCACCTCCCCGACAATTTCGACCCGTCTACACAGGACGAAGCAGTGGTCCGCGATATCAACGCGCTCAACGACGAGATGGAAGCCAGGGGCGCCAGGGTCTTCGCAGGCGGGCTCAGCCCGGCCAGCCGCGCGAAGTCGCTGCGAGCGCAGCCCAATGGCGAAGTGCTCATCACCGACGGACCGTACCTTGAAGCCAAGGAGCACGTTGGCGGTTTTTCGATAATTGAAGCCGCTGACATGGACGAGGCGCTGGCGTGGGGCCGCAAGGCTGTCATCGCCGGCCGGATGCCGATCGAGGTGCGTGAGATCCCATACAGCAACCTGCCGAACGGCACACCTCACCCATCGCGCCAGCGAAAGCCGTGACAAAAGACCTCGAACAAAGGCGAAGCGGCTCGCATCGGGAGAAAAGCTGGGCGCGGTGTCGGGGCGGGCGGGAGTCGCGCCACCTGGGATCCTCGGAATCGGCTACTCTCTTCGGGGTCGACGTGTGCTGGGCGCCGGATCGCGCTCCGCGTTGCCTCTGCGGTTCTCGGTCATTTTTGAGTACGGAGGATTGATTCCGTGAGTACGCAACCTCGCTCGTTCCTTCTTGCTTTGCTCCTGCCCGCATTCGTGCTCGTCAGCGTCGTCGCTGTCGTGCAGGCTCAGGGTGGAAGAACGCCGGCGGCCGGGCAGGCGCGCTGGTCTGATGCTGCCACCTGGCCAGACCGACGCGTGCCCCGCGCAGGTGACAAGGTCACCATTCCCGAGGGCAAGCACGTCGTCCTCGACGTCACTCCGCCGGCGCTGGGCAGTCTGACGATCGACGGCACACTCAGCTTCGCAAACAATCGCGACCTTGAACTGACCACCGAGTGGGTCGTGTTGCACGGGGAACTGGAAATCGGCACCGCGGCCAGCCCCCACACGCGCAAGGCGACCATTACCCTCACCAATAACGTCCGTGATGAAGAGCCCATGAACGGATATGGGTGACCGCGGAATCATGATCATGGGCGGAACCCTGAACCTGCACGGCGATCGGACCAACAGCTGGACCAAGCTGGCACAAACAGCCGCGGCAGGCAGCACCTCCATACAGGTCCTGGACGCTGCTGGCTGGCGGGCCGGTGACGAGATTGTCCTCGCGTCCACGGATTTCGATCCCCGGCAGGCCGAGAGGCGAACCATTTCGGCTATCAAGGGGAACACGATCACGCTCGATGGAAAGCTGGAGTACATGCACTTCGGCAAAATCACCTACGACGTGGATGAACGTGGCGAAGTCGGTTTGCTGACGCGCAATATCAAGATCCAGGCTTCCGCTGACGCAGAACAGTCATTCCAGGGCGGGCATGTGATGGCGATGGGCGCCAGCAAGATGTTTGTCGAGGGCGTCGAGTTCAATCGGATGGGCCAGAACCTGACGCTGGCCCGGTATCCGATCCACTGGCATCTGGCCGGCGATGCCAAGGGCAGTACATCAAGAACGCCGCGATCCACGACACCTACAACCGCTGCGTGACCGTGCACGGCACGAACAATCTGCAGGTTGAGAACAATGTGACCTACAACACCGTCGGTCACTGCTTCTTCCTCGAAGACGGCATCGAGACCGGCAACCAGTACATCCGCAACCTGGCGATCCAGACCAAGTGTCATACGTCCAAGCCCTGCGACCCGACCAACCTCGCCCCGTTCGGAGCAACGGGCGACGGCCTGAACTTCAAAACGACCGGCCAGCAATCCAAGGACGTCCTGATCCCGTCGGACAACACGGTGTCGTCGTTCTGGATCACCAATCCGGAAAACACCTACCGCGACAACGTGGCCGCCGGTTCCGACGCGACAGGTTTCTGGTTCGCCTTCCCAGAGCATCCGGTTGGCAAGTTCGAAGGCACGGAGATCAGCAGGGCAACCTGGCCGCGTCGCACGAAGTTCCGCGAGTTCAAGGGCAATGTCGCCCACTCCAACTTTGACAGTTTCATGGGCGACCGCGCCCCCAGGGCCGATGGCGGGTTCGCCGTCGGCGGGTATATCTCTCTTGTCAATCCCGCTGACGCGAACAGCGCTCAAGTGGAGTCTGTCGTCGAGGATTTCACCAGCTACAAGAACCGCAATAGCGGCATCTGGGCCCGCGGTGAGTTGCGCCTCTACAAGAACCTGAAGATGGCCGACAACGGAATTGGCTTCACGCATGCGTCCGGCAACACCGGTCGTTCCCTCTATACGTCACGGGTGGTTGACTCGCTGTTCGTGGGCGAAACCGAGAACATCGGCAACCCCAGGACGCCGGAGGAAAAGGCTGCTGGCCGCAGCTTGCCGTTCCCCCAAGTCGCGGATTTCCCGATCCGCGCCTACGAGTTCTACGATTTCCATCATCAACTGGACAACAACACCTTCGTGAATTACCAGGACAACGCCACCCGCAAGACGGGAGCGATCTCCTACCTGCTGTTCACCAGCTTCGGCATGAGCTCCAACAACACCGTGCAGCGCTCGAAATTCATCAACGCCAAGCCGGTGTACTTCCCGCCGATCGACAACAGGTGGAGCAACGATGATTACGGCAACACGGTCTACAAGACCTCGGTGTTCAATGACAAGGACGGCACCATCACCGGTGTCGCCAATTCCTACATCGTCAACATCACCGGAATCGACGTCGACGAAGCCTGCGAGGTCAAGCCCACCTGGAACGCTGTGGTGTGCAAGGGCGATGTCGGGCGCATGAATGTTGGCGGCGGCGGTGGTGCTGTTGGGTTCGGCCGCGGCGGCGGTCCTCGTGCCGGTGGTCCCGGTGCCGGTCCCGCACGAGGCGGAGCTCCCGGTCCTGGCGCAGGTGCCCCCGGAGGCGGTGCTGCTGCACCTGCTACCTTTGCTATTGCCCCAGGTGGTGGTCGAATCAGAGGTACCGCTGCACCTTCAGGGCCGCCAGTCGTTCTCAGCCGCAATGGCAAGGAGTTCACCGCCAACGGTGCAACCAACGTACGAGCGGGCACCGAGTACAAGGTCACCACCGAAAGGCCGTCCCTGTCCCTCAGCGTGACGGAACTGGATGCCGGTTCGTGGGTGATGTTCGAGCTGCCGGGATTCACCACCGCAGCCTCGGGTACGGCGCAGGACAGCCTGGACGCGCTGCGCAAGGCCAACACCACCTCGTACTACAAGGGCAACGGTTCGCTTTGGGTCAAGCTTGTCTCCACCGGTGACATCCTTGGCAGCGGCCCTGCTAACGGCCCTAGCGGCGGAGCCAGCCTCCAGGCCAGCCGGTAAGCGGCAACCCTGTTGCACGAGCACGAGCCCCCGGCTGCCCGGGGGCTCGTGCTTGGTACAGCAATCAGCCAAGTCCGGCGCGCGTGTTCATATTCAACGCGGTAGCCTTGTCGCCGACGACCTCTTGCAAGCGGTCGCCGCTCCCCGCCACGTTGATACAACACGGTCCAGCCGGTCGGAAACTTAGAAGGTTGGAGGCGCCGCCCGGATTTGAACCGGGGATGGAGGTTTTGCAGACCTCTGCCTTACCACTTGGCGACGGCGCCGTCTCGGGTGCGTCAGGGGATGGAAATTGGAGCGGGAAACGGGATTCGAACCCGCGACTTCGACCTTGGCAAGGTCGCACTCTACCACTGAGTTATTCCCGCTCGTCGACGAAACCACAGGGTACCACAGCGGTTTCGGCCCGGGCAAGAAAGGGGGAGGCCCTGACGGGCCTCCCCCGGTGAAGAGCGCGCGCTAGTCTGGCCGCACGTGCACCTGTGCGAAGGTGTCGTGCGCGCTGCTGTTCGTGACCTCGATCGCGGTGCCGGTCTTCGGCACGATCACGCTGGCCAACGGCGTCGCCGGCGACCAGTAGTTCAGCCGGTCCCTGAACACGGGGACCGCCGGCAACGACGGGTGGTGGGTCACCGGGTACTGAATGCCGGTCGTGAAGTTGGCAAACCCCAGGGCGATCGGATCGGTGGCCTGCAGGCCGAACGTCGAGTCGTAGGCCTGCACGCGCGGCCCGCCACGGGTTGCCGTCGCCGCGGATCAACGGCGCCGGGTGCGCGTCGATCGGCAGAATCAACCCCTCGCCGGGATGCTCGCTGGTATTGTTGTCCTCCATGGACGTATCCCAGTAGCTGATCAGGACCCCGTCCTGATACGGGAAGTGCTCCACGAACTTCGGGTTGTGGGCGAACGAGAAGTTGTACGGCCCCGTCTCGAGCGTCGCGTCGAAGCCTCGATACTGCCGGAACTCGGTCACGTAGTAGTGATTGTGGAAGGTGGTCTCGGTCCCGGTCGTTTGCTTGAACCCCGTCAGCGTCCAGCCGTTCGGCGACGACTCGGCGCCGTCGGAGAACACGGTGCTGCCATCGGCCTGGATCAACAGCTCGTCGAACATGATGCCCTTGCCGTGCACGAATCCGTCGGTCCAATACCGAAGTCGCAGCAAGATCGTCTGGCCGGCGTACGCCGTGAGGTTGAAGCTTGCGGCCACCCAGCCCGCGCGACGTGCCCGTGATCCCGTTGCCGGAGTTCTGGCCGTTCGGGTTGGTGTTGGTCGTGATGGCGCTTGGCAGGTTCGTGAAAGTAGTGCCACCGTTTGTGGAGACCGACACGTAGGCGTAGTCCCAGTTCAGCTCGATGTCGTACCAGGTGCGCAATGACAACGTGACGGAAGCCGCCGCCGGAATCGTCACGGTTCGTGTCATGTGGTTGTTAAGGTTGGCGCCGGTGCCACCCCACCAGGCGTAGCTGCCGGCATACGGGGGCGCCAGCGTCAGCGTGCGCGGCTTCAAGGGCAGGACGGTGAAGAGGCCCTGCGCCTGTTTGGTAGTCGATTCCGCGGGGCCGAGTTTGTGGGTGGATCGCCGGCCGGCGAAGGACACCTCGTAGTTCAGCCACCCCAGCTGAAACTTCTCCCAGGCGGTAAAGTCGTTCGGCCGGGACCCGAGGTCCACCGTCCCGTCGCCGTTGTAGCTGCCCGACGACATGATGGTCCAGAAGGCCGGTGGAGTTCTCGCCACCGCTCGTGTCGTAGGCGTCCGGCAGCCCCAGGTCGTGCGCGTATTCGTGCGCGAAGACGCCCAGGCCGCCGTTCTCGGGCTGGATCGTGTAGTCGCCGACCCACATGCCCGTGGTGCCGAACTGGATGCCTCCCCCCTGTTGAATGCGGGCCCGGTGGAGCCGATGAGGTTGAAGAAGGCATACCACCGGTGGCTCCAGATGGCGTTGGCGCCCTGCGCCCCTCCGCCCGTCTCCTCCCCTTCTCCGGCGTGGACGATCTGGAAGTGGTCGATGTAGCCGTCGGGCTCGTCGAAGTTGCCGTCGCCGTCGTGGTCGTAGCGATCCCACACGTCGAAGGTGTCGAGGTAGGCCTTGACTGCTGCCGGTGTCATGCCCCCGGCGATCTTTCCGGCGGTCCAGATGTTGATGGCGTGGTTCAGGAGATCCCACACCGTGGAGCACACGTTCGAGCCGCACAGGTTGGTGCCGTAACGCGCTTCATTGAAATTCACCCGCACCCACTCCGTGACGTCGCCGGTGAACCCGTAGCGTCCCGAGGACTGCGCGCTGTAGTAGTTCGGCATCGTGTCGGCGCCGGGCTCGTCGGAGAAGTACATCCGCTCGTAGTGCGGGCGGTCGTAGTCGGCCTGCCAGATGGTGGTGTTGTCCAGGGCGCGATTGGGCTCCGCAATCTGGTTGTGAAGCGGTCCCGGCGTGCCGCCGGTCACAGGGTGGATCTGTGTTGCCGAACTCGGCGATGATGACGAAGATTCGATCGCTGCGCTCCTGCGCCAGCTCCACGAACTGGCCCCCGGCCACCTGGTGCACCCTGCCGGATCCTCTTCCCTCGAGGCGTTCCTTCAGGGCCTTCTGCCGCAGCTCGAACTGCTCGGCCCCCTTGGGATGCTTCGGGTTGTCGCCGCGACGGCCTCGGCCCGTCTCACCAGCGGTACCAGGGACGTCGTCCTGCGCAATCGACACCGCGGGCAGCGCCACGAGGATTGTCAAAGCCAGCACCAGCAATCTCGTCATGGGGAACCTCCAGGGATTGAAGGCGCGAAATCTACCACGAATAGACGGTGATAGTGACGAGATGCTGCACGCTGTGACGAATCCTAGCTCAGCTGTCGCAGGACCTGCGCGGCATCCTCCGGTGTGGTCGGGTTCAGATGAAAGCCGGTGGTCCACTCCAGGCTGCCGGCGCGCGTCACGCGCGGCAGGATCTCCACGTGCCAATGATAGAAATCGTGCCCCTCGGCTACTGGCGCGGAGTGGATGACCAGCGAAAACGGCGGCTGTTCGAGCGCACGGTCGAGCCGGCGGAGCACGTCGCCCAGAATCTGCGCCAGCGCCCGGCACTGGTCCAGCGACGACTCCTCGAACCACGCCGCGTGGCGTCGCGGCAGAATCCACGTTTCAAACGGACTGCGTGACGCAAACGGCGCCAGCGCCAGCATCTCAGGTGTCCGCGCGATCACCCGGCGCCCGTCCTCTTCCTCCTGGCGCAGGATGTCGCAGAAGAGGCACCGCTCCTTGGCGGCGTAGTGGGCCCGCGCGCCGTCCAACTCGGCCTGCGCCTCGCGTGGAATTACGGGCAGCGCCAGCAACTGCGTGTGGCTGTGCGCCAGCGAGGCGCCCGCCGCCGCGCCGTGGGTCTTGAACATCACGAAGCAGCGGAAGCGCACGTCGCGCCGCAGATCCTGCGCGCGTTCCCGGAGCGCCCACAGCACGCGTGCGATGCCGTCGTCGTCCAGGCTTGCGAGCGTGTCCTGGTGGCGCGGCGACTCGATCACGACCTCGTGCGCGCCGACGCCGGCTATCTTGTCGAAGAGACCTTCGCCCAGCCGGTCGAGCGCCGTCTCCACGCGGACCATCGGCGCCTGGTTGGGGACGACCCGCGTGCGCCAGCCGGGACCGTTCGGTCCCCCGGCCGAGCGATCGACCCACAGCTCGGGCGGCGTCTGCGCCTCGTGTCCCTCACATAGCGGACAGTGGGGATCGGGGACGTGTCGCACGGACTCGCGCTGGAAATCCGAAGGCCGCGGCGGCTCCGTGCCGATCACCACCCACCGGCCGGTCACCGGATCGCGGCGATACTCCGAGACACTCACGCGGCAGGCTCAGAACGCATTCGTATAGACCTCGATTCGCGGCGTCTCACCGGCCGTCACCACCACGACGTCGAAGCGGCACGGCCGGTCGAGCCGGCCATGCCGGGCCAGAAACTGCTGCGCCACCAGCGCAATCCGCCGCTGTTTGCGCCACGTGACCGCGGCTGCCCCACCACCAAACGCCTCTCCCCGGCGCGTCTTCACTTCCACGAACACCATCGTGCCGCCGTGACGGGCCACGATGTCGATTTCGCCACGGCGTGTGCGGTACTGGCGCGCAAGGATTTCGTACCCGCGACGGCGCAGTTCGCCGCATGCCGCCTCCTCGCCCGCGCATCCGAGCGCCCGCCGTCCATCACCGCCCACGACGCGCATGGACACGTGCATGTCGCAAGCCACAGTGTCTCCTTGGCGCTCGGCGCGCCCTACTTTCTCTTCCAGCGCGTGCCAGCGGGGCTGTCCTCGAGCAGCACACCGCGGTCGGCCAGCGACAGGCGAATCGCATCGGCGGCCGCGAAGTCGCGGCGCTGCTTGGCGGCCCGGCGTTCGTCGATCTGGCGTTCGATCTCCTCCACGGGGACCGGCGGCGTGGCATCCTCCGCGCGGCGCAAGTTGATGACGCCCAGCACGCGATCCATCGCCTCGACGGCGTCCGCCACAGTGGCGGCGTCAGCCGCCGACACGCGCTTCGCGTCGGCCGCCGCGTTCACCTCACGCACGAGATCGAAGACTGCCGCCAGCGCCCCGGCCGTATTCAGGTCGCTCTCGATGGCCGCGCGGAACGCTGCCGTGGCTTTCTCCGCCATCGCCGTCACGTCCGGGTTGACGCGGTCGCCGTTGGCGACAGGATCTCCGGTAACCGATGCCAGCCGCGCCAGGAAGTCCACGATCCGGCGCAGCGACTCCTCGGCCTGGTCCATCCCGGCCCACGTGAAGTTGAGCTGCTTGCGGTAGTGCGACGACAGCAACAGGTACCGCAGCGCGGACGCGCGATAGCCCTTGGCCAGGATGTCGGGCAACCCGTAGACGTTGCCGATCGACTTCGACATCTTCTCGCCTTCGACGAACAGGTGCTCCACGTGGAACCAGCAGCGCGCGAACGGCTGGCGCGTGGCGCCTTCGGCCTGCGCGATCTCGTTCTCGTGATGCGGAAAGATCAGATCGATACCGCCTGCGTGGAGATCGATGGGACCCTCCCCCAGCAACCGCAGCGCCATCGCGGAGCACTCGATGTGCCAGCCGGGCCGGCCGGGGCCGGTGCCCAGATCCCACGACGGCTCCCCGGGCTTGCTCGCCTTCCACAACACGAAGTCGCGCGCGTCGTCCTTGGAATACTCGTCGCTATCCACGCTGACGCCCGTCTTCATGCCCTCGTGATCCAGCCGCGCCAGTTTGCCGTAGTCCGGCAACGAGGCGATACGGAAGTAGACGGAGCCGTCGCGGCGGTAGGTATGGCCGTTGCGATCCAGGGCCATCACCATGTCGGCCATCGCCTGGAGGTTCTCGGCATCAGTGGCGCGCGGCTGCTCCTCCGGTGTCTCGAGGCCCAGCTGCGTGGCATCGTCGCGGAAAGCGTCGATCCACTGGTCGGTGTAGCTGCGAAGCGAGCACGACGCGGCCTGCGCCCCGGCAATCGTCTTGTCGTCCACGTCGGTGTAGTTCACCACCTCACGAACGGCGTGGCCGGCGACGTACTTGAGTGCCCGGCGCAGGACGTCCACGCAGACGAACGTGCGGAAGTTGCCGATGTGGCCCCGCGCATACACCGTGAGCCCGCACACGTACATGCGGACCGTGTTCTCGCGCAGCGGCGCAAACGTTTCCTCCTGACGGGTCAGGGTGTTGTGCAGGCGAAGCATGCGGCGGGTCTCTACAAGGCGACGTCCAGCGTGCGGGGCGACACGTGGACGTGCACCGCGGTGTCGCTGATGCGCACGGCGATCGGCGACTGCAGGGCCTCGGCGAGGCACGTCTCGAGAAAGGTACTGCACAGCCGACGCGGTGCTCTCGGCGCGGTCGGCGTCGCGGCCGGTGTTGCGCACGGCCGTGGCCACCGCGTCCTTCACCACGCTCACGAAGCGCGGCTCGCAGGGGAACGTCAGCGTGATGGCTTCAGCGGGAGCGCCCATGTGTTGTCTCGATCCGGGTCACACCGACAAGCGGGCGAACAGCCGCTCGGCACGCTGGCGGTCGGCGTCGATCTGTGTGCGCAGCGCGTCCACGTCCTCGAATCGCCGCTCGTCGCGCAGCCGCTGGATGAAGGCCACGCGGATCGACCGTCCGTACAGGTCCCCCACGTCGCCCAGAACGTGCGTCTCGATAGTGGTTCGGGTTTCGTCGAACGTCGGGCGCGTGCCGATGTTGGTGATCGCGCCCAGCAGCACACCGTCGATCGTGACGATGGTGGCGTAGACGCCGTGGGGCGGGATCAGCTCGTTCGAGGTCTCGAGGTTCGCGGTGGGAAACCCCAGTTCCCGCCCTCGGCGGCGCCCCTCCACGACCGTTCCTTCGATGGCGTACACCCGGCCCAGGAGCGCTCCGGCCTCGTCCACCCGACCCTCGGCCACCAGCCGCCGGACACGCGTGCTGCTGACGATGAAGTCGCGATACCGCACGGGGTCGATCTTGTCGGCGCGGAATCCGTAGGTATGGCCCAGCGAGCGCAGCAGGCTGAAGTTCCCCTGCCGCTCGTGCCCGAAGAGGAAGTTGGCGCCGACCCATACCTCCGCCACGTGCAGCCAGTCCACCAGCACGCGGCGCACGAAGGTCTCGGCGTCCCACTGCGACAGCTCCGTCGTGAAGCGCACCACGGCCACGGCCTCCAGACCTGCCTGTTGCAGGGCGTCGAGCCGCTGACTCGTGGTCATCAGGAGCGGCGGCGCCTTGTCGGGACGCACGATGCGCGGCGGATGCGGGTCGAAGGTCATCGCCATCGGCGTGCCGCTCCGCTCGGCCGCGCCCCGCTTCACGCGCTCGATGATCTTCAGGTGGCCGCGATGAAGACCGTCGAAATTCCCCAACGCGAGCACGGGATGTGTGATCCACGACGGGCAGGGCTGGTCCGGGAAGTGGATGGTCTCCATTCACTCCGGGGCGACGGCGACGTCGATCACCAACCCATCATATGCCAGCTGCACGCCCGCGGGCAGGCGCGCGCTGGTCTCGCGGTGACCCAGATCGTGCGTCATGTGTGTCAGGTACGCGCACCGGGGCGCAAGACGCTCCACGACCTGCAGCGCCTCACTCAGGTTGAAATGCGTGGAGTGCGGCTTGTCGCGCAACGCATCCAGGACCAGCGTGTCGAGCCCGGTCAGCAGCGGCCACGCCGCGTCGTCGAGCCGGTTGCAGTCCGTCAGGTATGCGAAGGTCCCCGTCCGAAATCCGAGGACGGGCATCTGGCCGTGCCACAAGGGCACTGGAACGACGCGCATGCCGCCAACCGCCAGCGGTCCATCGATCACGTGCGCCACGATCTCGGGGATGCCCCCACCCGTGCGTGGCTTCTTCGCAAAGACATAGTGGAACGTCTGGCGCATGTCGCTCCACGTCGCCTCGCTGGCGTAGCACGGCACCGGGACGCCCTGAATGTGGTTGAACCGCCGGAGATCGTCGAACCCCATGATGTGGTCGGCGTGGCTGTGCGTGAAGAGCACCGCGTCAAGCCGGTCGATACCGTGGCGAAGGGCCTGCTGCCTGAAGTCGGGCGAGGTGTCCACCAGCACGTGCCCCGTGGGCCCCGTGATCAGGATCGACGGCCGTGTACGCGAGTCCCGCGGATCCGTGGACGTGCAGACGGCACACCGGCAGCCGATCATCGGCACGCCGTGCGAGGTGCCGGTGCCGAGGAACGCGACCCGGCCAGCAACGGTCAAGGCAGGATGATGCGGGACGCGGGGTCGGGCGGCTCGCCGGCCTTCTTCACTTCGACGAATCGCATGCGCAGCTCGAACAGCAGCTGATCGAGCAGTTGACGTTCCTCCGCGCTCAGATTGCCGCGCGTCTTCTCCTCCAGGAGGGCCAGGATGTCGATCATGTGCTGCGCCGCGGCCAGGTTCACGGCGCCCTTGGTGCCGGTGGACGGA
The DNA here is from genome assembly GCA_963807235.1 of uncultured Acidobacteriota bacterium. Lineage (GTDB taxonomy): Bacteria > Acidobacteriota > Vicinamibacteria > Vicinamibacterales > UBA2999 > CAWEBF01. The sequence continues at coordinate 54,044 of CAWEBF010000028.1, forward strand.
TCGTCCACGTCGCCGAGGTGCACGGCCACGGTGTGCGCCAGCGACAGCACGAACGCGGGAAACGTAATCGTCGGGGGCCCTTCGCTCATCACTCTGATCCTGGCACGAAAACGCCGGATGGTAGCATGGCGACTGTGACCGACTCGGCCGGTGCCGCCCTCGAGCGCCTGCTCGACATCATGCGCACACTGCGCGCCCCCGACGGCTGTCCTTGGGATCGCGAGCAGACGCTCGCCTCCTTGCGCCCGTTCGTGCTCGAGGAGACCTACGAGGTGCTTGACGCCATCGAGCACGGTACGCCGGCAGACTTGTGCGAGGAGCTGGGCGATTTCGTCTTCGAAGCGGTGTTCCTGGCGCAAATCAGCGACGAGGCCGGGCACTTCACGCTACGCGACGCGATCGTCGGCATCTGCGACAAGCTGGTCCGCCGGCATCCCCACGTGTTCGAACGGGCGCCCGAGGCCATTGGCCTCACGAGCGATCAGGTGATCGAGCGATGGGACGCGCTCAAGGCGCGCGAGCGGGCGATGGCGGGACGGGACAACAGCGCGCAGGCAGCGCCGAAGGGCGTCCTGACCGGCGTACCAAAGACCCTGCCCTCGCTGCTGCGCGCTTACGAGCTGGGCTCGCGCGCGGCCAACGTCGGGTTCGATTGGGCGGGACCCGGGGACGTGCTGGACAAGCTGGACGAAGAGGTGGCCGAGGTGCGGCAGGAGGTGCAGTCGGGCGCCGTCGGTCATATGTCGCGTGCCGAGGACGAGATCGGCGATCTGCTGTTCGCTGTCGCCAACCTGGCACGCAAGCTCGGCGTGGAACCGGAATCCGCGCTGCGCCGCGCCAACGACAAGTTCATCCGGCGGTTCGAGGCGGTGGAGCGCGGCATGCTGGCCCAGGGCCGTTCGGTTCGGGAGGCCTCGCTCGAAGAGCTGGAGGCCGAGTGGCAGCGGGTCAAGGGAGAGGACGAGCCCACGCCTGACGGCCCCGAAACGTCTCGACCCAAACCTGACGGCCATCGCTCCGCACCGTGACCTGACCGTCGGTGTCGGTGCGGAAAACCGTGGCACCCGCCGCTCGCAGCCGTGCCAGCACGGCCGGAGCCGGATGTCCGAACGTGTTGCCGCGCCCGCAGCTGACCAGCGCCATGTGCGGTCGCCAGGCATCCACGAGGCGTTGCGACGTGGATGTGCGGCTGCCGTGGTGGCCGACTTTCAGGATGCGCACACGGGCCGGCGTCAGCCGCGGCAAGATCTCCCGCTCCACGTCCGCGCCCACGTCCCCCATCAGCAGCATCGCCACTTCGCCGTGCACGATCTCGAGCACCACGGAATCGTCGTTTCGCACCCGGCGGCGTTCCCAGTCGGGCGCCGGTGGATGAAGAACCCGGATCAGCAACGGGCCCTGTGCAAACTGTTCTCCGCCTCGGCGCTCGAACACGCCGGCGCCCTCCGCCTCAGCGCTCACTCGCAGCGCCTGCGACGGCTCGTGGCCGGGAACGTCCACGCCGATCCACAGCTCACGCACGGACTGCGCGTCCATCACGGCACCCGCGCCGCCCACGTGATCCGGATCGGCGTGCGTGATCACCAGCGCGTCGAGTGACGTGACTCCGCGGGCCCACAACGCCGGCAGCACGACCCGGCCCCCGATGTCCAAACCGTCGCCAAATGGCCGGCCGCCGGCATCCACCAGCGCGCGCCACCTGCCGCCTTCGAGGAGCAGCGATTCGCCCTGCCCGACGTCGAACATCGTCAGGCGAAGGTCTGTCGCCGACGGCCGCTCGGCGGCAAGCGTCGATGCGCCGAGACCAATCGCCAGGCCGGCCGCGGCGGCGATCGGTCCCGCGAGCCACTTGAAGCGGGCCGGTCCGTACCAGCAGGCCACGAGCGGCGTGTAGTAGGCCCACAGCAGGATCGGCGGCGGACGGGGTGTCGGCCTGGCGAGCCACGGCACCCATTCCGACACGCGCATGCACTGGTCGAGCAAGGACACCGCGTGGGATGCCACCCAGGCGGCCGGCCACGCGGGACCGCCCGACAGATCGAGCGCCACGGCCAGCAGGCCCAGCACCTGCGCCGCGGTCATCAGGGGTACGGCCACGAGGTTCAGCGCGATGCCCGCGAACGCGAGCCGCGAGAACCACCACACCTGAATCGGAAAGACCACGGCTTCGACGCACGCCGTGGCAGCGACCGCGGTCAGGAGCCACCGGAGCGGACGCCGCGCCCGCGCGCCCGGGCGAAAGGGAGCGCGGCCAGCCACGCGCGCACACTCGATCAGGGCCACCGTTGCGCCGCAGGTCAAGAGCAGCCCGACATCGGTGAGGCCCAGCGGGTCCAGGGCGATCATGGCGGCAACGGCGACGGCGAGCGCTTGCCAGGATGCCACGCGGTGGTCGAGGACCCGCGCGCCGAGGTGGAGCGCGGCCATCAACGACGCGCGTTGCACCGAGGAGCCGGGCGTGACCACGCAGGCGAACGCCGCCAGCGCGGCCAGGGCCAGCCAGGCGGCCGCACGCGGCCCGCGGCCCAGCACCGACGCGATCGCGACGACCAGCGCCACGACCACGGCGATGTTGCCGCCCGAGATTGCCAGCACATGGAAAGTGCCCGCGGCCTGCCAGCGGTCGCGCAGGTCCTGGGGCAGCGCGCTGTCGTCGCCGATGAGCACCGCCGTGACCACGGCCGCCGATGTGGCGTCGTGCGCGCCGACGGTGCGGGCCACCGCGGCGCGAATGCGCTGGCGTGCCGCGCCGGAGATGCGCGCCAGCGTGCTCCCACGGTCGCGGATCTCCACCAGGAGGCCGCTCTTCACCGAGCCGACCACCGACACGCCTCGCACGGCTCGCGCCGCTTCCGCGTCGGGCACGCCCGCGTTCAGGTAGCGCGCGGGCCGGCGAAAGGTGACTGGCGCCTCGACCTCCGCGCCGGCGTGCCACCGCAGACGGTCGTCCTCCCCCACCGTGCCGGCAACCGTCACCGCCACGCCCCCGGCGACAGGGCGCCACCCACCGGCGATGTGGATTGCCCGCACACGGGCCCGGAACGTCACGACGTCCTCGCGGCGCGCGGCGTCCTCTGTCAGCGCCAGTCGCGCCGGGATCGGGTGGTTGCCGCGGGGCTCGTCGAGGCTGCCAGGCGCAAAGCCGCCAAACTGCTCGTGCAGCACGGCGCGCAGCGACGGCCGAAGCGCCGACGCCAGCGCCTGTTGCGTCAGCACGGCCCCGCCGAGGGCGCAGGTCACGCAGCAAGCCGACAGGCCGACGTACGCCATTCGGCGCGTCTTCGTCACGCAGCCCGCGAGAACCGTGGCCCACGCGACCGGCAACAGCCACACCGCAACCGATCCCAGCGCGCCGCACCATGGTGCGGCCAACGCGCCCGCCACGAGCGAGCCAGCGGGCCACAACGCGACGATCGGCACGGAGCCGAGGAATGCAAGCCGGGGGACCGCCCGGTTTCGCGAGAAGGGACAGGCGTTATGTGTGGGAGCGCGGCAGAATCCGCGCCTGTCAGGCGTGCGCTACCGCGCAGGAACCGCGCTATCCAGTTCGGCTATGTAGCCACGGCGCGACCGCACGGTCAGCCCGCCGCGCTTCACTCGCACGCGGATGCCGCGCCAGGTGCCGTCGGGGGCCTTCGAGGGATTGAATCCGATCGTGTATTGCGAGTTCAGCTCTTCCGCGATCCGCGCGGTGGCTGGTCCCAGCTCCACGGCGGACCGGACCACCTCGGTATAGCCGCCGGTCGGTGACGTGAGATCGCTCAGCGCCGCGGGGTTGACCCGGGTGCTGGCCTGCGCGTCCACTTCGTCGATCGCCACCGCGTAGACGAACGCGTCCCGGCGCACCACGGCCTCGCGAGCCTGCTGCAGCGTCCGGTCGCTTGCCGTGTCGGCGCCGTCGGAGATCACGACGAGCGCCGCCCGCGGCCGGGCGCGCCGATCGAAGAAGGGCGCGGCCTGCACCACCGCGTCGTAGATCGCCGTGCCGCCGCCGGCCACCACCGTCCCGAGCCGCAGCCTCAAGGCCGACGCCGGGCGCGTCCACGACGCCGCGAGCCGCGGCCGATGGTTGAACAAGGCGATGAAGGCCTCGTCCTCCTCCTTGAGCAGATCGCCGACGAAGTGTTCCACCGCCGCGCTCGCGTCGAGCATCGGCCTGCCGCGCATGCTGTCGCTGGCATCGAGCAGCAGGCCGAGGCTGACCGGCACGCGCTCGTCGGTGAACTGGGTGACCGGCTGCTCGACGCCGTCCTCGAAGACCTGGAAGTCTTCGCGCGTGAGACCACGCACGAGCCGCCCCTGCGCGTCCACTACCGTTGCCGTAACCGGCACCGTGACCACACGCGATCGAAACGTCTGCCCGCTCGGCGCGACCCCTGCGGCAAGGAGCAAGACTGCGGCAATGCAGTTCCGGCCCGGCTTTGTGAATTGTGAATTGTGAATTGTGAATTGTGAGCGGACGCCTGGACCCCTCATGGCGTCCCTACCTCGTCGGCGCTCCGGCGTAGTAATCCTGCAACGACCGCACGGTGAGCGTATGCGACCGCAGCGATCTGATGGCGCTCACGGCGGCTGTTGCACCCGTGAGCGTCGTGATGCAGGGCACTTGCGTCATTGTCGCCGCCCGCCGCACCGCCAGGTCATCGAAGAACGAATCGCGGCCCAATGGTGTGTTGATCACCATGTCGATATCGCGGTTCACCAGATGGTCGGCCACGTTGGGGCGCCCTTCGTTCACCTTGTACATCAATTCGACGTCCAGGCCGTGCCCGCGCAGAAAAGAGGCCGTGCCGCGGGTGGCCGCCAGGGTGAACCCCAGGGACGCCAGGTCCCTGGCGATGGGCAGCACCGTCGGCTTGTCGCTGTTGTTCACGCTGATGAACACGCGCCCGCGCTCGGGCAGCCGCTGCCCCGCGCCGAGCATCGCCTTGTTGAACGCCGAACCGAAGTTGTCCGATCCGCCCATCACCTCCCCGGTGGATTTCATCTCGGGGCCGAGGATGGTGTCCACGCCCGGGAAACGGACGAACGGGAACACGGGGCTCTTCACGAACACGCCCGACGCCACCAGGTCGTCGGTCAACCCCAGCTCCGCCAGCGTGCGGCCCGCCGCCACGCGCGCGGCCACCTTGGCCATCGGCGTCCCGGTGGCCTTGGAGATAAAGGGCACCGTCCGCGACGACCGCGGGTTTACCTCAAGCACGTACACCACGTCGTCCTTGATGGCGTACTGGATGTTCATCAGGCCGACCACCTTCAGCGCGCGGGCGATGCGTCGGGTGTACTCGCGAATCGTGCCCAGGTGCCGCTCGGCCACCATGAAGGGCGGCACCACGCACGAGCTGTCGCCCGAGTGGATGCCCGCCTCCTCGATGTGCTCCATGATGCCGCCGATCACGACGGCGCCGCTGCGGTCGGCCACGGCGTCCACGTCGAATTCGAAGGCATCCTCGAGGAACCGGTCGATCAGCACGGGACGGTCGTAGGACACGTCCACGGCGCCGGTCATGTATTTGTCGAGCGACCCGGAGTCGAACACGATCGCCATGCCCCGGCCACCGAGTACGTAGGACGGCCGCACGACCACGGGATACCCGACCCGCTCGGCTTCCTTCTGCGCCTGTTCTCGCGAGACCGCGGTGCCGCTGGAGGGCTGCGGCACACCCAGGTCGTGCAGCAGTTGGGAAAAGCGCTTGCGGTCCTCGGCCAGATCGATCGAGTCCGGTGACGTGCCGAGAATGGGCACGCCGGCGTCCTGCAGCGCCAGCGCCAGCTTGAGCGGCGTCTGGCCGCCGAACTGCACGACGCACGAGACCTCGGCCCCGGCGCCGCGCTCGCGGTCCACGATCGCCATCACGTCCTCGAACGTCAGCGGCTCGAAGTACAGCCGATCGGCGGTGTCGTAGTCGGTGGAGACGGTTTCGGGGTTGCAGTTGACCATCACCGTCTCGAAACCTTCCTCACGGAAGCCGAACACGGCGTGGCAGCAGCAGTAGTCGAACTCGATGCCCTGGCCGATGCGGTTCGGGCCGCTGCCGAGGATGATGACTTTCCGGCTTGGCGTGGGCTCGGCCTCGCATACCTGCTCGAAGCTGCCGTACATGTACGGCGTGAACGACTCGAACTCGGCCGCGCAGGTGTCGATCCGCTTGTAGGCGGCCACGATCCCGTCCTCCAGCCGTCGCTGGCGCACGGCGCTTTCGTCCACGCCGTGCAAGCCCGCGATGTCCGCATCGCTGAAGCCCGCCCGCTTCAGCGTCCGCAGCATGTCCGTGGTCATGTCGCGGAAAGGCCCCAGGGCCGCCATCTGCTTCAGGTCCACGATCTCGCGGAACTGGTCGAGGAACCAGGGATCGATGTTCGTCAGCTCGTGGAGCGTCTCGACCGTCCAGCCACGCTCGAGCGCGCGGAAGAGCGCCCACATGCGACGGTCGGTTGGCACCACCAGGCGCCGCCGCAGCGCGGTGTCGTCTTCGTCCCAATCCTCGAAGAGCGTCTCCGGCCCCGTGGGGAACAAGGTCCCGCGCTTGCCGTGCTCGAGCGACCGGACAGCCTTGAGGAAGGCTTCCTTGAACGTACGTCCAATGGCCATCGCCTCGCCGACCGACTTCATCTGCGTGGTGAGCGTCGGGTCGGCCTGCGGGAACTTCTCGAAGTTCCAACGCGGGAACTTCACCACCACGTAGTCGATGGTCGGCTCGAAGGATGCCGGCGTCAGCCGCGTGATGTCGTTGGGGATCTCGTCCAGGTGGTAGCCGAGCGCCAGCTTCGCCGCGATCTTCGCGATGGGAAACCCGGTGGCCTTCGACGCGAGCGCGGACGACCGCGAGACGCGCGGGTTCATCTCGATGGCCACGATCCGCCCGTCGTCGGGGTTGATCGCGAACTGGATGTTCGATCCGCCGGTCTCCACGCCGACGCGGGTGATGATGCGCCTCGCCAGGTCGCGCATCCGCTGGTATTCCTTGTCGGTCAGCGTCAGCGCGGGTGCCACGGTGATCGAATCGCCGGTGTGGACGCCCATCGGATCGATGTTCTCGATCGAACAGATGACCACGAAGTTGTCGGCGACGTCGCGCATCACCTCGAGCTCGAATTCCTTCCAGCCGATGACCGACTCCTCCACCAGGATCTCGTGCACGGGGCTCAGGTCGAGCCCCCGGCCCGCCAGCTCGCGGAACTCGTCGATGTTGTAGGCGATGCCGCCGCCCACCCCGCCCAGCGTGAACGAGGGGCGGATGATGGCGGGAAAGCCGACGGTGTCCACGATCTCGAGCGCGTCTTCGAGCGACTTGGCCACGCCGCTCGGCGGCGTTTCGACGCCGATCTCCTTCATGGCGTCGCGGAAGAGCAGGCGATCTTCGGCCAGCCTGATCGCGTCGATCGACGCGCCAATCAGCTGGACCCCGTACTTGGCCAGCGTGCCGCGTTCGTGGAGCGCCACGGCGAGGTTGAGCGCGGTCTGGCCGCCGACGGTTGGCAGCACCGCATCGGGCCGTTCCTTCTCGATGATCGCTTCGACCACCTCGGGCGTCAGCGGCTCGATGTAGGTCTGATCGGCCAGCTCCGGGTCCGTCATGATGGTGGCCGGGTTGCTGTTGACGAGCACCACTTCCAGGCCTTCGGATCGCAACGCCTTGCACGCCTGCGTGCCGGAGTAGTCGAACTCGCACGCCTGCCCGATCACGATCGGGCCCGAGCCGATTACCAGGACGCGTTTGATGTCGGTGCGCTTGGGCATTGAGGGCCTAGTGTCCCGACACTAGCGCTTTTCCATCGAATCGAGGAACTGCCGAAAGAGATAGTCGGCATCGTGCGGGCCCGGTGACGCTTCCGGGTGGTACTGGACCGAGAAAATCGGCCGGGTGAGATGGCGGAAACCCTCCACCGTTCCGTCGTACAGGTTCTCGTGCGTCACGGTGACGTCCGACGGGAGCGACGACGGGTCAACCGCGAATCCATGGTTCTGCGACGTGATCTCCACCTTGCCCGAGTGCAGCTCCTTCACCGGGTGGTTGGCGCCGCGATGGCCGAACTTGAGTTTGAACGTCTTGCCTCCGAGCGCCAGGCCCAGCACCTGATGGCCCAGGCAGATGCCGAACATCGGCAGGCCCGTCCCCACCAGCTCCTTCACGTTGTCGATGGCGTAGGTCAACGCCGCCGGATCGCCGGGGCCGTTGCTCAGGAAGATGCCATCCGGACCCGACGCCAGCAAATCCGCGGCGGGCGCCGTGGCGGGAAACACCGTCACATCGCACCCGTACCAGTCGAGGCGGCGGAGGATGTTGTATTTGATGCCCAGGTCGTAGGCCGCCACCCGCAGGCGGCGATCCGACGTGCGCTGCGGCGCGATCCCCAGGGCGCGCTGGTCGGCCTCGCCGGCATCGGCCGACATCTCGCGCCACTCGAACGGTCTGGCACACGTGACGTTCTGCACCAGGTCGGCGCCTTCCATCTTCGGAATCGACTTCGCCTGCTCCACGAGCGCCGCCGGATCCGCTGGCCCTGTCGCGATGACCCCGCGCATGACACCCGCCGACCGCAGGACGCGCGTCAACGCGCGCGTGTCGATGTCGGCGATGGCCACGATGCCGTGCCTCACCAGGTAGTCGCGCAACGTGCTGTCGGCGCGCCAGTTGCTGGCGCGTGGGGAGGCTTCGCGCATCACGAAGCCCGCCACCTGCGGCCCGCGGGATTCTTCGTCGCCCGCCGACACCCCGTAGTTGCCGATCTGGGGCGCCGTCATGGTCACGATCTGCCCGGCGTAGGAGGGGTCGGTCAACACCTCCTGATAGCCGGTCATGCTGGTGTTGAAGACCACTTCTCCCCGGGCCTCGCCGGGCGCGCCAGCGGCAACACCGCGGTACCAGGTGCCGTCTTCGAGGGCCAGTGTCGCGATCATGTAGTGTGGTGCCGCACTCCGGGTGGCCATTCAGTTGCGAGCACTGTCGCGCTGGCGTGACAGCACTCGCGGGTCAACTGGCGATCCTAACACGCGCGCGGCGATCTCTCGGCTGTCTGCCTTGACACTACGCGCGGCGCTCTGCCACAGTTCGTTCTGGTGCACCCGAACGCAGGCGCCGTCGCCGCGGACTCGAGCCTGCGCGTCGACATCCGCCGGTTTCCCTGGATCAATCGTCTCGCCGCAGACTACGCGTTCGATCCCAACCGCGTGTCGCCGTTCTTCGTAGGCGACGTGCGCGATACGCGCGGGTGGCAGCACGCCATCGCCCGCGTGCAGACACATCCCCGGCAACGCGACACGCTGGCCACACTGCTCGACAATCAGCAGGCCCGCCGGAACGCCCCGCCGGCCGCGCGCGCCGCGACGGCGCGCGTGCGGGATCCCCGCGCGGTGGCGATTGTCACCGGCCAGCAGCCGGGACTCTTCGGCGGACCGCTCTTCACCGTGCTCAAGGCGCTGACAGCGCTCCGGCTGGCGGACTTCGTGCGCGACACCTACGATGTCCCGACAGTGCCGGTGTTCTGGGTGGACGCCGAAGACCACGACTGGAAGGAAATCAACGCGTGCGGTGTGCTGGACGCCGAGGCCGCGCCGCGTACAGTGTCGATCGACGGCGAAGCTCCGCCATCGGGCCAGCCCGTCGCGCGCGTGCAGCTGGCCGCGTCGATCGAGGCCGCACTGGGGGCGCTGGAAGCGGCGCTTCCAGCCACCGAATTCACCCCCGGTGTCCTTGCCGGCCTGCGCGAGGCGTACGCGCCCGGCCGGGGCATGGCGGACGCGTTCAGCCGATGGCTGGAGTCGGTGCTGGGGCCACGGGGCCTGGTGGTCTACGACTCCTCAGACCCGGGCGGCAAGCCGCTTGCGGCTGACCTCTTCTGCAGGGAACTGGAAAACCCCGGTGCCACCGCCCAGCTGGCCACAGCGGCCGGTCAGGCACTTCAGGCGTTGGGCTATCACGCGCAGGTCACGCCGCACCCCGATTCCGCAGCCCTGTTTTGGCTGGGTGACGCGAGAGTGCCGATTCGCGCGACCGGCCAGGACCTGCAGATCGGGGACCGGGTGGAGTCGCGTCAAGCCCTCGCCTCCCACGCGCGCCAGCACCCCGAGGAGTTCAGCCCCAACGTCCTGCTGCGTCCGCTGGTGCAGGACACCCTGTTTCCCACGGCGTGCTACGTGGCCGGGCCGAGCGAGCTCGCCTATCTGGCTCAGCTGCGCACGGTGTACGAAGCCTTCGGCATTCCGATGCCGCTCATCCATCCGCGCGCCTCGGCCACCCTGGTCGACGCCAACGCTGCGCGGTTCCTCTCGCGCGGCGACGTGGCGTTCGAGTCGCTGCGGCCGCAGGACGAGTCGGCACTGAACGCGCTCCTCGAAGCCGCCTTGCCGGCATCGGTGGACGCGGCCGTCGATGGCGTACTTCGTGCACTCGAAGAACGCATGAACGTCCTGGCGCGTGAAGTGATGGTCGTCGATGCCACACTCGAGAACGCGGCCCGCTCGGCGCTGGGCCGGATGCAGGACGACGTCAAGAAGTTGCAGGCCAAAGTGTTGCAGGCGGCCAAACGCAAAGACGACACCTTGCGGCGCCAGTTCAAGCACGCGCAGGCGCAGGCGTTTCCGGGTGGTGATCCGCAGGAGCGCGTAATCGGTGCGGTGGCCTTCCTGAACAGATTCGGCCCGTCACTCATCGACAGGCTCGCCGACGCGTTGACGCTGGACCTCGGCGTCCACACGGTGATCGCGCCCTGACCTATACTGCCAACTGAGCGGCCTCTTGGCGCCACGATCCCAGGGCCAGCCGGCCCCGCCGACCCAGCCTCCGGGACGCCGTCCCCGGCGGCGCCGACCCGTGAAGCACTGGGCCATCATCGGCGCCGGCGTTGCCGCGGGCCTGTGCATCCTCGGGTTCATCATCGTTTACGTCTCCTTCTCACGGATGATCGACACGCGCCTCCACGGCGAGCGCGAACGCTCGCTGCCGCGGGTCTACGGCCGCCCCGTGGAGTTCCGCCGGGGGCAGGACTTCACGGAACAGGACCTCGTCGCGCGCCTGAACGACCTGGGCTATGCCCAGCGCTCGAGGGTGCAACAGCGCGGGGAGTTTGCAATTCGCCAGAACGAGATCTGGCTGGCGCCGCGGGGCGGCGAGCTGGCGGGAAAACAGGCTCAAGCTCATCCTGCCGGTCCGCCCGCCGCGACGCGGCGGCGTGCGGCGGGGCATCCAGGCCATCGAGGTCGTGGGCGAGGGCCGCACCGACGTGGTGGACATTGACCCGCCGCTGCTGACGGCGCTGATGCCGTCGGGTATGCGGCAGAAGACGCGCCGTGTGCCGCTCGGAACGATCCCGCTACGCGTGCAGCAAGCCGTGCTGGCGATCGAGGACCAGAGCTTCTATTCCCACCCGGGCATCAACCCCTTCCGGCTGGTGCTGGCCCTCGTCCGTAATCTCACGGGGGACGAGGCCCCAACCGGCGCCAGCACCATCACGCAGCAGCTCTCGCGCATGTTCTTCCTGTCCGACGAGTTCAATGCCGAGTTGCAAAGCGGCGAGCGGGGCCGCAGCCTGGCGTCCTACGTGCGCAAAGCGCGCGAGACCCTGATGTCGCTGGTACTCGAACGGCGCGCCTCGAAGCAGGAGATCCTCGAGCTCTACCTGAACGACGTGTACCTGGGCCAGCGCGGATCGTTCGCGATCCACGGCGTGGCTGAGGCCGCGCGGATCTTTTTCGGCAAGGACGTCGCCAACATCAGCGTGGCGGAGGCAGCCCTCATCGCGGGGATCATCCAGGCTCCGGCAACGCGATCGCCGTTTGCCAACGCCAATCGCTCCGTGGAGCGCCGCAACGTCGTTCTCGGGGCGATGCGGGCCGAGGGGTTCATCTCGGAGTCGGACCACGATCGCGCGGTGCGCGAACCGCTGCAGGTCGCTGCCCGCGCCGTTGACAACGAGGCGCCCTACTTCGTGGACCTGGTCAGCCAGCAGGTGGAGGAGGCGTTCGGCACGGCGACAGCATCGGCAAACCGTGTGGACGTCTACACCACGCTCGACCTGAACCTGCAGAAGGCGGCGCTCGACGCCGTGCGGTCGGGCCTCGCCAAGGTGGACGAGGCGTTGGCCAGCCGCCGGCGGAAGGTGCCCGGGCGGGCGCAGGCGGCACTCGTGGCGGTGGATCCGCGTACCGGCGAGATCCTGGCGCTCGTGGGCGGCCGGTCCTACAACCAGTCGCAGTTCAACCGCGCCGCCACGTCGCGGCGGCAGCCGGGCTCGGTGTTCAAGCCGTTCGTCTACCTGGCGGCGTTCGAGCACGCGGCGCGCACCGGCGAGCCCGACTTGACCGCGGCGTCCCTGACTCTCGACGAGCCGGCGCAGTTCGACTTCAACGGGGAGCTGTGGGAGCCGCGCAACTACGACGACTACGACGGCGAGATCACGTGGCGGCGGGCGCTGGCCATGTCGCGGAATCTGGGCACGATCCGTGTCGGCGAGCGCATCGGGTTCAACACCATCGCGCAGCTGTGGCGGCGCGTCGGCGTCGGCCAGCCGCCGCGCGGCTTTCCGTCGATCACACTGGGAGTCTTCGAGCTCACGCCGCTCGAGGTGGCGCAGGCCTACACCCTCTTCACCAACGGCGGCCGCGTGCGCCCGCTCCGTGCGATCGCCCGCATCCAGGCCGACGCCAAGCCGATGGCGCCGAAGACTCCCGAGCTCGCGTCGGTCGCCAGCCCGCAGTCGGCCTTTCTCGTCACCAACATGATGCGCAGCGTGCTCAACGAAGGCACCGCCGGCGGCGCGCGCGGGATGGGGTTCGTGCACGACGCCGCCGGCAAGACGGGCACCACCAACGACCTGCGCGATGCCTGGTTCGTCGGGTTCACGCCGGAGCTGCTGACCGTTGTCTGGGTGGGCTTCGACGACAACCAGCCACTGGGCCTCAGCGGCGGCCGGGCGGCGCTGCCCATCTGGACCGAGTTCATGAAGACGGCACTCGCGGGCAAGCCGAGCATCTCCTTCCAAGTGCCGCCTGGTATCACCTACGCCGACATCGACCGCCAAAGCGGCAAACTGGCGTTGCCGTCGTGCCCGAGCACCTTCACGGAGGCGTTTGCCGCCGGCACCGAGCCCCTCGAGTACTGCCCGCTCGACCACAGCGCCCTCCTGCTGGAGGAGACGGGCCTCCAGGAACCCCGGTAGCCAGCTGTCCTGAATTGTGGAATTGGGGTCGGGCTTAATTGCTCGGCGTTTGGCGCCAATTAAGCCCGACCCCAATTCCACAATTCAGGACAGCTGGCCCCTATAATCAAAAGCGCATGAACCAAGAGGTTTTCGCGGCGCTGGCCGAAGCTCTGGAACAGGGCGAAGAGACAGCGCTCGTGACCATCGTGGCGTCGAACGGATCGACCCCGCAGCGCGTCGGCGCCAAGATGCTCGTCTACGCGGACGGCCGCACCGTCGGCACGATTGGCGGGGGCTGCTACGAGAACGACGCCTTCGGGCGCGCCCGCGAGGCGATTACCTCCAAACGCCCGGTGACGGTCAAATACGAGCTCAACGACGACTTCGCGCAGGAGACGGGTCTCGTGTGCGGCGGACAGATGGAAGTGTTCATCGAGCCGGTGGAAGCATCCCCGGAAGTGTTCATCTTCGGGGCCGGCCACGTGGGCTACTGCGCCGCCAAGCTGGCCCACGACGTGGGCTTCCGCGTGCACGTCGTGGACGACCGGGAGAAGTTCGCCAACGCCGAGCGTTTCGGACCGGGGATTGACGTCGTGGTCGAGGACATCCCCGCGTGGCTGGCCGCGCGGCAGCTGCCTCCCACGGCTTATGCGGTCATCGTCACCAGGGGTCATCGGCACGACCTGGATGCGCTTCGCGCGCTGACGGCGTCTCCCGTGCGCTACCTGGGCCTCATCGGCAGCAAGGCCAAGGTCAAGCGCATCTTCGATGCGCTGCTCGAAGAGGGGCTGCCCCGCGAGCGGCTGGCCACCATTCACGCCCCGATCGGTCTCGACATCGGCGCGATTACGCCCCAGGAAATCGGGGTCAGCATCGTGGCGGAGCTGATCGCGGTGAAACACGGCAAGACCCAGAACGCCGGCGGCCAGGCCGTGAGCATGCGGTGGGACGGAGCGCTGCGCTATACTGGATCCGCGCGCTAAGCCACTGATAAGCAATGGGTTCTCACGAACTAGGCGATCGGGCCCGGCGGCTGCTTGCCGCCCTCGTCCAGGCATACATCGAGAAGGGTGAGGCCGTGTCGTCGCACGTCCTGGCCGTCGAGAGCGGGCTTGGTGTGTCTCCGGCGACCGTGAGGAACATCGTGGCCCAGCTCGAAGAGGCTGGATACGTCCACCAGCCCCACACCTCGGCCGGGCGCGTGCCAACCGATCTGGGCTACCGCGCGTTCGTGGATGCCCTGCTCGAGGACCGGCGTCCGTCCCGCCCGCCAGCCAACGTCGAGAACCGGATCCTGCAGCAGGCGGGGCGCTCGCCGCTGCTCGACGACCTGCTGGCCAACGTGTCGCACGTGGTCTCGCGCGCCGCACGCCAGGTGGGCTTTGCCATGGCGGTCAACGACGGCGCCGTGCTGCAGCGCATCGAGTTCGTGCCGCTGAGCGACACGCGCATCCTGGTGGTCGTGGTGTCGAACAACGGCCAGGTGACGCAGAAGGCCGTGGACCTGGACGAACTGCTGTCGTCGGACGACCTGTCCCACGCCGCGCGTTACCTGAACACCGAGTTCGCCGGGCTGCGGCTCCGCGAGGTTCGCGAGGCCGTGATGGTGCGGCTGCACCAGGAGCGCACGCTCTACGACGCGCTGATGGCGCGTGCCCTGCGGCTGGCGCAGGCGTCGCTCGACGAGGTGGCGGACCAGCAGTCCTTCCACGTGGAAGGGGCCGCGTCGCTCATCAGCGACGACGCCGACGCACCGAGCCTTGCCACGCTGCGCGCGTTGCTCGGGATGATGGAGCAGAAGGAGCGGATGGTCCGCCTGCTGACCCGTTACATCGAAGGGCCCGGGCTGACCATCATCATTGGCGCCGAGCACAGCACGCCCGGCCTGCGGCCGTTCAGCCTCATCGCCGCGACCGCCGTGGGCGACGGCGCCACACGGACGATCGGCGTCATTGGCCCGACCCGCATGGATTATTCCCGCGCGATCGCGCTCGTGGACGGCACGACCCAGGTCGTCACGCGCGTCTTGCGCGACACCAACTAACAACCCGACCTTTCGTTTGCATGAACGACCCGAGCTTGGATCACAACGACGTACCCGATGACGCGCCCGCCGCGTCCACCGACGGTTCAGGGGAAACGCGCCAGCCCGACGAGCTGGGAGTGCTGCAAGGCGAGCGCGACGCGCTCCAGGATCGGCTGCTCCGGATTGCCGCCGAGTTCGACAATTACCGCAAGCGCATCGAGCGTGAACGGCGTGAACAGGCGGACGCGGCGGCCGAGAGCCTCCTGGTCGAGCTGTTGCCGATTGTGGACGACCTCGAGCGCGCGCTCCAGGCCCCCGCCTCGGACGACGCCCTGCCCTATCGAGCCGGCGTGGAGCTGATTCTCCGTCAGATGCTCGAGCTGCTGCGCCGCCGCGGCGTCACCCCAATCGACGCGACGGGCACCACCTTCGATCCGCGCGTTCATCAAGCCGTCACTCAGGAGAAGAGCGACACCCACGACGAGGGGCAGATCATCGAGGAGTTCCGCCGCGGCTACATGCTGGGTGATCGCCTCTTGCGCCCGGCGATGGTCAAGGTGGCCGCTTCGTGAGCAAGCGCGACTACTACGAGGTCCTCGGGGTCTCCAAGACTGCGACGGATCAGGAAATCAAGAGCGCTTATCGCAAGCTGGCGCTGAAGCACCACCCCGATCGGAACCCCGGCGACAAGAAGGCCGAGGACCAGTTCAAGGAAGCGGCCGAGGCCTACTCGGTACTGGCCGACACCGACAAGCGACACATGTACGACCGCTTCGGCCACGCGGGCCTGGGCGGCGCGGCCACGGGCGGCTTCGACCCCAGCGTCTTCACGGGGTTCGAGGACATCCTGGGCGGGCTGGGCGACGTGTTCGGCTTCGGCGACATCTTCGGCGGCGGAGGGCGCCGGCGCGGGCCGCAGCGCGGCGCCGATCTGCGCTACGACCTGGAGATCTCGTTCGAGGAGTCGGCCAAGGGCTCGGAAACGACGCTTCAGATTCCCCGGCAGGATGCGTGCGAGACCTGCAAGGGCACCGGCGCGGCCGAGGGCTCGAAACCCACCACGTGCCCGCAGTGCAAGGGTCGCGGCCAGATGCGCTACCAGCAGGGCTTCTTCACCGTGGCGCGGACGTGCGGGCAATGCCGCGGAACGGGCTCGGTGATCGCCAAGCCGTGCACCACGTGCCGGGGCGCGGGGCGCGTGCAGAAGGAACGCAAGTTGACCGTGCGCATCCCGGCCGGCATTTCGACGGGCCAGCGCATGCGGCTGACCAACGAGGGCGAGGCCGGGCCGGGCGGCGGACCGCCGGGCGACCTTTACGTGGTCGTCCACGTCCAGGACCACGCGTTCTTCCGGCGCGACGGCAACGACCTGCTCTGCGAGCTGCCGGTGCCGTTCACCACGCTGGCACTGGGCGGCGACGTGCAGGTGCCGACCCTGAACGGGGCCGAGCCGGTATCGATTCCGCAGGGCACGCAGACGGGCACGGCCTTCCGGCTCAAGGGCCACGGCATGCCCGACGTGGGGGGCCGCGGCGTCGGTGATCTGCACGTCATCGTGAAAGGTCAGACGCCAAGAAAACTCAACAAAGAGCAACGGAAGCTGCTCGAGCAGCTGGCCGCGACCATGCCTGCCGAGGCCCCCGAACCCACGCCGGCGCACGCCGGCGAGGATCGCGGCATCTTCGATCGCGTCAAGGACATCTTCGGATAGCGGCGTGCGAGAAAACTTGACCTTCGGAACTCGTACAGACCGGTCAAGTTTTCTCCGCCCGCACGAAGTGCGGGCCAAAAGACACTGCCTTAGCGAGGCGGAGCCTGAACGATGCCTGGCGGAGGCTCGCTAACGCCGCATCGCACGTGGCCCGTGCTCCAGGTCTCCGGCCTCAGCGAGACCGCGGGTGACCTGCTTCACGCCGACCTGCTCGACTTCGAGGTCGAGGCCATCGACGACACCTCGCCCGAGGGCTGGCGCATCTTCTTCCGCACCACCGCATCGCGCGATCGCGCCCTCGAGCACGTGCGCGCCGCGTTTCCCGGTGCCGTGGCGGCGCCGCTGGCCATCGCGGATGAGGATTGGGCGGCGCGGTCGCAAGCCGCGCTCAAGGCGGTCACGGTGGGGCGCATCATCGTGGCGCCTCCGTGGGACGTTCCCCTGACCATCGTGATCCAGCCGTCGATGGGATTCGGCACCGGCCATCACGCCACGACGCGCCTGTGCCTGACGGCGCTGCAGCGTCTCGACGTCAAGGGACGCGACGTGTTGGATGTGGGAACCGGGTCCGGCGTGCTGGCGATTGCCGCGAGCCGCCTGGGGGCGGCCAACGTACGCGCCTGCGACGACGACCAGGACGCGATTCAGGCGGCGTGGGAGAACCTGGCGCTCAATCCCGGCGCGGTCGTGACGATGCTCGTCGGCGACCTGCGGACGCTGCAGCTCGAGCCCGCGCACGTCGTGCTGGCGAACATTACCGGCGCATTGCTGGTCGCCACCGCCAGCCCGGCTGCTGGCGCTCACAGGCTCGAATGGGTCACCTGATTCTCAGCGGCTTTCAGGTGCACGAGGAAACCGCCGTCGTCGCCGCATTCACTGGCGCTCAGGTCGTCGATCGTTTCGAAGAGGACAGCTGGATTGTCGGTGACGCTGAGAAGAGAGGAGTAGCAGCTCCGGCTCTCCGACTTTCGGCTTTCGGCCCTTTGTCAGGCCTCGAGCCTGGGGCCTGGAGCCTGGAGCCCCTTATCTCCACCGACCCGCGAGCGCGCGTATTTGGTCCAGCGCTCGCTCGATGTTCTCTAGCGAGTTCGCATAGCTGAATCGCAGAGTACCCATCGCCGTAGTCCCCGAATGCGGTGCCGCTCAGACACGACACGCCGGCTTCGTTCAAGAGCAGGTCGGCCAGCGTGCGGCTGTCCAGACCGGTGCGGCTCACGTTCGGAAACGCGTAGAACGCGCCCGACGGCACGGCGCAGCGGAATCCGGGAATCGCGTTCAAGCCGGCCACCATGACGTCGCGCCTGCGGCGGAACTCGGCCACCATCGCATCCACGCAGTCCTGCGGGCCCCGCAATGCGGCGATACCGGCTCGTTGCGTGAAGCTGGCCGTGCACGAGTTCGAGTTCACCATCAGGCGCTCGACCGCCCCGGCCAGCCATGTGGGCATCACGCCGTAGCCCAGCCGCCAGCCGGTCATCGAGTAGGTCTTCGAAAAGCCGTCCAGGATCACCGTCTTCGGCAGCAGACCGTCGAACTGGGTGATCGACTCGGGGCGCTCGTCGTACCAGATCCGCGAGTAGATCTCGTCGCTGAGAACGATCAGGTCGCGATCGCGCACCAGTTCGGCGATGCGCGCCAGATCGGCGTGCGGGATCACCCCGCCCGTCGGGTTACCGGGTGAGTTGAGGACCACGAGCTTCGTCCGCGGCGACAGGCTGCGCGCGAACAGCTCCAGGTCGAACGAGAACCCGCGTTCCTCCACGAGCGGCATCGGCACACGGGTGGCGCCCAGGAAATCGACGAGCGACTCGTAGATCGGAAACCCGGGGTTGGGATAGATCACCTCGTCGCCGGGTTCGAGGAGCGCCGTCATCACGAAGTACATGATCGGCTTGCCACCCGGTACCACGCAGACGTTCTCGACCCCGACATCGATGCCGCGCGTCGCCGACACGTGTTGGGCAATGGCCTCCCGGCACTCAGGCAACCCCGCGGTTGGTCCATAGCCGGTCCACCCCTCGTCGAGCGCCTGCTTGGCCGCCTCCTTGATGTGCGAGGGCGTGGGAAAGTCGGGCTGCCCGATCTCGAGGTGGATGACGTCGCGGCCTTGCGCCTCGAGCGCACGGGCCCGAGCCAGTACCTCGAAGGCAGACTCGGTTCCGATCCGGGACATGCGTTCAGCAAGCTTCATGGGTGTCGTCGCGTTACGGCGGCCGCTCTGTGGCGCGGGCCGCGAAACCGTGAATCTTCGAGTATATCCGCGACTCAGCCGCGGCAACCGCTGGAACCGATGCCCCGTCCAAGCCGGTGTGGGTTGCTCGCGCCGCCCGGCCCACACGGAGGAGACACGGATGAGAACCAGACGACTGACCGCATGGACGCTTGCGGTGCTGTTCAGCGCGCCGTTGGCCGGCTGGGCACAAACCCCTGCGCAGGATCGTCGCGATCGACGAGAAGACGTACGGGACCGCCGCGAAAATCGACGGGACGCAGCCGAGAATCGGCGCGACCGCCACGAAGATCGCCGTGACGCGCGCGAGGACGTGCGCGACGCCCGCACCGACGGCGGCCGGCGCGACCGCGCCGAGGATCGGCGGGATCGCCGCGAGGACGTGCGGGATCGCGCCGAGGATCGCCGTGACCGGCGCGAGAACCACCAGGATCGCTTCGAAGATCGGCGCGATCGACGCCGCTAGCGGCCGCGTACAAGAAAACGGGGAGGGCGTCCCTCCCCGTCATCCGATCTGCGCCGCCGCTATCAGCGGGAGCGCCGGCGCCTGATCGCTGCCGCGGTCAGGCCCAGGCCGATGAGCGCCAGCGATGCCGGCTCTGGCACTGCCAGGAAGCCGCGGATTTCGCCGCCGGGCCTGAAGGTGCTGTGGACGTTCAAGTACGCCCGGCCGGCGAGCATGCCGGCCAGGAACGCCGCCTCAGCCCCGGCGGCCGTGCCGCCGTTGGCTGCGAGAAAGGCCGGATTCCAGGTGGCCGCGAGCGATGTATCGAATGTGTGGTCGTAGCTACCAAAGGTCACGCCAAGCGGAAACCCGGTGAAGGATGGCAGCTCGGTGGCGACACCGACGTTGCCCGCTCCGGCAACGGCCGTACAACAATGAACGTGGGAAGCCGTCGTGTTGCCGATCAGATCCTGGAACTCGACCATGATCCGCAACGTGTGGGCCACTGTGTCCATGAAGATGGCCGTATAGCCATTGCCCGTGGTGTTCACTTGGGGCGATTCGGCGGCGCCGGTCAGGTCCGCCTGGAAAAATATCGGGGCCGCTCCAGCTGAAGTGGCCAGGCCGAGAGCCATTACAGCGACGAGTGCAAGTTTTCGCATCGAGACTCCTTGGGCTCCCCGCCAGAGCCGGTAAGTCAGGTGCGAAAGCAAAAAGCAGTCCGCGCGGGTCGATGTGGGCAGCGACGGAAATTGGTGTAAATCCCGCCAGACGACCGCCAAAGTCGAGGTAAGCGAATGTCGAACTCCGGCGCCCTGATGCTTTTTGTCTCCCAGCTATCGCCGAGCCGGCCCGGCCACTGCTCGCCGACTGTCAACTCGCTCTGACTGCGACCCGCTGACTGTCACCAAATCGTCTTGATGCGCGGCGTGGCCGCCATCGACTGATCACGGGATAGAAGCGGCAGCCCCAGATCCAGGGCGGCGGCACAGATGAGGGCGTCGAAGGGGTCACGGAGAAGCGTCAAGTCGTTTGCCTCGAACACCTGCCGCAACTCGAGGGGGTACGGCTGATAGGACGGGTTGCTGAACAGATCGTCGAAGAACTGACGAAGCGGCCGTCGCAGGTCGATGCGTCCAGAGCGGACCAGTAGACCGACCTCCCAGGCGACGGCTGCTGGCACGTAGATGAGAGCCTTCCGCTCTTCGGCTCTCTGGAAGAAGGCCCTGGCCCGCGCCCCGAGCCGCGCGCTTCCAGCCGCATGGAATACCAGCGCGTGCGTGTCCGTTACCGCCGCGTCCAGTTCAGCCACGCGTGCGGCGCCTTTTGTTCGCGCGCTTCCGAGCGCGTGGCGCGCTCACTTTGTGCGTCGCCTCGGCTTCCCTGGCAGGAAGGCCTCTTACCAGGGAGGCGTCGAACAGCGCACGGATATAGGCGTCTGCGCTATCCAAGCCGGCGTCGTGTTCCGCGATCTCGATCGTGCCAGCGACCGACTGCGAGGGTTCGACGCGGCTTCCGCCTAGACGCGCGGCCGTCAGGATCTCGTCGATGGCGTCGCTGAGGCTGCGCCGCTTGCGGCTGGCCACACGTCCGCGCAGCCACAGCAGGTTCTCCCTGTCGAGCGTGACGGACACCGGAGCCTTTGGCATGACCATACGATATCGCATGAACATGCCATGTCAACGTAGGCACTTGACAAGCATCTACTAGTCTTTTAGTACTAATGGCCATGTCACCAACAACGCGGCCGGTCCTGACCCGTCAGGAGCTGGCGTTGATGAAGGTCATCTGGCGCGCCGGCCATGCCACGGTGCGCGAAGTGTACGAAGCCCTGCGCCTGGAGCGCACCGTCGCCTACACCACCGTGATGACGATGCTGAACATCCTCGAGTCGAAGGGCTATCTCCGCAAGGAGCCCGAAGGCCGGGCGTTTCGGTACCACCCGACACAGCCCGAGCGACGTGTGATGACCGCGCTGGTGCGCGACTTCGTGGACCGCGTGTTCGACGGCGCCGCCACGCCGTTGCTGGCGCACCTGGTCACCGACACGCGACTGTCGAAGGCGGAACGCCAGACCCTGCGCCGGCTGATCGACGAGGTGAAGTCATGACGCCGCTGATGGAGGCCATCGCCGTCTACAGCGCGCAGGTTGCCGTGGTGGTGGCCGCCGCGACGCTGGCGGCGTGGGTGGCTCGTGTCCGCCTGCCGCTGGCCAGGCTGTGGCTGTGGCGCGTCACGGGTCTCGTGTGCCTGGCATTGCCTTTCGCGGCCGCGACTCCCCTGCCATCGCCGATTGAGGTGACCTTCGGACAGGTGGACGCAGTGGTGGGCGTTCCGCAACCGCTCACACCGTCCTACGACGTGGGTCTCCTGGTTCTGGGAGTCGTTCTCGCGGGCGTGGCGTGGCGGTCGCTTCTCCTGGGCCTCGGCTTCCTTCGGCTGCGACGCCTGCGTCGTAGCAGCACGCCGGCAGTCCTGGACGACGCGGCCGAATCGCTGCGCGCCGCCGTGGCTCCGCGCGCCGAGCTGCATTGGACGGATGAACTCGCGCAGCCCGTAACGTTCGGGCTGCGCCGTCCGCTCGTGCTCCTGCCGCGGAGCGTCGCCACGCTGTCCGCCGAAGCACGGTTGGGCGTGCTGTGCCATGAGCTCGTGCACGTCGCGCGCCGCGATTGGCCGTGGATCGTCGCGGAGAACGCGGTGCGCGCGGTCATGTGGTTCCATCCGGCCGTGTGGTGGCTCCTGGACCAGCTGCACGTGAGCCGCGAGCAAGTAGTGGACGGATTGGCCGTGCGGCGCACCGGCGCACGCAAGCCGTACATGCAGGCCCTGCTCTGGTTCGCCGAGGCGCCCACAGCGCCCCTCCCGGCCACCGCCTTCCTGCACCGCCGTCACCTTCGGAGTCGCATGCAGCATCTCGCACAGGAGCCCCACATGAGCCTCATCCGCCTCGTCATCACCGCCGCCGCCGTGCTGGCCCTCCTGGCCGGCGCCAGTCGCGCCGTCGTCGCCGCACTGCCGCTCACCGTACCAGGCGCGAGTCTGGTGCAGGGTCCGCAGGCGCAGCTGGAAATCCGTCTGGCCGAGTGGATGCCGGCCACTGGCTTCGTGGCCACGACCGTGGACGGCACGAAACAAGCGATCTACCTGGAGGCCATGCCGCTCGTGACCGCGCAGGACGTGTCCAGCGCGCGCGTGGTGGACGCGCCAGGCGGCCTGTTCTCCGTGGACCTCACGTTCCAGGAGGAGGCATCGGCGCGGATGTCACGAGCCACTGCCGGGCACGTGGGCAAGCCGGTGGCGATCGTGCTCGACGGACGCGTGGTCTCGGCGCCGGTGGTGCGAAGCCCCATCGGGCGCAGCGCGCTGCTGACCGGGAACTTCACTCGCGCGGAGGCCGAGGCGATCGTGAGCCGCTTGCCCCCGCGCATCATCGGCATGCAGCTGAAGCCGGCGCCGTGGTCGGCGGCGTTCTTTGGCCGGACGTCTACCGACACCGGCCGGCCAGGATCGGCCCTTCACGTCGAAGGACGAAGGCGTCAGGCTGCCGACGGTGGTCTCCGAGACGAAGCCTGTCTACACGCCGGAGGCCATGGCCGCGAAGATTCAGGGCAACGTGATGCTGGCGGCGGTGGTCAAGACCGACGGCACCGTCGGCGACGTGAAGGTGACCAGGTCGCTCGACAGCAAATACGGCCTCGACCAGGCCGCCGTGGACGCGGCCCGGCTCTGGAAGTTCAAGCCGGGCACGAAGGGCGGGAAGGCCGTGCCTGTCGAGGTGACCCTCGAGATGCGATTCACCCTGAAGTAAGGGGACCAGCTACTCGAACGGCCACCCTCCGGGCGGGCTCTTCGGCTTCTCCTTCAGCGTCTTCAGCACCTCGGCGTGCGTCTGGATCGGGCCGTGGATGGGCACGTGCTTCACCACTGCCAGTTTCCGCGCCGCGATTGCCTCGAGGAAGGTGTCGCCCCACGGCTGCTGCTGCCAGCCGTCGTCGAAGAGGTCCGCCTGGATCAGCGTGCGGTCGCGCGGCACCCAGGCGAAGAGCGCCGCCTTCATGTGCGAGGTCTCGACGTTGTAGAGCACCACCGTATTAGTGGCGTCCTTCAGCTCCAGGCTGTCGTCCACCAGCTGGAACACCGGCGTCTTCTGGGCCTCGGCCAGCGCATCCTGCTGCAGCGTGTGCGGGCGGGCTGCCAGCTCCTTGAAGAACGGTTCGTAGATTCTGGGCGTGATGATCGTGAGGCCTTCGGCCATCGCGGTCCTGACACCGCCGGCGTGGTCCAGGTGATGATGGCTGACCACCGCGTGCGTGACCGGCTTGCCCGGCCTCAGCGTGCGGGCCTTGTCGATCACCGCCTTGGTCCGCGCCTGGTCGAGCGGCATCTCGAACACGGTGATGTGGTCGTCGAACTCGAACGCGACGCTCCGATGGCTGGAACCCGCCAGCCACCAAATCCCCTTCCCGACCTCCTCTACCGTCACGTTGGGCGCCGGCGGCGTCGGAGCCGCGGCCGCCTTCACGGCCTCCGGTGCCGCCAGGTCCGCCACGTCGCCGTCCAGCGTCTGGCTGCTCAGCGTTCGCTCGCTGGTCGTCCACTGGTCCTGTTTCGTGACGATCGTGGCAGGCAGCCGCAGGCCGCTCACATCCTGGTAGTTCGAGAACTGTGACTCGATCACGACGTCGCCCCAGTTCGGGTCGTAGGCGCGAACGCTGGTGTGCGAGGGCAGCTTCGTGGCCGGATCCACGCCCAGGGTGACGACCTCGCCGGACGGCAGCGTGACGTCCACGTGCGGCTGGTTGTCCTCGGTGCGCAGGTTGGTGACCTTTGCGGCCGGATCGAGCGCGGCGCGTACCAGCACCAACGGGTGGCGGAGCCGCTCCGCACGACGGTCCCGCGCGGCGTTCGCGCTCGCGCGCTGGGGCGCGGGTGCCTGCCCTGCATCCGCCGCCGGCACGTTGTAGGCCACGTCGCCGTCCACCCCCTGGTCCTGCCGGACCACCAGGGAATTCGCGAACCTGTACTGCGCGGTGCGCGTCTGGCGTGTGCGCATGCGAGGCGACGTGACGTCCAGCGACCGCCGGTAGTCGGCGACCAGGTTCACGTTCGGCGGCGCCTCCGGCGTGACGCTGCCGCCCACCGCCAGGTCTCGCCCGGAACCCTCCATCGTCAACGACTGAACCGCCTGGAGACGCTCGGCGCCCGCCCATGGCTTCAGCCGCATCGGCCACGACTTGCATCTCGGGCGACAGGCGCGTGCAGCCCGCGAGGCCAAGGACAGCCGCCAGACCCACTCCCGCCAGCCTAAGAGGTGCGCTCTTGCCCATGAGGGCCTCCACTATTTACCGGTGCCTTGTTTGGCTGCGGCATCCATCAGCGCTTGCGTTTCGATGCCGGAACAGTTCAGCGACATGATTCGATCGAAAGGCGCCAGCACCAGGGTCTGCTTCGGAACGGTCCACGGGGCCGTCAGCACCTCCGGATCCTCGACGGTCGCCTCGATTTCGAGGGTGTTCGCGTCCACGCGCCGGTAGCGCTCGACGACGTGCAACGCCTCGGAATGGTGGGAGACCCTGCCCTCCGCAGACATCCACGTCTGGCCGGTGAAGTTCGTCGTGTCCACCATGAACGTGTCGCCCTCCCAGCGCCCCACGGAGTCTCCGCGATAGGCCGGAGGTGCATCGTCGCGATGTGGCCGTCCGTCGGTTGGGACGACGCGGAATCCGTGGTAGGTCTCGGTCAACATCACGACCATCTTGGGCGTCGCGACAATCTGGCCCACGGCACCGACATCCCAGAGGCTGACGTTCAACGTGCCGAACGCCGTCGGGATGCAGCGGAGCGTCGGGTCGTCCTTGTCGCTCAGTGTCTTCGCCTTCGCAGCGGCGTCCGGGCGATAGAGGCTGGTGAAGGTCGGCGGCGCGGTGCCCCGTGCACCCCGGGCGCCTCCGCGCGCGCCGCGGCCTCTCGCACCGCCTATGTCGCTGCCACCCCACCAGACGCCAGACAGATCCGGATGGCCATCGGGCATGCGAGGAACGGGACCGGCCGCTGTGGTCTGCGCATCCTGGCCGGCCGTCACGCCGACGACTGCCGGTGCCGACCACCCGACGGCGCATGCGACTCCGGCCGCGACCACCATTGCGGTCAAACCGCGCGTCATTTCGACACCCCCTTCAAACTCGTCGCGCGGTCACCGGGCGGCCGCTCCCTGCTGGGATCCGAACATGCCGTATACCGTTCCGTCCGCCAGCACGAGCTCCCGCAACATCCCCATATTCTGCGTGGGGTCCCTGGCGTGAAATCCCTTGATGGTGACCTCGACGCCCTTCTTGATGAGGCCAGGCTTGAACCCGTTGCGAACCATGCCGCTCGGCGTTCCAGCCTCGAACGCCCATCGTTCCACCTTGCCGCCCGCGTCCTTGACGTCGAGGAAGAACCACGAGTGCGGGTTCTCCAGACGAACCTGCACGATCGTCCCTTGAACCGTGACGGGCTTGTCGAGATCGAAAGCCGCGGCGAACGAGTGATGCGCCCACGCCGTTACCGCGGCGCCAAGCGAAACGAGACTCCACACGAAAGCGGTGCGGAATGTTCGCTTCATACGAGACCTCCTTCTGGAAACCGCTGTGGCATGCGCGATTCTGCCACGTTCTGGGGTTGACACGCTGCCGGGAACCGCATCCAATGAATCGCCATGAAACACGCCATCGCGACTGCCGCCGCCGTCGTAGCCCTCGCCATCGCCGGCGTTTCCGCCCAGCAGCTCTCCAGCCTGGGCAGCCTCTTCGACCGCTACACGGTCAACCCGGCGTGGGCCCAGCTGCCGGCGGCGATGCCCTGGGCCGCCTCCACGTCGTCGGTCACGGTGGACGGCCAGGGGCGGGTGATCGCGCTCGTGCGCGCCGTGCCCTACTTCCGCATGTTCAACGCAGACGGGTCGTTCGTGCGCGCGTGGGGCGACGCGGGGCTCTTCCACCTGGCGCACAGCGTCCACGTGGCCCCCGACGGCGCGGTCTGGGCCACCGATCCCGACGACCACGTGATCTACAAGTTCGGCGCTGATGGCAAGGTCGTGCTGACGCTGGGCAAGAAAGGCGTGAGCGGCGACGATGCGTCCAAGGACGCCTTCAACCAGCCCAACTCCGTGGGCTTCGCGCCCAACGGCGACGTGTTCGTATCGGACGGCTATGTGAACTCGCGCGTGGTGCAGTTCACGGCCGACGGCAAGCTGGTGCGAATCTTCGGCGGCAAGAAGGGCGGCGCCGCAGGCGAGCTGAATACGCCGCATGGTGTCGCGATAGACACGCAGGGCCGGGTGCTCGTCGCCGACAGCGGCAACAAGCGGGTGGCCATCTACTCCAAGGACGGCGGCTTTCTGAAGGCGGTCGCGGCGCCGAGCCGCGGCGGGATCGTCGCGACGCCCGACGGAGCGGTGTACGTGAGCGACGTCAATGCCGGCGCCGTCACGGTCCTTCGCGAGGATCAGATCGTGGATGTCATCAAGGTGGACGGACGGCCCCACGGCCTCGCCGTTGACCCGAGGACCGGTGACGTGTATACGTCGTCCACGCTCGCCAACCAGTGGAACGTCTCCAAGACCAGCGTGAAAAAGGCGCCAGTCGCAAAGTGAGGCGCAGGGCGCGGTTGCGTTTCTTGGCTCCCCTATAGGAGCATTCGCTGCGCGAAGCGCAACAGACTCGATCATTCATTCGTGACAAGCGGGACAAAGAGGTGACTGGTATGCGTGTTGTGAGGATCCTGATCTTGGCTGTGGGAATCGCGCTCTTGCCGGTGCTGGCGTTCGCGCAGGCGGTGATCGCCGGCGCGATCAAGGATACGTCCGGCGCGGTGCTGCCGGGTGTCACGGTCGAGGCCGCCAGCCCCGCCCTGATTGAGAAGGTCCGTTCGGCGGTGTCGGATGGCAATGGCCTCTACAGGATCGAGGACCTGCGGCCGGGCACCTATTCGGTGACGTTCACCCTGCCAGGCTTTGCCTCGCTCAAACGCGAGGGCATCGTGCTCACAGGCACCTTCACGGCGAACGTTGACGCTGACATGCGCGTCGGCGGCCTGGAAGAGACGGTGACGGTTACCGGCGAAAGCCCGATCGTGGACGTATCCAGCGCCCGTCGGGAGACCACGATCAACAACGACATCTTGAAGGCCATCCCCACCGTGCGCAGCTACAACGCGCTGGTGGTCGTGGTGCCCGGCGTCGTCACCAACCTCAACGACACCGTGGTCGGCACCTCGACCACGCAGTTCCCGATTCACGGCGGCCGCAACAACGAAGGGCCGCATGACGATTGACGGCCTCAACATCGGCAATCCTCCCGGCGGCAACCAGCCGCCGTCATATGTGGCCGACGTCGGCAACGCCGAAGAGGTGACGTTCCAGACCTCCGGCGGCCTCGGGAGAATCGGAGACGGGCGGCCTGACGATGAACGTCGTGCCGAAGACGGGTGGCAACCGCCTCTCGGGGTCGGTGTTCTTCAGCGGCACGAACGAGAGCCTGCAGGCGAAGACCGTCGCCTACCCGGGCTTCGTGCCGGTGCCCTACGAGAAATCTACGACCTGAACGGCGCCGTCGGCGGACCCATCAAGCAGGACCGGATCTGGTACTTCGTGAATGCCCGCACGCAGGGCACCAAGCGCCCGAATGCCGGCCTCTACTTCAACCAGAATGCCGGCGATGCCACCAAGTGGCTGTCCTTGCCGACCTGAACAAGCCCAGCTTCTCGGACCGCACTTGGGAGAACCTCAGCGGCCGAGTCACGTGGCAGGCAAACGCGAAGAACAAGATCAGCGGCTTCTGGGACGAGCAGGCCACCTGCCGCAAGTGCGAGGGGCAGACGTCGGGCATCACCGACCCGGTGCGGCCGTCGCCCGAGGCCGGCAGCGTCGGCGCCACCAAGCCGCTGCGCGTGATGCAGGTGTCGTGGAACTCGCCGCTCACGAGCAGCCTCCTCCTCGACGCGGGCTTCGGCGGCGTCTATTACGGCTGGGGCAGCTTCGAGCGTGATCCCAACCCCACGCGCGGCCTCAGCCGCATCGTCGAACAGTGCGCCGCGGGCTGTGCCGCCAATGGCGGGATCGCCAACCTGACCTACCGGTCGCAGAACTTCAACAACAACAACACCGGCTCGTTCTCGTGGAAGACGAACGTGGCGCACGTCACCGGGTCGCGCACCCTGAAGGTCGGCTATCAGGGCACCTGGATGGTGGACAACCGGACGTGGATGACCAACGACACCGAGCTCGAGTACCGCGTGAGCAACGGCGTGCCCAACCAGCTCACGATGACACTGAACCCCTACCAGAACGACGGACGTGCCGGCTGGCATGCCGCCTTCGCCCAGGGACAGTGGACGCTCGGCCGGGCCACGCTCCAGGGTGCCTTGCGCTACGACCACGCGGCCAGCTGGTTCCCCGAGCAGACGCTGGGCCCGTCCAAGTACCTTCCCGAACCAGGTCGTCTTCCCCGAAAGCAAGGGCGTCGACGCCTACAACGACTTCACGCCCAGAATGGGCATGGCCTACGACGTCTTCGGCAACGGCAAGACGGCGGTCAAGATGAACCTCGGCAAGTACCTCGAGGGCGTCGGCGTCTCGACCAACTATGCCAACAGCAATCCCACGCTCCGCATCCCCACGTCCACGGGACCGTTCGGCGTCCAGGGTGTGAACCGGGCGTGGACCGACGCGGACAGCGACTGGGTGCCCGACTGCAACCTGAACAACCTTGGGGCGCAGGATCTCCGCGCCACCGGCGGCGACTTTTGCGGCGCCGTGTCCAACTCCCGCTGGGGCCAGAACGTGCTGACCAACAATTACGATCCGAACCTGCTCAAAGGCTGGGGCGTGCGCCCTCCGACTGGGATTTCGGCGCGTCCCTCCAGCAGCAGATCCTGACCCGGATGTCGGTGGAGGTGGCCTTCCACCGCCGCTCATTCGCCGGCTTCACGGTGCAGGACAACACGCTGGTCGTCGGCGGCCGAGTACACGCCAGTTCAGCATCACCGCTCCGTCGGATCCCAAGCTGCCCAACGGCGGCAACTATGTCGGTGTCGGGCATCTACGACGTCGATCCGAGCCAAGTTCGGCCAGATCCTGAACAACGTGACCGATTCGAGCACCTTCGGCGAGACGTCGCAGGTGTTCAACGGCGTCGACCTGACGGTCAACCTGCGCCAGGGCGGACTGACGCTCCAGGGCGGCACCAGCACCGGCCAGACCACGTCGAAGTTCTGCGACGTGCGCGCGCAACCTGCCTGAGTTGAACCTCGCCGTGGGCGCCGGCTTGCAAACCTCGACGATCAATGTCGGGAGCCCCTATTGCGAACCCTCGAGCGGCTTCCTGACACAGTTCCGCGGCCTCACGTCCTATGTGATCCCGAAGATCGACGCGCAGATCAGCGCCGTGTTCCAGAGCAAGCCCGGTCCGGCCATCGTGGCCAACTGGCCGTGCCGGCCGCCATCGCGGGGGCGGCCCTGGGACGACCCTCGCCGGCAACGCGCCGAACATCACGGTGAACCTGATCGAGCCGGGCACGGTCTACGGCGACCGCGTCAACCTGCTCGACCTGCGCATGGCGAAGAACCTGCGGTTCGGCGGACGCCGCGTCATGTTGAGCCTGGACATGTACAACACGCTCGATTCGACGCGCGATCCTGACCTACAACACGGCCTACGCGCCGCCCACCGTCGCCAACCCGGCCGGCGTGTCATGCAGCCGCTGACCGTCGCCACGCCGCGCATGCTGCGGATCAGCGGCGGAGCTCGATTTCTGGACTGGACGGCTTCAGGCTCCAGGCTCCAGGCCTGGAGTCAAGCAACGACTAACGACCAACGACTAACGACGAGGGCCCTCATTTGGGCCGCTCGTTTTTCCGCTTCCACCAGCGATCGACCACGCCCCACGCCAGGAACAGGGGGCCGAGCGTCGCCGCGGCATACATCGCGATCGTCGGGCCCCCCGGGCCTGTGAGCATGCTGCCCATCGTGTGGCGGAACGGATCGTCGTTCACCAGATACGTCCACGTCGTGGCTGGAGCCGCGAGACCGGCCCTGGAGCGCGCAGCCCCTCCGGCGCGTACGGCGAGCCGAATGGCTGCGGCCGCGGACTCGAAATCGGTGTGGAACTGTCCAAACGACGCCGTGGCGCCGGTGGTGTAGACATCGAGCGGCTGGCGGCCGCCCAGGCGCGCCAGGTGTGCCCCGTCTCGCAGGTCGGCGCACCGGGCCAGATGCTCGCGCCACAGGCGATCGAGCGCCGCCACGCGCAGCAACCGTTCGTCGTCCACGAGCGTTTCACCCTCCGGATCCTCGCCTCGCAGGAGCGCGACCCGTTCGGCCACAACCGTCTCGAACTGTCGCTCGACCACGCCGGCGTACCGCGCCACCAGCCGCCGGATGTCCCAGTGCTGGCCCTCGATGACCCGCTGCGCGCGCGCGATCTCGCGGCGCAGCACGGCGCCTTCCACGGGTTCGTTGCTTCGCGCCGGCACCAGCGCCGCGGGAATCAGCCGGGCCAGTCCCCCGTGGCGCACCAGCAGGTCGTCCTCCAGGCTGACGAAGAAACGCGTCTCGCCGGGGTCGCCTTGCCGGCCCGCGCGACCCCGCAGCTGGCGGTCCACGCGCCTGCTTTCGTGCCGATTGGTGCCGATGACGAGCAGCCCACCGAGTGCGACCACGCGTGCGTGGTCCGCTTCGTCGGGGCCGCCCAGCCGGATGTCGGTGCCCCGGCCCGCCATGTTGGTGGCGATCGTCACGGCGCCGTGCTCCCCCGCGCGGGCAACAATCGCGGCCTCGGCCGCATCGTGCGCGGCGTTCAAGACCTGGCACGGCACGCCGGCCTCTCGCACGCGCGCGGCCAGCCGGTCCGACTCCTCCACCGTCAGGGTGCCGGCCAGCACGGGCCGTCCGGCACGATGGGCGCGAATCACCTCCGTGACGATGGCCCGGTCCTTGGCCTCGCGGTGCGTGAAGACGACGTCGGGGTGATCGATCCGCCTGGATGGCCGGTGGGTGGGAATCACGGCGACGCGGCGGCCGTACGTGTCGTGCAGCTCCGCGGCCGCGCCCTGCGCGGTACCCGTCATGCCCGCGAGCGTCGGGTAGCCCCGCAGGAATCGCTGCAGCGACATCGACGCCATCACCTGTCCTTCCGGCCGCGGCGTGAGCCCCTCCTTCGCATCGAGCGCCGACTGCAGGCCCTCGGGCCAGCGGCGATCCGGCACGGCTCGCCCGGTCATCTCATCGATCATTTCGATGCGGCCGTCGCGCACCAGATAGTCCACACCGCGGCGCAGCAGCGCCCGCGCGTGGAGCGCGCAGTTCACCTGGCTCAAGCGCAGATCGTCGCCCGATTCGTGCAGACTTCCCCGGCCGAGCGCCCGCTCGACCGTGGCCAGCCCGGCGTCTGTCAGCTCGACGTTCCGGCCATGCTCGTCCATGACGAAATCCACGCCGGGCGACAGACGCCCGACCACCGACGACAGGAGCGTCACGGTGCCGTCGTCCTCCCCCGCCGCCGACGGGTTCGATGCCGGGGCGCTGCCCGCCAGCACCAGCGGCACGCGCGCCTCGTCGATGAGCAGCGAGTCGGCTTCGTCTACCAGAGCCACGTGAAACGGCCGGTGCACGACGTCGTCGAGCGAGGCCGCGCACAGGTCGCGCAGGTGATCGAAACCTGATTCCTTGGCAGTGACGTACGTGATGTCGGCTCCGTAGGCTCGGCGGCGCTCGTTTGGCGCCATGTCCCGCTGCACGAAGCCAACCGACAGGCCCAGGGCACGGTAGATCGGTCCCATCCACTCGGCGTCGCGCCGCGCCAGGTAGTCGTTGAAGGTGAGGACGTGCACGCCGCGGCGGTCGAGCGCCCAGAAGGCCACCGGCAGCGTGGCCGCCAGCGTCTTGCCCTCGCCTGTCTGCATCTCCACGATGCGCCCGTGGGCCATGGCCAGGGCGGCCACGATTTGCTCATCGAACGGGCTCTGGCCGATGGTCCGGCGGGCGGCCTCGCACACGAGGCCGAAGACGAGCGTCAGGCGATCCTGCGCGGCGGGGACCTGGCGCGCGTCGGATGCGGCAGCGAGGATCTCGTCGTTGGTGCGGGCGGCCCAGGCCTCGGCGGTGCGGCGCACGGCTGCCAGGGGCGCGTCGAACGCCTGGAGGTCGAAGTCCACGGGCTCGCCGCGCAGGTCCGCAAGGCGCTCCCGCCAGCCGATGGGGTTACGGACGGCTGGAGTCATGGAGTCAATTCACAATGCACAATTCACAATTCACAAACCGGATCGGAACTGCAGTTCCGTGCCTTCTTTGTGACTTGTGATTTGTGAATTGTGAATTGTGAATTTCTGCGAGCTACCCCGGAAGGCGGAACGCAATCAGCTCGCCACTGTATCCCGCACCGCTCACGGCGAGGACAATGTACTGCCTGCCCCCTGCCATGTAGGTCATCGGCGAGCCTGTCTGCGGTGCGGGCAGGTACACCGCCCCCACCTCTTTGCCCGTGGCCTTGTCGAAGGCGCGGAACATCGCGCCGCGCTGGCCGTTGGGCGTCGGACCGTTGTTGCGCTCGCCGGCGATGAGCAGCGTCTTCGTCACCAGCGTGCCGGAGTTGTTGCCGGGCCGGCCCAGCGGGCCCAGGTTCAGTCCCTTGAGCGCCGGATGGTTCGCGATGTTGGGCGGCGTGGCGCCAAAGGGCACGACCCACTTGATGGTGCCGTTGTCCATGTCGAACGCCGTGATGCGGCTGTAGGGCGGCTTCACGATCGGCAGCCCCTGGACGGCCAGCGGAGGCGCGCCGACCGTGCCCTCAGCGGCGTTGGACACGGCCCCCGCGCCGGCCCCTGATCCGCCCGTGGTTCTGGCGCCCGACAGCACGGTGCCCTGGAAATACGGCAGGTCGGACGCGCCCGCCGGGGCTGGCATCAGGCCCAGTGTGGCCACACCCGTTTGCGAGGCCACGTACAGCGTGTGCGTTTCGGGATCGTAGGATCCGCCGGGCCAGTTGCTGGCCGCGGCCTGCGCGCCCATCGTCAAGGTGGCGATAGGGCCTTCTGCCTTGCTCACCGACGGCGGCGTGAAGATGGGGCCGAGCCGATAAGGCGACACCAGCTTCACCGCCTCCGCTCGCAGCTCCGGCGTGAAGTCGATCAGATCGTCAATCGTCAGCCCCTGTCCGTCGTAGGCCGGCGGCTTGCTGGGAAAGGGCTGCGTGGCGGCATACCACTCGCCGGGCGTGTCGCCTTTCGGCACGGGCTTTTCCTCGATCGGCCAGATCGGCTCGCCGGTCTCCCGATTGAAGACGTATAGGAACGCCTGCTTGGTCGGCTGCGCCAGCGCCTTCACGGGGCGCCCGTTGACGGTGATGTCGATGAGGATCGGCGGACATGGGATGTCCATGTCCCAGATCCCGTGGTGCACCAGCTGATAGTGCCACCGGCGCTTGCCCGTCTTCAGCTCCACGGCGACGATGCTCTCGCTGAACAGGTTGTTGCCAGGCCGCTTGCCGCCGTAGTAATCGTGAGTCGGCATCTCGACCGGCAAATACGCCAGCCCCAGCTCCTCGTCCACGGAGATCTGCGCCCAGACGCCCGTGTTGCCCGTGTAGTCCGCCGAGTCACCGAGCCAGGTCGAGTAGCCGAACTCGTCGGGAAGCGGAATCGTGTGGAACGCCCACAGACGCTTGCCCGTGCGCGCGTCGAACGCGCGCACGTAGCCCTTGACGTTCACCATGCTGCGGGGGTTGGCGCCGGTCTCGAACGCCGCGCCCACGATCACCACGTCGCGGGCCACCATCGGCGTCGCGTGCAGGCCCACGCGAGCCGCGCTGGCGTCGAACTTCTGGTCGAAATCCTGCTTCAGGTCCACAATGCCGCCGCGCCCGAAGCCGGGGACGGGCTGCCCTGTGGTCGCGTCGAGCGCCACCAGCTGATAGCCGGGGGTGACGTACAGGATCCGCTCCTCCTTGCCGTCGGTCCAATAGGACAGGCCGCGTCCGGAGAGCTGCCGCGGCGCGATCCGCGCGCGTTGTGCGTCCTCGTTCCCGTTGTGGACCCACAGGATCTGTCCTGTTGTCGCGTCGAGCGACACGACGGACCGGCGCGTGCCGCCGGTCGAGAACAGGCGCCCGCCGACGACGAGCGGCGTGGATTGGAGGTTGAACTCCGGCGCGGGCCCGATGTTATCGGTCTTGAACCGCCAGGCGACCTCCAGGTCCTTGAAGTTCGCCGCGTTGATCTGGTCCAGCGGCGCGTAGCGGGTGTGACCGGTGTCGCCGCCATAGGACCGCCATTCTCCGCCGGTCGCGCCCTTCTGCGCGCCGATGCCGGCGCCGGCCAGCAGGATGCCGAGAAGGACGGCGACCGTCACTCGTGATGGCTTCACCGGCGGTACCTCCTTACGCGACCTTGACCTTGCGGGGGTACTGCGAGTTGTCCTCGAGGAAGGTCTTCTTCACCTCGAGGTCCTTCTCCGTCGGCTGCACCTGGCCGTTGACGTCGGTGACCCGCGACACGAGCGTGTGCTCACCGGGCGTGGCGCCCGTCCACGTGTAGGTGAAGAGCTTCCATCCGAACTTCTCGCGCGTGGACGGATCCATCGTGGCGGCCTGCCACGGCCCCTCGTCCACCTTGACCTCGACCGACTTGATCGGCGTGCCGTCGTTCAGCACCACGCCGAGCACCTTGTGCGCGCCGCCGGCCTGCGACACGCGCGCGATGTAGGACTTGAGCTGCATGTGCGTGATCGCCCGCTCGGTCCACTTCACCTCGCCGTTGATGGTTTCGCCGCGCAGCGTGCGATACCAGCGTGCCTGGTACTTGCCGAGATATTCGTCTTCCTGCAGGTGAATCTCGGACAGGTACTTGACGTTGGCGACGCCGTACCAGCCGGGCACCAGCAGGCGCAGCGGCGCGCCCTGGTGCTTGGTCAGCGGCTCGCCGCCGAGCGCCCAGGCCAGGAACGGCTCGCGCGACAGCGCCTTCTCGCGCGACAGGCTGCGGCCGAACTGCTGCTCGACTTTGTACTTCTGCGTCCGGAACTCCACCTCTTCCTCGCCTTTGTCGGCGCCGAAGAACACGAACTCGCGCGCGGACGTCCTTCACGCCGGCACGGTCCAGCACGGCGCGCAGCGGCACGCCCGTCCATCGGCCGTTGCTCGACAGCCCTTGCAGCGGCCGCCGGTTCCCGGAACACTCGAAGCCGGCCACCAGATCCTGGGCGGCCATCTTCTTCAGCTCGTCGAGCGACAGCGACAGCGGCCGATCCACCAGCCCCGACACCTTCAACCGGAACGCCACAGGGTCGATGTCGGGGTGGCCGTAGTGCTGCGTCGTGAAGAACTTGTCTCGCGGCGTGAAGGGGCCATCGATGGTGCGGATGTCCAGCACGCGACGGTCCGCAGCCGGCGCCGGAAATGTCTCCGGCAGGTCGGTGAACGGCACCAGCGTTTCACCTTGTGCGAGCAGCGGAAAGGCCCACTCGGGAATGCCGAGCGCCGAGAGTCCCGCTGCCGCCAACCCGCCCTGCAGCACCCGCCGACGCGTCGTGTTCGTGCTCACTGCTGTCTCCAGTTCTCGCCCCGCGAAAGCGGGGCCAAAAGACATTGCTCTAGCGAGGCGTAGCCTCAACGGTCTAAGGCGGAGCCTCGCTAGCGTTTCATATCACGTCGCGGCGCGCGCGTCACGCCGGCCGTGGTAGGCTACCGCGCCAGCCCCCGCCAGCGCCAGCGAGCTCGCGATGTTACCGATCCGACTCTCGACACGGCTGCCGCTCCTGCTCGTCGTGGCCGCGTTCGCCGGCGGCAGCGTCCACCGCCTCGACGCGCAGACCGCCATCCCTGATTCACGGTCCGCGATCAGGGGTGTGGTGGTCGACCCCAGCCACGCCGCGGTGCCCGGAGTCACGATCGTGCTCGAAGATCTGGCGCGCCGGAGGACCCACCGCGCCACGACCGATCGCCAGGGCCGGTTCGAGGTCAAAGACCTGCCCGCCGGGGACTACGAGGCGGAGGTCACGGTCCCGGGCTTCGCGGTATTCCGGGAGCCAGTGCTCCTGGCCGGGCCGCTGATCGAGCGGGAAGTTGTTCTCGCCGTGGCGACGCTCGAAGAGACAATCACGGTCGCCGCCGGCGATCAGCGAGCTGAGGCCGGTCAAAGCCGGGAGCCCGGTGAGGGCGAGCCGTGTGTGTCCCGGGTGGACCCGCAGACCCAGTCACCCGTGGGCGGGCAGCTTCGACCGGCGCGCATGTTGACGCGGCCGGCGCCGCTCTTCCCGGAACATCTGCGAGAAGACGAGCGCGAGGGCATCGTGCGGCTCGCGGGCCGCATCGGCGCCGATGGCTCGGTGGCCGACGTCGGCGTCGTGGAGGCCAGCCATCCCGACTATGCGACGGCGGCCGAGGACGCCGTCCGCGGGTGGACGTGGGAAGCGCCCCTTCTCAACTGCACGCCGATCGAGCTGGGAGTCAGTGTCACCGTGCGGTTCATACCGCAACGGCCGTAACAGGACGACCCCAGAGTTTCGTCAACACGGCCCCGACGGTCGTGGGATCGCCAGTACAGAAGAAGCGCTCGGCGCCTGCTGACGTCGCCGAGGCGAGAAGATCGCCCGCCGTCAAGCGTCGCTGAAGCTGGCGAGCCACGGCCGGAGCCGGGTTCACCACGGCCACCGACGGCCCCGCCAGTTCGCGAATCAGCGGCTCCAGGAACACGTAGTGCGTGCAGCCCAGGACCAGCGTGTCGGCGCCGCGCTCGAGAAGCGGCTGGATGACGGCGTGCACGGCCTCGCGCGCCATCGGCCCCGATGTCTCGCCGCGCTCGACGAGCTCGACCCACCCGGGACACGGCTGGCTGACCACAGTCGTGCCGCCGGCGTATGTCGCCAGCAGACGCACGACATTGGAGCTTTCGAGCGTGACGGTGGTGGCCAGCACGCCCACGATGCCGGTCTTCGTGCTCGTCACCGCCGGCTTCACCGCCGGCTCGATCGCCACGATTGGCAGATCGAAACGGGCGCGCAGCCGTTCCACGGCCACGCCGGTGACCGTGTTGCACGCGACGACGGCGGCCTTGACCTGGCGCGACACCAGGAAGTCCATCACGGCAAAGGCGCGCGCCTCGATGTAGGTGGCCGCCCGATCCCCGTAGGGCGCGTGGCCCGAGTCGGCCACGTAGATCAGATCCTCACCGGGCAGCTCGCGCCGGATCTCGTGGAGCACCGACACGCCGCCGACGCCGGAATCGAAGACGCCGATCGGATCGGCCGCGCTCATGGGGCGCCCGCAGCCGGAGTGTCCGCGGCGACCAGCCGTGCGATGGCCCGCAGGCCTTCGTCGCCGACGTCGAGGCTCAGCTCGTTGACATAGAGCCGGATGTGCGCGTCGCACACCTCGTCGGACATCTCCTGCGAGTGCGCCCGCACGTAGGCGCGGCTGGCCTCGGGAAAGTCGAACGCCCGCTGCACCGAGGCGCGAATCGCGACCTCCGCGGCGGTTGCCAGAGCGGCGTCGAGATCGGAGCGGGCGCAAATACCCGCCAGCGGCACCGGCAACCCGGTCTCACGCTCCCACCAGTCACCCAGATCGATCACGCGGCTCAGGCCGTGCGACTGATACGTGAACCGGCTCTCGTGGATGATGAGGCCGGCTTCGACGTCGCCCCCGGCTACGGCGTGCAGGATGTAGTCGTAGCGCAGCTCGACGACCTGGTCGAGCGATGGCGCGGCCAGCCGGAGGAGCCGAAACGCGGTCGTGTCCCGTCCGGGAATCGCGACACGTCCCTTCGCCGCCTCGGCCAGCGACATCGGCGAGCGCGCAACCACGAGCGGCCCGACGCCATAGCCGAGCGCCCCGCCGCTGCGCAGCATCCGGTAGCGATCCCCCACGCCGGCGAAGGCGCCCACGCTCAGCTTGGTCAAGTCGAAGGCGCCTGCACGCGCGCGACGGTTCAGCTCTTCGATGTCGAGCAGCACCGGCCGGACGCGGAAGGGCGCGTCCACGAGGCCGTGCACCAGCGCGTGGAACGCGAACGTGTCGTTGGGACACGGCGAAAAGCCGAACGTCAGCTCACGCACAACGACAACTCCGCAACGAGCCGCGGCGTGGCTTCGAGCACGGCGGCAAACGCCTCGTCGAAGCGCCAGCGCGAGCGGTCCTCTTCTTCGATCTCGTTGGAGATCACGCGCACCTCGATGGCCGGCACGCCCGCCAGCTGCGCCGCCCGCAGGACGCCGAACCCCTCCATGGCCTCGACGTCGCAGCCCGTCGAGCCGCCCACGCGCGCGCTCGTGCCGATGGCGCAGCGCACGGCATGCGGAAGGGCCCGGGTCGCGGCCTCGACCAGGAACGGGGGCGCGGTGACGACGCGCGGCGCCCATTCCGGTGGAACGGTCAGGTCGCAGTAGCGTGCTTCGAGGCCGACGACGTACATCACTGGAGACAAGCCGGCCCCGCGGCGCGCGCCGGCGATGCCAACGTGCAGGATGGCGGCGGGTGTGTAGGTGGCGATGGCCGCGGCCGTCGAAGCCGCGGCGTCCACGGGGCCGACGCCGCACACGATGCGCGGCCACTGGCCGCCCGCGGCAAGCTCTCTCGCGGTTGCCGCGACGACCAGCACTTGTGACACGCCGGCCCGGCTGCCTCGCCTACTTGTGCTGCCGCTCGCGCTTCAGGCCCTCAGCGCACGCGAACTCGCGCAGCTGGTCGTTGGGCGGTGAGGCCTTGCGGTAGCGGCGGGTGATGCTCCAGGGCTCGAGCAGCGCCTTGGGGTCTCGCACCGTGATCTGGTCTTCGAGCAGCGTTGGCTCAACCAGGCGGATGCGCTCGGTGATCGTCATCTCCTCGCTGTGCGGGCTGAAGCCCTCGATGAACGTCGCGTCGTTCAGCGCCACCGTCTCGACCACCAGCGTGTCCCCTTCCCAGCGGCCAGTCGAGTAGCCGGCATAGGTCGGGTCGTCGAGGATCGCAGGCGTCGGCTTGCGCCCGTCGAGGTACACCCTTCGCAGCGCGTCGTTCAGCTCGCTGAAGAACGTGATGCGGTCCTTGGACTGCATCACTTCCATGCCATACGCCATCCCCATCATCCCCGGCATCCCGGGGGGCAGGCAGTTCGCGGTGTTGTCGAACTCGTAGGAGCCGGACATCCGCGACTTCCGGATGATCTCCCACTTGGCCATGTACTCAGGCGTCAGCTTCGCGGCATCGGGCGCGCGGCCCGCCGATCCGTCCGACGTGGGCGCGGCCCGGGTGGGCGCGGGCAGCGGGCCACGGCCGCGTGCCGCCGGAGCGGCCGCGTTGGCGCCACCACCACGCGGCGCCGCTCCGCCGGCACGTCCGCCGCCGCCGGCGATCGGGTAGTAGACGCCGGAGAAATCCGGGACCTGCGCCGGCGCTTGCGCCTGCAGGGCAAGGTGCTCCGCGGCGACCAGCGCACCGGCCGCCAGGGCCGCGCCGAGCGCGACGTTCAACGTGATGCGTCGAGACATGTCAGCCCTCCTGCGTGGCTCAGTTGACGCCTGGTCCTGCGTTGGCCAACACCGTTCCGTCGGCCAGCGTCACCCGCGCGATGATGCCCGACTTGCTGCCGTCCTTGGCCGGGCCGTAGTGCACCGTCACCGTGTCGCCGGGCTTCAGGACGCGTTTGGTCCAGCCGGCGCGGAGCAGCACGCCCGGCGCGCGGCCTTCGAGCATCCACTCGACCTTGCCGCCCTTGCCGTCGTCGGCGGTGAGGTAGAGCCAGGTGTGAGGATTCACCCACTGCCATTCCTTGACCACGCCTGTCACCGTATCCACCTTCTCGACGAAGTAGGCGGAGTTGCTGTGATGCGACAGCACGGGGGCCTGGGCCGCCCACGCACCTGCAATCGCGATGAGGCCGACGACAAAGGACGACTTCATGAACATCCTCCCTGAACCCGAGATTATGCGCGCATTGTACAATTGACGTCGAAGTTGCCATCCTCGTCAGACGACCTCCTCACCCTCGACGTCCTTGCACGCGAGGTGGCCCGGCGCCGCACGTTCGCCATCATCTCCCACCCCGACGCCGGCAAGACCACGCTGACCGAGAAGCTGTTGCTCTATGCCGGAGCGATCGAGCTGGCGGGCGCCGTCCGGGGCAGCAAGACCCAGCGCCACGCCGTATCGGACTGGATGGAGATGGAGCAGCAGCGCGGCATCTCGATCAGCGCCGCGGCCCTCGAGTTCGAGCTGGACGGCTATCACGTCACGCTGCTCGACACGCCAGGCCACCAGGACTTCAGCGAGGACACGTTCCGGACGCTATTGGCCGTGGACAGCGTGGTCATGGTGCTCGATGCGGCCAAGGGCGTCGAGCCGCAGACGCTGAAGCTCTTCGACGTCTGCCGCCAGCACGGGCTGCCGGTGCTCACCTTCATCAACAAGCTGGATCAGCCGGCGCTGGACCGGTTCGAGCTGCTGGATCAGATCGAACGGGTGCTGGGCATCGCGGCGGCGCCGATGAACTGGCCGCTCGGCGACGGCCAGGACTTCACCGGCGTCTACGATCTCGAGACCAACGCCATCCTGTTCTACGAGCGCCAGAAGAAGGGCCGGCGCACGGCGCCGGTGGCCGTGGCCAGCCCCGACGACCCGGAGGTGGCGGCGCTGATTGGCGCCAAGCGCCAGCAGGAGCTGATCGAGGCCGTGGACATCATCACGGGGGCGGGCACCCGCTTCGACCCGGCCGCGTACCGCCGGGCCCGGCAGACGCCGGTGTTCTTCGGCAGCGCCCTGAACGACTTCGGCGTGGAGCCGTTTCTGCGGGCGCTGCTGCACCTGGCGCCTCCGCCCGGGCCGCGCATGGCGGGCGACGTGCTGGTGGAGCCGACCGACCCGGCCTGCTCGGGGTTCGTGTTCAAGATCCAGGCGAACATGAACCCGCGGCACCGCGACCGCGTGGCTTTCGTGCGCGTGTGCTCGGGCCGCCTGAGCAAGGACATGCTGGTCGTGAACGCGCGCTTGAACACCGAGTTGCGCCTGTCTCGCGTGTACCGCTTCTTCGGCCGCGACCGCGAGACCGTGCCCGAGGCGTATCCCGGCGACGTCGTCGGCATCGTGAACCCGGGACGCATCGCCATCGGCGACACGCTGTACGCCGACCGCCGCGTGGAGTATCCCCGGATCCAGCAGTTTCCGCCCGAACACTTCGCGACGCTCCGGCCCGCGGAGGGCCGTCACAAGCGGTTCGACGAGGCGGTCTTCCAGCTGGCCGAGGAAGGGCTGCTCCAGGTGTTCATGCCCACGCACGGCATGCGCTATCCCATCGTCGCGGTGATCGGCGTCCTGCAGCTCGATGTCATCGAAGCGCGGATGGCGTCGGAATACAACATCCCCTGCACGGCCGACCGCATGTCGCACGTGGCCGCGCGGTGGCCACAGGTGCCGCCCGGCGTGACGCTGGCGCTGCCGACAAGCGGAGTGCTGGAGGCCGTGGACCGCCTGGAGCGCCCGGTGCTGATCTTCGAGTCGGAGTGGGTGCTGAAATACACGATCGAGAAGAACCCCGAGGTGCTGTTCGCTTCTTCTGCCTAGTCTAGCTATCCCTATCGAGAAACCTCGGCACTTCCAGCGGAGCCCCCTCGGGAATAGACTGAGGCCGCCGCGTGGCGCTGGCGACAGAACGTCAGCGCGGCACGTTGGACGATCACGGAGGGAAGATGACTGTGCGTGTCGTCACGTGTGTGGTGTGGGCGGCGCTGTGCGGAACGGCGGCGCAGGCGCAATGGCCGACCTACAAGGCTCCTGGCGTGCCACGCACGCAGACGGGCGATGTGAACCTGGCCGCGCCGCCGCCGCGAGCCTCCGACGGCAAGCCCGATTCTCCGGCGTGTGGGAGATCCCCACGGGGCGATCGACCGTGAACTCCAGCATCGCCGGCACCGGCGGCGCCCCGCCGATTCCCGGTACGAAGCCTATGCCTCCGCCGGTCGGAGCCCCGGGGGCGAGCCCCGGAGCCCCAATGCGGCTCTTCTTCGACATCGGCGCGGGGCTCAAGGACGGCCTGCCGCTCACGCCGTGGGCGGCTGCGCTCAAGAAGCAGCGCATGACCGACAACATGAAGGGCAACCCGGACGCCCATTGCCTCCCGATGGGCAACATGCAGTTCCACAACCACCCACAGCCTCGGAAGATTGTGCAGACGCCCAAGGTCGTCGTCATCCTCTACGAGGGGAATGCCGGGATCCGGCAGATCTTGCTCGA
This sequence comes from uncultured Acidobacteriota bacterium, assembly GCA_963807235.1. GTDB lineage: Bacteria > Acidobacteriota > Vicinamibacteria > Vicinamibacterales > UBA2999 > CAWEBF01. The sequence continues at coordinate 96,831 of CAWEBF010000028.1, forward strand.
CGGCCGGCCGCTGCCGAACAACGATCCGCAACCCTGGTGGTACGGCTACTCAGTGGGCAAGTGGGAGGGGAACACGCTCGTCGTGCAGACGACCGGTTTCAAGGACGGCGGATGGCTGGACGTCAACGGGAGCCCGCTCACCGATGCCGCCACGACAACGGAGCGCTTCCGCCGGACGAGCTACGGCACGCTCGAGATTGAGGTGACGGTGAACGACCCGAAGGCGTACACCCGGCCATGGACCGTCGCGTTCACCCAGCGGCTGGTGCCCGACGAGGAGCTCATCGAGTTCATCTGCCTTGAGAACGAGACGTCCACGGCGCTGTTCGACAAGTGAGGGCGCGAAGGAGGGTAGAGGGATGCTCCGCCAGATGCGCGGAGGCCGGGCATGGGCGGCTGGCTTCGCGGTGTTGGTCGGCTCCGTCGTGTTCGTCGGCACGGTGGCCGTGGAAGGGCACCATTCGTTCGACGCGGAGTTCGATCGCAACAAACCCGTGATTCTGACCGGCGTCGTCACCCGTGTCGACTGGCTCAATCCCCACGCCCACGTCTTCGTGGACGTCAAGGATGAGACCGGGAAGACCGTGAACTGGGACTTCGAGCTCGCCGGGCCGAACGGGCTCATGCGCCGCGGGTGGCGCCGCGACTCGTTGAAGCCTGGCGAAACGGTGACGGTGGCCGGCTATCTCGCGAAGAACGCGCCACACGTCGGCAACGCGTCGAGCATCACCACGAGCACCGGGCGCAAGATGTTCGCGGGGTCGTCGGCCGAAGGTGGTAACTAATCAGTTCCTCCGTCCCAGGGGGAGAACAGCCTGAGTCGGTCCCGCCCTCCCACTCCCCTGTTCTCATGCGCTCCCCCTGGGGCAGGAGCGATAACCGTGATTGCCCCGCACCGTATACTCAACGCCCTGGAGAATCCCGATGAGCGTAGTCGCCCAGCCGATTGACGTTCCGCGTCGTGTCGCAGCCAGCGGACAACGGTTTTACGTCAACATGGCGGCGGCGTGCCTGGCGGTGGCCGTACTCGGATTTGCTCCGACCTACTGGATCCCGATGATGCAGGGAACACTGAACGTGTCCCCGATCACCCATCTTCATGGGCTCTTCTTCTACGGCTGGACGGCACTCTACCTGGCGCAGGCGTGGCTCGTCCGCGACCGCAAACTGACGCGGCACCGCGAGCTCGGCGTCATCGGCGTGTCCTTGGCCACCGGCATGTGCTTCGTCGGTCTTGCCGCCGCGATCGGCACGCTCAAGAAATTCGAACCCACCCCGATGGCCGACGCAGCGCGTGCCTTCTCCGTGGTACCGGTCACGGGTATCGCGTTCTTCGCCGTCCTGGTCGCCGTGGCACTGGCCAAGGTCAAACAACCAGAAGTCCACAAGCGACTCCTGCTCGTCGCCACGGTCTCACTGCTCAACGCCGCCGTTGGACGGTGGTTCGCGGTCTTTCTCGCGCCACCGATCCCGGACGCTCTCCAGGGCGCGATCGGTCCGCCCCCGGTCGCCATCTCGTTGATGCCTGCCCTGGTCGCGGATCTGCTGATTGTCGCTGCCATGATTCACGACAAGCGGACGCGAGGCCGGGTCCATCGTGCGTACTGGATCGCGGGCGGAGCGCTCGTCGCGGTGCAAGTCCTGCGCGTTCCGCTAAGCGCGACCCGCGCGTGGTCGCGCGTCGCTGAACTCCTCGTTGCGCTGTCTCCGTAGCGAGGGAGGGAGGAAGCAAAGGCGGGGTCCCAGCGCGTGTTTCCCAACGAGCTGGGGTGCTTCAGCGCCCGTCCACGCTGAACGCCAGCAGGACGTTCCCGGGCATGAAGCCGATTGACCCGTAACCCGAGCTGACGAACAGCATCCCGCCTGCCACGGTGGCGCCAGGCCCGTTGAGGCCGCCCCCATTCGCCGTCACGCCGTTCACCGTGGTGTGCGCGCCGGTGGTGTCGACGTCCCAGATCACCTTCCCGCTGGCCGCGTCGTACGCGCGCAGATGACCGTCGAGCGCCCCCGAGAAGACGACTGCCGGGCATTGCGCTCACGGCGGCCGGTTGGGCCGTTGTGCATCCGGGCTTCGCGCCGCACGTCGTCGCGGGCGCCGGTGGTGCGGACCACCGTGTTTTGCCGTCGGCCAGGTTCACCGCGAGCAGGCCCCCCGCCTCGCCGGGTTTTCCTTCGAGCGCGCTGGACAGCGACACATAAGCCGTGGTGCCATCGACCGCGAACCCCCACTCGATGCCCCCGAGGATGCCGCCGCGCCCCGCCTGCACGGTCCACGCGAGCGCCCCGCTATCGGCGCTGACGGCGTGCAACTGGCCCGACTTCTGTCCCGCGACCACCAGCCGCCGGCCATCGGGCAGCGTCACCAGCGCGGGCGCGCTGCCGAAGTCGTAGTCCGGTCCTGCTTTCTCCGGACAGTTGTCGCGGCCAGTGCTGTCGGCGCCGAAACAGGCCGTCGTCCACGCATCGCCGGCCAGCGTCTGCCGCACCCATTCGATGCGGCCGGTGTCCATCGCCAGCGCCATGATGGCGTCCGTGGTCCGCGCCGCGGGCTGCGAATAGGCGTCGCCCGTCGCGATGTACAGACGGTTGCGTGCGGGCTCCAGCGCGGGGGTGGACCACACGCCGCCACCGGATGGCCCGTGCAGCTGCGTGCCGCGGCTGCTCCGGGTGGTCGGCTGGGGAGCCTCCGGAATCGTGTACGTCTTCCAGATCTGCTTGCCGGTGGCGGCGTCGATCGCCGCGACGCTGCCGCGGAACGTGCAGCACTGATACGAGGCAATCGTCGCCGAGCCTTCCTCCATCGACGACACGGGGACATACAGGCGGCCGTTCGCGTAGGCCGCGCCGCCGGTGATGATCGCGTCGAGGTGGTCCTCGATCTTCGTCTTCCAGGCAACGGCGCCGGTGGCGGCGTCCACGCCGTACACCTGGGCATGGGCGTCGCCGAAGTAGACCATGCTCCTGCCGGTCGCCGACGGCACCACGACCGGCGTTGACCGCACCGCGGCATCCGCCTCGACCGCCCACACCAGGCATCCGGTCTTGGCATCGAGCGCGTAGACCAGGCCGTTGCGGCTGCCGACGAACACGCGATTGCCGACCACCGAGATTTGCGAGCCTGACGCCGACACTCCCGGCAGGCCGAACGCCCACTTCAGCTTCAGCCTCGGGACGTCCGCCGCGGAGACGCCGGCGGCCTGAGCGGACTGGAACCGTGTGTTCTGCGCGTTGACGCCCCAGCCGTTCCACGACGGCCCGGTCAACGCGGCGGCGTTGCCGGCTACTGCCGCGCTGCAGTAGGCCGTCTTCGGGATGACGTCGAGCGGCGCACGATAGGAGCCGGCGGGCCGGCCGGTCACGAATGCGGCCACGGCGCGGCGCTCGGCCGCACTCAGGGCGGCCCCCTGGCGCCGCATGGTGAACGAGCTGAGTGACGTCTCGACGTGCTCGGGCGTCATGCCGCGCAGCGCCTCGCGGGTGGGCATCCGCGGGATCGAGCCTTCGTGACACGCCGCGCAGTGCTGCTTGTACACTGCCTCGCCAGACGGAGCCGTGGCCTGCGCGAAGACGGGCGATCCGATGCCGAAGGCGGCCAAAACCAAGCCCGCCAGGAACGCGCTACGCATCAGCCACTCCTTTTGCTTGCCTTCTGACTTTTGCCTTTTGCCTTCTACTAGAATCACCCTGCCGGAGGGCATTGTATGCGCTTGGCCTGCTCGATTGCCGTGATCGTCGTCGTCATTGCCGGAGCTCTCGCGCGGCCGGACGCGCAATCAACCGGCCGAACGATCCCGCGGCCACCCGCCCAACAGGGCCCGGCGGGCCCCGAGGCGGGCAGCGCTGCGGCCGACGGGTACGCGCCGATTCCGCAGTGGGCCGGACAGACGCGCGCGCCGCATCCCGCCCGCAGCGAAAGCTTCACGACTCGAAACCGTGGCCACCGGGCTGACCGGCGCCTTCTCGTTTCACTTCCTGCCCGACGGCCGGATCATCGTCAGCGAGCGCCCCGGCCGCATTCGCATCATCGGCAAGGACGGCAAGCCATCAGCGCCGCTCGCCGGGCTACCCGCCATTTACGCGCGCGGCCCACAGGGTCTGTTCGAAGTGCTGCCCGATCGGGACTTCGCGAAAAACCGCACGCTGTACTTCGACTACACCGCGCTGCCCGAAGGCACGGACCCGGCGAAGGCGCCGCGCCTGGCGGGCGTGCTGCTGGTGGCGCGCGCGCGGCTCTCGGACGACAGCACGCGCCTGGAGGACGTCAAGACCATCCTGAACGCCGAGGGCATCGGCGGCCGCATGATTCAAGCCGCGGACGGCACGCTGCTGATCACGTCGAGCATCCCCGCCGGCATCGGCATCGACTCGGCGGACTGGCCGCAGCCGCAGCAGCTCGACAGCAACATGGGGAAGGTGCTGCGCATCAACCCCGATGGATCGATCCCGAAGGACAACCCGTTCGTCGGCCGTGCCAATGCGCGGCCCGAAATCTACGCCACCGGCATCCGCGACGATCAGGGCATGGCGTTCCATCCCGGCACGGGCGTGCTGTGGGTCAGCGAGCACGGGCCGCGTGGCGGCGACGAGATCAACGCGATCGAGAAGGGCAAGAACTACGGCTTCCCCGTCGTCGGCTACGGCCACGAGTACACCGGCAAGCCGATCAACGGCGACAAGACCACGGCGCCGGGCATGGAACAGCCGGCCTACTTCTGGACGCCCGACATCGCGCCGGCAGGCATCGCCTTCTACTCCGGCCGCCTGATAGCCGGATGGCGCGGCAACCTGTTCGTCGCCGCGCTCGCCGGCAAGCACCTGGCGCGGCTGGTCCTCGACGGGAACCGCGTGGTGGGCGAAGAGCGTCTGCTGCTCGAGCTCGACACGCGGATCCGCGACGTGCACGAAGGGCCCGACGGCGCGTTGTACGTCATGACCGACCGCGAAGAGGGCAGGATCCTGCGGCTCTCCCCCAAGCGCTAGTCGACCTTCGCCACCGTTCGGCAGTAGACTCGCCGCCAGAGTGGGAAGGAGCCGGGAAATGAACGCGACACGCTGGACGGCGGCGGCCCTGTTGGCCGCGGCCACGATCTCAACGGGCGGTTGGCAGGCCGCTGCGCTGGCGCAAGGCGGCGACAAATACTCGGCGCGGCTGGCCTGGGTGCCCGATCACGGGGGCCGAGCGCGTGATCGGCAAGGGCGCTGGCAACGGCGACCCTGTCTGGCAAGTCGCTGGCCATCAGCGGCTCGTTCGAGGGGCTCGGCGGTCCGGCCACGATCGCGCGGATCCATCAGGGCGTGGCCAAGGGCGCACGCGGCAAGCCGATTGCGGATCTCACCGTACCCAAGACGACGAGCGGCACGTTCACCGGCACGGTCACGTTGACGGACGAACAGATCGAGGCGCTGAAGCAAGGGCGGCTCTACCTGCAGCTCCATGGCGACAAGGGCCTGGCTCCGGATGGGGCAAACCTGTGGGGGTGGTTCCTGCGATGACACGCACACGATTCTTCGCGGTCGCGGCGCTCTTCTGCGCCGGTCGCAATGCTGACGGCGGCCCTGCAGGGACAGGCCCCGACGGCGTCTGCGTTCACGGCCGAGCAAGCCGCCGCCGGACGCGCGGCCTACGACACGAACTGCTCCGGTTGCCACGGTGCGGGCCTGCAGGGTCCGCCGCCACTGGCCGGCGCGGCATTCGCCAACGGATGGGGCTCGCGGTCCACGCGCGATCTGCTCACGGCCGTGCAGGCGATGCCGCCCGAGTCGCCGGGCGGCCTCACCGAGGCGACGTATCTCGCCATCACGGCCTTCATCCTGCAGGCCAACGGCGGCACGCCAGGGCCGCAAGCGTTGACGACCACTACGGCGATTCCGATCAACGCGCTCGTCCGGACCGGACCGGCGCCAGCGGCGGGCGCCGCGGCGATTCCTCCGGCTGGCCGGGGCGCGGGGCCCGCGGCGCAGGCCCCCGCGGCCGCGGCGCGCGGACGCGGACAACCCGCGGCTCCGGTGACCGGGCTTACCGTGACCGGCACGGTGCGGAACTACCAGCGTGTCACCGACGACATGCTGCGGAACCCGCCGGCCAGCGACTGGCCGATGCTGCGTCGCGATCAGGCGGCGAGCAATTTCAGTCCGTTGAACCAGATCACGCGCGACAACGCGCACGAGCTGCAGCTGGCGTGGGTGGCGCCGATGGTCGAAGGCGGCACGAATCAGCCCGCGCCGCTCGCGCGCGGCGGCGTGGTGTTCCTGAACAACAGCAACGGCACCATCCAGGCGCTCGACGGCAAGACCGGCGACCTGGTGTGGGAGCAGCGCCTCGGCGTGAACCCCGCGATGCGCGGCATGTCGCTCTACGACGACAAGCTGTATCTGGCGCTCAGCAACGGGCACCTGGTGGCGCTCGAGGCAGCCACGGGCCGCGTGGCATGGGATGTCGCCATGCCCGACGGGCGCGGCAGCTCCAGCGGACCGCTCCTCGCCAAGGGCAAGCTGATCCAGGGCATGGGCGGCTGCTCGCAGTACCAGGACCAGAAATGCTTCATCAGCGGCTACGACGCCGCCACGGGCAAGCAGCTCTGGAAGTTCCACACCGTGGCCAAGGACAGCGAGCCGGGCGGCGATACGTGGGGCGCGCTGTCGAACGTCTACCGCGCCGGTGGCGAAACGTGGATCACGGGCAGCTATGACCCCGAACTGAACCTGACGTATTGGGGCACCGCGCAGGCCAAGCCGTGGATGCCGGTCAGCCGCGGGATGTACACGCTGGACAAGGCGCTCTATACCAGTTCCACGGTGGCGCTGGACGCCGACACCGGCAAACTGGCCTGGCACTTCCAGCACGCGCCGGGCGAAGCGCTCGATCTCGACATCGTCTTCGAGCGCGTGCTCGTGGATTCCGCCGGCCAGAACCTGGTCTTCACCGTCGGCAAGGACGGCATCCTGTGGAAGCTGGATCGCAAGACCGGCCGTTACCTCGGGCACAAGGAGACGCTCTTCCAGAACGTCTGGGAAAGCATCGACGGCCGCACCGGCCAGCCCAGGTACCGCCAGGACATCATCGACGCCGAGGTGGGGCAATGGGTCGACGGCTGTCCCAGCACTGAAGGCGGACACAACTGGCAGGCGATGAGCCATCATCGCAGCTCCAACCAGCTGGTGATTCCGTTGAGCCAGAGCTGTCTGGCCATTCGCGCGCAGCGCATCGAGCAGAAGCCGGGCGGTGGGAGCGCGGGCGGCGCCGACAGGCGCTTCTACGAGATGCCCGGCACGGACGGCAACATCGGCAAGCTGGCCGCGTTCGACGTGAACACGATGGCCGAGAAGTGGGCCCTCCAGCAGCGCGCACCGTTCCTGACCGCCGTGCTCTCCACCGCCGGCGGACTCGTGTTCGTGGGCGACCTGGACCGCAGCTTCAAGGCGATCGACGCGACCACCGGCAAGGTGTTGTGGCAGACGCGGCTCGCGACGTCGGTGCAGGGTTTCCCCATCACCTACAGCGTGGACGGCCGACAGTACGTGGCCGTCACCGTGGGCCTTGGTGGCGGCAGCCCGCGCCTTGTGCCCGCGACGCTGGCGCCGGAGATTCGCGTGCCGACGACCGGTCAGGCGATCTACGTGTTCGCGCTGCCGGAACGCCGGTAATGCCGCCACGCACCTGGGCGATCGGTGCCCTGAGCCTGGCGCTGGCCGTCACCGCGGGGCTGGTGGCGACTGGACAGAGCCAGTCTCGGCCCTATCCGTCCGTGACGGCCGCGCGTCTGCTCAATCCCGCCGACGGCGACTGGCTGATGATCCGCCGCACCTATGACGGGTGGGGCTACAGTCCGCTCGCCGACATCAACGCCGGCAACGTCAGCCGGCTCAAGCTGGTCTGGAGCCAGCCGACCAACATCGAGCGCGTCCACGAATCCGCGCCGGTCGTCAACGGCGGGTTGATGTTCATCACCGCGCCCGGCAACATCGTGATGGCGCTCGACGCCGCCACCGGCGCCGTGGTGTGGCGCAACCAGCGCCCGCGCCCGCGCGGCGCGTTCGTGCTGCACGACACCAACCGCGGCGTGGCGCTGTATGGCGACAAGCTGTACGTGGCCGCGGGCGAGGCCCAGCTGCTCGCGCTGGACGCCCGCACCGGCAAGGAGTTGTGGGCCAGCACGGTCGCCGACAACAAGTCGGCGTACTACATCACGCTGGCGCCGCTGGTCGCCGACGGCAAGGTGCTCGTCGGCACGTCCGGCGGCGAGTTCGGCGTGCGCGGGTTCGTGGCTGCGTTCGACGCCGAGACAGGCAAACAGCTGTGGCGCACGTTCATGGTGCCGGCCCCCGGCGAACCCGGCAGCGAGACGTGGCCCAAGGGCGACCAGTGGAAGACCGGCGGCGCGCCGGTGTGGGTGACGGGCAACTACGACGCCGCGACCAACCTCGCCTACTTCGGCACCGGCAACGGCGGGCCGTGGCTGGGCGACCAGCGGCCGGGCGACAACCTGTACGTGGCGTCCACGGTTGCCGTCGACGTCCGCACCGGGGCCATCCGCGGCCACTTCCAGTACGACCCCAACGAATCGTGGGACTGGGACGAGGTGTCGCCTCCGCTCCTCGTGGACTACCAGCGCAACGGGCGAACGGTGAAGGGCCTCGTCAACGTGGCCCGCAACGGCTACTTGTGGTTCCTCGAGCGCTTCCCCGATCGCATCGGATTCGTGGACGGGAAGCCCTTCGTCACGCAGAACGTCTACAAGAGCCTGGACCCCAAGACGGGGCGGCCAGAAGTGGACGACGCGCACAAGCCGGGAACCGGCAAGGCGGCGACGTTCTGCCCGTCACCGCACGGAGGCAAGAACTGGCCGCCCGCGGCGTTCAGCCCGAAAACCCGGCTGCTGTACGTGCCGGCCAACAACAACCTGTGCGGCACGATGACCGGCGTCGCGGTGCGCTACGAGCGTGGCAAGGCGTTCACCGGCGCGCGATCCGGCATGCCGTTCCTCGCGCCCGGCGCCGACCACGTGGGCGAGGTGCAGGCATGGAACGTTGACACCGGACAAAAGGTCTGGACGCACGCGTACCAGAAGACGCCGAACTGGGGCTCGATGCTCGTGACGGGGGGCGGCGTGGTCTTCACCGGCGGGACCAACGATCGCAAGCTGCACGCGTTCGACGCGTCCACCGGCGCGCTGCTCTGGGAGCATCAGACCAGCTCGGGCATTGTGGCACCGCCGAGCACCTTCAGCGTGAACGGCAGGCAATATGTGGCGGTGCTGGCGGGATGGGGCGGCGATCCGCGCGGCATGCAGAACACGCTGAACCGCATCTTTCCCGGCGAGTATCCGCCGGTGCCCGAGGGCGGATCTATTTCAGTATTTGCGCTGGACTAGGCTCGACTAGACGGCGAACCATTGACGCGCGCGCGGCGGGGTTCGTCCCACAGCACCTGCGCCCGCCGAACCGTGCTCCACCATCGCCGGAACACGAGATAGCCGGCGCGCCGGCGGCCGTCCTGGTCCAGCACCTGAATGCGGTAGTGATCGTGCTGGATGGTCCACGTGCTCGGACCCTCGAACAGCTTCGCGTCCCGCCAGCGCAACAGCTGAAGGCCCTGGCGGCGGCACCATTGCTTCACGCGCCGCCGGGACAGCCGGTCCGCGAGCGGCGCGGCGAGCCGCGCCACCCAGGACACAATGGGCGGCGTGGAGTCTCCGTGATGGTGGTGCATCATCGCTCCGAGGGGGGAACCCCCGGAGGATAACGCGAGAGCTGCGCGATTGAAGCTCGACGGTATCGCGATCAGTGCAGAACTTTTTCAGTGTCCTGGTGCGACTCCATTTGCCGCACCACCATCTCGTGATAGGCGCCGCGCGCCCGCATCAGCTCGTCATGCGTGCCCCGCTCGACGATGCGGCCGTTTTCCATCAGCAGGATGATGTCGGCGCGACGAATCGTCGACAACCGGTGCGCGATGACGAAAGTGGTACGCCCGGCGAGGAGCGACGCCATCGAGGCCTGGATGAGCTGTTCGCTCTCGGTGTCCAGGTTGCTGGTGGCTTCGTCCAGGATCAGGATGTGAGGCGACGCCAGGATGGCGCGGGCAATCGCCAGCCGCTGCTGCTGTCCGCCCGACAGCTTGACGCCCCGCTCCCCCACGAACGTCGCGTAGCGTTCGGGCAGCTTGTCGATGAATTCGTGGGCGTTGGCCCGGCGTGCGGCGTCCTCCACCTCGTCGTCGGTGGCATCGTGGCGCCCGTAGGCGATGTTGTCGCGCACCGACCCGTCGAACAGGAACACGTCCTGCTGCACGATGCCCAGGAGATCCCGGTAGGAACGTAGGGTGAAGGACTTGAGGTCCTTGCCGTTCAGCAGGATACGCCCGCTCGTGGGATCGTGGAACCTCGCCACCAGGTCGGTCACGGTCGTCTTGCCGGCCCCGCTCCGGCCCACGAGCGCCACCACCGAGCCTCCGGGAACGACGACATCGAAATCCTGCACCACCGGGCGTCCCTCGCGGTATTCGAACGCCACCTGGTCGAACCGGAGCTCCGACACCACCTGTGGCGCCTCCATGGCGCCCGGCTGGTCGGGTTTGTCCTCCTCCATGGCCAGCACGTCGAACACGCGCTCCATGGCGGCCAGCGACCGCTGGAGCTCCGAGAACGAGTTCACGATGTTCCACACGGGGCTGAGCAGCAGGAACGTGTACCACTGGAACGCCATGATGTCGCCCACCGACGCCCGGCCCTGCAGGTTCAACAAGCCGCCGTACCAGACGATCACGACGTTGACGGCGCCGAGCAGCAGCCCCCAGGAGGTCCAGATGACCATCTCGCGCCGCTGGGCGAAGAGCTCCTTGCGAAGGACCGTGTGCCGGCCCCGCAGGAACTCCAGCAGTTCGAGCGCCTCGCGCCGGAAGGCCCGCACCACGCGGATGCCGGAGAACGTCTCCCCCACGCGCCCGTCAATCCGCTCCACGTCCTTGCGCACCACGCGGTAGATGGGCCGGACGCGGCGCGCGAACACGAAACTGATGACCATGATTCCCGGGATGATGGCCAGAGCCGTCACCGCCAGCCGCCAGTTCAGCGTGAAGAGAATCACGACGGCGATCAGCAGGCGCACCACGGAAATCGAGGGCGAGATGATCGCGAGCTGCAGGAGGCCGGTCGTGGTGTCCACGTCGCCGGTGATCCGCGACAGGATGCCTCCCGTCTTCATGTCCCAGAGCGTCGGCAGCGGCAGGTGCAACAGGCGGTCGAAGAGCGACCGCCGCAGCGTGAGCATCACCTGGATGTTCAGCAGCTTCTGGCGGTAGTCCTTGAGCACGTTGGCCAGCCGCGACAGCACGACGACGGCAACGAACAGTCCCCCAACCAGGTGCAGCCGGTTCAGCCGTTCGGGAAGCGGGAGCGACGTCAACAGGATGTCGTCGATGATGAAGCGCATGAACAGCGGCTCCGCCATCTCGAGGCCCGCCGTCACGAGGGCCAGGCCGAACACCACCGCCGCGCGGAACCGGTGGGGCCAGAGCCACGTCACGTACTCGCGGACGTGCTGTCGCCGCTTGCCTTTCGGGAAAAAGGCGTGTCGCAGCGCCGCGGCGATCCCGCGCGGCGTGACCGCCATGGGAGGCGGGTCGGCGCCCGGCCCGGGATCCGATACGTCCAGCCGGCCGTGGGTGTAGTCCTCCACGAAACGCTGATAGCGGCGCTTCGACGAACGCAGCTGTTCGACGGGCGGGAGTTGGGGCGTGCTCATCAGCATGGGTCCCGCCCCGCGAAGCGGGGCCAGGAGACACTGTCGCTTACAGTAACATCGCTATGCTTGCGCGGATTCGATCAGGTTCGGCAGATAACGCGGAACTTCGAAGGCGTCGAGGAGGACACGGCCTACGGGTCGCCGTGCGTGCGCGTGGGCGGTCACATGTTCGCGTGCATTGCGATCAACAAGTCGGCCGAGGCCAACTCGCTGATGATCGTTCTCTCCTCCTTCGACCAGCGCGACGACCTGATCGCCGAGCAGCCGAAGATCTACTACTCGACGCCGCACTACGACGCCTCTCCCTGCGTGCTCGTCCGGCTGGACCAGGTACATGCTGACGCGCTGCGCGACCTGCTGCTCGCGGCCTGGCGCCAATGCTCGGCTCGCCGGCCCAAGACGGCCAGGAAGAGAAAGCGGACGGCCCGATGACCCGACCGAAGCCGCGAACGCGGGCGGTGACGAAGGCCGTACCCGTTGCGCCTCTCTACCGTTACGGCCTGCAGCTGTTCGTGGTGTTTTCAGCTGGCCATGATGCTCGCGTTCTGGCCGTCCTACTTTTCGCGTCTCGGGTCGCAGCCAAGTGTCCACACGCACGCCCACGGCCTCACGATGACGCTCTGGTGCGGGCTTCTGGTGTCCCAGGCGTGGTTGATTCGCAGCGGCAACCGCGCGCTGCACCGGCAGGTGGGCCTGGCGTCCTACGTGCTCGTGCCGGCGCTCATCATCGCCGCGCTGAATTTCATGCACTACCGGCTCGGCGAGGTGGCGGTGCTCGACGACGGCGCGCTGTACTTCATGACGCTCGTCGTCAACGCCCTCGTCTCGTTCCTGGTCCTCTACGGGCTCGCCATGTGGTATCGAAAGCAGCCGGCGCTGCACGCGCGCTTCATGATCGCCACTATCTTCCCGCTCTTCACGCCGGTCACCGATCGCCTGATCGGCCGCTACATCCCGAGCATCGTGCCGCTGGTGCCGCGCATCGGCGGCTCGCCGGTGGTGCCGACGGCCGGGTTCCTGCTGGCGGACGTGATGCTGGTGGCGCTGTCAGTCTGGGACTGGCGCACCAACAGGCGCCGGGTGTTCCCGATCGCGCTGGTGGTGCTGGTGCTGTACCACGCGTCGGTGCTGACGTTCTACCAATTCGGGTTCTGGCACGCGTTCGGCGAGTGGTTCATGACGTTGCCGCTTTCATGAGGGCTCCCGGCTCCAGGCTCCAGGCTCCAGGCCAAGAAACGACTAACGACTAACGAGCAACGAAGCGAGGCAGAAATGAAACGAAGCGCATCAGCGGAATGGCGAGGCGGACTGAAGGACGGCAAGGGCGTGATCTCGACCGAAAGCGGCGTGCTTTCGAACACGCAGTATTCCTTCGGCACGCGGTTCGAGAACGGCAAGGGTACCAACCCGGAGGAGCTGATTGGCGCGGCACACGCCGGCTGCTTCTCGATGGCGCTGTCGGCGCAGCTGGGCGAGGCCGGCATGACGGCCGACCGCATCGCCACGACGGCCGCGGTGACGCTGGACAAAGTGGAGGGCGGATTTGCCATCACGGCCATCCACCTGACCGTGAAGGCCACGATTCCGGGGGCCGACCCGGCCAAATTCCAGACGGCGGCCAACAACGCCAAGGCCGGATGCCCGGTGTCGAAGGTGCTGAACGCGACCATCACCATGGACGCAACACTCGAAGGATAGAGCCAGAGCCGGAAGCCGGAAGCCGGGAGGCGGACCTCTACCGGCCGAACCAGCGCGTGGCCTTGATCATGAACACGTTGTCGGCCGGGCCCGTGAACACCCGGCCGAAGTCGCGGCCGATCAACAGCTGACCCGGATTCGTCAGGTCCTGCCGCTGCTGGGTCCACGCCACGAAGATCGTGGATCCCAGGCGCCACTCCCAGCGGAAGACGGCGTTCATCCGCAGCGACTTGAAGTTGAAGTCGGGATCGAAGGGCACGTTCGCATAGGGCTCGAACTCGAAGGTCTTGGGTGCGGCCAGCGACTTGAAGTCCATGTAGTCGCCCACGACGATGAGCGGCTGCATGTAGACCTGCAGGGAGGCCATTCGCGAGAACAGCACGTTCATGCGCGTCTCGAGCGTGAAGTTCTTCTGCTGCAGTCGCGCGAACACGTAGCGCATGCCGTGCGTCGCGGTGGCCTCGGAGTCCTCCGCCGTCATGACGTACTGCGCCACGTTCACCTGGTGCGAGTAGTTCGGGCCGGTGGACAGGTTCAGCCGCGGAGACGGCTTCCACTCGACCGAAAGGCCCCCGTCGGAAGCGCTGCCGCCGTTTTCCCGCCATTCCGTGCCGCCGTTCACGCGGAACACGAGGCGCTTTCGCGTGTCCGTGCCCAGGTTCAGGTTCACGGCCGCACTTGGCAGCTCGAGCGACGGCGGGCCTCCGCGGGTCAGGCGGTCGTCCTGGGTTCGCTGGAAGCTGGCGACGTTTCCCCCCAGGGTCCAGTAGTTGCGGAGGGTCATGTTGCCGAAGACGAAGGCGCCATCCCCAAGCTCGGCCCCGCCGTGGTTCCAGACGTAGAACTTGGCCAGCGCGATGTTGCGATCGCGGCTCAGCCGGTCGGGCGTGATCTGGCGCCACTGGAACACTCCATGCGTGCCCCAGACGTCGCCGTTGAAGTGGAAGCCGAGATCGCCCGCTTCGAGCCCCGGGCTCACGCTCCACACCGCCGAGTTCACGGTCCACGGGCCCTGGTTCTTGTTGATCCCGACGCTGCCGTTCCACCCGCTGAGCGAGGTGCGAGTCGGATCGAAGCTGACCTGGGGCGTCTCGGTGCGCTGGTAGTAGCGCTGCGGCGCGAGTTGCAGGCGTTCGATCGCTTCAGGCGAGCCGGACACGTGACTGCCGACGAACCGGCCGTGCACGACCCAGTCCTTGCGCCCGTCCAGGAAGTGATAGCCGTCCATGCCCCCCAGGTTGGCGCGTCCACTCAGCTGCCGGGCCAGGACGGGGTCGCTCAGATCACGAGTGACGCCGGTCACGAGCGCCCCGAGGCCCGAGCGGCCCAAGCCCCACTCCTTCAGCACGCGCGCCGAAAAATAGTTGGTCAACGGCTCGGTTTCGACGCGCGTCCTGCCGGCCCAGAGCGAATGTACGCGTGTGCTCGCGAGTCAGTGACGGCGTCGAGCACGCCGAAGCTCCAGCCGCTGTTCGTCTTGCCGGTGAGCTTCGCGGCACCGAGGATGGTGGTGGCCGTCGGCCGATTCACGAAGTCGCCGCCGGCCTCGCCCTGCGGCACGCGCCCCAGCCGCCGCGTGTGGACGAGGATCGGCTCCGAGCGGTTGAAGCCCCAGTGGTTGGTCGCGCCCAGGTTGCCGAAGTTCGAGAAGATCTGCGCGCCCTCGATGAAGAACGGCCGTTTCTCCTGGAAGAAGGTCTCGAAGGCCCCCAGGTTCACGACGGCGGGATCGATCTCCACCTGTCCGAAGTCCGGGTTGATGGCCGCATTCAGGACGATGTTCGGCCGCGGCACGTATTTGAGGTCCAGTCCAGCCGCGCCGAAATACCGCGAGCCGTCGTTGAAAGGGTTCCCGGCGCCGGGCCGCACGAACTCGCTTCGTGCGGCGGTATAGGGCAGCAGCTCCAGCGACCGGCGCGGCTCCACGCCGTCGATGTCGGTCAGCTCGGCCGCGCGCGACATCAGCGCGTTGGCCGTCCGCGGCACCAGCTCGAACCACACGCGCTCGTTCTTCCGGTAGATGAAGCGCTCGGCGTTGAAGCCCCACGTCTGGCGGTCGCCCCTGAGAAACCGCAGCTGGGACAGCGGGATCCGCATCTCGATCGTCCAGCCCTCCTGGTCGATCGAGACCGCCGACTCCCAGACGCCGTCCCACGAGCTGTCGCGGTTGGTGTCGTTGGAAATGTTGGTGTCGCGCTGCACCCCGCCAGCGCTGACCTCGAACGATGCGCCGGTCAGACGATCGTGCATCGCGTCCACGTAGAACGTGAACCGATCGGCATCGGCGTCGTCGTCGCGCCTCGACAGACGGGCGACGATCTTGTCGGGCTCGCTGTCGAAGAGCCGCACGCCGACGTAGATCGCCGTGTTGTCGTAGAGGATGCGCAGCTCGGTGCGCTCGGTGGCCGGCTGCCCTTCCTCCGGCTCGTACTGCCGGAACCTGTCGGCGACGTCGGCCGCCGTCCAGACGGCCTCGTCGAGCCGGCCGTCGATCACCGGAGGCGTGGGGGCGCGCCGCGCGCGCAGCGACGCGGGGACGACGGGATCTTGAAGGAGAACGGCCGCCGCGAGCGCCAGCACCACGCCGTGCATTCGGTCCCTTTAGACACCCCGGAGCGGCGATTTGGCCGGGCCTACCGGCCACGAGCCTCCTGATCAGTGCCAGAAGAGCGAATCAGCGGCGCGGCCAGGGCACACCCTGGTCCGCTTTCACCGCGCCTATGCCCCTGTAGAGGAAACGCTGTACGCGCGCCCCTGTATAGGTCTCCGTCGTGTAGACATTGCCCTGGGAATCAGTGGCGACGTTGTGCACGCCGAAGAACTGCCCCGGCTGTCGCCCGCCGTCGCCGAACGTGGTCAGCACCTCGAGCGTCGAGCGGTTCAGCACCCGCACCTTCTCGTTCACGCCGTCCACCATGTACAGGTAGGTCTCCTGCGGGTCGCGCGAGAACGTCATGTCCCACACCGAGCCCGACCGCAGCGTCTCCTTGTCGAAGAACGCTTCCTTGACGAACGTGCCGTCCTTGCGGAACACCTGCACGCGGTTGTTCACCCGGTCGCACACGTAGACGAGCCCGTCCTTCGACACGTTGGCGCAGTGCACCGTGCGGAACTGCCTGGCCGGCGGTGCCTTGGGATCGTAGGCCCCCGTATCGGTGTCGTCGGGCTTCGCGCCGTAGGCGCCCCAGTGGCGCTTGTACTTCCCGCTGTCGGCATCGAACACCACGACGCGATGGTTGCCGTAGCCGTCGGCGATGTAGGCCTCGTTTGCCGTCGGCTCGACGAAGATCTTCGCGGCGCGCCACAGGTTGGCGGTGTCGTTGCTGCCGTTGTGCGTACCCTTCTTGCCGATCTGCAGGAGGAACTTGCCCGAGCGGTCGAACTTCAGCACGTGCGTGTCGGTGTCGCCGTTGCCCCCCACCCACACGTTGCCCTTGTGATCGACCGTGATGCCGTGGTTCGACTCCGGCCACTCGTAGCCCTGCCCCGGGCCTCCCCAGCTGTTCACGAGGTTGCCCGCCGGGTCGAATTCGAGCACGTGCGGCGCGGGAACACAGCACGTGCCCACTTTCGGTGTCACCGCCGCCGCCTTGAAGTTGTCGTCCACGCTCTGGGGGCGGTGGATCACCCACACGTGGTCGCGCGCGTCCACGGCCACGCCGATCGTCATGCCCAGCACCCAGTGATTCGGCAGCGGCTTGGGCCAGAAGGGGTCCACCTCGAAGAGGGGCGCCTTGACGGTGCCGGAGGGCTGCGACGACTGCGCGCCCAGGGTCGCGAGCACCGAAACCAGCAGGACGATTGTCAGCGCGTGCTTCGTTGTCATCTCACCCCTCCTCGGCTGCCGCCGCGTGCTCGGGATTGTAATGCCGGTTACGCCCACACCGCCGCGTTGGCGGGCGGAGGCTCCGGCGCCGGTTCGAGGCGCGAGACGTCGGCTTCGAACGCGATCGCAGGCGTGTGGGCTCGCGATGTGCCGCACCTGCAGGAGGCCCGAGCGCGTCGCGGCCAGCAGGCGTCCGTCGCCATCCCAGTCGGCCCACTGAAGATCGTCCAGGAGCACCAGCTCACCCTCGTGCTCGAGCCAGTAGCGGACACGCATCCCGTCGATGGCTTGCTCCACGAACTCGCCGCCTGCGTGGCCGACGCATTCGACGTGCAGGACGGCGGTCCCGCCCGGCTGCGCCTTTTCCATCCGCGCGTGCCGGTGCTGATCCCAGGCATCGTGTGGATCCCGGGGGTCTGAATCGGTGGACTCGATCCACCCGCGCCGGCGCTCGGACTCGAACTGGATGGCCGGTGTCGGCTGCAGCCCGAACGCGATCGGGAGCTTGATGCCCTCAGGCGTGGATCGGTCCTTGGCGACGAAGTGAAATCCGCGCGTCCACGTTCCGCACGTGCCGAAGGCGTGCAACGCGGTGAGCCACGGCAGCTTCGAGATGGCCACGTACGCCTCGCCATGTTCCCACCGGGCGCCGGGCTTATGGGCGAAATAGCACAGCCACCGCCCGTCGGGCGACAGGTCCGACCGGCGCGGGAAGATCCGGCCGCCCAGCCAGGCGCCGCCTTCGTAGCGGCCGGCGGCCAGGTCCCAGCGGCCCACGTGCGCCCAGCGGCTCGGCCCGCGGCGGAACACGGCCACCACGGGCGCCTCGGTGGCGGGAATGCAGAAGAGGCGCGGCGGTTCCACCTGGCTAGGGTCGTTGCAACCGCTTGAGAATCTGGATCTGTCCGGCGTGATACAGGTCGTGGGCGGCGATGCCGGTGACGAGCGACAGGTTGTCGAACGGGCTCCGCGGCGCGCGCCGCTTCAGCCGCGCCTCGGGAAGCTCCGGCACGGCCTCGCGCAGAGGCGCGTGCATCTCGGCCAGCAGGCGCACGTCGCGCCGCCAGTGCGCGTCGCGGGACGCACCAGCTGACGGGGCGCACCAACCAGTTGGAGCCTTCCAGCGGAAAGGAGCCTCGCTTCTCCCGAAGCAGCCGCCTGCGAACGGCGTACTTCCAGTACGCCGCGTGGACGACGAGTTCCCAGATGTTGTGCCGATCGGGCGCCGGCCGCCACGCCGCCGCGGCGGTGGTGACTCCGCGGATCGAACCGCGCAGGTTCGTGCCGTGCCAGGACCGGTGATCGTACGCCTCGTCGATGAGGCGCAGCAGGATCGTTCGGCTCATCGCTGACGAGTTTAGCAATCGTCGTCACGGTCGAGCTAGGACACCGGCTGAGTCACATGGGCACGATTCGTGAAAGTGGAATCTGGGGGGAATCGTCTTCCCTGGAGGTGTCGAATGAAGCCCAGCCTATGGCTCGCGGTCGCGTTGCTGTCGTCGGCGTGCGGTGGTGCAGTCGCTTCGGACGATCGACCAACCAACGCAACCGAAGCCGCACTCCAGGAAGGCGAACGCAAGACCAGCACCGATCCTCGCGTGAATCCGGATGCCGCCGCGATGGCCGACTTCAAGGGGCGCGTGGAGGGCTATGCCGAGCTCCATCGGCAACTGGCCAAAGGGGACGCCAAGCAGGAGAAGAACACCACTCCTACCCAGATCAACGACACACAGAAGGCGCTGGCAGCGAAGATTCTGGCGGCACGCGCCAACGCGAAGCAGGGAGACATCTTCACCCCTGCGGTTCGTCCGGTGTTCAGGCGTCTGCTTGCGCCCGAGTTGAAGGGTGAGGATGGGCGCGACGCCAAGGCGGTACTCAAGGACGACGCACCCGCGGCAGGCAGCGTGTCGTTCAAGGTCAACGCCAAATATCCCGACAACCAGCCGCTGCCCAGCGTGCCAGCAAACATCCTGCTGACGCTCCCGTCGCTGCCGGCGCCGCTGGAATACCGCATCGTCGGCCAGCATCTGTTGCTGCTCGACACGGCCGCGGATCTGGTCGTCGATTACATGCTCAACGTCGGTGCCACCTAGGGAGGGACATCATGCGTCGCGTAGCCATCATCGCGCTCCTGTTCGTTAGCGTGCCGTGGGCTGGCGCCGCGCAGGAACTGCGGCTGCCGAACAAGGCTGGTTCAGTCAAGTTCGCGGTCATCGGCGATACCGGCCAGCCTTCGTCCGGCCAGACGGCGATCGCCAAGCAGATGCTGAGCTGGCGGACACGGTTCCCGTTCGAGTTCGCCCTGATGATGGGTGACAACCTGTACGGATCCGAAAGTCCCGGCGACTACGAGAAGAAGTTCGCCCGGCCGTACAAGGCGCTCCTCGACGGCGGAGTCAAGTTCTACGCGTCGCTGGGGAACCACGACGACGCCGGACAGATCAACTACAAGGCGTTCAACATGGGCGGCCAGAAGTACTACACCTTCAGGCCCAAGCTCGGCGTGCGGTTCTTCGCGCTCGACAGCAACTACGTGGACGACAAGCAGCTGTCGTGGCTCAGCAAGGAGCTGGCGGCAAGCGGATCCGACTGGAAGATCGCCTTCTTCCACCATCCGCTGTACTCCTCCGGCGGCACCCACGGCTCCGCCGATCTGCAGCGCGAGCTGATCGAGCCGGTGTTCCTGAAATACGGCGTCAACGTCGCCTTCATGGGTCACGAGCACTTCTACGAGCGGATCAAGCCGCAGAAGGGCGTCGCCTACTTCATTGCCGGGGCGTCGGCGAAACTGCGGCCGGGCGATCTGAAGAGGTCGGCGCTCACAGTCTACGGGAACGACCGGGATTACTCGTTCATGCTCGTCGAGATCGTGGGCGACGAACTCTTCTTTCAGACGATCACCGACAAGGGGATGACGATAGACGTCGGCAGCATCAAACGCGCCGGCGACGTGACCCGACGCCGGGCCAGACGGCGCAACCGGTTGTCCCGCAGGCCAAACCGTCGCCCGTGCAGCCAGGACCGGCCACACCCAAATAACTACGTCTTCGGGGGCCCGCTGCTCTCGCCCACACCGGGGCAACAGGGCGCGGGCAGCGCGTGCGACGCGCGACAGTGGGCGACGAACGCTTCGAGCTGTTCGATGCGTTCCGCCGCCTTCTCCATCAGCCCGAGCGGGTAATGGTATTCGCTGCTCCAATACCGGAGGTTCTCGGCGAGCGTGCGCCCGCTCGTATCGTCTTCGATTCTGGGGGACCGCATCGCACCCAGTTTAGCAGTCAATCCATCACGACGAAGCTGACCCGCGGGAACGCCACGGTGCTGGCAATCGAGTCGATGATGTTGATCTGGCAGGTGTAGGTCCCCGGCTTGAACTGTTCCGCGGGCACCTCGAACTGGAAGACGACGGCGCGCCGGTTCGGCTCGTCGATCGCCGTGCGCGTCCACCACCGGGGTCTCGAACACCTTCACGCCGCCACGGTAGAACGCGAGGCTCGTGCGGAGGTCGGGACTCTGCTCGGCGAGGGCCGGATCGTAGACCTCGTAGTAGAAGTACACCTTCTGGTTCCGGCCGACGGCGCGCGTGAGGTTCGGCAGAAGCTGCACGCCGTCACGGACCAGCGGATTGTCGGAGCGTCCGGCCGCGGCCTTCTGCACCTGCGTGCTCATCACGACCGAGCTGACCTTCATCGACTGCCCGTTCATCTGCGGCACGAAAATCGGTGCTTCGAACGAGCCGATACGCGCCGCCGGTGTTCTCGCGCACCACGACCTTGGCGACGAAGCGGCCGGGCGGAAGCGTCACGCCGGACTGATAGAAGACCTGCCGGCCGGCGAGCGTCTCGGCGCCGCCTGAGGGCACTTTGATCGTTTCGCGCAGGCGGCCGATGACGCGTCCCTGTTCGTCCCGCACCTCGCCCTTGACGTCCAGCTGCACCTCGGTGGCCTTTTCGGCCACCGGCACGGCAAATCCCGGGACGGCCAGCGCGATCGGCACATAGAAGCGGTCGCTGTTGTCGATCGTTGGCCGGTCGGTGCCTTGCTGGCGGAAGTATCCGGTGCCGACGCACCATCGGCACGTCCGTCGACGACACGGCGGCCTGCGAGCTGATCGTCGAGCATGCGCTTCGCGGTCGCGATTGTTGGTGTTGGCGAAGCTGCGGCCCGCGTAGTAGCCCGGGCGTGCCTCGACGCGAGCCCCTTTCAGCTCCGGGACGATTGACGACGGACCTGAATGCGGCGGAACTTGCCGTCACGGGCGGGGTTGGTGCTCGAGTAGCCGAGCAGGTAGTAGGCAGCCAGGTCGCTCTGCACGCGCGCGAACGCGTCGCCGAAATCGTTGGTGGCGGTGAAGGCGCGCCCGCCGGTGTCGGCCGCCAGCGTGGTGAGCGTCTCCTGCGACTGGTTGAGCTGCTGGAAGCCACGCATGCCGCCGCCGGTCAGGAGCGAGCCGTCCGTTTCCGCGGCTCGCCGCCGAGCCGCCGGCGGCGACCGCCTGCAGCCCGCGCGTATCGACCGCATAGATCGACACGTTGCCGCGGTTGCAGGTGCTGGTGGCGGAGCGGAGCTCGATCTGGTTGTCGTCGCCGCTGCGGCTCATCCCGGCGCTGAAGTAGAGGAGCGCCTTCTTCTGCTGGATGGGCGCCAGCTCCTGGCACAGCGTCTTCAGCGCCCGGAGCCGGACGTCGTTGTTGAACTCCTGGAAGGCGTCCGCCTCGGTCGTGGTCGACGCCTCGGCTGCCGCGGCGTCCGCCTCGGTGGCGGCGGTCGCGATCGCTTCGGGGTTGACCTCGGTGCCTTCGTTGTAGGCGAGCGCCTGCAGCGCGGCGAGCGCATCCTCTCTGCTCGACGTGAAGTCGGTCAGCACGTTGAGCCTGGAGCCGATGGTGATGATCGCGACGAGGTCGGCGCTGGTCATCTTCTCGCTGACCCACTCGCGGGCGTCTTCCACCGCGCGCTGCACGTCGTCGGGCTGCATCGAGCTGACGTCGAACAGGATGGTCGAGCATCCGCCGGTTGTTGACGTTGGCGCGCGTCGGCAGCGGCGACGGGCTCCGCGGTCGTTGCGCCGTGGCGCTGGCGGCACGCGCCGCCTCGGCGCGGACCTTGTCCTCCAGTCCGTCCAGGAGCTGGATATCGGCGGCGCCCGGGAGCCGCTGCGGCGATTTCCTGGAAGGAGAACGTCTCGATCTTCTGCGGCTTGCCGTCCTCCGAGACG
The DNA here is from genome assembly GCA_963807235.1 of uncultured Acidobacteriota bacterium. Taxonomy (GTDB): domain Bacteria; phylum Acidobacteriota; class Vicinamibacteria; order Vicinamibacterales; family UBA2999; genus CAWEBF01. The sequence goes on from CAWEBF010000028.1 coordinate 119,315, forward strand.
ATGAAGTCCTTCGCGGTCAGGCCGCGAACGATGTTCCCCGCCGAGTCGCGAACGACGACGTCCACCGAGACGATGCGTGACGCCCGTCGGCGCTTTCGAACCGGGGCTGTCGTCGGTGGCGGCTGTTGCTGCTGCTGCGCGATGGTCGCCGCCGCCCCGCCGCGAGCGCGAGGACGAGCGCCAGCACGGTGAACGGACGGCGCAGGCGCTGAGCGACGTGAGCGAGTGAAGCGGTGCGTGCGCGTCGTGAGTCGAGCCGTGTCCATCGACTAGAACCCGAACGCAGATTCAGCGTGGCGCGGCGTTGACCGTTGACGCTGCGGATCTGCCCGAACGTCGGCGAGTTCACGTTGGTGTCCACGCCCGAGTAGTTGGCCAGGTTCAGGATGTTGTTGACGCTGCATCTGAATCTGAAGATTGCGGTTCCCACCCAGTTGGACCTGGCGGTTGAAGTTCATGTTCAGGTTCTTCGAGCCGGGGCCGATGATGATGTTGCGCGGCGACGACCCGAACGCGCCGGCCGCGGGTACCGTGAAGGCGGCGGTGTTGAACCACTGATCGATCGACGGATTCGCGATCGCCACCGGCTCGCCGTTGTAGTCCGCGCGCAGCGCGCCGTTGATGCCGCTCGCGATATCCCGCGCCGCACCGCTCACCGTGACTGTCTGCGGCCGTCCCGAGTTGGCGCTGAGAAGTTCGCGCTGAAACGCCAGCCGCCGGCGATGCCGGCCCACAGGCCGCCGTTATTGAGCCACCGCTCGTTGCGGCCCGAATGGGAAGCGATAGTTGCGCGCTCAGCGTCAGGCGGTGGCGCTGCTCGAAGCTGGACCTGGCCCACTCGGCGTCGATGTTCTGATCGTCCTGCGCGACGTTGCCCGTGCCGCCGCCGCCACCGCCGCCGCTGATTGACGGAGAGTTGTCGCGCGACCTGGCGAAGGTGTATTCGACGCTGGTAGCCCAATCCGCGCGACTCGTTCTTCCGGAGCTTGACGGACGCCGAATCGAGGACCGAACGGCCCTCGGACGATGTCCAGGTGAACGGCTGAACGCCCTCGATGCGCAGCCCGTCGGCATCGCGGTTCGGCGCACGCACGATCTCGAGGTTCGAGCCGATCGTGTGCCCGTACTGTGCCGCGACCATGGTACGTGCGGAACAGCGGCGCTGCACGCCGACCACCGCCTGCTTGGCGGTGCCGACGACGTAGTCGCGGTCGATGCCGTAGTTGTTGCGGGTCTCGTTGATGTTGATGCCGGTGAGGGCGTTTTCCATCAACAGCGCCCGGCTCAACCCGCCGATGTTCGTGCCGGTGGTCGCAAACGGCGGCTGCTGCGCGAGCCGCCGCGCGATCCCCGAGTAGGTGCTGTCGTTGTACCTGAATCTCCCAGCTGCCGCGGAACTGGAACTGCCCTGGACCGCGCCATGCCGCCGCAAGCCGCGGAGAGACGTTGTTGGTGTCCTTCTCGATCAGCGCTCGTCGGGAACGACCCGCTGAACGCGCCTTCTTCGCCGGACTGCACCGGCGCCGCGGCCGTGAAATCCTGACGTGACGTCGAGGTTGACCAGACGGCCGTTCTCCTCGACGAACGGGAATCTGAGATCCCAGCGCACGCCCAGGTTGAACGTCAGGTTGCCGCGGGCGCGCCACTCGTCCTGAAAGAAGAAGCCCGAGGTCCCGCCCGTCAGGGTCGTCTCGCCAGGGCCGTAGGCGATCGTCGCCTGCTGCGGCATCCCGAGGAGGAAATCGGCGAAGTCGAACCCGGTCAACCCGCCGAGCGCGCCGCCGTTGGCGGTGTAGATCCCGGTGAACACGAACTGCGCCGTTGGCGTTGCTCTCGTTATTGGTCGTCGTCTTGTCGTAGTTGAACACGCCGCCCGACTGGATCTGATGCCTGCCGAACGGCCGGCTCCAGGTGACGTTCGTGCCGACGCGATCGCCGACCGAACGCGACGGGTTCACGTCGCTCAGCCCGGTGATGCTCGAAAAGCTCAATCGCGGCAGGCCCCACGCGAACGGGCTGTCGGACACGCCCTGGATCCCGATGGCGTTCGGAGACGTTGTCGATGCCGCTGAAGTTGTTGATCGATCCGGACGACGAATGGTTGTAGTTGGTCGACAAGCTGGAACTGATTGCGGCCGCGCTGAATGTTGAAATTGGGCGAAATGCTGTAGTTGCGGCTCTCGCGGGCGCCTCCCAGCGTGCGTGAACACGTTCAGCTGATCGTTGTCCGACTGCTGATACTGGAAGTTCAGGTTCATGTTGACGTTGGTGCGCGTGTTGCGCCGCACCTGCGCCCCGCGCCGCCGCCCGCCTTGCCCTGCTGCCCTGCCCGCCCGCCGCCGCCCGCGTTGCCCTGCTGCCCGCCGCCTCGCCGCCGCGGCCGCCCTGCTGGCCGGTGAAGTTGTGCTGGAGCTGCAACTGCACCTGGTTCTGCCGGGAGAAGTTCGTCGTCGCGCGGTGATAGTTGCGCGTCGTGCCCGCCAGCGTCGCCGCAGGGTAGTACTGCAGCAGCGCCAGCGCCTGCGGGCTGAGACGGTCCGACCGGAATCTGATTGCCCGCGAACGGCTGGCCGGTCAGCGGGTCGATGAGCGGCGTGCTGACCGAGGAGAAGTCGCCGAGGCGCATGGCGTCGGTCGGCACCGTCGCGTACTGATCGAACGGGGTTGTGCCGGTGGTGCCCGAATACGTGACCGTCAGCATCGTCCGGTTGTTCGGTGTTGCGTGTAGATGCCGGGGATCTTGAGCGGGACCTGCGCCGTGAAGTTGTAGTTGTGATTCGCGTTCTGCGGTTCGACACCGCGGACCTCCGAGCGCAGCTGCTGCGGGGCGCTGTTCAGCGCGGAGCCGCTGAACGTGTAGTTGGCGGTCCCCTGAATCCGCTGCCCGCCGCGGAAGTTCGGGTTGCCGCCGCGTCCACCGCCTCGGCCCGGGAATTGCCGCCCGGACCACCTCGCGCCCTGGAAGTTGGGATTGCCGCCCTCGCGTCCACCTGCGCCGCCCGTGGATGGCCGCCTTCGAGTCCGGCGAAGCCGCCCTGGAAGTTGCGGGGATCGAAGTCGGGCGGCAGGAAGTCGCCGCGGTTGAGCGCGTCACGCCGCTGGTTCAGCAGGCCGTGATCGACACGTGCCGCTTCACCGGTGACGGCGAACGCGTCGGCGAGGCTTCGGAGCCGAAGCCGGCCGCGATCACAGCCGAGGGATCGGCCCCGGCCGACTCGAACGACGCTGGGATCCAGAGAACGGGTCGCCTCGTTTTCGGTGACCGTCAGCGATTCGAAACGGCGTTGGGCGGCGGCTTCCGCCGTTTCATTCGCCGCGGGCGGCCCGCCACCCCGTCGGACCGGCCCGCGACCGACGCCGCGCCCATCCGGCGGCGTCGCGGGCGTCCGCCCTGCGGTGCCGCGCGACCCTGGGCGTCAGCGTCATCGTCAGGTCGACGGTCTGCGCGCACGCCGCTGGTCTCCCGGAACGCCTTGGCGGCGTTCCTCTGCTGACGGTGACGTCCTTCTGAGTCGGTGCTGAATCCGGTGAGCTCGGCGGTGAGTTGATAGGACGCGTCGGGAAGGGTGAGCTTGAAGGTTCCGTCGATGTCGGTGGAGGCCGCCTTCTGGACTGTGTCGTCCCGGCGCACCGTGATGGAGACGCCCGGCAACGGGCCGCCGAGGCCGGTGATGGTGCCGCTGATCGTGCACGCGGCGGCTCGCGCGGCGGGCGCCTGCTGGGCGCCCAGTGCAATACCCGCGATCACGACGGCGATCGCCGCCGCTTGACCGCCAGTGTCGACACCGTCGCACTGGGAAGCCGATCTCCGAAAACACGACTCCAGACCATGGTCCTCCTGCATTGACGCCTAGCGGAGGTGGTGATTTGGTCGGGATGACTGGATTCGAACCTGCGACCCCCTGACCCCCAGTCAGGTGCGCTACCAGGCTGCGCCACATCCCGACGTTCGCATCAAGCCGAATGCTCCGCGTCGGGAGCAGTGACCTTTCGCTCGCGCTCGCGCGGCGCGTTTCTTCGCGGCTCCCTTCGCCACCGACCTTGGCGACCGCCGACTTGCGGACTTCACCACGCGCGACGCCTTTGCCATGGCCTGCTGGCCCGCTTGCCGATACGCCCCGACTTCGCCACGGGACCCTTGCCGCGCGGCGTCAGCGCCCGCACCGTCGCCGGAGTCTTCGGGCGTCCGTTGGTCGGCACGTCCACGACCACGACCGTGCCCGGAGATGCCGACAGCATCTGGAGGATCGACCGCAGCCCGTCCCGCACGTGCGCGATCCGCGTTCGCGCGTCGGAGGCCAGAGCGTCGAGCACCTCAGCCACTTCCCGACGCTCTTCGGCCGGCGTGCGCGGTGTGGTTTCCTCCAGCCTCCTGCGCGCCCCGGCCAGCGTCAGCCCCTCGCTGAACACGAGCTGCTTGATGCGCAGCACCTGATCCACGTCCGACTGCCGGTAGAGCCGCGGCGAATCATCGTCCTTCTGGACGCCGATGCCCGGAAACTCTTTCTCCCACGACCGCAGGACGTACGGCTGCACCTGGGCCAGCTCGCAGACATCCACCGCCCGGAACAGTTTGGGAGTCATCCGGTTGTCCAGTATATCAGGCAATTTTCAGGCCTCCTTGCGATCCGCGGGCCGGCGCCGGCGTGCGCGGACCTGGAGCCGGATGGGGGTGCCCTCGAATCCGAACGCCTCCCGCAGCTGGTTCGTGAGGAACCGCTCGTAGGAAAAGTGAAAGGCCGTCGCCACGTTGGTGAAGAACACGAAGGTGGGTGGCGCCACCCCCGTCTGGGCCGCATAGAGGATACGGACGTGCCGCCGTCCCGGGCTTTGCGGGCGGATGCTCGCGTGAGATCCGCTCGACCAGCGTGTTCAAGGTCGTGCGTTTTTACGCGCTTCCGGCGCGACGCGGCCACCTTGTCGATCTGCTCGAGCAGCTTCGGCGTCCGCTCGCCGGTGGCCGCCGACAGATGCAGGATGGGGGCGTAGTCCAGGAACTTCAGCTGGCGGCGCAGCGTCTCGTCGAACAGCTTCACGAACTCGGAGCCCTGCCCTTTCATCAGGTCCCACTTGTTGGCCACGATGATGATTCCGCGGCCCAGTCGATCGGCTTCGCCGGCAATGGCCGCGTCCTGATCGGTGGCGCCGGCGCTGGCGTCCACGAGCAGCACCACGACGTCGGCGGTTTCGATCGATCGCCGGGACAGGAGGACGCTGACCGATTCGACTTGTCCACCCCCCGCCACGCGCCCCGGACGCCGCATCCCGGCTGTATCCACGATGCGGAACTGGCGGCGGTGCCAGGTCAGCACGGTGTCCACGGCGTCGCGCGTCGTGCCCGGCATCTCGCTGACGATCATTCGCTCCTCACGCAGCAAGCGATTGACCAGAGACGACTTGCCCGCGTTGGGCCGGCCGACGATCACGACGGACACTTCCGCCGGTACCACCGGCCCCGTTGGCGCGCCTTCCTCCTCGCCATCGGCGGGCGGCGCGGCGGCGTCCCCGCTGCGAGCCGGGACGTGCTCGATCACGGCGTCGAGCAGCTCGCCCACGCCTTCGCCGTGCTCCGCGGAGACCTCGAACACAGGCTCCACGCCGAGCTGGTAGAACTCGAGCGCGCCGGCCTTGGCCCGCCGATCGTCCATCTTGTTGATGGCGAGGATGATCGGACGATTGGTCTGGCGGGCCTCTCTGGCGATGTCGCGGTCTCCAGGCACCAGGCCCTCGCGTCCGTCGACGACCAGGATCAGCACATCCGCTTCCCTGAGTGCACGCTGCCCGCGTTCGAAGACCAACACGTGCAACGGATCCTCGCTGGCCCCAAACATGCCTCCGGTATCCACCAGATTGAAGCGATGGCCCTGCCACTCGGCCGGTTGGGCGATTACGTCGCGGGTGGTGCCTGGAATGGCGGTCACAATGGCCCGCCGGGTGCGCGTGAGCCGGTTGAACAGCGTGGATTTGCCAACATTGGGTCGGCCAACCAACACGACGGAAGGGAGCGGTGACGGCATGCGCAGTGGCTACGAGAGTCGCATTGACAGGCTAAGTGACTATCCCTATGATAGTTACGGTCGCAAGGCAGCTGGCACCGAGCGCATGATCAAGGTCGATATCGTCAACGAAGTCTCTCGCGTCGCAGACATTACCAAGGTCAAGGCAGAGGTGGCCGTGGATGCGGTCTTCGACGCGATGCGGATTTCGATGCAGCGCGGCGACCGAATCGAGCTGCGGGGGTTCGGTGTGTTCCAGGTGAAGCCGCGCAAGCGCGGCATCGGCCGTAACCCACGGACTGGCAAGGAGGTTCGCATTCCTCCCGGCCGCACGATTCGATTCAAGCCCGGCAAGGACCTCCAGAACATCGGCTAGCGGCCGATTCCGCCGATCCGGCTTTCATGGACCCATCCACGCTCGGTCCTCCCGACAGCGGCCGTCCTACGCCCGGCTACGCCGCCTGGAACCGGGATTACGTACCGCCCCCACCCGAACCCGAGGAGCGGCGCCACCCCATTGTGCGCCACATCGTGCTCTTCATCCTGACCTTCCTGCTCACGACGTTCGTGGGCGTGGACCACTACTACGGGTTTCAGTCGGACTTCGCCACCGCGCCGCCGCCGCAATTGGGGTGGACCGCGTACTTCAACGGCCTCTGGTACAGCCTGGCTATCCTGGGCATCCTGGGCGCGCACGAGTTCGGCCACTACCTGGCGTGCCGCTACTACGACGTGGACGCGTCGCTGCCGTACTTCATCCCCGCGCCCCTGCTGACGGGAACGCTTGGTGCCTTCATCAGGATCCGCCAGCCGATTCCGGACAAACGCCAGCTCTTCGACATCGGCATCGCTGGACCCATCGCCGGGTTTCTCGTGGCCGTTCCGGTGCTCGTGCTCGGTATCTCATTGTCCAGGGTCGTGGTGATCCCGGCTAACGCGACCGGAGGATTGGAACTGGGCGAGCCGCTCCTTCTGCAGGTCATTGCGAGCCTCCTCTGGGGATCTATCCCCGACGGCTCCACGTTGAACATGCACCCGACCGCCTTCGCCGGCTGGTTCGGCTGTCTGGCCACGGCGCTGAACCTCTTTCCGATTGGCCAGCTGGACGGCGGCCACATCTCGTACGCCGTGCTGGGACGCCGCAGCACACTCGTCACCTACGGAACGATCGTCTGCCTGGCCGGGCTGTCGTTCGTATCGTCGTCCTGGATCGTCTGGACCGTGCTGAACGTGGCGATGCTGTTCGTGTTCGGGCCGCGGCATCCCCGGACGCCCGACGAGGACATCCCGCTCGACACCACACGCCAGTGGCTCGCGATCTTCGCCGTGGTGATGTTTGCGGTGTGTTTTACGCCATCGCCGATCGAGCCTCTGGAGCTAGTTTCGCCGGGGCGGTGAGGAAATTCACAATTCACAATTCACAATTCACAAACACAGACCTGAGCGCTGACGGCCCTGGGTTTGCTGTCGAGCTCCCTTGATGCCACAAAGCAGCGAGGTCGCCAGCGACAAACCATTCGATATCCGTGAACGGCTCCTGGTATTCGGCTGCGACATCATCCGAGCGACGCAATTCCTCCATACTCGAGGCCCGATTGGGCGTGCACTTTCGTTTCAGATCCTGGCTGCGGGCACTTCGATCGGCGCGAACGTTCAAGAAGCTGATGGTGCGTCGAGCCGAGCCGACTTCGTAGCGAAGCTTCGAATCTCGCTCAAGGAGGCCAAGGAGACGCGCTTCCGGCTGGCGCTGTGTCGCCGGTCCGAGCTCCTCGACGCGCGGTTCGACGGGTTGCTACGCGAGTCCGACGAAATCGTTCGCATCCTTGGAGCGATCGTCCATAACACCGTCCGCAACGGACACGGACGTTTGTGAATTGAGCATTGTGAATTGTGAATTGTGCATTCACAGAACACTCAGCGGATCCACATCGACGACGACGCGCCGTCGGATCTCCGGCATCTCTTCCAATGTCTGACGCAGAGCCTTCCTCATGTCGGCGCGACGTGATCCTTTGAGAAACAGTTGCGCCCGGTGCTCCCCGCGCAGTTTGGTCAGCGGCGCGGGGGCGGGTCCGAGCACGGTGAAACTACCGCTGGCGTCAGCCTTTACGATGCGCTCGGCCAGGAGGTCGGCTACGTGCGTGGCGTCCTCCAGGCTGCGGCCGCGCACGACGGCGTTCACCAGCGCCACGATGGGCGGATAGCGCAGGCCCTTCCGATAGGCCAGCTCGCGCTCGAAGAACGCCGCGTAGTCCTGACGGCACGCCAGCTGGACGCTGTAGTGCTCCGGGTACAGCGTCTGCACGATGGCCTCGCCCAGCTGCTCACCGCGGCCGGAGCGCCCCGCCACCTGCGTCAGCAGCTGAAACGTGCGCTCGGCGGCCCGAAAATCGGCCATGCCAAGGCCCACGTCCGCGGAGATCACGCCCACCAGCGTCACGCGCGGGAAGTCGTGGCCCTTGGCGATCATCTGCGTGCCCACGAGCACGTCCAGCTCGCCCGACGCGAAACGCGAGAGCAGTGACGTCAGCGCGCCCTTGCGGCGCACCGCATCTCGATCCACGCGCCCGATCCGGGCCTGCGGAAACCGCAGCGCCAGGTGCTCCTCGACGCGCTCGGTGCCGAACCCGATGTGCTCGAGATAGGGCGCGGCGCACTTGCGGCACGCCTTCGGCACCAGCACGGCGTGATTGCAGTAGTGGCACCGCGCGCGCCATCCGCCGCCGGCGCGATGCACCGTCAACGAGATGCTGCAGTTCGGGCAGTCGAACGTGTCGCCGCACTGCCGGCAGAGCACCGACGTGGCATATCCCCGCCGGTTCAGCAGCACCACGACCTGCTCACGCCTGGACAGTCGTGCCTCGATGCCCTCAATCAACGCGCGGCTCAGCACGGCATCGGGGCCTTCGCTCGCGTACTCCTCGCGCATGTTCACGACGCGCACGCTGGCGAGCGGACGGTCCAGCACGCGCCGGGTCAGCGTCACCAACTGGTATTTGCCGGAGACCGCGTGGTGATAGCTCTCCATCGACGGCGTGGCCGATCCCAGGATGACCAGCGCGTTCTCCCGGCTGGCGCGCATGATGGCCACGTCCCGGCCGTGATACCGCGGGGCCTCGTCCTGCTTGTAGGACGTGTCGTGTTCCTCGTCCACGATGACGAGCCCCACCCGCGGCAGCGGAGCGAACACGGCCGAGCGGGTACCCACGACCACATCCACCTCGCCGCGCCGGATGCGGTGCCACTGATCGTGCCGCTCGCCGATCGACAAGGCGCTGTGCTGGATGGCCACGCGATCGCCAAAGACGTCGCGGAAGAAGGAGGCGATCGACGGCGTGAGCGCGATCTCCGGCACCATCAGCAGCACCTGCCGGCCCGATTGGCGAACGAGATCGGCTACTCGCAGGTAGACCTCGGTCTTGCCGCTGCCCGTCACGCCGTGCACCAGCGCCACGTGGAAACCGGCGGCGACACGCTCGGACAACGCACCCACAGCCGCCGCCTGTTCCTCCGTGAGCGTGCGATCGTCGTCACGCGTCCCCGGCGGGGCCGCCGACCGGGGAAAGGGATCCCGTTCGACCTGGTCTTGACGCCAGGTCACCAGGCCGAGCGCCACCAGACGCGCCACCACGTCGCGTGAGGCGCCGCGCTCGCTCAACTCGCGCTGGTCGAGGCCGCTGGCGGCACCCACCAGCTCCAGCGCGGCCCGCTGCTTTTGCGTCAGCGCGCTCTCGTCCACTCCCTGCGCCGACATCCCCTGGACCGTGGCCACGGCAACCCGGCGCGTCTTGAAGGCCGAGGGCCGCTGCGACGCCCCGGGCGGCATGGCGGCGGCGATCGCGTCGCCGATGCCGGCCAGATAGTAGTCGGCCACCCACCGGCACAGCTCCACGACGCCCGCCGACACCAGAGGTTCGGCGTCGACGACGGCCGCGATGTCCTTGAGTTCCCCGGAGGCCGGCAGATCGGCCGGGTGCGCCACCACGACACCTGTCAGGACCCGCGGTCCGAGCGGCACCTGAACCCGCGCGCCGATCGCAGGAAGCGGCAGGTGCTCCGGCACCCGATAGGTCAGGGCATCGAGCTGCGGAACGGGAACGGCGACGGCGGCCAGACGCGGCACGGTGCCGCGCCTACACGGACGCGTGACGGTGCGCCGTCGAGCAGCGCGCGCACGCGTTTCATGTCCTCCCACACCTCCCGCTTCGACGCGGGATTACGCAGCAGGTAGGCCGGGTGAAACGTGGGCAGAAGCACCGCCTCACGATACAGAAACTCGCGGCCGCGCAGGCGCGTGATGGGCGTGTCGCTCTTCAGCAGGCACTGCGCCGCGAACTTGCCCAGGGCCACGATCACCTTCGGCTTGATGGCGTCGATTTGCCGGAAGAGGAACGGTTCGCACTCGGACACTTCGTCCGGTTCGGGATTGCGGTTGCCCGGCGGCCGGCACTTGATCACGTTGGCGATGTAGACCTCATCGCGCCTCAACCCGATCGCCTCGATGATCTTCGTCAGCAGCTGGCCGGCCTTGCCGACAAACGGCTCGCCCTGGATGTCTTCGTCCGCGCCCGGAGCTTCGCCGACGAACATCAGATCAGCCGTGGGGCTGCCCACGCCGAAGACCACCTGCCGGCGGCCGAGCGTGTGCAGCTTGCAGCGGGTGCAGTCGGGACCGATCTCGTTCTTGAGCGCAATCAGCAGATCGCCGCCGCTGGTCCGATCGGGAGCACCCGTTGGCGGGACATCGACGGGCGGGGCGTCCAGCGTGGGCGGCGCCGCATCCGGGGTACCCCGCGTGCGCCAGACGGCTTCGCGGCGCAAGCCGTCCACGCCGAGCTCCGCGTAGAACTCGAGGTGCGCCGCCAGCTCATCGTTCACGGGGTGACGGCCTGCGCCAACCGGGCGACCAGCGGTTCCACGGCGTCCAGGATGGCCGACGCCACGGCGCTCTTGGCCTGCAGCGGTACTACCGTCTCGCCGGTCTCGGCGACGAGCGTCACGGCGTTGGTGCTCACGTCGAACCCGCTGTCGGTGCGCGAGACGTCATTGGCGACGACGAGATCGACGCCTTTGCGAGCACGTTTGTCGCGGGCCTTGCGCACCACGTCGTCGGTCTCGGCCGCAAACCCGACGAGCACGGGCCGGCGTCCCCCCAGTGCGGCGCGCATGACGCCCAGATCCGCCAGGATGTCCTTGGTGCGCGCCAGCGTCAACGAGAGCGGTGCGTCGTCTTTCGTCAGCTTCTGCCCGGATCTGGCCTGCGGCGTGTAGTCGGCCACGGCCGCCGCCATGATCACCACGTCAGCCTCGGATGCGCGCGCCATCACGGCCTCGTGCATCTCCGCCGCCGAGCGGACGCGTACCACCTGCTGGGCGGCGGGCACGGCCACCGACGTAGGGCCGGCCACCAGCGTGACGTCGGCACCACGTCGAAGCGCCTCCTCGGCCAGCGCGAAGCCCATCCGGCCGCTGGACCGGTTGCCCACGAAGCGCACCGGGTCGATGTCCTCGTAGGTCGGGCCCGCCGTAATCAGCACACGCCGCCCCCGCAGGCGCGAGTCCACGGGGGCCAGCACGCGCACCGCCGCTTCAACGATGTCATCGGGCTCCGCCAGCCGCCCCTTCCCCATCCAGCCGCACGCCAGGTAGCCCTCGCCGGGCTCGACGAAGCGGACACCGCGACCCGCCAGGATTCGCAGGTTTTCCTGCACCGCCGGGTGCGCCAGCATGTTCGTGTTCATCGCCGGCGCCAGCAGCACCGGCGCCTTGGTGGCGAGGAACAGCGAGCTCAGGAAATCGTCGGCCAGGCCGTGGGCGAACTTGGCGATGACGTTGGCGGTGCAGGGTGCCACCAGCAGGAGCGCCGCCCGATCCGCGATCGCGATGTGCTCGATGTCGCGAGAGCTGGACCCCGAGTCGGGCCGGGCGCCGAACTGGGAGGTGATGACCGGGTGCCTGGTGATCGCTTCGAAGGTGAGCGGACCCACGAACTTCGTCGCCGACCGCGTCATCACGGCCACCACGTCGTGCCCGCGTTTCTGCAGCCCGCGGCACACCTCGACCGCCTTGTAAGCGCCGATGCCGCCTGTTACGCCGAGGGCGATGAGTGCCATGTCGTTAGGCTCCGGGCTCCGGGCTCCAGGCTCCAGGGCTCATCAAGTGCCTTCCGCCCTGAAGGACTCGAGGATCTCATCGGCTTCCGCTCGCATCGCTTTCACGCGCGCGCGCTCGGCGATGACAATCGCCCGCATCCGGTTCACGGCGCTGTCCAACTCGTTGTTCACGACGGCGTATTCGTATTGCACGTACTCCCCGACCTCGGACCGGGCCACTTCCAGCCGCGTGCGGATCTGCGCCTCGGTGTCCTTGCTGCGGCCGCGCAGGCGGCTCTCGAGCACCTCGGCCGACGGGGGGAGCACGAAGATCCCGACCGTCTCGATGCCGCGGCTCCGCACCAGTCGCGCCCCCTGGACGTCGATGACGAGCATCACGTCCTCCCCCGCCGCCAGCGCTGCTTCGGTGTCCTGCGCGCTCGTCCCGTAGTAGTTGCCGAACACGTCGGCCCACTCCAGGAAGGCCTTCTCGGCCACCATCTGCTCGAACCGTTCGCGGCTGACGAAATTATAGTCAACGCCGTCGCGCTCCCCCGCGCGCGCGTGACGTGATGTGTAGGAGCGCGACATCCGCAATCCAGGCACCACCTGCACCAGGCGCTCGCAGAGCGTGGTCTTGCCCGTGCCCGACGGCGCCGAGACGATGAAGAGCAGGCCGCGCCGCCTACTCGACATTCTGCACCTGCTCCTTCATCTTCTCCAGTTCGGCCTTGGCCTCGATGATGAGTTCCGAGACCTTCAGCCCATCGGCTTTCGACCCAATGGTGTTGACCTCGCGGTTCATCTCCTGGAGCAGGAAGTCGAGCTTGCGGCCGCAGGGCTCGGGGCCGTCGGCCAGCGCCTGCCAGTGGGCCAGGTGCCCGCGCAGCCGTGTCACCTCTTCGGAGACGTCGGACCGGGCCGCGATGCGCACCACCTCCTGCGCCACGAGCGTCTCGTCGGGCGGCGCCTCCATGCGCAGGTCGCGGACGCGCTCCAGGAGCCGTGCTTCCACGCCGGCGCGGCCCAGCTCGGCGGCGGCGCTGAGGCGCTCCGCCAGGTCGCCGAGTCCCTGACGGCGCGCTTCCAGATCGGTTCGCAGGTGATCGCCCTCGTGCGATCGCATCACGTCCATTTCGCGCAGCGCCTGGGACAGCGCGGCCTCGACCGCCGAGGCGGCCTCGGAGGCCGCCAGCGCGTCCAGCTCCACGCTGCGCTCGCGGACCACGAGGGCCTGCGGCATCCGGAGCAGATCGCCCGGGCTCAGCGGGCCCGACACGAGGCCCGTGGCGCGCGCGGCCTCCAGCGCCGACGCCAGGGCTGCCGTAAACTCCGCATTCAATTCAACGGTGGGCGCGGGGGGCGTCCGCAGCTGCACGGACACGTTCACGTCCACGCGGCCGCGCGAGACGTGCTGCTGCACCAACTGCCGGACGCGGGGCTCCAGTTCGGCGATCATCTGCGACAGCCGCAGCTGCAAATCCAGGAAGCGGTGGTTGACGGTCTTCACGCTGACCGCAATGGTCGCCTGCTCGTTTTCGTGAGTCAGCGACGCGAAGCCGGTCATGGACTTGATCATGCTGTCGGTTCCGTAGTCCGAGCGTCTTCGACGGGGCGCTCGGCGTCGTCCTCGAGCTGCAATTCGTACAGTTTGGCATACGCGCCGCCCGCCGCGATCAGCGCGTCGTGCGTGCCCGATTCCACGACGCGGCCGGCATCGAGCACGACGATCCGGTCCGCGCGCCGCACCGTGGACAGCCGGTGCGCGATCACGATCGACGTGCGGTTCCGCATCAGCGTGGCCAGGGCTTCCTGGACCAGCATCTCCGATTCGGCGTCGAGCGACGACGTGGCTTCGTCGAGAATCAGGATCGGCGGGTCTTTGAGGAGCGCCCGCGCGATCGCCAGGCGCTGACGCTGGCCCCCGGAGAGCCGCTGCCCGCGTTCGCCGATCAATGTGTCGTAGCCCTGATCCATGGCCGTGATGAACTCGTCGGCGTGGGCCGCCCGCGCGGCGGCCTGGATCTGCTCCCCCGTCGCGTCGGGTTTCCCGTACGCGATGTTGGCGGCCACGGTATCGTCGAAGAGCACCGTCTCCTGCGTCACCATGCCCAGGTGCGCGCGCAAGGACGCGAGCCCCAGCTCGCGGATGTCGCGCCCGTCGATCTGTACGCATCCCGCCGTCGGGTCGTAGAACCGCGCGAGCAGGTTCGTCACGGTGGTCTTGCCGGCGCCGCTCCGGCCGACGAGCGCCAGTGTCTGGCCGACGGGGATCTCGAACGTCACGCCGTCGAGCGTCGGCTGCTCGAGCCCGCCATAGGTGAAGCGCACGTCTCGAAAGGCCAGGCCGTACCGGAGGCCGGTCATGGGCACCGCGTCGGGCCGGTCGGTGACCTCGCTGTGGGTATCCAGCACCTCGAAGATGCGCTCGGTGGCCGCCATGGCCTGTTGCAGGCTGGCGTTGACGCGGCTCAGCTTCTTGGCCGGACCGTACATCAAGAAGAGCGCCGCTATGAACGCGACGAAGTCGCCCCTGGTGAGTCGTCCCGCGGTAATCTCCTGGCTCCCGTACCAGAGGGCCGCCACGAACGCCACGCCGCCGATGAACTCCATCAGCGGCGGCAGCACGCTGAGCGCGCTCGTGACCTTCATGTTCGTCCGGTAGTAGCGCTCCGACGCGCGCTCGAACTTTTCCGCCTCCCGCGACTCGGCGCCGAACGCCTTCACGATGCGGTGGCCCGCGAACGCCTCGGCGCTCACGTGCGCCATGTGCTCCATCGCCTCCTGGCTGCGCCGGGTGGTGCGCCGCACGCGCTGCCCAAGCCGCACCAGCGGGTAGACGACCAGCGGCGCGCCGGTCAGGCACACCAGCGCCAGCCGGGCATCTACGTAGATCAGCACGGCCGCGTACCCCACGATCGCCAGCGACTCGCGCGTCAGGTCGCCGATGGTCTCCGACACGGCGAACTGCACCTGCGCGACGTCGTTGGTGAGCCTGGACATCAGGCGGCCGGTGGTCTGCCCCGAGAAATACGCGGCGGACTGATCGAGGATGTGGCGGAAGAGCGTCCGCCGCAGGTCGTGGACCACGCGCTGGCCCACTTCGGTCATCCACAGCGACGACAGGTAGGCGCCGACGCCCTTGAGGAAATAGAGGCCGAGGATGGCGCCGGCGACGATCCCGAGGGACCGCCCCGTCGGCAGCACTTCGTCGAAGATCGGCTTGATCAGCGCCGCGATGCCGGCCTGCGACAGCCCGTACACCACCATGGCCACCAGCGCGCTGATGAGCCGCCCCCGATAGGGCCTGGCATATCGGAGGAGTCGAAAGAACGGCGTCACTCCGTGAACCGGTACTTGAGCAGCACCCACACTGCGACCACGCCGTCGCGCCAGCCAATCTTCTTGCCCTCGTCGTAGCCCCGCCCGTCGTAGGAGATCGGGACCTCGTAGACCCGCAGATGGCGCTTGAAGATCTTTGCCGTGAGCTCGGGCTCGATGCCGAAGCCATTCGACTGCAGCGTCATCGACTGCAACACCTCGGCACGCATCACCTTGTAGCATGTCTCCATGTCGGTGAGCATGGTGTTGTAGAGCACGTTGGTCAGCGTGGTCAGCAGCCGGTTGCCCAGGTAGTGCGTGAAGAGGAACACGCGGTGGCGGCCCAGGAACCGTGACCCGTAGACGACGTCGGCGCGCCCGTCGCAAATCAGCTCGATCAGCCCCGGCAGTTCCTCCGGGGAGTACTCCAGGTCGGCATCCTGGATCACCACCAGGTCGCCCGCGACGTGGCCGAACCCGAGGCGCAGCGCGGCTCCCTTTCCCTGGTTCCTCGGCTGCCGCAGCAGCATGAAGTCCAGCTCGGTGCGCAGTCGCGTCAGCACATCGCCGGTGCCATCGGTCGAGCAGTCGTCCACGACCACCAGCTGCACGCGCAAGGGCAGCGCCAGCACGCGGCGCACCACTTCCTCCACCGTGGCCAGCTCGTTGTACACCGGCATCACGACCGTGAGGAGCGGGTTGGTGAGAACCCCCTTCAGCCGCGACATGGCTGTTTACGGTCGGCCGATCGAGTAGTAGGTGAACCCATGCTGCTTCATGTGCGCCGGCACGAACAGATTGCGCCCGTCGAAGACGACGGGTTCCTTGAGCAGGCTCTTCATGCGGGCCAGATCGGGTCGCCGGAACTCGTTCCACTCGGTCACGATGGCCAGTCCGTCGGCCCCCTTCAGGGCGCCGTAGTTCGTGTCGGCGAACGTCACCCGCGAGCCGAAGATGCGGCGGGCCACGCCCATCGCCTCGGGGTCGTAGGCCTGCACCCGCGCCCCCGCTTTGAGCAGCGCCTCGATGAGCGGAATGGACGGGGCCTCCCGCATGTCGTCGGTCTTGGGCTTGAACGACAGGCCCCAGAGCGCCAGCGTCTTGCCCTTCAGGCGGCCGTAGTGCTCGCGCATCTTCGCCACGAGCCGGGTCTTCTGATAGGTGTTCACCTCGTCCACGGCCCGCAGCATCTTGAAGTCGTAGCCGCTCTCCGCGGCGAACCGCTGCATCGCCTTCACGTCCTTCGGGAAGCAGCTGCCGCCGAAACCGACGCCGGGAAAGAGAAACGAGGAGCCGATGCGGCGGTCGGAGCCGATGGCGCGCCGCACGTGGTCCACGTCGGCACCCACGCGCTCACACACGTTCGCCACCTCGTTCATGAACGTGATGCGTGAGGCCAGCATGGCGTTGGCGGCGTACTTCGACAGCTCCGCGCTGGCGCAGTCCATCACCATGATCGGCGCGTCGGTTCTCGTGAACGGCGAGTACAGTTCCTGCATCAGCGCGACCGCCCCGGAGTCGTCGGCGCCGATCACCACGCGATCGGGCTTCATGAAGTCGTCGACCGCGGCTCCCTGTTTCAGGAACTCGGGGTTGCTGACCACGCTGAAGGGGCGCTTGGTTTCCCGATGCATCGCCAAACGGATGCGTTCGGACGTGCCGACAGGCACCGTGCTCTTGGTGACGACCACCGTGTAGCTGGTGATCGCCCGGGCAATCTGGCGGGCCACGTCGAGCACGTGCCGCAGGTCGGCTGATCCGTCTTCATCTTGCGGCGTGCCGACGGCAATGAAGACCACGGCCGCGTCCTTGACGGCCGCGGGCAGCGCCGTGGTAAACGTCAGCCGCTTCTCGCCAGTGTTTCTGCGGAGCAGCTCCTCGAGCCCCGGCTCGTAGATAGGCATCTTGCCGGCCTTGAGCGCACGCACTTTCGCGACGTCCTTGTCCACGCACACGACGTCGTTGCCGCTCTCCGCAAAACAGACGCCCGCCACAAGCCCCACATACCCAGTCCCAATCACCGCAAGTCGCATATCACCCCGGTTGCCCTTCGAAAAAAACGCAAACGCTATCATACGTTGCAGATGCGGGTCCTCGTGGACTACCGGCCGGCGCTGCGGGCGCGCACCGGCGCCGGTGCGTACGTGCATGACCTGGTGCGCGCCTACACGGCGTGCCACGGCGACGCCGTGACCATCTTCTCGAGCTCGTGGAGGGACCGCGTCGCGCCTGGCACGGGTGCGGCCTTGAACGCGCGTGTCGTGGATCGACGCGTGCCGGTGCGCTGGTTGAACTATCTGTGGCACCGGCGCGGGTGGCCGCCGGTCGAGTCGATCGCCGGCCCAGCCGATGTCGTGCACGCCGGGCACCCGTTGTTGATCCCGGCCACACACGCCGCGCAGGTGGTGACCGTGCACGACCTGTACTTCCTGTCGAACCCCGAGAGTACTCGCGCCGAGATTCGACGGGACTATCCCGGCCTCGCTCGCCAGCACGCCAGGCGAGCCGATGCCGTGGTGACGTCGTCCGCCTATACACGCGACGCGCTGCTCCAGACATTCGACCTCGAGCCCCGCCACGTCCACCTGGTGAGGCCGGGCGCGCCGGCCTGGGCCCGGCTCGGACAGTCGCCGCATGCGCCGCGAGACGGCTACGTGCTCTTCATCGGCACGCTGGATGCGCGCAAGAATCTGGGCGTGGTGCTCGACGCCTACGATCAACTTACCGCGCAGGGGCGCCGCATACCGCGTCTGGTTGTGGCCGGGGCCGAGGGTCCTGGCGGCGAGCCCTGGCTCGAGCGGATGCGGCGCGCCCCGCTGAACGGCGTGGTGACGTATCGGGGCTACGTGCCCGACTCGGAACGGGACGCCCTCTTCGAGGGTGCCCGCACCGTGGTGCTGCCGTCGTGGGACGAAGGCTTCGGCCTGCCGGCACTCGAGGCGATGGCCGCCGGTATTCCGGTGGTCGTTTCCAACCGCGGGGCATTGCCGGAGGTTGTCGGGGCGGCAGGCGTGCTCGTGGACCCGGCGGACCCGCAGGGCTGGGCGGACACTCTGGAACGCCTGGGTCAGGACGACGACTGGGCCCGCGCGCGTGGCGCGGCCGGCCTGGAGCGTGCGCGCACCTTCACCTGGGACGCCGCGGCGCATGCCTTGCGCGCCGCCTACATGGCTGCCATCGAGCACCGGCGGCAGCGGGCCTGATGCGCATCGCCATCGACGGGCGCGAGCTGGCGGGTCAGGTCACTGGTGTCGGCCGGTATCTGACGGAGCTGCTGAAGGCGTGGAACGACGCGCCGGATGCGCGGGACCATGAATTCGTGATCCTGGCGCACGCGCCGGTGGACCTGCCGCGCCTGTCCGCGTTGCGCGTCGTCACCGAAGTGCACCGAGGATCGGGCGGCACCGTGTGGGAGCAGACGGTGCTGCCGCGCCTGGTGCGCCAGGCCCGCGCGAATGTGCTCTTCGCCCCTGCCTACACGGCGCCCCTGGCTTCGCCGGCACCGGTGGTCGTGACCGTCCACGACGTGTCCTTCTGCGCCCACCCGGAATGGTTCTCGTGGCGCGAAGGTCTGCGACGGCGCGTGCTGACCAGACGGTCCGCGCACCGCGCCGCGCGGGTGTTGACGGTCTCGCGATTCTCACGCGACGAAATCGTGCGACACCTGGGCGTGGCGCCGGCGCGGATCCAGGTGGTCTACTCCGGTCCGTCGGAGGTCGCGCAAGCCGCGCCGCGGTCTTCCGAGGCGGCCCCGCCGTCGTCGACGGCGGCGCCGTCGTCCGAGGCCCTGATCCTCTACGTGGGGTCCGTGCTCGCGCGCCGTCATGTGCCCGAACTGGTAGACGGTTTCGCCCGCCTGGCCCGGCGGCGCCCCGATGTGCAGCTGGCCATCGTGGGCGACGCGCGCGGCGTGCCGCGCGTGGACGTGGGCGCGTGTGTCCGTGCGGCGGCCATGGACCAGCGAATCACGGTGCGCGGCTACGTGACCGACGCCGAGCTGGCCGAGCTGTACGGCCGGGCGTCGGCGTTTGCCTTTCTGTCGTCCTACGAGGGGTTCGGACTTACGCCGCTCGATGCGATTGCGGCCGGGATCCCGGCGGTGGTCCTCGATACACCCGTCGCGCGGGAGATCTACGGCGACGCGGCGCTCCGCGTGCGCGCCCCGGAGCCGGCGCTCGTCGAGACCGCCCTCGAACAAGTGCTCTTCGATGCAGGTGAACGCGCGCGGTTGGCCCAGGCCGGTCGCGATATCTCCGCACGCTATTCCTGGACCGCGAGCGGAGCGGACACGTTGGCGGCGCTGGTCAGCGCCGGACGCTGATGGCACGGCTCTCGGTCGTCATCGTGTCCTTCAACTCCGCCGGGACCCTGCCGGCCTGTCTGCGTGCGTTGCGCGACCACGGGCCGATGCCCCCCCACGATGTCGTGGTGGTGGACAACGCCTCCCAGGACGACACCGCCGCCATGCTGGTACGCGACTGGCCATCGGTGACCCTGCTGCGGCAGGACGCGAACCTGGGGTTTGCCGCGGCCAACAACCGGGGCATTCGCGCCACGCGCGGCGACCGGCTGCTGCTGCTGAACCCCGATGCCGCGGTCACGCCGCACGCCGTCGAAGGCCTGATGACCGCGCTCGACAGCGACCCGACGGTCGGAATCGCCGGCCCGCGCATCGTGGACCCGGACGGACGCGCGGAGCTGTCCTTCGGCCCCCACATCTCGCCGTGGGCTGAAGCGTGGCAAAAGCTGCGTGTGCGGGCGCTGGAGCGCGAGTGGCCGCTGATGGGCCCGTGGGTGGAGCGGCAGACGCAGCGGCCCCAGCATCCCGACTGGGTCAGCGGCGCCTGCTGGCTCGCGCGCCGCACGGTGCTCGAAACCGCCGGGCTCTTCGACGAGCGGTTCTTCCTGTACACGGAGGACGTGGACCTCTGTGCGCGGGTGCGCACCGGCGGGCACCGCATCGCGTTCGTGCCCTCGTCCGTGGTGCGGCACACGCGCGGCGCGTCCCGCGCCACCGTGCGCGATGCGGCCGACGCGCAGTACCGGCGCAGCCAAGTGGCGTTTTATGAAAAGCACCATCCACGTTGGGCGCCGGTGCTGCGGGCTTACCTCATGATGAAAGGAGCTCTGCCCGATACGTCGAAACAGCGACCTTGAGCGCAGACACTCTTTCCTCGCCCGATTCCGGCACCTGGACATGCCCCGCGTGCGATCGCCGCGTGCCAGCGCGGATCCGTGAATGCCGCTGTGGATTCGTGCAGGACGAGACCCCCTCGTCCGGCGTTGACGCCGACACCTCGGAGGGTTCTTCGCGTTCGCGGACGACCGGCCTGGCGCTGCTTGCCGTTGGGCTCGTGATCGGCGCGGGCCTGGCGCTCTTGCCCTCGCCGACGCCACCGGCGCCCGAGGAGAACCTGGTTCGCGCGCCGTCCACGGCTGCTCCCCATCCGGCGGACTCGCTGGACGAGGAGGAAGCCAACGTCCCGGTGAGCGAGTTGCCCACCGTGCTCCCGCAGTTTCCGCTCGCGGCGCCGCTCCCCCCCGCCGCGAGCGCCTCGGTGGCGGCTGCGCCGCTCGAAGATCTGGTCAGCCGCGTCGTGCCGGCCGTGGCGTTCGTGCAAGCGGGCCAGGCACGCGGCACGGGCTTCTTCATCGCCCGCGACCGCGTCTTGACGAACGCCCACGTGATCGCGGGCCATACGATGGTCCGGCTGCAGGTGAACGACAGCCACTACGACGCGCGGGTCGGCACCGTGTCCACCGGCACCGATCTGGCCGTGCTGCACGTGGTGAACCCCAGCCCCACCCAACAAGTGTTGCAGCTGGGCGCCGTTGGCCAGGCCCGCGTGGGCGAAGAGGTCATCGCCGTCGGCTCCGCGCTGGGTGTGCTGTCGAACACCGTGACGCGGGGCATCGTGAGCGCCGTTCGTCAGGTGGGTCAGGTCACCCTGATCCAGACCGACGCGGCGATCAACCCGGGCAACAGCGGCGGGCCGCTCATCAGCCGATCGGGCCTGGTCATCGGCATCAACTCGCTGCGCGTGGCACAGCAGACGGCCGAGGGCGTGGCCTTCGCCGTGGCGATCGACCACGCCACACAGCTGCTGAACGGCCAGCGCGCCTCCGACGCCCAGACACCGCTCAACAGCCTCACGCAGATGCTCGGCGGCCGTTCCGACACCGAGGATCGGCGGACTCGCGGGGAGCAGGAGTACGTCCGCGTCCTCGAGTGGGCCGGCAGAAACGCCGCGGAGCTGGACACGTACTGGGACCGTTACGCGGGAACGTGCGTCACGACCACCCGATCCTCCGGCGATCGCACCTGGTTCGCCGTGTTCGAGACCGGCGGCGTGACCCTGGGGAACAGTGCCACGGTGAACTGCGAATCCTGGCTGGATGCGGTCCGGGCGAATGCGGGCCGCATCCGGGACGAGATGAACAAGGCCGGCGAAGCCGCGCGCCAGCGCGGCGTATTTCCCGGCACCGTCCGTGACCTGCGCCGGCGCCATCGCCTTCAGTGGAGTGGATGGGATCGGTAGCAGGTCGCTCCACTAGACTAGTGGTTCCTATCCACACACGGAGGGAACCACATGACTTCAGAACAAGCGAAAGCCGCGGCCGACATGATGGCCACCGTCTGGGAATTCGAGTTCCCGGCCACGTGTCAGGTGCTCGCCGCGGTGAAGGACGACAACCGCCACTACAAGCCCGATGCCAAGTCGCGTACCGCGTGGGAACTCGCGACGCATTTGGCCCTTGCCGACATCTGGTTCATGGACAGCATCTTGAACGGTGCCTTCGTGTGGAACCCCGATGCGGTGAAGCAGGCGGAGTCGGAGTTCAAGACCGTCGACGACATCGTCGCGTTCTACAAGAAGACGTTCCCCGAGAAGCTGAAAGCGCTGCGCGCACTGCCGGGCGACAAACTCACGTCGAACATCGACTGCTTCGGCAACTTCAACTGGCCGGCGGTGCAGTACATCGGCTTCGCCAACAATCACAGCATGCACCATCGCGGCCAGCTCGCCGCGTACCTGCGCGCCATGGGCTCGAAGGTTCCCAACATCTACGGCCCGAGCGCGGACGCAAAAGGGTAGTCCGCTGTCCACCCCCTCCCCTCCCCCTCTTCCAAATAAGTTCGACAGCCACCCTCTTTGGCCGCTTGCGATCCTGGCCGCCTCCATCGTGGCGTTGGCCGTGGGCACGTATGCCTACGGCATTCCGCTGGCGAGCCGGCTGATTCTGGCGGCCGTGCCGATGAGGGTCGACGAAGCCATCGGCGACGTGTTCTTCGAATCGATGCACGGCAGCGTGCTGAGACCCAGCCGCCTGGCGCCGTCCGAGCAATCGCGCCTGCGTGCCGCCTTCAATCGGGCACTGGCTCGCGCGGAGGGAGAATCCCCGTTGAGCACACTGCTGGAGTTCCGGTCTGGCGATATCGGGCCCAACGCATTTGCGTTGCCTGGGCGGCCGCATCGTCGTCACGGATGAACTCGTCACGCTGGTGGGCGCACGAGAGGACGTGGTGGTGGGCGTGCTGGCGCACGAGTACGGACACGTGAAGGCGCGCCACGGCGTGCGGATGGTGGCGCAGTCGGCGCTGCTGGGGATGCTGACCAGCCTGTTGCTCGGGGACTTCAGCTCCGTCCTGGCGGGCGCTCCAGCCCTTCTGGGCGAGCAGGCCTACTCGCGCGACTTCGAGCGCGATGCGGACGCTGAAAGCGTGCGCGTGCTGAAGGCGGCCGGCCTGTCGCCCGCGGCCATGGTGTCGTTCTTCGAAAAGCTGGCCGAGAAGAACCTCGGCAACGGGTCTGGGATCGCCATCGCGTTCGCGTCGCACCCCGCCGATGCCGAGCGGGTGGACTTCTTCAAGCGCGCAGGCGAGCCTTAGCGCGGCGTCCTCCAGGACGAGCGCGCGGCGACTGCGGTCCTCAGATTCACGCATTCGAAGCCGCCTTTTATCAGCACCCCTTCAGGCCACGACTGCCGGCGCATCATACAGGAAAGGAGTCGGCTACACTGGCCCCGACATATGCGGTCCTGTGTGACGTTCTTTCTGGGCACTGTACTGGCGCTCGCAGCAGCTCCGTCGGCTCAGCCTCAAGCGTCGAAGGGGCTGTCGATATACGTCATCGACGTCGAAGGCGGGAACGCTCAGTTACACGTCTCGCCGTTCGGCGAGTCGGTGCTCATCGACACCGGCAACGGTGGGGCCGCAGCAGTGCGCGATGCCGAGCGCATTCTCGCAGCCGCCAAGGATGCAGGTGTCACGAAGATCGATCATCTGATCACTACCCACTTCCATGCCGACCACGTCGGTGGCGTCGCGGAGGTCGCGGCGCGTATCCCCGTTCTCGAGTTCATCGACCATGGACCGAACGTGCAGCCAGGGCCGCAGATCGATGGAGTCATGCAGCAGTACGCAGCGCTCCACGCCAAGGCGAAGCACGTCGTGGCAACGCCAGGCTACAGGGTCCCGATGACTGGGGTGGAGTGGCGTATCGTCACCTCCGCACGGGAGATGGTCAAGTCTGCGCTTCCCGGAGCTGGCCAGGCGAATCCATACTGCGCCAATTTCCGAAAGCACGAAGTCAACCCCGTCTCGGGTCAGCCGGTTGGCGCCACCGAGGACGAGCAGTCGGTCGGCAGCCATGTCACGTTCGGGAGATTCCGCCTTCTGTATCTGGCCGATCTCCCGTGGAACCAGGAGTTCGAGCTCATGTGCCCGGCCAATCGGATCGGCGCCGTGGATCTGTTCGTCGCGTCCCGACACGGGCAGTTCAGCTCGAACTCGGAGGCGCTGGTGCATGCCGTCCGTCCACGCGTGGCGATTGTGAACAACGGCGTGCGCAAGGGCGGGCAGCCGGAGACGATGCGAATCCTGTTCACGGCGCCGCGCCTCGAGGACGTCTGGCAGATCCACTTCTCGGAGCTCAGCGGCCAGGAGTTCACGGTGCCGGGGGCGTTCATCGCCAACCTGTTCGACCAGCCGCAGACGGCGATGCCTGTGGCGCCCATGACACCCGTTGCGCGTGGCGCTCAGGCGCCTCCCGTTCCTCCCCACGACGGACCCGCCTACTGGTTGAAGATCGTGGCGCAGACTGATGGCAGCTTCACCGTGACGAACAGCCGCACCGGCTTCAGCAGGACCTACGCGGCACCAGTAAGATAGCCATCACGCGCCCGTAGCTCAGTTGGATAGAGCACCGGCCTTCTAAGCCGGGGGTCGAAGGTTCGAGTCCTTCCGGGCGCGCCAAGTTTTTTGGACTTGGCTGCGCTCGGAAGGCCTCGTGGAAGCCCGATGCCTGGCTCATCGGATTGGGCACGAGTCCTTTTCGGGCGCGCTCGGGCTCACAGAGCAGGACCCGGTCTACCGGCGGCGCTGAGTAACCGTGGTGGGTAGCGCACCTACGATTCGGTACGTCATCTTCACTGAGCCGACACGGATCTCAACGCGGTCCTCGAGCGCGACGGGCGTCTTGACTGCCTCCTCGTTCACGTACGTTCCGTTCTTGCTCCCGAGATCTTCGACGGTAGCCTCCCCCTGTATCACGAGAATGCGGGCATGATGACGCGAGACGGAGGGAGAGTCGATGCGGACCGCACAGTCGCGGTCGCGGCCCACCAGGTTTGATCCTTCCGCGAGGAGCCAGTCGCCACGCTTCGAGACGAGCCGCGGGCCTGGCCGCGCGGTCTGGACGGCGTCGACGCCCGCATCGGCCGTCCGTGCGTCGCCGTGAAAAGCGTACCCGTATCGCGGGACGGTTCGAATGAACCGTGCCGCCCGAGGTGCGTCGCCCAACGCAGCGCGGACTTCCGCCACCAGGTTGTACAGGCTCGCTTCAGAGACGAACGTCTCCGACCAGAGATGCGTCAGGAGCTCGGTCTTCGAAACAGCCTCAGGCCGTCGATCGAGAAGGAACTCCAAGAGCTGGAATGCTTTGGCCGAAAGCGCCGCAGCGCGTCCATGGCGAAGAAGCACGCGCCGGCCCGTGTCGAACTCGAATTCTGCGAAGAGAAACCGCACAGAAGCCAGGAAATTAGAGTTCTATGAGAACTCCGCGAGGACAGTGGTGTCCAGTGGCCCTATAGTGCCACAAGGAGACTCCCTGATGATCCGACCGCGAAGTGTGGCCGCGCCCCTAGTATGCCTGTTCGCTCGTCGCCTCGTGATCCTCGGTATCGTCTTCATCGCCTGCCCCGGAGCCCCGCAGGCGGGCCAAGGGGCTGCCGTACCCGAGCGCCGCGTTCTTACGCCGGAGCAAATGGAAGCCTTCTTGTCGAAGGCCAGGATTACAAGACTGCGGGACACCAGTACCGGCATTGCCAGTGCGCATCGCGCCACGTTGGTGGACGGCACCTTCACACACGATGCGCAAATCCAGGTCGTCGATATCGATCGGCCGGTGTTCGACCTCTGGCGCTATAACATCGCCGGCTATCGGCTGGCCAAACTCCTCGGTATGGACAACGTGCCGATGTCGGTCGAGCGGCAGGTCGAGGGCAAAAGGGCCGCAGTGACCTGGTGGATCGATGACGTCAGGATGGACGAGAAGGAGCGGCTCAGGCAGAAGGCGACTGGGCCGAACCCTGGGCGCACTTCCCTCCAGCTCGAGGTCATGCGGGTGTTCGACGAGCTCATTCAGAACAAGGATCGGAACCAGGGAAACATCCTGTGGACGAGCGACTGGAAGATGTGGCTGATCGATCACACGCGCGCATTCCGTGGGGGTGAAGGACTGCTGAAGCCCGATCAGCTGACACGGTGCGAACGGGGCTTCCTCAAGCGGATGCGCGGTCTGACGGCCGAATCAATCGCACGCGCCATGGGCGACGCGATGACGAAACCGGAATTGATCGGACTGCTCGCGCGGCGCGACCTCATCGTGAAGCATTTCGACGACAGGATCGCGAAGTACGGCGAAGCGGCCGTACTCTTCACGCTCGAGTGATCCGAGGCCTACGTGGCTGAGATCAACAGACTCATGCCGAAAGAGGGGCGCGGCAGCCTTTCTGCGTTGGGGTGTACCGTCGATTCCCGCTACAGGGTCGAGGATGAACCCGAAGACGATCTCGCACTACGAGATAGTGGAGCTGCTCGGCGAAGGCGGCATGGGCACTGTGTACCGCGCCGTCGATACGCGTCTCGGCCGGCCGGTTGCCATCAAGCTCTTGCGAGGTGAGGCCGCGGTCAACGACGAGAGCAGGAAGCGTTTCGTCCACGAAGCAAGAGCCGCCTCCGCGTTGAACCATCCGCACATCGTCACGATCTATGACATCGGGCAGGACTCTGGCGTGGACTTCATCGCCATGGAGTACCTCGCCGGCCAGTCGCTGGCCCGCCTGATCCAGCGTGCCGAGCTGAAGATTGGTGACGCCCTGACGTATGCGGGGCAGATCGCCGATGCCCTTGCAAGCGCTCACGCTGCCGGAATCGTGCATCGCGACATCAAGCCGGCAAACATCATGGTCAGCGAGAGGGGATCGACAAAACTTCTCGACTTCGGCCTCGCGAAGTTGACCGAGGCGATCCGCGTTGAGCCGACCGGCGAGCACGACACGACAGAAACCGTGGGGGCTCGAGGGCGCCCACAGACGGAAGAAGGGACCATCCTGGGAACGGTGGCTTACATGGCGCCGGAACAGGCGGAAGGGAGGCCGGCTGATCCGCGATCGGACGTCTTCTCGTTCGGGGCTGTGCTGTACGAAATGGTCACAGGCCGTCGTGCGTTCGTCGGCGACACGAAGATGTCCACGCTGCTGGCGATTGTCGGAAAAGAGCCGGAACGGCCGAGCGATGTGATTCCTGGACTGTCGCGTGATCTCGAAAAGGTGATTCTCCGCTGTCTCCGAAAGGACCCCGGGCGTCGCTGGCAAGCGGCGGCGGATCTGAAGGTTGCACTCGAGGATCTCCGGGAAGAATACGAATCCGGCAGCCAGGCTTCACCAGGCGCGTCGATACCCGCCCGCCGGCTGACTCGACCGTCGATGGTGGCCGGTGCGATCGTGATGATCACTATCGCGGCCCTTTCGTTCGGGGCCTGGTGGTGGTCCTCGCGGGCGCAGCCGGTGGCGAGCGCCCAGCCATATCCGATTCTCATGCGGCTCACCTCGGACGTGGACTGGACGGATTATTCCGCCATCTCGCTCGACGGACGGATCCTGGCGTACGCGTCCGATCGCAGCGACGAGGAGAATCTCGACATTTGGGTCCAACCGATTCCGGATGGCCCTCCGGTCAGGCTGACACGACACGCCGCGGACGACGTCGATCCGTCCTTCTCCGCCGACGGGAGCAGGATCGCTTTTCAGTCCAGCCGGCTTGGAGGCGGAATCTACGTCGTTTCAACGCTGGGCGGTGAGGAGCGGCTCCTCGTCAAGCAGGGTGTCTCTCCTCGTTTTTCTCCAGATGGAAAGTGGATCGCCTACGGGATCGCGGAACCGCCCGGTGTCGGCCTCTACGTGGCCCCGGCGGCGGGCGGACCGGCGACGCAGGTGGCGGCTGGCTTCTACGTGGCCAAGGCCCCGGTGTGGGCACCCGACGGCGGCCACTTGCTGTTCTGGGGCCAACGCGACCGCGACGCACCGCCTGAAAACAACGTCGACTGGTACGTCGCGTCGGTGGCGGGCGGGGCCCCTGTGAGAACGCAGGCGCGGAGTGCGCTGCTGCGAGAAGGGTTCCCGGTCATTCATGGGCTCCCGACACCGGCCGCATGGGTAGCAACTGGAAGCCGAATCGTCTTTCATGCGAGCGTCGGCGACGCGTCGAATACGTGGCAGGTCGGTATCTCTCCCAAGACCTGGCAGGTCAGCGAGGCGCCGCACCGAGTGACGTTCGGCTCCACAGACGAATTCTCCGCCTCGGCAACCTCGAGCGGGCGAGTCGTATTCACCAGCCGGACGATCGGCGCAGATATCTGGAGTCTGCCGATCGACGCCGACCGAGGCGTCGTCGGTGGCCGCCCCTTGAAGCGGATCACCCAGGATCTCGCCGATGATTACGAACCGTCGCTGTCGACGGACGGTGGAACCCTTGCGTTCCGCTCGCGACGAGCAGGCCGGTTCGACATCTTCCTGAGGAACCTGACGACTGGCCAGGAAACCGCGCCGATCCAGACGCCGGCGGACGACTATCCGGTCATCGCCCCCGATGGAACGAAGGTCGCGTACTCATTCCGGCAACAGGACGGCAAGACGCCGATCTCCGTTGTCGCGGCGGGCGGAGGAACGCCCGAGCAGGTGTGCGGCGATTGCGGAGAGGTCGAGCAATGGACACCCGACGGACGCGGGATCCTGTTCGTCACGGCGACCGACCCCGCAGGGACGGGTCTATTGACTCTGAGGTCTTCACCCCAGCGGGAATGGCTGACACATCCCGGCTACCGGATTTTCAACGCGCGCCTTTCCACGGATCAACGTTGGGTATCGTTCAATGCGCGGCCGAATCGTTTCGCGCCCGCGCGCGTGTTTATTGCTCGGGTCCAGGGCTCCAACGTCTCAGGCGAGAAAGAATGGATTCAGGTGACCGAAGATGGCGACGCGCCCGCCTGGTCACCCCGGGGCGATCTTGTGTACTTCTGGTCGGATCGCGATGGCTCTCCGTGCTTGTGGGCGCAGCCCCTTGATCGGATGACGAAACGGCCGACAGGGTCGCCGGTAAATGTCGAGCACTTCCACAAACGGTCGCTTTCGTGGAAGAACCTGTACCTGTACGCGCCGGATATCGCGGTGGCTCGCGACAAGATCGTGTTCAGCCTGGGCGAGCACACCAGCAACATCTGGATGACGGAGCTTCCGCCACTTACCAAGTGACACGCGGCGGGCGCGCCACTTTTCGCCGGCCGTCAGCTGGGCGCCGCGAGGTCACGTCGCGGAAAGACGACCAGTGCCCACATCATCGCTATCAGAATGACCGACGAGAGGACGGCCACGTCAAAGGGCGCAGCGAAGCCGGTCAGGATGGCTTTCGCTTTGAGGTAGTGGAACAACGAGTACGGCTGCAGCCATTGCGCCGCGGGCCAGAGGGAACCGAGCACTTCCAGCACGTACATGGCGATCACGATGCTGAGCGTCACGCCAAGCGCCGGCGTGAGCCGGTCGAACGAGACCGATGCTGCGAGCCCGATTGCCGCAAAGGCTCCGAACAGAAGGACGCCGTTCAGCCACAGGAGCGGCAGGTTCCTGAACACCAGCTCCCCGACAACGCCCGCGAAGGTCGCCCCGCCGACGCTGCCAGCGAGCAGGGCCGCGATGGAGATGGCGATGAATCCAAACGAGGCCGCCAGCAGACTGAGATAGAACACTCGCCGGGAAATCGGCCGCGCCAGGGCCACTTCGAGCGTGCCCCGCTGCCGCTCGCCGGCGACTGCCGAGGCCGAAAAACCCACCGCGAACACCGAGGTCAGAATGATCGCGATCGGATGGATGAAGCCGAGGGCGATCGAACCAGGGAGGCTGAACACATCTCCGCCGCCGAAGCGGGCGAACTGCTCCGGCATAACCCCGCTCTCCATCAGAGCCTTGAACTGAGAGCCGAACCGCGCATAGATGACGGGGAGCAGGAAGCCCCAGACGGTCAGCGCGATCGAGACGATCGCGAGCTTGGTCCTTTGCAAACGCCAGGTGTGCCGCAATAGCGCACCGTTCATGTCGTCTCGGCCCCGTCGTAGAACTCGAGGAACGCTTCCTCGAGATGCGCGGGCTCGATCGTGAGATCCACGACCGCCGCGTCAGCGATGGCGGCGAGGAACGGACGCACGCTCCCGTCGACACGACACGTCAAGTAACCGTCGCCGTGCTCGACGTTCGTGATCCCGGACACCGTCTCGAGCCTCGGGGGCGGTCCGGTGAATCGCATCAGGATGTTGCGCTTCCGCCGAGCCAGGAGCCCGGCCGTCTCCTCCAGCGCCACGAGCCGTCCCTGGCGGACGATCGCCACGCGATCGCAGACGCGTTCCACCTCGGAGAGGACGTGTGACGAGAAGAAGATCGTCCGACCCTCGGCCTTGAGGGTGTCGAGGATTTCGTAGAACGCACGCTGCATGAGCGGGTCGAGCCCTTCGGTCGGCTCGTCAAGAATCGCAAGCTCCGGATCGTGCTGGAGCGCCTGGACGATGCCAACCTTCTGGCGCATGCCGCGTGAGTAATCTCGGACGAGTCGCTTCAACGTGCGCGCCGAAAGCTCCAGCCGCTGGCACAATTCCGCGCGGCGCGAGGCCGGGCGGCCGCTCAGCTCGCCCAGGTAATCGAGCAGCTGTTCTCCCGTGAGCGTGTCGTAGAGCGCGATTCCGCTTGGCAGGTACCCCAGCCGACGGCGTATCGTCACACTGTCGCGTACCGTGTCGAGTCCGAGCACACGCCCCCGTCCGGCGGTCGGATGGAGAAACCCGAGCAGCAGACGAATCGTCGTGCTTTTTCCGGAGCCGTTCGGTCCCAGGAACCCGAATATTTCGCCCTCGCGAACAGCGATATCGAGCGATTCGAGCGCCCGGATTGGTGGCGGCGTCGACGCACGAAGCCGCTCCAGCAGGGACCCGACCAGCCCCGGCCGATGTCCGTAGTATTTGGTGAGACCGACGGTCTCAATCGCGTGCACTCGTCCTCATTCTATTGAGGTTGCAGGACTGTCACGTTGAAACGATGGAGAAGGTTACGCGTCGGGCTCTGGGGTTTGGGACCCGAGCAGTACTGGCCGTGTCGTCCAATTGAAGCGTATCGCCAGAAGGCGGAGGACGAAGAAGCTGCAGGCCGTCGTCCAGGCCGCCTCAGAGGCGCTGATCTCCGTATATCGCTTCAGCACCAAGAACAACCCGCACGACAACACCAGGAGCAGCGTGACGAACTGGCCCGGCCGCAGGATGGCCGGCACTTCACGGACGATCACGTCACGCAGCAGGCCGCCCGCAGTGCCGTTGACCACGCCGATGAACATGACGCCGGCCACCGGGATGCCCTGCGCTTCGGCCAGCTGCATCCCGATCACCGCGAAGATCGGTATCCCGACCGCATCAATGAGATCGACCAGCTTCTGTACGGTGTCGACCCTGAGGATGCGGGAAACCAGCCCCGTGAACAGACTGAACAGCGCGGCCGTCACGGCGATCAAAGGCAGGTAGACGGGATCGGTCAACAGCGCCGGCGTGCGTTGCAGAAAGAGTGCGTCACGCACGAGTCCGCCACCCAGTGACGACACCAGCGCAATGACAAACACGCCGATGACGTCGAAATGCTTGCGGATGCCGACAAGCGCTCCACTCGACGCCCACGTAAACGTGGCGATGTAGCCGAGCGCTGGCGGAATCTGGAAAGAGGCGTCCTGCATGTTTCGCTCTCGTTCGGCGGACTGTCGGGCTTGGCCGTATCCCGCCTCACCGCTCATCACGAGCAAGAACGTCGCCGCCGGCCCGCGCCGCCAGCCGATACGCACTATATGTGTCTACAGCCCTCGGGGAAGGTGGGCGCGGACGTCGCCGTCATGCTGATTCCCCCATCTCGATGGAGACGCTCCCAAATACCGGAGGCAGTCCTCCACTGAGGGCCGCGGTTCCGAGCTCTTCCCTACCTGCTCTTCGGAATGAACCGCTCGTAATTCGCCTCTTCAGGAATACAGTCCCATGGAAGGATTGTGCCCTTGGGGAGTCGCAGGTACGAGAAGGAAGCGACGTACGGCTTCGTGTAGAACACCGGATCGACGTGCGTGACGGTGATCTCCATCGTGTTGCCGTTCGCAACGAATCGTTCCACGGTCCGCATCTGGTCCGACTGCGGCAGGCCGGGCATTCCGAGCGTGTCGTGCACCCCCGCGGCGGCGTCCACGGTCTCGATGACCAGCGTCTCTCCCTCGTAGCGGGCCACCGACCGGCCGAGATGTGGATGCTTCGCGACGGCGTGAGGAGCGTCTTTCGCGGCCACGCCCGGCTTGATGGGGACGCGCCGGTGCACGTCCATGAACTCGTAGTTGATCTCGGCGTGGTCGGCGTGCTGGCGGATCTCGATTGGCGGCGACGGCGTGTGCATGACGCGTGTAATGCTCGCGGGGACGCACTTCATCCCGGGATCGTTCGTCAGGTAGTCGTACTTCGCGCGTGCCGCTTCCCCGGCCGGGGTCAACTGGAGATTCTCGAACGTCGCCGAGTCCGCCAGGATCCATACGCCGTCAAGGTCGGCGCGCTTCCCCTGTGCCGCCAACGGCGCAGCCGACGCGAACAGCTGCAGCCCGATCGCCGACGCGCAGATCCACTTCATCGCTGGTCTCCGCAGTCGATTTCGGTGGAGCCCCGAGCGACGCTCCGGCGAAAAGCGCCGAAGCCACAGTCGCGCAGGATCTTTCCGCCGGGAAGCACCGCCTGGCGGAAGTAGCCGACGTTCGGAAGCCGCCGGCTGGGACTGACGGTAATCGTCACCTCGTCGCCGACTTTCAACTGGTCATACGGCACGCTGCGGCGGATCAGCGAGTTCACGTCGGACCACTCGATGAACCACTCGACGGCGCTGCCGCCACCGGCCGGCGGCACGTCGAGCGTGATCTGCGAGTGCGGGTTGCGCATGTCGAGCTCTTTGATCCGGCCGGTCACCGACACGGACTTGCTCTGATCGAAGTTGACCGCAACGGAGTGGTGCGCGTCCGCTACCGCGGTCGCCAGGCAGATGCACCCGGTTACCAGCGCCGCAGCTGCAAGGTTCCTGTGCATTTGTCCTATTTCCCGGAGGCTTCTTTCTCAGCCGCGCGCGAAATGCTCAGGATGTTGCGCATCGCGTAGTTGCCCTCGTGGCACGCGTATTCGAACATCCCGTACACCGGCTCGCGTTTCCACGGAAACGACAACGTCCAGGGCTGCGTCCACGTGCCAGGATCGTCGATCGTGGCCGTGTACTGCAGTGTGTCCTTGTCGATCAGAGTGAACCGCTCGGTGATCGTGATCCGGTCGCTCGAGCGGCCGCCGCCGTTGCCGCCAACACCGGTCCGCCCATTGAGATTCCTGGTCACGACCACCAGCGTGTTGCCTTCCCAGTGCCCTCGCGAGTCACCCATGTAGCTCTTGATGGTGCCTGGCAGCGGCGGCCGGCCGTCGAGCGGGACGACGCGCGTTTCGTGGATCATCTCGTTGCGAATGACCACCACGCCGGGACCCTGCACGATCTCGTTGCCGTTGTTGTAGATGGTCGGCAGCAGCGATCCCATCACGCCGCGCGTGATGCAGCGGTCGTAGAGGCTGCGGTCGAGATGGCTGTCGGCCTCGCGCCCCTGGAGGCGCTCACGCCGCGCGCGCGCCTCCGCCTGCTGATCCGCCTGACGCTTCTGACCCTCCGCCGACAACTGTGGCTGACGGCCGTCGGGCGGATCGACGATGAGCGACGCCTGCCGCGACGGCTTGCCGGTCTCCTGCCAGTGCGGCTGCGGCGAGGTCGGGCACCGGATCGCACAATTCGGATTCACTTCCACGGTGAACACGTCGATCTCGGCGACGAGCGACTCTTCCTCCTCCTTGATCGCCTTGGCGCGCTGCGTGAACTCTTCGTCCGTGAGCACGTTCCGCGTCCCGAACCGTGCGGGGCGCTGGAGAGGCACCCCCTGCATCTCGACGCCTGGCCAGAACCCCTGAAGATCGGGGTCGCCCCACGGCGTCTTCGGCTGGACGAAGCCTGACGCGGGCTGGGGAATGGGAAGCGTCACGGAATTAGTGGTCCGCGTCGCGTCGGCGGCCGGCTGCTGGCCGGCGATCGCGACAGATGCTGAGCTGATCGCGACGAGGAGTGCGACGAGCGGTGTTTTCATGGCCTGCTCCGGGAACGAGTTATCTTACGCTCATGGCCCCGAAACCGCGCGTCGCAGAGGTTTCGGCGGTGTCCACGACATCCGCCAAGAACTACATCACGCCGACCGGCTTGCAGCGACTCAGAGATGAGCTTCGCTTCCTGCTCACCAGGGAACGCCCCGCGGTGACCCAGGTGGTCGCCTGGGCGGCCAGCAACGGCGACCGCAGTGAAAACGCCGATTACAAGTACGGCAAACAGCGACTGCGACAGATCGACGGCCGGATTCGCTTTCTCACGAAACGCATCGACGCGGCGGAAGTGATGGACCCGGCGGTGCCGAGAGCTGGACGGGCGGCGACGCACGTTTTCTTCGGAGCGACGGTGCGATACGCCGACGACGCTGGAACCGAGCGGGTGGTCAGCGTGGTCGGCCAGGACGAGGTCGATCTCGATCGCAATTACATCAGCTGGGTGTCGCCATTGGCGCGCGCGCTGATGAAGTCGGGCGCGGGCGATGTCGTCGTCCTTCACGCGCCGGGCGGTACGCAACGACTGCACATCCTCGAGGTGCGGTACGAGCGCATCCCCGTCGAGCCCTTCAGCGAGCCACCCGGGGCTGAGGCGGCGCGGAAGCCCATTCCGGTGCAAACTTGACCGTTTTTCAGCGGTCGTGGCCGGTAAACGATCGCCGGGCGCTCGCCGTTATCGTCGCCGCGTTTTTCACAGGCTATGCCCTGTACGGTCTCGTGCGTCATTGGCACTTTGGCAGCAGCGCCTTTGACCTTGGCATCTTCGACCAGGCTGTCTGGCATCTGAGCCGCTTCGAAGCACCGGCGAGCACCATCAACGGCTTCAAGAACCTCTTCGGGGACCACTTCTCTCCGATCATCGCTCTCTGGGCTCCGCTCTACTGGATCGCACCAGCCGCCGAAACGCTTGTCCTCTCACAGGCGCTGCTCTTCGCCGCGTCAATCGTGCCCGTCTTTCTCTTTCTCCGGGATCGCCTGTCTCGAAGACTCGCGCTGGCTTTGAGCATCGCGTACGGACTGTTCTGGGGCTTGCAGCGAGCGATGGCATTCGACGTTCACGAGTTTGCGTTTGCTCCTCTCGTGATTGCCACGGCCATCCTTGCGGTCGATCGACAACAGTGGCGGCTGTTCTGGGTGTGTATGGGGGGACTGCTGCTCATCAAGGAAGACCTTATTCCGCTGATTGGCGGATTCGGCCTCCTGCTCCTCATCAGGGGGCAGCCGCGCCACGGGTATCTCGCCATCGGGGGAAGCATTCTGGCGTTTGCGGCGGTCATCGGCTGGGTCATACCGTCGTTCAATCCTGCCGGCGCTTTTCCATACGCGGGGGCGTTTCAGGCGGTCCTCGAGCAACCATCGTCGATTCCACTGTCGCTCGTGACCCCAATCGAAAAGGTTCGCACGATACTGTTGTGGTTGGGGCCGTTCGTGTTCACCTCAATCCTGTCGCCGTTCGCTCTTCTCATTCCACCCATCGCGGTGGAGCGGCTGCTGTCCTCGAGTCCGAATCACTGGGGAGGCGCATTTCACTATTCCGCGCCGCTGGCGCCGATCATCGCCATGAGCGCCGGAGACGGTCTCGCCCGGCTTCAGCGTGCGCTGACCGTGTGCGCGGGGAGCCCCCGCGTCCCGCATGGTGGCCACGGCTATCGCGTACGGAAGCATCGTGCTGTGCGCCGTCCTGCCCGGACGTCAGCCTTTGTGGCGCGTACTCGCGTGGGATCACTATGTCGCGCCTTCGACGCATGCGACCGGCCGCGCCGCGCTTGGCATGGTGCCGGATGGAGCGTCCGTCGTCGCGCAGGCGGCAATCGTTCCGCACCTCAGTCAACGTCCGCGAATCTTCGTGCTCGATGGCGAACCCGCCCGACGCCGACTACGTCATCATGGCGAACCATCTGAGTCCATGGCCCCTTGTTGATATCGCGGAGCTGACGACTGTCGCACACAACCGGTTCGGATCGGGCTATTCGGCAGTGTTCGAACGTGACGGCTGGACCGTACTGAAGCGGCGAAGCAACGTGCCGCAATGAAGCCTGGGACGGCCTCGGGCATGGGTAGTTGTCAGGAAGAGTTTGTGGAGGCAGAATCCCCCACGGAGGTTGCATGAAAGCCACGTCGCCGCCGGCCGTCGCCGGCAAGCTACAACTCTGTGCTCTGCTCCTGCTGGTATCAGCCGTTGCCGCCCAGGCCCAATGGGCGAAGCAGCCCGATCCGCGAATCCCGCGCACGCGAGATGGCAAGGCGAATCTCACTGCGCCCGCGCCAAGAGCGAGCGACGGGAAGCCGGACTTGTCCGGCGTGTGGCTCACCGACGGTGGACCCGTTCCACCGGGTGTTCCCACGGTTGAAGGGGACGAACTTCGGATCTCTCGCCAGTTCATCGATGTCACGGCCGGCATGAAACCGGAACAGGTGCAGATGGAGCCTTGGGCCGCCGAACTGTTCAAAAAACACATCGACACCAACGGGACTCTGGACCCCGTTGCGCGCTGTCAGCCTGCTGGCGAGCCAGGCCAGCCAGAAATTCCCCTCCCGTACAAGATCGTGCAGACGCCCGGTTTGATCATCGTGCTGTACGAGGACAGCAGCATCCACCGCCAGATCTTCCTCGATGGACGCAAGATGGTCCCGGAAGCCGAGCCCCGGTTTGGCGGCTACTCTACCGGCCGGTGGGAAGGCGATACCCTGGTGGTGGAGACGGCCGGATTCAACGACCGGACCTGGCTGGATCGCCTCGGACATCCGCACAGCGACGCCATGCGCTTGACGGAGCGATTTCGCCGCCGTGATGCCGGGCACCTGGAAGTCGACGTCACAATCACAGACCCGAAGGCGTATCGAACGCCCATCACGTACAAGCGGCACGCCACGGTGATACCAGACGAGGACCTGCTCGAGTACGTCTGCACGGAAAACGAGAAGAGCGTGCAGCGCTTCCGACCCTAGCCGCCGTTGACCGCCGCTGACTCTGCAACAGGATCCCGTATGGCCTCATCGTACAAACCAGCCGGATTTCCCAGCGTGTCCGCCTACATCATGGCGAAGGATGCGCGCGCGGTCGATCGAGTTCGCCACGGCGGTGTTCGGCGCCACGCCCGAACGCCGCTTCGACGGCCCGGACGGCCGCATCATGCACGCCGAGGTGCGGATCGAAGACTCGGTGGTGATGCTGGCGGACGCCAACGCCGAGTGGCCGTCGTTTCCGTCGTGGCTGCACGTCTACGTGCCGGACGTGGATGCCACGTACCAGCGGGCGCTGGCAGCCGGCGGTACCTCGATTCAGGCGCCGCAGCAGCGGGAAGGTGATCCCGACCGCCGCGGCGGCGTCGCCGACTCGTGCGGCAACCAGTGGTGGATTTCCACCCAGGTGTCCTAGCGGGATCCCTCGCCCCTCACTTGTTTTCAGCCGGCGCGGGCGCGGGTGCGGGCGGCGGCGGGCGGTCCGAGTTGTAGGTGTCGCGAACGTAGAGCCATTTGCCGTTCACCTTGCGCGACACCGACAGGTAGCTGCCGCTGTCCACGACGGTGCCCGCGGCGTCCACGGCGGTGAACGACCCGGACTCCCAACCCGTGTCACCGGCCACGCCGGCGGTGGTCGCGCCCGGCACGAGCTTGATGCCGGCGGCTTTCGCTCCAGCGGTGTCGGCGGCCAGGAACACCCGGATCGCGGCGTGTCCGGTGGCCACGGGCGCATGAGGAGGCATCAGCACGCCATCCTCGGCGTAGAGCGCCACGATCTTCTCGACGTCACCGGCGTTGTACGACTCGAGCCACGTCGCGGTGGCCGCCTTGAGCGCGGCTTCTTCGGCTGCGGTATCGACCGGAGGCGGAGCCGCCGGGGCCGGAGCGCACGCGCTCAGTGCGGTCAGAGTTCCAACGATCAGGGCCCAGTGTCTCAATGCTCGCA
Source organism: uncultured Acidobacteriota bacterium (assembly GCA_963807235.1). GTDB lineage: Bacteria > Acidobacteriota > Vicinamibacteria > Vicinamibacterales > UBA2999 > CAWEBF01. The sequence goes on from CAWEBF010000028.1 coordinate 157,419, forward strand.
TGCGTCGCTCCTTGGGCCCTATTGCAGGGCCAGCCGTAGTATAGGGCCGGCAGTATCATCGACGGATGAAGCTGCTCGCACGATACCTGGCCGACTATTGGCGTCTGGTCGCTCTGGCGCTCGTCCTGGCGGCCATCAACCAGATATTCTCGCTGCTCGATCCGCTGATCTTCCGCTACGTCATCGACGAGTACGCGACACGCTTCTCCGAATACAGCACCGAGGAGTTCTTTCGCGGTGTCGGCCTGCTGCTCGCGGCGGCGGTCGGCGTGGCCTTCGTCTCTCGCGTGGCCAAGAACTTCCAGGACTACTTCATCAACGTCATCACGCAACGGCTGGGGGCGCGGATCTACTCAGACGGGATCCAGCACTCGCTGGACCTCCCCTACTCCGTGTTCGAGGACCAGCGCAGCGGTGAGACGCTCGGCAAGCTCCAGAAGGTCCGCACCGACGTCGAGAAGCTGATCTCCGCGTCCATCAACGTCCTGTTCACCTCGCTCGTCGGGATCATCTTCGTGATGATCTACGCCTGGAGCGTCCACTGGCTGATCGCGCCGATCTACTTCCTGACGATCCCCGCGCTCGGCCTTCTGAGCTCGGTGCTCAGCAAGCGGATCAAGACCATTCAGAAGACGATCGTGGCCGAGACGACCGCGCTGGCAGGAGCCACCACCGAGTCGCTCCGCAACATCGAGCTGGTGAAGAGCCTGGGGCTGGCATCCCAGGAGATCGCGCGCCTCAACGGCACGACCGACAAGATCTTGCAGCTGGAGCTCAAGAAGGTCCGCTACATCCGAAGTCTCAGCTTCATCCAGGGGACCGTGGTGAACGCCTTGCGCACGAGCATCATGTTCCTGATGCTCTACCTGATCTTCGTGCAGGCCATCACGGTCGGGCAGTTCTTCTCGCTCTTCATCTACTCGTTCTTCATCTTCGGCCCGCTGCAGGAGCTGGGGAACATCATCAACATCTACCGCGAGGCGGAAGTCTCTCTCAAGAACTTCCAGGACATCCTCGACATGAAGAAGGAGGAGCGGCCGCTCCATCCGGTGCCGCTTCCGGCCCTGCGCGACCTGGAATTCCGGCACGTCGGCTTTCAGCACCAGACGGCCTCGTCGCCGGCCTTGACCGACGTGTCCTTCAGCGTCCGGCGCGGCGACACCGTCGCCTTCGTGGGGCCATCCGGGGCCGGCAAGACGACGTTGGTGAAACTGCTGGTCGGACTCTATCGCCCGCAGGCCGGGGAGATTCTGTACAACGGCCACTCCGTCGCGGACGTGGACCTGAACCAGCTGCGCGAGCGGATTGGCTTCGTCACGCAAGAGACGCAGCTCTTCTCGGGGACCATCCGCGAGAACCTGCTCTTCGTCAACCCGCACGCCACCGATGCCGAGTGCCTCGACGTGCTGCGGCGAGCGGCATGCGACGGTCTGCTGGCGCGAGCCGCCAAGGGGCTGGATACCGTGATCGGCGAAGGCGGCGTGAAGGTATCCGGCGGCGAACGCCAGCGACTGTCGATTGCGCGGGCCCTTCTCCGCCGGCCGCACTTGCTGGTCTTCGACGAAGCCACCTCATCGCTGGACTCGCTCACCGAGGAGGAGATCGGTCTGACGATCCGCGAGGTGGGGGCCAGCGAGGACGTGATGACCATCCTCATCGCCCACCGGCTGTCCACGATCATGCACGCCGACCGGATCTACGTGCTGGAGCGCGGCAGCATCACCGAGTCCGGCACGCACGCGCAGCTGCTCGAGGAGAAGGGGCTGTATTACGCGATGTGGCGCCAGCAGATCGGGGAGAAGAGACCAGCACCTGGGCTGGGAGCCGGCGGTACGCGACCGCAGCCGGTCACGGTGGGCTCGTAGGGCACGCTGACACAACCGTGAGGTATGCTTCGCTTTTCCACTGATTCGGTCCAGAGAGGACACTACGATGGCAGACACTGGTTCGACACAGAGCGCGCTCAAGAACAAGGTCCAAGCCGCCGAGCGCGACCAGAAATCCGCCGAAGGCAACGCGACCGCGGCGGAAGAGCGCGCGCAGCGCGCCCGGGCCGCCTTCAAGAAGGCCAAGAAAGCCTTCAAGAAAGCCGACAAGGCGGCGCGAAAGGCGCGGAAAGCCGCGAAGGCAGCCGCCAAGACGCTGGCAAAGGCTTCAGCCCGTGAGAAGAAAGCGGGCACGCGTGACGCGCGGGGACGGAAGGTCAAAACCGATCCCGCGAAGACCACGGAAGCGCCCGCTGCTGCGAAGAAGACGGCGCCGCCCGCTGCCGCCAAGAAGACTGCGAAACCGGCGGCGGCCGTAGCAGTGCTCAAGACTGCCCGCAAGCGCACCGCGAAGCCCGCGTCAGCGCGAAAGGCGCAGCGGCCCCGCGCGGTGAAGCCGGCGGCCGAGCCGCCCAACGGACACCACGATGAACCGCTCGACCCGGATACGTTCGCGCTGAGCGAAGCGGACTTGAGGTAGCAGCGGCTAGGCGCCCTGCCAGGCGAACGGAGCGTAGTGGCCGTTGTTCCGGCCGCTGTCGTCGTGCCAGGTCAGGCCAAGCGCGTTGACGTGGCTTCTGGTGGCGTGACAGAGCGCCAGGCGATCGTTGGCCGGGTGACCGGTGTTCCCGATGTGGAGCGGTTCGGTCGTTTCGGGGTTCAGACCCATCGCGCCTTCTGCTCCCATATCCACCAACTGCCCGGCCTTGACCGCCCACTTGACGCCGTTTCGCTCGAAGCGAATCGGCGCGGCTTCGACGCCCAGGAAGGTCCCGACCAGGCCAGCCAACACCGCCATCGGCCCACCGGCGGCCCCACTGACAATCGACGTGATGGCGTCGCGCTGCTCCGGTGTCGCTCGCTCGTCCACCACGACCCCCACGGACCAGTTGCCCTTGGCCATCGCTTCGGGCGTCAGTCCCAGCACGATGAACCCGAGGCCGTCGAGCGAGACCTGGCCGAATCCGCCGCGCTCGATTTGAAACCCCATCGCGAAGGTACACGAGCCATTGGTGGGACGCACCGCCATCTGGCCGAGTATGCAGGGGCACACGAAATCGCAGCTGCACGTCTCGTAGTACTGCCCGGTGACCGTCCAAGAGGGCGTCGCCATCGAACCACCTCCGTCTCTTCCCCGTCTGTCAGCGCATTATCATCCAAACGCCACAGGCCAGCAGCAGCACACCGCTGATCCGGGCACCCTGTCGCCCGAGCAGCCCGAGCTTCTCGCACACCACGAACACGGTCAGCGCGGCGATCACAGCCAGGTTCATGACGCCGCCTGCGAACAGCAGCAACATCAACGCCCAGCAACAGCCCAGGCAGTAGAGGCCGTGTTCGACGCCCATCCGGAAGGCGCCCCCTGAACCGTCACGCCACCGACTCAAGAGAAAGCCGAACGGCGACTGGCACGCCGTGAGGCAGGTCTGCTTGAGGGGCGTCAGCTGGTAGACGCCCGCCACCAGGAGCAGCGCAGCGCCGATGGCCGGAGAGGTTGTCTCCATCATGGGCGAGAGCAGAAACAGCCCACCCAGTACGCGCTGCAGGGCCGTCGCCAGTACGCCAAAGAGGCTCCAGATCGTCACGTATCCGAGCGCCAGGAGATAGATCAGCCTGGTCGCGGCATGGCCGTACCTGCGACGCACCGCCAGGCCGTAGATGAGGATCGTGGGCGCCGCCGACGGCAGCATCATCCCGATCATCATCACCGCCCACATCATCCACAGCAGGACCAGATGCGCGGCATCCCAGGACGGCGTCATCATCCAATAGCTGGCCCCGGTCATTGGCCCGTACATGTCGCGCGCCATGGCGACGATCCAGGCCCAGCAGACGGCAGGAATGGCCAGGCAGAGCACCGCGGCAGTGGCCCGCTCCGACCGGAGAGAGGACTCGAGAAGCGTCAGTGGGCGATCGGGGGCGGCGCCGGCCATGTTGCGATCCGGCCGCTACCCCACCGTGCCTACTGCCAGCGAGTGTCGAGCGGCTTCGACTTGTCCGCGGTGATGTTCACGATCGCGCAGTGGTGGTAGGTGAAGCCGCCGTCCACCGCGATGCCTGGATGGTCGAACATCATCTCGATGACCTGGATCACGCAGCCCTTGCAGTCCAAGTTCGGGATCGCGATCTCGGCCTCCCAGTTGCCCATCGGCCGCTCGGTGTGCGGGAACAGGCCGTCGGCGAGCAGTGGCGCCACCGCCGGATTCTGAATCACCGACGAGGCCGAGCGCACGCCCTTCTCGGTCTGCTGGGTCGTCACCATCGGATCCGGCGGCAGCTGCGCCTGCGTGCGGGCCAGCGCCACGCGGTAGTGGCCAGGATGGAAGATGGTTTCCTGCACCAGCAGCGGCATCATCGAGCCGCCCTTCAGCTCGGTGATCGAGCCGCTGGGTACGCCGGGGTTGGCCGGTGTCCCGCGCCCGGGGTTGGCTGACACGCCGCCGCACGGCCCGATCTTCTGGGGATCGCCGAGCCGGTTCTGCAGCAGGGACGCGGCCGGGTAGATGAGCGCGAAGTGGCCGTCGGCCACGGCCGTCAGGCTTGCCAGAATCGCACAGGTGGCCAGAATCGTTCGCTTCACAGGCTACTCCTCCGTCAGCTCATACTAGCGAGGCTCAGACCATCGAGGCTCCGCCTCGCTAGAGCAGCTCGATTGCCCCGCCTTTGGCGGGCGGGCCGACTCAACAGTCGGCCCTAGTTTATAAGAGATGAAGCTGGCCCGGAAGCTGGCTGCCTATTGCGCCTTCCGGATGTAGACGCTCCCGTTGAACGACCGCGCCTCGATCTCTGGCCCGCCGCCGTTGATGGTGCCGTAGATCGTGGTGTTGTTCTCGAAGCGCACCCGCTTGTCGCCGCCGCGCGTCGACCGGGTCCAGCCGCCGCGGCCCGCCGCCTCGGTCTGCTGCACCTCGAAGTCGGTGAACACGTCGCCGTTGTCGCTGCGCAGCTTCAGGTTGGCCTTGGTCGTTGCCGGCAGCGTCACGTCCACCGTCCCGCTCAGCGACGAAAACGCCATCGCCTTGGCGTCGGTCACGCGCGTCAGACGCACCGTCACATTGGCATTGGTCGATGACGCGACCACAGAGCCCGCCACGTTGGTCAGCCGAACGGGCCCGTTGATGTTGTTCACCTCGAGGCTGCCTTCGACGCCCTCGACCGCGATTTCGCCGCCGTTGACCACCCGCAGCTCGAGATTGGTGCGAGCCGGCACCTCGATTTCCAGATCCATGTCGCTGTTGACGGTCCGCGACCGGATCTCGATGCGGTTGTTGTCCTCCTCGAGCGACAGGCTGCCGCGGCGCCCGCTGCTCAGGCGGCGCATGCCTGCCGGCGGCGGCGGCGCGTCGCGCTCGAAGGCGCTGTCGCCGCCACGGTGCGTGACGCGCACCGAGACGTCCTTGCGGTTGGTGCCCTTCACCAGCACACTGCCGTTGAAGAGGTGCAGTTCCACGGTGCCCGGCGTGTTCGGGTTCGTGAACGCCATCTCCATCGATTCGGTCTGGCTGGCGCTGCGGCTGCCGGTCTGACCCCGGCTCTGGCTGAATGGCCACCCCCATGAGTCATTGGGGACCCACGCCCTGGCGTCAAGGGCGTTCTTCCAGATGTTGTCCAGGCCCGTCCACTCGAACTCGCTCGGCTTCAGCGACTTGAACCCGGCCGGCGGCGCCGGAGGCAAGGGCGGTAACGGGCCGATCTTTACCAAGGGCGCCGGCGCCGGCGCGGGAAGCGGCTGGGCCGACACCTGCGCTGCCAGCAGACCGCACACCACTGCCGCCACGTTGACTACCCCGATTCGCGAACGATTCATGTGCTCACTCCCTCTGTCTTCGAATACTCAGCGCCGCGGCAGCCGTTTCAGCCGACCTGGCGCAAACCCTGTTCGGCGCGGGCCCGCACGGCCTCGTGCACCATGTCGTTTCCGGCCAATCGCCGCAGCGTGGTGCCCGCGTTGGGCAACCCGGCCTCCACCACGAAGTCGATCAGCGCAATCTGCACGAGCGGCGACGTCTGCCGCTCAATCGCGGTCACGGCGCCGCTGCGCACGGCGTCCTGCATGGCGAACCGCTTCAGGGCGTCCACGCTGGCCAGCCGCACGTTGACGTTCGGATCGTTGGACAACGCCTCCAGGAGCGCCGACACCACCGTGTCATCGCCCGATTCGAGCTGGGACGCCCACGACACGCCCTTCAGGCGCTCGCTGGCGGACTGCTGCTGCAGCAGCGACAAGGACACCATCTGCCGCAGATCGGTGACTTCGGTGCGCAGCACCTGCAGGTCCGCGGACTCAGGAGCCGCCACGGGAGTCGCAATCTCCCGTCCGGCCGCCACACCCAGCACCAACGCGGCGGCCACGCCCGCCAGCGTCCACGCCGGGCGCACCATCGGCTGCCAGAGCCATGCGACCGCCGACGACAGCCCGCGTCCGCTCCGCCCCGCCGACGCCGCGCCCGCCTCATAGGCGGCCAGCATCACGTCGAAGCGCCGCCGGCGCTCGAACGAATCGGACGGCTCGCGGGGAATGTTGCCCAGCCCCTGCCACAAATCCCGCAGCTCCTCCGCCTCGGCGGTGCACGACGGGCACTCCGCCAGATGAACGGCGACCTCGCGGCGGACGTCGTCGGTCAGTGTGCCGGCGGCGTCTTCGAAGAGAAGAGGGCTGGCGTCTGTACAGCGCATATCGAATCTCCGTCTCCCAGTTGTCGAAACGTCTCTCGCAGCTCGGCGATCGCCCGGTGCAGCCTGACCTTCACGGCGCCCACCTCGATGTCCAGCAGCTCGGCGATCTCGTCGTGCCGCAGGCCCTGATACCGCGCGAGGACGATCAGTTCACGCCTGTCGTCGCGCAGCTGCAGGAGTGCCCGCCGCAGCCGCGCCACGTCGCGGTCCGTCTCGAGCTGCGCCGCCGGTCCCGGCGTATCCGCCGCCTGCTCGAGCATCGAGTCAGGCAGCGCATCCATCGGCACGGCCCGTCGAAAGTAGTCCGCCCGCGCGTTGCGCGCGATCCGGAACAGCCAGGTCTCGAACCGGCCGTCATCGCGGTACGTCCCACGGTACTTCAGGATTCGCACGAACACGTCCTGCACCAGGTCCTCGGCCGCCACCCGGTTGCCGGTCATCCGGCTCAGGAACTCGAACAGCCGGGTGTGATATCGCTCGAACAAATGCCCCAGCTGCGACACGTCGCCATCGCGGACGGCCCGCATCAGCGTCTCGTCCGTGGTCCCCCGAAGGGCCGCTCCCGCTGTAACCGCTGAAGTCACTGCTTTGACACCAGTGATAACTGCCCTGTGTCACGAAGGTTACAGCCGTAACCTGCTTCGAGTGCCCCGGTAATCACCGGTGTGCAGCCGGCCATTCGGGCCGATTGTTACGATAGGCAGGCCGGAGGCCGGGCCTTTTTCGCATTCCGAATAACTTTGTGAGCTTTCATGACGTCTAAGGCACCGATGCACCCGCTGCCCGGGCTTCTCCACCGTCTGGCCGGAGCATCGGCCCTTTGCCTGTCCGTGGCCGTGTCAGCGGCTGAGGCGCAGTCCGCGCCCGCGCCGACAGTGTCGGCGTCGGCCTCGGCCATTCGGGTCGATGGGGATCTGACCGAAGACGTCTGGAGCCGTGCCGAACCGATCGTGGATTTCATCCAGCGCGAGCCAGCCGAGGGCGCCGCGCCGTCGCAACGCACGGAAGCGCGCGTGGCCTACGACGACGAAACCATCTACATCGCCGTCCGCGCCTTCGATTCGGACCCCTCGGCCATCAAGGCCTTCCTGACGCGTCGCGACGTGTCGTCCGCCTCGGACTGGGTGCGCGTCTATATCGATTCGTACCACGACCGCCGCACGGCCTACTCGTTCGCCGTCAACCCGGTCGGCGTGAAACTGGATACCTATCACTACAACGACAACAACACGGACGACAGTTGGGACGCGGTGTGGGACGTGGCCGTGTCGAGGGATGCCGAAGGGTGGAGAGCAGAGTTTCGGATCCCGCTGTCACAGCTGCGTTTCAGCGCCGGCGGTGACGGGCGACTGGGGTTCGCCATCGCCAGGAACGTGGCGCGCGTGAACGAAACGAGCACATGGCCGCTCATCTCCCGCGGCGCCGTCGGGTGGGTGTCTTCGTTCGGCGATCTCACGGGCGTGTCGCGGTCGAGCGGCGTCAAGCGGCTGGAACTGGTGCCGTACACGCTCGGTCAGATACAGACACGCCCCAGCCAGCCCAACAACCCGCTGCAACACAATCCGGATCCGTCTGGCAGCGTCGGCGCCGATTTGAAGTACGCCGTCACCCCAGCGCTGTCGCTCGCCGCCACGGTGAACCCGGATTTCGGCCAGGTGGAGGCCGACCCGGCGGTCGTGAACCTCAGCGCCTTCGAAGTCTTTTTTCAGGAGCGGCGCCCGTTCTTCGTCGAGGGCTCGGGGAACTACGCCTTCGAATGCCGAGACTGCAACCTGTTCTACTCGCGCCGCATCGGCCGGGTGCCGCGAGGCGCCCCGGCGCTGGAAGCCGGCGAGTTCATGGCGCGACCCGACCAATCCACGATTCTCGGCGCCGCCAAGCTGACCGGCCGCGCCGGCGGATTCTCCCTGGGCGTCATGGCCGCGGCCACGCAGGAAGAGGTGGCCGACATCGCATTCCGGCCGGGCCTCGATGGGGCGGGCGGCCTCCCGGCGCGCCGCCAGGAGACAGTGGAGCCGCAGGCGTTCTATTCGGTCTCGCGAGCCAAGCGGGAATTCGCGAATCAGTCGTCGCTGGGTTTCATGCTCACGACCACCACGCGGCAGATTCCCGAGGTGCTGACATTCATTCCGACCGGGGCCACGACCGGCGGCGCCGATTTCGATTGGCGCTTCGGAAAGCGCTGGGGCGTGAACGGCTACCTGGCCGGGAGCCATGTCACCGGCAGCCCGGCGGCCATCAATGCCCTGCAGCGAAGCACGGTCCACAGTTTCCAGCGGCCCGACGCCGACCACGTGGAAGTCGACCCGCTGGCCGACTCCCTGAGCGGCCATTCGGGCGGCATCAACTTCAACAAGCTGGGCGGCCTGCGCACGCGCGGCAACGTGGGCATCGGTTACAAGTCCCCTGGCTTCGACCCCAACGACGTCGGCTTCACGCGCCGGGTCGATCAAATCCCGCAGAACAGCTGGCTGCAAATCCGGTGGGACGTGCCCAACCGCTACGTCCGTACGACGCGCATCAACTTCAACCAGTGGTCCACGCATAACTTCGCCGGCGATCGGTTGGATCTGGGCTTCAACTTCAATGCCCACTGGACGTTTCAGAACCAGTGGAACACGGGGTTCGGCGTCAACCTGAACACCGACGGCTTCGACGACCGCCTGACGCGTGGCGGGCCCGGCGGTCGCTACAACGGGAACATCAACAGCTGGCAGTACCTGAACACGAACGACCGGAAGGTCGTCAGCCTGGTGTGGAACTCGAGCTTCGGCAACGACCGCCGGGGCTCCCGGTGGTGGAACGTCGAGCCGCGCGTCGTGGTGCGGCCCGTGTCGGCCCTGTCGGCCGAGTTCGGGGTTGCCTACACCAACTCGATCGCCGACACGCAGTGGGTCACGAACCTCGGAGGGGGCGCCGACACACGCCACGTCTTCGGGCGGCTGCTGCAGGAAACGACCAGCCTGACCACGCGGTTCAACTACACCGTGACGCCCACGCTGTCGATTCAGCTCTACGCCCAGCCCTTCGTCTCGGCCGGTGTCTACGACGGCTACAAGCAGCTGGTCCAGCCGAAGGCCGACTACGACCAGCGGTACGCGCCCTACGACTACGCCGGCAACGCCGACTTCAACGTGCTGTCCTTCCGCACCACCAACGTGCTGCGGTGGGAGTACAAGCCCGGATCGACCTTCTTCGTCGTCTGGCAGCAGGGCCGCGAAGGGTTCACACAGCGCGGCATCGCCAACTTCGGCCGGGATTTCAACGACCTCTTCGCCACGCCTTCGTCGAACACGTTGCTCGTCAAGCTGGCGTACTGGTTCAACACGTAGGGCTCCGGCTCCGGGCTCCGGGCTCCGGGCTCCAGTAACGGACGGGAACATGACTTGGAAGCGGCTGTTTCTCGCTACTCTCGTCCCCGTCGCTCTGGCGGTTACCTGCTTGGACGCTGCGGTCACTCTCCGTTACTCCTCCGACGCGAGCGCGCGGCTCACTCCTGACGCTCGTCAGACCATCGAGCGCATCGCCGCAGCAACAGAGGTCGAGGTCAGGCGGCATCTCCCCGGGCTGGCGCGAGATCTGGTCCTATCAGTCGAAGTCGGCTCGAACGTCATCGATCAGACCGGAGAGACCGGGCTCGCCGTCTCGTCGGGATCATCAGGTGGACGGTCAACCCGGTCCGCCCCGAGGGTGCTACGGCGATCGCTGTCAGCCACCTGCGTTCGACGCTCCTCCATGAGAGTCATCATCTGGTTCGAGGATGGGTTCTCGAGGGCCGGGTCCCGTCGACGTCATTCATGGACGCCGTTGTTGCGGAGGGCCTGGCGACGGCCTTCGCCCGTGACACAACCGGGACAACGGACCCATGGGGCGCCTATCCCAAGGACGTTGCAGCCTGGGTGAAGGAACTCATGGCCCTGCCGAACACAGGAGCCACATGGAGCCGGTACAACGAGTGGATGTTTCGGCATCCCGATGGCCGGCAGTGGATTGGGTACAGGGCCGGCACATACATCGCGGATCGGGCGATGAACACATCCGGGAAGTCAGCGGCTCAGTTGGCCACGGTGCCGACACCTGAAGTGCTCCGTCTGGCCGGGCTCTAGGTTCTGCCAGGCCTGGAGCCCGGAGCCCGGAGCCTGGAGCCCTGTGAGCCGCGAAGCACTCTTCCTATCCAAGCTTCGCCAGAATCGCCCGCTGGTTCGCCAGGATCTGATCCAGCTTCTTCTGGTTCTTGAGCAGCATGCCGAGCTTGGACTGGTTCGCCTCGATGCGCTTCTGATTGGCGAGAATTCGCTTCTGGTTCGCGAGGATCTGTTTCTGATTGGCAACGGTCGCCGGGCTGGACATCGACGCCTCCTCGAAGGTGTGTCGGGACGGCGATCTTATCCCGCGGCCACCTGGTCCAGCCGGCACGAACGCCCAAAAAATCGCCCGAGCGCCTCGGCCTGGCGCGCCAGCGCCCCCACGTGCCGTTTGTTCAATGGGTTGTGCGCCTTCACGGTCACGATCGCCTTCGTGTCCGCCATCTCGCGGCGCCAACTGCCAGCCACCCGCCCGTCCAGGACGAGCTGGTGCGGAAACTCCTGCATGAAGCCCATGTTCCGCGCCCGCCCGGGATCGAGCACCGCATCGCGGTCGCGGTAGGCAATCAGGGTACTCGTCGTAGTTCGAGAACAGGTAGTTCGCTCCAGGAGCCGTGCACGCCTCCGGTGGCGTCTTCAGCGCATCGACCTTCCCCAACGCGACGCCGGCGGCCGCGTCCTTCACCCTGAGGCCAGACCACCAGACGAAGTCACGCAGCGTGGCCGGCCCGTGGCTCGCGAAGTAGCGCCGCGCCAACTCGGCGAGCGCCGCCTCGCGCGCCAGCGTTCGCGCCTTCGGGGCGCGCTCCGCCAGCAGCGCGTAGGTGAACTGTTTGCCGCGGCGCGGTCCGCTGCAAATGCTGCCTTCCAGCTCGGCATGCATCGCCAGGTGCGCGAGGCGCTGGCCGGCGGCAACGATGCGGGCGCGACGCAGGGCAGCGCCCAGCTCGATGCGGGTCAGGAACTGCCCGCCTTCGAGCGCGCGCTCCATGACCACTCTCGCCTTCGAGTACACCTTGGTGTCGAGCTCGAGCGACTGGTCGTAGGTCCGCAAGCGCGCGTGGACCTGTGGCGCCGTCAACGCCAGCATCCAGCGGATGTCGGCGGGGGCCACGAAGTGCCACGTCGGCCGCAGGACGTGCGTGCGCAGCACGCGACCCGCCGTGAAGGCCGCCTCGACATCCGCCGCCGTGAGGCCTGGAGCCCGCTGGCCCACGGCCCACGCCGCGCCGGTGTAGTCCTGGGATTGCACCGCGCCCAGGTGCGCGACCACGGCCTCGGGTGTCTTGCAGGCCGACGCGACCAGCCGTTGGTTGCGCAGACGGTCGACGATGAGACTCGAGGCGCTGGCCCGACGCGGCATGTGGTGCGGAAGAACGACCTTACTGGGCCGCCAACAGGTCGACGAGCGCGCGGGCGCGCCGAAGCGGCCCATCCATCTCGAGCAGCTGCTGCCGCCTGTCGGAGGGCATCGGAAGGTATTGGGCCACCGTATCCACCACTTGTTCGTCGCCGCCCGGGTCGTCCCCCAGGTCGATGCCGGCCGCCGACAGCAGCGTTTCGAGCCGCTCACGGCTCGTCCGCAGTGCGAACCTGTCTTCGGCGGTCGTGGTCTCGGGCACGGCATCCACGTGCGCCAGCCGATAAGGCCGACCCTGATCCTCGCGGGTCACGCGAAACCGCGTGAACCCCTCCAGAAGGATGGTGTATCGGCCGTCGGGCAGCAGCTCGTACTCGCGGATCCGCCCGGCGCAGCCCACCGGATCGATGGGCGGACGGCCCTCGGTACTCGGCCTCAAACCCTGGGCGCAGTCGCACCATGCCGATGACGCGATCGCCTTTCAGCGCGTCGGCGATCATGGCGCGATACCGCGGCTCGAAGATGAGCAACGGCCGCGTGGCATGTGGGAAGAGGGTCGTCTCCTGGAGCGGAAAAATGGGAATCACGGCCGGAAGCGCAACGGGCCCCGGGGCCTGGCCCAGGGTCACCAGGGCGGCTACGAGCGGCAGCAGGAAATGGAACATCGCAACAACGCCAACCGGGTGAGAATGACCCACCCCCACGCCACGGCGCAAGCAGAACCCGAGGAACGACATGTCGACGTCCACCGCGGAACGCACAAAACCCCTGACAGGCGACGACTTCATCGAGAGCCTGCGCGACGGACGCGAGGTCTGGATCTACGGCGAACGGGTCAAGGACGTCACGACCCACCCCGCCTTCCGGAACCCGGTGCGGATGATCGCGCGGATGTACGACGCAATGCACGACCCTGCGCGCAAGGACCTCCTGACCATCGAGACCGATACCGGCAACGGCGGCTTCACCCACCGCTACTACCGCGGCGCCCGGACCGTCGAGGAGCAGGTGGCGCAACGCGACGCGATTGCCGAATGGGCGCGCGTGTCCTACGGCTGGATCGGCCGCAGCCCTGATTACAAGGCGGCGTTCATGGCGACATTGGGGGCCAATTCCGGCTTCTACCAGCCCTACGAGGAGAACGCCCGCCGCTGGTACACGGCGGTCCAGAACGAGGTGTCGTTCGTCAATCACGCCATCGTCAACCCGCCGGTGGACCGTGATCGGCCGCTCGACGAGGTGAAGGACGTGTACATGCACGTCGAGCGCGAAACCGACGGCGGCCTGATCGTCAGCGGCGCGAAAGTGGTGGCCACCACCTCGAGCCTGACTCACCTGAACTTCATCGCCAACAACGGCGTGCTGCCGATCAAGACGAAGCCGTTCGCGTTCGTGTGCATCGTCCCGACTGCCGCCGAGGGCGTGAAACTGCTGTGCCGCCCGTCCTACGCGATGATGGCGGAGGTGGTCGGCACGCCGTTCGACTACCCCTTGTCGAGCCGGATGGACGAGAACGACTCGATCCTGATCTTCGACAAGGTGCTGGTGCCATGGGAGAACGTGTTCGCCTACGGCGACATCGAGAAGGTGAACAACTTCTTCCCAGGCTCTGGATTCTTCCCCCGCGCCATGCTGCACGGGTGCACGCGGCTGGCCGTGAAGATGGATTTCCTGTGCGGGCTGCTGCTCAAGGCCGTCGAGGCCACCGGCGCCAAAGACTTCCGCGGCGTGCAAGCGGCGGTCGGCGAGGTGTTGGCGTGGCGAAATCTGTTCTGGGGCCTGAGCGACGCCCTGGCCCGCGCGGCCATTCCGTGGACGCCCGGCCACGTCCTGCCCAACCCCGATGCCGGGCTGGCCTTCCGCGTGATGGCCAGCATGGCGTATCCGAAGATCAAGGAGATCATCGAGAACACGCTGGCGAGCGCGCTGATCTACCTGCCGTCGAGCGCCCACGACTTCAAGGTGCCGGAGCTGCGGCCCTATCTCGACCAGTTCGTGCGCGGCTCAAACGGCTACAGCGCCGAGGATCGCGTGAAGCTGATGAAGCTGCTGTGGGATGCGATCGGCACCGAATTCGGCGGGCGGCACGAACTCTACGAACGCAACTACTTCGGCAGCCACGAGGGCGTGCGGTTCGAGATCTACAAGGCGGCCGAGCAGATGGGCCAGTCGGCTCAGTACAAGGGTTTCGCCGAAAAATGCCTGGCGGAATACGACTTGAACGGCTGGACCGTGCCCGACCTGATCGACTCGTCGGATGTCAACGCGATCGTTCGGCGGCTAGCTCCTTAAGTCGAAGCGATCGAGGTTCATCACCTTGGTCCACGCGCCGGCGAAGTCGCGCACGAACTTCTCCTTCGAGTCGCTGCACGCGTACACCTCCGAAAAGGCGCGGAGCTCCGAGTGCGACCCGAAGACCAGATCGACGCGGCTGGCTGTCCATCGGGCGTCGCCTTTCGCGCGACCACGTCCGTTGAACGACGCACCATCGGAGGACGACGGCACCCACTCCGTGTCCATGTCGAGCAGGTTCGCGAAAAAGTCGTTGGTCAACACGCCCGGCTGCTTGGTGAACACGCCGGCGTTGCCCTGACCGGCGTTCGCGCCCAGTACCCGGAGGCCGCCGATGAGCACCGTCATCTCCGGCGCGCTCAGCGTCAGCCTGAAGGCCCGCTCGATCAGCAGATGCTCGGCAGGCACCTCGTGTCCCTCGCCGATGTAGTTGCGGAACCCGTCCGCATCCGGCTCCAGCACGGCGAACGATTCCACGTCCGTCTGCTCCTGCGACGCATCCGTGCGGCCCGCCGCAAACGGCAGCTTGACGTCCACGCCCGCCTTCTTCGCGGCGTCCTCGATTGCCGCGTCGCCGCCGATCACGATCAGGTCGGCCAGCGAGACCTTCTTCTTGCCGCCGGCCTGCGCGTCGTTGAACTCCTTCTGGATCTTCTCGAGCGTCTGCAGCACCTTCGCCAGCTCGGGTGGATTGTTGACGGCCCAGTCCTTCTGCGGCGCCAGGCGGATGCGGGCGCCGTTGGCGCCGCCGCGCTTGTCGGTACCGCGGAACGACGACGCCGACGCCCAGGCCGTGGAGACGAGCTGCGAGGTGGTGAGGCCCGACGCCAGGATCGTGCTCTTCAGCGTCGCAACGTCTTTCGCGTCGATGAGCGCGTGATCGACCGCAGGCACCGGGTCCTGCCAGATCTGCGGCTCCTTCGGAACCTCGGGGCCCAGGTAGCGCGAGAGCGGGCCCATGTCGCGGTGCGTCAGCTTGAACCACGCCTTCGCGAAGGCGTCGGCGAACTCCTGCGGGTTGTCCTTGAAGCGGCGCGAGATTTTTTCGTAGGCCGGGTCGAGGCGCAGTGCGAGGTCCGTCGTCAGCATCGACGGCGCGATCTTCTTGGACTTGTCGTGCGCGTGCGGGACCGTGCCTTCACCGGCGCCGTTCTTCGGCTTCCACTGCTTCGCGCCGGCTGGACTCGTGGTCAGCTCGTAGTCGTACTCGAAGAGGTGCTTGAAGAAGTCGTTGCTCCACCTGGTCGGTGTGGTGGTCCAGGTGACCTCGAGACCGCTGGTGATGGCGTGGGATCCCTTGCCCGTTTCGTACCCGCCTCTCCAGCCGAAACCCTGCTCCTCGAGGTTACCGCCCTCCGGTTCGGGGCCGACGTGCTTGTCGGCGGGCGCAGCGCCATGGGTCTTGCCAAACGTGTGTCCGCCGGCAATCAGCGCCACCGTTTCCTCGTCGTTCATCGCCATGCGGCGGAAGGTCTCGCGAATGTCCCTCGCGGCAGCAACGGGATCCGGATTGCCGTTCGGGCCTTCCGGATTCACGTAGATCAGGCCCATCTGCACGGCGCCAAAGGGGTTCGCCAGCTGGCGCTCGCCGCTGTAGCGCTCGTCGCCGAGCCAGGTGGCTTCCGACCCCCAGTTGACGTGTTCGGGCTCCCAGACATCCTTGCGCCCGCCGGCGAAACCGAACGTCTTGAACCCCATCGACTCGAGGGCGACGTTGCCGGTCAGGACCATCAGGTCGGCCCACGAGATCTTGCGGCCGTACTTCTGCTTGATGGGCCAGAGCAGCCGGCGCGCCTTGTCGAGGTTTGCGTTGTCGGGCCAGCTGCCGAGCGGTGCGAAGCGCAGCTGCCCCGAGCCCGCGCCGCCGCGGCCATCGTGGATGCGGTAGGTGCCCGCGGCGTGCCACGCCATGCGAATGAAGAGGGGACCGTAATGACCGAAGTCCGCCGGCCACCAGTCCTGCGAGTCCGTCATCGCCGCCGCGATGTCCTTCTTCACCGCGGCGAGATCGAGAGACTTGAACTCGTCGGCGTAGTTGAACGACTCGCCCATCGGGTTTCCAGCCGGGTGATTCGTGTGGAGGGCGTTCAGGTTCAACTGGTTCGGCCACCAGTCGCGGTTCGCTCTACCGGTGCGCGATGCGGCGGTGAACGGGCACTTCGCTTCGTTGCTCATGTGACGTTGACCTCTAGCTAGCTCGTAGTTGGTGGTTCGTGGTTCGTAGTTCGTGGTTTCTTGATTCGTGAGGCAGGTTCTGATGGCTTCCGTGACAGCCCCTGGCAATCCGGGCAGCGACCCCAATAGGCGACCTCGGCCTCGTCGATTTGGTAGCCCATGTCGTCGGACGCGGTGAGACACGGGGCGGAGCCGACCGCGCAGTCGATGTCGACGACGCGGCCGCAGATACGGCAGATCAGATGGTGGTGGTTGTCCCCGACGCGATCTTCGTAGCGAGCCGGCGAGCCGGCAGGCTGAATGCGGCGAATCAGGCCTTCGGCCAGCAAGACGCCGAGCGCATCGTAGACGGACTGGAGCGAAATGGCCCCTATCTCGGCCCTGACGACCTCGGCCACGCCATCGGCTGAGATGTGCGGCTGACCCGTCACCGCCCGAAAGACAGCCAATCGCTGGGCCGTGACCTGGATGCCGCGTTGACGAAGGAGATCAGCCGGATCGCTGGTCACGCCGACAGCGTAGATCAACTCGTTGACTCACTCAAAAGGTTTGATCTCTCAAGAAGCTCAGCTTGTACAATCGTCGGACCACATGAGCGTCGCCCCGCAGGCCGCTGCCGCTCCGCGTTCGTGGATGCGCGACCCGCGCCGCTGGGCCTGGGCGGGTGCCGGTCTCGGATCGGTGAGCCTGGGCTGGCTGGGGGTCTTCGTGCCGGGGCTTCCCACCACCGTCTTCCTGCTGCTCGCGTCCTACTGCTTCGCGCGCAGCTGCCCGTGGCTGGAGGATCGACTTCTGCGCGTGCCGGTGTTCGCGCCGTATATGCGGGCGCTCGATGCGGGTCACGGTCTGTCGCGTCAGGCCGCCGTCAAGGCGGTGTCGTCGCTGTGGGTGTCGCTGAGCGTGAGTGTTACGGTATTGTGGCTGGCCGGCCAACTACCCACATGGCTGCTGACGACCCTCATCGTTGCCGGCCTCGCGGGATCGGCGACAATCGTCTACTACGCCCGCCGCTAAGTCACAGTTCACAATTCACAAGTCACAAATCCGGGCCGGAACTGCAGTTCCGATCTTCTTTGTGAATTGTGAATTGTGAATTGTGAATTGACGAGTCGCGCGTCCTAACGAGCCGAACAAGGCGCAGGCGCCCACTTGGACGCGTCGGCTTCCTTCTTGAAGTGGCTCGTCGTGATCCAGGGCTCGCCGAGATACTGCGGGTCGCGCACGATCGTCGTCACCACGAACCAGTCCCCGCCCTTCGGCTCGCCGAACAGATCGTAGTACTCCGTCACCACGGCGTTTTCGCCGAACGGCACGCCGTTCTTCCGGAGGTAGCCTGGGCGTATCTGCGTTGTGACGACCTCGAGCGAGCGGCTCGAGCCGACGCGCGGCGCCAGGCCCAGGGGAATGCCCCGCCCCGCCGACGAGGACGGCGGCGGCTCCCATCGTGCCACGCTGACGCCCTGCCACGACCGCTGCGCGACCGGGACAGCGGACGCGGGAGCAGCCGGGGCACCAGGTGCAGTGAACCGGAAGAGGCGCGTCTGCTGGCCCGAGTCGGTTTCGAGCTTCAGCGTCAGATCGTCCTGCCACGAGATGCGCACGCGGCCGGGCTCGCGCATGATGGCGGGCGCCGCGTAGGCGCGGCACTGCTCATTCGCCTGCTCGTCGCGCGCGGGATCCCATCCGTCCGCGACCTTGCGCGCCGCCTCGTTGACGGGGATGTTGGCGTAGTCGCCGCGAGGCGGCGTCACCATCCGCCACCGCCAGTCCTCGCTCACGATCGACACCCACGTGCCGGTGAAGTCCACCCCCACCGGGGCGGCCGCCCGCCCGACCGGCGGCGGCCCTCCACGCCCGCCCCGCCCTTGCGGGGCTTGCGCGAACAACGTCCCTGACGCGGCGACCCCCAGCGCAGCCACCACCGGCACCAGCCAGTGCCTGATCACGACCGGCCCCCCGGCTTCTGGGTGAGGCTCCGGTGGATCGACTCGATAAACCGGTCCGCGTCCGCGGCCGTGGCGCCGTACTCCGCGTCGTAGTCGCGCGACGGCCTGGCGGCCTTGATCTGGTCCAGCGTGTTGCCCTTCTTCACCAGGTCTTGCACGCGGTCCTTGACGATGACCACCATGTCCCGGAACTCCGCCACGTCGGTCTCTTCGCTGATGCGACCGCGCCCCGGCACGATCTGCGTACCGCCGTCCTCGAAAGCCGCCGGCACGGCCAGGTGCAGGATCGTCCCGAGGGCCGACACAAGCCCCTGGACGCTGCCCCCGCGCGCGACGTCGATCGTGGGATACCGGTCCGGCGTAAAGACCGCGCCCGTGCTGATGACGTCGGAGCGCCTGAAGAGCACCACTGTGTCGCTGTCGGTGTGCGCCGCGGGCTGATGGTAGAGGACGATGGGCTCGCTGTTGTAGAAGTCCATCGTCGGCTCGAAATAGGTCGTCGTCGGCAGCGACGCGGACGGTGTCGGCGGCGCCCCAGCGGGTGGCGAGCTGAGACGGTTCAGTACGTTGCCCTGAGCGATGACCGACGCCCGGTTCAAGCCGACGAAGCCGAAAGGTGCCCCGCGCCCCGCGGCGGGCCCCAGCACCGCGGCCGTGCCGCTCACGGACGGCTCGCTCACGCTGGTCTGGATGATGTAGCGCAGGGCCATCGGCGACAGCTTGCGTACTTCGGCCATCACCTGGTCGGCCTGCGCCGGTGCCGGCGTGTCCACCAGCAGCACGCCGTTCGAGCCGAGCTGCACGGTGATGTTCGCGCCCGCGCCGGAAATCATGTGGACGCTGCCCTGCACGTGGGAAACGCGCAGGGCCGGTGCGCTCTGCTGCGCCCCGGCGGCAGCAACCAGGGCAAGGACTAGCGAAGCCGTGATGACGCAGGGACGTCGCATGGGCTAGCGGAGGTTGCAGCCTTCGTTGGCGTTGAAGCAGCGGCAGTACCGGGTGCAGCGGTCGAGCGTCGAAAAGGTCTGCTTCATCTTCCGCCGGTACTCCGGATACATCGTCTCGGCGCCGCCGCGTGTCGCATCGTAGGACAGCCCGTACCACTCGGCGAACTCCTTCAAATAGGGGTTCGTGCCCGGGAGGTAGTGCGGCACCACGCCCTCACCGAGCGGCAGCTCCACGCCGTAGTCGCACCAGTTCGAGCCCATCCGCTGACCCGGGTCGAGGGCCCAGGACTGGCTGCGCACCAGCTTTTCGGTGAGGAACACGGGGTCGTCGATGATCGTCACCACCGTCATCAGGTCGCCGTGGCGAATCCAGTGCTCGGTGGCCGTGCGCTTGTCGCTGGCGGGGATACCGTTGCGACGGATGTAGTACGCCTTCAGGTGCGTCGTGGTGATGGTCAGCATGTTGCCGTTCCACACGCCGGTCGAGAACCCGCCCCAGCTGTGGGGGGCGTCGGGCGACGGGTGCGGACGGCCGTCCAGGTAGATCGTGCGCTGCGCATCGTGGAAGTTGATGCGGGTGTGAAGGGCGGTCATGCGCTCCGTCTGCCGGTCGAAGTCCACATCGATCCGCATGTTGGCCAGGCCGCGCATCCCATAGTCGCTGGCGTGCTGGCGGCACTGGTACTCCATCACCGCCGAAATGCGATCGCCGTCATAGCTGTCGCCCCGCAGCCGCGCGGCGTCGTTGATCGGCAAACCCGCGTAGTCGGCGAGTTCCGGACCAGGCAGGCGTTCGGGGCCGTCCTCGTGGTAGATGGGCACCCATTGTCCGCCGAAGAAGATCTCCTGCGCCTGGGCGGGCTCGCCTGCCGCGCACGCCAGTGCCAGGAGCGACGGCCGCAGAATGCTTCGCATGAGGAACCTCACGAGGCCCATAGGATAGGTCAACTCCTTACGCGGCATGAGATTGCGTCGAGCCCAGTCAAAGTTCGCGCGACTATGCCGATTGCCGTATTGCCCGAAGGTCCCCTCCCAGCGCTTTATTGCTGCGCTCTCGTGCCGAGATCACAACAGTTCGCAACCTTGTACTGCGCGCCGACACTTTCTGAGAAGTCTCGGATGGCGCCGCGCCAGGATCCACACAAACTGGAGCATTTCGTGTGGTTGGCTTCCGGCACAGCGTTTGAAACAGCTAGCTTGAATTGTCTTATTCCTCCGTCCCTACATCGGTCCCCCATGCCCATAGGTCGTAAGCCCCGGACGGAGCCAGCCCTCGATGTTTCAGCACCCGAGTCGCTGGCGGCGCTCTTCGACTGGATTCGCCACGATGCGGATCTGGACGCGACGCGCGCGGAACACCTCATCAGCGGTATCGGCCACATCCTCGCGCGCCACGAACAGTTGTGGCAGCAGTCCAAGCAGGACGCCCTGCAGGCGATGTCGGTCGGATTCGCGGATCGCATGCGCCGCATGCGCGAGGAGCTGGAGGCGCGCGATACGACGGTCAGCAGCATCACGCGCTACTTCGAAGCGCTCGTCGCCGATCTGACCGATCGCGCCGACCGGGACCCCAAGACCCGCCTGATGAACTTCCAGCGCTTCATCGAGCGCCTGGAAGCGTTCATCGCGCTGGAGCAGCGCGGCACCTGGTGCGCCGTGGGTCTCGCCGACATCCGCTCGTTCAAGTCGTACAACGACGCGTTCGGCCACGCCCTCGGCGACCGCGTGATCGACCGCGTGGCGCGGCTGCTCCGCGAGCAGGTTCGGGCAAACGACCTTCTGGCCCAGGAATCGCCCGTGGATCCGCGGCGCGAACTCCACGCGCGGTTCGGCGGCGACGAGTTCTGCTTCCTGATCCCGAAACTGGACACTCACGAGGACGCGTGGGTGGTGGCCGAGCGGTTTCGCGAGGCCGTGGAGCGATTCGACTGGTCGGTCGAGGACGAACGCCTGGTGGCGCGCAGCGTCACGGTGGACGTGGGAGTCGTCAGCATGAAGTTGGGGCCGGTGGAGTCACGGCGGGCGGTGGCACACCAGCTCGCCCACGGACTGCTGGCCCACGCCGACCGCGCGATGTACGCGGCCAAGACGCAGCGCTCGGCACGGTGCCATCCCGTCAGCGTTCGGATCGTGGGCGACACGCTCGTCGAGATTCCTCCAGACGAGCATCTGGACTAAGATCGATGGTTCAGCGGTGGGTGTAGCTCAGGGGTAGAGCGCCGGATTGTGGATCCGGAAGTCGCGGGTTCGAAACCCGTCACCCACCCCAGTCTTGCCCCTCGACGCCCTAACTTCCTGGTCATCTACGGCTTACCTCCGCGGGCGAGCGCTTCTGGATCTTGCCTGCCGGGCCGCAAACAAAAGTCGCAGAATCATATGCCCAGGGGGGGGATTTTCTGGGCCTGAAACTCTGCCGCACGTGGGAGACTATCGATATTTCCTCGATAATTCGCGCCTCCTTAACTGAACCGAGAGGCCAGGGCATCTGGCACCCAGTGTGTATCTCTACCGTGCGTGAGCGCACTGGACACGGCTGCCCGTGAGCACGTCAGGCCCACCGATCCACCGGGATCGGATGCCGACGCCTGGTTCTCGGCCCTGGACGATCGGACGATCGAACTGGGACCCCACCGGTGCGTGACGCGCGTCCAGGGGATTCACGCCAGCGCCGACGGCCTGTGGATTCAGCTTGTCTGTGAGGGCGACCAGGAAATCAGCGTCGTCGTGCGCGTGACCTCGGCTACCCGTGTCGAAGACGTGCTGAAACGGCTCAAAGAGGACGCACCCGTCGGCCGCCCCCTCGAGATCATCGACATGGACGGATCCCGAAGCACGCCGGCCGCGGTGCGAATGGGCCGGGCCGACGCCACCGGCTCGCTGCCAGCCGCCCGCGGCGCTCACTAGACGCCCGCGCGCGGAGCCTCGCTAGAAAGTAAAGCGAACCTCACCGAGAATCTGGCGCCGCAAGATGTCGCCAAAGATGTGCTGTTGGATCTCGGAGTTGCCGAGGTTCGTGATCTTCAGGCTCGTGGTCACACGATCGTCGAACCACCGCACGCCGGCGGCGGCGTTGACCAGCGTGTAGGCGTCGGTCGTCCCGGCGAACCGCAGGTCCAGCACGTCCTGCCAATAGGCCTCGCCGTTGTAGCTCACCGAGAAATTCCCCAACCATCGCTGGTGACTGAAGTTGAACCCGGCGTTGAAGCGATGGTTGGCCGGGACGTTCGCCTCACGGGGATCGAAGCCGCTGATGTCGGGGTCGGCCTGGAACGAGTAGTTCACAAACGCGTTGACGGCCCGGTTGACGGCGGTGTCAACGCCCAGCTCGATCCCCTTGTCCTTCACGGTTCCGAGGTTGCGATAGCTGAAGAGCGCCGGCAGTCCCGGCGGAGGGATCAACCCAATCACGAACGTGGGGATGACCGGGGGCCAGGTTGCCGGCGGGTTCGCGGGCGAATAGCTGGCGACCTGGGTGAAGTAGATGCCGTCGTCGGTGGTATTCCAGTACACCGAGGCTGACACCGTGGTGCGGTTGCGCACCTGCCCCACGTAACCGACCTCGTACGCCGTCATCGTCTCCTGCGTGAGATCCGGGTTTCCGATGGCCCCAACCGGCAGGATGAAGCGCGCCAGCGCCGGTGAAATAGCGCTGAGGTTCACCTCGTTCAAAACCACCGTAGCCAGGTGGTTGTTGATGAACGAGGGGGCCCGGAAGGCGCGGTTGAACGACAGCCGAACCGTGTGCGCGCCGGCGGGCTTCAACAGGAGCGTGGTGCGTGGGGAAAACACCGCGTCCTCGATCGACGAGAACTTGTCCAGGCGGCCGCCGACCACCCATCGCACGTTGTTGCTGAAGAAAATCTCGTCCTGGATGTAAGCGCCGCCCTCGTTGCGATTCTCACCGTTGGGCGCCAGGGTCACGTCGAAGGTGTTGCGCCGAAAGTTGCCGCCGTAGCTCAGCGCGTGGCGCGTGCCGATGGCGCGGGACTCGCCGGCCTCGAAGTCGAAGGTCTCGGTCTCGAAGCCGAGCGGAAGGAACTGGCCCGTAGCGCCGCGAGACACCAGGTTCACCGCATCGGCGTCGAGGAGGTTGGTGAAGAACGCCACCCGCCGGCCGCCCTGCTGCCACTTCGCGGAGAAGTAGCCCAGCCGCGACCCGTTCTGGATGTCGAAGGGTCCGATGCCGGTGTGGATGATGCCCTCCGTGCCGCTCAGGCCGCCGTTGAAGGTCAGGACTCCGCCGTTCACCAACGAATAGTCCACGCGCGCGTCGAACTTCGGCTGCGACGTGCCGGTGTTCGTGTACGGGGGGTACGGCGTGTTCAGCGGGTTGTTGATCGTCCCCACAGGGCGCGGCAGCGGATCCTGCGTGAAGTAGCCCGCCGACAGCTTGTACGCCCAGCGATCGTCCACGGCTTGCGCATGCGAGCCGTTGACGTAGAACAGCGAGCCGGAATCGCGATCGACACCCTGGGCGCTGCGCACGAAGCCGCCGGCGCCGATGGTCAGCGACGTGCCCCGCTCCGCGGCCAGTTCGCGCGGCGACTTCGTGATCACGTTGACTACGCCGCTCATGGCGTTGGCGCCCCACACGGCCGAGGCCGGACCGCGAATCACCTCGATCTGCTTGATCTCATGGGCGTTGGCGGGCACGAAGTCCCACATCACCATGCCGTAGAAGTCGAGGTAGATGGAGCGGCCGTCCACGAGCGCCAGCTGCGACGTAGACAGGGTGGCGGTGGCGCCGCGGGCGGTGACGTTGAAGTCGCGCGCCGATACCTGGCTCACGTTGAGCCCTGGCACCGCTCGCAGGAGGTCGCCGATGTTCGTCGACGGCGAGTTTTCGATCGTTTGCGTGGTTATCACGCTCACGGCGGCTGGTGCGTTGACCAGCTGCTGCTCGACACGAGAGGCCGACACGACGACGGTCTCCTCAAAGGTTGGAGGCTGCTCGGGATCTTGCGGCTGCTGACCCGCCGGCGCCGGTTGTGCGGGCGGTGCCTGGCCCTGGGCCACGACCGGAGTTGCCAACGCGAGAAGCAGGAGCGCCAGGAGAATGGGCATGGCCGGGTATTCTGGGCCCCGGCAGCCCCGGATGCAAGGTAGAAGGTCGCCACGCTCGCGTCTCTCCATGAAACGCGAACGTGGCCGGGGAGATTTTGCTGACGAGAAGGCGACTAACGCTTCAGCGCCGCACGACGCCTGTCCTCCGCGGTCTCGCCGTTGAAAGAACTGTTCGCAAACCCGGCGGCTGGACCGATCGAGCAGACAGGCGTGACGCCATCCGCGCCAATGGCCCTGAACGTGACTGGCGTCTGGAAAGGCCCATCGGTCCACACGATGCCCACGTGCGTTGGAAACGAGCCGAGGATACCGGCGTTGAAGGTGAACCCGGTGAAGGCGCCAGAGAAGAACCAGCTGTCGCCCGCGAGCCCCGAGCCATCGAGGACGCCGTCGTCGATGTCCACGGAGTCGTGGACGGCCGGCGCGCCCGGCAGGATTCGTCCACGCTCGCAACGAGCCGAAGGCGAGTTGCGGCGTGAGCTAGAACGGCTGGGCGCAGACACCCCAACGAAGTTGGGGTGGCGCGCCCGGCAGGATTCGAACCTGCGGCCTTTGGCTCCGGAGGCCAACGCTCTATCCAGCTGAGCTACGGGCGCGTACGAGAAATCGTCGAATAAGATCTGGCCTAATAGATCCTGCCTGGCCTGCCAATCCCGCCGTGCGGTCTTGGCGCGCCCGGCAGGACTCGAACCTGCGACCTACGGATTCGAAGTCCGGCGCTCTATCCAACTGAGCTACGGGCGCACGACTCGCCATCTTACCATTCGACAGTCCCGCTGCCCGTCAGGGCCTCATAGCTGAACTGTCAGCTTGACGACAGACCGCATGTATCTGCGGGCGTAACATTCTGGCGCCGTTTGCACGCGGCGCCATGTCTGAGCTTCCCAAAACCGGCCTGATGTGTCCGGCTTGCCGTTTACGAGTCGCACTGCTCGACGACGCGCAACCCGACTCGACGCACGAACTTGCCATGCAGTGCCCGGCATGCGGGCACCGATGGACATGGCGTGATCCCGATCTCCCTGAAGGAGAACCGCTGCTCCGGCGGGCGCGTCTACTTGACGGGAAGCAACGGCTTGCGGTCAGGTGGCAGCTGCTGGTCCACCGCGGTCAGCATGAGACCCGCCATCACGTAGTCGCCGATGATCGCCGGGATCTCCACGGCGCCCTGCGGGCCGAAGAGCTCCACGGTCTTTGCCCACAACTCCGGGCTGACCTTGTGGTCGCGGAGAAGCGCCCGGCCGAGCCTGATCACCGTGGCGTCCTTCTCCTCCAGCCCGGTCACGTCGCGGTTGAATTTCACGGCGTCGATCGCCGCCTGCGGCAGGCCGGCGCGAACGGCTGCCGGCTCGTGGCCCGACCACTCGTACTGCTGGTCGAACTCGCGCGCGGCGATGAGCGCCGACAGCTCGAAATAGCGGCTGCCGGCCACGGTCGTGCGCAGATACTGATTCAGCTCGTGAATCGGCAGCGCGGCCTTCGGGCTGTACATCGACACAGGTGCGGGACCGGTCTTCGGCATCCCGCGAGCGCCGCCGATGCGATCCCAGATGCGCTGGCCGTCGGCGTCGAGCTGGGCTCGCTGCACCAGCGGCAGTCGCGACAGGGAGTCGGCTTTGATGTCCGGCGGCAGTCGTGCCTGGCCTCCCACCGCTACTGCCGCCGACACGGCGAAGACCGCAAGAGCAATTTCCTGAACGCGCTGACGCATGACCTGTCTCCTTGAAGTCACCGAACTCGACGACCCGCCACTCCCCGCCCGTGGCGGATCGTCTCGCGGAGGGTACCACTCCTCAGGCGCGCCTCGCTGGCTTTGACGAATATTTGCGGTTCTCACCGGGGTCAGGCCGGCCCCCACGACGCAATGTCGCCGTGGCGGCGGCGCGATGCAGGCGCCGGCTTGTCCGTCCAGTCGAACACCATTTGCCAGTCGTACTGCTGGTCAAGGCGGACCACGACCGTCAGCGTTTCGCCGTCCTTCGACGGTGAGAGCCGTGGTTCGCCGTCCTCCTGCCGCGCCACGAGACGACTCCGCGACAGCTTCAACCGCGCGGCTGGAGCTTGACCCGACGTCTCGACCACCCGCCCGACAAGGGCGGGTCCCATTACGTCCCTCGCCACGTCGTTGAGGAAGAGCCACGTGGCCACTGCATAAGTCGGCGCGGGCTTCGGTGGAAGTGCGATCTCGCTGCGGATCAGCGCGGAAGACCGGCGCCGGTATCGCGTCCACGGCGGCCTGGTGAACGGCGGGCGGCAGCAGTCCCTCCACCACGGCGTGAGCGCGCGGCCGATCGACCAGCATCACGCGGGCCATCGCGTCTCGCACGTGCCGCGTGACCGGTCCCAGGTCGAGCACGCCCTCCAGTTGTTCCATCCGTGCTTCGACGTGCGACTCTTCGAGCGCCAGCGCCACCGCTTGCGCGGACTGACGCTGCGCCTCGTCGAGCTCGAGCGCCAGGTCGCGGGCCTCGCCACGCAGCCTCTCCAACTCGCGGCGCAGGCTGTCCTCCTCCGCGGGGCGTATCGTCTCGTCCTTCATGGGCGGTCCCCCACGGGACCGACGCGGGGGACCGCGTCCACCCTCGCCTCGACCTTGTCGAGAAACGCCGACAGCCGTGCGATCGGCATCGAATCGCCGCCCAGGAAGCAGTGACAGTGCTGCGCGAACGCGGCCGCCAGGTGCACGTAGAAGTGCGGCGAGTCGCCGAGCATCGACAGCCGTCGATTCGGCGAGCCGCCCGTGCGGATCCACCCGGAGCGCGAGCCGCGCTGATCGGCGTACCACGCCATCAGGCTGTCGCTCAGCAGAACCACGACGTGCGTATCGGGGGCCGAAAAAACGATGTCGGCCAGGCCAGCGCCGCTGACGCCAGCCACGACCGCCGCGTCGCGAAAGATGCGGATCTGATCGTCCAGGGAGCAGTCGGCCATCACCAGCACCTCGAAGCCGCGGCTGGCGAACAGCGCCTCGACTTCCGGCTCGTTGGACACCCAGCGCCGCTTGGGATCGGCATCGCGGCGCGACACGTAGATGCGACGGGTGCCCTTCCCCGACGCCGTCGTGCCACGCGAGGTCAACAGGCGCCGCGTCTCGAGGAGCGCGGACAGCGGCCGCCCGCCCGCCCGTCCGTCGGATTCGAATACCAGCAGGCGAGCGGCCTCGACCGGCGCGCCGTCCCATGCCACGGCCTGCGCCGCCGGCAGCCCGACCAGTTCGAGCGTGGCGCGCTGGAATCCCCGTAGTGGCGACGGCAAGAGGAACCGGGCGGAGGGCGCGATCGACGAGAGCGCCACCACCTGGGGCACGCAGTCCAACAGCCAGTGACCGAAGTTCCGGAGCTTCCGCTGCGCGAAGTCGAACGTGAATTTCGGTATGGCCACGACGCCGGCCGCGCTCGCAGCGCTCGCGCGCGCGGCCGGGGCTCGAACGGACACGCGAAGCGTGCGCCCGCCCGCGCCCGAGCGGGCGGCGTCTTCCTCGCTGCGGACCACCGCCCCGGGAATATCAAGAACGGTGCTCGATGCGCCACGCAATCCCTCGTCGTCCGCGGATCCGTCGTGGCCGTGCAGGCTGTCCCAGAGCGCCTGGATCCGCGGGTCAGCCGTCGCACTCTCGATGACGCCGAGACGCGACGTCACGGGATGCTCGACCGCCTCGCCGATCGAGAGGCGGGCGACGTTCAGCCGCAGCCGGGAGGGCCCCTCCAGCACCAGGCTGTCCGATCCCAGCCGCGCAAACGGCATCCCCGCCAGCCGCGCGCGTTCCCCCGCCTGCCGGACAAGAGCAGCCAGCTCCCGCTCGGCCCGTTGACGCTCTTCCTTCACGCGCGCCTGCAATTCCGATACGGCCTTCCGGGCGTTGGCCACCTCGTCGCGAAGGGATGACGGCGTCGTCACGGGCGAAAACACGGCCAGTTCAGCGGCTCAAAGCGGCCGGTGGCTCGGGCGTTGCGGTTGACCAGCAACCGAATCCGAAAGCGGCCGCCGAATGTGTGCTCCGCCGTGTTCAGGAAGGCCTGATCGAAATAGGACACGACGATCGGGAACGACTCGCGAAAACCACCGAGGTCGTCGCTGGCACCGACGATCGCGATGGGAACTGATTGGGCACGCAAGCGTGTCACGGTCAGCCGTTGCATCTCGTCGGTCGTGAAGAATCCGGGCCGCAAGTCGGCGTGTCCACCCGCGAATCCCCGCTCTCCCAGCGCCAGCACCTGCGGAATGTAGTGTTGCACGAAGATACGGTCGGTCGGCTGCGTGCATTCCCGAAGATAGAGCGCCAGCATCAGCAAATCGTCTGGATCGGCCGGCGGGTCGGACGCAATGGGAAACGCCTGCCCCGCCCGCCTCCAGATCTCCGCGGCGCGATCGACGGCGGCGTCGATCGATTGATCCAGGGCGGATTTCTCCAGCCGGCGCGGCAGATCGTCGGTGACGCCGATGACCAGTACGGCCAAGACGACGCCGGCCGCGGACACCAGCAACGCGCGTGCCGGGGCGAACGCCGGATGCCCGCGCCACGGAGCCCGCACATCCTCCGGGTGCCACACCAGGCGGAGCGCCGCCACCACAAGCCACGCGACCAACAGGGCGTGGGGCACCGAGGGATCCGCCAGACGCGCCGCCAGCGGGGACCGGAGGAAGCCGACGTTCAACATCAGGCCGAGCGCGGCAACGGCCGCCACCTTCGGCGAGGCGTTCGGCCACGACGGACGGAATGCGTGTGGCGACAGGCTCCAGAACGCGAACGCCAGGAGCGGCAACGCCAGCTCACCGTAGAAGAGCCACGCCACCGAGTTGTCCTGCACCGTCGCCACGGTGCGCCTGACGAGGCTTCCTGCCTGGGCCTCGGGCGACACACCGTCCGGGTTGTCGAACAGACCCGGCCAGACAACCGGCGCGCGACCGCGATCCTGCTGCGCCCACGCCGCCGCCGTCTGAAAGTAGGTCACCACGCCGCCGTTTTGCTGGATGAACACCAGATAGGGGGTGGACAGCAGCACAACAAGGGCGCCATAGCCCACGGCGTGTCGAACACGCTCGCGCCACGGCAGATGCGTCGTGGCCAGCAGCAGCACGGCGAAGGCTCCACCGATGAACACACCGTGGTCGTGGCGAAAGAGAAACCCCACCACGGTCACGAGAGCCACAAGGAGGAGGCGCCCCCCGCTCTGCCGATCCGTGAATGCCCACAGCGCCGGAATCGCCAGCACGTAGACGAGGATCTTCGGGTAGTTGTAGAAGCGGGCGGCGAGCAGGATCTGCAGCAGCGCTGCGGCCACGCCCAGCAGCAGCGAACCCGATATGCCCTCAGCCAGGAGAAACACGCCGGCGCCGCAGGCTGCCAGGACGGTTACGCAGAAGGCGATCTCCGACAACGTGCCGCGCCCGAACACCTGCTGCACGGCCGCCGCCACGTAGTAGAAAAGCGGCGCGCCGTGATCCACGAAGTCACGAACCGGCAGATCGCCGAACAGGATCTGCCAGCCGCGTACGAGGTAGAAGAAGTGGTCGTCGGTCAGGAAGGCAAAGCTGCCATTGGGATCGTTGAAGCGCAGCAGCCACGCGAAGACGAAGAGCCCCGCGGCGCACAGGAGCATTGCCGCCGCGCGGACGATCCACGTCGCGCGCGCCCAGGGTACGGCAACAGCCGTCACCGCCACGCTCCGGCGCTACTTGGCAGCGGCCGGCGCGGGCGCGTCGCGCACACCGGGACGGGTCGCGCGGTACCACTCGACCGTCCGGCGGAGCCCGTCGTCGAAATCTGTTTCGGCACGAAAGCCAAACCGCTCCTGCGCGCGGCTGACGTCGAGCCGGCGGCGCGGCTGTCCGTTGGGCTTGGAGCCGTCCCACACAATCGAGCCCCGGAACCCCGAAAATTCGGCGATGCGCCCCACCAGCGTGGCAATCGAGATCTCGCGCCCGGAGCCGATGTTCACGGGGTCGGCGTCGTTGTATCGTTCGGCCGCCAGCAGGATCGCTTCCACCGCGTCGTCTACGTACAGAAAGTCCCGCGTCGCCGAGCCGTCGCCCCACACTTCAATCCGGTCGCGGCCGGCGTCTACGGCTTCGGCGCACTTGAGGATCAGCGCCGGGATCACATGCGACGCGCGCGGGTCGAAGTTGTCGCCGGGGCCATACAGGTTGCTCGGGAGCAGGAAGATCGAGTTGTAGCCGGTACTGCTGCCGGTAGGCCTGGCCCTGCACGAGGATGGCCTTCTTGGCGAGCCCGTACGGGGCGTTGGTTTCCTCCGGGTAGCCGTTCCAGAGATCGTTCTCACTGAACGGCACAGGCGCGAACTTGGGGTAGGCGCACACGGTGCCGACGTTGACCACCTTCCCCACGCCCGCCCGCCACGCCTGATCCAGCACGTGCACGCCCATCAGCAGGTTGTCGAAGAAGAACTCGGCCGGCCGTTCGCGGTTGGCGCCGATGCCGCCGACCACGGCGGCCAGGTGAATCACCAGCGTGGGCGAGGTGTCGCGGTAGAGGCGCGCGGCTTCGTCCGCGCGCCGCAAATCGTAGTCGCTGCGGCCGAGGCCCGTGACGGCGGCGCATCCGAGCGTCTGCAGGCGGCTGACGAGCCGGCGGCCTACGAAGCCGGTACCGCCCGTCACCACGACGCGCTGATCGCGCCAGAAGATCATCGGCGGTATCTTAACGCGGATGCGAATCCTGTTCTTCGTGCACGTCCTTGGGACGGACGCGCCATTTCAAGCACGTCGTGACGGGCCTGGTCGATCGCGGCCATACCGTGGTCCTCGCCGCCGCCTCGACCGGCGACTCGGACAAGACGAAGAAGGGCTGGTACGACCACCCGCGCATCGAGGTCGTGACCTGCCCGACCCGCGGCACGATCGCTGGGGAACCGTGATCGAGCCGATCCGCCGGGCGCGCGACCATCTGCGATTCTTCGACCCGCGCTACGCCCACGCCGTGAAGCTTGCCGAGCGGGCCGTCCGACAACGTGCCGCAGACCTGGAAGGACGCGCTGTCGCGGCCATCCGTGGATGACGCGACACTGGAAGACCGTGCAGCGGGCGCTGGCCCTGGCCGAGGCCGTGATCCCGTGCGACGCGGACTTCCTGCGGTTCGTCGAGGGGCAGCGGCCCGACCTGGTGCTGGTGACGCCACTGGTCGAGTTCGGGTCCTATCAGACGGAGTACGTGAAGTGCGGGCACCGGCTTGGTGTCCCTGTCCTGTACCTGCCGTTCTCGTGGGACAACCTGACGAATCGGGGCCTGATCCGGGTGGCGCCGGACCGGACGCTCGTGTGGAACGTGCACCAACAGCGCGAGGCCGTGGATTTCCACGGCGTGGCGCCCGAAGCCATCGTCGTCACCGGCGCGCCGCGGTTCGACGAGTTCTTCGAGATGCGCCCGGCATCCGAGCCGAGACGCCTTCTGCGCCTCCCTGGGGCTCGACCCCTCGCAGCGTCTGCTGTTGTACCTGTGCTCGTCCGGCTTCGTGGCCCCACGCGAACGCGAGTTCGTTCGCGCGTGGGTCGGCGAGATCCGGCGCGAAGGGCGCGGCACCTGGCTGGAGCACTGTTCGATTCTGGTGCGGCCGCACCCGGCGTATCTCGAGGAGTGGAACACGGGTGGCCTGTCGGATCTTCCCGGGCGTGGCCGTGTGGTCGCAGAAGTCGTCGATGAATGCCGACCAGCGGCTGTTCGACTCGTTGTTCCATGCCACCGCCGTGGTGGGCCTCAACACAAGCGCGATGATCGAAGCGGCCATCGTGGGGCGGCCGGTCTACACCATCGCCACGCCCGAGTTCTCAGGCGGCCAGGAGGCCACGTTCCACTGGTGGTATCTGCTGGTGGACCAGGGGGGCGTGGTCATGCGCAGCGAGTCGTTCCTGGAGCACGTCCGCCAGCTTGTCGACGCTCCCGAGCAACAGGCGGAGGTCGTGGAGCGCTCGAAGCGGTTTCTCGAAGCCTTCGTGCGCCCGCGCGGCCTTACGACCGGCGCGAGCGACGTGATGGTGGAGGAGATCGAAGCGGCGGCCGCGATTCACAAGGCGCCGCGCGCGGCGCCGGCCTGGCATGTCCCGGCCCGTTGGGGCCTGGACCTCCTGCTCAGGGCCGGCGCCGAGCGTTTCTTCGTAAAGGGCGCCGTCTAGCGAGCCGCCGATGGGGCGCCGCCGCCGGCCGTGAACTCCTGCCGGGTCAGCCGGCCATCCCTGTTCGTGTCGTACCGTTCGAAGCTGCGCAGCGACCACTGCCATTCGGCCGATTCCAGCTGCCGTTCCGGTTGACGATCGAGGCTCTGGAAGGTGTCGAAGGTGTACGGTGACGTCGTGGCAGTCCCTGACGTAGGGGCAGCAGTCCCGGTCTCGCCCACGACCTCGGCGTCGGAAGTCAATGCGGGCTGGCCGGACTGGTATGCCCGGTACGTCGGCGGTACCTGCCGGTCGTTCGCCTGCGTCCAATCGCCCTATGCGTCGTTCCACGTATTCGGCACCACCGGCGAATTGTTCAACGTACCCGAACGGTTAAAGCCGGATTAACTGGTGAATTCTAGCTTATGCGGTCGAGGCTGCCGTCAACATGAGGAAACCCATGGACGCCCAGAAATCGCGGTCGATGCCATCGTGGCGCTGACCGACTGTGACCGCGAAGCAGGTCGCGGCCTTCATCCGCAGGCTATATCTTACCGGCGCGAAGGACCCCAAGCGCCTGACCTTCAAGGGCCTGCAGGCGATGGCGCGGGGGTGAGGGTTTTGGCGTAGGAGGGACCCTGAAGACCCCCCGCCTTGGCCGGTTAAGCCGACGTCCAATCGAACAATCGCTTCGCCGATGACAGCAATTGGCTCGGGGCCGCCCCGGTCGGGCTGGCGCCGTGGCTGGCTTCGGCAATTGCGTCCGTGCGGATCTGGCGGTTGGACCCGAAATAGACGGCGAACACATTTTCGGTGTCCAGCATGACGGCCTTGGTGATGGCGTTCTGCATCGACGCCCGCTTGTTCAGCGCGCACCTTCCACCTCGGTCTCGACCGCCTTCATCAACTGATCGGCGATGAACATCAGGCGGCAGCCGACGTACCATTGCGGTGCTACGCCGGTACGTTGATTAAACTTGTTCAAGCGCGCGACCGAACTAAGATAAGGAAGGCCGAAATCGGCGGCGCCGATCAGGTCCCAATGCTGCAGTTGCAGGCGAATGGCCTCCTGCAGCGGCTCCATCCTCGAAGATGCTGGAGGAAGGGTCGTACTGCCGGACCTTGTCGTAAAACCGCGCCAGAATGCCGGGCAGGACCTTTGCGAAGAACGGCCGCATCTCGCGCAAGTGTTGCCCGCATCGGCTCGTCGATACCAAGCAAATCGAGGCGGATGGCGTTCCAGTCGGGGGTCATAGGCGGCTCCAGCGCGAGCGTTGTGGCGGCCAGCCCTATTCAATCGGGGTATGGTTAACGAATTACGAATTTATGGGTAGTTCTACGGAGAAACGCGCAAATTCGGACGTAAAAAAGGGCTCCGGAGCGGGTCCGGAGCCCTGATTTTCGCATTTTGGCGAAGAATGCCGATTATGCCGCGGGCGGGCCGATCGCAACCTTCAGGGTGCCGACGCCGTCGACCCCGCATTCGATCTTGTCGCCGGGCGAGAGCGCGGACACGCCGGCCGGCGTTCCCGTCATGATGATATCGCCGGCGGCGAGCGCAACCTGCTGCG
Organism: uncultured Acidobacteriota bacterium; assembly: GCA_963807235.1. GTDB lineage: Bacteria > Acidobacteriota > Vicinamibacteria > Vicinamibacterales > UBA2999 > CAWEBF01. The sequence continues at coordinate 191,626 of CAWEBF010000028.1, forward strand.
AAAGCTGCCAGATGATCTCGGGCACGTTCCAGATCAGTTCGGTGAGGTCGCCCTTCTGCTGTTTCGGTGCCGTTGACGGTGAGCCAGATCCTGCCCTTCGGAGGGATGGCCGATCTTGGCGGCCGGCTGCAGCGCGCGAGCAGGGCGCGGAATAGTCGAAGGATTTGCCGACTTCCCACGGCCGCTCCTTCTTGCGCGAGGCGATCTGCAGGTCGCGGCGGGTGAGGTCGATGCCGACGCCGTAGCCGTAGACGTGGTCGAGCGCCTTGTCGGCCGGGATGTTGAGGCCGCCGCTCTTCATCGCGACGATCAGTTCGACCTCGTGGTGCAGATCCTTGGTCAGCGGCGGATAGGGGATGGTGGCGCCGTCCGGGACCAGCATGTCGGCGTGCTTGGCGAAGAAGAACGGCGGCGCCCGCTCGTCATTGCCCATCTCGCGGATGTGCTCGAGGTAGTTGCGGCCGACGCACCAGATGCGGCGGACCGGATAGGATTTCGTTTCGCCGACGACGGGAAGGGAGGGCTGCGGCGGAGCGGGAATGACGTAGGATGTGGCGTTCATGACGATCTCGGCGGGGGTTGCGGGCAGGAAACACGGCTGGATAGCTTTACGCGGTTGCGCTGATCGGCGCCAGCGTCAGCGGGCCGGCATCGCGATGCTGCAGGCGGAAGAACGACGCATAGCGTCCGCCGCGGCGCAACAGGTCGTCATGCCGTCCGCGCTCGACGATCTCGCCGCCCTCGACCACCAGGATGGCGTCGGCATGCATAATGGTGTGCAGGCGATGCGCGATGACGATGGTGGTGCGGTTCTGGCAGAGATGCTCGATCGCTTCCTGCACCTGCTTTTCGGATTCCGAATCCAGCGCCGCGGTCGCCTCGTCGAGCAGGATAATCGGCGCATTCTTGATCAGCGCGCGGGCCACCGCGATGCGCTGGCGCTGGCCGCCGGATAGTTGCGTGCCGTGCTCGCCCACCGGCGTATCGTAGCCGAGCGGAAATCCCATGATGAATTCGTGCGCACAGGCGGCCCTGGCGGCGGCCTCGATCTCGTCCTGCGTCGCGCCGACCCGGCCGAACGCGATGTTGGCGCCGATGCTGTCGCGGAACAGATAGACGTCCTGCCCGACATAGGCGGTCTGCTGGCGCAGCGACTTGCGTGAAACGCCGGAAATCGCCTGACCGTCGATCAGGACGTGGCCGTCGTTCAGCTCGTAGAGCCGCAGCAGCAGCGCCAGCACGGTGGATTTGCCGCCGCCGGAGGGGCCGACCAGCGCGGTCATCTTGCCGGGCTCGGCGACAAAGCTCATGCGGTTGAGCACGGGCTCGTCCGGACGGTAGGCGAACGTCACGTCGCGAAACTCGACCCGCGCATCGATCAGCTTCAGCGCCGGCTTGTCGTCGTCATCAGGCTCGCTGGAGGGGCTGTCGACGATCTCCAGCAATTTGCGGGCGCCGATCAGGTTGCTGTTCAGCTCGATATTGAGCCGTGCCAGACGCTTGGCCGGCTCATAGGCCATCAGGAACGCGGTCAGGAACGAAAAGAACTGGCCCGGCGTGGCGCCCATCGCGACCACGCTATAGCCGCCATACATCAGCCCGGCCGCGATCGCGAAACCGCCGAGGGTTTCCATCAGCGGGCTCGGCGCGGTTGGAGACCCGCGCCATCTTGTTGGCGTTGCGCTCGACCGCCGTGATGCTGGCGTCGATGCGCTCGCGCATGGTCTGTTCGAGCGTGAATGCCTTGACGGTACGGATGCCCTGCAGCGATTCCTGCATGGTCTCGAGGATGTCGGCGGTGCCGGTGAACTGGTTGTGCGCGAGGCCCTTGATGCGCTTCACCAGCTTGCGCAGCACCAGCATGGCCGGCGGCGCCACCGCGAATCCGAGCAGCGCCATGTACGGATCCTGCATCAGCATGACGGCGACGAGGCCGATCAGCAACAGCAGGTCGCGACCGAGCGCGTTGATCAGGAGATTGAGAACCTGGGTGACGGAGGCGGCGCCGGCGGTCAGCCGCGCCAGAAATTCCGACGAATGCCGCTCGGAGAAGAAGGCGATGCTTTCGCTCATCAATTTGGCGAACAGCCGGCGCTGGTTGTTGGCGAGGATAGCGTTCCCGATCTTCGAAAGAATCACGTGATGACCGTAGGTCGCGGCGCCCTTGAGGATGAAGATCAGGATGGTGATCCCGGACAACAGCGCGATGCCGCGCACGTCCTTGTCGACATAGGCCTTGTTGATGACCTCGCCGAGCAGATAGGCGGAGCCGGCGGTCGTGCGCCGCCGACACCGCCATCAGCACGAAGGCCAGCAGATAGCGCCGCCAGTAGGTGAGGCCCTGTTCGGTGATCAGGCGGCGAATCAGGATCGCCGCGCCATAGGGATCGTCAGTGATTTTCTTAGGAAGTTCGGTCATCCGCGTTCCATTGACAGCGCTGGCAGGCTCCCGCCCGCGCGTCAGGGTTGGCTTGCGAAACGTCCGTCTCCTTGCCCGCTATATCCCGGTTTTTCAAGCCAAATCGGGGCTTGCGCCGAACCGGATTTTAGGCCGAAACCGCCTGCCGCGAGCTCGCCATGGCGCTCGCGGAACAGCTTTCTCTTCCCACGCCAGCGCGTGCGCGGCGATGGTCTCGAGATCGTCGTATTGCGGGGTCCAGTCCAGGGTGCTGCGGATGCGGCTGGTGTCCGCGATCATGGTCATGATGTCGCCGGGCCGTCGCGGCGCATATTGAACCGCGAAATTGCGCCCGGAGACGCGCCGCACCGCCTCGATGGTTTCCAGCACGGAATAGCCGCGGCCATAGCCGCAGTTCAGCGTCGCCGAAGTCCCGCCGTCACGCAGATAGGACAGCGCCGCGCGATGCGCCTGCGCGAGATCGCTGACATGGATGAAATCCCGGATGCAGCTGCCGTCCGGCGTCGGATAATCGGTCCCGAACACATCGACCTTGGCGCGCTGTCCGGTGGCCGCCTCGACCGCGATCTTCAACAGATGCGTCGCGCCGACAGTGGCAAGCCCGATGCGCGCCTTGGGGTCGGCGCCCGCGACATTGAAGTAGCGCAGCGCGACATAGTTCATGCCGTGCGCGGCGGCGACGTCGTGCAGCATGATTTCGGTCATCAGCTTCGAGGAGCCGTAAGGCGACAGCGGCCGGGTCGGGGCGCTCTCGGGAACCGGCATCTGGTCGGGATTGCCGTAGACCGCCGCGGTCGACGAAAAGATGAAGCGGTTGACGCCGCATTTCACTGCCGCGTTCAGCAGGCTGCGCGTCGTCATGGTGTTGTTGCGGTAATAGGCGAGCGGATCGCGCATCGAATCCGGCACCACCACCGAGCCCGCGAAATGAATGATGCTCTTGACGCCATGCGCTGCGATGACGCCCTCGACGAGGTTCTCGTCGCCGGCGTCGCCGATGAACAGCGGCACGCCTTCCGGCACGAACGCGGAAAATCCGGTCGACAGATTGTCGATCACGACGACGCTTTCGCCGGCTTCCGCCAGCGCATGAACCGTATGACTTCCGATATAGCCGGCGCCGCCGGTGACAAGCACAGTCATGAGCTCACCCGTCTCCCAATTTAGCCGGGCGATGCTATCCGGAGCGCGGTGAAGAGTGGGTTTCGGCGCAGGCGAACTGGTCACTATGATTAATGTTGCGTATAGGAAATGCGCGAAACGGAGCCCGACGTGCCGATCGAGAACATATCCGCGGATAATCTGCAGCTGATCGTGCCGAATCTGCACAGGCGCTATTCCGGCGTCACCGCGACCAACCGCATGGTGGCGCCGAAACTGGCGAAAATGTTTCGTGCCGGCTGGCTCGGCTCCGATGCGCCCGACGGCATCGCGCGGATCGGGCTTGCGGATCTCGCGAAATTATGGCGCCGCCGCAACTCGCTGATCTGGCATGCGCGGCGCAACAACGAGATGATCGTGGGTGTGCTGCTGCGGTCGCTCGGCTGGCCGTTGAAGCTGGTATTCACCTCGGCGGCGCAGCGGCATCACACCTGGATCACGCGCTGGCTGATCCGGCAGATGGACGCGATCATCGCCACCAGCGAAATATCGAAGTCGTTTCTCAGGCGCGAGGCGACTGTCGTCATGCATGGTGTCGATACCGACGCTTACGCACCACCGCGAGATCGCGCCGCTGCGTTCGCGGAAGCAGGATTGCCCGGCCGCTACGCGATCGGCTGCTTCGGCCGGGTGCGCGCGCAAAAGGGCAGCGACGTGTTCGTGGACGCGATGTGCCGGCTGTTGCCGCGTTATCCCGATTTCACCGCCGTCATGGTCGGCGCTATCACGCCGGAGCAAACCGCGTTCGCCGAACGCTTGCGAAAACGGATCGAGGCCGCCGGGCTGCAATCGCGCATCGTCATATACAGGCGAACTTGATATCGAGGAGGTGCCGCGCTGGTACCAGCGGCTGACGATCTACGCCTTCACCTCGCGCAACGAGGGTTTTGGGCTGACCCTGATCGAGGCGATGTCGGCAGGCGCGGCACTGGTGGCGTCGCGCGCGGGCGCGGCCGAGCTGGTGATCGAGGATGGCGTCACCGGCGTGCTGACGCCGACAGGCGATGTCGATGCGCTGGTGGCAGGCCCTGGAGCCGCTGATGCGCGATCCTGCTGCCGCCGCCGCGATGGGCGAACGCGGTCGCGCGCGGGTGCTGGAAAAATTCAGCCTCGACGCGGAGGCCAACCGGATCGCGGAAGTCTATCGCGCGCTGGTCTGAGCCATCACGTCGGCGACAAAGGCATCGAGATCGCCGCCCGCGAACAGAAACCCCGGCAGCCCCGCGGCTTGCGCCGCCTCGATATCGGTGGGGCGGTCGCCGATGACAAAGCTGCCGTCGTGACGCACCGGCCAGTGCGCCATCAGATCATGGATCATGCCGGGTGCCGGTTTGCGCCAGTGATGGTCCTCGAGATAGCCCTCGACCGTTCCGGCCGGATGATGCGGGCAATACCTCACGTCGTCGACGACGGCGCCTTGCGCCGCCAGCTCGGCAAGCATCCAGTCATGCAGCGTGTTGAGTTCGCCCTCGGTGAAAAATCCGCGCGCCACGCCGGATTGGTTGGTGAAGAAAAAGACAAAATATCCGGCGTCGTTGAGCCGGCGGATCGCCTTCGCCGCGTTCGGCATCCAGCGGATCCGCTCCCGCGTGCCCATATAGCCGTCGTCGTGATTGACCACGCCGTCGCGGTCGAGGAACGCGGCGGGCCTGAGCGCGGAACCGGCCGAATCGACTTTGCTCATGGCTGCCCCGCCTCGGCCAGTACGCGTTCAGTGATCCCGACCACGTCGGAAGCGGGAATGTCGCGCATGCAGCGATGATCGTTCATGGTGCAGACCGGCCGGTGGCAGGGCTGGCACGGCACCACGGTTTTGGTCTGTACGGTCGCGGCGAGGCCGTTCAGCGGCGCCCAGTGATAGGGGCTGGTGGGGCCGAAAATGCCCATGGTCGGCGTCCCGATCGCCGCCGCGATGTGCATCAACCCGGAATCGTTCGATATCGCGACGCTGGCCGCCGCCATTGCCAGGATGCCGTTGCGCAGGTCGGTGCCGGTGAGGTCGCGGACGCGCGCGCCTCCGGCGGCCACGATCTCCGCCGCCAGCGCCTTTTCGCCGGGGCCGCCGACCACCCAGACATCGAGGCCGCGTTCGGCCAGCAGCCGCGCGGCCTCCGGATAGTAGGTCCAGCGCTTGGAGGCGCCGACCGAGCCCGGCGCGAGCGCTATGGCGGGGCCGGTGCCCAGCCCGTTGGCCTGCCGCCAGCGGCCGGCTTCCTCGGCGGAAACGACAAGCTGCGGCACCGGCCATTGGCCTGGCAGGGGCGCCCCGTCGGGCAGCGCCAGCGCCGCATTCTTGTCGATGAAGCGGGGCAGGGCCTTCTCGCCCCAGCGCCATCGGTTGATCAGCCCGAACCGGGCTTCCCCGACAAACCCCACCCGTTCCGGGATGCCGGCCAGCGCGGGCGCAATCGCCGACTTCCAGGTGCGGGGGAGCACCAGCGCGGTGCCGTAGCCCGCGGGCCCGCAGCTGCTCCGCCAGGCCCCATTGCTTGGCCACCGCCAGCCGGCTGCGCGGCAGGTCCCAGACGATGCCAGCGCGGACGCCCGGCATATAATCGACCAGCGGGGCGCACAGCGACGTGACGAGCAGATCGACCGGCCGGTTCGGCCAGCGCTGCTTCAGGACCCGTACCACGGTATGGCCGCGCACGAAGTCACCGATCCACATATAGGGGACAATCAGGATCGGCCGGGTATCGCCCGGTTCCTCCATCTCCCTATATATGTTGAATTCATGATTCATGTTTTTGTGGTCTGGTGGGTTATATTTCAATCCTGTCGGTAACGGCTCCTCGAGCGAGGTAAAGTCTCGGGCGGTGGCTTCCGTCTTCACCACCGGGATCGCCCAAGTTGCCTGCCGAGCCGGACTGGGGCAAAGCTGCCATCCTACATCAAGGGCAGGGGACGGCATGCTGCTGGTGACCGGAGGCGCCGGTTTTATCGGATCGAACCTCGTGGCCGCGTTGAATGACGCGGGCCGCGCCGATATCGCCGTTTGCGACGTGCTCGGCCACGACGGCAAATGGCGCAATCTGGCCAAGCGCCAGCTCGCCGACTTCGTGCCGCCGGCCGAACTGGCGGACTGGCTCAAGGGCCGCCGGCTCGATGCCGTCATCCATCTCGGCGCGATTTCCGAGACCACGGCCACCGACGGCGATCTCGTCATCGAAACCAATTTCCGGCTGTCGATGCGGCTGCTGGACTGGTGCACGGCCAATGCGACGCCGTTCATCTACGCATCGTCGGCGGCGACCTATGGCGACGGTGCGCAGGGTTTTGCCGACGACCCGTCGACGCTGAAGACGCTGCGGCCGATGAATCTGTACGGCTGGAGCAAGCATCTGTTCGACATGGCGGTCGCCGAACGCGCGGCCAACGGCGAGCGGTTGCCGCCGCAATGGGCCGGCTTGAAATTCTTCAACGTGTTCGGCCCCAATGAGTATCACAAGGGCACCATGATGAGCGTGCTGGCGCGGCGCTTCGACGATATCAAGGCCGGCCGTGTCGTGCAGCTGTTCAAGTCTCACCGCGACAGTATCGCCGACGGCGATCAGCGGCGCGATTTCATCTATGTCGATGATGTGGTGCGGGTGATGATGTGGCTGATGGCGACGCCTGATGTCAGCGGAATCTTCAACGTCGGAACCGGCACCGCGCGCAGTTTCAAGGATCTGATTTTCTCGACCTATGCCGCGCTCGGCACATCGGCGAATATCCAGTACGTCGACATGCCCGAGCAAATTCGCGGCAGCTACCAGTATTTCACCCAAAGCGAGGTCGATCGGCTGCAGCGCGCCGGCTACAATGGCGGCTTCACCGCGCTGGAAGATGCGGTCGCGGCTTACGTCGGGGGGTTCCTCGATTCCCGCCGACCGTTTCCGCTGACGACGCAACAGGGTACGAGTTCAGATGTTCGATTTTGAAGCCCTGTCGCATACGATGGTCAGCCAGACGGTGCTTTGCGTCGGCGATCTCATGCTCGACGAATTCGTCTACGGCGAGGTCTCGCGGATTTCGCCGGAAGCGCCCGCGCCGGTCATTGCTGTGCGGCGCAGCGAGAGCAATATCGGCGGCGCCGGCAACGTCGCGCGCAACATCGCCTCGCTCGGCGCGCGCTGCATTTTTGTCGGGCTGATCGGTGAGGACGATGCGGGCGCGGCGCTGAAATCCGCGCTGGCGCAGGAAGGCAGAATCGAGAGCGTGCTGGTTTCCGATCCGCTCGCGGCCGACGACGCGAAAGGTGCGTTTCGTCTCCGAACATTTCTCCACCCACATGCTGCGCGCGGACTGGGAAGTGGCGCAGCCGGCCTCCGCCGAAATCGAGCAGAAGCTGATCGACGCCATCCTGCCGCAACTCGCCCGCGCGGACATCGTGCTGTTGTCCGACTATGCCAAGGGCGTGCTGACCGCGCGGGTGATCCGCAACATCATCGATGCCGCGCGAAAACTCGGCAAGCGCGTGATCGTCGATCCCAAGAGCGCCAATTTTGCGATCTATCGCGGCGCCACGCTGCTGACGCCCAACCGCAAGGAGTTTGCCGAGGCAACCCGCAGCCGCGCCGACACTGAAAAGAGCATCGCCGACGCCGCGCAGGACGCGATGCAGCTGGCGGACTGCGAAGCTATCCTGGTGACCCAGAGCGAGCACGGCATGACGCTGGTGCCGCGCCAGGGCGAGGCGATCCACGTGCCGGCGCATCCGGTCAAAGTGCGCGACGTCTCCGGCGCCGGCGACACCGTCGCCGCGGTGCTGGCGGTGACGCTTTCCGCCGGAGCCGATTGGGAAACCGCGTTGCGGATGGCGAATGCGGCGGCGGCGGTTGCCGTCGGCAAGAAGGGCACCGCCAGCGTGACGTCGGCCGAATTGCGGCGAAAAATCCTGCCGCATGCGTTCCTGGCGGCGGAAGAAAAGATCGTTGCGGCGGGTGGCGGCCTCGAGGCGCAGCTTTCAGATTGGCGCCAACAGGGATTGCGGGTCGGCTTCACCAACGGCTGTTTCGATATCCTGCATCCCGGCCACGTCAAGGTGTTGACCGCGGCACGCGGCGCCTGCGACCGGCTGATCGTGGGTCTCAACAGCGACGCCTCGGTGAAGCGGTTGAAGGGCGAGACGCGCCCGGTTCAGGACGAGCGCGCGCGGGCGGAGGTGCTGGCGGCGCTGGAGGCGGTCGATCTCGTCGTCATCTTCGAGGAAGACACGCCGATCAGGTTGATCACCGAGATCAAGCCGAGCGTATTGGTGAAGGGCGGAGACTACACCCGCGACCAGGTGGTGGGCTACGAGATCGTCGAGGCCCACGGCGGCGAAGTGCTGCTGGTCGACGTGTTGCCAGGTTTCTCCACGACCACGCTGGTCAATCGCGCCCGTGGAGGCAAGGCATGAGCGTCGCGGTGAATGCGTCGGTGGCAGTTTCGATGTGGCGTCGGTGGCGGGATCCGGCCGCCTGGGCGACCACGGTTGATACTTTCGCCATCCTGTTAGCCCTTTCGCTACCCTGGTCGACTTCGCTGGTCGCGATTTTTGCAGCGGCGATGCTGATCTCAATGGCGCCGTTCCTCGACGTAAGGGCATTCTTGCAGTCGCTCAAGCGGCCGATTTGTGTCGCGCCGATTGCGCTGTTCGCCCTGGCGCTGGTCGGAACGCTCTGGTCGGACGCTGCATGGGGTGCACGCCTATATGCGGTCGGCCCTACCGCAAAACTGCTGGTGCTGCCGGTGC